>CAVZJO010000016.1:0-967130 GCA_963775635.1 uncultured beta proteobacterium | reverse complement strand
GGTCGATGATGTATTTGCGCGGCTGGAGGCATTCGACGAATTCAGACGGATCGACCGATCCGTCAAGCCCACGGGCTTTCACGGCGGCTTCGTCAGCGACAGCGAAATGGAACAGCTTCGTCGCGTGCGAAACGTCGTGCGCCTCGGCCGCGTGACGCGCATCGACGCCGATCAGATCGTGCTCGAGCGCGGCGCAGTCCCGACGAGCCGCGACTTCCTGCATCTCGATTGCTCCGCCACCGGGATCCCCGCGCTGCCGGCTAAACCCATCTTCGATGGGGACCGGATCACCCTGCAATGGGTGCGAATGCTTCAGCCGACCTTCAGCTGGTCGCTGATCGGGCACGTGGAGGCCACTTATCGGGACGAAACCGAAAAGAACCGCATCTGCGCGCCGATCGCGCCACCGGACCAACCGAAGGATTGGGTGCGCATGATGGCGACCGAGCTGTCGAATCAGCTGGTCTGGTCGAAGACCGCAGATATCCGCGAGTGGCAGTTCAGCTCGCGCCTCGACCCCTATACCCGCCGCATCCGGTCGATCACGCCCGATCAGACAGAAGCAGTGGCGCACCTACAGCGTTACAGCAAGCACGTAGGGCCGGCAGCGCGAAACGCGGCGCATGTGCTTGAATCCCTGAGCTAGCAGGCTTCCGCCTGGAACGCGGCTGCACGCCGTGTGTCGACGCCCTGCCTCGGTCGACCGCTGCGATTCAGGCTTCCCTAACCTCGTGCCCGTCGGTCAGCAGCGGGTCGTTTCGATTGGCTATTTCGGGTCCGCCACATTCGGCGTAGCCTCCTCGCGGTCCGGCGCCTGGAGCGAGCGCGCGTGCGGCGCGATCCGGAGCGAAGTCCGTCAGTGCACATAGGGGATCCAGATGGCCAAGCTCAACATCAACGGCAAAGAACACGACGTCAACCTGCCCGCCGATACCCCGCTGCTTTGGGTACTGCGCGACGAGCTGGGATTGACTGGGACGAAGTTCGGTTGCGGCGCGGCGCTGTGTGGCGCCTGCACCGTGCATATCGACGGCCAGCCGGGGCGCGCATGCGTGACTCCGATTTCCTCGCTCGCGGGCAAGAAGGTCGTCACCATCGAAGCGATCGGCGCTGACAAAGTCGGCAAGGCCGTGCAGACCGCATGGATCGAGATGGGTGTGCCTCAGTGCGGCTACTGCCAAGCCGGGCAGATCATGGCCGCGACGGCGCTTCTCAAGCAAAAACCTAAACCGACCGATGCCGACATCGAGGCAGCCATGACCGGCAACATCTGCCGCTGCGGCACTTACGGTCGCATCCGCGCCGCCATCAAGCAGGCGGCCGGCGAGAAAGGAGCGACGACATGAACGCGCCTTTCGATTGAGACTGCCAGAGCGTCGCCCGAAACCTCGCTGGTGATTGCCAATGTGAGCCGGCGGAACTTTCTCCAGGCCTCCGCGCTCGGCGGGCTGGTGCTCGCCGTGGGATTCCCCGCCTCCGTGCGCGCGGCAGATCCACCCAAGTACGGCGCCGATGGCATGCCGCACGGCTGGGTCGACAGCCCGCTGGTGTTCGTCGCGATCGGCGAGGACGGCATCGTCAGCATCGTCTGCCATCGCTCGGAGATGGGCCAGGGCGTGCGTACCGGCATGCCGATGATCGTCGCCGACGAACTCGAAGCCGACTGGTCGCGGGTGCGCGTCGTGCAGGCGCCCGGCGACGAAGCCCGCTACGGCAACCAGGACACCGACGGCTCGCGCAGCACACGGCACTTCTTCATGCCGATGCGCCGTTGCGGCGCAGCCGCGCGGCAGATGCTGGAAACCGCGGCCGCCGCACGCTGGAAGGTGCCGGTCAGCGAAGTGCAGGCGAAGAACGGTGAAGTCATACACACGCCAACCGGCCGCAAGCTCGGCTACGGCGCGCTCGCCAAGGCCGCCGCAACCGTGCCGCTGCCAGCGATGGACAAGGTCAAGCTGAAGGACCCCTCGCAGTTTCGCTACATCGGCACCGGCAAGCTCAAGCTCGTCGATGCGCAGGACATAGTCACCGGCAAGGCGCAGTACGGCATGGACACGCGTCTGCCCGGCCAGCTCTACGCCGTGGTGGCGCGGCCGCAGGTCTACGGTGGCAAGGTGAAAAGCGTCGACGACGCTGCCGCGCTCAAGGTCCCGGGCGTCGTGAAAGTCGTGCCGATCGATCCCACGCCGGGCGCGCCCGCGTTCAATCCGCTCGGCGGCGTTGCCGTGATCGCAAGCAATACCTGGGCCGCGATGCAGGGGCGCAACGCGCTGAAGATCGTGTGGGACGACGGTCCGAATGCGACTTACGACTCCGCTGCGTACAAGAAGACGCTGGAAGAGGCAGCAAACAAACCGGGGCCGGTTGTTCGCAACGACGGCGACTTCGCCAAGGCGGCGGCCGCTGCGTCAAAGCGCATCACGGCTGACTACTATCTGCCGCACCTCGCGCACGCCACGATGGAACCTCCGGCGGCGAGCGCGCGCATCACGAAAGGCAAATGCGAGATCTGGGGCTGCTTCCAGTCGCCGCAGGCTGCGCGCGACGGGGCCGCAAAGCGGCTCGGCATGAAGGTCGAAGATGTCACCGTGCACGTCACATTGCTCGGGGGCGGCTTCGGCCGCAAGTCCAAGCCTGATTTCGGCGTCGAGGCGGCCTTGCTGTCCAAGGCGATGGATGGCAAACCGGTCAAGGTCGTCTGGACACGCGACGACGATCTTCACAACGACTACTTCCACACGGTATCGGTCGAGCATCTGGAAGCCGGCGTCGATGCGAAAGGGCTGCCGGTCGCGTGGCTGCATCGCAGCGTTGCGCCGACGATCATGTCCACCTTCGATGCGAAGGCAAAGCAGGCAGCCGACTGGGAACTCGGCATGGGCGTCCGCAACGTTCCCTTTGCGATTCCGAACATCCGTATCGAGAACCCGGAAGCGAACGCGCATACCCGCGTCGGCTGGTTCCGTTCGGTCTCGAATATCCCGCACGGATTCGCGGTGCAATCCTTCGTCGCCGAGCTCGCAGCCGCAGCGGGCCGCGACCCGAAAGACTTTCTGCTCGAAGTGATCGGCCCGCCGCGGGTCGTTTCGCCAAAGATGCTGGGTGATACCTGGAACCACGGTGAATCGCCCGAGCTCTATCCGGTGGACACCGGTCGCCTGCGGCGCGTCGCTGAAGTTGCGGCCAAGGAGGCTGGCTGGGGCAAGCAGCTGCCGAAAGGCAGTGGCATGGGCATTGCCGCCCACTACAGCTTCGTCACTTACGTGGCGGCGGTCGTGCAAGTAACCATCGACGCGAAGGGCGAGTTGACGATTCCACGCGTGGATATCGCGGTCGACTGCGGAGCGACCGTCAACCCGGATCGCGTGCGCTCCCAGATGGAAGGAGCCTGCGTCATGGGTGTGAGCCTAGCGACGCTGGGCGAGATCACCTTCAAGAACGGCCGTGCGCAACAAAACAATTTCGACACATACGAGGTGACGCGCATGTCGGCGGCACCGCGCGAGATCCGCGTGCATATCGTGCCCGGCGACTACGGCAAGCCGCTGGGCGGCGTGGGCGAACCCGGTGTGCCGCCGGTTCCGCCGGCGCTTTGCAATGCGATCTTTGCCGCGACGGGCAAGCGCATCCGACAATTGCCGATTCGCGATCAGCTGAAAGCTACGTAGGCGCGCGGCCGCTTCGGGCCGTTGGCGGCGTGGACACATCGGCCGGCCGACGCCGGCCGGGTGGATGTGTGGCACCTGAAGCGGCGGACAAGACAGTGGCTGTCGCGAGTGAGCCTGTCGAGGCCACCGAAGCTGCGACGGCGGAGATCGTCGAGGCCGTCAAGAAGGAGCTTGCCCAATTGGGCGATTTGGTGCCGACCGGAAACGGCGTATCGTTAACTCGCCCGAGCTCCTCGACATCGACAGCAGTCTCGCGGCGCGGCAGTGGTTACTGAGTTCGACTGCCTCGCCTTTTACGGAGGAACCTCATGAACTTCATCATTTGGCTGATCGTCGGCGGCCTCATCGGTTGGGTCGCCAGCATGATCATGAAGACCGACGCGCAGCAAGGGGTCTTGCTCAACATCGTTGTCGGCATCGTGGGTGCCTTTCTTGGCGGCTGGTTGATCTCACCGCTTCTCGGGGCGGGAACCGTCAACCAGGGCGACTTCAGCATCGCCGGGCTTGTCGTTTCGCTGATCGGCGCGATCATTCTGTTGGCCGTCGTCAACCTGTTCCGGCGCGGCAAGGTTCGCTAGGCACACGGTTCGGTAGCCACGGGCGCCGACGCTGCGCCTGTGGCTCCACCTCTTTCGTAGGTCTTCCTTTCGCCCCTGACTTTTGTCGGGGGCGTTCCTCTTTCCACCAACGCATAACCAGCGGAGGTACCTCATGGCAAGCTTGTTCGAATCGCTGTCCTCTGCGATCAACCCCGAGATCGTTTCGGCCCTCGGCAAGGCGCTCGGCGCCGACACCTCGGCCATCAACCAAGGCCTTTCCGCCGCCGCACCGCTGCTGATGGGCAGCATGAGCAAGATGGCGAGCACGCCGTCGGGCGCCGAGTCGCTGCTCAAGATGCTGCCGCAGGACACCGGGACATTCGGCGGCTTCGGCAGCCTCACCAGCCTGATCAGCAACCTGTTCAGCGGCGGCCCCACCACCGGCGGCGGCATGCTGTCGTCCCTGTTAGGTCCAGGAGCCAACGCGATCGGCGGGGCGCTGACCAAGGCACTCGGCTTCAACGTCATGCCATTGCTCGGCATGGTCGCCCCCGCACTGATGGGCCTGGTCAGCAAGGCGGTGCAGACCGACAAGCTCGACGCCAATGGACTGGCCGAGCTGCTGAAGCGCGAAACCACGCAGTTCGCCGGCGACCCGGCCAACGCGGCGACGATGAAGCTGGTCAACGAGGCCATGGCCGCCGGCGACAAGGCCGCGACGGTGATTGGCTCCTACGGCGCCGACTGGAACAAGGTCGCCGCCGCACCCGTTGCCGCATTGATGGCCGTTGCGAGTTCGGACCTCGACGGCCCCTTCGACACGATGAAGGAAGTCAAGGCCGCCCAGGCAGCGCTGCTGGAGGCGACCAAGGCGGCGCCGGCCGGTTCAGTCCTGGCCGCGGCCTTCGGCGGCGGCCTGACGGAGAGCGCACTGAAGTCGGTGCGCGAGATGGCGAAGGATCGCGATGCCTTTACGCGCCTGATCGCCGACGCCACGGCTGCGGTGAAGCAGCGCTCGCCGGGCGAGCTTGACGCGTTCAAGGCGACGATCCGTTCGATCGGCAAGGCAACGGCTGAAGCCGCCAAGGAAGGCGGCTTCCTCGGCATCGGCGGCACGCTGGTCAGCGACGACGAAAAGGCTGCGCTCGCGAAGATTGAAGCGGCGATGGCCTAGCCGGCCCGCTCCGTTTGGCAGCAACAACGGCCGCTCATCGCGAGCGGCCGTTTTCGCTCCTGCGTTGTTCGAGGTCGCGAGTCTCTAATCCGTAGCTGACGCGATAACGCGGTCAAGGCGCTCACTTCGCCGCGAAAACGCGCACGGAAGTTGCCCTCATCGCGGGGCGCGCACCGCACGGCGTTGAAGATTTCTCAGCGACGCGACACTCTCTACGTTCGCGCACCGGGCTTGCGTTTCATGCGCTTTGCGGCGACGCTTAATCATCGGGCGCTCGCCCTTCGCCGCCGGAGCCGCCATGCCGAATCCGCCGTTAGCCGACATGTTCAGTCGGCTCCTGCGCCCCACCGAACAGACTCGCGCTGCCAAGACCGTCGAGGCGTTCGGTTGGCTGATCCTGGCCGAAGGCATCGTGCTGATGCTTGCACCGCACTTTGTTGCGGCGCTGCTGCACCTGCCTGCACTCGAACCACAAGGCGCCAACTACCTGCGGCTTGCCGCGCTGCTGGTGTGCGGGGTCGGCATGCTGTACGTCGTCAGCGGCCGGCTCAACGCCGAAGGCTTTGTGTTCGGCTCGCTCCTCGATCGGCCGCTGGTGCCGCCAGTGATGGCGGTGCTGTGGTATCTCGGCATCATTCCAGGGCCGCTCGCGCTGCTGTTCGCGGTTCAGGACTTCGGCAGCTTCCTGTGGACGCTCGCGGCCTGGAAGGCGGAACAGCGTGCGGCGCCCGCGGCGATGGCAAGGTAGGAACCACCCGCGCTACGCTCGTTGCAACTGCGGTAGCCTGTCAGTGCTCGCACAACGCTCGACCCAGCGGAGGAATCGATCCATGTCGTTCACCAAGTCCACCCTCCTGCCACTGCTCCTTGCTGCTACGGCCGGTCTCACTTTTCCTGCGCACGCATTGAGCGTGGACGAAGTCATCAAGGCGGGCGTGCTGCGCGTCTGCACGCCGGGCGACTACAAGCCGTTTGCGTTCGCCAAGCCCGATGGCACCTACGAAGGCATCGATGTCGACCTGATGCAGTCGCTCGCGACCAGCCTGGGTGTCAAGGTCGAGTGGGTGAAGACGAGCTGGTCGAACCTGATGGCTGATTTCACCGGCAACAAGTGCGACATCGCGGTGGGCGGCATCTCGGTGACGCTCGATCGTCAGAAACGCGCGGCGTTCAGCACCGCCTACATGGTCAACGGCAAGACGCCGCTGGTGCGTTGCGCGGACGTGCAGAAATTCCAGACGGTGGCAGACATCGACAAGCCGGGCGTCAAGGTGATCGCCAACCCGGGCGGCAGCAACGAGCGCTTCGCGAAAGCCAACTTCAAGCAGGCCTCGCTGACGATCCACAGTGACAACATCGGCATCTTCGACGAGGTGCTCAAGGGCAATGCCGACGTGTTCGTCACCGAATCTGCCGAGGCGATCGTGCAGCAGCGCCAGAAGCCCGGCCTGTGCGCGGTCAATCCCGACAAGCCGCTGCAGTACGGCGAGATGGCCTACATGCTGCCGCGCGGTGACGTGGTGACCAAGGAATACGTCGACCAGTGGCTGCACCTGACCAAGGCCAGCGGCGAGTACCAGCGCATCGTCGCGCGCTGGTTGTAACTGATCGTCGGCAGCGCCACGAGGAAGGTCTGATGAGCGAAATCGGCTTGCTGACACCGCGCGAGGCGGAGGCGGTGATCGAGGATCGCATCGAGCAGTTCGGCCTGGGCGCGTTACCCCACGTCACGGTCACCGAGCTTGCCGATGGAACCTGGCGGGTGCGCTGGGAGCATCTGGAGAGCACGGTCGCACCCATGACACAGGACGCCTGGTGCGCGTGGGTCAAGAGGAACGTCGGATCCCTGGATCCCGGCGACCTGCAGACCACGGAGAGCTGAATTCGCTGCTGGCGTCGCGGTGATGTTTAAGCGCGATCGCCTGCGATGTAGTGCTCTAGCTGTTCGATGATGAATTGCTGCTCGGAGATGATGTCCTTCACCAGATCTCCGATTGAAACCAGCCCGATCAGCTTGCCGTCGTCGAGGACGGGCAGATGGCGCACGCGGTTCTCCGTCATGATTGCCATGCATTCCTCTGTCGTCTGCAGCGGGCCGACGCAAAGCACCTGCGTGGTCATGATGACGGACACCGGTGTTTCCTTCGACGAGCGGCCGGCCAACACGATCTTGCGCGCGTAGTCGCGCTCGGTGACGATGCCGAGGATCTTCTCGCCTTCCATCACCAGCAGCCCGCCGATGTTGTGTTCGGCCATTCTCTTGACCGCGTCGTAGACGGTGTCTTTGGGACCGATCGCATGGACGACCCGGTTCGGCTTCCCCCTCAGGACGTGGGCGATACCTTTCATGAGCCAACCTCCTCGCTTTGATCTGGCCTACGCTGCCTAAGGCCGCAACGAATGCAGCCGGGCGAGCTGGGCACGCAACTCCCCAGGCGTCGTCGCCGGCAACTGACAGGCTCCATGCTGGCACAAGTAGGCACGGCCGGCATCGCGCGCAGCCGCGAGCGGAACGGCGCCGGGCGGGGCGCTGATCAACGTCGCCAGCGGCGCAAGGTCCGAGCGTACGGCTGAGAGTGGATCGTCGCCTGCAGGCAGCAGCAGGTCGCCCCCGTGCTCGCTCAACAGGTGCACGAGCAGCATCGTCGGCACCGCCGCCGGCGCCGACTCGAGCAGCGTGGCCTGCCGCTCGATCGAGGCCTGCACGATGTCGGCCCAGTCGCTGCGCTCGTAGGCGCCGGCAAGCCGTACCAGCAGTTCGCACGCGGACGCCGTAGCTGACGGCACCGCGCCGTCGAACAGGTCGAGTGCGCGTAGCGGCAGATGGCCATGCTCGCTGTCATAGAAGCCTTCGCCTTCGACGTGGAAGCGCTTGACCATGCTCTCAGCCAGGTCGTGCGCAGATTGCAGCCATTCGAGATCGCCGGTGGCAGCGTGCAGTTCGAGCAGGCCGAGCCCGACCTGCGCATGATCGGAGAGATAGCTTTCAAGGCGCAGCGCGTCGTCGCGCCAGGCGTGGCGCAGCCGGCCTGCACTCACCATCGTGCCGAGCAGGAAACGCGCAAGCGAGCGCGCAGTCTCTACGAAGTCGTCGCGCTCGAGCAGGCGGCCCGCTTCGGCGAACGCGCGCAGCGTCATGCCGTTCCAGTCGGCCAGCACCTTGTCGTCGGTGATCGGCCAGATGCGCTGCGAGCGGACGGCGTACAGCCGCTGGCGTACCGACTGCTCCCATTGCTTCCAGGCGCTTTCGTCGAGGCCGAGTGCCGACCGCACCGACTCCGGATCGCGCCGCTCCAGGATGTTGAAACCGTGTTCCCAGTTCCCGTCGTCGGTCACGCCGTACAGGCGCGCAGCGGGCTCGGCATCGGTTCCGAGGACTGCGCGAAATTCGGCGGCCGTCCATACGTAGAACTTGCCTTCGACGCCCTCGGAGTCAGCGTCCTGCGCGGAGCTGAACGCAGCCGCCGCAGCGGCCGGGTGCATCTCGCGCCGCAGCCATGCAAGCGTGTCCTCGGCGACAACGCGCAGGCGCTCTGTACCAGTAAGGCGGTATGCCCCGGCATAGATGCGCGCGAGCTGCGCGTTGTCGTACAACATCTTCTCGAAATGCGGCACGTGCCAGCGTTGGTCGGTTGAATACCGCGCGAAGCCGCCACCGACGTGGTCGAACATTCCGCCGGCGGCCATTTGCGCGAGCGTAGTGGCCAGCATCGTGCGCGCGCGCTCGTCGCCGGCGACAGCCAGCGCCAGCAGGTACTGGAGCAGCGGCGACTGCGGAAATTTCGGCGCCGAGCCGAAGCCGCCATAGGTTTCATCGAAGCGACGCGCAAGCTGCGTGACCGCCTGATCGTGCAGGCGCCCTGCCGGCCGGTGCGGCGCCGCCGCGATGCCTTCACGGATCTGCGCGAGCAGCGCGTCCGCCTGTTGCTCGACCACGGCGCGCCGCGTCGTCCACGCGTCGCGCACGGCAGCCAGGACCTCGGAGAAACTCAGCAGGCCATAGCGCGCCCTCGGCGGGAAGTAGGAGCCGCCGAAAAATGGCTTCAGCTGCGGCGTCAGGAACATGTTCATCGGCCAGCCGCCGTGCCCGGTCAACGCCTGCAGCGCGCTCATGTAGACGTGGTCGACATCGGGCAGCTCTTCGCGATCGACCTTGATCGCGACGAAGCCGGCGCGCAGCTGGCGCGCGATCGCCTCGTCCTCGAAGCTCTCGCGCTCCATCACGTGGCACCAGTGGCAGGTCGCGTAGCCGACCGACAGCAGGATCGGCTTATCCTCGGCGCGCGCCTTCGCAAAGGCCTCCTCGCCCCACGGATACCAGTCGACCGGGTTGTGAGCGTGCTGCAGCAGGTACGGGCTGGTCTCACGCGCAAGGCGATTGGACGGGTGACTCGCTGGCGCATCCATGACCGCATGAGCCTACGCCAGCGCGGCGCGCTGCGCGAGGGTGATGTCCGGGCCCGGGCTGCACGCGGCGTAGACCGCTATAAGATCACTGCCTTCAGCGTCATACGGGCTCCAGCAGAGTCGCGATGAGCGTGCACGAGCGCATCCTCGACTTGATCGGCAGCACGCCGCTGGTCGCGGTACGTGGTTTCGATACCGGGCCGTGTCGGCTGCTCGTAAAGTTGGAAAGCCAGAATCCGGGCGGATCGATCAAGGACCGCATCGGCCGCTCGATGATCGAGGCGGCCGAGCGCGATGGACGAATCGGGCCTGGCGCAACGCTCGTCGAGGCGACCGCCGGCAACACCGGCTTGGGGCTGGCGCTGGTCGCGGCGGCCAAGGGCTACAGGCTGATCCTCGTCATTCCGGACAAGATGAGTCAGGAGAAGCTCGCGCATCTGCGCGCGCTCGGTGCCGAGATCGTCCTGACGCGCTCCGATGTCGGGCGCGGCCACCCGCAGTACTACCAGGATCTCGCAGAGAAGATCACGGCGGAGACGCCGGGCGCCTGGTACGTCAATCAGTTCGGCAACCCGGCCAATCCTCTCGCGCACGAGACCACCACCGCGCCCGAGATCTGGGCACAAACCGAGGGCAGGGTCGACGCGATCGTGTGCGGGGTCGGCTCGGGCGGGACGCTGACCGGAATGTCGCGTTACTTCGCGCGCGTGGCGCCGCAGGTCGAAATCGTTCTGGCCGATCCGGCCGGATCGGTGCTCGCCGACTTCGTCCGCACCGGCCAGGTCGGAACCGCGGGATCGTGGCTGGTCGAGGGCATCGGCGAGGATTTCGTGCCGCCGATCGCCGATCTGTCGCGCGTGCAGCGCGCCTACAGCATCTCGGATCGCGAGGCGATGGCCACTGCGCGGCAACTGCTGCGCACCGACGGCATCCTGGCCGGCGGCAGCAGCGGCACGCTGGTGGCGGCGGCGCTGCGCTACTGCCGCGAACAAACGCAGCCGAAGACCGTCGTCACATTCGTCTGTGACACCGGCAACAAGTATCTGGCGAAAATGTTCAACGACCACTGGCTGAATGACCAGGGGCTCGGTGACCGGCCGGCGTTCGGCGACCTGCGCGACCTGATCGCGCGCACCCAGCGCGAGCACGAAGTCGTGGCGGTCGGGCCCGACGATCCGCTGACGGTCGTCTTCACGCGGATGAAGATGTTCGATGTCTCGCAGCTGCCGGTGCTCGAAGACGGCCGTCTGGTCGGCATCGTCGATGAGAGCGACCTGCTGCTTGCCGCGCATCGCGACCGCAACGCATTCGAGTCGCCGGTGCGACAGGTGATGACGACCAAGGTGCGGACGGTCGATCGCCGCGCGTCGATCGACGACCTGCTGCCGATCTTCGACGCCGGGCTGGTGGCGGTGGTCAGCGACGAGGACGGCTTTCACGGCCTGATCACGCGCATCGATGTGCTGAACTTCCTGCGCAAGAACCGGCCGGGCAGTTAACGAGAGGAATCCCGATGACAGGCAGCTCCGAGGCAATGCCGACCAACCGCGTGCTGCCCGAGGCAGGCCAGCGACGCCACTTCGCCACCCGCGTGATCCATGCCGGCCAGGTGCCGGACCCGTCGACCGGCGCAGTGATGACGCCGATCTACACGACCAGCACGTACAGGCAGGAATCGCCGGGCGTGCACAAAGGGCTCGACTATGGCCGCAGCCACAACCCGACGCGCTGGGCGTTCGAGCGCTGCGTGGCCGACCTCGAAGACGGCCAAGCGGGATTCGCGTTCGCCTCCGGCATGGCGGCCATTGCGACCGTGCTCGAGCTGCTGGAGTCAGGCTCGCACGTGGTCGCGTCCGACGATCTGTACGGCGGCACCTACCGGCTGTTCGAGCGCGTGCGCAGGTCGAGCGCGGCGCTGACCGTCACTTACGTCGATGCGTCCGATCCCGCGCGCGATCGAGGCGGCGATCAAGCCAAACACGCGGATGGTGTGGATCGAAACGCCGAGCAATCCGTTGCTGAAACTCGCGGATCTGGCCGCGATCGCGCAGGTGGCGCGCCGGCACAAGCTGCTCGCGGTGGCCGACAACACGTTCGCCACGCCGTACAACCAGCGGCCGCTCGCGCTGGGATTCGACATCGCCGTGCACAGCGTCACCAAGTACATCAACGGCCATTCGGACATGATCGGCGGCATCGCGGTCGTCGGCGACGACGACGCGCTCGTCGAGCGGCTCGGCTTCCTGCAGAACGCGATCGGCGCGATCGCAGCGCCGTTCGACAGCTTCCTGGCATTGCGCGGCGTCAAGACGCTGGCGCTGCGCATGGAGCGGGCCGGCGAAAACGCGCTGGCGATCGCGCGCCATCTGGCCGCGCGCAAGGACATTCGCCAAGTGATCTATCCCGGCCTCGAAAGCCATCCGCAGCATGCACTGGCGCGCCGACAGATGAACACCGGCGGTGCGATGGTGAGCATCGTCATCGAGGGCGGATTGGCGCGCGCCCGCCGTATGCTGGAGCACTGCCGGGTCTTCACGCTGGCCGAGAGCCTCGGCGGCGTGGAAAGTCTGATCGAGCACCCGGCCATCATGACGCACGCGAGCATTCCGGCCGATCGCCGCGCCGAACTCGGCATCGACGACGGCCTGATCCGCCTCAGCGTCGGTATCGAGGACGTGCGCGACCTGATCGACGATCTGGAGCAGGCGCTGGGTTGAGTTTCTGGTCAGAGTTACTGAGAATTTCCTACACGCCTCCTCTGACGGTCTTAGACGGCCCTCGGCCAATTGCTGACCAAACGAACTTGCCTGAGAATTGCTTAGAAGCCGACTATGCGACCAGCGACGTACTGGGCTTTGGTGAGCCTGAACTGTCATGCTGGGAGCGGGTATAAGCGGCCGCGCGAGCGCATGCCTGTCGAGAACAACAGCCGCGGTCGAGCAGTGGACGTGCTTCAGGTCGTGCCCGACAGAGGGACATTCTGGCAGGCTGATCTAGGGTTGCTGCATCCAAGGCATTCCTTAATGGGGTGATCATGGCCGACAGCTGCACATTGCTGCGCTCAAGATCTTCACGCAAAGCTTCGCTCGTGGTCGCAGCTTTGGTGGGGCTCGCACTGACCGCCTCGCTCGCAGCAGCGCCCAAGCATCAGGTAGGTCTCCTTCGAGGCAGCGTGCAAAGCGCCGGTACCGGATTGACCGGTTATAGGGTTTCGCTGTTTGCCAGCATCGTCGATCACGGTCCGGCATGGAGACTACTGGGTTCTGACACCAGCGACAGCGCGGGGAACTTCAGCATCAACTATGCATTGCCGCCTGGCCTCGCCGACAAGCAGTCGGTGTTGTTCGTCCAGGCCGAACGCGGCCAGGCAATGCTGGCGAGCGCAATCGGCACCGGACCAACCGTCGCGGGCGACGTTGTCGTCAACGAGCGCACGACGATCGCAATCGGGAACGCGTTTGCGCAATTCATCGATGGTCAGAAGATTGACGGCAACACCTACGGCATGCTCAACGCCGTGGCGATGGCCGCGAATCTTGCGAATCCGCAGACCGGTGCCGTCGGTGTCGTGCTCGCGTCGATTCCGAACGGCAGCAAGACCTCGACGTTGCCGACATTCAACTCGTTGAGCAACGTGATCGCGGCCTGCATCGCCAATGCGCACTACTGCACGCAGCTGCTCGAGGCGGCTCGGCCTCCCGGAGGTGCGGTGCCGACCAACGTGCTTCAGGCGGTCGCGAACATCGTCAGAAATCCGGCCTATCCCGGCTACCCCTCGAATGCCGATGACCCGCTGTTCGTTCTTGCGCAGGTCCGTCCCGTGTACCAGCCTGCGTTGACGCAGCGGCCGACGAATTGGCTGTTGTTCCTCAAGTTCACCGGCGGGTTCTACTACAAGCAGGACAGCACGAACTTGATGGACGGACCGGGCAACTTCGCGATCGATGAACTCGGGTTTGTGTGGGTGAATGACAACTACGATCCGCGACCGAGTGATGAATACGCCTGCGCTGGCCGCCGCCTGATCAAGCTCACGCCATCAGGGCAGAACTTCCCGGGATCGCCTTACTTTGGGGGCGGCCTCAGTGGGGCGGGGTACGGCATCACGCTGGATCCAACGGGCAACATCTGGATCGCCAATTTTGGATTTCAGGATCCGCCGTGCGAAGCAGTTGCCAATCGCAGCCAAGCACAACAGCGTGTCCAAGTTCCGGCCGGATGGCGTCGCCATCACGAAACAAGACGGATACACGCAGGGCGACATGTCGTGGCCGATGTCGATCGTGTCGGACCGTGAAGGCAACATCTGGATCACCAACTGCGGAAACGATTCGGTGACCAAGTATCCGCGCGGGGATCCGAATCGCGCATTCAACATTCCGTTGGGTCCGGCTCCTCGACCGCACGATCCGCAGATCAAGCCATTCGGGGCTGTCATTGATGCCAAGGGCAATCTGTGGGCCACCGGCAACCGCAGCGACAACGTTTACGTCATCTCGCCCGAGGGCACGCTGCTCGAGACGCTTCCCGCCACGTACCAAGGCAAGACGGTCCTTAGTCATCCGGTCGGAAACGCGGTGGACAGCAAGGGAAACGTTTGGGTGTCGAACTCCGATTGGCTCGATACACCATGCCCGACACGGTTCAGGCTCGGTGCAGCGACCAGTCCATCAGTAACGATGTACCAAGCCGACGATCGAAGACCTCATCCCGGCTCGCCCTTCACCGGCGGCGGAATCACACTGCCGTGGGGTATCGCGGTCGATGGCGACGACACCGTCTGGGTCTTCAACTTCGGCGCGGTCAAAGTCGGTACCAGTACGACGACGCCGACCGGTATCAGCCGCTTCTGCGGCGTCGACACGCGGAAGTGTCCGCCCGGTTGGAGGGTCGGGGACCCGATATCGCCAAGCACCGGGTACCAAAGCGATGCTCTGGAGCGGATCACGGGTGGCCAGATCGACCCGTCTGGAAACGTTTGGTTGACGAACAACTGGAAGATCGACGGCGACCCAGTCCAGAATCCGGGCGGCAATGCAGTGGTGATTGCAGTTGGTGCTGCCGCACCGTTAAAGACGCCGTTAATCGGGCCGCCACGCTCTTTTCGGTGAGGCGTTGACACGCGTCGCGTCCGCTCGTGATAGCGCGAAGTCAACACTGGGGCGAATCCACTGAAACGTGCGAGAGGCGGGCAGCGGCCCAGTGGGAAAGAGCGGAAACATTGCCACTGAACGGCTTCGTGTGGTCCTTCAAGACGGAGATACCTTTGAGGTTGCTGTGTGCGCTGACTGGAATTTCGCTCGGACGTGCAGGCGCGCTGGCTTGACCCAGCCAGTAGCGGTCTTTGGCGGTCGGGTAGCCCGCCACTCACATCGAAGCAGCTGCCGGCACTTGCGGCTCAACGCTGGTCCGGCTTTGCCTGCTAAACACGCGTCACTGAGCCGCGCCGGACAGTCTTGATCGCAGGGCGGCCAACCCTCTCAAGACGAAGGGTTGACAGCGTTGGTCTCGCGGCCGGAGGTTCAATGCACGGGCAGCCGACTGAAGCGGCCACGCTTCGCTTCGCGCATCAACTCGTTGAACTGCTCGCGGGACATGCGAAGTAACGCTTCGTGGTCTCCGGCTTCCACATAGACTTCGGCGTTGTCGCCGATCGTCTCGTCAACCACCGTTTCCACGCCCCAGACCATGCCAAAGGCAGGGACGGCGCCAACGGCGCAATCTTCGAACACCTGCATGATGCGGTGTTCATCGGCCAGATGCAGATCGCGGCGACCGAGCAAGCCGGCCAACTCGCCGATCTGCACGCGCGAATTCGCCGGCACGACGGCCAGCACGCAGCCCGCGTCGTCCTCGAGGATCACCGATTTGGCCAACTGATGTTCCGGAATGTGCGCCAGTCGCGCGGTCTGGGCGCTGGAGTGGCTGTGATCGTGCGCGCACACGTCGTAGCGTGCGCCACGTTGGGCGAGATAGCCCGTCAGTCGTGCAGAAATCGTCATTGCTGCCTCCTGCTGGTCGATTCGAACCGGCTTGGCGCGGCCGCACCGGCCGGTGAAGTAGGAGCCTACGCCGACCTAGCGCGCGCTGAAACACCGCCGCGATGCGCCTGCCGTCAGCGAACGCGACTGGCGACGATCTGGAACGTGACGTTCAGACGATCCTGCACGGCAATGGCGCCGCCCAGGACCGTGAACGGCACGATGCCGAACTGGGACTGGTCGATCGCGAATGCTCCGCTCACCGTGACTTCGTCAGCAGCTCTTCGATATTGCACCGGAACGTCCACCGAGCGGGTGACTCCGTGCAGTGAGACGGCGACCTGCAGTGGCTGCCCGCTGCCGCTCGCCGCGGCGCCTTTGACGGCGATCAGCGCGAAGGGATAGCGATCGGTCTCGAGCACCTTTTCGAGCATGTTGCTGCGGGTACCCGCGACGTCGGCGGGCGAGGGCTGTGTGTCCAACCCAATCTCCGACCGCAGCGCCGGTTCGTCGACGACCAGCGCATCCAGTGGAACGTATAGGTCGGCGCGGCCCTGGTCCGGAGCGATGTACCCGGCGACGTCGTGGCTTGCGACGACGTGGTCGTGCCCGAATTGTGCGAGCGATCCACCGCGCCGGACCACGATGACCGCGAACGAGCGGACGGGATCGAGACGAAAAACGGGCTCCCCGCGCGCCAGCATCCCCTGGTAGTCCGCCTCCGGAAATTCGGCCGGCCTGCGCGTCGTGGCTTCCGGCGGTGCGGCGACCTGAGTAGCGCACGCCGCCAGCAGCGCGGTGACCGCTGCGGCAACCCAAAGCGCGAAGCGCCGCTCAGCCAACTTTGCGCAGCCTCACGGCTGAACTTGATCGTCACGTCCGGGCCAATGACGCTGGTGGACGCCCACTCGCCGGTACCGATGCCGAAGGGTCCGCGCTTGACGGTGATTTCGCCATCCAACTTCGCCGTGTCGCCGGTCTCGCTCCAGGCGAACGGAACTTCGACCGCCTGCTGCACGCCCTTGAGGTTCAACAGCCCACGTGCCACGTAGCGGCCGGCCGCGGTCCGTCGGATTTCCGTCGCATGAAATTCCGCTCGCGGAAACCGGGCGAAGTCGAACCATTCGGGGCCACTGATGGCCTTGTTCACATCGGCGTTGCCCATGTCGGCGCTTGGCACGACGATCGAGACGTCGAGCCGTCCCTCCGCGGGCTTGTCGGCATCGAAGTGCAGGCGGGTGTCGAACTCACGGAACACTCCGGGCGCGGCGGTTCTTTCATACGTCGCCGCGAATTCGAGCCGGCTCGTTGCAGCGTCCATCCGCCAGTCTGCTGCCTGCGCCGGATCGGCCGCATGGACGGACAGCAACGCGGCGGCGAGCAAGACGCGGATCATCCGGCACTGGCCTGGCCGGGCAACATGCGCTTCAGCACATCGTCGCGTTTGACGAAGTGGTGTCGAAGCGCCGCGCCGATGTGAACGACCAGTAACAACGACAACACGATGAACAGCGCTAAGTGCACGCGCCCGACCTCATCGGCCAACACCTTGTCGGGCTGCACGATCGCCGGCAGGGGGACCAGCCAGAAGATCCGGAACGGGATGTTGGCGGCGGAACTGATGATCCAACCCGTCAAGGGCATGAGGAACAGCAGCATATAGAGAAGGAGATGGCTGAGGCGCGCGGCGAGCCGCTCGAGCGGCACCATGCCGGCCGGCAACGACGGCGCGACGTTGACCGAGCGCCATACCAGACGCATGAGCATCAGCAGCAATATCAGCATGCCGATCGACTTGTGCCAGACGAACAGATCGAGTTTGGTGGGCGAGAGTCGCCAACTCACCGCGGCCCAGCCCAGGCAGATTTGCGCGAGCACGAGCACTGCCACCACCCAGTGCAACAGCTTGGCCGGCGTGCCCCAGGACTGATCTGTGTTCCGCAACATCAACAATCCCTGATACGGTCGTTCGTCACTTCGCACTTCTCCACCGGATGCGACGGTGCATGCGCACCCTGACGCTCCATTTCATCGGCGAGCGCCTGGAACTGGCGGGCAACGTTACGCTCCACTACAGCCCGTTCGATTTGCCCGAAGAGTGCGAAGCCCGGCTCGACGTGGCCAATGTAGTCGAGCCGTGTCCCCGGGTTTGCCGGCGTCAGCGTGTAGCTGCTTACCAGCGAACGCAGACTCCCGGCCACTGCGCGCGATTGCAGGCGGCTTGGCGGGATCTCACTGATCTCATAGGTGACATCGAGGGGAAACCTGACCAGCCAAGCCGCATCTCCAGACTGCTCGACGGTAACCGTCGAGCCGCGACGCGTGACGACGCGGCTCACGCGCAGGTCCGGGATGAATTCGGCGTAGCGGTCGTAGTCGGTCAGTACGCGCCACGCGGTCGCGACATCGGCGTTCAGCACCGCCCTGGCGTGGATCTTTACGGCATCGCCATCGCGCTCGGATTCAACCGCAATCGTTGCTGCTGCGACGGCTGGCGGCACCACCGCAATCGCGAGCAGTCCCGCGAACGCTGCAGCCAGCACCACGCAGACGCGATACGTCAAACCTCGTTCAGTCCTGCCCTGCACTCTCGTCGGTCCACCGCAATGGGACGCTCGATCCCATTTCCGTAAACACCGTGCCGGCTTCGTTTATTCCACCAAACTCCACGGGTTTCCAATGGAGTCCCGCCGTCTTCGACCAGCGTCTGCCGCGGCGCCACCGCGCCGGTCAGTCGACCACGCGCCTGCGCAGCGCCTTGACTTGCCCGCGCTGCACCTTGGTCTCGACTCGTTTGCGCTTTGCCGCCGCACTCGGTCGCGTGGGTCTGCGCGATCGCGGAATTTCGGCCGCAGCATCGATGACAGCGCGCAGGCGTTCCAGTGCCTCCGCGCGGTTCTTCTCCAGACTGCGATACCGCTGCGCCTTGATGACGACGACGCCTTCGTCATTGATGCGCTGATCGCGCCGGGCCAGTAACCGCTGCTTGAGTTCGTCCGGCAACGACGACCTGCGCACGTCGAAGCGCAGGTGAACCGCATTGGAGACCTTGTTGACGTTCTGCCCGCCCGCGCCCTGCGCGCGAATGGCCTGCAGCTCGACTTCTTCCTCGGCCAGTGTGTAGGCGATCGACGGCATGGCGTGAGCTTAGGTGCTCACGCGGCGAAAGCAAACATTGATAGTGGCTCTGAAGGCGAGCAGGCTACGATTCAGGTGATGTCGGCTTTGAGGCGAACGACGGCTTTAGTTTCAACTCTGGGTACGCACATGACCATCGATGAGGGTTTCAGCGGAACCGTCGGCAACACGCCGCTGATCCGCCTCGGCAGGCTGAGCGCCGAGACGGGCTGCAGCATCCTCGGCAAGGCGGAATTCCTGAACCCCGGCGGGTCGGTCAAGGATCGTGCGGCGCTCTACATCATTAGCGCGGCCGAGAAGAGCGGGGCCTTGCGGCCCGGAGGCACGGTCGTCGAGGGCACCGCCGGCAACACCGGCATCGGTCTCGCGCACATCTGCGCCGAGCGCGGCTACCGCTGCGTGATCGTCATTCCCGACAACCAGTCTCCCGAGAAGATGGAGTTGCTGCGCACGCTCGGCGCCGAGGTGCGACCGGTACCGCCGAAGCCGTATGTCGACGACAACAACTACCAGAAGATCGCATCGCGGCTGGCAGCCGAACTGCCGAACGCGATCTGGGCGAACCAGTTCGATAACGTCGTCAACCGGCAGGCGCACTACGAGACCACCGGACCCGAGCTGTGGCGCGAAACCGGCGGCAGCATCGATGCCTTCACCTGCGCGACGGGAACCGGCGGCACGCTGGCGGGTGTCGCCCGTTTTCTGAAGGAACGCGACTCCCGCGTGCGCATCGTTCTTGCCGACCCGCAGGGCAGCGCGCTCTACAGTTGGGTGAAGACGGGAGAGCTCAAAGCGACGGGCAGCTCGATCACCGAAGGCATCGGGACGACGCGCGTGACGGCCAACCTCGAAGGCACGCCGATCGACGACGCTGTCGCGATCGACGACCCCACCTGTGTCAGCATGGTGTATCGCCTGCTGCGGGAAGAAGGCCTTTTCCTCGGTGGCTCGAGCGGCATCAACGTCGCCGCCGCAGTGGAGGTTGCGCGCGAACTGGGGCCGGGTCACACCATCGTCACCGTGCTGTGCGACCGGGGCGGACTCTACGCGCAGCGCCTGTTCAACCCGGCGTGGTTGCGCGACAAGGGACTGGAATCCGCTTCGCTGGCGGCGAGCAGCCGGCCATCTCCGTAAGCTGACGCGAGCCGCCGACTGCTACAGGGTCCGCACGAGCGGCACCAAGTGTGCTGATTCGTGCCGTCGTTGGCATCGCTCGTGATTCTCTTGCTACTTATGCGGCCTCCGCCTCGATGGGGTGGCCGGCCAAGTACCGGCTGAGGAACATAGCAAGCCGCCGATTGACCTCGTCTGCATGGGTGATCGGCCCCATGTGCCCCATGCCGACCAGCATCTGGTGCTCCGCATGAGGCAATGTCTCGCGCAGGATCGCACTGATACGGCGCGTGCTCGCCACCGTGCGCGAGCCGCTCAGGCACAGCATGCGCGAACTCAGTCGACGGAAGGACGCCGCTGTGAGCGTTTCGGCCGTGAGAGCGTCGAAGTGCGAGCGCACCGAACGCATCCGCGCGGCCGATGCCTGCTGGCGCGCGGCGGGCATCGAATTCCAGCTGGCAGCGCCCGACCAGTAAGTCAGGAACCGCTCGGCCGCGCCTAGCTCGTCGCCCGTGGCCAGCGACTCGCGCATCCCGGCCGCCATGGCGATGACTCCCTGCGCGCGCGTCTGAATTCACGTCCTCGTCGAACAGCCAGCGAAACATCACCGGCTCGTAGACGACGAGGCTGCGCACCGCGTGCGGATGCAGCTGCGCGGCCTTCAGCGCCACCGCGCCGCCATACGAATGGCCGACGAGGTGAACACGGCCGGCTTCGCGCAGGATCGGCTCGACCAGCGCCACCTCGTCGGCCAGCGTCAGCGGCGCGGCGCCGCGCCACTCGGGTTGCGTGCCGTGGCCGTGAAAGTCCACGGCGCGCACGTCGAAGTGCGGCCGCAGCGCCTCGACGAGCGCGCTCCACTGCCGCGACGAGCTCGCGCTCGAGTGCAGCAGGACCACCGTCTGGCGCGGCGGTTCGCCGCCTGCGTCGAAGTCGAAGGGTTTCATGTTCACCTCGCCTGCCTGCATCACTCAGTGGGTCGTCTGCGCGACGTGCGCAACGATCGGTCCGAGCGCGGCTCCAATGCGCTCCATCTGCGCGGGCGTGACCAACTCGGCCAGCACCTCGCCGAAGCGCGGCTCCTGCGCACCGCTGACGACGTACTGCCAGCGGTAGGCCTTCAACACGACGTCATGGATCGACGCTTCTTCGGCCGCGCTGAACTTGCGTCCGGCCACCGCGATGAAGTAGTCCGCATCGGCCGTGGCCTGCATCTGCACGATGCCGTCGACCGCGCCGACGAGCGCTATCAGATCCGTGACGCCCTGGTCGCGTTCGGCAGCACCGAGCTTCGCGTGCTCGCGGCGCCACTCCAGCTCATCGAGGATCGCGTGCTGCGACTCTTCCTTCCAGTGGAACAGGAACACGTCCTTCCACAGCTCCGACAATTCGCTGTCGGGATCGATGCTCGAGCGGTAGTGCACCTGCGTGAAGATCTCGATGTCGAGCGTCAGCGCGAGCACCGCCCAGTCGGACTTGCTGAGCACAGCGCCGGCGACGTCGTTCGGCTGCGGCTTGAAGTCGTAGCCTTCCGGCATCTGCTCGCCGGCCATTTTCTCCAGGCGACGGAACAGTTCCTGGTGCTTCAGTTCCTCGTCAGTCATGCGCACCAGCGCTTCGAACGCGACCTGATCGCCCAGCGAGTGGCTGCGCGACAGTTCGCTGGTCTTCGCACCGATGTAACGCTCGACCAGGCCAAAAATGTTCGCGTAAGTGCGGCCTTGGATCTGCGACAGGAAACGCTTCTCGGCGGGCGTCAGAAACGTCAGCGCCGAAACCTTCGACAAGCCGTCGGGCATGAACTTCTTGCTGACATCGAACTGGCGGCCGCGGATGACGTCGCGGTCGATGTCCCAGCGGATGCGCTTGGACGCTTCGATGCACTTGGCGTAGCGCTCGGTCGTCGGGACGGCGGCCTTGCGCGGTGTTGCGACTGCTGTGGCTTCCATGATGCTGCTGCTCCTTGTGCTCTAGGGTGAAAGCGCGCCGCCGAGGCCGACCGGAAGGTCGGCTGCCCGGCAACGCGGGTGGAAACGTGTTGGTTTCTCCGACTACGGCTGGCAACTGAAGAAGGTCGCACCGCGTGCGTCGCACATCAGCCCGGTGACGGGCTCGATGCGCGTCCCGGCCGCGGAGCGCGCGGGATCGATCACGGGACGCAGAACGCGGTCCACGGCAAGCGTGCCGATCTGCTTGCCCATCGACGTGCCGGCGTCAATGGCAGCGCGGTAGTGAATGCCGGCGTAGATGCGTGAGTCGCCGATTTCGCGCACGAAGCCGTCAATGCTGGTCCAGCGGCGCGTCGCCCCCTTCGCGCTCGGGCTCGAAGTGGTCACCACGGGCGCCGGACCATCGCCGGCGTCGGCCTGCAGCACCACACCGACAGCGCCGGCGAGGATCGCGTGGCCGCTCGGGTACTCGGGATGCATCGGTGCATCGATCAGCGGCGCCCACGTAGGCTCGCGCATCGTCGAGTCATTGCCGTCGACGTCGCCGTTGCGGATCGCAGTAGCCGGCCGCCAGAAGTTGTAGGCGTACTTGGCCTCGAACACGGCGATCATCGCGTCGTCCATCGCCTGCGCGGAGGCAGCAAGCAGTCCCGCGTTGCGTGCGACGTCGCGGCCTGGCTGCGTGGCTACCGAGCGAATCGCGCCGAAATAGATCGGCGGCAGCGAGTACTCCCAGAAGCGGGCGATCTCGGTCTGCTCGACCGTGCGCTTGGTGCTGGTGCGGCTGCCGAGTTCGCGGACCTCGTTGTAGTCGCGCGCCCAGGCGTCGCCCGAAAGCGCCGGCGGCGGGCCGGCGCGGAACTGCGCGGCGCTCGACATCAGCCACGGCGTGCGCTGCGACCACTGAGGCGCGGCAACTGCGGCCGTCGGCACGTAGACCCCGGGCGTGGTGTGCGGGCGATAGCTTTCCGGCGCGATGACGTCGACGGTCCGCTTGGCGAGCACATCAGCCGCGGCGCGCTCACCGGCCGCGATGCCCGCGGTCTTGGCGGTCCCTTCCGGGATGCTGGTGACAGCGGCCTGGTAAGCCGCGTCGATCATCGCCTGCTGGTTGGGCAGCATTTTCACGAGCACCGCGCGGTTGGCTGCGGCGACGGCAGCCTCGACCGAAGCGGGTTGTGTGCCCGGCTGCGGCGTGGTGCTGCGTACAGCGTCATTGACGGCCGTCTGCACCATCGCCATCACGCGGATAGCGGGCGGCGTGCCGAGCTTCGACTCGACGACAACCTCGTTGGCCTTAATGTTCCAGTCGGTGACGACGTCGGCGCGGGCGTCGGCGATCGCGCCGACGAGCGCGAATGCGGCGGTGGCCAGGCGCGCGGTACGGTACTGAGTTACTTGGTTCATGGGAGTTCCTTGGTGAGTGTTGAAAAGAGTTTTCAGCGCTTGGTGACGACGATCTCGAGGTACTCGGATGGCACGACCAACGAGGTCGAGCCGGCGGTGTTCATGTCGTTCAGCAGCGTCGTGATGTCGCGGTCGAGCGCCTGCTTGCCGGACTCGTCGAGCGCGGCGAACGCCTTGTGCGTCGGGCCGTAGTAGTCGCGGAACACCTGCACGAAATGCGCGGCCGACCGGTAGCGGAAATTGAAGTTGCGCCGCTCGCAGCGGATGTCCGCGGCGCGCGCGCCGAACAGTTCCGTCACATAAGGTTCGTTGCCCCACAGCGCAGGCGATTTCAGGCCGGCCGGAGGCGCCACGTGTGCGCCGATCACCTTGAACAGCCGCCCGATGAACCCTTCCGGCGTCCAGTTGGCCATGCCGAGACGGCCGCCGGCGCGCAGCACGCGCATCATTTCGCCCGCGGTGCGGGTGTGCTCGGGCGTGAACATCGCGCCGAAGGTCGACAGGACGACGTCGTATGTTCCGTCGGCGAACGGCAGCTCCTCCGCGTCGGCTTCGAGGAAGCGCACCGATAGACCCTCGGCAAACGCACGCTCGCGACCCTTGTCGAGCAGCGCCGGCACGTAGTCGGTCGACGTGACCCGCGCGAAGCGGCGTGCGGCGGCCAGCGTGGCGTTGCCGTTGCCGGCGGCGACGTCGAGCACGCGCTCATCAGCGCGCACGTCGACAGCTTCGGCGAGCGATTCGCCGACGATCTGCAGCGTGGTGCCGACGACGGCGAAGTCGCCGCTGGCCCAGGTGGCCTGCTGCTTCTGCTTGATCGCGGTGTAATTCGGCGCGGCAACCGCGGTGGTCATTCCATCCATGACTAACTCCTTGGTAGTGGGGCGGCCTACGACAGGCCGCGCAGGGTTTGCACCGCGCGGACGCGGCTGGATTCGAGTAAGCCCGCGGCCTCCGCGGCGATCGACGGAATCTCGCTGCGGTGGAAGCCGAGATCGCGCAACGTGCGCGAGTCGAGTGCACTCAGCGTTGCCGCGGTGGCGCGGGCCTGCGCGCGCCGCTCCATGCGTGCCAGCGCGATGCGCAGCCGGTCGTGCATGTCGTGCCAGATCGCGGCGATGATCTTCGCCACGCCGCGCGAGCGGTGCGCGCGGGCCGCGGCCTCAAGCTGCACTGCGTCCGGGCGCTGGTAGTCGACGCTGCGGGCCAGCGCGGCTTCACCGAAACCATTGGCTCCGAGGGTGCGCAACGCGACCGCCGCGCCGTCATCACGCGACATCGCATCAGCGTCGTTCGCGCTACTGCGCGGCGGTGACCCTACGATCGGGCGGGAAATCGACGAGCTGCGGGCGATGCGGCCGAAGCTCTCGCCCTGGGTGTTACGGAATTCGCCGAACTGGTACTGCGGGTTGAGTGAGTTGCGCATGGTCGTCCCCTTGTGGAAGGGGCGAACCGTACGCAGGGGTGCGTTCCGCGAGCGTTCCTCGCGTTCGGCGATTCGGCCAACGAGGCCCGGCGTTCAGGCGGGAGTAGCGGTCAGCGGCGCGGTGCCCAGGGTGGCAATCAGCGGCGCGTGGTCCAGGCTGACCTCGGACACGATGCGACCAACGAGTTCATCGAAGTCCAGCCCAGGGATCTTCGTTCCGGCGTCGCCTGTGGCTTTGGGCAGTCGATCCTGGATCGCGCGAATCGCACTCCTTACCTGCTGGGTCGTCGCAGGATGCTCCGAAGCGATCTCCAGAACGCTGCGCGCGCCCGATGTTTCGCCTTGTGCCTCAAGCAGTTCCGCGAACTGGAGCACGGCGTCCAGCATCATCGGCGGCGATGGAAGCTCGATGGCCCGCGCCAGACTCTCCACCAAGGCTGACCGCGCAACATCAAGGTTGCCACGCCGAAGAGCGATCGACGCGAGCCGGGCGCGCATCGCGACGGCCACCAAGCGATTGCCCGTCAAGGCTGCCGTCTCCATCGCCTGGTTGGCGTGGTCTTCGGCGGCGGCCAAATCGCCCGACTCAAATGCCACGTCGGCGAGGTTGGACAGGATGAAAACACGCGTGCTCACGAGCCCGTCGCGATCGCAGATGGCGAGTCCCTCGCGCAGGTGAGACTCGGCGTCTTGTAACTCGTGCATCTCGATTTCCAGCGACCCGAGATTGCTGAGGCACAACGCCTCGCCGGCACTGTCGCCCAGGTGCCGGTGCTGCTCCAGCGATTGCAGCGACAATCGCAGAGCTTCCGCGTAACTCCCCAGGCGTTTCTCGATCAGAGCAAGGTGGTCAAGGGTGACAGCCAGGCTGTGCGCATGTTCCTCTGGCGACGACGAATCCAGCCGCAGCTTGAAGTAGTGTCGGGCCTCTTCCCAGCGACCGAATCTGAACGCACAAGTGGCGAGTACGTTGAGCGCCTGCAGACGGGCGTCCCTGTCCCGGCTTCTGGTCGTGGTCGCCAGCACTTCCTGTGCGTGCGCTTCGGCCTCGGTATATCGGTCGAGTCGGTACTCGAGATGCGCTGCACGGCTAAGCAGCAGAGCCTTCAGTGCGGGATCGGCGCGGGCAACGGTCCCGTCGATCGCCTGGCAGATCAGCGTCAATCCCGCCTGAAAACGGCCCCGGTAGTCCCAGTAATCCAAGAGAGTCCTGGAGCAGCGCGCAAGCACTTCGGCTCGGCCGTTATTCATCGACCAGATCCACGCGCGCCGGCAGTTCTCGAACTCTTCGTCGATGCGATCCAATGCCGCGCGATCGCCCGACGCGGTGGCGGACTGCAGCTGTCCGAGCAGGCGATGGAAGTACGATGCATGCACGGCATCCGCCTCGCCGCCGCTCGTGGCGTCGCGGAGGCGCTCCTCGGCAAACTGCTGCACCAACGGGTGTAGATAAAGGCGCGACTGTTCCTTGCGCAGTAGCGACTTGTCGGCCAATGCACCGAGGACTGGCAGCGGCGCGCCTGCCACCGCCCGCGCCGCTTCGGGAGAAAAGCCGCCCCGGAACACCGACAGCCTTGCCAGGGCGTTGCGCTCGACGTCGCTTAGCAGGCGCCACGAGTGGTCGAACACGACCTCCATGCTCGCGTGCCGCGCTGGCTGCGTCGCATCGGAGGCGTGCAGCAGCTCGGTGCCATGGCGCAGCTCGGCGGCGATCGCCGCACACGACAGCACGCGAGTCCACGCCGCGGCGAGCTCGAGCGCGAGCGGCAGCCCTTCGACCTGGTTGCAGATGTCGACGATCGCCGACGCTTCGGCCGCCGGCACCAGCGCGGGTTGCACGCGCTGCGCCGCCCGTACGAAAAGGCGCACCGCATCGAACGCCTCGATGCGATCGCGGTCCTCGTCTTCGGGGCAAGGCAGTCCATCGAGAGGCAGCAGCCATTCCGCCGCAAGCGCAAGCCGCACTCGCGAGGTGACGACCAGTCTCAGCCGGGGGCAGGCGACGAGCAGCTGCTCGAGAATCGATGCATCGGTTGCCAGCTGTTCGAAGTTGTCGAGAACGAGAAGCATCCGGCGTTCGCGCAGAAATTCGATGACCTGCTCCAGCACCTCGCCGCGGCCCTTCAAGGTGATTCCGAGTTCCCGCGCGAGGCGGCCGGCGAGGTCCGCCGTCGATGCAATGTCTTCCACGGGGACAAAGACGGCACCGTCTTCGAAGGCCGAGCCAAGCTCTTCGATCACTCGACGCGCCAGTCGTGTCTTGCCGACGCCGCCCGGACCGACCACGCACAGCAGCCGGCAGTCGTCCTGCGTCAGCAGCGCTGCAATGCGCCTCAGTTCGACTGCGCGTCCGACGAAGCCGTCGTTAGGCGGCGCGGCCGACTTCGGCGCACTTGCCAATGCCGACGCCGGCGTGCCAAGCGAATCGTGGAAGGCGACGAGGTCGGCGCCGGGTGCAAGCCCAAGGTCGGCCGCGAGGCGTGCGACGTAGTCCCCATAGGCCTGGCGGGCGCGTTTCGGCTGGCCGGCATGGGCGAGCCACGACATGTACGAGCGCAACGCCGTCTCATCGAGCGGGTCGGCCTCCAACAGACGAGCCGCAAGATCGATGGCCTCGGTCGCGTCGATCTCAGCAGCGAGACGTTCCTGTGCAGCGCCGCGCCACGCCGCGCGCAGCCGATCGCGTTCGAACGCGAGCCAGCCCGACCAGGCGTCGTTGCGATCGTCGTCGAAGCCGGCCAGCAGTTCGCCGCGATAGCCGTCGACCGCGTCGGCCAGGCGCCGTTCGCGCAGCGCCGTCTCGAACGACAGCACGTCGGTGGCCGGCTCGAAGCGCAGTGCCCCGGCCTGTACCTCGATCTGGTCCGCCCACGGGAAGGACTGCAGACGGAACAGGGCCTTGCGCAGATTGGTCAGCGCGAGCTTGGTGTCCTGGTCCGGCCACAGCAAGGCGGCCAGCTCGGAGCGACTGACCCAGGCGCGCTTCAGCGCAAGGTAGGCGACGAGCTGGGTGCGCCGCTCGAATTCGAGCGCGCACCGACTTGCCGCCGACCGTGATCGTCGGCGCACCGAACAGGGACAACGCGATACTCATCGTTTCGCGACCGAAGGAGGCCCGCAAGCATGCGCGCCGCTCTCTGGCGTCGCAAGCGATCGCAGAGGTCGCAACCCTGCATCGAACCGCGGCATGGCGCCGCTCGCGCCGTCATGTGATGGGCGGCGACCGACGCGGCAGCTTATGGCTCGATGCCGCCTAGCTGCTGGCCGAGTCGACTACCCTCGCGCGGTCATCGCGGCTGCTGCTGACGCGCAGGGTGGCAATCAGCGGGGCGTAGGCCTGGCCAGCCTCAGCGACGATGCGGTGCACGAGTTCGTCCAGCGGCGGGCCGGTCCAGTCGTCGTCTTCCCGCGATCGCGCGTCCCACGTCTGCATCTGCTGCTTGGCCACCTCGCGCTCGGCGCCTACCAGGCCCGGATGCCGGAGTGCGAAGCTCATGACGCGCGCTGCGACCTCGGGCGTGCCTTGCGCCGCCAACAGCTCTGCGAACAGGCGCACGCCATGGACGAGCAGCTCCGGGCGACCGATCGCGATCGCCACCGTCGTCGCCGCAACGAGCTCCGAGCGTGCGGTGGCGAGGTCGCCCTGGCGCAGTGCCGCCCAGCCCAGAGCATGGCGGGCTTCAACCGCGTTCGCGCGCTGGCCGGTCTGCTCCGGACAGTTCAAGCGCCTGCCGCGCATGCCGCACCGCCAGCTCGGGAGCGCCGCGACATCATCGCGATGTTGGCGAGATTCACCTCGACCATGAGCGCGTGCTCGGCAGGCCATGGCGTTCGCACAGTTGGCGCGCGTCGCCCAGCACTGCCTGCGCGGCATCGAGTTCTCCGCGCAGGATGTGGACGACCCCCTGGTTGTTGAGACAGACCGCCTCGTTGCCGGCGTCGCCAATCTCGCGGTGCTTCAGCAGCGCCTGCCGATACAGACCGCAGCGCTTCGTCGAGGTCCCCGCGCCCGCGCGCGATGAGTCCGAGGTTGTCGAGGGCGCTGGCGACGTCGTATGGGTCTGCCGACTTCTTCGCCAGTTCGAGGGCCTGCCGGAACCAGCGTTGCGCTTCGTCGGCACGCCCTAGCCGGGCGCAGGTGGCACCGAGCACGGTGGCGGCCCGGAAGCCCGACTTCGCGTCGCCGGGGCGCTGACCATCCGCTCCTCCGTCCAACGCCTTTTGCCGAGAGCCTCCGCCTCGGCGTAGCGGTCGAGGCGGTAGGCCATCCAGGCCGCGTTCGCCGCCAGGGCCGCGACGAACTTGGGGTGACCGGCCACGCAGTCACCTTCCATCGCCTTGTGCATCAGTTCGAGGCCCTCGAGTCGCCGTCCGCGATGGTCGCAGTGGCTCATCAGGCTGTATGCGGCGCGCACCAGATCTTCGGCAGGACCATGCTCTACGGCAAAACGCCAGGCCGCGCGGATGTTCTCGAACTCGTCGTCAATTTCGCGCAGCGCATCTGCGTCGGCGTGGCGCACGCGATCGCTCCCCTCGATCAGATGACGCAGGAAATGTCGACTGTGAGCGACGGCGCTGCCCTCGGCGTCGAAGTCCTGCTCGAGCTTGGCCTGCGCGAACTGCTGCACGAGGGGATGCAAGACGCAGCGCTCGCCTTCCTTGCGCAACAGCGATTTGTCCGCGAGTGCCGCGATCACGGGCAACGGAGCGCCGGTCACTGCGCGTGCGGCCGCCGGCGTGAAACCGCCGCGGAACACCGAGAGGCGTGCCAGCGCCTCGCGCTCGCGCTCGCCGAGCAGATTCCACGACTGCTCGAAGACCGACTCGATGCTGGAATGGCGTGCCGGACGCGTCGCATCGCGGGCCTGCAGCAGCTCGGTGCCGTGCCGCAATTCGGCGGCAATCGCGTCGCACGACAGCACGCGCGTCCAGGACGCGGCCAGTTCGAGTGCCAGCGGCAAGCCTTCGACCTGGTTGCAGATGTCGATGATCGCCGACGCTTCGGCAGTCGCATTGAGTTCGGGTTGCACGCGGTGCGCCGCGCGCACGAACAGGCGCGCAGCATCGAAAGTCTCGATGCGATCGCGGTCCTCGTCTTCGGGACAGGGAAGGCCTTCGAGTGGAACTAGCCATTCGTTCGCCAGCGCCAGCCGCACGCGCGAGGTGACGAGAAGCTTCACGCGCGGGCACGCCATGAGCAGCGGTTCGAGTTGCCGCGCGCCCTCAACCAACTGCTCGAAGTTGTCGAGCACCAGCAACATGTGGCGCTCGCGCAGCGCCGCGATCACCTGCTCCATCGGACCCCGCGCGACCCTTGAGCGCAATGTCGAGCTCGTGCGCGATGCGGCCTGCGAGCTCCTCCGAGGTCGAAAGATCGTCGAGCGGAACGAATGCCGCACCGTCGGCGAAGCTCGGCGTGAGTTCTTCCACCGCGCGGTGTGCCAATCGTGTCTTGCCGACGCCGCCGGGGCCGATGAGGCACAGCAACCGGCAGTCGTCCTGCGCCATCAGCGCGGCAATGCGGCGCAGCTCGACGGTGCGGCCGACGAAACTGTCGTCGATCGGCGCGACTTTCGGCGAAGGTATTCGCGCGGCGGTCGCGGTGGTCGCTCCGATCAGGTCCTGCAGCGACCTGAGTTCGGCGCCCGGCTCCAGCCCAAGTTCATCGCGCAGGCGTGCGACGAACGCGCCGTAAGCCTGCCTTGCCCGCGCCGCCTGCCCGGCCCGCACCAACCACTCGATGTAAAGACGCAGCGCCGCTTCATCGAGCGGATCCGCATCAAGCAACCGTGCGGCGCAGATCGATCGCCTCGGTCGCATCGAGCTCGCCAGCGAGGTACTGAGTGGCTGCCGTGCGCCACGCCGCGCGCAGCCGATCGCGTTCGAACGCGAGCCAGCCCGACCAGGCGTCGTTGCGATCGTCGTCGAAGCCGGCCAGCAGTTCGCCGCGATAGCCGTCGACCGCGTCGGCCAGGCGCCGTTCGCGCAGCGCCGTCTCGAACGACAGCACGTCGGTGGCCGGCTCGAAGCGCAGTGCCCCGGCCTGTACCTCGATCTGGTCCGCCCACGGGAAGGACTGAAGACGGAACAGCGCCTTGCGCAGATTGGTCAGCGCGAGCTTGGTGTCCTGGTCCGGCCACAGCAAGGCGGCCAGCTCGGAGCGACTGACCCAGGCGCGCTTCAGCGCAAGGTAGGCGACGAGCTGGGTGCGCCGCTCGAATTCGAGCGCGCACCGACTTTCCGCCGACCGTGATCGTCGGCGCACCGAACAGGGACAACGCGATACTCATCGTTTCGCGCAAGCCTACGTGACTATGGGTCGTTGTCGACCTGCTGCGCGACGCGGCGTCGCGCCCTCAGGGGATGCTTCGTCAGCGGCACGCTCGACGAAGAAGTCGACCAGACGGGCGGCGGCCGGGGCAAGCCCGTCGCGCGCACGGAAGCAGACCGCGAAACGGCGCTTCGCCCAGTCTTCGGCGAGCGGAACGACGACGATGTCGCCCGACTTCGCCTGCGCGCGGGTGACCTGCGCCGGCATCACGCTGACGCCGAGATTGGCGCGAACCACGCGCAACGCCGAGTCGAAGTTCGACACGACGACGCGGTAGGTCAGGGTGCGGTTCGCGCGGGCGGCGGCGCGATGGAGCATGCCGTAGACGGCGGTGGCAGGCGGCAGGCCGACGTGCTCGTAGTCCAGAGTCTGTTCGAACCGCACGGCCTTGCGGCGCGCCAGCGGATGCTTTGGATGCACCGCCACCGCGAGCTCATCGCGGCGATAAGGCACGTGCGACAGGCCGCTCATGTCGGCGGTGTCCCAGCAAATGCCCATTGAGGCGCTGCCGTCACGCACGAGCCGCACGACCTCGGTCGACAACCGCTCCTCGATGTCGACCTTGATGCCGCGATTGGCCGGAGCGCGCATGAAAGCAGCGATGTCGTCAAGCAACGTCTCGGCGACTGCGGATGCGCTGGCGACCAACCGCACGTGGCCGCGCAACCCGCCGGCGTATGCGGTGACGTCGGCTTCGATGCGATCCAACGTGTAGAGCAGCGTGCGCGCATGCTCGAGCAGCGCGACACCGGCCGGCGTCGGCTGCACACCGCGCCGCCCGCGTACCAACAACGGCGTACCGAGCGCGGTTTCGAGTTGGGCGATCCGTTTGCTGATTGCCGACGGCTCGATGTGCTCCTGCTCGGCAGCCTGGCGGATGTTGCGCAGGTCGCAGACCGCCACCAGCAGCCGCAAGGACTTCAGATCCAGGTCGCGCATGGACGGATTCTGCACCTGCGCGGTGTGTGGGATTCCGGATCGGAATCTTGCTGGTGCCGAATTACCACTTCGCGGTGGAATTCGGAATCTCTAAAGTGCCGCTCAACCCGCCGCCGAGGCACTGCCCCGAATGAAATCCACAACCGTTGCTCAGCCTTCCCCCGTCGTCATCCGCGAAGTTGGCCTGCGCGATGGCCTGCAAAGCATCGCGACCATCGTTCCGACCGAGCACAAGCGCGAGTGGCTTGCCGCGGCGCATGCGGCGGGGCAGCGCGAGATCGAGGTCGGATCGTTCGTGCCGCCGAAGCTGATGCCGCAACTGGCCGATACGGCCGAGGTACTGGCATTCGCCAAGACGCTGCCGGGGTTGTTCGCCTCGGTGCTGGTGCCGAACCTGAAGGGTGCCGAGCGGGCACTCGAAGGCAATGCGGATCTGATGATCCTGCCGCTGTCGGCGAGCCATGCGCACAGCCTGGCCAACTTGCGCAAGACGCCCGACGAAGTCGTCGCGGAACTCGCACGTATCCGTGCCGCGCGGGATGCTTCAGGCAGCAAGACGTTGATCGAAGGCGGCGTGGGTACCGCGTTCGGCTGCACGATCCAGGGCGAAGTCGAACCGGCCGAAGTGCTGCGGCTGATGCAGGCACTGCTCGACGCCGGCGCCGATCGGGTGAGCCTTGCCGACACGGTTGGTTACGCCGATCCCGCCGCCGTCAGCCGCCTGTTCGAACAGGCACTGAAGCTCGCCGGCGACCGCTTCTGCTGCGGCCACTTTCACGATACCCGCGGGCTGGCGCTCGCCAACGTCGTCGCCGCGCTGGAACTCGGCGTCAGGCGCTTCGATGCGTCGCTCGCCGGCATCGGCGGCTGCCCGCATGCGCCGGGGGCCAGCGGCAATGCCACCACCGAAGACCTCGCCTTCATGCTGGAAGCGATGGGCCATTCGACCGGCATCGATCTGCCGGCGCTGCTCAGACTGCGCCAACGGGTCGTTGGCTGGATCGCCGGCGAGCCGACGCACGGCACGCTGTGGATGGCCGGACTGCCGAAGACCTACAAGCCCGCCGTCGCGGCGGCCCACTGACGCTCCACCCTTGCGAGACTCCATGACTGCCACCACCCCACTCAACCGCGGCCTGCCGCTCGACGGAGTTCGCGTTGTCGAGTTCACCCACATGGTGATGGGCCCGAGCTGCGGAATGATTCTTGCCGACCTGGGCGCCGAAGTAATCAAGGTCGAGCCACCCGGCGGCGACAAGACGCGCAACCTCCCTGGCCTGGGCATCGGATTCTTCCGTAGCTTCAATCGCAACAAGAAGAGTGTCGTGCTGGACATCAACACGGAAGAAGGGCTCGCGGCCGCGCGTGAACTGATCGGACAGTCCGACGTGATGCTCGAGAACTTCCGCCCCGGCCTGATGGCCAAACTCGGGCTCGATTACGCGAGGCTGTCGGAGAAGCACCCGCGACTGATCTACGTTTCGCACAAGGGCTTCCTGCCCGGGCCGTACGAGCGTCGCACCGCGCTCGACGAGGTGGTGCAGATGATGGGTGGGCTGTCGTACATGACGGGCCCCGAGGGGCGGCCGCTGCGCGCCGGCACCAGCGTCAACGACATCATGGGCGGCATGTTCGGGGCGATCGGCGTACTGGCTGCCCTGCGCGAGCGCGAGCAGACGGGGCGCGGGCAGGAAATCCAGAGCGCGCTGTTCGAGAACTGCGTGTTCCTCTCGGCGCAACACATGCAGCAGTTCCTGATGACCGGCGAACCCGCGCCGCCGATGCCGTCACGAGTGTCGGCCTGGAGCGTGTACGACGTGTTCACGCTGGCCGAAGGCGAGCAGCTCTTCGTCGCGGCCACCAGCGACAAGCAGTTCCAGACGCTGTGCCAGGTGATCGAACGGCCGGACCTGGCGAGCGACCCGCGGTTCGCCACCAACGCACAACGCGTCGCCGTGCGGCCCGAACTGCTGCAGAGGCTCGGCGAGACGATGGTCAAATTCCGCAAGGACGAGCTGTCGGCCAAGCTCGAGGCCGCCGGCCTGCCTTACGCACCGATCACGCGGCCGGACCAGCTGGTCGACGATCCGCACCTGAAGGCGAGTGGCGGACTCGTGCCGATGACCACCGACGATGGCGCGTCCACGCAGGTGGTGCTGCTGCCGTTGTTGATGGGCGGGCGCCGCCCCGGCGTGCGCAGCCCACTGCCGAAGATCGGTGAGCACACCGACGAAATCCTCGCTCGCCTGCGCGCGGTCGAGCCGGCTGCTGCGAGCTGAGCTCCGCTCCCTGCCGAGACGCCAGGAAACAGGACACACACTGACCCTCAAAACACAGCCCAGGAGACACCGCATGAACTCGACTTTTTATCGCCGCACGATCCTGCTTGCACCGACTCTCGCGCTCGCGCTGGCCGCCGGCGCGGTGCGGGCACAGGCCACCTCGGCGCCGCTACGCGTCATCCTTCCGGTCAGCGCCGGATCGGGCGTCGACGTCATCGCGCGTACCGTGCAACCCGCCCTGGTGAAATCACTCGGCGGCCAGCCGGTCGTCATCGAGAACCTGCCCGGCGCCGGCGGCATCACCGGCACGCAGGCGCTGGTCAAGGCTGCGCCCGACGGCAAGACGATCGGCATGCTGTCGAACAACCACGCGGTCAATCCAAGCGTGTTCAAGAAGCTGCCATACGACAGCTTGGCTGACATCACACCGATTTCAGTCATCGGCGGCTCACCGTTCGTGCTGCTGGTGAATCCGACCAAGGTGCCGGCGAAGAATGCGAAAGAACTGCAGGCGATGCTGAAGGCGAAGCCGGATTTCTACAACTACGGGTCGTCCGGCAACGGCACGATCATCCAGCTTGCCAACGAAATGTTCCTCGATGCCGCCGACGTCAAGGTCAAGCACATTCCGTACAAGGGAATCGGCCCGATGCTGAACGATCTGCTCGGCGGGCAGATCGACATGGCAGTTTCGGCGGTGTCAACCGTCCAGGGACATCTGAAGAGCGGCCAGCTGCGCGCAATCGGCGTGATGAGCACGCAGCGTGTCCCGTCGCTGCCCGATGTGCCGACCCTCGCCGAGCAAGGCTTCCCTGACGTCGACGTGTCCGGGTGGGTCATGGTTGCGGGTCCGGCCAAGCTGCCGAAGGATCAGGTGACGCGCATCCGCGATGCGCTGGTCACTGCGTTCAACGACCCCGATGTCAAGGCCGCGATGGCCAAGCAGGACAACGTCATCGACGTAATGACGCCCGAGGCGACGGCGCAATTCCTGAAGACCGAGCAGGAGCGCTATGCGCGTCTGGTCAAGAAGGCCGACATTAAGATCGACTAGCCACGCAACGGATAGAGGAACGCACGTGACCACGTACCGACTTGGCTCGGACGAGCCGCAGATCGCCACCGACGCCTTCGTGGCGCCCGGCAGTCACCTGATCGGCAAGGTGGTGCTCGAACCGCGCGTCAACATCTGGTTCGGCGCTGTTTTGCGCGGCGACAACGAGCCCATCGTCATCGGGGCGGGCAGCAACGTGCAGGAAAATTGCGTGCTGCACACCGATCCGGGCTTTCCGTTGACCATCGGCGCAGGCGTCACGGTCGGCCATCAGGCGATGCTGCACGGTTGCACGATCGGCGATTTTTCGCTGATCGGCATCAAGGCGATCGTCATGAACGGGGCGACGATCGGCCGCGAGTGTTTGGTGGCCGCCGGTGCGCTGGTGACCGAAGGCAAGTCGTTTCCTGATCGCTCGCTGATCATGGGTACGCCGGCGAAGGTCGTGCGTCCGCTGACCGACGCGGAAGTGGCGAACCTGCACGAGGCTTCGCACGGCTACGCCGAGCGCGGAGCGCGCTACCGAGCCCAGCTCGCCAAACTGGCCTAGGCTATCGCTACGCTGTACCACTGCCGCCACATTTTGCTATCGATCGAAGCAATCGACTGGAGCTAGACATGCCGGATCTGTTCGACAACCCGATGGGGCTGATGGGCTTCGAGTTCGTCGAGTTCGCCTCGCCAACACCCAATCTGCTCGAACCGCTGTTCGAGAAGCTGGGCTTCAGCCTGGTCGCCCGGCATCGCAGCAAGGATGTGGTGTTGTTCCGCCAGGGCGACATCAATTTCATCGTCAACCGCGAGCCGAAGAGCCTCGCCGGCTATTTCGCGGCCGAGCACGGTCCGAGCGCCTGCGCACTGGCATTCCGCGTCAAGGATTCGCACAAGGCGTACGCGCGCGCGCTTGAACTCGGCGCGCAGCCGATCGAGGTGCCGACCGGGCCGATGGAGCTGCGGCTGCCCGCGATCAAGGGCATCGGCGGCGCGGCGCTTTACCTGATCGACCGCTTCGAAGACGGCAAGAGCATCTACGACATCGACTTCGAGTTCCTGCACGAGTTTCAGTCCACCAACGATCGCCATCCGAAGGGACATGGCTTCCGCATCGTCGATCACATGACGCACAACGTGTACCGCGGGCGCATGGCATTTTGGGGCAATTTCTACGAGAGGATCTTTAACTTCCGCGAGATCCGCTACTTCGACATCAAAGGTGAGTACACGGGGCTCACCAGCCGTGCGATGACCGCGCCCGACGGGATGATCCGCATCCCGCTCAACGAGGAATCGGGCAAGGGCGGCACCGGGCAGATCGAAGAGTTCCTGATGAAGTTCAACGGCGAGGGCATCCAGCACATCGCACTGCTGACCGATGACCTGATGGCCAGCGTCGATTCGTTGCAGATGGCCGGCGTACCGCTGATGAGCGCGCCGAACGATATCTACTACGACATGCTGGAGGAGCGACTGCCCGGACACGGCGAACCGGTGTCGCAACTCAAGGCGCGCGGCATCCTGGTCGACGGCTCGACCCAGGGCGGCGAGAGGAAACTGCTGCTGCAGATCTTCTCCGAGACGCTGCTCGGCCCGGTGTTCTTCGAGTTCATCCAGCGCAAGCAGGACGAAGGCTTCGGGGAAGGCAACTTCAAGGCGCTGTTCGAGAGCCTGGAGCGCGACCAGATACGTCGTGGAGCGCTGGCCGTCGATGCCTAAGCTTCAGCCTCTCGATTCGGACCAGGTGCGCGAGAAGCTGGCCGCGCGGCCCGGCTGGCGCCTGAGCGACGACGGAGTCGCGATCACGCGGCAGTTCAAGTTCGCCGATTTTCGCGAAGCGTTCGCCTTCATGACGCGTGTCGCGCTGGCGGCCGAGCGCGCCGACCATCATCCGGAATGGAGCAACGTCTACAACCGCGTCGAAATGCGACTGACGACGCACGACGCGGGCGGCCTGACCGAGCGCGACTTCGCGCTGGCGGCGGTAGCCGACGCAGCCGCGGGGAAAGCGTGATGAACACCGCGACCGAGAAGCACGGACCGGCGGCAGGTGAAGCAGGCCGGCCGAAGCGTGCCGACTGGACCATTCCGCAGCGCTGGGAGGACTACACCGCAGCCGAGCACGCCGTGTGGAAGGTGCTGTACGACCGCCAGACAGCGCTGCTGCGCGGTCGCGCCTGCGACGAGTTCGTCGCCGGCATGCAGGCCCTGCCGATCGCGCCGGATCGCATTCCGCACTTCGAACGCCTCAGCGATGTTCTGATGCGCCACACCGGGTGGCAGATTGTGGCGGTGCCCGGGCCTCGTCCCGGACGAGGTGTTCTTCGATCACCTCGCGCATCGGCGCTTCCCGGCCGGACAGTTCATCCGCCGCGCCGACCAGCTCGATTACCTGGAAGAGCCCGACGTGTTCCACGATGTGTTCGGCCACGCGCCGATGCTGATGAATCCGGTGATCGCCGACTTCATCCAGGCGTACGGCGAGGGCGGCCTGCGAGCGCAGCGCCTGGGCACGCTGCCGCTGCTGGCGCGCGTCTACTGGTACACGGTGGAGTTCGGGCTGGTGCAGCAGGCCGATGGCGTGAGGATCTACGGTTCCGGCATCGCGAGTTCACGCGCCGAGAGCGTGTTCGCGCTCGACGACGATTCGCCACACCGCATCGGTTTCGATCTGGAGCGCGTGATGCGGACACGCTACCGCATCGACGATTTCCAGGAGTGCTATTTCGTGCTCGATGCGCTCGACGATCTGCTCGAACTCGCGCACATCGATTTCGCTCCGCTTTACGAAAGCGTTCAGCGCAAGGACACGCTCGAGCCGGGACAACTGCTGCCGGAAGACCGGCTGATCACGCGCGGCAGCGGCCGCTACCACGCTGCACGCCGGGCCGAGGCAAAGAATGCCGTCTGAGCCGCGCCGAGTCCTGATCACAGGGGCCGCCGGTGCACTCGGACACGCGGTGGCCGCGACGTTCGCCGGGCGCGGCGCACGGTTGGCTCTGCTCGACCGCGACCGTGCGGCACTCGACGCGCTGGTGCAACGGTTGCCCGCCGGAACTGCGCTTCCGCTGCCAACCGATCTGCTCGACCCCGCCGCTGTCTCTACCGCTGTGAAGGCGGCGGTGGAGCGACTCGGCGGCATCGATGCCGCCGTCAACCTGGCCGGCGGCTTCACGATGGGTGAAGCCGTGCATGAAACCACGGCAGCGACGTGGCAGCGCATGCTCGATCTGAACGTCAACACGATGCTGAACAGCGCTGCGGCGGTCGTTCCCGTGATGCGCAGTGCCGGCCGCGGGGCCATTATCAATGTCGGCGCTGCGTCCGCCCTGCGCGGTGCGGCCAAAATGGGCGCCTATATCGCCTCCAAGAGCGCGCTGATGCGACTGACGGAATCGATGTCGGCGGAATTGCGCGAACTCGGAATCAACGTCAACGCCGTCCTGCCCAGCATTATCGACACCCCGGCCAATCGCCAGTCGATGCCCGCCGCCGACCCCAAGCGCTGGGTCGCGCCCGAAGCGCTGGCGGCAGTGATCCACTTTCTCGCGAGCGACGATGCGCGCGCGATCCACGGCGCGCTGATTCCCGTCACCGGATTAAGTTGAAGGAGGCTCCATGAAGATCGACCGCATACACCACGTCGCCTACCGGTGCCGCGACGCCAAGGAAACGGTGCTTTGGTACCAGAAGATGCTGAAGATGGACTTCGTGCTGGCGATCGCCGAGGACCAGGTTCCCTCGACCAAGGAGCCGGACCCGTACATGCACGTCTTCCTCGACGCGGGTGGTGGCAACGTACTCGCCTTCTTCGAGCTGCCGACCAAGCCGCCGATGGGTCGCGACGAAAACACGCCGTCGTGGGTGCAGCACATCGCGTTCAGGGTTGCGGACCGCGCAACGCTGCTCGAATACCGCGCGCATCTCGAGGCCAACGGCGTCGAAGTGCTGGGCGTGACCGACCACGGGGCGTTTCACTCGATCTACTTCTTCGACCCCAATGGCCACCGCGTCGAGCTGGCTTGCCCTGATCCCGATGAGGCCAAGATGCTGAACAAACTCGACGCCGTCAAATGGGACATGCTGGAAGAGTGGTCGAAGACCAAGCGCGCGCCCAAGCATGCTGCCTTCCTTCACGAGCGCGCGTTTCAGCAATGAGCCACTCGTGAGCAGCGCCATCGACGAAACCCACGACCCGGCGCTGCAAAGCTGGGTCGACGCCGCGAACCGCGACGGTTGCGAGTTTCCGATCCAGAACCTGCCGTTCGGCCGCTTCCGCGAGGCGGCCGACATGGACTGGCGCATCGGCGTCGCTATCGGCGACCAGGTGCTGGACCTGCGCCGAGCCGGACTGATCGACGGCCACGACATGAACCGGCTGATGCGGCTACTGCCGGCGGCCCGGCGCGACCTGCGCGCTGCGATATCGGCCGGTCTCAGCCGCGCTAGCGCCAAGGAAGCTTCATGGCGAAGCGCGCTGGTGCCGATGTCGCGCGCGGAAATGGGACTGCCGTGCGTGATCGGCGACTACACAGATTTCTACATCGGCATTCACCACGCGACAGCAGTCGGCAAGCTGTTCCGCCCGGACAACCCTTTGCTGCCGAATTACAAGTGGGTGCCGATCGGTTACCACGGTCGTGCGTCGACGATCAACGTCAGCGGTCGCGATTTCCGCCGGCCGCTCGGCCAACTCAAATCGGCCGACGCCGTGGTACCCGAGGTCGCGCCAAGCCGGCGCCTCGACTTCGAACTCGAACTCGGGGTATTCATCGGCCGCCCCAACCCGCAGGGGCAGCCGATCGCGATCGAGAATGCCGAAGACCACGTATTCGGGCTGGCACTGTTCAACGACTGGAGCGCGCGCGACATCCAGGCGTGGGAGTACCAGCCGCTCGGTCCATTCTTGTCGAAGAACTTCGCGAGCACGGTGTCGCCGTGGATCGTCACGATGGAGGCGCTCGCGCCGTTCCGCCGCGCGTACGGGCGGCCCTCAGACGATCCGGCGCCCCTGCCCTACCTGGATTCGCCGGAGAATCGCGCGCAGGGCGCGATCGACGTCGATCTCGAGGTGCTGCTGCAGACCGCTCGCATGCGCGAGGCCGGCACGGCGCCGGTGGCCATCACGCGTTCCAATTTCGCCGACGCGGCCTACTGGACCATCGCACAACTGGTGGCACATCACACGATCAACGGCTGCAGCCTGATGAACGGCGATCTGCTCGGCACCGGAACCTTATCCGGCGCCGATCCCGCAACCGCGGGTTCGCTGCTCGAGCTCACTTCCGGCGGTAAGTCTCCAATCAAGGTCGGGCGCGACGAGCAGCGCACCTTCCTCGAGGACGGCGACACTGTTTTGCTGCGCGGGCGTTGCCGGCGCGAAGGATTCCGCGAGATCGGCTTCGGCGAGTGCCGGGCGACCGTGCTGCCTGCCGCGTCAGTTTCGGCGTGACGCGGCGGCACGCGCTGTCTGTTTAGTTCCTGCGACGAGCTGCCGGGATCAGCAGCAGCACTGCAAGCCACCAGGCGAGCGCTCCGCCACCGCCGTCCTTTTCGTTGGGATCAGCCGCAGCGGTGATCGTGAAGTTGGCTGGCGTGCCGTTCCCGTACGCGTCGGTCGGCATGATCGTCACGCCATGTGCGCCGGCGGCGTTCGGAGTCCATGACCAGGCGCCGCTCGCCGCGTTCAGCGCGAACGCTGTCGGTCCGCTTACCAGCACGTAGGTGATCGCATCTCCATCCGGATCGGTGCCCCGCACCGATCCTGAAAGTGGCTGGCCCTTGGTGCCGCTTACTGCGGCGGGCTGGGTCAGCGTCGGCGACGCGTTGACGATGACCGGAATTGCTGCCGCTGCGCTGTAGCCGGCCGTGTCGCTCGCCATGAATTCGAACGCCAACGCACCGACCGCACTCGGGGCCGTGATTGTGACAGTCGCACCGCTGTTTGCCGGAATCGTCACGTTCGGCCCCGCGGTCTGGCGCCACGACGTTCCGCTGGTCGACAGCATCCGCCCGCCGACGGCCTTGACATCGCCAACCAGCGTGAACGGCACACCGGGGCGCACTCCGGGTGCAGAGCCTTGGATCATCGCCGTGACCATCGGCCGGTTGTTGATGACGTGCTGGACGGCCGCGCTGGCGTCGAGCAAACCGGGCCCGCAACTGCCGCTGACCGTGGCGCAGTAACTGCCGGCTGGGTGCGGGCGTGCCGAGCTCTGCAGCACCGACCTCACCTCATCGGGATTCAGGCCCGGACTCAACGAAAGCACCAACGCAGCCACGCCGCTGACGTGCGGGGTCGCCATGCTGGTTCCTGCCAGGGCGCCGTAGCCCTCGTCTTCAGGCATCGTCATTCCCAGGTTGACCGTCGAAAAGATGCGGTCGTTGGGCCCGGAGCACGCCACCTGCGAGATGTATCCCGCGAGATCGTTGCGGACCACCGCGTTCAGGCCGGCGGCGATCCCCACCATTCCGGTCTCGACGCCATCGAGATCCACGCCCTTCAAGGCCGCTTCGAGCGCCGTGCGCGCCTTGGTGAACGTCAAACCGGCGGGAGCGCGCGCGTCGATCTGCGTCGCGGAGCGAATCGACCCCATGGCACCCGCTGCAGGTATCGTTAAAGGTCTCTGCCGCGCCGCCGAGGTCGATCAGCGCGTTGGTGCCGCAGCCTCCTCCAGGCGCGCTCAGGGCGATCTGCGAGCCGACGTTGGCATAGCTGGCGTTGTCACCGTCGCGGGCGTGCGCCGTGACAGCGATGACGCCGTTGCAATTGGCCGGCTGCGAAACGAGGCGCGCGCCATCATTCCCGGCCGCCGCAACGACGATCGCCCCCGCTGCGCGAACTCGATTGATGACATCCTGAAACGCCGCGCTGCACGTCCCGCCGCCGCCAAGGCTCAGGTTGATCACGCGTGCCTTTGTCGGATTCGCGGGGACGCCCGGCACGGCAAGACCTGCAGCCCATGCGATGCCGTCGATGATGTCGGATGTCGTGCCACCGGCACGGCCGAGTACGCGCACCGGCAGGATGCGGGCACTCCAGTCGACGCCGCTGATGCCGAGCCCGTTGTTGCTCGCCGCGCCGATCGTGCCGGCCACATGCGTGCCGTGCCACGAACTGGGACCAGGAAACAGCCCATGATCGGGGGGCAGTTCGGCCAACAACGTGTCGTCCAGATAGTCGCCCGGATCCGTGGCATCGGCGTCCCGACCATTGCCGTCGGCTGCGTTCCAGTTGGCCGGATACTCCATCGCCTGCGAATGCGTCGCTGCTGATGAAGTCGTAGCCGCTCAGCACGCGGCCGGCCAAATCCGGATGTCCCGGGCGGATGCCGGTGTCGACCACCGCCACCACGATGCTGCTCGAACCCGTCGTGCGCTGCCACGCGAGCGGCAAATTGGCTCCGCCGACCACGGTCGGTGGCGCATGCAGGGTCCATTGCTTGCCGGCGTATTCGGTGTCGTTCGGTGTGGTCTGTAGCGCGCGCATCACCTGGTCCGGCACGGCGTATTCAACGTTCGGATCCAGTGCCATCCGGGATGCTGCCGCACGCGCCTCAGCCGCGGGAATCGCTTTCGCGAAGCGATAGACGGCCACGTCCATCGCGCCGGGGCGCGACGCGGCGATCTTCACTCGCGCGCGTTCCTCGACCGAGCGCATCGTCGATGCACTCGTTGCCGCTGTTTTCGCGAAGGAGGTGGACTTGTACTTGACGATGATGCCGGCATAGATCTCCGTAGCCGGTTTCCCCGTCTTTGCGCCCTGAGCGTGAGCGGGGGACAGCAGACTGCAGAGCAGCAGCGCCGCCGCAGTGCAAGTCAGCAGGCGGGTGCGTCTAGTCGTTGGGTGCATTTCATCGCCTCACGAAGGCTTCATGGCAGCGTCTGGCTCGGCGTACTGCACGCCGGGCAACGCCTTGAGTTGAACGAGACACTTCTGGACATCCGGCGCACGCTCGGTTGGCCGGAGCCGCACGACCATCGCGCCAGAGGCAAGCGTGCGAACGACCTCGGCCCCGCAACCGGTTGCTGCGCTGATGGTGCGAGCACCCGAAGCGTCCGCTGCAATCGCGTTGGGGGACGCCTTGATGATCACGTCGAGACCGGGAGAGCTCGACTTTTTCTCCGCGGCGCAACCATTTGCGAAGACTGTCGTCAACGCAACAAGGCAAAAGGTCGCGGCGCGCATGATTTGCTGCTTGTTGCTTCGTCGTTGCATACAAGGTTCGCGTGATCTGGCTAAACGAAGTCGCGCCCACGCGGGGCAGCGCGACCCAGCGCTAAGTTATTCGGTGCACAGGAGAAAGCAACGACGCGCTTCCGCGAACCTGAATGTCTTAATCCAGACGAATGGCTGGCGGGCGGAGCACGCTAGGCCGAACGGTGTCGGTGAGCACTCAGATCGGTGCCGCGAAACTCCGATACCCGTGGGATTTCAGTCGCGCACGAAGTCGAGCAGGTACGACGACACGGCGACAACGTGCAGCAGCACAAATCGCGAGGGCACGACGCAGATCAGAACTTCTCGACCCACGGCCGCAATTCGATCTCCCAGCTCCAAGCTGTTCGCGGTTGCTGCACCAGTTGCCACATAGTCTGGGCGATCGCATCCGGATCGAGCTGGCTGTCGGGGGTGGCTTCCTCGTAGCCGCTGCCACGCACCGCGCCGTCAATGATGACGTGGGCGACGTGAATGTTTTGCGGCGCGAGCTCGCGCGCGATGCTCTGCACCAGGCCGCGCAAGGCGAACTTGCCCATCGCAAATGGGGCCGATTGCGCGTAGCCCTTGACACTGGCCGACGCTCCGGTGAAAAGCAGGGTGCCGCTGCCCTGCGCCAGCATGCGCCGCACTGCCTGCTGCGCGACGAGAAAGGCGCCGAACGCGGTCACCTGCAGCGAGCGCCGCACTTCCTCCGGATCGAGCGTGACCAGCGGCCCGCGGCTGCGGAAGCTCGGGTTGTACAGCACCACCGCCGGCGGCGGCAGTTCCGCATCGATGCGGTCGAAAAGCCGCGCAACATCCTGTGGCTCGGACGCATCGCAGGCGATGCGGACCGCATCCGCCAGATCGGGCGCATGGGAACCGGCGCTGCGCGAGGCCAGCAGAACGCGGTAGCCGTGCTGCACCAGGACGCGAGCAAATGAACCACTGACACCGCGACCCGCCCCGACGATCAGCGCGCTCTTTTCCATGGTGCCTCCGCCGGTGATGGATGGGGTCGGCGTTGCGCCTGCGACCGACCCGTGCCGAACGATACCGCCGCATACCGTGATTGCGCGGCGGCCCTTGTCGGTCTACTTGACAGTCACGGAATGCAAGCTCCGCACGTCATTGATTTTTCGCCGTGGTGCAATGATTGCTTGACTGCTACTCCCAATACGGAGTCGTGCGTCGTCGGGGCGGACCTGGATCTCAGCGGAGGTAGCAATGAAGCGTTCGATGGTTTTTGCCCTGTTCGCGACGGTGTGCCTGGCATTCGCAAGCGCTGCCCAGGCAGCTCTCCTGCACTTCAAGGTGGACCTTGCCGGCGCCAATGAGAATCCGGCGGTCAACACCCCCGGTTTCGGCTCGGCCGTTGTCGACGTCGACACCACCGCGATGACGCTGTTCATCGACGTCACCTTCAGCGATCTGATCGGACTTACAACCGCCGCGCACATTCACTGCTGCTTGCCGCCGCCGGCCAATGCGCCGGTCGCCACCCAGGTGCCGAGCTTCGTCGGCTTCCCGTTGGGCGTCACCAGCGGCGCGTTTGAGAGCACCTTCGACATGAGCCTGGCATCGTCCTGGAACCCGACGTTCATCACCAACCACGGCGGCACGCCAGCGTCGGCCTTCGCCGACTTCGTGGCCGCCCTGTTGCTGGGCCAGCCCTATCTGAACATCCATACCGACTTTGCCCCCGGCGGCGAAATCCGCGGACAGCTGGTACCTGAGCCGGCATCACTGGCGCTGCTGGGCGTTGCGCTGGCTGGTCTCGGGGCGCTCAGGCGCGCTCGCGGGCCAGGCTAGCTCTGCGGGATCGATGGTCTTGCAGCCCGCCTTATGGCGGGCTTTTTTTGTCCGCTGTGGGAGGTCCGGACGCGCCGCCAGTCTCAGTGCGTGATCACCACGAGGACGTTGCAGTGCGCGTTCTCGATCAGCGATCCGGAGGTCGAACCGCGCCACCACCGTGCCGCCCAACCTTCCAGGTGCTTGTGCCCCACGACGATCAGATCGGCATTGATCTTGCGGGCATAGGCGGTGATCTCGTGGACCGAGTCGCCGATCAGCAGTTCGCCTTGCGCCTCGTGGCCCGACTGTTTCAACCGCTGCAACCCATCTTCCAGGATACCTGCGAACCGCTTCCGCTCGAATTCGTCGCGCCCGGCATCGTAGACACCGCCATCGACCGCGATGAACGCCGCCGGGTTGGGCATCACCGCCACCAGGGACAACTGGGCGTGGCTCCACTGTGCGATGTCGTGGCAGTCGAGCAGGGCCTTCTGGCCGGATTCGGAGCCGTCGTAAGCGAGCAGTATGCGTTGATACATAAGGCCTCCAACACCACGCGGTCAGCGCGGGCGCCGACCATAGACCGGCCTGCTGGCGAAGTAAAGGCGATCCCGACTCACTTTGTCTGCGCTACGGTGACTTAACGAGACCCATCTGCTTGGCCGCCGCCGTGTACACCTTGATCTTCTCTGCCATGAACTTATCCATCCCGTCGATGCCGACGTTGACGAGTTCGAAGCCGCTCTTGGCCGCGAGCTCCTGCATCTCGGGGTCAGTGTTGATAGCGGCCCACAGCTCGGACATTCGCTTGCGCTGCTCGGGTGTCGATGACTTCGGCATGCCGATGCCTCGATAGGCGCCGTCGACCCAGTCGACACCGAGTTCCTTGAAGGTCGGCACATCCGGCATCAGCGGATGGCGGCTTTCCATCGCCACCGCCAGCGCGCGCACCTTGCCCTTGTTGTTGACGGCGAATGCGGTGTAGGTCATCGCGCCGTCCACGTGGCCCGCCACCACCGACGTGGTCATCTCGCCGGTGCCCTTGTACGGGATGTAGGTCGTCTTGAAGCCGAACGCCGAGTTCAGCCGTTCGTGCGCCGCGTGGTTGGCCGAGTTCAGTCCCGAGCCGCCCAGGCTCAGCTTGCCCGGGTCGGCCTTGGCCGCCTTGACGAAGTCCTGGAAGGTCTTGATCGGAACCCCTTCACGCACCACCAGCGCGTCCGGCGTGTAGTGGAACCAGTAGACCGGCACCACGTCCTCGGTCTTGTACTGCACCTGGCCTTCGAGCGGCTGGAACACGATGTGCGGCAGGTTGACCCCGACGATGTTCACTCCGTCGGCTGGCAACTGGTTCATCTGCGCCCACATCAAGCCGCCGCCGGCGCCTGGCTTGTACTGGATGATCGTGTCGATGGCGGGGCACTTCTTTTTCAGCACCACCTGCTGATGACGTGCCGAGAGGTCGGATTCGCCGCCTGGCGTGAACGCCTGCCAGTACAGGATGTTCTTGTCGGGGCATGGTTGCGCGATAGCGGCAGAGGAAACGCACAGCGCAAGGACGGCCAGAAAGCGATTCATCGAAACGTCTCCACGGGGGTGGTAGCGCGCAGTATGCCCGGCCTCGCCGACGGCTGTGACCCCGCGATTGCCCGCGCTATTTGGAGCCGCCGACATACGGCTGCGGGGCGCGTTTGGTTGCGCACCGCGGCGAAAACGCATGGACTGTCGTTGCCGACTTGACCGTCCCGCTCCAACTCGAAATACTCGGCCGAACGCCGTGTGGCACGAGTTCATCGAGCCTGCCGGCCAACTGGGGAGTTGCAGCATGGCGAAGGATCGACCCACCGTCGGCACCGACGGCCAGCCGCTGCCGGTGTTGCCGCCCGAGCGCGACGCACGTGTGTGGGCGCGGCTGGTGCGGGTGATGTTCTACACGCCGGGGTTCCTGGCACTGCTGCTGCTGAAAGCCGGCGAGCCGACCGCGTTCGGAATCACGACCGAGTTGCTGATGCTGGCGAGTGCCTCGGCGGTGGTCGGCGGGCTCTTCATCGGTACGCAGTCGGAAGGCAAGGGCGCCGATCCGGCCTCGCGAAACGGCACCTGGAGCGGTGCGCTGGTGCTGGAGCTGCTGGCCGTCGTGCCGCTGCTGGCTGCGGTGCCCGTGCTGTTCCACGAGCTGGCCCACAGCGCGTTGCTGCATGCGCGAGCTCCCAGTGCGGTCGACGTTGCGCTGGGCCCGTCTGAATTGCTGCCCGCGATGGCGATCGTTCCATTCATGGTCTACCAGCTCGCGGGCTTCGGCACGCTGCACTTTGTCATCTCGCGGCAGGCCAACTGGGCCATCAACCTCGTCATCCTTGCGCTGATCGTGGCCACCTATGTGGCCAACCGGCTCGGCCACTTCGCGTTGGAGCGGGCGATGGGCAGCCTGCTGGTGCTCGGACTCGGCGCACTCGTCTGGTTCGGCATCCTCAAGCTCAAGCGCATGCAGGCAGACTTCGATCGACGCTGCCCGCCGAAGAAGGAGGACTGAATGGCAGCGACCTACCTCGATACGGAGCGGATGACATCGTGTGGCTGATCAGTTATCGCGGGGAAGGACGGCACGGCCTCGATAACATCGGAGTGTTCGAGGACGACGGCACGCCGCGCAAGAAGCACCCGCTGCTGCTGGACCCGTCGCCGAAGGCCCATCCGCTGCACATCGCGCGCGGATTCGCGCTCGTCGGCGACGATCTGTACATCGCCAACGCGTGGCGCAAGGACAGCCACGTCGCAAGATACCGGCGGCACAACGACACGTTCCGCTACGCCGACAACCTGGTTACGACCCAGCAGGTCGCGGCGATGGTGCATCCTTTCGATGTCGAACTCGGCGACGACGGGCGGCTCTACATCTCGTGCCAGGACTCGAACACCGTCGTTGCCGTGTGGCCCAACACCGGTAAGCCGGCACCCGTGGCCCGGCACCTGCGCGCGACCTTTCCCGAGGGGCGGTTCCTGCCTGGCACGCTGGTCGCGTCGACCCGCGGCAGGCTGCCGGACGTGGGGGAGTCGGCACCCACCGATGTGCCGGCGCCGCAGGGGCTCGAAGTCCTGCTGGATGTGCACGGCAAGCCGCGTCATTCGGTGCGCGGGATCATCGTTCACCGCAAGCTGCTCTATGTGGCCGACGAGGCGGGCGATGCAGTCAAGATCTTCGAGGTCGCGTCGGGTCGACTGCTGGCCCGCATCCGCAGCAAGCGAATGCGCAAGCCGGTCCATGTGGTGCTGCACGGCGAGACGCTCTATATCGGCGCAGCCGGCACCGGCAGCCTGCTCGCATACGACATTCCGTCGACGGTTCCCGAAGGCAAGCAGAAGGCGCGCGTCGTCATCGACGCAAAGCTGCAGGCGCCTTCGGGCTTCGCAATCGGGCCGGACGGCGACTTCTACGTCGCCGAACGCTTCGACCAGCGCGTGCGGCGCTTCTCCCCGGAGGGAAAGAAAAAAGGTGTGTTCATCGATGGGTTGCCGGACATGCCGGAGTTCCTGCTACACGTCGAGGAACGTGGCTGACCTTGCTAGGGCAGCGCTGCTGCTATGCGCAGCGGCAGCGAGCGGCGCGGCCGCGGCGGATGCGCGCCAGCGCGCGGAAGTCCAGATCAACGTGTGCAGCGATCCCGCGCAGGTGGTGCGCGCGCTGGCCTTGGGGGCGACCGGGGACGCGACGACGGTGTGGCTGTTCGATACGGACCGGCTGGAGCTGCATCGGCAGGGCTTGCGCCTGCGACTGCGGCAGGCCGGCCGCATCGAGCTGACGCTCAAGGCGGCCGGACAGAACTGCAAGACGGTGGACAAGCGCATGCTGCGGCCCGACGGCAAATGCGAGGCCGACCTTCATGGCGACCAGCTGGAAGACGTGGTGTCGCTTTCGCGCTCGCTGGGTCGGGACGAATTGCGGACTCTGCTGCCCGAGCCTGCCGCACCCAAGGAGCCGCTGGCTGATGCGCTGTGGGCGCAGATGAGCAGCGGCCAGCGCGACCTTTTCGCGACGAGCCGTAAGTCCAGCGGCGGACGCCTGCCGCGCGAACTGCGCGCGCTCGGCCCATCGCAGCTCCGCGGGTACCGGTCGTCAGCGGACGACTTCGTGGTCGAGGTCTGGACGCTGCCCAAGGGTCAGCAGTTCGTCGAGCTGTCCCAGCGCGCGACGCGCGATACGGCGATCGCGCTCCGCGCTCGACTGCTCGGTCGCATCGCTTCGGCTGGCCTGACGGCGTGCGCCGATCAGCAATCGCAGGCCGGTGAGAAGTTGCGTCTGTTGGCCGAGTGACGGCGCAGGCCGGGCTGGTCGACGCCGCACCATCAAAAGCGCGCGGCGCAGCCCTGGTAGGTGCGGCTGCCGTAGCGAACGCTGACGCTCGCGCCGTAGGCGGTTTCGGAGCGGCCGTCGCTGCACATTCCTTCGGTAACTTCGACGTGGATCGAGCCACCATCCTGTGCTGACCAGGCGTCGACGACACGGGGAGACTTCGTGCCCCGGGACGCGAAGGGCGTCGCGGGAAAGCGCACCGGCGGCGCGCCCAACCGCTCGAGCCGCGCGTCCGCCGCGCTGGCCACCAAGCGCCAGGCCGGATCACCGCCGACCGCCCACAGGGTTGCGGCCCCGGGGATGCTGCCGTCCGCTTCGGCGCACGAGGTGACGGTTCCCGACGCGCGCATGAACCGGCGCGCCTTGACGACCAGCCCCGACGCGTCGCCACGAAACTCCACATAGAGCGGCCGGCTGGAGTCGAGCATGATCTTCCGCACGTCGAGAATTCCTGCAGTCAGCGCCGCGTCAGGGCTCTCGTCCTCGATCCGCAGTGTGCGCGGCGATACCGCCTTGCCGGCGCACGGCTGGAACAGGATCACACCGATCGGGCCAGCGCTGGCGAAGCCACGCAGATCGGCCGCCGATGCCGACGTCGCGCCCAGCGTCGGGCAGATTGTCAGGGCGCCCAACAGCCATAGCAGGTGCGCGTGCGCAGAGAGCGGAAAGCGGAAGGTCATCGCTGCTTGAATCCGTTGATCGAAATTGAAACGGGCGCATGGTATGCCAAGCGCCCGCTTTGTTGACGGCGCATCCCCACGCGCCGGTTGGATTCGATTTACATGCTCGGGTAGCCGGTCTTCGCGGCCGGATTGAAGAAGTCGAACGTCTCGGCGGCGGCTACCTTCATTGCGAACTTCGGATCGGTGGTCGTGAAGCCGAGGTACTTCTGCAGTGCTGCGTGGATGTTGCGCGGCTTGATCACCTGGCCGTTGACCGGATCGACTGCACCGGTCGCCGGATCGATCTTCAACTGCTGGTGACGCGGTCCGCTAGCACCGTAGACACGATTACCCCAGGGCGGGTTCGCCTCCATGATGATCTGCGAGCCGATCGACCAGTGGTCTTTGCCGTTGCCGTTGTTCAGCGGCGTGCGGCCGAACTCGGAATAGACGCGCACGAGCATGCGATCGGCGATGTTCAGCTGGGCTGCCTTGTCCCACAGGTACGAAAGCAGTGTCGTCAACCGCGGCAGCGATTGTGCATACGAGTTGGCTAGCTGACCGTGGCCGTCGAATCCGCCGGTCGACAGACTGAGTGAGGTCGCGATCCCCGACTGCACCGCCACCAGGCCGACGTGCGCCGCGTTGTCGAACGTGGCCGGCAGGAAGTCCGACACACGGGCCAGCAACGCGCGCGAATCCGAGGCTCCGGCGAACTGGGCGTTGACGACCTGGGCGCGCGGCACCAGGTTGCCAGCGGCCTGCTGCGCCTTCACCCGCTCCGCCCGCGCGGCGAGTACCTTCTGGATATCCGCCTGCTTGATGAAGTCGTTTGTCGCGCTGGCGGCGTTCGGCGAAATCAGCTGGCGGAACGTATTGCCGTCCGGCATCGGCGTCGCAGGCATCAAGCCGACGCTGTCCATGAAGCCACCCGCTCTGAGCCACGCCAGCGGCAACTGCTTGCCTTTCGTGTAGGCGTACAGCTCAGGCATCGACGGATAGTTCATCGCCAGCATGCCGGTGGCATGTGCGCGCTCGCCATCTTCGTGACTGTTGGTTTCGCTGTTGACGCCGTTGATGACCAGCATCCGGCTGAAGTGCGCCCCGAAGAACGCGGCGTTGTCACCCATCGGCGCGAACCGGATGGTGCCGGCGACGCCGGCCGGCGTACCGGCCGCGGCGTAGTTGTTCATCGTCGGGTCGGTCTCGCGCGGATCGGTCCACGAACTCGCGTCCAGGCCGCCATCCGCATGCACGTCGACCAGGAACTTGCCCGTGTACAGCGAGGCCTGCGAATTGGCGATCGGTATCAGTCCCCAGTAGGGGACTACCGCCCCGGCGATCTTCAAGAAGTCTCTGCGATTGATCATTTGATTGCTCCTTAGCTTCCTGGGGATTCGCCGTTATTCGAACAGGAACTTCTTGTCGCCGATCAGGTAGCCGGTGACGGCGGCCCATGAGCGGCCCACGTAGTTCGCGTCGTTGGTGTCGTTGTACGAGCAGTTGGTCGGCCTCGCCTGTTTTGTTGCACGGTCAGCCCAGACCGCCTTGAACAGGTTGACGGTGCGCTGAACTTCGGCGTCGCTGGTCGCGAGGTCTTCCTTCAGCAGCCACTTGTGCAGATGCTTGGCCGTCTGCTCGATCGCTGCGGCGCCGGCCGTGCTGCTCGGCGTGTCGGTGAGCGCCGTGCCTGCGAACAGCAGTCGGGTGGCGGCCGGCTTGTTGAAGTCGGTCATCACGATGTTGCACGCCAGCTCGGACATCATGCGATCGGCGATCATCGTCTGCACCATCGTGTACTCGTTCGCTCGCGACTCGCGATTGAGGCCACCGTCGAAGTTGCCGTAGTTCAGAGCCTGGCCGGCGTACGGGTTGTTGAACTGGTTCCAAGCGATGCCGGTCAGCGCGAGCAGCTTGCGATTCAGCGCAGCCGGATTCAGCATCGCCTGGCTGCCGATGTCGGCGAGTTCGACCATGCGGCCGGCGTTCAGGCCAGCCGCCTTCTCGGCCTTGAACCACTGGCTGGTGACGAGGTCAACCAGCAGGTCCTTGACGTTGTAGGCGCCGTTGCCGCGGTCGGTTGCGAAGCGCGCCGCGATCGCCTTGAACTCCTCGACCTGCGCGTTGTAGGCCGACAGCTGGTAGGCGTAGCTCGGTGACGTCTGGTCGAGCGGAGCCGTCAGCGGATCGCGGTTGAACACCACCTTGAACCAGAAGTGCGTCGCACCCAGGCCGAAGCGCGCGTCCGCGGTGACCTGCGACCCCAGCCACTGCAGGGCCGTGTTGTTACCCGTCACGCCACCCGGCATGGCCGTCGTGCCGTATCCCGGCGCATGCTGGTCACGGAACCAGTTGTCGCCGATGACGTAGTACGCCTTGCCGTCCTTGTCCTTCGGATAGCTCGCTGGCGCGATACGAATTCGGCAGCGCGTGATCCTTGCCATTGGCGTTGAACGGCAGGTAACGGTTGTTCTCTTGCCAGTTCTGCCAGCTGGCCGCGATCGGGTCGATGGTGGCATGGCACGCTGCGCACGCCGGATTCTCCATTGTCGGGATCTTGAAGCCGGCGCCATCGTCGATCGGACGCGCAGCCAGCGCCGCCACGTCGGTCGCCAGGAACTGCTTGGCCATGATGTAGACACGATGGCGGTTGCGGTTGGTCGGCGTCGTCGGGTGGCGCTGCAGCCAGGCGTGAGTCGAAATCACGCCGGCGTGCTCGCGGTCGCCCGCCAGCCGCCCGTTCGGCAGCACCGCGGGCAGGAACTCGGTGTCGCTGGCCGGGGCGTTGGTCGGGTCGGTGAACGTACCGGTGACCCTGGCAGCAAGGTACTGCGCCTGCAGGCCGTTGACGACCGTGTACTTGCCGGCGATGGCGTCGGTCCACGGCTTGTCGGTGTTGACGATGTACTTCACCAGCTCGATCGGCTCGCGCATCATCGCGGTCTGGAAGCGGTTACGGACACCCGCGGCCAGGTTGGTGTTGTTGATCACGTCAGCCGCGCTCGGCAGATCCGTCGCGTTCAGACCCATGTTGTTGCCGAACACGGTTACGCCGCGCGTCAGGAAATGTGTATCGCCTGCTTCGTCGAGGAAGCGGTCGAACGCCGGGCCCGTCATGAAGCTCCGGATCGTCTGGCGCAGTACCGGCGCGCCGCCGTTCATCACGGCCGCGGCTTCGGCCGGGGTCGGGTTGCGTCCTGCAAAGATCACCGCCGCTTTGGCCAGCACGGTCTGGTCACTCACGAACTCCACGTCCTTCCAGAACTGGCCGGCGACCGGTCCGCTGACTCCGGAGGTGCAAGCCTCCTTCATCACCGGCACCAGGTCCGACAAGGCCTTGTACTGCGCCGAGTTCGAATTGACGAACGGCGCGCCGCCCGAGTGGGTCAGGCCACCGATGACCTTCGACAGCAGCGTGTCACTCGAGGTCCTCGCGTAGTTGCGCAGCACGTTGTAGTTCTGCAGTTCGGTTCCGCCCACCACGAAGGTCAGCGCCGTACCGGCTGCGACGCCTGCCGACGTGTGGCAGTTCGTGCACGCCGAGCCGCCGGTGCTCATCGCCGGCCACACGGTCAAGCTGAACGCTGCCGGGACGATCGAGCAGGTGCCGCCCTCGTTGACGCTGATCATCACCGACGCGCGGTTGAAGTCGCCCTTGGCATCCATCACCTTCAACGTGACCGAATAGGTGCCGGGTTCCATGAAGGTGTGCTCAACGGACTGACCGCCTGCGACGGCCGTGTTGTCCTTGAAGTCCCACTCGTACGACACGATGGGGCCTTTCGGGTCCATCGCCTGGAACGTCATGGCCAGTGGGGCCGGTCCGTTCGGATCGGTCATCGCGGTCGGCGTGGCCGACAGCGAGGTATTCAGCGCGCCCCCCGAGGCGCCTGGCGTCGTCGAGGAGTTCCCTCCACCGCACGCTGCAAGCGTGATTGCTGCCAATACGACCAGGGCATTGCCCAAGGCACCGCTCAGTCTCGCCTTGATCCCTGCAGTCACGTCCATATTCATTGTCTTTCTCCCAGAGCCACCGCTGACGGGTAGCGCACTGTGCCGCCGGGGCTTGAACGACAAAATCAGGGAGACGGATGAGGGAGCCCTACCCTTCCCTTCGGGAGGGGGATGCCCGGGTCGGTTTTCCCTCTGAAACGAAGGCATTTCAACGGCCGCCGAATGGCCGACCATTCATGCGTTCGGATGAGGTCGCGAATCGGTTCCAGCGCGGGGTTAGCGGCGCGATCGCAAGCGTGACCCGAATCCCGGTGCGCGCTTCGGCCGACATAACCGTTGCCGCTTCGCCGGCCGATGCTAGTGTTGGCGCCCATGGGCTCAGTGACCGATTCCGGCGTCGGGTTCGACCCGAGCTTGCAGCGCTTCTGTCTTGCGCAAGCGGAAGCCTTCGTCGTCCCGGCCGAAGCGCTGTCCGGCAACGGCATCGAGCACTCGTTCGCGTCGATGCTGGTGGCTCAAGGCAGGCTGACGGAAGATCGAGTGCAATGTCTCGAGGCGGGATACGGACTCTATTGGCGCCGCTGCACGGACCTGTACACCCGCGCGCCACGATCGTGGTTTCCGCCGCGCCGTACCAATCTGCTGGTCGTCGTCGACGGACACGACTTCGCGCCGTACCTGGAGCCCTTTGTCGGCACCTCATCGACGCTGTATGCGTCGGACCTCGATACGCACCCGGAGTACGTCGCCTGGCTGATCGTGCACATGGAACGGTTGTCGTTGCTTCGCACGGTCCCGGCCACGGTTGCTTACAACCTGAGTTACTGGTTCGACCGCGACGAAACGAGCCGTGCCGATTTCGCCGCGGCTGCACACCGGGCCCGCCGTCCTGACGCAGCCGGGTTCATCGCCTTGGCCAACGCGTTTGTTTGGATCGACCAGTTGCTGCACGACCCGCTGCGCGCGCCGGCCGATCAGGCGAGCGAGCCGTTTGTGCGGATTGACGGCGCCGACCTGTACGTCCCCAAGCGCTTGCAGCCCCAGTTGATAGCGCTTGGCCAGGCGGCGGAATCCGCAGTACGCGGCGCGATGCCGGACGCGAGGCCGCAAACGACATTTAGTAATAGTGGTCCATCCAGGACTCTCGATGACCTGTGCGACTGGCTGCTGCAGACCCGGGCTCATGTGATCGTGCAGGGGCCGAACGGCGGAACACTGTGGACGCCGCAGCACGACGACCCGATTCGTGTTCGGCGGATGCTGGGCACGGCCAACGACGCGGCAGTTGCGAGCATCCACGCCGATTTACGTGTGGTCGACGAACGTTCGCGCAACTTTCTCGAACGTGTCGCTGATATAGACGCACTGCCGACGCAGTGTGCCGTTCTCGAAACTGGCGGTGGTGCCTACGTCGACCCGTCGCGGCGCGCGGTTGTTTACGAACTGCAGCAACCTGCCTTTGACGCACGCGCGGGAGTTGCGCCCCCGTACCATCGGCTGCTGCTCGGCGCGCGCGTGATGCACGAGTGGGGTCACGTTGCGCACACCGCCAAGATCCTGTACCTGCCGGAAGCCAACCGGCCCGCCTATGCCGCCGCCCGCGCGGAGTTGGGCGAACTCTTCGCGCAGGTTCTCGCCGCGGTGCCGGATTCATACCGTGCGGCTATCGAAGATGAAATGGAGTCAATCGAACCGCGACGCGACGAGTGGCCCAGGGCATTGGCCCGCAAGACGCTGGCGCGAGTCGGTGATTACCTCGCCAACATGATGTCGGTTCGCCTGATCCCGGGCGAAGAGATGCAGGCTTACGTGCGCAGCAACGTGCGCCACCATCTCGACGAGCAACTGGGATTCGTCAGTGAACTGGCGCGCTATGCGTACGAGGTGAGTTACCTGGACCTGGTCGGGCTGCCGCGCAGCTACTTTTACGACACGTCGCGCTTTCCCGATTACTACATCACGACCGGCATCGTTCGCCAAGGTGATGTCGATGCGCTATTTGACGCGGCCGCCCGCGTGCTGGCGTGTTATTCGATCGACGAGACCCGCCTGCGGATGACCGACGCGACCGCATGATCCCTGCCGGGGCTACGCGCGTGCGAGGCGCATACCCGGCCGCCGCATCATCCACACGACGATCGAAACGTTCAACAGATTCCAGGCGATCCCGTTGAGGAACGCGGCGCGATACGAGCCGGTGAGGTCGAAAACCGCGCCGGACATCCAGCCGCCAAGCGCCATGCCGAACACCGTCGCCATCACCACCAGTCCGACGCGCGCACCGGCCTCCTGCGGCGGGAACACCTCGCGGATGATGATGGCGTAACTCGGCACGATGCCCCCTTGGAACAGGCCGAACAACGCGGAGACGACGTACAGAGTAACCAGACCATCGGACGGCAGATACAGCAATAGCGCGACACCCTGCAGTATCGAGCCTAGCAGCAGCGTACGCAGGCCGCCGATACGATCCGCGATGAAGCCCGAAGCCAGCCGACTGACCATGCCGAACCCAAGCATCAGCGACAGCATGCGCGCGCCGGCTGCCATGCCGTAGCCGAGGTCGCCGCAATACGCGACGATGTGCACCTGAGGCATTGACATCGCCACACAGCATGACAGCCCGGCGAGCACCAGCAGGCCCTGCAAAGCGCGCGGCGAGACGCCCAGATCAGCCGGTTGCCTCAGCGTGCTTGCGGCCGATGCCTCCGCACTCCAGCGGGGCGGACGCTTCCGCAGCACCAGTGTCAGCGGCAGCATCGTCAACAGGCACACGATGCCGATGATCAGGTGCGTCTGGCGCCAGCCGACAGCCTGGATCAGGAACTCGACGATCGGCGGCCAGACGGTCCCGGCCAGGTAATTGCCACACGCAACGATGGCGACCGCGAGACCACGCCGCTTCTCGAACCAGTGCGAAATGTCGGCGAGCAGCGGTCCGAATGTCGCCGAACTTCCGAGAGCATCCGATGAGCACGCCTTGCGCCAGGGCGTACATGAACAGGGTCGGCGCCAGCGCGGCGAGGCTGTAGCCGAGCGCCAGCGCGACGGTCGCACCGGCCAGCGGCAATCCGACCCCGTATCGATCGGTCAGTCGGCCCATCAGAATGCCGCCCAGACCGAAACCGATCATCGTCATCGTGTACGGCAATGACGCCGCGCCGCGAGCGACGCCGAAATCGGCCTGCACTGCCGGCAGCGCGACGACCACCGACCACATGCCCACACTGCCGAGCGTGGACATGGCGAGCGTCGCTGCCAAGCGCCACCACGCGGTGCGCGAATCGATTACGGAGTGGTCAGCGGCGAGCATTGCACAATGCGGCAGCTCGGACCGCATGCACAGCATACGGGACGGCGGCGATGTCCTAGCGAATGCGGCTCACGCGTCGGTCGTGGAAGGAAGACAGCGCAGCCGCGCAGCAGCATCAGACAACTCGTCCATCCCGTTGGTGTTTGCGTGCGGTCATCGAACCGCAATCCGCGCTCGGTATGTTGGCGCCACCGATCGGATGAATGCACATCACCCATCGGTGTGATCCTCCAGGCTGCGCGGAACTCGAGGCGGCCGAAGCGATCCACTCACGATGCGCCGGGCGACCACGCGCCGTTCGGCTCCGCTTCTTGCAACATCAATCACAGGATCGTGCCGATGTCTCCTCCGAAGATCAGACAGGATCGCCGTCGCGCGCTGTATGCCAGCACCGCGTGGCTGGTCGGACCGCTGTTGCCGATGAACTCCGCGCTCGCTCGCGTGCTAGTCGACGCGACGGACCCGACGATCGCCGCGCTGTCGTCGCAGCTGGTACGCGGCCTTGCCACCGCGCGCGAACGTGCGGTGGCCATCCACGACCACGTGCGCGACCGCATCGCTTTCGGATATACGGCGCACGCCTATGCGTTGTCGGCCGCCGAGGTGCAGGCTGCGGGCATCGGTTACAGCCTCACGAAGTCGGCGCTGTTCGTCGCGCTGCTGCGGGCCGCAGGCATCGAGGCACGCCAGCAGTATGTCGACATCGACAGCGGACTGCTGCATGGCTTGATCGACTTCCACACGCGCTACGTCGATCACTGTTACGTCGAGGTTCTGCTCGGCGGCTCATGGGTGGCGACCGACAGTTACGTCGTCGACCGCGCCTTGTGGAAGCCGGCTCAGGGCGCCTTACGGGCCAGCGGACGTCCGTACGGATTCGGCGTGCACGCCGACGGATCGATCGAATGGGACGGCCGTTCGCCGACCTTCGCCCAGTTCGTCGACGATCGTTCGCTGTCGCGTACGCGCTGGGGATCGTTCCGCGACGCCGCCGCGTTCTACCAGGCGACACCCCGTGCATGGAACCGGCAGACCCCAACGACGCGGGTGACTTTTCCGCTCGCCGCCGTCACGGCCAACGAAGCGGCGAACGCGCTTCGTGCCCGCGGCGCTGGTGTCGCACGCACCGAGCACGACCGCCGCGGCCGACGGGCCTGAAGCGAAGGGTCAAGCTTCGGTCAGGCGTGCGGTTTCCAAGGGCAGCAACACCTGGGCTATCGCCTCGGCGACTTCGATGCCGTCCACGGCCGCTGACATGATGCCGCCGGCGTAGCCTGCACCTTCGCCTGCCGGATACAGCCCTCTGACATTGACGCTCTGAAAATCGCGACCGCGCGTGATGCGCAGTGGTGCCGACGTTCTGGTTTCCACGCCCGTGAACACGGCGTCGTCCATCGCGAAGCCGGGGATCTGTCGATCGAAGGCCGGCATCGCCGCACGGATCGCTTCGAGCGCATAGTCGGGCAGGCAGCCGCGTCCTGATTCACTGAGATCGACCGGCCGTACTCCCGGCGTGTACGACGGCAGCACGCTTTCGAAGGCGGTCGATGGCCGGCGCTGCAGAAAATCGCCGACGCGCTGTCCCGGTGCGCGGTAGTCGCCGCCGCCGAGTTCGAACGCGCGCGACTCCCACCGCCGCTGGAACGCGATGCCGTCGAGCGGATGAACCCGACCCCCATGACGTTCATCGCGGTGCTGCGGATTCGCGTAATCGTCCGGTGCGACACCGACGACGATGCCCGCGTTTGCGTTGCGCTCGGCGCGCGAATACTGGCTCATACCATTGGTCGCCACGCAACCGGGCTCCGAGGTTGCGGCGACCACGGTGCCGCCCGGGCACATGCAGAAGCTGTACACCGAGCGGCCGTTGGCCGCATGGTGCACCAGCCGGTAATCCGCGGCGCCCAGCACCGGATTCCCTGCGTTCGGTCCATAGCGGGCGCGATCGATGACGCTCTGCGGGTGCTCGATGCGAAACCCGATCGAAAACGGCTTGGCTTCCATGAACACGCCGCGCTCGTACAGCATCGCGAAGGTGTCGCGCGCGCTGTGACCGGGCGCAAGCACGACGTGCTCGACCACCCGCTCCTCGCCTTCCGGCCGGTCGGGATGCGCGACCCGCAGGCCGCGGACGCGACCGTCGTCGATCAGCACATCGAGCACCCGGTGCTCGAAGCGGATCTCGCCACCCAGCGACTCGATTTCGGCACGCATCTTCTCGACCATGCTGACCAAGCGGAAGGTGCCAACGTGCGGCTTGCTGATGTAGAGGATCTCCTCCGGTGCACCGGCCTTGACGAATTCCGCCAGCACCTTGCGCGTCAGATGACGCGGGTCGCCGATCTGGCTCCACAGTTTGCCGTCGGAAAATGTGCCAGCTCCGCCTTCGCCGAACTGGACGTTCGATTCCGGATTCAGAATGCCACGACGCCACAGGGCCCACGTGTCTTTCGTGCGTTCGCGCACCCGCTTGCCACGCTCGAGCACGATCGGCCGCAAGCCCATCTGCGCCAGCAGCAACGACGCGAAGATTCCGCATGGACCGAAGCCGATGACGACCGGGCGCGAGCGCTCTTCGACGCGGTAATCGGCAGGGGCTCGCCGCACCAGGCGATAGCGTATGTCCGGGGCCGCGCGAAGGTGCGGATCGTTCGCGTGCCGCGCGAGCAGGGCGGTCTCGTCGCGCAGCTCGCAATCGACCGTGTAAGTGAGCACCGGCGCGCGTTTACGACGTGCATCGACCGCACGTCGAAAGACGGCAAGTGACTGCAGTTCATCGTCGCCGATCGCCAGTCGCGCAACGATCGCCGCGCGCAGCGCATCGGGCGGATGATCGAGCGGAAGCCGGAGTTCGGTGATGCGCAGCATCGGGCGGAGGCAGAAAGTCGCCATTGTCCCCGAGGCGGCAGCGTCATGGCGTACACCCTAGCGCCGGACGCTCGATCGCAGTCTCGTCGCGATCAAACCTTGCGCGCGCCGACCGGTGCCTGCCCGAAGACCTTCAGCGCCCAGGCCACGCCGGCGATCAGCAACGCGATACCTGCCAAAGCGACCCACGACGGCCAGCTGCCTCGCAACAGATACGCGTAGCCGAGCGCGGCAAGCGTTTCAAATACGATCAGTTGGCCGGCAAGCGCCGTCGGCAGCCTCTGGCTTGCCTCGTTCCAGGCAAGCGTCCCGAGCCATGAGGCCAGCAAGCCGAGCATCAACATCGCCGAAACAAAGAGTTGGGGCCTTGGGCCGAACGGCATTTCAATCGACGGAGCCGGCGAACCCGTACCACGCCGCCACGGCCACGTACGCAGCGGCCGCAAGCGGCAACGTCACCAGACCCTGTGCGGTCGCCCAGACGCGTGCGCTGCGATCCGGATGCGCGCGCAGCCACTGCGCGTTGCGAATCGGGTACCACGTCCAGCACACCAGCGCGCCGGCCGCCAACACGGCACCGATGGCATGGCGGCCCACGTCGGCCGTCGGCTGCCCGGCCTGGCGATCGAGTTCGACCTGGTTGACGAGCGCGATGCCCGCCGCGATGAGGACCAGTGACGGCAACAATCGAGACCAAGGCAGCGATACGTCGTGCGGTACCCGCAAGTTGGCGACGACGGCGATCACCACCGGCAAGCTGCCGATGATCATTGTCGGGAGCGGCGCCCCGGCACGCTGGATCGCCGCCGCCAGACATGCGTAGTAGAGCAGGTTGCCCACCAGAGCGAGCCGACCGGCCTCCATCCAGTCGCTTCGACCCAGCTGCGACAGCCTGACGCGGTCGATCCACGCGAGCGGCAGTGCGATCAGCCCGAACGCCAGATATCGACCGGCCGAGAGCATGGCGGGCGGGTAGTCCGGCAGCAGCACCGGAACGATGAACACGAGGCCCCATAGCAGCCCCGCGAGCAGCGCGAGTGCAGTTCCGGCGAGCATCGGACCTGCGGCTACTGCGGCCGGACGTCGGCCAGCCACGCGAGCAGCGTGAAACTGACGAAGGCGAGAACCGTTGAACTGATGATGATGCGTGTGATGCGGCCGTTGTCGGCTCCATAACGTTCGGCCAACAGTGAGACCGAACTGGCCGAAGGCAGCGCGGCCGCCAGCACGATGACTTTCAACGTGAACGGTTCGAGCGGAGCGCCCAGCTGGATCGCGCCGACGCCCAGCGCCAGCACGATCAGCGGATGCAGCAGCAACTTGGCGAGCGCTAGCGGAAGGTACAGTTCCACTGGAGTGCGCGTGTGCACGTGCAGGCCCGCTCGCCACAGCACTGTGCCGATCGCGAACAGTGCAACCGGGCTCGCGGCATCGCCCAGCATCCGGACGACCGAATCCGCCGGACCAGGCAGCTTGAGCTGCATCATCGAGAACACCAGCCCCAGCGCGATTGCGGCCGGCAGCGGATTCGCCAATGTCCCCTTGAGCAGGCGCCAGACACCCGGTTGACGGCCCGACGCGCCGTCATCCCGTGACTGCGCCAAGGCGATGCACAGCGAACTGGTGAAAAACAGATCCACCAGCAAGGTCGTGATCACCGGTCCGGCGGCAGCAGGGCCCATCAGTGCGGCCAAGAGTGGCACTCCCATGAAGCCGGTGTTAGGCCACACGACGGTCAGTGCCCCCAGCGCTGCATCCTTCATCGGGACACGCGGCGAGAGGGTCAGGGCGATGGTTGCGGTCACGCCGATAAGTGCGGTGGCGAGCGTGATCACCAGTACCACCGGGTTGAGCACCTGCGCCACCGGCAGCGATGCACCAAACCGGAACAGCATGCACGGCAGAGCGAAGTAAAGGACGAAGCCGTTGAGCCCGGGAATCGCCGATTCGGGAAGTATGTGAAAACGCCCGGCGAGGTAGCCGCACAGCACCAGCGCGAAAAACGGAACGGTGACTGCGAGGATCGCCTCCATGGGCCGCAAGTATCTCCGACCGGGAACGCCGCGGATCGCATCAGCCCGGGCTGGACAAGCCGCCCGCAACCGCGTAAGGTGCGCTGTGCTTTCGTTTGAGTGTCGTTAGTCCTCTGGTTCCCTGTGCCGGTCACCGCTGTATCCGACCCCGCCTTGTTCCCCGATTTACGTACTTGATCGTTTGCACGCAGCAGGAGATTCCTGCCGGCGTTATTCCCTCTTAATTTCCTCAAGGACGTTTTTAAATGGCACAAGGTACGGTCAAGTGGTTCAATGAGTCCAAAGGCTTCGGCTTCATCACGCCCGAAGGCGGCGGCAAGGATCTGTTCGCGCATTTCTCGGAGATCCAGGCATCCGGCTTCAAGACCCTGCAAGAGGGTCAGCGGGTCGAGTTCACGGTAGCCCAGGGAGCCAAAGGCCCCCAGGCAACGCAGATCCGTCCGATCTAAGGCCTGCTTGCTCAATTCGAGGCCGCCACCCGATGTGGCGGTCTTTTTTTTTCTGAGCGACACTCGCGCATTCCCTTCAAGGAGGCACCGACTTGGCGAAGCCCAACTACTCGTTCGAAAAGCGCCAGCGCGAGCTGGCCAGGAAGAAAAAACAGGAAGCAAAACGCGAGCGCAAGGCTGCCGACAAGGCCGACAAAGCGATCGCGCCCGAAGAATCCGCGCCCGCGGTCGAACCCGGCGCACTGCCGCCCGTCACTCCCTGAGGCCTCTCTGAGATGCGACGCCCGGCCCCGCTGCGGGCCCGGCGTTTCGCTCGACTCGAGCCTCAACGTGATTTTTCCGTTGACGGGCGCGCAACTCGCGACGAAACTCCGCTCCCTCCGCTCCCAGAGCGCCGCTTACTTCCGGAGGCGCGCATGTCCAACACTGAGCTTGTTCGCTAGTCGGCCGACTCGGCGCTGACTCGGACTTTCCGAATCGGCCGCAGGTGCGGCCGGCCCTTTGATTCGACTTCGGTCGCGCGCAGCGCGCGCGTTTGACGTGGGTCGCGGCCTGCTTTGGCCGCTCGATTCGGAAACGACAATGACACTGGAAATTGAGGATCGACTGCGGTCGATCGGTTTGACTCCGCCCATGATGCAGCGCTACGCGCAGCTCCAGGCGGAGATGCAGATTGACGGCCACAAGATGCGCGTGGTCGAAGTCCACCGCGACAGCGTGGTGCTGCACGACGGCGACCGCGAGATCGACGCGCGCGTCCGGCCGGCGCTGTTAAAGACCGTGGAGATCGGCGGCGACCCGTTGACCGTCGGCGACTGGGTGCTGGCCGATCAGCAGCGCGACCAATCGTGGTGGGTGATCGCGCTTGTCCCTCCGCTGACTCGACTCGCACGACGCAACTCGGAGGGCAGGCGCCACTGCCTGGTCAGCAACGTCGACTCGGCGCTGCTCGTGATGGGCCTCGACGGCAACCACAATATGCGCCGCCTCGAGCGCTATCTCGCGATGGTACAAAGCGCCGGCGTGTGGCCGATCGTCGTGCTCAGCAAACGCGATCTCGCGCCGCAAGCCGAGCAACGGATAGAAGACGTGCGTTCGCGTGTGCCCGCCGAGATTCCGGTCCACGCGATCGACGCGCGCTCAGCGGCCGTGTGCGCCGAGTTCGCACCGTACCTCGGGCCGGGCCAGACCGTCGTGCTGCTCGGATCATCGGGCGTGGGCAAGTCGACGCTGACCAACGCGCTGATAGGCCGCGCCGTGCAGGCGACGGGGGAGGTCCGGGCCGACGACAGTCGAGGACGTCATACGACGACCGTCCGCTCGCTGCACCGTTTGCCCGGCGGGGCATGTCTGATCGACACACCGGGGCTGCGCGGCCTGCAGGCGGACACCAACGAAGATGGTCTGAATGTCAGCTTTTCGGACATCGTCGAGTTGGCTAGCCGATGCCGTTTCCGCGATTGCACGCACCGTCACGAGCCGGACTGTGCGGTACGCGAGCAATTGAATCCGGATCGGCTGGCCAACTACCGCAAACTGATGCGGGAAGTACGGCGCGAATCGATGACGTTCCTGGATCGGCGCAAGCAGCTCGCCGAATGGAAAGCGCGCGGGCGCGCGGCGGAACAGCGGATGAAGCTCAAGCGCGGTTGAGCCGCACGGGGTCACCATCGCTCGCGCCTGTCGGCGCGAAGCCCGTTCATGCGGGTGTAAGCCTTGTAATCGATGCGGCCGGCGTCGAACACCGGCCGCAACGGTTTCACGTCGGAAACGAATACTTGATCACCGAAAAGGTGGCACCCTGCGGGTCCTTCAGGACTGCCATGCGGCCAACGCCCTCGATCTCCATCGGCGGCATGACCTGCGAGCCGCCGAGCTGCTCGGCCTGGCGAATGGTCGCGTCGACGTCTTCCACCGTGATATAGACACCCCAGGTCGGCGGCATGCCAGTCGCTTCGGCCGGTATCTTCATGATGCCGCCCACCGAGTCTTCCCCGACCTGGCAGGTCGTATAAGTACCGTTTGACATTTGCATGTCCCTCGTACCCCAGCCGAAGAGCGTCGTGTAGAACGCCTTCGCGGCGGCGGGGTCGGTCGTCATTAGTTCGCTCCAGCTGAAGGCGCCGGGCGTCTTGTAGACATCCATCGGATAGACTCCCTTTCGTAGGTAGAGTGCGTGATTGTGTGCGCATCGGCCACGACTCTCCAGCCCGCAGTGACGAACCGACCGACCTGCGGGGCCGGCGCCGCCGGGGCTCTCTGGTGAGCCGCCAGCGCCGAGCCCTTGTCGGACGCCAAGACCCGCGCGGCACGCAGGTTTAGGCGGGCTGACAGGCCGCGCGGCGCGGCGTAACGTCGCCTTTCGCACAAGAGAAATACGGAGAAGTGATGTCCTACACGACGGAGAACCTGCGGACCGTGGCCCTGCTGGGCCACGGCAGTGCAGGCAAGACCACGCTTGCTGAAGCGTTGCTGGCCCGGACCGGCGCGATACCTGCCGCCGGCAGCGTCGAGAAAGGAACGACGGTCAGCGACTTCGACGGACTCGAAAAGACCTTCCTGCATTCGCTGCGTACGTCGGTCCTGCACCTGGACCTGCCACGTACCCGCGTCCACCTGCTGGACACACCGGGGTTCCCGGACTTCATCGGACAGTCGATCGGTGCGCTCGATGCGGTCGAGACCGCCGCGATCGTGATCAATGCGCAGAACGGGATCGAGATGATCACCTCGCGCATGATGGACTGGGCGGCCCGACGCAAGCTGTGTCGCGTGATCGTCGTCAACAAGATCGACGCTGAGAACGTCGACCTGCCGCAGCTGCTTGCCGACCTGCGCACAGCGTTCGGCAAGGAAGTGCTGCCGATCAACCTGCCGGCCGCCGGCGGCACGCGCGTCGTCGACTGCTTCTTCAATCCAAGCGGCGACGCTGATTTTTCGTCGGTCGCTGAAGCTCACCAGGCCCTGATCGACCAGGTCATCGAGGTCGACGAGGAACTGATGGCGAAGTACCTCGAGCAGGGCGAGGACATCGAGCCGGAACAGCTGCATGCGCCGTTCGAGAAGGCGCTGCGCGAAGGCCACCTGGTGCCGGTGTGCTTCGTTTCGGCGCGCAATGGTGCGGGGGTGGAGGAGCTGCTGAAGGTGTTCGAGTCGCTGCTGCCAAACCCGACCGAAGGCAACCCGCCGCTCTTCTACAAGGGCGAGATGATCGACGGCCAGCCGGTCGACGAGTTCCGTTCGGAGCCCGATCCGAAGAAACACGTACTGGCGCATGTGTTCAAGGTCGTGATCGATCCGTATGTAGGCAAGCTCGGCGTCTTCCGGGTGCATCAGGGCACGGTCACCAAGGACACACAGCTGTACGTCGGCAGCGGACGAAAGGCGTTCAAGGTCGGCCATCTGTTCATGCTGCAGGGAGGCAAGACGGCTGAAGTGGCGCGTGCGGTGCCCGGTGACGTTGCCGCCGTCGCCAAGGTCGATGAAGTCGACTTCGACTGCGTGCTGCACGATTCGCACGACGAAGACCAGATTCACATGCGTCCGCTCGAATTCCCGATGCCAATGAGCGGTGTGGCGATTACGCCGAAGCGGCGCGGCGACGAGCAGCGTATTTCCGAGGTGCTGCACCGGATGACGGCCGAGGATCCGACGCTGCGGGTCGAGCACGATTCGGTGCTCAACGAAACGGTGCTGCGCGGGCTCGGGGAGCTGCACCTGCGCTCGGCGCTCGAGCGCATGGCGCAGCAGTACAAGGTCGAGGTCGACACACGGCCGCCGCGCGTGCCGTACCGCGAGACCATCGGCGCCAATGCCGAGGGCCATGCGCGCCACAAGAAGCAGACCGGCGGCGCTGGTCAGTTCGGCGAGGTCTACCTGCGGGTCGAGCCGCTGCAGCGCGGAGCCGGATTTGAGTTCGTCGACCAGGTCAAGGGCGGCGTCATTCCGTACAACTTCATTCCGGCCGTGCAGAAGGGCGTCGAATCGGTGCTGGCATCGGGACCGGTCGCCGGCTTTCCGATGCAGGATGTGCGCGTCACGGTATATGACGGCAAGCACCACCCAGTCGACTCCAAGGAGGTGGCGTTCGTCGCTGCCGGGCGCAAGGCTTTTCTGGATGCGCTGACGAAGGCGCGGCCGATCGTGCTCGAGCCGATCGTCAATCTGGAAATCGAGGCGCCCGAAGTGCACATGGGTGACATCACCGGCGATCTGTCATCGCGGCGCGGTCAAGTGACCGGAACGCGCGCTACCGGACCGAGCGTGCTGGTGGTCGAGGGACAGGCGCCACTCGGCGAACTCGAAGGTTACTCAGCGCGGCTGAAGGCGATGACCCAGGGGCGTGGCGCCTGGACGATGGCACTGTCTCATTACGAACAGGCGCCGCCACCGCTGCAGCAGCAGCTGGCCAATGACTACGCGGCCAAGCGCAAGCACGAGGAAGAGGAATAACTCCTCCTCGTTCTCCGTGCTTGCACGGCTCGCGGAGCTTCTAGAACCGCCCGGCCTGATAATCCTCGACTGCCTGCACGATCTCGGCCTGCGTGTTCATCACGAACGGGCCGTGCCAGGCGATCGGCTCGTTCAGCGGTCGTCCTGCGACCAGCAGCGCCCGTGCGGTTCCGTCAACCGCGCGCAACCGAACCGTGTCGCCATCACCCAGTTCGGCGAGGCCGACCGCCTCGATCCGCTTGCCCTCGATCTCGACAGCGCCTTCGTGAACGACGATGAAGGAGGCGCGCTCCGGCCCCACCGGCTCGGAGAATTCGGTGCCTTCCGGCAGCTCGACGTCGAAGTACAGCGGCTGGGTCGCCTCGGCGGTGATCGGGCCCTGCGTTCCGGCCGAGGTCTCGCCTGCGATCACCTTGACGCGCACGCCGTCGGCGCGTGATTCGACCGGAAGCTGCGCAGCTCCGTGCTCCTGATAGCCCGGCGCAATCATCTTCTCCCGTGCCGGCAGGTTGACCCAGAGCTGGAAGCCGCGCATCAGACCGTCGCTCTGCTCGGGCATCTCCGAGTGCACGATGCCGCGACCGGCCGTCATCCATTGGACGCCGCCGGCTTCGATCAGGCCCTCGCCGCCGTGATTGTCGCGATGGCGCATCCGGCCATTCAGCATGTAGGTGACGGTCTCGAATCCGCGATGCGGATGCTGCGGGAAGCCGGCGATGTAGTCGCGTGCGTTCGGACTATCGAAGTAGTCGAGCATCAGGAACGGATCGATCGACGGCAGCGAGCCGCCGCTTCCGCCCATCAGGCGACGCAGGCGCACTCCGGCGCCGTCGCTGGTCTGGATGCCACGGGTAGAACGGATCACGGGTCGTACGTTCACGTTGCTCTCCACTAAGCGATGTCTCGATTGGGTGATATGGGGGCAACGGGCATCGTTTCCAACAACGACCGGCCATGCCGCACGGATCGCAACGCGAAGCGCGCCGGATCGACCATCGCCGCCAGATCGCGCTCGACCGGCAGCGGCTCGCCTTCGATCTTCGCGACGATCACTTCGGCAAGCAGCGGCGCAAGCGTCAGCCCGCGCGAACCGAGCGCGAAACAGGCGTAAAGGCCATCACGCCGCGGCAGGTCGATGAGGCGCGCACCGCGCAGCTGATCGGCCGCGGCACGCATCGCGATCTCGTCGTGCATGACGCCCGCAAGCGGCATCCGATCATGAGCGACGCAGCGAATGCCCTCGAAGGTCCCGACCGCGCTGGGCTCCGGCGGCGCGGCGAGCAGGCGCGACACGCGGGCAAGATTGCCTTGCAACGCCCGCTCCCCGCTTAGCCCCGCATCAGCGGATGCGCCGTCGATCTCTACTTCATACGTCGCCCCCGCCGAGACTCCGCCGTCCGGGTCGCGCAATAGATACCCGTCGCCGGTGACCGGCGCTCGCAAGCCCTCCCATGCGTCGGGTTGCAGCGAGGCGATGCGGCCGCGCACTGCGCGTACCCGCGCATGCGCGCTGCCCAGCAGTGTCTGTGACTCCAGCGCCGCGGCGACGATAACGACGGGCGCAGATGCCAAGTCTTGACCGTGCTCATTCAGCACGCGCCACCTGCCTTCGGCGCCAGCGACGCTTCCCACATCGGCGCGGCACACCGCGATCGAATGCGACGCGAGCAACGCGCGGCACCAGCGCGGCGCACAGACGATCATGCCGCCGGGCCACCATAGCCCCGCGCCGCTCGGCCGCATGCCGACCCACTCGGACGCGTCCGCTTGCGAGCACCATGTGATCCACGTCGATGGCAGGCCGAGCCGCTTCACGGCCCACTGCCAACGTTCTGCCTCGGCGGCCTCACTGGCCAGCTGAAAGACGCCGCTGATGCGCGCGACGCAGCGGCCGTCGAAATTGCCGTTCGGCGCAACGCGGTCCAGCGCCGCGCGCGACGCTGCCGCGCCGGCGCGCGTCAGCCGCGCCAGCGGCCCATCGTCGACCGCGAACTGTGGATGCAGCAGGCCCCAGGGCAGCGCCGAGGCCCCAGCAGCCGGCGTCGCCTGGCGATCGAACACCTGCACCGACCAACCGCGCCGCGCCAGCGCATCGGCACACGCGCAGCCTGCCAGCCCCGCTCCGATCACAATCGCGGCGCGCTCACCTCGATACTCGGCCGGAGGTTCGTGTCGCCTGACGCGCCATTTCGGCGCAAAGGTTCCGGCCACCATCTCACGCTTGCGACCGAAGCCTGCTTGCTCCTGAAGCTCGAATCCAGCCGTCGATAGGCTCGCGCGCACCGACTGCGCGCTCGTGTAGGTGGCCACCGTCGCGCCGGGTCGCGCGCAGCGCGCGATCGATTTCAGCAGCGCCGGCTCCCACATCTCCGGATTGCGGCTGGGAGCAAAGCCGTCGAGGTAGATCGCATCGGCACCGACCACCAGTTGCGGCACCAGCTCGCGTGCGTCGCCGAGCGCAAGCGTGAGCACGACATCGCCGCGCTCGAACTCGAGTCGGTGCAGCCCGGGCATCGGACTCTGGCCACGCGCTCGCCAGCATCTCGGCCAGATCGCACAGCTCTCCTGAGGTTCCCACCCGCAGATCGTCGGCCGGCAGCGGATGCCTTTCGACCGAGACGAAATGCAATCGCGTGGGTCGATGTGGATCGCCGCGCCATGCCTGCCAGGTAGCGAGGAAATTGATGCCCAGCCCGAATCCGATTTCGAGGACCACGAACTGGCCGCGGCCGCGCCATCGATGCGGCAGCCCGTTGCCCTGCAGAAACACGTGACGAGCCTGTCCGAGCGCACCATCGCGGCTCGCGTAGACGTCGCCATAGCGTTCGCTCCAGGCGTTGCCGTCGGCATCCCGTGCGAGCCGTGTCGGTTGCAGGGTCATGCCGGAATTATCGGCGGGCTGCCGTTAACATTTGCGCTTTTCCCCGCGGGATCTCACGACCATGTGGCTTCGACTCCTGGCCAGCGCACTGCTGGCATTAGCGCTGAATCCGGCCTACGCGCAGTCGCGACCGCGCATCGAGAAGGCGGCCGACCTGCCGCGCTTCACCTATCCGGTCAGCGGAAAACTTGATGCGCTGGTGCGCGACCCTCAGGCTTTCAACGCCTTCGCTGCTGCCGTACGGCGCGACACCGAATCGGTGCTGGCGAAGTACGACATCGCCGACAAGTCGAGCGAACGGCAGCTGCTGGGCACACTGCTGCAGATCGACCTACTCGATGGACGCGACGCCGACGCATTGAAGCGCATCGAACAGATCCGTTCGTTGCAGGAAAAGCCGGCCGACAAGCTGCTGACCGGGCTGCAGGCGCGCGCGATCATCGACGGCCGCAAGGCGGCAGGCTCGACCAGCGGCCCTGCTTACCTGGCTGCGGTCGGCGCGAGCCTCGCGTCTGCGCTGAAGCCGCTGCCGTATTCCGTCATCGCCAACGACATCAAGGAAGCCAAGGCGAGCGCCGAACTGCTCGGCGAAGGACGCGTGCTCGGTTACATCAACGAGGTGCTGCAACCGACCGCCGACAAGACGGGTGCACTGAGCAGCGATCTGGCTCCCGGGCTGATCAGCGCGCGCTACACGCTGCAGCTGCGGCTGCCGCTCAAACAGACGCTGGTCGACACCTACAGCGCCTATCTGGCAGCGAACAAGGTCGACAAGCCGGACATCTGGGCGGCACGCGATTTCGCGCTCGAACCAGGCCGCCCGCACACACCGGTCGTCATCGCCGTGTGGGACAGCGGCGTCGACACCGCGATCTTCAAATCGCAGGTCGTGCGCGACGCCAAGGGCTCGCCGGTGCTGATCGGCTTCGACAAGTACGCCAACCCCACCAACACCGAACTGCAGGTGCTGACGCCAGCGATGCAGGCGCGGCTGCCGTCGATGAAATCACGCAGCAAAGGATTCTCGGACCTGCAGTCGAATGTCGACAGCCCCGAGGCAAACGAGGTCAAGCAGCTCATTTCGACGCTGCCGCGCGAGCAGTACAAGCCAACGATCGAGGAACTGATACTGGCCGGCAACTACACGCACGGCACGCACGTCGCCGGCATCACGATGGAAGGCAATCCGTACGCGCGGCTGCTGGTCGCTCGCATGGAGTTCGGCAACACGCTGATCCCGGATCCCTGCCCGTCGCTCGAACAGACGCATAAGGACGCGAAGAGCTTCGCCGAGACGGTCGACTTCCTCAAGCGCAACAAGGCGCGTGTCGTCAACATGAGCTGGGGCGGCAGCGTCAATGCGATCGAGAACGATCTCGAGCTGTGCGGCATCGGCAAGACGCAGGACGAGCGCAAGAAGCTGGCGCGCGAGTACTTCGACATCGGCAAGCAGGCGCTGGAAAAGGCGTTCGCGAGCGCGCCCGAGATCCTGTTCATCACCGCAGCCGGCAATTCGAACCAGAACGCCTCGTTCGCCGAGGATGCGCCGGCCGACATCGTGTTGCCGAATTTGCTGACGGTCGGCGCAGTCGACAAGGCCGGCGACGAGGCGTCGTTTACCAGCTATGGCCCGACCGTCAAGGTGCATGCGAACGGCTACCAGGTTGAGAGCTTCCTGCCGGGCGGCGATCGTGTGGCTTTCTCCGGCACCTCGATGGCTTCGCCGCAGGTTGCCAACCTGGCCGGCAAGATCCTCGCGATCAATCCGGCGCTCACGCCGCCGCAGGTGATCGAGATCATTGTCTCGACCGCCGACAAGACCGCCGACGGACGCCGGACGCTGGTCAACCCGAAGAAGGCGCTCGAGGTGGCGCAGCAGAAGAAGGCTTAGTCGGTCGCATCGGAAAGCAGCCGGACACGATGGGCCGTGAAGTCGTTGCTCGATAACATCTTCTGGCACGCGCTGAGCGGTCCACAGTCCGTCTTTTCGGCGGGCGGCTCGCACGCACGCCGCTATGCGCCGGGCTTCTCGCCGATCGTTGGATTCGCCGACCCGGAGCAGCCTGACTTCGCGGCGCTCGCGCCATATTGCTCGGCCGGCGAGCACTTCTACTGCGACGGCGGGGCGGGGCCGGCCGACGGCGCGTGGCAGATCGATGCCGAATCGACGATGGCCAAGATGGTGTGGGAAAAGCCGGAACCGCCGGAAGATGAACCGGTCGACGCGATCCAGCTCGACACGCGCCATGCGGCGCAGGCACTCGAACTCGCCACCCTAACTCGGCCGGGGCCGTTCGGACCCCGGACGATCGAGCTGGGTGACTACTTCGGTGTTTTCGAAGGCGATCGCCTGATCGCGATGGCTGGCGAGCGAACGTTCGCGGGCCCATTGCGCGAGATCAGCGGCGTTTGCACGCACCCGGACTTCCAGGGGCGCGGGCTGGCGCGCCGTCTGATGCTGAAGCTGGTCCGCCGGCAGTTGCCGCGGGGCGAAACGCCCTTTCTGCACGTCATGTCCAGCAACGGCAATGCGTGCCGGCTGTACGAGCGCATGGGGTTTCGCACCTACCGCGAGTCTGTCGTCCGGGTGATATCACTGCGCTGAGCGCGCCGCGAGGGTCCTGATGGGTAAGAACCGAATGGAAGCGTTCAGCGACGGCGTGATGGCGATCATCATCACCATCATGGTGCTCGAGCTGAAGGTGCCGCACGGCGAGACCTTCGAGTCGCTGCTGCCGCTGGCGCCGGTGTTCCTGAGCTACGTTCTGAGTTTCGTCTACATCGGCATCTACTGGAACAACCACCATCACATGCTGCACACGGTGAGCCGCGTGTCGGGCGGCGTGCTGTGGGCCAACCTGCACCTGCTGTTCTGGCTGTCGCTGTTTCCCTTTGCCACCGGTTGGATGGGAGAGAATCACTTCGCCGCCCTGCCCTCCGCGCTCTATGGCGCCGTGTTGCTGATGGCGGCCGGCGCTTACTGGCTGCTGCAACAGGCGATCATCGCCACGCAGGGGCCTGATTCGGTGCTCAGGCGCGCGGTCGGCGGCGACTGGAAAGGCAAGCTGTCTCCGGTGCTCTATATTGTCGCGATCATCGCGACGATCTGGTCGCCGTGGATCTCGGCCGCCATTTACGCGTCAGTCGCGCTGATCTGGCTGATTCCTGATCGCCGTATCGAACGCGCGCTGCAGGCGAAGACCTGATCTCGACGAACCGCGGGCCAGTAGATGTGCGGGTCAAGGCTTGCTACGTGCGCGTTAGCGGCTTGAAGCGCAACCGGTGCGGCTGCGCGCCCTCCTCGCCGAGACGCTTCTTCTTGTCGGCCTCGTACTCCTGGTAGTTGCCGTTGAAGAACGTCCACTGCGAATCGCCCTCGGCCGAGAGGATGTGGGTGGCGATGCGGTCCAGGAACCACCGGTCGTGGGAGATCACCAGCACCGAGCCGGCGAATTCGAGCAGTGCTTCCTCGAGCGCACGCAAGGTCTCGACGTCGAGATCGTTCGACGGCTCGTCGAGCAGCAGCACGTTACCGCCCTTCAGCAGAGTTGCAGCGAGATGGAGCCTGCCGCGCTCGCCGCCGGACAGGTTGCCCACGATCTTCTGCTGGTCGCCGCCCTTGAAATTGAAGCGGCCGAGATAGGCTCGCGACGGCATCTCGAACCTGCCGACCTGCAGAATGTCGAGCCCGCCCGAAATCGCCTCCCATACGGTCTTGTCGTTCGGCAGCGATTCGCGAGTCTGCTCGACCGCCGCGATCTGCACGCTCGGGCCGGACACGATCTCGCCGGAGTCAGGTTTCTCCTGCTCGGTGATCATGTGAAACAGCGTCGACTTGCCGGCGCCGTTGGGACCGATGACCCCGACGATCGCGCCTGGAGGTATCGCGAAACTGAGATTGTCGATCAGCAGCCGGTCGCCATAGCCCTTGCTGACGTTCTTGAACTCGATGACTTGATTGCCGAGCCGCTCGGCCACCGGGATGAAGATCTCCTGCGTCTCGTTGCGCGTCTGGTACTCGTAAGACGACAGCTCGTCGAAGCGTTTCAGGCGTGCCTTGCTCTTGGCCTGGCGCCCTTTGGCATTCTGGCGCACCCATTCCAGCTCGTTCTTCATCGTCTTGATGCGCGCCGCCTCGGTCTTGGCCTCGCGCTCGAGCCGCTCCTCCTTCTGTTCCAGCCACGAGCTGTAGTTTCCCTTCCACGGAATTCCCATGCCGCGGTCGAGTTCGAGGATCCATTCGGCGGCGTTGTCGAGGAAGTAGCGATCGTGCGTCACCGCGACGACGGTGCCCGGGAAGCGTTGCAGGAACTGCTCGAGCCAGTCGACGCTCTCCGCATCAAGATGGTTGGTCGGTTCGTCGAGCAGCAGCATGTCGGGCTTCGACAGCAAGAGTTTGCACAGAGCGACGCGCCGCTTCTCGCCGCCCGATAGCTTGCCGATGACCGCCTCCCACGGCGGTAGGCGCAGCGCATCGGCGGCAATCTCCATCTGATGCTCGACGTCCGCCCCCGAGGTGGCGATGATCGCCTCGTACTTCGCCTGCTCGGCCGACAGCTTGTCGAAGTCGGCATCGGGTTCGGCATAGGCCGCGTAGATCTCATCGAGCTTCTGCTTGGCCTGCATCACTTCGCCGAGCCCAGCTTCGACCTCGTCCTTGACCGTCATGGCGGGATCGAGCTGCGGCTCCTGCGGCAGGAAGCCGATCGAAAGTCCCGGCATCGGCACCGCCTCGCCTTCGATCTCCCTGTCCAGCCCCGCCATGATTTTCAGCAGCGTCGACTTGCCGGAGCCGTTGAGGCCCAGCACGCCAATCTTGGCGCCCGGGAAGAAACTGAGCGAAATGTTCTTCAGGATCTCGCGCTTGGGCGGAACGATCTTGCCCACGCGGATCATCGTGTAAACGTACTGCGCCATGGGATTGCGTGCGGAATGCTGCGAATTGCGGAGTGCGATTATCGCAGCATGATCGAGAGCAAGGCGGTCACCGGCATGCGATCGGCATGTTGGTCGCCAATGTTCCTGCGGTACCGCTGGGCAATGCGGCGCCGAGAGATTGCACGAAACGCGTGATGAACGGCATCGCGGCCCTGATCGTCCACGCGCTCGGCAATCGCGGGCCTCTGGGGAATCGATATCGGCCTCTAATCGAAAGATGGGCACCAAAGGGCCGTCGTGTATGATCCGTTCCTGATTGGCGTGCGTCGGTTCCGGTTCGCACCCATCCATCGTGGTTGTCAACACGCTCCCTCGAAGTATCTTTCCCTAGTTGCATCTGCCTGAACCGGTCCGGCGAGCAAAGCTCGCGCAGGCCGTGCTCAGGAGTTTTCATTGAATTCATCATTTGAAGCCCTCGGCTTGTCCGAGGCACTGGTACGCGCGGTCACCGACCTCGGGTACACCCAGCCCACGCCGATCCAGCTACAGGCGATCCCACCTGTCCTCGCGGGCAGCGACCTGATGGCGGGAGCGCAAACCGGCACCGGCAAGACAGCCGCGTTTGTGCTGCCGATCCTGCAACGACTCGGCAAGGCGGCGCGCGAACATCGCGCGCCGCGCGTCCTGATCCTGGCGCCGACCCGCGAACTCGCGGCGCAGGTGGAACAGAGCGTGCGCGAGTACGGCAAGCACGCTCACGCCAAATGCGCTGTCATCTTTGGCGGCGTTTCGATCCGTCCGCAGTTCGATGCGCTCAAGCGCGGTGTCGACATCGTGGTCGCCACACCCGGACGTCTGCTCGATCACGTCGGCCAGAAGACCATCGATTTGTCGAAGGTCGAAGTACTGGTGCTGGACGAAGCCGATCGCATGCTCGACATGGGCTTCTTGCCCGACATGAAGCGCGTCTTCGCGCAGCTACCGAAGCAACGCCAGACGCTGCTGTTCTCGGCCACATTTTCCGACGACATCCGCACGCTGGCGGCCACGCTGCTGCGCAACCCGGTGTCAGTCCAGGCTACACCGCGCAACTCGACGGTCGAAGCGGTCGACCAGAAGGCGATCAGCATCGAGCGCTCGCGCAAGTCCGAGCTGCTCGCGCATCTGATCAAGGACAACCAGTGGTTCCAAGTACTGGTGTTTTCGCGCACCAAGCACGGCGCCAACCGACTCGCGGAATACCTGAACAAACACGGCGTCAGCGCGCTCGCGATCCACGGCAACAAGAGCCAGAACGCTCGCACCCGCGCGCTGGCGGACTTCAAGCGCGGTGAACTGCAGGTGCTGGTGGCCACCGACATCGCCGCCCGCGGACTGGACATCGAACAGCTGCCGCATGTCGTGAACTTCGACCTTCCTAACGTGCCCGAGGATTACGTGCACCGCATCGGCCGCACGGGTCGCGCGGGTGCGACCGGCGAAGCGATCTCCTTGGTGAGCCGCGAGGAGGAGTCGCTGCTGCGCGACATCGAAAGGCTGATCAAGCGTCCGATCGCGCGCATCACGGTTCCGAACTATCAGCCGTCGAACGCGCCAGGTGCGGCGCACGATCCGGACCAGCGCGCACCGCGCGCGCCGCATGGCGCTCGCAAGACATCTCACCCGCGGCCGTCACCGCGCAACGCACCTCGACGCGATGCACCGACCCGCGGCGCTCCGGCGCGCAGCGGTACCCGCGTCAACCCGCCCGCGCAGCCTGGTGCGGTCTCGGCACATCGCGCGAATGGAACGCCCGATGGCCGCCGCACGGGGACTGCCACCAACGGATCGCGCACAGTCGCCGCCAACACCGGCCAGGCCCCAAAGTGCCGTCGAGCCAGCCTGTATCCGGCCACCCAGCCCGTGCTCGCGGCGACGATGCGCTGGTGCGCACCAACATTCCGGCATTCCTGGTACCGGGCGGCCGCCGAGGGCGTTAAGCTCACCCGGTAGTCACGATAGCGAGATGCCCATGGTCGAGACGACGCTGGCAATCAAGCACAACCCGGCCGCGCAGCGATTCGAGGCGATCGTTGATGGCATGCTGTGCCGCTCTGACTACCGGATGCACGGCGACACGATGATGCTGGTGCACACCGAAGTGCCGCAGCAGCTGGAACGCCGCGGTATCGCGTCGGCACTCGTGAAGGCCGCATTCACCTACGCGGCGGAAGCCGGACTGGACGTGCTGCCGGTCTGCTCGTTCGTACGAGCCTGGGTGCAGCGTCATCCGGAGGTCGAGCCCCAGCTCGCCGGCATCGGTCGCTGATCGCGAGCGGTGTCGGGTGCGGCCGCGCGTCAGCGCACGGCACTCAGGACGCGCGCGTTCAAGCCGTCCGAAAAAGCAAACTCGAAGCGACCACCCGATGGCAGATAGCTGACGTCGAATTCAGCCGAGCCGCTCGACCGATGCATGCCCAGCACGGAGCGTGCGCCGCCGATCACATGAGTCACCGCTAGATGGGAGGCGGCGGCCGCGTCCCATTGCACCCGTAGGACCCCACCGCCCTCCTGCCAGTCGACGCTGCGTAGGCGGTCGATGTCAGCGCCGGTCGCGCGCTGGGCGCTGACGAGGCCGGAGGTGCGGGGCGCAATGCGCACGCTCGCGTGCAGCACCTCGACGCGCGCGAGTGCGCCCGGATTGGGCACCGTCACCGCGAACTGTCGTTCGGGGGGTTCCGCATGGTCGACCAATTCCGCCTGGAAGGCGTGCTCGACAACCTGCCCATCGCGCCTCACCAGTCGCAGCGTGTACTCGCCACCGCCACCCGACGGCGTTCCTCGCAGGGCTTGAATCGGCGCAAGCACCAGGCCATCAACGCCGATGGTTCCTGAAACCAGCAGCAGATCGTCCTCAACGGTACCGGCGGCGATCTGCGCGGCGACGAGCCCCGACTGGGCTTCCATGTAGCGCTGCACCTCGCGGTAGTTGTAATCGGAGAACCACGTCCCGCCGCAGTAGCCCATGATGTCGGTCTGATTCAGCGGCGAGATGATGTTGATCGCAGCCGGCACCGAATCCATCAGCGGGGTTGCACCCAGTACACCGCCGGGATACGGATAGTTCGGATCGGGACTCGCCACATTTCCGCAAGGCGCATGCGGCCGGCTCAGGTTGTGACCGATCTCGTGTGACATCGTGCGCACCCACTGGCTGGCGGCGTCCCAGCCGAGCGCTGCGCGGCCCGGTACGTAGCCGATGCCGGCGATGCCGCCGCCGGAACGACGTACGAAACCGAAATAGAAGCGCGTCGGGTTGTTGCCGACCTCCATCGAGCGCAACTGATTGAGCTCGACCAGCGCGTTGCTCCAGTCGGTCGTCGTGTCCAGCCCATCGGTCACGCTGGTCAGCGAGTAGGCCGCGCGCGCGGTGACACCGATGTTCGCGCGCGGGATGGGGAAGCGCCGCGTGATCTCGTCCAGCACTTGGGCTGGCGTCGGCATGGTCGGAGCGAAACCACCGGACACCAGCGGTACCAGCACGATTTCGATGCGGGTACCCGTGCCCAATGCAGGCGTAGCGTCGACCACCACGGGGTTGCCGAACTGGCGCAGTGGATCGACCTCCACGCGCACTGACAGACCGCTGCGGACCCACGCGGCCGGAAGCTCGACGTTGAAGCTCTGCGCTTCGTTGTAGCGGATGCTGTCCGGCACGGTGGCGCTGGAAACCATCGGAACCTGCGCCGGCCCCGTCATGTCGACCGTGCCGAGGATCGCCGCACCGTTGTAGCCGGTCAGTCGCACGATCGGCGCCGGCACGCTGGCCTCCATCGTCACGACGAACGCCCGTACCCAGGTTTCCTTGCCCGCGACCAGCCGCAGGCGTGCATCGGACGGCCCTTGCGAGAGCACCTGCGCGAACTCGATACCGGCGATGTTGGCGATGCAGCCGGCGCCGATGACCAGGCTGCCTGCGGCCACCGAGGGCTGCGACGCCGAGTCGAGCGTGATCGCGCCGCAGTCGAGCCCATTGGGTGCGGTGAAGACCAGTTGCGACGCCACACGCGAAACAATGGTCGCCGAGACTGAGCCGACCCGCACCGCGCTCACCTCGGTGAGACCCGAGCCGGTCACCGTGACGTTGTCTCCGCTGGCCGCGACCCGATAGACCGCATTGGCGCTGACGCGTATCGCAGGGATCACCTGCAGCGCGGTTGCCGACAGCGCCTCGTCGTTCGCATCGCCGCGGACCCGGAACACGCCGCTATCCGCGGCATCCGGAACGATCGTCGTCAGCCGTGTGGTGCCGGTGCGTGACGCGACCGGCGCAGTCGTTCCGTTGGCGAACACGACCGACACCGCGCGATCGAGATTGGTGCCGTTCACCGTCAGCGTCTGGCCGGTGACGATGGTCGCCGGAGCAAAGCTACCGATGGTGACCGGGCCGGCGATCCTGATCGTTTGCGACAACGCGCGTGCAACGCCGGCGGTGTCGACCAGGGTCAGCGTGCCCGACTCCGCACTGGTCGGAACATCGACGCCGAGCGAAGTGGCAGTGCGCGTCGCGATTGTCAGCACGAGCGTGTTCAGGCGGACCTCATGCACAAGCTCGAGCGCGATGCCGGTCAGCGTGATGCGGCCCGGCGGCAGCAGCGTAGTTGGCGCAATCGCGGTCACCGACGGAATCGATACGACAGTGAAGTCGGTCGCGGAAAGCACGGTGCGTCCGGCGGCGCCCAGTTCTAGGCGGCCGGTACGCGCAGCGGCTGGCACCGTCACTTCCAGGACCGTATCCGAATTCGCGCGGAAGCTCGCATCGACGCCGCCGACCTTGGCCGATGTCACCGCAGCAAGCGACGTCCCATTGACTGTGATCGTGCTGCCAGGTGCGCCGGCAGCCGGCGCGAAGCCGGTGATCTCGAGCGCGTCCGCTGGGCCGGGCGTCAGCTGCGCGGCCGAGCTCGACCCGCCGCTGTCACCGCCGCCGCCGCAGGCGGCGAGCAGCGCAAACGCCGCGCACCCGCCGACGAAAAGGCAGTGACGAAGCGCACGAATGATGGCGGCCGGCAACGACAAGGCGGACTCGAAGACTTAGAGAGGTGGAACCGACGGAGTCAACGAATGCTGCCGCGCGTTCGCCGGGGCGCCGATCCCTTGTCCCGGCTCATCCAGAGGCTGTATCAGGCGCAGGGACGATGCGGACACCGTTGCGCTCCTCAGTGCAGCAAAAGCCAGGCGGCGACCACGCCCCAGACTGCGAGCGTGCCGAGCAGGTTCCCGGCGGCATGGTTCTGCCGGAACAGCGTCCAGTTCCAGTACGCGACCGGCTCGCCCGCGAACGGCGGTCCTGGAATGAAACGATGCACCTTGGCACAGTACTCGGCGTAGCGCGGGCCGAAGATCGGTTTCAGGTGCGCCTCTTCGCGTTCCACCCGCGTGTCCATGTAGAACCAATAGACCACCGTGTAGAGCACGACCAGCCACGCACTTCCGAGCAGCATTAGGAAGCCGAGCAGAATGAAATAACGGCCGAGGTACATCGGGTTGCGAACGAGTGCATACGGACCGCGGATCGCGAGGTCAGCATTCTTGTCGAGCGACGCGAAGCTCCACAGCTGAATCAGCTCCCCGATCATCGACACCGCGAACCCCGCGACCAGCCATTCCCGCTTCAGGAACGGGAAGGCGGCCGCGATCGCGACGATCGCCAGTGGAACGCGCAGGCGCACGTAAGCACGGCGCACGCCGGGATGATTGAAGATCGAACGTACCGAGGCCAGCATGGGCGCACAAAACGGCTTCAGTTGCGATGTGCCTTGCGAGCGCCAGCATACCCGCGCAGCAGCCACAGCCGGCGCCAGCGTGCCATGCTTTCATTTAGCGCCGCACGCTCCGGTCCCATGCTCGACGGGTCGACCTGCTGCCACTTCTTGTACACGCCGGTGAGGTCGACGCTCTCGAGCAGTCGGCGCATCGGCGGCAGCATCCGGCGGGTCGACAGTGCAGACTGGAAATCGATCAGCGCCGGCGACCCGTCGGGCCGCATCAGCACATTGCCCGAGCCGCGCGTATCGAGGTGCACGATGCCGCGCTGATGGATCGCGTGCATCAGCGCCTCGAGCGCGACGAAATATGAAGCGGTCTGGCGAGCGACGTCGGTCTGGCCGAAGGTATCGCCTTCGACGTATTCAAACGCCAGCGCATGCGCATCTATCCGGAACGCGCCGGCCGGCACCCCATCGATGCCGTCGAGGCGTCGCAACGTGCGCAGTTCGCGACCGATCAGCCAGCGCCCGATCGAGCTGCGCACCCACCAAGGCCGCACCGCGAAGTCCTTGACGACCCACCGACGTCCGTCGATGACGACACGCGATACGCGGGCGTTCGCCCAACGGCCGTCGCGCAGCAGCGTGTGAGAAGCCTGCGCCAGAGCACGCCGATCGAATCGCGGCAACGGGTGAGCGGTCGGCAAGGTCGGACTAGGGCCTGTTCACGCTAAATGCCTGGGTGCCGCGGGACGAGGGAAATTATCCCATCCGGTTGCGCGGCCCCCGCCCACGCAGCCTTCGCACCGGCTTGAACCCAGCGCGACCGCACGCCAGTTTGGCAGGCTGAACGGTAGACCGAAAGGCTGGCCCGATACCGCGGGCCAGCCTAAGATCCCGGCCCATGAACCTGCTGATCATCGGCGGTGGCGTGTTCCTGGGCCAGGCATTGCTCAGCACGGCGCTTGAAAACGGCCACACCGTCACGGTGTTCAACCGTGGCATGTCGAGACAGTGGTGGCCGCCGGGAGTCAAGTGGATCGTCGGCGATCGCACCGAGGATCTGCACCTGCTGATGAACCGCAGTTGGGACGCGGTCATCGACACCTGCGGCTACCGTCCACAGGATGTCGAGGCGTCCTGCGCGGCGCTGTTCGACAGCTGCGACCGCTATGTGTTCATCTCGAGCGTGTCGGCGTATGCGTCGTTTGCCAAGCTCCCAATCCGGGAAAGCGATCCGCTGGCGTCAATCCGCGGCATCGACACACAGGCAGTCACCGGCAGCAATTACGGCCCGATGAAGGCCGAGTGCGAGCGCACCGTGGCCCGCGCGTTCGGGGCACGTTCGATCCTCGTTCGTCCGGGCCTGATCGTTGGCCCGGACGATCCGACCGGGCGCTTCTCTTACTGGTCCTGGCGCGTTGCCGCCGGCGGCCGGATGCTGGCGCCGGGACAACCGCAGCGTCCTATTCAGTTCATCGACGCGCGCGATCTCGCGGCCTGGATCCTGCGGCTGGTCACGCAGCGCGCGAGCGGCGCTTTCAACGGCACCGGCCCCAACGAAGGCGCGACCATGGGCGAACTGATCGACACCTGCCGCTGGATCTGCGGCGAGGAGGTGGAGGTCGAATGGGTCGACGAACGCTTCCTCGAACGCGAGGGAGTGCAATCGTGGCTCGAGCTACCGTTATGGATACCGTCGCACGATCCAGCCACGCGCGGCTTCCATTACGTCGATACGACGCGCGCCCAGGCGAGCGGGCTGCGCACCCGTCCGATGGCTGTCACCTTGCACGACATCCTCGAAGCGGGCATTCCGGGCGAGACGGACAAGCGGCGCAGCGGCAAGATGACTCGCCAACGCGAGCGCGACCTGCTGGCGGTGTGGCTCTCGTACCGCCAGGGCCTCGCTGTCGCCTAGTACCGTCCAGGGGCTACACGCTGGAGGGCCGCACCGTGCAGACCCTACTCGGATCAGCGATAATGCCGCGGCTCCACCGGTAGCCTTTCGCAATGCTCGTCGCCACGTCCGATCCCCAGTTTGACCTGTCGCTGAGGTTTCTAAGCCTCGTCGTCTCAGGTGCCATCGTTGGCGCGCTCCTCTGGTACCTGGTGCTAATCCTGCAGCCGCTGGTCGATTTCAGCCGAGGCGAGGTCGGCCCGCCGTCGTGGGCCGCGATGCCCGAAGTCGTTGCGGCCCTTCCGCCCGTGACGCTTGTTGACGCGACTGAGCGCAGCGCCGCTCCGGCGGCCACCGTATTCCGCTGCGAAATCGATGGCAGCGTGACCTACACCGATCGGCCGTGCGATCGCGGCGGCATGCGCGTGCTGCGCCTACCGCGGCGTTAGACCCGCGTTCACCGGCCGCTGGCCGTTACACCTTGAAACGAGTGGGCGTCGGCGGACGCCCGCCACGGCCCGTTGGATCTCCTGAAACACCAGGAGAACCACCATGAAGACCCGTCTGCTCGTTGCCGCCTGTGCCGTTGCTGCGCTTGCCCCGCTTTCCGCCGCGCGCGCCACCGGGCCGGTGTCGCTCAGCATCAGCACGCCCGAATTCGGAATCCGCGTTGGCGCCCCCTTTTACGGGCCGGTGTACGCGCCGGCACCCGTTTACGTGCCTGCTCCGGTGTATCCGGTGTACGCGCCCGCGCCGGTCTACGTTCCGGCTCCCGTTTACGTCCCGCCGCCGCGCTTGATCTATCCGCGCCCGGTGTTCGTGACGCCGCGCGTCGTCTATCCGCGCACTTACGTGCCCGCGCCGCGTGTCTATGCGCCGCGGTACTACGGGCGGCCGGGTCAGTACGCCGGCTATCGAGTGCCTCCCAGGCACGTTATCCGCTACACCGAAGGCGGTCGTTACTAGTAATCCGGCGTGCGGGTAAGCTAGTCCCCGCACGGACACGCGGGGGCGAACATGCGCATCGAAGGTCCCGGCAGTTCCAACGTTGAAGATCGTCGCGGCATGTCGATGGGCCGCGGTATCGCGGGCGGCGGCCTGGGTATGGTGGCGCTGGTCGTGGTGGGCATGCTGTTCGGCATCGACCCCAGGGTCATCCTCGGCATGGCGCAAGTAGCCGAGACCGTGCAGGCGCCGCAGACTCAAGTTCAGGGCAAGACCGGCGCTCCGACCGACGAGATGGGTCGCTTCGTGTCCGGTGTGCTGGCCGACACCGAGAAAACCTGGGGCACGCTGTTTCAGCAGCTCGGTCGCACGTATCGCGACCCGACGCTGGTCCTTTTCACCGGCGCGACGCCGACGGCGTGCGGCACCGGCCAGACAGCGATGGGGCCGTTCTACTGCCCGCTCGACCAGAAGCTCTACATCGACCTGCAGTTCTATCAGGCGCTGCGCGATCGTTTCCGTGCACCGGGAGACTTCGCGCAGGCGTATGTGATTGCGCATGAAGTCGGTCATCACGTGCAGAACCAGCTTGGCATCATGCAGAAGATGGACGAGTTCCGCCGCCGCATGAGCGAAGCGCAGTACAACGCGCTGTCGGTGCGGCTGGAACTGCAGGCGGACTGCTTCGCCGGCGTGTGGGCACACCATGCACAGAACCGCAACCTGCTCGAGGCGGGCGATGTCGAGGAGGCTATGCGCGCCGCGGCCGCGATCGGTGACGACACCATACAGCGCCGCACGCAGGGTCGTGTGGTGCCGGACAGTTTCACGCATGGCAGTTCCGAGCAGCGCATGCGCTGGTTCATGACCGGCATGAAGAGCGGACAGGCATCCGCCTGCAACACGTTCGAGGGCGGCGTGTGACCGCAGTTCGCTCGACCGCGACAGTGACCTACTTCGAGTGGCTGGCGGCGGTCTGCGCCGTGCTGGGCTGGAGCGTGATGCGCTCGCACGACATGCTGGACGAGACGCGCTGGTCCGACCTCTACGAGCAGGGGCTATCGCCGCACGATGCCGCCGCGCGCGCTCGCGCGGAGGGCTGGCTCAACGGCTGATTGAGGCTGCCGGCAGCGTGACGCGGAAGATACTGCCGCCGCCATCACGTGGCAGGCAGCGCACTTCGCCGCCGTGCTGCCGGGCGATCTGCCGCACCAGCGATAGTCCGAGTCCAACTCCGCCGCTCGCTTCGCTCGCCCCAGCAGCCCGGTAGAACGGCTCGAACACCCTTTCGCGCTCGGACTCGCCAACACCCGGGCCCCGATCGCGGACGTCGAATTCGATGCCGCCAGCGACTGTATGTAGCTCTGCCTCTACGGAGTCGCCGCCGTAGCGTGCGGCGTTCTCGAGCAGATTGCGGACCAGTCGATGCAGCAGGCGCGCGTCGCCGGTCACTTTGACGGCGACAGCCTGCAACGGCACGTTCACGCGCGCACACTCCTCGGCGACAACGGCGGTGAAGTCCACCGACTCGCGCATAGGCGCCACGCCGCCTTCGAGCCGGCTCGCCAGCAGGATCTCCTCGATCAGCTGATCGAGCTCGGCGATATCGCGCGTGAGTTCCGCACGACGTTCGGCCGTGGGATCGGTCGCCAGCAATTCGATGCCGAGGCGGATGCGGGTCAGCGGCGATCGCAGCTCGTGCGACGCATTGGCCAGCAGCGTCCGGTGCACGCCGACCAGCTGCTCGATGCGAGTTGCGGCATCGTTGAAGCTGGCAGCCAGCCGGGCGATCTCGTCGCGGCCTTCGACCGCCACGCGCGCGGCCAGGTTGCCCGCGCCCCACTCGGTCACGCCTGCCTGCAGACGTTCGAGTCGACGCGTCAACCGGCGTACCACCGGATAGGCACCGACACCGATACCGAGCGCGAGCAGCGCGAAGGTCAGCACCGGGCCGGGCGGTCGCGATGGGCGCCACGCCCGCCGCGCCATCAGCGATCGGCCATCGGCGAGTGGCAGTGCAATCGCCGGTCCGTGCGGCGTCAGGTAATGCCGGTCGTATACGCCGCCGGTTCGTTCGGGCGCTGCCAGATCGTCGCTGGTACGGGCCACCAGGTCACCGTTCGCCGAGTAAAGCGCGAAGTCGGCGCGCAGACGCTGGTGCCATCGTTCCAGTGCGGCGCGCTGTTCTTCCGCCGGTGCATCAGCAGGCGGCAGTAACTCTGCGGCAAGCTCGGCCAGTCCGGTGACGTTGGGCTGCTGCGGGCGTTCGCCAAATGCCCACCAGGCCGAAGCAGCGAGCAGCGCGAACAAGGCAACCGTCGCCAGGATTGCGATCCAGATCCGCCAGTACAGGCGATGGCGGCCGAAGTGCGAGTGCTTAATGGATGCACCTTTGGCGCTGCGCGCCGTCCCGCCAAGCGGGAGCGAGCCCTCCTTCGGGCGGCCGGGCGGAGGGCTCATCCGCCGTCCTGCTCGCGCGCAAAGACATAGCCGGCACCGCGGACCGTGATGATGCGCTTCGGATGACGTGGGTCGTCCTCGATCGCCGCGCGGATGCGCGCGATGTGCACATCGATCGACCGATCGAACGCTTCCAGCGTTTCTCCGCGCACCAGGTCCATCAGCTGTTCGCGCGTCAGCACGCGGCCGGCGCGCTCCGCCAGTGCCGACAACAGTTCGAACTGGTGCGACGTCAGCGGTCTGATCTGTCCGTCGACGCGGACCACGCGTGCGGCGCGATCGACTTCCAGCCGGCCGAAGCGCAGCCCCGCGGTGATCGATACGGTGCCGGCGCGGCGCAGCAGCGCCTTGACGCGCGCGAGCAACTCGCGCGGTTCGAACGGCTTCGGCAGGTAATCATCGGCGCCGAGCTCGAGTCCGATGACACGCTCCACCGGCTCGCCGCGCGCGGTCAGCATCAGGATCGGCGCGCCGAAATCCTCTGCACGCAGCCGGCGGCAGACCTCGAGTCCGTCGCCATCGGGCAGCATGAGGTCGAGTATCAGCAGTTCGGGAGGAAACGCACGCAGGGTCGCAAGACCGGTCGCCACGCTGCCGGCGGTCTCGACGACGAAGCCTGACGTGCCCAAATAGTCGCGCACCATCGCAGCGAGGCGCGCATCGTCGTCGATGATCAGCAGACGCTGCATGGCGCCAATCTACTTCAGGAAGTGAGTGCCGCGGCCGCCGGCGAATGCCGGGTAGGAGGAGGAGGGGGCCGCCGGAATTCTTGGGAGCCGGGGCCGCGGCAAGACGAGGCGCGTTACTGGCGCGGCGGCATGCGACGCTGCCAGCGCTCGACCAGCTTGGCGCGCTGTTCAGCGTTCAGGACTTCGGCGCTATCCAGCATGGCCTGCAGCATGCGACGCGAAGTCGAATCGGCCAGTTGCATCTGTTCGATGCGCAGCTGCTCGAGCCGCGGGCGATCGATCGTGGGTGCAGCCAGCAACTCGAGCGACTGGCGCCGCGCCTGCATGTGCTGCTTGCGGCTGGCGTGCAGGTCGTTCGACGCAGCCTTCAGCACGGCCGCAATGCGCTCGCGCTGCTCGGGCGTGGCATCGATGTCAGCCAGCATGAACGCCACCATGGCGTCGATCCGCTTGGCCATGGCCACCGGATCCATGTCGCCCACGGCGCCGTGCCAGCCGTGGCGACCATAACCATGTCCGAATCCCATCGGGGTGGCATACGCATGCCGGTGAGCGGCGAATGTGCCCAGGCCGGCGACGGCCGCAACGGCTGCGCCGATCAATGTCCAACGCCGCGCCCGGTCGGTGGCAGCAGTACCGGCAGAACTGGGTGATGTTTGTTGCTCGCTCATCTTGTGCTCCCTTGTACGCCAGGAAGTGGCATGCGACGCACTCTAGGGCGCGCGCGTTGCTCCCGTGCTGGCTGGATGTAAAGATGTGTAAATCGCGCCACTCCGGATCCAGGTGAGAGCTGCCTATGAGCTCTCGAACGAAGCGGCCAAACGTCAGCAGGTCGGATGAACGGGCACAGCGCCGATCGACTCGCGCGCGTATCATCGCTTGCGCTCACGCGCTGCCATCCGTGACGCCCCAAGGTCGAACGCTCGCTCTCCGATGAACGCACCGGACACGATCTCTCGCCGCTCTAATCTTGACGCCACGCTGCTCGGGCGCACAGCGCCGCTGCCGATCTCGTCCTACTTCGACCGCCCCTGGTTCGAGCGCGAGATGCTGCTGCTGTTCAACCGCGGGCCGAACTATGTCGGCAGCAAGATGATGGTGCCGGAGCTCGGCGACTACCACACGCTGCCGTGGACGGACGACGGCAAGGTGCTGGTGCACGGGCCGGGCGGCGTCAACCTGCTGTCCAACACCTGCCGACACCGTCAGGGCCTGCTGCTGGACGGTCGTGGCAATGCTCCGAACATCGTCTGTCCGCTGCATCGCTGGACCTACGATCTCGACGGCAGATTGCTGGGCGCACCCGACTTCGACGAGACTCCGGATTGCTCGCTGCCCAGGACGCCGCTTAAGGAGTGGCACGGGCTGCTGTTCGCCGGACCGCGCGACCCGGTAGCCGACCTCGCTGACTTTCCGCTCGCCGATGATTATCGGTATTCGGACTACGTGTTCGATAAGGTCATCGTCGATGAATGCCGCTTCAACTGGAAGATCTTCCTCGAAATCTTCCTCGAGCTCTATCACGTCGAGGCCATGCACCCGGGCCTGCAGAAGTGGGTCGACGCAGGCAACTACGAATGGGGATTCGGCGATCGCTGGAGCTACCAGATCCTCGGCATTAAAGACCGCCTGCAGTCGCAGGTCTCGCCGAATTACCAGAGCTATCGCGACGTGATCCTCGCATTTTCCGGAGGCAAACTACCCAAGTACGGCACCGTCTGGTCGATCCTGTATCCGAACGTGATGCTGGAGTGGTACCCGTACGCGCTGGTGGTGAGCACACTGATTCCGCGCTCGCCCAGTCACACGACCAACGTGGTCGAGTTCTACTACCCCGAGGAAATCCAAGCGTTCGAGCGTCAGATCGTCGAGGCTCATCAGGCGGCCTATGCCGAGTCCGCCGCCGAGGACGCGGCGATCTGCACGCGGCTGGACCGCGGACGGCGCGCGCTGTGGCTGGCGGGCGAAGACGATGAAGGTCCGTATCACACGCCCCACGAAGACGGCATGATCCATCTGCACGACTGGGTCCGGCGTGAAACTGGACAGCGCCGCACGGCCTAAGCGCAGCGGCGCGATTGCGTGTTGCTCTTGGCTACGATCGTGGATACGCCGACCGCAAAGCGGCGCTCGCTGCCGACTGCATTCAGGCAGTGACGCCCTTGAGAAATGCCGCCAGCTCCGCGTCCTCCGACGAGGCGTGCATCGCGAACCAATTTATCAGATCGGCCGAGTAACGACGTACGGCGGCGACGTCGCCGGCATCTAACTTCCGACGCACGTCCGAGACCGAGTCGAGCAGATGCTCGTGCGCGCGCTTGTGACGCGCGTAGTGCGAATAGTTTTCCTGCAGCATGAACTGTTCCTCGGTCGCGCAGTGTCGCAACAGGTGTTGATGCAGAGCCAGCAGGTGCGCACCGTAGTCGGCTTCGGCGGGGTCGTTGAGCGCGGCCAGAATCGCCTCGAACTCTCGATGCAGGTCGTCGATCGGCCTGAATCCGACCAGGATCCGATCGTGAGTGACGATGACCGAGTTCATGGCGGACCTCGAAAGGATGCACGTTCATGCACGCTACTCACTCGCCGGCAGCCACGGTTGATGCAGAGCAAGTCGCCATGAGCAGGCACGCGCGGCGCGATCGCCACCAAAAAAGGAAAGGCCCGACACATCGGACTGTGCCGGGCCTCGCGGCGACGGATCGCCGTGGGTGGCGGGCAAGCCCGCCTATCTCAAAATCTACCTGTACACCATGACCGGAATTGTCGAATGCGTCAAGACTTTCTGCGTTTCACTGCCGAGCAATACCGCACTCAGGCCTTTGCGCCCATGTGAAGCCATGAAGATGACGTCGCAGCCCCTGCCCTTGGCCGTCTCGATGATCGCCTCGAATGGGGAGAACGACTTCACGGTCAACGTCTCGACGGGAATTCCGATCTTGGCCGCGGAATCGGCGATCTGCCCGAGGCGCGCCGCAGCGACCTTGTCGGAGCGCTGTTCATAGTCATCGAGCGTCTCGGGGCGGTACTCGGACAGGTTCGAGTACGAGTACGGCTCGACGACGGTCAACCCGACGACGCTCGCGCCGAGCGCCTTCGCAAAGGCCAGACCGCCGTCGATGGCTTTGCCGGACAGTTCGGAGCCGTCGGTCGGAAGCAGAATTTTCTTGAACATATCGACCCACCACGATTAACTTAGGTAACAGTAGAGACGTCCGGTTGACGGGCGTCAAGCGCGACTTTGGCCTGCCGCCAGAGTTGCCAGCGCTTCTGAGGCCGCCCAGAAGCCCATCGTTGCCGTCACTACGACGGTGGAGCCATAACCCGAACACGCAAGCCCACCGGCCGGCGCCGACGCCGACTCCGAACAAGTGGGCTCCGGCCGCACCAGGGGCTCGTCGGAAAAGATAGCGGTGACACCGAACTTGACCGGGCTTCGGCCACTTGCGCGGGCAAAACCATAGTCGCGCCGCAATCTCTGGCGAACGCGTGCCAGCAGCGGGTCACCGACAATCACACCGAGGTCGCCGCGGGCCAGACGCGAGGGATCGAAGCGGCCGCCGGCGGCGCCGCACGTGATGATCGTCACGCCGGAAGCACGGGCGTGCGCGATCAGCGCCGCCTTGGCGTTGACCTGGTCGATGCAGTCGAGCACCACGTCGCACGGGCCGATGATCTGCCGCACGTTTTCCACGGTGGCGAAATCGTCGATAGCCCGGACATCGCAGGCCGGGTTGATTGCCGCAATGCGGTCCGCCATCGCCTCGACCTTCGCGCGCCCGTAGGCATCGCCCAGCGCGTGGACCTGGCGGTTGGTGTTCGACTCCGCGACGTGATCCATGTCGACCAGCGTGATGCGGCCGACGGCACAACGGGCGAGCGCTTCGGCGGCCCACGACCCCACGCCACCGATGCCGACGACCGCCACGTGGGCTGCGCGTAGCCGAGCTGCCGCCTGTTCCCCGTACAGCCGCGCCACACCTCCGAAGCGGCGCACCGGGTCGACGTCCAGCGGCTGCAGCTGCGCAGTAGTCATCGAAGCACTCAGCTGCTTCGCACCAGTTGCAGGATGCGCGACGGATCAAGACTGCGCGCCTGCTGTTCGATCTGCGGGACATACCGTGCCTGCAGGCTCTTGCCTTGTGCCAGCAATTCGGCAAAGGCTTGTCTCAGCAGATCGGCGGACATATTGCGGCCACCCGCGTAGTAGCGGCGCGCAACTTCTCCGATCGCATAGGTCGTGGCGAACGACATCGCCGAACCCGCGGCGCCGCGCGCAAGCGCACCAGCCAACCCGCCCGCAACTGCGCCGAACGCGCCGCCCAGCAACCGACGGCCGATCTGCTCGAGGTACTGGCCGGTCATGCCGACGCCCAGCGTGGCAACGAGCTCGCGCACCTGTGCCGCATCGGTTTCGGCGCCGTAGGCCTGGCCGATGCGGTACACCAGCTTCATCTGCAGCGGAATGATCGCCATCGACGCGAGCGACTGCGGCAACAGTTCGAGCGCGCCATTGATAACGGCCGCGTTCAGGATCATCCGATCGAGTTCCGCATCCGCCACGCTCGCGGTGGCTGCGACCACATCGCCGCTGCCCGTCGCACCGGTCGCCACGGCCGCCGGCAGCGGCATGGTCGCGAGCTCGTCGGCGTCGGCCGCCGTTTCCGCAATAGCCGGTGTGTCGAGACCAAGGTGGCGGCCGAGTTCGGTGAGAAAGCGCGTCTCCGCCTCGTTGCGCAGACCGTCGGCATCGCACACGCCGACGGCCAGTTCGAACGCGAGCCGTCGCACCTCGGGCGACCTGATCGCCGCGGCCGTCGTCTGCACGGATACGCGGCCGAGCAACACATCCTGTACGAGCGCCGGCACGGAGAGCTTGGAATCGAGCGATTGCGCCACGCGGCGCACTTCGTCGCGCTCGCGATCCTGATTGCGCCCATCCGCAAACGCTGCCAGCAGGGCGATCGTCATTACGGCTTGCTGTTCACTGGCATCCATCCACCACAGCCTCCTCGACGAAAGCTTACGCGGTCTCGACGGACGGGGGCCTCGAAACCGGATCGGATCATCGGCACGGTGAACCAGGATCGGCGAGCAATTGCCCGCGGTCACACGACGTGCCGCCGCGCGGCCGTAGACTGACACGGGTTCCCGGGTGGGTCGGACTTACCGGGGACGGCGATCGGAGATGACTATGAAGATACTGGTACCCGTAGACGGCAGCGAGTACAGCCGGGCGGCAGTCGAGTTCGTCGCCTCGCGCACCACGTTGATCGGCAACGAACCCGAAGTCGAGGTCGCGAATGTGCAGTTGGCCGTACCGCCGCGCGCGGCCCGCGCGCTGGGCAAGGCAGCGCTGAGTGACTACTACAACGAAGAGTCCGGCAAGGTGATCAAGCCGGCGATCCGGCGACTGGCGCAGGCGGGGCTCGCCGCGACGGCGCACTGCCTGGTCGGCCATCCGGGCGAGGAGATCAGCGCACTTGCCGCGCGCGAAAAGGTGGATCTGATCGTCATGGGTTCGCACGGCCATTCGGCGCTTCACAACCTTTTGATCGGTTCGATCACCAGCAACGTGCTCGCGAGGACACGCGTTCCAGTGCTGGTGCTGCGCCATCGCGAGTCGCCCAAGACCGATGCACTGAAGGTCGGAATCGCTGTCGACGGCAGCAAGTATGGCCGCGAAGCCGTCAGGTACGTGCTGCGACACACCGCCCTGTTCGGCGCGGCACCGGAGCTGGCGCTGATCCACGTTGTCGGCGAGTTCGCCGGCGTCGTGATGCCTGACATGAGCGGAATCGCACTTCCCTCCATCCCGGCCGTAGACATCAGCGCGCTGCAAAAGCAATCGTTCGAGTCGGCAGTAAAACCCACGCGCAAGCTCTTCGCCAAGGCCGGTATCCCGGCAAGCGAGGTCTGCCTAGTCGGGAACCCCGGCGACGAATTGTCGGCCTATGCCAAAAAGAAACGGCTCGACTTGCTCGTCATGGGTTCGCACGGCTATGGTGCGTTCAAGGCCGCGGTGATCGGCTCGGTCGCGACGCGCGTGATGGCTCATTCGAAAGTCCCGCTGCTGCTGGTGCGGCACGCCTGAGGAGAGCCCGCGCCGCGAGTGCGGGCTTCGCCTGAACCGGCACGCGCCGGTTAGAACGTAAACTGTCGTGCGCCGACCTCCTTGCGGCGACCGCGTGCGGCTTGGCTGCAGTCCGCGGCTGCCGCCGTGAATGCCGGTGCAGAACTGCTGCAGAGATCGGCTGCACGAAACGCCATGAATGACTTCCGAGCGCTGCTCCTGACCGACGTCGTCGACAGCACCAAGCTCGCCGAGTCGATCGGCGATGCTGCGATGGCCGACGTCTGGACCGCGCACGACCGCGTGGCGCGCGACCTGTTGCAGAGCCATCGCGGTCGAGAGATCGACAAGACCGATGGCATGCTGATGATGTTCGACGGCGCGGCCGATGCGGCATCGTTTGCAATGGCCTATCACAAGGCGCTGGCCGCACTGCCGGTACCGCTGAGCGCACGAGCGGGCTTGCACGTCGGAGCAGTGTTGCTGCGCGAAAACTCCGCCGAGGACATCGCACGGGGCGCCAAGCTTATTGAGGTCGAAGGCCTGGCGAAGCCGACGGCTGCTCGAGTGATGTCACTCGCACGCGGCGGCCAGACGCTGATGACCACCGAGGCACGGGAGAACCTGGGTCCCACTGAACTCAAGGTCGAGTCGCTCGGCCACTGGATGGTCAAGGGCGTCGAGGAGCCGATCGAATTGTTCGAGGTCGGCCCGCCCGCCGCCCGCTTCGCGCCGCCGCCGGACAGCGAGAAGGTCTATCGCGTCGTGCGTGCCGCTGAGTGGTGGCTGCCGGTGCGCGATATCCCACACAACCTGCCGCATCAGTCGACCTCGTTCGTTGGCCGCGAAGCGGAACTTGTCGAGGTGAAATCTCTGCTCGACAAGGTACGGCTGCTGACGCTGCTTGGAATGGGCGGGCTCGGAAAAACGCGACTCGAACTGCAGGTCGCGGCCGAGTCGATCCACCTGTTCCCGGACGGCGTCTGGTTCCTCGATCTGGCGCCGTTGCGCGACGAGGCGTTGGTCGTCTCGGAGGCCATGCAGGTCATTGGTGTTCAGCAGGAACCGGATCGTCCGCTGCTGCAGTCGATCTGCGCACACCTCAAGGCGCGGCGCACGCTGATCGTGCTCGACAACTGCGAGCATCTCGTCAAGGCTTCGGCCGACCTTGCGCATGCGATCCTGCGCGCCGCACCGTACGTGCGCATCATTGCATCGAGCCGCGAGGCGCTGCACGTGCCGGGGGAGCAGAGTTACCCGCTGCACCCGCTGCCGTTGCCCGCCCGCGATGCCGGCGCCGCGAGAACTGATGCGGTCGCCCGCAGTACAACTGTTCATCGACCGCGCCCGTCAGAGCAACCCGTCGTTCACGCTCGATGCGGCCCATGCGCCGGCGGTCGCCGAACTGGTCGCGCGGCTCGAAGGAATACCGCTGGCGCTCGAACTTGCCGCGGCGCGCGTGCGTTCGCTCTAGCCGTGGCGGAAATCAATGACACGGCTCAAGGACCGCTACAAGATACTGACCGGCGGCGCGCGCGTCCTGCAGGAGCGCCAGCAGACGCTGCGCGCGCTGGTCGACTGGTCGTATGACCTGCTGACGAAGCCGGAGCAGACACTGTTCGCGCGGCTCGGTGTCTTCGTCGGCGGATTCGATCTCGCGGCCGCGGAGCAGGTGTGCGGGACCGATCCGCTCATCGCGCGACGATGTGCTGGAAATTGCTCGCTTCGCTGGTCGACAAGTCGCTCGCGATGCTGGACGAGCACGAAAATGGCGGGCGCTACGGCATGCTCGAGACGATCCGCGACTACGCGCGGGACAAGCTCGAGCGGGACAGCGAACTCGACGCGATTGCTGTGAGGCATTGCGAGCATTACTTCGCGATGGTCAAAGCTGCCAACTACGGCATGAGAGGGAAGGATCAAGCCGAGTGGATTCGCCGGCTCGAGGGTGACTTGGACAACGTGCGATCCTCAATTCGGCTCGCCTTGAACGGTGGCGTCGATCCAATCATTGCCGTCAAGATTGCTGTGGCACTGCAGGATTTCTGGAGACTGCGAGGCTACGTCTCCGAGGGGAGAAATCTGGTGTGTGCCGCTCTGGCAGAGGACGCGATTCAGACATCGGATCTCGCCAAAGCGTGGGCACTCTATGTCGGCGCAGCGCTGGCCGAGAGCCAGAGCGATCACGACGAGGCAAGGCAGATGCTCGAACAGTGTCTCGCCCTCAGACGTCGACTTGGAAATCCGATCGAAGTTGCCGCGACGCTCTCGACGCTTTCGCTTGCGCAATTGCGGGCAGGTGACGCCGTTGCGGCGGCCGAAGGAGAGCGCGAAGCCCTGCGCATATTCCGCGAGACCGGTGACAGGCGAGGCGAGGCAATCAGCTTGCTGCACCTCGCCCAGGTGGCCTTCTATACCGGCACTGACACCGAAGCCAGCAGCAACCTGGAGCAATGCCTCGCTATCGCGCGCGACATCAGGCACCAGGAGCTCGAGGGGGAGTGCGAGCTGCAGTCAGGCGAGATTTCATTTTGGCTCGGGGAAACGGACCAAGCTGTCCTGTGGTTCAAGAGATCATTGACACTTTGTCGGGAAGCCGCAGACAAGCGGGGCGAGGCAAACGCGCTGCGTTGGTTAGGCAAGTGCGACTTGCGCAAACGCGACCGCGCCAGTGCCAGAACCCGGCTTACCGATGCGCTGCGCGCGTTTCGAAGCTTTGAAATGTGGGATGAGTTGCTCGCCTGCCTTGAGGACTTCGCCGAGCTCTGTCAGCTCGAAGGTCGACCTAAGTCTGTCGATCCGGCTCTCGGCGGCGACGCAGCGAGCTCGAGAGCGACTGGGTCTTGACTAGATCCCCGAGGGCGGAGATTCGCCAAGCCGAGCTGGTCGCCGGCTATCAGGCCGCTATGGCAGGCGAAGCGACCGAGACGACGCGTCAGAATGAGGGACGCAACTGGGATGTCGAAGACGCGGTTCGCAACGCGCTCGAAATCGGCGAAAAGAGCCTGCAAACGGCTTAGGCGCGCGCGGGCCCCGCTCTACCCACTCGAGCTGCGCCACGACTCCTTGCTAGAGGAACGAGCAGCAAGATGGCCAGCGCCGCAAGCGCGATACTGCCCGGCTCCGGTACAAGTCGGAAAGTAATGAATGCGTTACGGTCGCTGAAACCCCGCGTCGTCGGCCCATCGGGGGGGTCGGAGATGAATCCCATGCGTGCGAGGTCGTCCTCGAAGAAGAGTATGAAATCCGTAAAGGGGCCGCCCGCCAGTGGAAGCGTGGAAGGCACGAAGTAATCGAAGGTTCCGAACAGGCCGGTCAGGTGGCCGTTCTCGATCCTCATGCCCGCGACGAACGACGACGGATCGTCGAACAAGAGTGTCTCCTGGAACAAAGGATTGGTCGGATCGCTGAGCTTGTAGAACTCCACCTCGGCGCTCAGGATCTTCATCCCCAAGTTGGAGCAAGGCTCGAAATTGAACACGAAGCCGGATTCGGTGCGGCACGCATCGGGAACGAAGAACCTGGCTTCGCCACGCCAACCGAGATCGGGGAATGCGGAGCCGAATGCCGGATCCCACGCTCCTGAATAGATGGCCGCCTGCGCAGGCGCGGTGAACGCAAGCCCGGCAACAACGAGAAGAGTTGCGCGCGCCCGCATAAGTTTTCCAGCCAGCCCGAGTGCCATGACCATCCTTACCTTAGATTCTTGATTGTTCTTCTGCCGATCCAGAGATCATTCTATGAGGCCGAAGCGTCGCGCGTCCAGAACATCGACTGCCGTCGGTCAGGTGCGACGACACAACGCGCTGTCGGAATTCTTGACAGTCGCACATCGCGAAGACTTCGTCGAGTTCGATGATTCCAAAGTTCGCCACGTCCCTTCGAGGGAATCGCATGATCAGAATTCGCACCGTCACGATCCGCTTACTTGCATTTGCGTCGATTCGCTCTGCTCTCTTTCGGCACACTCGCGCCCAACAGCCCAAGCCGATCCACATGCTGGTCGGCTTTCCTGCGGGCGGAGGCACGGATGCGATTGCACGCACGCTGGCGGAGCGCCTGAAGGACGAACTCGGTGCACCCGTGCTGGTCGAGAACCGCCCGGGTGCCGGTGGCCAGATCGCGGCGCAGGCGCTGAAGGCCGCAGCGCCGGACGGCACGACGTACTTCATCTCGCACGACCATACGATCTCGATCCTGCCGCTGGTGGTGAAGAACCCGGGCTTCGATCCAGCGCGCGACTTCGTGCCGGTGGCGGGATTCGCGACCTTCGTCAACGCGCTGGCGTTATCGGGAGGTACGCCGGCGCGCAGCTTCAAGGAGTATTTGGGTTGGGTGAAGGGTCAAGGCGGCAAGTCGGCGATCGGCGTGCCGGCGCCCGCCTCGGTGCCCGAGTTTCTCGTGCGAGTGATCGGCGAGAAGTACTCGCTCGATCTGGTCGCGGCACCTTACAAGGGCAGCGCGCCGATGATCGCCGACATGCTGGGCAATCAGATCCCAGCCGGCATCGCTTCGGTTCCTGAACTGGTCGAAAACCACAAGGCCGGCAAGCTGCGCGTGGTTGCTGTTCTGGGCGGCGCGCGGCAGTCGGCGCTGCCGGACGTCCCAACCTTTGCCGAACTCGGGCTCGCCGGCTTCGAGGATGTCCCGTACTACGGATTCTTTGCGCCGGCCGGTACGCCGCAAGCGGAGATCGATCGGTTCTCCGCCGCGCTCGGTCGCGTAATTGCCACGCCGGAAGTGAAGGACAAATTGACCGCGTGGGGGCTGACAGTTGGCCTGCTTACGCAGGCGCAACTCGCCGCGCGCGAGCGGGCCTACTCGCAGGCCTGGGCACGCATCATCCGCTCGAGCGGATTCCAGCCGCAGTAAATGCTGCCTCGCGAGCGCGCGGCTCGCGAGGCAGCCATTCAGGCAGCAACCGGTTCATCGATGGCAATCGCATTCGCCGCCGCTGCGATGACCGCAGCGATGCGGCCGACATCGCGCAGCTGATCGACGCTCATGCCTGACTCCTTCAGCAGCGCGTAGTGCGACTGCACGCAGAAGTGACACTTGCCGACGATCGAAGCCGCCAGCGAGTACAACTCGAACAGGCGCTTGTCGACGCCACCGTGCGTTGCGTAGGCCTGCATCCGCAGTTGCGCCGGGCGCGTCTTCAGTTCCGCGTCGCCGGTCATCTCGACATACGGATACCAGACATTGTTCATCCCCATCAGGGCTGCCGCAGTCAGAGACGCGTTGGCTTCAGTCTCGGGCAGCGCACCTCGCAGGATGGCGACCAAGCGCGGGCTGTTCGCCGCGTACGCCGCTGCCAGGGCGGCGCCGAGCGCTTCGTTCGGAGCCAGTGTTGAGCGCCCGACCGTGCCGTCGAGGTTGATGCGAACGTCCTTGGCGTAGTCCGGGACCAGCGCCTTGATTTCGTTGATTGCCTCGGTCATCTCAGCTCCACTCAGTGAGTCGCGGCGGCAGCCGCGGCGGTGTTCAAGGTCCCCTGGCCGACAGCGCGATTGCACGGGCACAGCTCGTCGGTCTGCAGCCCATCGAGCACGCGCAACACCTCTTCCGGATTGCGGCCGACGTTCAGGTTGTTGACCGATACATGCTGCACGACGTTGTCCGGGTCGACGATGAAGGTCGCACGCAATGCCACGCCTTCCCTAGCGTCGCGCACGCCGAGCATGTCGACCAATGCGCCCGTCGAATCCGCAAACATCCAGTGATTGAGGCGGTCGAGGTCCTTGTGGTCGCGGCGCCACGCCAACTTCACGAACTCGTTGTCGGTCGATCCGGCCAGCAACACCGCATCGCGGTCCTCGAAGTCGGCAGCCAGCTTGGCGAAGCCGACGATCTCGGTCGGGCAGACAAACGTGAAGTCCTTCGGATAGAAGTAGATCACCTTCCACTTGCCGGGAAACGATGCCTCAGTGATCTCCTGGAATGCGCTGATTCCGCTTTCCTCATGATGATTGAACCCGGGCTTGACTCCGGTGACACGAAATGAATCGAGACGCTGGCCGACGGTTTTCATCTGGAACTCCTTTGTTGGAAATTTCGCAACGGCGGACGCCGTCTTCAGGCCGTAGTTTCTGGCTATCGTCATGTTAATTTCAAATTGATCTTTGCAATCGCATCGATAGTCGCTCGAGCCGGTGTCTGCAAGAATGCAGCGGTGAGCGCTGCACGCCCCGTCGATTCCAGCCGCTGGCTGGCATGGTTCTTCGTCACCGTCTGGGGTTCCGGTTACCTGGCCACCAAGGTCGGGCTGCAGTACACGGCGCCGTTCACCTTCCTCACGCTGCGGTTCGCGCTCGGAATCGCGCTGGTCGTGCCGCTCGCCCTGCTCGCGGCTCCGGTCTGGCCGCGCGGACGACTGCTGGGCCACGTCATCGTCGCCGGTCTTCTGATGCACGCGGTCAATCTGGGCGGCAGCCACTACGCGCAGTACCTCGGCATGTCGGCCGGCATCGCGGCGCTGGTGTTGGCGCTGCAGCCGCTTGCAACTGCGACGGTCGCCGCACCCCTGCTCGGCGAACGGCTGCGCGGACCGCAATGGATCGGCGTCACTCTCGGGCTTCTGGGCGTCGCGTTCGTCGTGTGGCACAAGATCGACGTTCGTGCGCTGAGCTGGCCTGCGCTGGCGGCTGTGGCGATCGCGCTCGCGGCGATCACCACCGGCACGCTATATCAGCGGATCTTCTGTCCGGCAGTCGATCTGCGCTCCGCCGGCGCGGTCCAGTTCGTCGCGAGCCTGCTGGTGCTCGCGCCGCTCGCCGTTGCGGTGGAGGGCTTCGAAGTCAGGGTGTCATGGCAGCTCGCGGCTAGCATCATCTATCTGGTGGTCATGGCTTCGATCTTCGCGGTCAACGCGCTGCACACCCTGATGCGACGCGGCCAGGCGACGCGCGTTACGAGCCTCTTGTACCTGACTCCCATCATCGCAGTGGCTCTCGAGTGGGCGATGTTCGACGTGCAACCGACGCTGCTGACGGCGCTCGGCATTGCCGTGACCTGCGCCGGTGTCGCGCTGGTCGCGATGCGGCCACGATGACACTTGGCCGCATCATCGCGTTCGTCGTGTTGACGCACACGGCATTCGGAGCCTCGCGCGTCACGCTCTCGCTGTACGCACTCTCCAACAAGGCATCGGCGTTCACCGTCGGCGTGGTGATCGCACTCTTCGCACTGGTGCCCGCACTGCTCGCAGTGCGGGCCGGGCGCTGGCTGGACCGCGTCGGTCCGTACCGACCGCTGTGGGTCGGCACCGCGCTGATGACGTTCGGTGCATTGTTGCCAGCGCTCTTTCCGTACGCCACGGCCGATGTCGCGCCGCTGCTGGTCGCCAGCTCGCTGCTGGGCACCGGGTTCATGTACGTGCAGATGACGGTCCAGAATCTCGTCGGCACCCTGGCGGACCCGGCCCGGCGCCCGGCGGCGTTCTCCATGCTGGCGCTGGGATTCTCGACCTCTGGACTGATCGCGCCGATCGCCAGCGGATTCATGATCGATGGCTTCGGCCACCGAGCGACGCTGCTGGCGATCTTCTTCCTGCTATCCGCGAGCCTCGTTCTGCTATCGTCCCAGCGCCGGCACCTGCCCTCGCCCCCGGCGCATCGAGCGACAGGCGAGACGACTGATACGTTCGACCTGCTGCGTCACCCGCAGGTGCGCGCGGTGCTCATCGTCAGCGGCATGATCTCGATGGGCTGGGACCTGCAGTCGTTCCTGATTCCGGTCTACGGAACCAGCGTGGGGCTCACTGCTTCGCAGATCGGACTCGTGCTGGGCAGCTTCGCGGCCGCGACTTTCGTCATCCGCCTCGCGATGCCGGCCCTGTCGCGCCGATATCATGAGTGGCAGGTGCTGATCTTCACGCTGCTGACCTCGGCGGTTGCGTTCGGACTGATGCCGCTGTTTGACTCGATGATGCCGTTGATGGGAGTAGCCTTCCTGCTTGGGCTCGGGCTCGGCTCCGCCCAGCCGAACGTGATGTCGCTGTTGCACGACCGTGCACCGGCCGGGCGTATCGGCGAGGCGCTCGGGCTGCGCACGACGATCATGAACAGCAGCCATGTGGTGCTCCCGCTCGTCATAGGCGCGTTCGGGTCGATACTCGGTGCGGCAGCAGGCTTCTGGCTGATGTCCGCCGCGCTGGTCGGTGGCGGGTGGAGCGCCTGGACACGCTACAAGCTCGAACCGTCCCGCATTGGGGAGCGCGAGTGAACGAGGACGCGGGCCTGCCGCACCGCCTGAGCTATGAAGAGCTCGCCGCCTCGCTCGATAGCTTTCTGGCGAGCTGGGATGGAAACCGCCCGCTGTGGGTGTTCGGCTATGGCTCTCTAATCTGGAAGCCCGACCTATCGTTCGACATGCGGCTTCCAGCGCGCGTGCACGGCTATCACCGCCGCCTATGCCTGTGGAGCCGGATCAACCGCGGCACGCCGCAGTGCCCTGGCCTTGTGGCAGGACTGGATCGCGGCGGATCGTGCACGGGCGTTGTCTATCGCCTCGCGGCCTCGGCCGTTCAAACCCAGTTTCCGCAGTTGTGGCAGCGCGAGATGATGACCAATTCCTACGAGCCACGTCATCTCGAGTGCCGCCTGCAGGACGGCACCTACGTCCCGGCCGTGGCCTTCGTGGTCCGGCGCGACGCACCCAACTACGCTGGCCGACTGAACGAACGACAGATCCTCAACGTGTTTGCGAAGGGCAGTTGCGGACGTTACGGCACCAGCCTGGAATACCTGGTCAACACGATCTGCGCGCTGCGCTCGCACGGCATCGTCGATCCGCATCTCGAACGGCTGGCGCGGCACGCCGGAGTTGATTCATTGACCTGGCGCAACGGCAGCGCTGCCTAGAATACCGGCATGGACGACATCGCCCGGCTGCGCAACGAGTATATGAAAAGCGCGCTTGATGAAGAGCACGCCGACGCCGACGCCGTGAGGCAGTTCGCGCGCTGGTGGGACGAGGCCGCTGCGTCCGCGCTGCCAGAAGCCAATGCGATGACGCTCGCCACTGCCGATGAAGCCGGTCGACCCTCCGCGCGCGTCGTCCTGCTCAAGGACTATGGAGTCGACGGTTTCGTCTTCTACACGAACTATCAAAGCCGCAAGGGGCGCGAGCTGGCCGCCAATCCACACGCTGCGCTGCTGTTCTTCTGGCCCGAGCTCGAACGACAGATCCGCATCGAGGGGACGGTCGAGCGCGTGACCACGTCGGAGTCCGACGCCTATTTCAGCACTCGGCCGCTGGCGAGCCGCGTCGGAGCGTGGGCCTCGCCGCAGAGCGAACCGATCCCGAGCAAGGCCTGGCTGATGGCACGCGCAGCCGAAATGGGGCTGCGCCACGGGTTGCATCCGGAACGCCCGCCCCACTGGGGCGGTTACCGGCTGCGTCCAATCACCATGGAGTTCTGGCAGGGTCGGCCCTCGAGGCTGCACGATCGGCTGCGCTACACCCGGTCCGCGGCGGGCTGGCAGCGCGAGCGGCTAGCACCGTAATTGACGGTGCGCAAGTGCGCTGCTTTCGGCGCTCGCTTCGCTGCATCGCGCCGCACGCCTCAGCGGCTATGATCGGGGTTACGCCAGACCGGGGGGTTGGATGAGCGAGCAACCGATATCGATCATCATCGTGGAGGACGAGCCGGAGTTCCGACGACGCTTCGTTCAGATCGTCGAGAACGAGCCGAGCATGAACCTGGTCGGCGTGGCAGCCAACAAGCGCGAAGCGCAAGCCATCGTCGACCGGGAAACCTTCGACGTCATGCTGATCGACCTGGGCCTGCCGGACGGCAGCGGCATCGAACTGATCCGCCAGGTCAGCCAGAAGAAGCCCGACGTCGACATCATGGTCGTCACCGTGTTCGGCGACGAACAGCATGTCGTGTCGTCGATCGAGGCCGGAGCCACCGGTTACATCCTCAAGGACTCCGCACCGGCCGACGTGATCTCGTGCATCCGTCTGCTGCGCGCTGGCGGGTCGCCGGTCAGCCCGGTGGTCGCGCGTAGTGTCCTGCGTGCGATCCGCAACCGCATGGGTACCACGGCACCGGCGCGCGTACAGGGGGCTGAGCAGAATCCGCTGTCGGCGCGCGAGACCGAGATCCTGCAGTTGCTCGCCAAGGGCATGAGCTTCAACGAGATCGGCGAGATCCTCGGCATTTCTCCGCACACGGTCACCGCGCACATCAAGAAGATCTATCGCAAGCTCGCCGTGCACTCGCGCGGCGAGGCCGTGTACGAGGCGACCCAGATGGGACTGCTGCGCAGTTGAGTCCCGTCGTGTCGCGGTCCGCTGCCTTCAGCGCGATGAGGGATAGGGTGTTCGACCGCGTCGTCAGGCCCGCGCGCACGCTGCTGTGTGCCGCGACTTGGGCCTTGCTGGCCATCGGCATCGCGCGTGCCGACGACACGCGCCAGATCAGGCAGATTGAGTTCGTCGCCGGGCAGCGTGCCAGCGTCCCGCCGGCTGATACCTCCTGGCAGGCGCACGCGCTGCCGATGCGATGGTCGTCGTCGAGCGGTGCGCGACAGGGCCTGTGGCTGCGGTTCATCTTCGATGCGCCCGCGCCGCCCGCGGAGGGCTGGAGCCTCTTGCTCGACCGACTGCCGACCGGCGGCGCGGTCTACTTGAACGGCCGGATGATTGCCGACCTGCCGACCGACTCCGACAAGCGCCACGTGCGCTGGCGGCGACCGCACCTCATCAATCTGCCGATGGAATTCCTGAAGGACGGGCCCAATGCGGCGTTGATCTACACCGCCTACGGCAACGGTGTACACGGCGTCGGACAAGTACAGGTCGGACCAACCGCCGAACTGCAGCCCCGCTACAGCAAGGACTTCTTCGTCAGTCACACGCTGCGCTGGATTTCGTTGCTGCTGACCGTGATGCTGGCGGTCGGCTTCGCTGCTCTCTGGGCTCGCCGTCGCAGCGAGAGCCTGTTCGGATTGTTGGCCCTGATCGCGATCTTCTGGGCTATCCGCTCGCTCGACTCGACTTTCGAGTTGCTGACCCCCGACGCCATGGCGTGGAGCCGCGGCGCATTTTATTTCGGCACCGCTGCGTTCACCGCGCTGGCGACCATCACGATGTGGAGGCAAAGCGGGCGCCCTAGCGGCCGCGCCGAAGTCGGCATCGCGGTGCTGGCTGCGATGGGACCGGCGCTTTACCTGTTGTCCGGCGACACCTTCGACCTGACCGTCGGCCCGCTGTGGCAGGCCGTCATGCTCGGCGCGCTGGCACTCGGCGTGTTGTCGCTGGCGCGCCGAGCGTTCCGCGAAGCGTCGGCGATGCAGGGCTTCATCGTCGGTGCACTCGTGATCGCGCTGGTGGCCGCGATCCACGACTTCCTGGTCGACGCCGGGTTCCTGCCGTTCGCGAGCCCGGCACTTCTCAACATAGCCACGCCCTTGCTGGTGATGGCGCTCGGCGCCGCGCTGATCGACCGCTTCGTGCGATCGCTTGCCGACGTCGAGAAGACCAATACCGAACTGGAAACCCGCATCCACGAGCGCGAGCAGTTGCTCAAGCGCAATTTCGACCGGCTGCGCGAGAGCGAGCGCCTGAAGGCCAGCGCGCAGGAGCGCCAGCGCATCATGCAGGACATGCACGACGGGCTCGGTTCCCAGCTGTTGTCATCGCTTATGCTGGTCGAGCGCGGTGCGCTGTCGAATGAACAGGTCGCTCAGATACTGCGAGAGTCGATCGACGACATGCGGCTTGCGATCGATGCGCTCGCGGCGGAGGATTCCGACCTGCTGGCCGCACTCGGCAACATGCGATTCCGCATGGAGCCGCGCCTGAAGGTGGCCGGCATGGAACTGCAATGGGATGCGCGCAACCTGCAGAAAGAAGTCGACATCGATCCGAATGCCGTCCTGCCTGTGCTGCGCATCGTGCAGGAGGCGCTGACCAATGCCATCAAGCACAGCCGCGCGCGGGTGGTTCGCGTCACGCTCAGCATCGACCATGACGGCGACGCGCAGTGGCTGTCGATCCGCGTGACCGACAACGGGCGTGGGCTGGCGGCTACCGGCAACGTCACCGGCCGGGGAATGCTGAACATGAAGAACCGCTCGGCGCGCATCTCCGGGTTCCTGAAGGTCGAGTCCGTTCCGGGCGCCGGCACCATGATCCTGCTGCGGCTGCCGCTCGATGCCAGCCCTGGCCCTACCACGCGTGCGATGCAGCTGTCGCTCGACACCGAGGCCGTCATCGAGCAGTTGAAACAGAGTTAGCGCTCCGAGTGCACGTGCGACCCGTAGCGGCCGCGCACAACCGAGGCGCTAGACTCGCGCCGCATGACGCTCTTCGACGATGCGATCGCCGGCGCGGGACGCGTGCAAGCGGCGGGCGTCGACGAAACCATCGCGCGGCTCGGTCGGCAGCTTCCGCGCGACGTGTACCTCGGCACTTCGTCGTGGAGTTTCCCCGGCTGGCAGGGCATCGTTTACGGCGGCGCCTACAGCGAATCGATGCTGGCGCGCGAAGGGCTCAGCGCTTACGCCCAGCACCCGGTGTTGCGCTGCGTGGGCATCGACCGCAGCTTCCATCAACCGCTTGCCATCGCAGACTACGCACGCTATGCGGCGGACGTCCCGGCGACCTTCCGCTTCCTTGTCAAGGCGCCCGCGCAGGTGACCGATGCAGTGCTGCGCGGCGAGCGGGGAGCGCCGCAGCAGGACAACCCTCACTTTCTAAATGCGACGGCCGCCGAGGAGTGCTTTGTGGCGCCGGCGCTCGAGGGCCTGGGCGAGCGCGCCGGGCCCTTGGTGTTCCAGCTCCCCCCGCTGCCACGCGAGGCCCTCGAGGACGCGGGGCACGCGCTGATCGAGCGCCTTGGCGATTTTCTGAACGCGTTGCCGCGTCGGGTCGGCGCGTTCGAGCCGCTTTACGCGGTCGAACTGCGCAATGGCGAGCTGCTGACGCCCCGCTTCATCCGAATGCTGCGCGAGTGCAGCACGAGGCTGACGATCGGCGTTCACGCGCGGCTGCCCGCGGCTGCGCGTCAGAGCGCGGCGCTGCGTGCCCTGGATGCGCTCGCCGAAGAAGGCGACGACTGGCGGATGAAGGGACCGCTGGTGGTGCGTTGGAATCTGCAAGCGGGATTCCGCTACGAGGATGCACGGACACGGTACGCACCATTTGACCGCCTGATCGATCCCGACATCGTGACGCGTGGGTCACTCGTGCATCTGGTCCACGTAGCGCTGAAAAGTGGCCAGCCTTCATACGTGATTGCCAACAACAAGGCCGAAGGCAGTGCTCCGTTGAGCCTGATCGAACTTGCCCGAGCAATCGTCGACGGGCTCTGAAGGTTCACGCGGCGTGACGGCGCCCCTCGCGGTCGATCGCCAGGTAACGGAAGCCCTGCGACTGCAGGAACTCGAGTCCATCAGTCACTGAGTGCAGCATCGCGACAGTCGCACAGGCACCGGCTGCCGCCGCGAGCGGCGCGACGACCGAAACCGATTGCCATGCGTCGACCGGCCAGCCGGTGCGCGGATCAAGCACATGGCAGTAGCGCCGTCCGTCGACCACGAAATAGCGTTCGTAGTCGCCCGACGTCGCCACGGCGCCCTGCGCGACATCGAGCCGCGCCAGGGTCTCACCGGGCTTGCCGCGCGGATTCTGGATCGCGATGCGCCAGGGCGACGCATCGGGGGCGGGTCCGATCACTCGCACATCGCCGCCGAGGTTGACCAAACCGTGCAGCGCGCCGCGTTCGATCAAAGCGGTACCCGCGCGATCGGCCGCGTACTCCTTGCCGATACCGCCGAAGTCGATCTCCATGCCGGCCACGGGCAAGCGCAACCGGCGGTCGCGCCACTCGACCCGCTTCCAACCGATCAACGGCAGCAGCGCATCGATCGCCTGCTGCGTCGGAACGCGCTTCGCCTTGAAATCCCAGGCTCGGCGCAGCACGCCGCTGGTGAGGTCGAATCGTCCATCGCTTTCGGCGTGCAGCGATGCGCCGAAATCCAGCATCCCTGCGGTCTCCTCGTCGACAGCGATTGCCTCCCCGCCGGCGGAACGGTTGATCGCCGTCGTCACACTGTCGTCGCGGTAGCGCGAATACTTGGTCTCGATGCGCCGCACTTCCGCAATCGCGGCATCGGCCCACGATCGCGCCACTTCGTCCGTGGCCGCGTACAAACGGACCTCGCAATGCGAGGCCATCGCCGAGAACCCGAATTGAAATGGATGGAGCGTCACGCGCGGCTTTCGTACCGCGCGATGCTAGCGATGATCCGGTCCGGACGTCAGAACTTGCGCGTGACGCCGAACTGATACATCTGCGCCTTGAAGGTCTCCAGCCCCGGGCTGCCTTCGCCGCCGATACGCCAGTCGCCGCGCTGCTCTAAGTACTCGGCTTTGGCGTCGATTAGCCAGCCGGCCGGCAAGACCTTGGAGACCTTCAAGCCGGCGGTAATACCGCCGAATGCCGAGAGCCGCTGATCCGAGGTGTAGAACGCGTTCGGATTCTGCAGGTAGCCGGGCGGGAACGGCGCGCCCAGCAACGGATCGTAAATGGGGTCGTAGTAGAAGTAGGCGGCACTCTGGGTTGTGTAGCGCAGTCCGGGAGTCAGCACCCAGCCGTCGGGCAATGTCTGCGCCCATTCGAACGTCAGCGTATTGGCTACCACCTCCCAGTCGTCATCGTAGTAGCGATACGACAGGCGCATCGTCGCATTGGGACCTTCGAAATAGTGGTTCCAGCGCACCAGCGCCGCGAACTGGTCGCGCATCGCCGGGCGGTTGTCGATCCCCCAGTACGCCTTGTACGGGTCGGTCAGGTATCCACTCTGGTGGGCGTAGTAGAAATTGAGCTGCGCGGTGTCGTTCGGCGTGAAGACCTGTGACACACCGATGATGGCGTCATAGGTACGTTTTTGCCGCAGCGGCGGCGGTTGCGGTCCAACTTCCGGAAACACCTCGTCGCCGGAATATCCGCCGCCGACGGTGAACGTGGTGTTCTGGTCGGGCGTGGCATGGCGGATCGTCAGGGCGCCGGCCGTGGAGCGATAGTCATCCTCGTCCGAGTAGGCCGCCCGAACCGCCACCGAGGTGCGATTGGCGAAGTACTTCGTGACCGTGACGTCGACCGCCGTACGTCCGTCGTTGATACCTAGCCCGGACGCTCCGGAAAGCGTCGTGTGATAGTACGGCGACGCGCCCGAGATGCTGTCGTACACCGCACCGATCTCGAACACCCAGTCGTCACTGATCGGCGTCAGCAGGTACAGCGCCGGCGACTTGACTGTCATGCGATCGCCAGATTCCTGATAGTCCTTGTAATAAAGGAACTTGAACTGAACCAGCGTGGTGTTGGGCGCCGTCACCTGCGCCTGAGCCAATCCGGGCAACATGCCCGGGAGTGCGAGCGCGGCGGCAAGCACCGCGCCGCGTCTTGAACTGCCTTGGGTTTCCTCGCTCATCGGGATCAGTTGCATCCGCAGCCGCCGCCGCCGACACTCGAACCGCCGGTCGCACCTTCCTTGCTGAAATAGGTGTGATCGGCGAAGCGCGTCTCGAGCGGGTCCGCATCAAACGCCATTTCAGGCTTGGCCAGGTGGCCCTTCTGCCAGGGTTGCACTTTGGGCATCGATTCGCAGCCGCTCACCAGCACGACGGCGGCGACCACCAGGATCCAGCGCTTCGTCATCGTGTCCTCACCTGCGCACGGCAGCGGTCACGGCAGCCGCCAGTTCGCTTTCGAGCTTCTCACGGTCGCTTTCGCGGAATCCGACGTGCATGGCCCGCACGACGCCATCGGCACCGATCAGAAACGACGTCGGCATGCCCTTCGGCTGATAGGCCTCGGCGACCTTGCCGTTCGAGTCATACGCGACGGTGAACTTGGCCGGCGTTCCGGCAAGGAACTTGTCGGCGTCCTCGCGCTTCTTGTCGACGTTGATGCCGATGATGGTCAGGCCCTTGGATCCGTACTTGGCCTGCATCTCGTTCATCCACGGGAACGACTGCTTGCACGGCGCACACCACGAGGCCCAGAAGTCAACATAGACAACGCGGCCCTTGAGGCTGGCCAGGTTGATGTTGGGCGCACCGGCAGCCGGCAGATTGAACACAGGGGCTCGCGTGCCGACGTCCTGCGCGTTGACGGATCCCGCACACAAAACCATCGCGGCACACGCCGCACTGAAAACTTTGAACTGCATGCGCTGTCCCCTCCCTTGACGACCACGCGATGGTAGCCGTCCAGCCACAGCGCTACATCGCGGATTGCGGCTAATCCCCGGTTGATTTCCTTCGTTTTGCTGAAAACGTTTTAAGGAACTTCTCGACCTTGGGAGCCACGACGAACATGCAGTAACCCTGTCCTGGATTGTGTCGAAAGTACTCTTGGTGATAGTCCTCGGCTCGCCAGTACGGCCCGGCATCAGTGACCTCGGTGACGATGCGATCGCGATAGTGACCCTGGGCCTCACGAATCACTGACTCGGCCACGCTACGCTGTTCGGCTGAGTGGACGAAAATCGCCGATCGGTACTGCGAACCGACATCGTTGCCCTGACGGTTTAGCGTGGTCGGATCGTGGATCGAGAAGAAGATCTCCAGCATCTCGCGGTAGGAGATGCGTTGCGGATCGAACTCGATACGGACCACTTCGGCGTGGCCGGTGGTGCCGTCGCAGACCGCGCGATAAGTTGGGTTCGACACCGCACCCCCGGCGTAGCCGGATTCCACGTCGATGACGCCGTCGACCTGCTCGTAGACCGCTTCGAGACACCAGAAGCAGCCACCTCCAAGCGTGGCGAACTCGTGGCCCGGTCGCGGGCTGGTTGGGAGTGAATGCTTGATGGACATGACGAGTCTCCTGATGGGCCGACCTTAGTCGCGCCAGACCGTTCGAGCTTACCGGGCGGCGGTGCCCAGGGAAGCGCTAGAACGGAAACGCGGTCGAAGTCAGCAGGAGCAATGCCGACGATGCCACCAACGTGGCGGCGACGTATTCCATGCATTCCTCCTGCGGGACGTCGAGCAGTTCGCGTGCGCCCTTGGCCCACCAGACGTAGCTGACGAAGAATCCGCCGAGCACCAGCATGATTCCGGGCAGCAGGATCACCGCCAGGCCCGATACGTATAACGGCAGCGCGCCGACGACGGATACCGCCAGCGCGGCGCGCCAATTTCGCGGCCGTGAATATAGAGGCAGCACCAACGCGCCGGCCAAGCCCTGTGCGATCGGCGCGAGCGTCAGTGCTGCCGACAGCGCGACAAACCGCGCGCCCGCAGTGTCCGCTCGCGCCGAGTAGCCGAACACGGCGTTCCACTCGGTGTTGAACACAAGCACACCGAGCGCGGCCGCGGATGCCACGGAGAGTGCACCGGCCAGCGCAATCAGCGCGAGCAACGCGATCGCCCCCGGCGCGGCGAGCCGCGTACGCACCGCGTCCCAGAGCCCGGGGGGTTCGATCAGTTTCAACTACAGGACGGCAGGCTCGTTGGGCAGTTCGTCCGCGTCGCGCGCGCCATGCTCAAGCGGAAAATGCCGCGCCAACACCTCGCCGACAGCCTTGATGCCGGCGACGGTCCCGGCAAGGAAATCGCCGGCGCGAAACCGGTCGCGCATCGCTTGTGCGATGGCATTCCATTCCTCGCCGTCGACCAGACCACGCAGCCCGCGATCCGCGACGATGTGGATCTGATGGTCAGCCAGTACGACATAGATGAGCACGCCGTTGTTTCGTTCGGTATCCCACACTCGCAGCTTCGAGAAGACCATTTCGGCGCGCTCGCGGGCCGGAGCATCACGCGTCAGGTAGCTCCAGGGCAGCGCGGCCTCGACCGCGAAACGGATCTCGCCGGAGTGCGACAGCTCGCTCTGCGCGATCGCCTCGCGAACCGCTGCCAACGCAGGCTCCGGAAAGGCGCGTCGCACCGCTCGCGGCGTCGTTGCCCAGTGGCGCAGGATTCTGGTCAGTTCCATCACCAATCGCTTCCGCCGCCGCCGCCGGCGAAGTCCCCGCCCCCGCCCGAACTCCACCCGCCGCCACCGCTGTCGCCGCTGCCCCAGCCTCCGCCACCGGACCATCCCCCCGGAATGATGACGGGGCCACCCCGCCGACCACCAAGCACGCGTCCACCGCCGCCGCCTCCAATGAACGCCGAGAAGATGAACACTGCGACCGCCGCCACGGCGCCGAGCGCGAGCGATGTGAGCAGAAATCCGGCCAGCCCACCAACGCCGACGCTGGTGAGCGCAGCACCGGGCGTACCGAAGATTCGGCGCAGCAGTCCGGCGACGATCGCGCCGAAAATCACCAGCGGCACCAACGCTGCCATCAGGTCTTCGCCGGCGTCGACCTTGTGCCGCGGAATGCCCACTGGCGTCGGTAGCGCCTCGCCCTCGATACGCTTCATCACCGCGTCGACTCCGGCCTCTATGCCGCCCGCGAAATCGCCCTTGGCGAACAATGGGCCCATGTACTCGCGCGCAATACGCGCGGCCATCACGTCGGGGATTGCTCCTTCGAGAGCCCGCGCGACGCTGATCCACACCTTGCGATCCTTGACTGCGACCGCGATCAGCACTCCGTCGCCGATGTTCTTGCGGCCGATCTTCCACGCATCGCCGACCCGGTTGGTGAAATCAGCGATCGGTTCCGGCTGCGTCGACGGCACTACGATGACCGCGATCTGCGAACCGTGCGAACGCTCGAACGCGGAGAGCTTCGCTCGCAGACGCTCCTGAGCGGCGACCGGCAGCACACCGGCAAGATCAGTGACCTGCGCCGCGGGTGGCACCGCCAGCCGCCCAAGTGGATCGCGCGCAGGTTCGTGCACGGATCCCTCGGCCGCATCACCGGCTCGATCACCTGTCCGGGGTGCCGGAGGCGCGGGGACATTGCCCGGCGCGCCACCCGGGAACATCCCCTTCGGCAACTCCTGCGTGGGTTGCTGTGCACCGACCGCGCCGGACAGCGCGGCGCACACCAGCACGCACCGCACGACCGACAGCACGACTGACCGCATGTTCGCTTCGCGGCGCGACCGTGCTACTTCTTAGTCGTGCCGAAATCGACGGTCGGTGGTTTGCTGATCGCACCTTCGTTTTCGACCGCGAACTGCGGCTTCGGCTTGTAGCCGAACACCATCGCGGTCAGGTTCTGCGGCAGCTGGCGGATGAAGGTGTTGAAATCCTCGACCGCCTTAATGTAGCGATTGCGTGCGATGCCGATGCGGTTCTCGGTGCCTTCGAGCTGAGTGCGCAGATCCTGGAAGCCGGCATTGGCCTTGAGGTTCGGATAATTCTCCACGGTGACCAGCAAGCGGGACAAGGCAGAACTGAGTTCGCCCTGCGCGGAGGTGAACTTGGCGAACGCCTCCGGGTTGTTGATCAGTTCAGGAGTGGCCTGGATCGCGGTGGCCTTGGCGCGCGCCTCGATGACGTTCTGCAGCGTCGATTTCTCGAAGTCCGCTTCGCCCTTGACGGTGTTGACGATGTTGGGAATCAGATCGGCGCGGCGCTGATACTGGCTCAACACCTCGGCCCAGGCCGATTTCACCGCTTCTTCCTTCTGCTGGATCGTGTTGTAGCCGCAGCCGGCCAGCAGGCTGGCCAGTACGATGGCAATGAGTCCCCGCAATGCCTTCATCATGTCCTCCGCGTGATGGTGGATCCGTGTCGCGCGCATGCGCGGCAGCGCGGTGGCGACAGCCGCCGATGCTCGCGCGATCATAGCCGTGAACCGCGACCTATCTGGCTTGGACCGTAGAATCGCCGCATGAAGGCGAAAGCGCACTCCACCGACTATCGTCGCGCACTGGCGCAATTCGCCACCGGCGTCACGGTCGTGACCACCCGCGATCGCGACACCCGGCCGATCGGCCTGACCGTCAATTCGTTCAACTCGGTATCGCTCGAACCGCCTCTGATCCTGTGGAGCCTCGCACTCAAGGCCGGTTCGCTCACAGCGTTCGAACGCTGCACGCATTACGCGATCAACGTCCTTGCCGAGCATCAACTCGACGTGGCCCGACGTTTTGCCACGCGCGGCGCCGATCGTTTCGGGCCGGCGGACTGGTCCAGCGGTCCGCACGAGGTTCCGTTGATCGACGGTTGCGTGGCCACGCTGGTCACCCGCAATCGCAGCCGCTATCCGGAGGGCGATCACGTCATTCTGGTCGGCGAGGTGGAGTCGTTTACCGTGGGCGGTGGAACTCCGCTGGTTTTTCATGACGGCCGTTACATCGCGCACGCGGTGGAGGCGCCGCTGCCGCCCTCGTTGCGCACGCCCTGGCGGTGACCACCTGCGACCCATGAACATCCAGCGCAAGAAACGGATGGGCTGGACTTGAGCGACCGCAGACAATGTCGGGATGAAACGTCGAGACCTCGCTGACCTTGTCATGCTGGCTGCTCTGTGGGGCGCCAGCTTCCTTTTCACCCGGATGGCGGCGCCTGCATTCGGACCTTTCGCACTCGCCGAATTGCGCGTCGCCGTCGCGGCGGTGATGCTGCTGGGTCTGTTGGCGTGGCGCGCCGACTATTCTGAATTGCGCGCGAATCCTGCCCGTTTTGTCCTGCTGGGTGCGGTGAACACCGCGCTGCCGTTCACCCTGTTCGCATGGGCCGCGCTGTCGATCACCGCCGGGATGGCAGCGATCCTCAATGCAACCGCACCGCTGTTCGCAGCCGCGGTAGCGTGGATCTGGCTGCGCGACCGGTTGACCGCGCTGCAGTGGCTTGGAATGGCGATCGGATTCGGCGGGGTGCTGTGGTTGTCGGGAGTACGCGCCGGGTTCGGCAATTCAGCCGCCGACTGGGCGATCGTCGCCGGACTGGCCGCCACGCTGTCGTATGGCGTGTCCGGCAGTGTGGCAAAACGCTACTTTCAGGGCATACGGCCGCTCGCCGTCGCGGCGGGCAGTCAGACCGCCGCCGCGCTGCTGCTCGCGCCGTTTGCCGCGGTCGCGTGGCCAGAGCAATGGCCTTCGGCACGCGACTGGGCGGCGGTGCTGGCGCTCGGTGTGCTTTGCACCGGCACTGCTTACATCCTCTACTTTCGCCTGATCGCGCGGGTCGGGCCGGCAACCGCGATGACGGTGACGTTCCTGATTCCCGCATTCGCGATGCTGTGGGGCGGACTGTTCCTCGGCGAGCGCGTGACGATCGCGATGCTGACCGGCTGCGCGGTCATCCTGGCGGGTACTGCGCTCGCGACCGGCCTCATCAAGACGACTCGCGGGGGCGTATCGCAGCCGGCGCCGCGCTGAACGGTGCGCCGCGGCGTACCGTTGCACGCACCAACTCGGCGCGCATCACTAGAATCCCGCATGCCGCGTTGCTGGGACATCACGCCGACGATCGGACCGGGCTTCCCGGTATTCCCGGGCGACACGGAGTACGCGCAACGCTGGACGTGGCAGATCAGCGCCGATTGCCCGGTCAATGTGTCCGAGATCACGCTGTCGCCTCACACCGGCGCGCACACCGACGCACCGTTGCATTACGACAGCCGCGGCGCGTCGATCGGCGAAGTGCCCTATGAAACCTACCTCGGACCGTGCCGCGTCGTGCACGCGATCGGCGTCGGTGCGCTGGTTCAGCCCGCTCACCTGGCCGACCACCTGACAGGCGTTCCGCCTCGCGTGCTGCTCCGGACCTATCGGCGCGCGCCGCAGCGCGTCTGGGATGCGGAGTTCACCGCGTTCGCGCCGGCCACCATCGACCTGCTGCACGACCACGGCGTCAGACTGGTCGGCATCGACACGCCGTCGATCGATCCCGAACGCAGCAAGACACTGGACAGTCACTGTCGCGTGCGCGCACATGGCATGGCCATTCTCGAGGGAATCGTGCTCGACGACGTGGCGGCGGGAGACTATGAGCTGATCGCGTTGCCGCTGAAGCTGGCGGGGTGCGATGCGAGCCCGGTACGTGCCGTTTTGCGGGAACTCGGGTCTTTAACATCGTGACCCGCGACGAAGCGCTCGCGCTCGACGCCATCGATCCGCTGGCGGTCCACCGGGCCGCGTTCACGCTGCCCGAAGGCGTGATCTATCTCGATGGCAATTCGCTGGGCGCGCTGCCCCGTGCCACCACAGCACGTCTACGCGAGGTGGTCGAGCGCGAATGGGGCGACGGCCTGATTCGTTCGTGGAACAGCGCGCACTGGATCGATCTGCCGCGCCGCGTCGGCGCCAAGATCGCCCGGCTGATCGGCGCGCGACCCGAGCAGGTGATCTGCGCAGACTCGACCTCGGTCAACTTGTTCAAAGTGCTGTCGACCGCGCTGCATCTGGTGCGCACGCGTCCTCAAGTTACTACGCACGCGCGGCGCGTGATCCTGACCGAGCGCAGCAATTTCCCGACCGATCTGTACATCGCCCAGGGGCTGACCGATCTGCTGGATCACGCATTCGTGCTGAAGCGGGTCGAATTCGACGAGGTGCCCGCTGCCATCACGGAGTGCGGCAACGAGCTGGCCGTCGTGATGCTGACCCATGTCAACTATCGGACCGGTGCGATGCACGGAATGGCTGCGATTACAGCGGCGGCGCACGCGGCCGGCGCGCTGGCAATCTGGGATCTGTCGCACTCGGCGGGTGCAGTGCCGCTCGAACTCGACCGCAGCGAAGTCGACTTCGCTGTCGGCTGTGGCTACAAATACCTCAACGGCGGCCCGGGCGCGCCGGCCTATCTTTATGTCGCCCAGCACTATCTGGACGCGGTGGCGTCGCTGCGGCACGCCCAGCCGCTTGCCGGGTGGTTTGGGCATCGCGCGCCGTTCGACTTCGCCGGCGACTACGAGCCGGCCGCCTCGATCGACCGCTATGCGGTCGGCACACCTTCGATCCTCGCTTTGGCTGCGCTGGACATCGGCGTCGATACCGTTCTCGCTGCCGGAGTCGACGCACTACGCGCCAAGTCGATCGCGCTGACCGAGCTCTTCACGCGACAGGTGCACGACGGCTGCGGCGACACGTTGGCGCTCGTCTCGCCGCGCGCTGTCGGGCAGCGCGGCAGCCAGGTGTGCCTTCGGCATGGCGATGCCTACCCAATCGTGCAGGCGCTGATCGCGCGTGGCGTCATCGGCGACTTCCGCGCACCCGACATTGCGCGTTTTGGCTTCGCTCCGCTCTACATCCGATATGTCGATGCTTGGGACGCCGCGGCCGCGCTGGCCGACGTCGTCCGCTCCGGGGCATGGCGGGCACCGGACTTCCAGCGCCGTGCCGCGGTCACCTGACCTGCCTCGATGAACTCCAACCAGGATCCGGCCGCGATGCGCTATGGCGACTACCTGTCACTCGACGCGATCCTGAACGCCCAGCATCCACGCTCGGCCGATCCGAACGAACTGCTGTTTATCGTGCAGCATCAGACCAGCGAACTGTGGATGAAGCTCGCGCTGCACGAACTGCGCACGGCGCGTTCGGCGATCGCAGCGTCGGACCTGCCACCGGCATTCAAGATGCTGGCACGTGTCTCGCGGATCATGGAGCAGCTGGTGCATGCATGGGACGTGCTGGCGACGATGACGCCGAGCGAGTACAGCGCCATCAGGCCGCATCTTGGGTCGAGCTCGGGCTTTCAGTCGTGGCAGTACCGCGAGATCGAGTTCGTGCTCGGCAACAAGAACGAGGCGATGCTGGCACCGCACGACGACCAGCCCGAGCTGAAGGCTGCGCTTGCCGAGGCCTTCCGCGCGCCGTCGCTCTACGACGAGGCGATCCGCCTGCTATCGCGCCGTGGCTTTGTCATCGATCAATCCGTCCTGCAGCGTGACCTTGCTGCGCGGCACGAGAGCACCGCGTCGGTCGAAGCCGCCTGGCTCGCCGTCTATCGCGATCCGCGCCAGCACTGGGAACTGTACGAACTGGCCGAGGAACTGGTCGACCTCGAGGACGCCTTTCGCCTGTGGCGCTTTCGCCACGTGACGACCGTCGAGCGGATCATCGGCTTCAAGCCGGGCACCGGCGGCACCAGCGGCGTCGCTTACCTGCGCAAGATGCTCGACGTCGTGCTGTTTCCCGAGCTGTGGAAAGTCCGCACCGACCTTTGACTGGTCGGCACGACAGGCCCGACTAGAATCGATCGCTCTGCCGACCTCGAGGTCCTTATGAACGCTCCCGAGAAGACGCGGCCGCTGAAGGCGGCATTCCAATGGGACGACCCGCTGCTGCTCGAGCAGCAGCTGACTGCGGAAGAGCGCATGGTGCGCGACGCGGCGCGCGCCTACGCGCAGGACAAGCTGGCACCCCGTATCCTCGAAGCCTTTCGCCATGAGCGCAGCGATGCGTCGATCTTCCGCGAAATGGGCGCGCTCGGCTTGATGGGGAGCACGCTGCCCGCCGAGTACGGCGGCGCAGGACTCAACTATGTCTGCTACGGATTGATCGCACGCGAGATCGAGCGCGTCGACTCGGGTTACCGCTCGATGATGAGCGTGCAGAGCTCGCTGGTGATGCTGCCGATCTACGAATTCGGCTCCGAGACGCAGCGCCGGAAATACCTGCCGAAGCTCGCGACCGGCGAATGGATCGGCTGCTTCGGTCTCACCGAGCCGAATCACGGCTCCGACCCCGGCAGCATGATCACACGCGCGCGCCGCATCGACGGCGGCTTCCTGCTCAAGGGCTCGAAGATGTGGATCAGCAACTCGCCGATCGCCGACGTGTTCGTCGTCTGGGCCAAGGACGACGGCGGCTTGATCCGCGGCTATATCCTCGAGAAGGGCATGAAGGGCCTGAGTACGCCCGCCGATCCACGGAAAGATGGGGCTGCGCGCCTCGATCACCGGCGAAGTGGTGATGGACGACGTCTTCGTTCCAGCCGAAAACGAATTGCCCAACGTGCAAGGCCTCAAGGGTCCGTTCGCCTGCCTAAATGCGGCGCGCTATGGAATCGCGTGGGGCGCACTCGGCGCCGCCGAATCGTGCTGGCATACCGCGCGCCAGTACGTGCTGGACCGCACACAGTTCGACCGGCCACTCGCTGCCAATCAACTGGTGCAGAAGAAGCTGGCTGACATGCAGACCGAGATCACGCTGGCGCTGCAGGGCTGCCTGCGCCTGGGACGGATGAAGGACGAGGGCACCGCAGCGGTTGAGATCACCAGCATCATGAAGCGCAATTCGTGCGGCAAGGCACTCGAAGTCGCCAGAGTGGCGCGCGACATGCTCGGCGGCAACGGCATCAGCGACGAGTACGGCGTCATCCGGCACATGCTCAACCTCGAGGTCGTCAACACTTACGAGGGCACTCACGATATCCATGCCCTGATCCTCGGGCGCGCGCAGACGGGCATCCAGGCGTTCTTCTGAGCCGAGCGCGATCTTGCGCGCATTGCGCTACCGCGCTTTCGGCCCGATCGCCGAGGTCCTGCGTATCGAGCAGATCGATGCGTCGCAGCCCGCGCACAACGACGTTGTCGTCCGTGCTCGCTGTGCCGGCATCAACCCGCTCGACTGGAAACTGGTCGAAGGCCAGTACCGGCCGCTGGCGAAGAGCCGGCCGCCATGCGGCGTGGCCAGCGAGTTCTCCGGTGAGGTCGTCCGCCTCGGGCCGGGAGTGACGACCCTGCGCGCCAGCGACCGGGTCGTCGCGTGGCTCAATCCATTCAGCGAGCCGCCGCGTGCGCTGGCCGACGAAGTGTGTGTCGCTGCCGCACAGTGCGTGCGGATTCCGGACGCGCTGTCGTTCGAGCACGCCTCGGTGGTGACTGTTGCCGGCTTGTCTGCGCTACAAATGATCGAGCGGGCCGCCGTGAGGGCGGGCCAGCGCGTGCTGGTGCATGGGGCTGCCGGCGGCGTTGGCAGTTTCGCCGTGCCAATGCTGCGCGATCGCGGAGCCTTTGTGGTGGCAACCGGGAGTGCGACGAGCCAGGCTTTCCTGCGCGAACTCGCACCCGACCTTCAGGTGGACTACGCCACCGATCCCGCTACCTGGCCGGGGCCGTTTGACGCCATCCTCGACTGCGCGAGTCGCCTGCCGACGGCCTTGTTGCCCCGCCTGCTGCCCCATGGCGGCGCCTACGTCGCCACGCTGCCGTCGTTTCCCGGCGTCATCGTCGATCCGCTGTTCAACGTGTTTCGGCAGCGGCGGCGGCATGCGCTGCGGCTGGAACCCGCCGCTGCGCAGCTCGCGCAGATGCTTGCGATGGTGGCCGAAGGACGCGTGCCGGTGCGGATCAGTCGCGTGGTTTCTTTCGACCGCGTGCTGGATGCGCTCGCCGAATCGCGCGGCGGGCATGCACACGGCAAGCTGGTGGTCGCGATCGGCTGACCGCACCGACCGGCCCTCCATCGGGTTGGCAGTGGTGTTGCGGCGAGGTAGTCTCGCGCCCTCAGTGGGGCCGTCTTGCGCGGCCTGTTCCACGACACGGGAGACTTGAATGCGTGCGTTGCTCAAGCAGGCGTGGTGGGCGCTGTTGATCGGCGGAGTGGCGTCGGTGATCTTCGGCGTCCTCGCCTTCATGTGGCCGGGACTGACGTTGTTCATCCTCGCGGTGTTCTTCGCGGCAACCGTCTTCGTCGACGGCATCGTGACGATCACCAGTGCGATCCGCAATCGTGCGACCGCAACTCACTGGTGGCTCTGGCTGCTGCTTGGACTGCTGGGCGTGGTGGCCGGCGCCATCGGCATGCTATCTCCGGGCATCGCGGCCGGCGCGCTGCTGCTGCTGATCGCGGCTTACGCGATCGCAGCCGGCTTGCTGCTGATCTGGGCAGGATTCCGGTTGAGGGCCGAGATCGAACGCGAGTGGCTGCTGTGGCTGATCGGCGGTATCTCGGTGGCGTTCGGAATTCTGCTGCTGATGCAGCCGGCAGCCGGTCTGCTCGGCTTCGTGTGGGCGATCGCCAGTTGGGCCATCGTCGCGGGATTACTGAAGATCATGCTCGCCTTCAAGGCGCGCTCGTTTGTCGCCGCGCGGACTGGCGCGGACTCACCAGCGAGTCGCTGAAGCGAGCGTCGCACGATGGCGATCGGCTTCATCGAGGTCGCCGACGAGAAACTCGAGGTCCTGCGCATCCGGCCGGAGCGCAGCGCCACGCCGCTGGTCTTTCTGCATGAGGGGCTGGGATCGGTCGCCGGCTGGCGTGACTTTCCCCGCAGCGTCTGCGACCGGCTCGATACCTCGGGGCTGGTCTATTCGAGACGCGGGTATGGCCGATCGACCGCCCTCGGTGCTCCGCGCGGGGCGGACTACCTGCATCGCGAAGCATGGATCGTCCTGCCGGCGTTGCTCGAGCACCTCGGCATCGATACACCTATGCTCGTCGGCCACAGCGATGGAGCTTCCATCGCCCTGCTCTATGCCGCACGTCATCATCCGCGCGCCATCGCGATCATGGCCCCGCACGTATTCGTCGAGGAGATCACCCTGCAAGGAATCCGCGCGGCGCGCGAGGCGTGGACGCAAGGCAAGCTGCGGTCGCCGCTGGCGCGCGTGCACGACGATCCGGATGGTGCATTTTTCGGCTGGAACGACGGTTGGCTCGATCCGTCGTTCCGCCACTGGAACATCGAGTCCGAACTGCCCGCGATCCAGTGCCCGGTGCTGGCGATCCAGGGCGTCGACGATCAGTACGGAACGATGGAGCAACTCGACCGCATCGCCGCGGGCGTGGGCTCACGCTGTCGGCTGTTGAAGCTCGAAGCCTGCGGCCATAGCCCGCAGCGCGACCAGCCGCAGGCAGTGATCGAGGCAATCGAACAGTTGTACCGGGAAGTGACGGCGCGCGACGCCGTGAACGATCGCAAATGAAAACGGCGCCCGCGGGCGCCGTGTTAGTGCTTGCTGTTACTTCTAGTGCCCGATCGCAGCAATCGCGCGCTGCGCGCCGAACGCATGGTACCGCGGTCGATGGATGCAGTTCGTCCCAGAACATGTAGGAGTTCTGGAGGCGCACAGACGGGCGCGGCGGGTGCTGAGAAGAACGGATAAAGCACGGCGCTGTCGTGTTGGTGATGCCGAATTGCCGCCGGACTTGGCCTTGATTTCGTTCGATAACGCGCCAAAGATCGACCAAGTAGAGTGTTCAAGCCTGGGGACACAGCCCTAACCGACGGGATTACCTGGGCGGCAATGGCACCGTTGTAACCGTGGACATGTCGTCCCAGTAGCCATCGGCGATGGCATTGCCGGTCCGAGTGCGGCAACGGCGGGGTGCTTGCCCCATGTTCGGTCGCATTGGCGAGCAGTATGTTCCGCGCTCCGGCTGCATAGAGGCGATTGAGAATCTGGCCGATATCAGTGGCGGCCTGAGTCACCGCAGCTGTCGGCAGCGTCGCCGCGCATTGCCGGGTTCGCCGAGATCAGCTCAAGCACTCGTCGGACGTTGTTCCCAAAGGTCGTGCCATCGACGATGACCAAATTCTGCGGATTCACCAGAAAGCCGTTCCGCTGCAGATACTGTTCCAACTGCACCTGCATGTTCGGTAGCTTCTGAGCCACCGTGTCAGTCGGAATCACGCCGGTGGTAGCGCCACCGATTGCGAAGTTCGTTGCCCCCCGCTGACGAGGTGACCAGCGTGACGCCAAAATTCTCGGCAACGAGCTGTGGGTAGAGCTTGCCGTTGGCTGCCGTGCTCGGGCCTGCATACGGCGGCACTGGGAAGCAAAGTGGATCGGCAGAACCGCACCGGTTACCAATATCGGCGCCACTTGCACCAAGCACGGCCACGGTTGAAGCGAACGGAGGTGGCGCCGGCGTGTCGTCGCTGCCGCCGCACGAAACCAGGATGAGCGTTGCGGCAACAGCCGCAAGGAAGCGTGCCGCATGGCGGCTGACATCGAACATCACGGTGATCCCCTTGTTGTTCCGCAGGACTGCGCCCGTCTCCTCGAGCGGGCAACGATCATACGACGGTTTAGGCGACGAAGCTCATTCTGCACTGCCCGCCGACGCCCGTGCCAGGCGGTCGTGCACGGCCTCCCACTCCGGCGTGTCGGGCGGCCGCGCGACCAACAGGCGATCGGCTCCGCTGGCATCGAGCCGGCGCAGCTGCGCGTACAGCAGGCGCGCGTACTCCTCCGGGCTTTCGGCGGCGATCAGATGCAGCCGCAGGTTGGGCTCGCGGCCGACGGCCCATACTGGCGCCAGTGCCGCCACCGCGGCCGGTCGGCAGGCAGTCACGCGCGTCGCGAGCTCGGTCGCGGCAACGAGCTCGAGCGGCGTGCGCGGCGCATAGTGGGTTTCGAGGGTGCCCGACGCGCGCGGCGAGGCGGCATCGGCCGCTTCGAGCCGCACTCCGAGCACGCGTTCGATCTCGCGGCGCGTGATTGCGCCCGGGCGCAGCAGCCTAGGGCGGCCGCTTGACAGATCGACGATCGTCGATTCGATGCCGACCGGACAAGGACCTCCGTCGAGGACGACATCGACCAGGCCAGCGGGCTTGACGCCGAGATCCGCAATGACATGGGCCGCTGTGGTCGGACTGATGTGTCCGAAGCGATTCGCGCTAGGCGCGGCGAGCCCGCCGCCGAACGCATGCAGCAGCGCCTGCGCCCATGGATGAGAGGGACTGCGCAGCCCGACCGTGTCCTGGCCGCCGGTGATGACGTCCCGTGCGCGCGCGCCGCGCTTCAGCACCAGCGTCAGAGGACCGGGCCAGAACGCGGCGGTCAGCGCATCGGCTGCAGGTGGCGCTTCAATGGCCCAGTCGGCTATTGCGTGGCGATCGGCCACGTGCACGATCACCGGATGATCGGCAGGACGTCCCTTGGCGGCAAAAACCGCGCGCACGGCTGCATCGTTGTCTGCATCGGCAGCCAGTCCGTACACCGTCTCGGTCGGCACAGCGACCAGCCCACCGCGCTTCAGCGCGTCGACCGCACGCGCAATCGCGGCGTGATCGACCGGAAGCACGGTGGCGTCAGCGGGGGCGCTCGATGCCGAGGACATCGGCCACCTTCATCGCGCGCGCCAGCGCCTCGTCGCGCGACATGCCGATGCAGGTCACGTGCCCCATTTTTCGCCCGCGTCGCGCCTCGGACTTTCCGTACAGGTGCAACTTGGCACCCGGAACCGCGAGAACGGCACTCCAGTCTGGCTCGCGCCGGCGCTCACCGTCGAACCAGACATCGCCCAGCACGTTCAGCATCACGGCAGGGGCCAGCAGGCCCGTGTCACCGAGCGGTTGGCCGGCCATGATCCGGGCCTGCTGATCGAATTGGCTGCTGACGCAGGCATCAATCGTGTAGTGCCCGCTGTTGTGCGGCCGCGGAGCGATTTCGTTGGCAAGCAGGCGGCCATCGACCACGAAAAACTCGACGCACAGCACTCCCACATAGTTCATCCGCGCGGCGATTGCGAGCGCGGCATCGCGTGCCTGCCGCGCAAGCCCGTCATCGATTCGCGCCGGCACGACCGAGATGGCGAGGATGCCACCGCGGTGCGCGTTCTCTGCTACGGGGAAGGTCGAACTGGCGCCGTCACGCGAGCGGGCCACAACCACCGACAACTCGAGCGCGATGGTCAGCTTCTGTTCGAGAACGCACGGCACGCTACCCATCGCTTCCCACGCGGCCCGCACCTCGGCCGGCGTCGACACCTGCCACTGCCCTTTGCCGTCGTAGCCGAGCCGGGCGGACTTGAGAATGCCTGGCAGCAGCGCGCCTGCCGTGCGGTCGATATCGTCAACTTGCATGATCGCGGCGTGTGGCGCGACCTCGATTCCGCAAGATGCAAGGAAGCGCTTCTCGGCGATACGGTCCTGCGCGATACCGACGCTTTCGGCATCCGGACTGACGGCACTATGACCCGCCAAGAAGGCGAGCGCCGCGGCGGGGACGTTCTCGAACTCAGTGGTGGCAGCGCGGCAGCGGCGTGCCAGCTCGGTCAGCGCTTGCGGATCGAGGTAGTCGGCCCGCAGTTGGTCATCGGCCACCGCCCCCGCCGGACTGTCATGGCTCGGGTCGAGCACGCACACCTTGTAGCCGAGCGACTGCGCAGCCATGCAGAACATGCGGCCGAGTTGGCCTCCGCCCAGCAGGCCCAGCCAGGCGCCGGGAGCAATCGGCAGGGATGTCGGAGACGGCGCAGTCACGGCATGGCGGGCCCGGTAGCCCAGGAAAAATGCTGAGTCGGGACTAGAGCGGCAGCGTCATGTTGCGCGCTTTCTCGCTCTGCGTGGCGCGGTACTGCGCGAGCTTCATCGCGAGCGAAGGATCCTCGGTTGCGAGCATCGCTACCGCGAAGAGCGCGGCGTTGGCCGCGCCTGCTTCGCCGATCGCGAAGGTGGCCACCGGAATTCCGCGCGGCATCTGCACGATCGACAGCAGCGAGTCCTCGCCGCGCAGGTACTTCGAAGGAATCGGCACGCCGAGTACCGGGATCACCGTCTTGGACGCGATCATTCCCGGCAGATGGGCAGCTCCGCCGGCACCCGCGATGATCGCCTTCAGACCGCGCTCGCGCGCTTCATCGGCATAGGCGAACATGTCGTCGGGCGTGCGATGGGCGGAGACGACGCGCGCCTCGAAGCGCACGCCGAATTCCTTCAGCACTTCGCAGGCGTGCACCATGATGTCCCAATCCGAGTTGGAACCCATGACGACGCCGACGAGCGGCGCCGACTGTGCGTGGCTATTCATCGAGGCTGCGATTGTAGGCAATCAATCGAGCGTCCTGCCGGTCAGCCGCACCAGCGCCTCGCGGTACTTGTCCGCAGTGCGCTCGATGATGTCGGGCGGCAGGTCGGGCGGCGGTGGCGTCTTGTTCCAGTGTTGCGCTTCCAGCCAGTCGCGCACGAACTGCTTGTCGAATGAAGGCGGCGACACCCCTTCCTCGTAGTCGTCGGCAGGCCAGAAGCGCGAAGAATCCGCGGTCAGCACCTCGTCCATCAAACGAAGATGGCCGTCCGCGTCGGTACCGAATTCGAACTTGGTGTCGGCGATGATGATGCCGCGTGTCAGCGCGTAGTCCGCCGCGGCCCGATACAGCGCCAGCGATTCGGTGCGTACCTTGAATGCCAGTTCCGCTCCAATCGCGGACATCGCGCGCTCGAAGCTGATGTTCTCGTCGTGCGCGCCCATTTCCGCCTTGGTGGCCGGCGTGAAAATGGGCTCCGGCAGCCGGCTCGCCAGCTGCAGTCCAGGCGGCAACTCGATGCCGCACACCTCGCCGGTCCGCTGGTAATCCTTCCAGCCCGAGCCGATCAGGTAGCCGCGTACGACGGCCTCGACCGGGATCGGCTTGAGCCTCATCGCGACGACCGCGCGCCCCCGCACCTGCTCGCGCTCGCCGGGCGCAACCACGCTTTCGGGATCGATTCCTGTCAGGTGGTTCGGGACGATGTGTGCAAGCTTCTCGAACCAGAAGTTCGACATCGCGTTCAGCACGCGTCCCTTGTCCGGAATCGGCTGGTTCATCACGACATCGAACGCCGACAGCCGGTCCGAGGTAATCAGCAGCAGCTTGTCGTCGCCAACCGCGTAGCTGTCTCGCACCTTGCCGCGATAGACCAGCGGCAGCGATCGAATGTTCGATTGCAGGAGCCCGGCTCCCATGGTGTGCGACTCCCCTCGATTCCGCGCGCAGTGTACGGCGCAGTGGATGGATTCCGGGCCTGGCTCAGACCAGATGGCTGGCGAGTATCGCCACCCAGGTTGCCGCCGCCAGCAGCAGCGCCAGCATGACCGCGGCGCTGCCGAAGTCCTTTGCTCGCTTGCCCAGCGGATTGATCTCGAAGCTATCGCGATCGACTGCGACCTCGATGCCGGTGTTCAGCAGTTCGACGATCAGCACCATTACGACGACCCCGACCAGCAGGATCCTCTCGACGAGGCTGATCGGCAGGAACACCGCGACCGGTATCAGGATCAGCGCGAGCAGCACTTCCTGGCGGAAGGCATCTTCATGCGCCCAGGCCGCACGCAATCCGTCGACCGAGTAGCGGGTCGCATTCAGCACACGCTGAAAACCGCGGCGGCCTTTCAGTGCACGGCTGTCGGCGTCGGCGACCGGGCCGGATGGTTCGAACGACATGGCGCCGGATGATACGTCGGTCCGTGGCCTTGAACCTATCTCAGAGTCCCCGGTGGTCGCGGCGGGGTCGCATGGGGTGCAGGGCTAGGCGCGGCGAGGGGACCATTGCTCCTGCAAGGACCCGAGCCGCAACAACGCCATGCGCCCCATGCGACCCCGCCCCGCAGGGTTGCGATCCATCGGGGACTCTGAGATAGGTTCATACATGACAGCCGCGTATCATTTCCGGCTTTTGCGCCTAGCTCAGCGACCATGCCCGCCATCGACTTCTCGCGCTTCTACCGCTACGACGAACTGATGTCGTTGCTGCGAGGTTTCGCGTCCGAGTATCCGCAGTACATCGCGGTCGAGACGATTGGCACCAGCCACGAGGGCCGCGCAATACCGGTGTTGACGATCACCGATACCACCACCGGCGCCGCGGCCGACAAACCGGCGTACTGGGTCGACGGCAACATTCACTCGGTCGAACTTTCGGCGTCGAGCGCGTGCCTGTATTTCATCGACTGGCTGATGAAGGGTAAGGACAGCGACGCGGACATCAAGCGGTGCCTGGAAACGCGCACGCTGTACGTATGCCCACGCATCAACCCCGATGGCGCCGAATGGGCTATGGCCGATCGTCCGAAGTTCGTTCGCTCGAGCACGCGCCGCTATCCGTTCGACGAGGAGCCGGTCGAGGGATTGATCGCCGAGGACCTCGATGGCGACGGCCGCGTCCTGCAGATGCGCGTGGCCGACCCGAACGGGCCGTGGAAACCGCATCCGCAGCAGCCGGCGCTGCTGGTCCGACGCGATCCGCTCGACCCGCCGGGAGGCAATTACTATCGCGTGCTGCCCGAGGGCCGGATCGAGAATTACGACGGCACGTCGATCGGCATCGCCGGCGTCACCGGCAATCCGCAGGGGCTCGACCTGAACCGCAACTTTCCGTCGAACTGGCGGCAGGAGTTCGAGCAGCTCGGCGCGGGCCCGTACCCGACCTCCGAGCCCGAGGTCCGTGCGGTGGTCGACTTCTTCATCAATCATCCCAACATCTGCGGCGGCACCAGCATCCACACGTTTTCCGGTGTGCTGCTGCGTCCGTTCGGCCACGCGCCCGATGAGAAGCTGCCGGCCGAGGACCTGTGGACGTACCAGACGGTCGGAAAGAAAGGCGAGGAGCTGACCGGCTATCCGGCGATCTCGATCTGGCACGAGTTCCAGTATCACCCCGGCGAGTTCATCAGCGGTGCGTTCGACTGGATCTACGAACACCTTGGGATGTTCATCTGGACGATAGAGATCTGGAACCCAAGGAAGGAAGCCGGCATCGACAGCAAGGAGTGGATCCACTGGTTCCGCGACCACCCGATCGAGGACGACCTCAAAGTCTACGAGTGGGCGCAGCGCGTCGCGCCCGCCGACTCGGACAACCCGGGCCATGTCGCTTGGAAGCCATTCGATCATCCGCAGTTGGGAAAGGTCGAGATCGGCGGCTGGAACCGTATGGCGGTTTTCACCAACCCGCCGCCGGCACTGCGTGAGAAGGAAATCGCGCGCTTTCCGAAGTGGCTGCTGTGGCAGACGCTGATCTCGCCGAAGCTCGATGTTCGCAGCGTGGAGGTCACACCGGCCGGAGCGGACACATGGCGCGTGCGGCTGATTGTGCAGAACACCGGATGGCTGCCCAGTTATGTGAGCAAGATGGCGGTGAAGCGCAACCTGCTGCGCGGAGTACTGGCGGAAATTTCGCTGCCCGACGGCGCACAACTGTTGACCGGCAGAGCGCGCGAGGAGATGGGCGAACTCGAGGGTTGGGCCTACCTGCACACCGGCATCTCGTTCTGGCCGAACAAGAACGTGACTGCAGACCGCGCGCATGTGGACTGGGTCGTCAAGGGCAAGGCCGGGACCGAAATCAAGCTAGTTGCATGGCACGAACGCGCCGGTCGCGCGGAGGCTAGCGTCACCCTGCGCTGAGGCGAGAGCCGCCGTCATTTTTATCGCCGAGACGGACGGCGGTGCTCGAACCTATCTCGGAGCCCCCGGTGGTCGCGGCGGGGCCGCATGGGGTGCAGGGCTAGGCGCGGCGAGGGGACCATTGCGTGTGCAAGGACCCGAGCCGCAACAACGCCATGCGCCCCATGCGACCCGCCCCGCAGGGTTGCCACGAGAAGCGGGCGTCTGCCAGGCTGGCTGGCCGTAGGGACCGTAGCTACTGTCCCTTCGCCAGCCGCCTTCACGCAGCCGCCCGCTTCTCGTGGCAACGCGATCCATCGGGGACTCCGAGATAGGTTCTAAACTCGGTCGTATAACGAGACGAGGAGACACCGATGGACCGTCGCACCGTGCTGCTTGCCGGCAGCGCCGTACTCGCACTTCCACACGGCGCGCTCCGCGCCCAGGCTTTTCCGTCGCACTCGATCACGCTGCTGTGTGCCTTTCCGGCCGGCGGCCCGACCGACTTGGTCATGCGAGCGTTTGCCGAGGTCGCGTCGCGCGAGCTGAAGCAGACGGTGGTCGTCGAGAACAAGCCGGGTGGCGGCGGCACGGTCGCGCCGCTGGCGCTGAAGTCGGCCAAGCCTGACGGCTACCTGCTATCGCAGATCCCGCTTGGCGTATTCCGGATTCCGCACATGCAGAAGGCGCCGCAGATGGATCCGCTGAAAGACTTCACCTACATCGTCAACCTGACCGGCTACACCTTCGGGCTGGTGGTGCCGGCGAGCTCGCCGTGGAAGACGCTGAAGGATTACGTCGACGATGCGAAGAAGAACCCCGGCAAGATCGACTACGGCTCGACGGGCACCGGAACGACGCCGCACCTGGCGATGGAAGAGTTCGCGCAGAAAGCAGGCATCAAGCTGACGCACGTGCCGTACAAGGGCAGCGCCGACCTGATGACCTCGCTGCTGGGGGGCCACATCATGTCGGCCAGCGATTCGACCGGCTGGGCGCCGCATGTGGAAGCCGGCAAGGTGCGATTGCTGGCAACGTTCGGTTCGAAGCGCACGAAGAAATGGCCGGATGTGCCGACGCTCACCGAGCTCGGCTACGACACCGTTTCGGATTCACCTTTCGGCATCGCCGGTCCGGCCGGCATGGAACCGGCCGTCGTCAAGGTGCTGCACGACGCTTTCAAGAAGGCGCTCGACGATCCGAAGGTGATCGGTCTGCTCGAACGCTACGACCAGCCGGTGATCTACATGAGTCCCGAGGAATACACCAATTTTGCGCGGCAGACCTTCGAGACCGAAAAGGGAACGATCGACCGGATGGGGCTTAAGGGATCGATGTAGAACCTCAGGCCGCGGCCAGTTGTGCCGCCTTGAACGCGTGAGCGAGCGCGGCCGGCGTGTGGGTCTTCAGCTCCTTCAGCGAATGGAGCTGGTCGCGCCCGCAGCGGCTGCAGTGACTGACCGGCAGCGTCAGGTCGACGCCGAACCTTGGCAGCTCGGGCAGTTCGACATCGACGTGGAAAGTATGCGATCGGTCATCGTTTGCAACGAGTTCGCCGCCACAACTGGAACAGTTGTAGTGCTTGAACACCATTCCCTTGGCCTGGCTGATCGGAAGCCGCGGCTCGTCCTGCTCCAGCAAATGATCAAGCAGCAGCAGCGGAAAATCCGCCAGGGCGAACAGCCGATGTCCCTGCGTGCACTCGAGGACCGGCATGCCCCTGACCGTTACTTCGAGAGGTGCATCGGCTCCGCTGGTGGAAACGACCCGGGCAGGGGCCGTGTCGGATTTGCAGATCGGGCATCGACGCGAAGGGGTCGTCATCATTCGCTCCTCGTTCAAACGCTCGGCGGTTCGTTCGATGGTCTGCCTGTGAAGACAGCGTGTCGAGTCGGAGAACTACCAAGGCTGGCCGCCGCGGGATCTCTAGCAAGTAACGCGCCTTCCGCGGGACCACGTCGACCGGAGTCGACTCAATGCACGTGCTGCGACAGCTCGCCGGTCTGGTACTTGTGCGCGACCGTTTGCAGCGGGACCGGCTGGATCCTGCCACCCTGCCCTTCACAGCCGAACTGCAGGTAGCGCTCCTTGCAGATCTTCTTCGCGGCAGCTCGGGCGGGCTTGAGGTAGTCGCGCGGGTCGAAGTGGCTGGGGTTCTCGTGCATGAACTTGCGGATTGCAGCGGTCATCGCCAGGCGGATGTCGGTGTCGATATTGATCTTGCGCACGCCGTGCTTGATCGCTTCCTGGATCTCCTCGACCGGCACGCCATAGGTTTCCTTCATCTGGCCGCCATACCTGCGGATTTCCTCCAGCAGGTCCTGCGGCACGCTCGAAGAGCCGTGCATCACCAGATGGGTGTTCGGGATACGCCGGTGGATTTCCTTGATGCGCTCGATCGCCAGGATGTCGCCGGTTGGCTTTCGCGTGAACTTGTAGGCACCGTGGCTGGTGCCGATGGCGATCGCCAGCGCGTCGAGCTGGGTTCTCTTGACGAAATCGGCCGCCTGGTCCGGATCGGTCAGCAACTGCTCGCGCGTCATCGTCGACTCGGTGCCGTGTCCATCTTCCTTGTCGCCGCGCATCGTCTCCAGCGATCCCAGACAACCGAGCTCACCCTCGACGCTGACGCCGAGCGAATGCGCGAGATCGACGACCTTCTTCGTGACCTGCCAGTTGTATTCGTAATCGGCGATCGTCTTGCCGTCCTCGCGCAGCGAGCCGTCCATCATCACCGACGAAAAGCCCAGCTTGATCGCGCCTTCGCACACCGCGGGCGACTGGCCATGGTCCTGGTGCATTGCGACCGGAATCTGCGGGTAGCTTTCGACCGCAGCCTCGATCAGGCGCTTCAGGAAGGTCTCGCCCGCATACTTTCGCGCGCCGGCCGAGGCCTGCATGATCACCGGCGCACCGACCTCGCTGGCCGCCTCCATGATCGCCTGCACCTGCTCGAGATTGTTGACATTGAACGCGGGAACGCCGTAGCTGCTTTCCGCCGCGTGGTCCAGCAGTTGACGCATCGATACCAACGCCATCTTGATCTCCTCGACCGAAACTTTGAGCAGCCGGTGATTCTAGGCGACGCGAGGCGCTCGCGACCTCTCGAGAATGCACTCGCTAAGTGTGCTCGCCGACCCGCACGATCTTCAGCGCGTTGGTGCCGCCCGCCTGACCCATCGGTTCGCCGACCGTCAGCACGACCAGGTCGCCGCGCTTGACCAGCCCCTTGTCCAGCAGCAACCGCTCGGCTTCGGCGAGCGCGGCATCGCGATCGGAGCCCGCGGGAAGATGTAGCGGCCGGACGTTTCGATAGAGCGCAAGCCGGCGCGCCGTCGCGGCACTCGGTGTAAAGGCGTAGATCGGAATGTCCACGTCATGGCGGCTCATCCACAGCGTCGTCGATCCGGACTCGGTCAGCGCGCAGATCGCGGCACAGCGCAGATGGAAGGCAGTGAACAGCGCGCCGTAGGCGATCGACTGATCGACACGCGTGAACGTCTGATTGATGAACTGCAGGTCGAGCTCGACCTGTTCGGAGCGATCGGCCTCTTCGACGATGTTCGCCGTCGCCTCGATCACTTCGACCGGGTATTTCCCTGTCGCGGTCTCCGCCGACAGCATGACCGCGTCGGTGCCGTCGAGTACCGCGTTGGCGACGTCGCTGACTTCGGCCCGCGTCGGCACGGCATTGACGATCATCGATTCCATCATCTGCGTTGCCGTGATCGCCAGCTTGTTAGCGGCACGGGCCATCTTGATCATGCGTTTCTGCAGCGCCGGCACCGCCGCGTTGCCGACTTCGACCGCGAGGTCGCCCCGGGCCACCATGATGCCGTCGGTGGCGTCGAGGATTTCCTTCAGCAACGGGATTGCCTCGGCTCGTTCGATCTTGGCGATGATCTGTGGTCGCACGCCGTGCTTCTCGCCGGCGATGGTCGCCAGCTGGCGCGCCATCTCCACGTCGGTGCGGTTCTTGACGAAAGAGACCGCGACGTAATCGGCACCGCACTGCATCGCGGTTTCAATATCGCGCACGTCCTTGCCGGTGATCGCCGGAGCGGACAGGCCGCCGCCCTGCTTGTTGATTCCCTTGTTGTCCGACAGCTCGCCACCGATGCGCACGGTCGTACGGATCTCGCTGCCCTCGACCCGATCGACGTCCAGCACGATCAGCCCATCGTTGAGCAGCAGCGTGTCGCCCGGGCGCACATCCTTCGGCAGGTCCTTGTAGTCGAGGCCGACACGCTCGTCGGTGCCGCGCGACTCGTCGGCGTCGAGCACGAACGGCATTCCCGCGCGCAGTGTCACGCGCCCCTTCTCGAACTTGCCCACGCGAACTTTCGGGCCCTGCAGGTCGGCCATGATCGCAACGTCGCGGCCGATGCGCGCCGCCGCCTCGCGCACGCGAACGGCGCGCTGAAGGTGGTCGTCGGCGCTGCCATGCGAGAAATTGAAGCGCACGACGTCGACACCGGCCGCGATCATGCGCTCGAGTACCAGCGGATCGCTCGAGGCTGGCCCCAGCGTGGCAACAATTTTCGTGCTGCGCGGCATATATCAGCTCCTAGTGCCGCCCGAGCCGAGGGCGCGCGATCATCACTTCGTAGGTCGTGAGCTCGATCGGGTTGCCGTCGGGATCGTTGAAGTACAGCGACAACGACAGATCGTGGTCCTGCAGTCGCGGCGCCGCCGGCTGGCGCCGCTTGTCGAACAGCGGCAGCCGCGCCGCGCGCCGGACAAAGGCGATGAACCCCGCGCCATCGGTACGCAGCGCGACCGTCGTGCCACGGCCGGCGCGGCGATCGTCCTCGAACAGCGCCACATGGGTTGCGCCATCGGCGGCTGTCAGCGTCAGCGGTCCGCCCACTTCGCGCGCCCAGACTGCGAAGCGGCGATCGCGGCGCAGGCCGAGCACCGCGCCGTACCAGCGCGATGCCGCCGCGCGATCGCGCACATAGACGTGCACATGGTCCAGGCCTGCGACTGCGAAGCGGCTCAAACGATCCCCTCGTGGTCTCGGTGGTTCATCCTGCGGCGCGCGCCTGCAGGATCTCGATCGCGGGCAGCGTCTTGCCTTCGAGGAACTCGAGGAACGCGCCGCCGCCGGTGGAGATGTAGCTGATGCGGTCGGCGATGCCATAGCGGGCGATCGCCGCTAGCGTGTCGCCGCCCCCGGCAATCGAAAACGCTCCGTTGGCCGTCGCCTCGGCGATCGCCAGCGCAAGCTGACGCGTGCCGTCCGAAAACGCGTCGAACTCGAACACGCCGACCGGCCCGTTCCAGATGATGGTGCCGGCTGCGCGCAGCAAATGCGACAGCCCCAGTGCAGTCTGCGGCCCGATGTCGAGGATCATCTCGTCGGGACGGACGTCATCGGCGCGTCTGATGGTCGCCGCGGCAGTTGCCGAACATTCGCGCGCCACGACGACGTCGATCGGCAGCGGCAGAGTGGCGCCTTTCGCGGCGAGCGTCGCGAGCACCTTCTTGCACTCGGGGACCAGGTTCGGCTCGGCGAGCGACTTGCCGATGCCGAATCCTTGCGCCAGCAGAAATGTGTTGGCGATGCCGCCGCCGACGATCAGCTGATCGACCTTCTGCGCAAGGTTGTCGAGCAGCGTGACCTTCGTCGAGACTTTCGATCCCGCGACGATAGCGACCAGTGGTCGCTTGGGGTCGCTGAGCGCCCGCGTCAGTGCATCGACTTCGGCGGCGAGCAGCGGGCCGGCACAGGCAATCGGTGCGAATTTCGCGACGCCGTGCGTGGTCGCCTCGGCGCGGTGCGCGGCGCCGAAAGCGTCGTTGACGTACACATCGGCCAGAGCAGCGATCTTGCGCGCCAGTTCATCGCTGTTCTTCTTCTCCCCCGGATTGACGCGGCAGTTCTCCAGCAGCACCACCTGACCTGGTGCGACATCGACTCCGTCGGTCCAACGCGAGATCAGCGGCACCGGGCGTCCGAGCAATTCGCTCAGGCGCTCAGCCACCGGGGCGAGCGAATCCTCGGGCTTCAGCTCGCCCTCGGCCGGCCGTCCGAGGTGCGACGTGACCATGACGGCCGCGCCCGCGTCCAGCCCCATTTGGATCGCTGCCACCGACGCGCGGATGCGCGTGTCCTCACTGATGCGACCTGCATCGTCGAACGGCACATTGAGGTCCGAGCGTATGAAAACGCGTCGGCCGGCGAGCTGACCGGCGCGCGCGAGTTCTTCCAGGGTGCGGACACGCATGAGGCGGGATTTGTGCGGGTTCGCTGCGCGTTGCGCGCCGCGAAATCGAGTTGGGCATTATACGAGTCGCGGCAACCCGCAACGATCCTATGACCACCATGACGCTCTCGTCGGCCGAACGCGTAGCCATCGTTGTGGCGGCGCTCGTCCTGCTGCTGCAGGCCATCGTCACCGCGGATGCGCTCGAACTGCGACGCGCACTCTGGATGCAGCAGCCATGGCGCCTGCTGACAGGTCACCTGGTTCATCTGAACTGGCTGCATGCGCTCGTCAACGCGGCCGCGTTGATAATCGTCGCGCGATTGTTCGCGCGCGACCTCAATGCGGCGCGACAGGCTGCGGTGATGGCAGTCTCTGCGATCGTGATCGGCATCGGACTGGCGACGGCTTACCGCGGGATCGACTGGTATCGCGGCCTGTCGGGCGTGATCCACGCACTGTTCTTCGCCGGCGCCGTGGCGTGGCTCGTCAGCGAACGTCCGCTCGACCTGCGCAGGGTCTGGCTGCCCGCGGCGCTGTTGGTGGGCGGCTGGGTCAAGGTCCTCGCCGAACAGCCGCGCGGCGACCTGCTGCCTCATGCCGAATGGCTGGGTGCCGCGGTCGTGCCGCAGGCGCACCTGATCGGCGCGGCCTGCGGTACGGCACTCGGACTCCTATTTGCGCTGGCGGATCGACGGCGAGGTCAGCAGCGCGCCGAGCAGCAGTAGTTGCAGCCAGGGCAGCGCCCCGCCGCCGCCGTCACCGCCCCCACCGCCCCCACCACCTCCCGTCGGGGGAACGGCAGACGCGCCGGGGGTGAGGGTGATCGCGACGGTCTGCATCGCACTATTCGCGGTGCCGTCGGTAGCGAAGTAAGTGAGCTCGTAGCTTCCCGGCGCTGCACCGGCGGTGTTCCAGCTGAATTGACCCGTTGGCGATAGCGTGGTCACCGGCACCGTCGACTGCGCAGCGGCACTGAACGTCAGCGGATTATTGTCCGCATCGGTCGCGGCCACGGTGAATGCCACCACCGCGCCGACAACCGCCGACTGCGCGGCCGGTGCCGCGGCCAGCACCGGTGCGCTGTTGACACGGACGAGCGCGACATCGTCGCCCGTCTTGCCCTGATCGTCGGTGACTCGAAGGCGGAAAGTCAACGTCCCGGTTGAAGGTGCGCTGAAGCTGGCGGTCGGCGTGTTCGCGTTGGCGAGAGTCACGGCGCTTCCCGTCAACTGCGACCATGCGTTGGCATTGATCGTCCTGTTCGGGAACGCAGTGCTCTTGGTGCCGTTCAGAGTCACCGCGCTGCCCGGCGCGACGACCTGATCGTCGCCGGCGTTCGCCATCGGAATCCCGTTGTCACCGACCGCCGCGACGGCCAGACGGGCGTCGAGCAGGCCGGCTCCGCACATGCCGTCAAAGGGCATGCCGACCTCGCATGCACTGCCCGCTGGGAACGGCCGCATTGCCGCAGTCGTTCTGAGGAAGGATTCGATCTGCGCCGGCGTAGCCGCGGGATACGCGGATTTGATGAGTGCCACTACGCCGGCCACGTGCGGCGTCGCCGCGCTCGTTCCCGTGAAGCCTGCGTAGGCAGGACCCGTGCTGCCAGCGGCGGTTGCGCTGGTCGGCGTTGTTGGTCCGAACAGCACGGCGGAGTGAATGTAGTAGCCGTCGAAACTGGTGTTGTCGGTCGTTCCGGCCATGCCCAATTGAACGGGAGTTCCGCCACCGGGCGCGCTCAGCGTCACGCCCGCCCCGATGTTCGCGTAGTCGGCGTTCTCGCCGTTGATGGTATGCGCTGTAACGGCGACAACGTTCATGCAGTTAGCCGGCGAGATCAGCGTATTGAGCTGCCCCGCGTTGCCAGACGCGGCAACGACCACCGAACCTTCAGCGATTGCCGCATCGACGGCGCTCTGCATTTCCGGGCTGCAGGTGTCGCCGCCGCCAAGACTCAGACTGATGACCTGCGCGGGATTCGCATTCGCAGGCACATTGGGGACCGTCAGGCCGGCTGACCACTGGATGGCATCGACGATATCGGCAAGATCGCCGCCGCACTTGCCGAGGGTGCGCACCGGCACAATGCGCACGTTCCAGCCTACCCCTGCGATTCCAACCGAGTTGTTGGCCGTCGCCGCAGCGATGCCCGCCATGTGCGTGCCGTGCCAACTGCTGTCCACCGTTGTATACGGTGCCACCTCGTCCGGGTCGCGGCAGTCCTCATAGGCCGTCTTGTCCGCCACGGTGATCCAGTCGCCCGGATCCGACGCGTCGGCATCGCGCCCGTTACCGTCGTTGGCAACAAAATTAGCCGGAAACGCGCCCGACGCGACCGACGTACTGGAAATGAAGTCATAGCCTGGAAGAAAGCGGCCGGACGGGACATAAGTTGCAGCCGACGCGACGCCATTCAGGTCGGTGTGATTGGTCATGCCGGTATCGATGATCGCGATCGTCACTTCACTCGTGCCGATCGTCAGATCCCAGGCGGTCGGCAGGTTTGCGCCCCCGACCGCCTTCGTCGTCACTGTCCCTGCCCCGAGCACCCCGGTGTAGTCCGCGGTTGGGTCAAATAAGTTCCACTGCCACTGCGTGTAGCGTGGCTCGTTCGGCGTCGCCAGTTTCTTGAACCAGGTATTCGGCTCGGCGTACTGGACGTCGGACTCCTGCGCCAGCCGCGCCGCGACCGCGCGCGCTTGGGAAACTGTCATCGGCCGATCGAGCTGCATCAGTTGCGAGCCGCCGGCCATCGTCCTCAGCTTCTTCATGCCGACACCGGCGGTCACCGACAGCGCCTGCACCCGTTGCGCCGACATAGGCTGCGCCAGCGACGACGACTTTCCGCTGCGCATGCGGACGATCAGCTTGTCGACCATCTGTTCCTGCACCTTCCGGGTGACCGTCACACCCTGCAGGGCAGCCTGCTTCTGCGTCATCTTCGGGGTGGAAAACGCGACCGTGGCAGGCCCGAGGGCAGCGCACGCCGCCGCGACGGAAATCAGGAAAGCCGGGTTCTTTGTTCGCATTACGTCAATCTCCTGTTCCGGAGCGGGCGGGCAGACCGGGGGCAGCCATGCCAACAGATTCCGCGCTTCGAAAGATGCGCGAAAAGAGAGGGAAAACGCCGGAATGTGCGCCTCTCGTCGCTGCCCGCCGTCTTAACGCGGCAGGCTGCCGTCGAGATTACTTCACGGAGCGCTCAGAAACAGTTGCTTACGAATCGGCCGAACGACTTAGCGGGACGGACGTCACCGCCGTTGGAGGCGAGACCGACTGCTCGGAATGCAGGCCTCAGCGAGCGGCCATCAGCGCAACCGTGGCGTCCAGCATCCGATTCGAGAATCCCCATTCGTTGTCGTACCAGCTGGAGACCTTGACGAGTCGGCCCGACACCTTGGTCAGCGTGGCGTCGAAGATCGACGACCGCGCGTCGTGATTGAAGTCGCTCGAGACGAGCGGATCGGTGTTGTAGCCGAGCAGGCCGGCCAGTTCGCCTTCGGCCGCGGCGGCCTTCATGATCGCGTTGACTTCGTCGGCCGTGGTGTCGCGCGCAGCGATGAACGACAGGTCGACGATCGATACGTTAATCGTCGGCACGCGGATCGCATAGCCGTCGAGCTTTCCATTGAGCTCCGGCAGCACGAGGCCGACGGCTGCGGCGGCGCCTGTCTTGGTCGGAATCATGTTGTGTGCCGCCGCACGTGCGCGCCTCAGATCCTCGTGATAGACGTCGGTCAGCACCTGGTCGTTGGTGTACGCGTGCACGGTCGTCATCAGCCCGTTGACCACGCCGATCTTGTCGTGCAGCGGCTTGACCATCGGCACCAGGCAGTTGGTGGTGCACGATGCGTTCGAGATCACCGTGTGCGAGGCCTTCAGCGTGCGGTGGTTGACGCCGTAGACGATGGTCGCATCGACATCCTTGCCGCCGGGAGCCGAGATGATCACCTTCTTCGCCCCACCCTTCAGGTGCGCCGACGCCTTCTCCTTGGTGGTGAAAAGCCCGGTGCACTCGAGCACGACATCGACGCCGAGTTGCCCCCAAGGCAGTTCGGCCGGATTGCGGATGGCCAGCACCTTGATGCGATCGCCGTTGACCACCATCGAATCTTCGTCGACGCTCACGGTGCCGGGAAACGGGCCATGCGCGGTGTCGTACTTCGTCAGGTGGGCGTTGGTCTTCGGATCGCCCAGGTCGTTGATGGCGACGAACTGCAGATCGTGCTTCTTGCCGCCTTCATAGTGGGCCCGCAGGATGTTGCGCCCGATACGGCCGTAACCGTTGATTGCGACCTTGATCGTCACTTCTTTCCTCCAATGACTGCGTTCACAGTGGCGACGACATTGTCGACCGTGAAACCGAAATGCTTGAACACCGGTCCCGCCGGCGCCGACTCGCCGAAGGTGTCGATACCGATCACCGCGCCACTGGCGCGAACGTACTTCCACCAGAAGTCCGTCACTCCGGCTTCGATCGCAACGCGCGGCAAGCCGTCGGGCAGCACGCTTGATTTGTAATCGACGTCCTGCCGGTCGAACACCGTCGTAGAGGGCATCGACACGACGCGCACCGGCACACCCGCCTCGGCAAGAAGCTTCTGCGCCTCGACCGCCAGCGGCAGTTCGGAACCGGTGGCGATCAGCACGGCGCGCGCGCGCCGGATGCCGCCGGGCGCATCCGCCAGCACATAGGCCCCGCGGCGGACGGAACCGATGCCACGCGCCCCAGCGACGTATGGGACGTTCTGCCGCGACAGCAGCAGCGCCGTCGGACCATCGCGGCGCTCGATTGCGGCCGCCCACGCGACCAGCGTTTCGACCGTGTCGGCCGGCCGCCAGACATCGAGGTGCGGAATCAGACGTAGGCTGGCAGCATGCTCGACGGCCTGGTGTGTCGGACCGTCCTCGCCGAGCCCGATCGAATCGTGGGTGAAGACGAAGATCACGCGCTGTCTCATCAGCGCCGACATCCGCACGGCGTTGCGCGCGTAGTCCGAGAAAACTAGAAAGGTGCCAACGAAAGGGATGTAGCCGCGGTGCAGCGCGATGCCGCTAGCGATCGCGCACATGCCGAACTCACGCACACCGTAATTGATGTGCCGCCCGTCGAGGGCGCCCGGCCGCAGCGCCTTGGTGGCGCTCCAGCGGGTCAGGTTGCTGCCGGTCAAATCCGCCGATCCGCCGATCAGTTCCGGCAGCACCGGCGCCAGCGCTTCGAGCGCGAGCAGCGAAGCCTTGCGCGTGGCGACCGTCTCCCGCTTCGCCGCGGCGGCATCCAATGCGCGGCCGAGCGCGTCGGCGTATTCCGCCGGCAGGTCGCCGGCGGTGCGACGCTTCAGTTCGGCGGCTTCGCGCGGGAACTCGCGTTGGTAGCGACCGAACAGGCCGTTCCATGCCGCTTCGCGCTGCGCGCCGCGTGCGCGCGCGTCCCATGCCGCGTAAATGTGTTCAGGCACGGCAAAGGGCGCGCTCGACCACCCGAGCGCGGATCGGGTCGCGGCGACCTCGCTTTCGCCGAGCGCCTCGCCGTGCGCCTTTTCGCTACCGGCGCGACCCGGCGAGCCTTTGCCGATCACCGTCTTCGCGATGATCAGCGTCGGACGTTCAGTCTCGCTGCGGGCGGCAACAAGTGCTGCGTCGACTGCATCGACATCGTGTCCATCGATCGGGCCGATGACGTTCCAGCCATACGCTTGAAAGCGTCGTGCGGTGTCGTCGTTGAACCAGCCTTCCACATGGCCGTCAATCGAAATCCCGTTGTCGTCGTAGACCGCGATCAGCTTCGAGAGCTTCCAGGTGCCCGCCAGCGAGGCCGCCTCGTGCGAGATGCCCTCCATCAAGCAGCCGTCGCCGACGAAGACGTAGGTGTGATGGTCGATGAGGTTGAAACCGGGCCGGTTGAATTCGGCGGCGAGCAGCTTCTCGGCCAGCGCCATGCCGACCGCATTCGCCAGTCCCTGGCCGAGCGGTCCCGTCGTGGTTTCGATTCCGGGAGTCAGCCCATGCTCGGGATGCCCCGGCGTGCGACTGCCGAGCTGGCGGAAGCGGGCCAGCTCGTCCGCCGAAAGTGCATAACCGGTTAGATGCAGCAGCGCGTACTGCAGCATCGAGCCATGGCCGTTAGACAGGACGAAACGGTCACGATTTGGCCAGTGCGGATTGGCCGGGTTGTGCGACAGGTGACCGCCCCACAGCGCAACGGCGATTTCCGCCATGCCCATCGGCATGCCTGGATGTCCCGAGTTGGCCTTCTGCACCGCATCCATTGCCAGGGCCCGGATCGAGTTGGCCATGTCGGCGCGCGTGGCACCAGAAACGGCGCGGAGGAGTGAGCTGTCGTTCATCGTCGCGCGTCTCGATCGGGTAAGGCGTTTGCTAGCCGGAAGGAAGGCGGCGGAACATCGGCCGCGGGCGCGGTTCGGACTGATCACAGAGATCGCCGCCGCGAAGGACGCAAATTTTAGCAAAGGCTCTGCGACCGACTGTCGAACCTGCGCTGTGCCGTGCTTGCGCCTTGATCCGCGACACTTGACACTTGAGCGTAAGCTCCAAACTACCGGCTGAGGAGAGTCAACTCTTTTGAGAAGGCGGCGATTTCCTATACTATTCGCCGCTTTTCCAAATTCGATCCGGACAGACGGAAGGAAGCAACGGGCGCCAACCTCGTTTCCGCGGGAAATACCGCGAGCGAGCTAGGCAACGTGCCGCTAGGCAGCAGTTTTTCCCGCCAGAGCCAGCAGGTGCAGCGCAAGCTGCCAGACCCGCGTGCCGCGCCACAGCGCACGGGTCCCGGATCGTGGGGTTGCGGCGCAAGTCGCGATTCAGGTCGATTAGGGCGGACCTGCTGGGGCTGGGGGACGAATATGCAAGGCCTTCATCTGACTGGCGATCTGTTCGAATGCGGCTGCACGGCGGCCACTCTCACGGATCTTCAAACACTGTCGACGCTGTGTCGTCGCGCCACGCTCGACGCCGAACTCACGATCGTCGACGAGAAGTGGCACGTATTCCCGGACTGGAACGGCCAGCCGGGCGGCATCACCGGAACGATTCTGCTGGCCGAATCGCATCTTGCGATCCACACATGGCCAGAGAGCCGCGGCGTGACGCTCGACGTCTACGTCTGCAACTTCACTGCTGACAACACGGGCAAGGCCGAACAGCTGTTCGACGAGCTGATGGTCGCTTTCCGGCCGCAGCGCCAGGTGATCAACCGCATCACCCGCGGCGACGTGGCGGATGGCGCCTCGGCGGCTCATGACATTGCGCCGACCGGCGACTCGTCCGGCGTGCAGTCGCAGTTGAGCTTTGACTGGCTGAACGCGCACTCCGGCTACGGTTTCACGGTGAAGGAGAAGCTGGCCGACATCGAATCGCCGTACCAGCGTGTCGAGGTCTTCGACACGCACCAGTTCGGACGCCTGTTCAGGCTCGACGGCCGCCTGATGACTTCGGAAGGCGACGAGTTCTTCTATCACGAGTGCATGACGCATCCGGCGGCGCTGGCACACCCGGCTCCGGAAACCGTGCTGGTGATCGGTGGCGGTGACGGCGGATCTTCGGAAGAACTCTTCAAGCATCCGAGCATCAAGCGCATCGTGATGGCCGAACTCGATCCGGCCGTCATCGAGGTCGCCCGCACCTACCTCGGAGCGATCAACCGGGGAGCGCTCGACGATCCGCGGCTGGAAATCCGCGTCGGCGACGGCTACGAGTACGTCCGCACGACAGCCGAACGATTCGACATGATCGTGCTCGATCTCACCGATCCGGACACGCCGGCGTTCAAGCTGTACTCCGAGGAGTTCTTCCGGATGTGTCAGCGCTGCCTGAAGCCCGGCGGGATGCTGACGCTGCACCTGGGTTCGCCGGTGTACCAGGCGGATACCGTACGTCGCACAGCGGCGAACCTGCGCAAGGTGTTCCGGCATATCGCGCCGCTGTCGGTGTTCATCCCGTTGTATGGATCGTTGTGGTGTCTGGCGGTCGCCAGCGACACCGTCGATCCGCGCGCGGTGCCGGTCGAAGTGATCGCGCAGCGCATGGTCGAGCGCGGGCTTAACGACTTGCGCTACTACCACCCGACATTGCACGCCGCGCTCTTCGCATTGCCGGTGTTCGTGCAGGAGCTGGTCAGCGTGGCGCCGCCGAGCGGTACCGCGCGCGTGGCGCACCTGCGGGTCGCATAGCCCGCGGCGCGCCTGTCCGCGCACGTGAATCGCTTCTACGTCGATGCCGAGCTGGTGCCCGGCGAGCCGGCTGCGTTGTCGCCGGCCGCAGCGCATCACGCTGCACGGGTGTTACGCCTGCGCGATGGTGCGTTGGTCACTGCGTTCAATGGCCGGGGTGGCGAATACGACGCCCGCCTCTCCGTCCAGGGCGCGCGCGCCTGGATCGTTCCCGAGCGTTTTCACTCGATCGAGCGCGAGTCGCCGCTGGCGGTGACACTGGTGCAGGGCTGGGTCGCGACTGACAAGCTCGAATGGATCGTCGAGAAGAGTGTCGAACTCGGCGCGCGAGCAATGATGCTGGTGCCGACCGCACGCAGCGTCATCCAGCTCGACTCGCCGAGGCGGGAGCGGCGACTGCTGAGGCTGCAAGATATCGTGCTGGCCGCCTGTTGCCAGTGCGGCCGGAACCGGATTCCTCCGATCGTCGCGGCGACGAGCCTCGAAGCAGGTCTGCAGCAGGCGATCGGTGAGGCCGGCGCCGGGCTGCTGCTCGATCCGCACGCGGAGTCCGGCCGATTAGCCGCGAGCGAGGGCGCAGGACCAATCGCGCTGGCGGTCGGCGCCGAAGGCGGCTTCGACGATACCGAGCGCGCGTTGGCTGCGCGTCTGGGCTATCGCGCGATCAATCTGGGGCCGCGTATTCTGAGGACCGAGACTGCGGGGCTCGTTGGCCTTGCGGTCCTGCAGGCGACCGCTGGCGATCTGTGTTGACACGCCGCGCGGCTCGCACGACAGCCCTCAACAGCGACCACACGGAGGCCATGATGGGATTGCTCGATGCACTTCTCTCCGGGATGACGGGGCCGACAGCCGGTACCAGCCAGTCTGGCGCGAATCCGCTGCTGCAACTTGCGCTGCAGTTGCTGTCCGGCCAGGGGCAATTTGGTGGACTCTCCGGCCTGGCACAGCAGTTCCAGCAGGCTGGGCTGGGTCCGCAAATGAACTCGTGGATCTCGACCGGGCAGAACCTGCCGATATCGCCTGAGCAGCTGATGCAGGTGTTCGGTCAGCAGCCGATGCAGCAGATGGCGTCGAACTTCGGGATGGACCTGGGTCAGCTTTCGGGCGGACTGGCCGACCTGCTGCCGCAGATGATCGACCGTCTGACGCCGACGGGCGAAGTCCCGGCAGCAGCCGGGATCGACGGCGCGCTTGCTGAGTTGTCGAGAATGATGCCGCGCGGCTGACTAGAGCAACTCGGGCTGGCGCAGGGAGTTCGCCTCGAGGACCGTGAGCGCGGTCATGTTGACGATGCGGCGCACGGTGGCCGATGCCGTCAGGATGTTGACCGGCTTGGCCGCGCCGAGCAGGATGGGTCCGATCGCGATGTTGTTGCCCGCGGTGGCCTTCAACAGGTTGTACGCGATGTTCGCCGATTCGATGTTCGGACAGACGATCAGGTTGGCTTCGCCTTTCAGTGTCGAAAACGGCATGATTGACTTTCGCATCGCAGGGTCGACCGCGCAGTCCGCATGCATCTCGCCGTCGATGTCGAGTTCTGGCGCCCTGGCGCGCACCAGGTCGAGCGCGGCTCGCATCTTCAGCGCCGAGGCGGAATTGCTTGAGCCGAAGTTCGAGTGCGAGACGAGCGCCACCGACGGCTCGAAACCCAGGCGCCGCAGCTGATCGGCGGCGAGCACGGTGATCTCGGCGATCTCCTCAGCGCTCGGGTCGAGATTGACATGGGTGTCGACCAGCGCGAGCTGCCGCCCTGGCAGCATCAACACGTTCATCGCTGCATAGGCGGAGCAGCCCCGCCGGCGTCCGATCACCAGGTCGACGTAGTGCAAGTGCAGGCCGTGGGTACCGTACGTTCCGCAGATCAAACCGTCGGCGTCGCCCTTGTGAATCGCCATTGAGCCGATCAACGTGTGCCGCCGGCGCATCTCGATCTTGGCGTACTGCGCCGTCAATCCGCGGCGTGCCGCCAGCCGGTGATAGGTCTCCCAGTAGTCGCGATAGCGCGCGTCCTGCAGCGGGTTTACCAATTCGAAGTCCTGCCCCGGCCGCATCCGCAGACCGAACCGCTGCAATCGACTCTCAATGACGTCCGGTCGTCCGATCAGGATCGGCTTCGCTAGCCGCTCGTCGATCACCACCTGCACCGCGCGCAGGACGCGCTCCTCCTCGCCCTCCGCAAACACGATGCGCGAGCGCCCGCCTCCCGCGACCGCGTTCTTCGCGATCGAGAAGATGGGCTTCATGAAGGTGCCGGAGTGGTAGACAAACTGCTGCAGCTGGAGGCGGTACGCGTCGAGATCGGTAATCGGCCGCGAATGCCACGCCGCTTTCCATCGCCGCCTTGGCCACGGCCGGCGCAATGCGGGTGATGAGTCGCGGATCGAACGGCTTGGGTATCAGGTATTCCGGTCCGAAACTGAGATTCGTGATCCCGTAGGCCGACGCGACGACGTCGCTCTGCTCTTCCTGCGCCAGTGCCGCCAGCGCCTGCACTGCCGCGACTTCCATTGCGGGCGTGATCGTGGTCGCGCCCACGTCGAGCGCACCGCGAAAGATGAACGGGAAGCACAGCACGTTGTTGACCTGGTTCGGATAGTCGGATCGCCCGGTCGCCATGACCGCGTCGTCCCGCACGCGCTTGACGGCTTCCGGCATGATCTCCGGCGTCGGGTTGGCCAGTGCAAGGATCAATGGCCGCGGCGCCATGCGCGCGACCATTTCTTCCTTCAGGACGCCGCCGGCCGACAGCCCAAGGAAGACGTCGGCATCGACGATCACTTCCGCAAGCTTGCGCGCGCTGGTGTCCTGCGCGAAGGTCGCCTTGTCTTCGTCCATCAGCGCCGTGCGACCGCGATACACAACGCCTTCGATGTCGGTCACCCAGATGTTCCTGCGCGGCACGCCCAGGCTCACCAGCAGGCCGAGGCAGGCGAGCGCCGCCGCACCGGCGCCGCTGGTCACGAGCTTCACCTGATCGATCCGCTTGCCCACCACCTTGAGGCCGTTGAGGATGGCCGCTCCGACGATGATCGCGGTGCCGTGCTGATCATCGTGGAACACCGGGATCTTGAGCCGGCTGCGCAACTTGCGCTCGACGTAGAAGCATTCGGGCGCCTTGATGTCCTCGAGATTGATCCCACCGAAGGTCGGTTCGAGCGCGGCGATCACCTCCACCAGTCGATCCGGATCGGTTTCGCTGACTTCGATATCGAATACATCGATGCCCGCGAACTTCTTGAACAACACGGCCTTGCCTTCCATGACCGGCTTGGCGGCAAGTGGCCCGATGTTTCCCAGGCCGAGCACCGCGGTGCCGTTCGTGACGACGCCCACCAGATTTCCCCGCGCGGTGTAGCGGAAAACGTTTGCTCGCATCTTCGTGGATGGCTTCGCTGGCGGCTGCCACACCCGGCGTGTACGCGAGTGCCAGGTCGCGCTGGTTGACGAGTTGCTTGGTCGAGGTGACCGCGATCTTTCCCGGCGACGGCTTCTCGTGATATTCGAGTGCCGCGCGGCGAAGATCCGCATCTTCAGTGGGGGGCATGGAATCGGACCGGCAGGCAGGAGATGCCGCGATTATCCGTTCCCGCGCGTCAGCCGGGCGCAAAGACCTGATTTACGGGTAGCGCCCCGGCCGGCGTTGGCCGGTACACCCACTCCGTCCGGAGCATCTCCGCGGAGTGGCGTCGAACTTGAGCGATCAGGCCGAGCGGCCCGGCGCGGTGGGCCCTTTCGGCTGCACTTCCTCGCTCTGCAGTGCGGCTGGCTGCGCAGCCCCTGCAGCCGCGGTCGCTGCCGGCTTAGGTTCGGGGGATCGAGCGTTGGCGATCGCCGCGTCGACCTTGCCGGTGGAGGCGAGAGCCAGACGGGCACGTTCGCCAAGGACACGGGCGCCGTAGCCGCCGTCATCCGGCAAATTGCCCGCTCCCACATAGAGCTGAAGCCCGCGCTCGACCGACCCGCCGCGTGCGATCAGGTCTCCGAGGATCGCAGAACCGACCTTCATGTTCGCAATGGGATCGAGCGCGGCCAACTGACCGCCATGAGGCACGAAGCGTTCGGCATGGATACGCGGCATGATCTGCATCAGGCCTTGGGCACCCATCGAGCTTTCCGCGAAGGGATTGAGGCTGGATTCGATCGCGACCACCGACAGAATCAGCAGCGGATCGACCTTGCTCTCGCGGCCAATCTGGAACGCCGCCGCGACCAGCATACGAGTGGCTTCCTCGGCTACCCGATAGCGCCTGGACAGATACTGGACGACGTGTTTCTGGCGCGGATCAGCCGGAACGACCACCGCCGCCGGTGCGGCCTGCGCCTCTGCGGCGGACGCCTCGGTGGCATCGTCGGCGATCACTGAAGCGACCGCTGTCGGGACCGAAACGGCCGTCCTGAGCGCCGACCAAGCACCCTCATGGTTGACGAGGACCGCAGTCGCGACCAGCGCGGCACACCCGGACAGCGTCACGATGACGCGCACGGTCGCCAGGGCGCCGTCCCGAACGTCCAGCACCACATCGCTCCAAACGCTCCAGCTTTGGAGCGATGCGGGCAAACTCATTGTTGAAGACATGCGTGCCTCCTTATGCCGGACGGCCGCGGTCGCGAGACCTTCGATCGCCACTCACAGGTTGGTACGACCATCCAGCAGCGGAAATCCGCCCCGGACCTTCGGACCGCCCGCCGAATGCGTAAGCGTTGGTCCGAATGGGATTAAATTCCCCATCAAAGAAAGAGCAAGCCGCGGGACACCCGCCCCGGGGCTCGGCGCGAAGCCGTGACATCGCGGGATGCGACGGGTATGCCGAGCCAGCCAAACGGCCGAGCCCGAATTTTAGGGTCTAAGGCACCTCGGTCAACCCGAATATTCGGGCCTTCTGATCAAAGGCAGTGTGTGCGAGCGCGATGCGAAGCAACTTAGTCGAGATAAACATAAGTTAAATCAATAGGATAGCGGATGAATCTTAAGTTAGTAAGCGCTCATTTAGAGTCAAAACTTTTTTTCCGCGTTGCAACAATTTTGCGATGAAGTACCGCGATTTGCGGGACTTCCTGGCTCGGCTGGAGGGCATCGGCGAGCTGCGTCGCATTGGTCGGTCGGTGTCGCCGCGGCTCGAAATGACGGAAATCTCGGACCGCGTGCTGAGGTCAGCCGGGCCGGCCTTGCTCTTCGAGCAGCCGGAGGGGCACTCGATACCGGTGCTCTGCAATCTTTTCGGCACCCCCAGGCGAGTCGCTCTGGCGATGGGGGCGGCCGATGTCGGTGCGCTGCGCGACGTTGGTGAGCTCTTGGCGAGTCTGCGGGAACCGGAAGCACCCCGCGGACTGCGCGACGCAATCGGCAAAGTGGCCCTGCTGAAGAGCGCGCTGTGGGACATGGCGCCTAAGGAACTACGGACCGGCGCCTGCCAGTCAGTGGTCTGGGAGGGCGCCGAAGTCGACCTCAGCCGCCTGCCGATCCAGACCTGTTGGCCGGGTGACGCCGGGCCGCTGGTCACCTGGGGTCTAGTGGTTACGCGCGGCCCGCACAAACCGCGGCAGAACCTCGGTATCTATAGACAGCAGGTCATCGGACCCAACAAGCTGATCATGCGCTGGCTTACCCACCGCGGCGGGGCGCTGGATTTTCGCGACCACGCCGCGACATATCCGGGCGAGCCCTTTCCGATCGCCGTCGCCCTCGGGGCCGATCCGGCAACCATTCTGGGCGCCGTCACGCCGGTCCCGGACAGTCTGTCGGAGTACCAGTTCGCCGGGCTGCTCAGGGGAGCCCGCACCGAGACGGTCAAGTGCATCGGCAGCGAACTGCGCGTGCCGGCGAACGCCGAGATCGTGCTCGAAGGGAACATCTGCGTGACCGCAGAGGCAACTGCGCCTGACGAGGCTGCCCCGCAACGCCCGTCGTCCGACTATGAACACGCGCTGGAAGGTCCGTTCGGCGATCACACCGGCTATTACAACGACCGCGACTGGTTTCCCGTGTTCACGATCGATCGCATCACGATGCGGCGTGATCCGATTTACCACTCGACCTACACCGGCAAGCCGCCCGATGAACCTTCAATCCTCGGCGTTGCATTGAACGAGGTCTTCGTGCCGATCCTCCGGCGCGCATTACCGGAGATCGCGGACTTCTACCTGCCTCCCGAGGGATGCAGCTACCGGATGGCGGTTGTCTCGATCCGGAAGCAGTACGCCGGGCACGCCCGCCGCGTGATGTTCGGCATCTGGAGCGTGCTGCGCCAGTTCATGTACACCAAGTTCATCATCGTCGTCGACGACGACATCGATGCGCGCGACTGGAAGGAAGTCGTCTGGGCCATCAGTACGCGGGTAGACCCCCTGCGCGACACGGTCCTGGTCGACAACACTCCGATCGACTATCTCGATTTCGCCTCACCAGTGTCCGGACTCGGCAGCAAGATGGGAATCGATGCCACCAACAAATGGGACGGCGAAACGACTCGCAGCTGGGGCCGGCCGGTCGCCATGGACCCGGCCGTCAAGGCACGCGTGGACTCGATCTGGAACGAGCTGGGGCTGTAGCATCGGGTGACTAGAGCGGAGGTCCGATGGCCATCGAACGCAAGCCGGTACGCCGCGGCGGCATCAAATCCGCAGGCTACGACCGCAACCAGCGCGTGCTGGAAATCGAGTTCGACAACGGACAGGTCATCCAGCACACCGCCGTTGGCGAAGAAATCGCCCGCCGCTTCCTGGCCAGTTCGTCGCCGGCAAGCGTCTACAAGGACACGATCCAGGAGGAGTACACAGTTAAGCGGGTGAAGTAGGCGCCGCTCACGTGCCGCGCAGAGGCGCTAGCGGAAGAACAGCGTCGCCAGTCCGAGGAAGATGAAGAAACCGCCGGAGTCGGTGATGAAGGTGAGCAGCACCGACCCGCCGACCGCCGGGTCGCGGCCCCACGCACGCAATGCCATCGGCACCGCGAGCCCTACCGCGGCGGCGACCAGCATGTTGAGGATCATCGCGAGGAACATGACGACTCCGAGCAGCATGCCATTGGCCGAATCGCGGTAAAGCAGCCAGGCGAGCAGGCCGGCAATCCCGCCCCAGACCGCCCCGTTGCACACCGCGATGCTGATCTCCTTCAGTGCCAGCCGCCGCTGGTTGGCTGACGTCACCTGGCCGAGCGCGAGAGAACGCACCAGCAGCGTCAGCGTCTGGTTGCCCGAGTTGCCCGCGATGCCGGCGACGATCGGCATCAGCGCGGCGAGCGCGACCACCTTTTCGATCGTTCCTTCGAACGCGCTGATGACGCGGCTCGCGAAGAACGCGGTCCCCAAATTGACTGCAAGCCACAGCCAGCGATTCTTCGCCGAGTTCCATACGGTGGCAAAGATGTCTTCGTCCTCGCGCAGGCCCGCCTGCGCCAGCGCGGCTTCTTCGCCTTCCTCACGGATGACGTCGACCACTTCGTTGACGGTCAGCCGCCCGACCAGCCGTCCACTGGTATCCACCACCGGCGCCGACACCAGGTCGTAGCGCTCGAACGCCTGGGCCGCCTCGCCGGCGTCATCCATCGGCGACAGCGTCAGCAACTCGGACTTCATCACGGCCGTGACTTCGGTCTCCGGCTCGTTGATCAGCAGCCGGTCGAGTGGCAGCGCGCCCTTCAGGACCTCATGGCGGTCGACCACGAACACCTGATCGGTATGGTCGGGCAGTTCATCGAAACGCCGCAGATAGCGCAGCACGACCTCGAGCGTGACGTCCTCGCGGATCGTGATCATCTCGAAATCCATCAGCGCGCCGACCGAGCCTTCCGGGTACGACATCGCGGCGCGCAGTTGCGCCCGCTCCTCGCTGCTCAGTCCTTCGCTGACCTCGTCGACGACGTCTGCGGGGAGGTCATGCGCGATGGCCGCGATCTCGTCGGTCTCGAGGCTTTCGACTGCGTCGACCAGTTCCGCGTGGTCCATCGACGCAATCAGCGTCTCGCGAACCGCGTCGCTGACCTCGATCAGGATCTCACCGTCGCGGTCGGCCTTGACGCAGTCCCAGACGACCAGCCGGTCGTCCTGTGGCAGCGCCTCGAGGATGTACGCGATGTCGGCCGCGTGGAGCCGGTCCAGAATCGCGCGCAGCTCGTTGAGGTGCTGACGATGCACCAGCTGCTCGACCAGCGCCTTCTTCTGTTCCGCTGGTGTCTGCTCGCGATGAACCAGCGCCTCGACCCGCCGCTGTTTCTCGAGCACGCGCTGGACGCGTACGAGCGCGCGCTGCGCGGCCTCTGGGTCGCGCACCGGTGCGTCGCGTTGCGTTTCGCGGTTCAGCAGGTCCTGCTCGCTCATCGTCCCTCGGCAGGGCGGGTCCGGCAGTCGGCATTCTAGGGACGTCACGCAGCCGGGCGGCGAAGCAATGGCGGGATGCAGTGCGGGCGCTGCGAGCGTTTCTGAGCCAATCAGCGCCGCTGCCGCGGACGGGACGCCCGCCATTCGCCTTCCCGCATCCACCGCATTGCCCAATGCATCTCCCGCATTTAGCGTGCAGCTAAGCGCCCGCCCTGCGCGATCGACGAGCAAAAGATCAGGGAAGCACGGCGTCCGGCATATAGCGCAGGATCGCCGCCGTCCTCGCATCGAGGTAGGGACCGGAGCGCACTCGACCGTAACGCTTGGGATTGGGCAGGTAGGCGGCGAGTCGCGCCGACTGCTCGGGTCCGAGCTGTCCGGCCGCGACGCCGTAATAGTGGCGCGCGGCGGCGTCAGCGCCGAACACACCCTCGCCCCACTCGACGACGTTCAGATAGACCTCGAGAATGCGCCGCTTGTCCCAGAACAACTCGATCATGTAGGTGATGACCAGTTCCTGCGCCTTGCGCACATAGCTGCGCTCCGGCGAAAGGAAGAGGTTCTTCGCCAGCTGTTGAGTGATGGTCGAACCGCCGCGCGCCGGACGTCCGCGCTTCGTGTTGTCCTTGTAGGCCTTCTCGATGGCCTCCCAGTCGACCCCCTCGTGCTCGGCGAAGCGCGCGTCCTCGGCCGTGACCACCGCGCGCTTCAGGTTCGACGAGATGCGTTCGTACGGCACCCAGCGATATTTCAGTTCGGCGCGCGGATTGCGCGCCTGCAGTGCGGCGAGCTCTCGTCGCATGAACGCTGTTTCGTTCGGGTCGTTGAATCGCCACCACCCGATCCAGCCGACATACCAGAGCTGCACGACGGCCAGCAGCAGCAACGCAGCCAGGGCGGCGCGGCCGAGCCAGCGTCCCAGAGCGAAGCGGCTCACTCGCGCACCGCCGACGCTGGGCTGCTCGTCAACGCGCGACAGTCGCGTGCTCGACGGAACTGTGGCTCAGCAGCAGTTTGCGCAGCTCGTGGTACACCGAGGGCGTCTCGGGCCGCACACCGCGCCACAACAGGAACGATTCAGCCGCCTGTTCGATCAGCATGCCGAGCCCGTCGCACACGGTCTTCGCGCCACCCTGCCGCGCGAGTTCCATGAACGGAGTCGGCTCCGCTGCATAGACGAGGTCGTAGGCGAGCACGCAGTCGTTGAAGGTTTCCGGATCGATCGGAGGAGCTTCTTGCTTCAGGCCGGTCGTGGTGCCGTTGATGATCAGATCGAAATGCTCGGCCGGGATCTCGTCGAGCTGGATCGCCTCGACACCGAACTCCTCGGCGAGTTCCTCGGCTCGTTGATGCGAGCGGTTCGCCACCGCGATCCACCGGGGGCTCGCTTCCAGCAGCGACCCGATCAGCCCACGCACCGCGCCACCGGCGCCGAGGACCAGTGCAGAACAGTCGCCGAGGTTGAACTTCAGCCGTTCGCGGAGGTCGCGCACGAAGCCGATTCCATCGGTGTTGTCACCGATGATCGTGTCGCCTTCGAACTTCAGGGTGTTGACCGCGCCGGCCAGACGGGCGCGCGGCAGCAGTTCGTCCGCCAGCTTGGCAGCATCCAGCTTGAACGGAACTGTCACGTTCAAACCGCGAAAGCCGGCGTCTCGCAGCGACAAAGCGCGCTCCTCGAATCCATCGAGAGGCGCTTCGATGCGCTCGTACGAAATCCGCTGGCGGGTCTGCTGCGCGAAACGTTGGTGAATCTCCGGTGACCGACTGTGCGCAATCGGGTGGCCGACGACTCCGTACTTGTCTGCTAAGTTCATTGCGAACCGCTGCTTCGCGTCGACAGTTGGTCGTTGGTGAAAATCCAGGTACGTGTGATCTCGAGCACGTCCGTGTCGCGCGCGATTTCCGGCGGAAATGGCGGAAACGGAGCAGACATGTTAACGATGCGGCGGGCGGCGCGGTCAAGTATCAGCGATCCCGAGGGCTTGTCGACCGACGCCTCGACCAGCGAACCGTCCTTTCGCACCGAGACCGTCATTCTCAGGGCCCCATATAGCTTGCCGCGTGCCTCGTCTGGGTAGTGCTCGTTTCCGATCTTCTCGACGCGCGCCCGCCAGTCCTCGACATAACGTGCGAAACGGTACTCCGAGGTGCTGGGCATGAAGTGGTGCTTGCGCGGCCGCTTCTGGTAGTCCGAGACTTGCTTGGCAATCTCGGCCTGCGCCCGCGCCAGCTGCTCGCGCGTCTGCTCATCCGATGAACCCGGCTGGGGCGAGTCCGCCGCGGCTTCCTTTGCGGGCAGCGGCCGCATCTGCAGCGAGTCCTTCAACGCGGCGAGCAGCTTCTTCTGCTCTTCCTCGAGTTGCTCGACCAGCCGCCGCGCGGAGTCAAGCGCGTCACCGTCGCGCACCTGCACCGTATTCGGCAATGGGGACGAACGTCGACCCGCGTCGTTGGAGCCACCGCCATCGAGGTTGGCCTGGGCAAGCGCCTCGGCCTGGCCCGGCCGCGTGGCACTTTTCGCATTGACCAGAATCACCTCGAGCGGCGGGTCGGTGGTTCGCACCCGCATGAACTCGGGGTCGACGAAACGCACCGCAAGCACCGTCATGTGCAGGCCGATCGAAACCGTCAGAGCCATGACGAGCACCTTGTCGGCCAGGAAGGCTGCGAGGCCAGGCGTTGGCTCGTCGGCAAGAATCATCTGTGGTTCAGGGCATCCATAACGGGCTGATCGATTGTAGCGATGGCACGTGAGTGACGATCACACGATCGCGCGACTGTCGTGCGGATGACTCAGCTCGGTCCGGACTGGTCCGACTCCGGCTGCGGCGCGCCAGTACCGTCGTCGCCGGTCGGCGCCGCGGACACAGGCTCTTGCTCGATCGCCGCGACGACATCGTCATCGTCGACCGTTGCGAGCACCTCACCCGAGCACAACCGGTGCAAACGAGCCTGCAGCGTCAGGTCCAGTTCATCGCCTCCGATGATGTCGAGTTCCAGTTGCTGACCCCGCGGCAGCTCTGGCAACCCTGGCAACCGCGTAATGAACGGCAACCCGGCCAGTCGCAACACGTCTCCCCGGATCACGCTCGCGCCAATCCGCTGAATTGTCTCCTGCCGCAACCAGCGCAATCCCCAATAGCGTTCCATTTTTTCCTGGAATTCGGCGTATGCACCATAGGCTGCGTCGAAACCCGACACGATCCCGTAGAGGTCGGCATCCCGGCTTGAGTAAGGTGGTGCTCGTTCGGCTGCACACGAGATCAGCTGGCGCTGATTGACGAGGTCGACATAGCGACGCAGCGGCGACGTGCTCCATGCATAGTGCGTCACGCCGATGCCCTCGTGGGCCGCCGGCGAGGTCGACATGCGCACTCGACCCAGGGCCTGCGAACGGTAGATGCCGGCGATGTTGCCCTCGGCCAACCAGCGTCCCCAGGTACTGTTCGCGAGAATCATCAGTTCGGCGACCAGCAGGTCCAAAGGTGCGCCACGTCGCCTGGCCCTGACCGATACGCGCGACTGCTCGCCTTCGCCCGCGAGATCGAACGAGTAATCAACACGGCCGAGCGGCTCCTTCCGGCCGCGCGCGGCCTCGCGTGCGGCGAGCAGTGTGCGTGCGAAGCGCCAGAGCAGCGACAACGCGCTGGCAAAGGGCACATCGAGGTCACCGCTCGCAATTGCATCGTCGGTGATGACCGAGTCCAGTCGATCGTGACGAAGATTGGCGGCAATGCGGACCCGTTCGACCCGGGTCTGCATCGCCAACACCGCGTGGCTGCTGGTATCGATGTCGACGTACAGCGATAGGACCGGAACTTCGCGGCCTTCGGTGAGCGAATAGGCGTCGACCCAAGGTGACGGCAGCATCGTCAGCTTGAAACCGGGCGCGTAGACGGTTGACATGCGCTGGCGCGCGACCGCGTCCAGCGGGTGCGTTCGATCAATCTCAATCGCCGGCGCGGCGATGTGGATGCCGATGCGCGCGCGTTCGCCGGTCTGCCAGACGACGGAAAATGCATCGTCGATCTCGGTCGTGGCGCTGTCGTCGATCGAGAACGCCTCGACTGTGGCGAGCGGCGCATCGGACAACGACGGCTGCGGCAGGTCCGCCGGGAATGCGGTACCACGTGGAAAGTGCTGCGCCAGAAAGCTGTCGACGTGCCAGCGGTATGGTGACTCAATCGCGCTGGTGGCTAGCAGCAGCCGCAGTGGGGTCGTCTGGGTCTCGTTGGCCGCCTGTTCGACTGCCTTGTATTCGAGCGAATTGCGGTCAGGCCTGACCAGCAGCGACACGGCCTGCGACGCGATCGCGACCGGTGCCTGACGCGCCTTCAACTGGTCGACGTACTGCTGCCGCAGTTCGTCCTGGCGACGACGGCGTTCGACCGCGGCGAGCGCGGCCTGCAAGGTTTCCGGCGGAGCCGGTCGATAGCGACCGCGCCCCTTGCGATAGAAGTAAACGGGCGCCGAGTGCAGCCGCAGCAGCAGCGCGGCCTGCTGGATGCTCGACGGTTGTCCGCCGAAGTAGTCCTGCGCCAGGTCCTGGAACGAGAACTCATCCTTCGGGGCCGCCTCCCACAGGAAGTCGAGATCTATGGCTTCCGCCTCGGCGCCGGCTCGCTCCAACATGTGCGCCGCTGCAGGCTGGTCGAAGCGCAGCAGCACGTGTGACCCCTTGACCTTCGAGCGCTTGCCGCTCGGCAGTTCAACCTGGAAAGAAGAGTCGGTCGCCGACAGCACGCTGCCTGCCTTGATCGCTCCGTCTTCTTCGAACAGCAGGTTCACGGCAGGCTGGCAACGCACGCGCGCACGGCGGACAGGAAGCTGTCGTTCACGGCGATGTCACCGCTTCCGTGCCGGCGCAGACTCGGAGCAGGTCATCGTGGCGGATCGGGAACACGCAGTGCGGCGTACCGCCGGCCGCCCACACGATGTCGAAGCGGCGCAACGAGGCATCCACGTACGTGATCATCGGCTTGGCATGCGCCAGCGGCGCGACACCGCCGATTGCGAATCCGGAATGCTCGCGGACGAAGGCGGGCTCCGCGCGCTCGATCGGCTCGCCGAGCAGTTCGCAGATACGCGACTCATCGACACGGCGGTCACCGGCGGCAATCACCAGCACCGCCCGGCCGGACTCTTTGGCGCGGAACACCAGCGACTTCGCGATCCTTCCGACTTCGATGCCGAGCGCGTCGGCTGCCTGCTGCGCGGTGCGCGCGGCGATCGTCAGTTCCACCACACGCGCATCGATGCCCGCTTCGACGAGCGAGCGCTGCACCCGTTCGGCGGACGCTGGCAGCGGCGCACCGGACTGCATGGAACTAAACCGTCAGGCCGCCTGCCACCTCGATGACGGCGCCGTTGATGTACGCGGCGTCGTCCGAGGCAAGAAAAGCGTAGACGCTGGCGACGTCTTCCGGCTTGCCGAGCCGGCGCAGCGGGACACGCTCGGTCATCTGGGTCAGGACCTTTTCGGGGATCGACTTGAGGATCGGAGTTTCGATGAAGCCCGGCGCTACAGCATTGCAGCGGATGCCTTTGGGGCCGAGTTCACGCGACCAGGTCTTGACGAAGCCGATCACGCCGAACTTGCTGGCCGCGTAGTTGGTTTGTCCGAAGTTGCCGTAGATCCCGACCACGCTGGACGCGTTGAGGATGACGCCGCGGCCCTGCGAAACCATCGTGTCCACTACCGCGCGCGAGCAGTTGAAGGTTCCTTTCAAATTGACATCGATGACGCGGTCGAACTGTGTGTCGTCCATCTTCTGCAGCCGGGCATCGAGCGTGATACCGGCATTGTTGACCAACACATCCACGCTGCCGTATTTCGCGTGCACCTGGCTCACCATCGCGTCGATCTGATCGCGCTGCGTGACATCGACCAAGTAGCCTTCCACCGTGCCGAGGTCGCCGAGCCATTCAACGGCGGCGTCGACGCTCTCGCGCCGCATGTCGCACAACGCCACGGTCGCACCTTCGACCAGAAAGCGCCTGGCCGTTGCCAGGCCGATGCCCTGCGCGCCGCCGGTGACGATGCACACTCTTCCCTGCAAACGATTCATTTCCCCCTGCCCCTCCACGTTCTTGCGTGCCCACACCAGGCCAGCACTTCTTCGAGATACTGCGGAAAGTCCGACAATTCGTGGTCACTGCCTTCGATGACATGCTGCCGGGCGCCGCGGTATTTGCGAGCCATCGTCCGATAGTCGATGACGGCATCGCCGGTGGCAGCCAGCAGGAAATAGCGCTCCGGCCGCGTGATCTCAGGCGTATCGATCGCTTCCAGTTCCGCAAGGTACTCGCGCCGGAACTCGATCTGTTCACCCGAACCGTGTACGGTCTGCACTCCCAGGTAGCGCGCCAGATCGTCCTGGGGGCGTATCGCCGGATTCAGCAGCACCGCGCGACAGCCGGAGCGTTCGGCGAGCCACGTCGCGTAATAGCCACCAAGCGACGAACCGATCAGCGTCACCTGCGCGGCAGGGGAGGCGTCGACGATGCGCCCGGCGATCTCGATGGCTGCGCGCGGTGACGGCGGCAGCGCCGGGCAAGCGAATTCCGCGCAGCGCCCGCGCGCGGCCATCGCTTCGCGCAGCAGCATCGCCTTGCGCGAGGATGGGGAAGACCGAAATCCGTGCAGATAGACGATCACGATGCAACCGCGCGGCGCGCCAGCCCAACGAGCAGCTTCCCGTGCACTCCACCGAAGCTGCCATTGCTCATCACCACGACCTGGTCCCCGCGGCGGACGAATGCCAGCACTTGTGAGACGACATCGTCCAGACTGTCGTGGGTCGATGCCCGCTCACCGAGTGGGGCCAGTGTTTCCGCAACGTTCCACCCCAAGCTTGGCGCCGCGTAACAGAAGATCCGATCAGCGCCCTGCAGGCTGGAGGCGAGTTCGGCCCTCACGGCGCCCTGCTTCATCGTGTTAGAGCGGGGTTCGAGCAGGGCGACGATGCGCGCTCCACCGTTACAGCTCCGGACGGCGTCGATCGTGGCGCGGATCGCCGTCGGATGGTGCGCGAAGTCGTCGATGACGCTGATGCCGCCGACGGTTCCGCACAGTTCCAGCCGCCGGCTGACACCTCCGAAGCGAGCAAGCGCCTCAAGCGCTGTCGCCGGGGCCACACCGACATGGTGTGCGGCCGCGATTGCGGCCAGCGCGTTCATCCGGTTGTGAGTTCCCGCCAAGGCGAGCTGCAGCGGACCGACGACGCGCGATTCGTGAATGACTTCGTACGGGGGCTCGGCGCTCAGTTGCCAGGTCGACTCCGCTCCGAAGCGTACGACCTCGCTCCAGCATCCGCGCGCCAGCACCCGCGCGAGCGCCGGCTCTTGGGCGTTGACGATCAGGCGCGCGCCGCGGGGCAGTGTCCGCACGAGATGGTGAAACTGCGTTTCGATCGCGCCGAGGTCCGGGAAGATGTCGGCGTGGTCGAATTCCAGGTTGTTGAGCACCGCGGTGCGGGGCCGGTAGTGAAGAAACTTCGACCGCTTATCGAAGAAGGCCGTGTCGTACTCGTCAGCCTCGATGACGAAATGCTCGCCGGACGCCAGGCGTGCGGATCGTCCGAAGTCAGTCGGAACACCGCCGACCAGAAAGCTCGGCGACAGTTCCGCGTGTTCGAGTATCGCGGCCAGCATCGCGGTGGTCGTAGTCTTGCCATGCGTCCCCGCCACGCCGAGTACATGGCGGCCCTTCAGCACATGTTCTGCCAGCCACTGCGGCCCGGAAATGAACGCGAGGTTGCGCTCGAGGATCTCCTCGATCAGCGGATTACCGCGCGTGACCACGTTGCCGATGATCCACAAATCCGGCGCCAGCGCGGTCTGGTCAGCCCCATATCCGTCGATCAGCCTGACGCCGGCCGCAGCCAGCTGATCGCTCATCGGCGGATAGACGCCAGCATCGCAACCGGACACGCGATGTCCGGCGGCCAGCGCAAGTTGCGCCAGGCCGCCCATGAACGTGCCGCAAATGCCGAGGATGTGGATGTGCACGGGTGAAGGGGAATCGACGTCGCCGCGTACTGGCGCGTCTACCGTGAAGGCGCGCGATTGTAATGCGGGCCGCGAACGCCTCCCGCTAGACTGTCGTTCCGATGCCGCCGGATCCGAACAGGCCGACCCACCTTCGTACCGAGCTCGCCGCGGCTGCGGCGCGACTCATCGCGGACGAAGGCTGCGACTACGGCCAGGCGAAACGGCGTGCGGTGCGCGAGGTGCTGGGCGAAAGAACCGACGCACGCGGGGCGATGCCGGACAACGCTGAGATCGAACATGAACTGCGCCGACATCTGCAGCTGTTTGAGGCCGAGACGCATCCCGCACTGCTCGCTGGACTGCGCCGCATGGCCGCCGACCTGATGGCCAAGTTGTCGGACTTTTCCCCGCACCTGGTGGGTTCGGTGCTCGGAGGAACTGCCACCGCACATTCCGATATCGAACTGCACCTTTTCACTGACAGCGCGAAGGATGTCGAGGTCTTCCTATTGAACGCAGGGATCGAGTTCGACGCCGAACCCGCCGAGCCGGCGGAGCGGCCCGCTCCGCTCGAACGGCTGTCGTTCCTGGCACCCGCACCGGTCGCAGGCGGAACGCGGATCGGCGTGCGGCTGCATGTATACGCACGCGACGCGATCCGCGTGGCGCCGCGGCATCGGGCCGTGTCGTCGGGCGAATTCGAGCTGCACCCCGTCGCGGCGAGCGGCCGTGCCAGTCTGGCGGCATTGCGCCAGCTGATCGCGGATTCGGCTCCATGAATGGCTATCGCCGCCGCTGGCTGCTCGGATCGGCGGCGATCGCGGGACTTGCTGCCGGCGCGATCGCTGCCTGGTTCGCGCAGCGAACCGAGCCTGACGCTCCGCAGTCGCTGCCGGCTGCGTCACTCTTTGCGCTGACCTTCGACAATGCGCACGGCGAACCACAACCGATGTCCCAATGGCAGGGACGATGGCTGGTGATCAATTTCTGGGCAACCTGGTGCGCGCCATGCGTCGAGGAGATGCCGGCCCTGCAGCAGGTCGCGCGCGATTACCGCGACCGAGGCGTCGCCTTTGTCGGGCTCGGGATCGACAACGCCGCGGCGATCCGGCGCTTCCAGGCGGATCTCAAGATCGAGATCCCGCTGCTGGTTGCCGGCGCTGAAGGATCTGAACTCGCCCGACTGTTCGGCAATGCCAGCGGCGCGCTGCCCTACACCGTGCTGATCAGCCCCGCCGGGCAGATCGTGCGCACTCGCCTCGGATTGGTTCAGCCCGAACTGCTGCGTACCTGGCTTGACTCGGGGCTCGGCGGCTAGCCCGCTGGACAGGCGCCAAAAGAACGTTCAGACTGCGCGCCTTCATTGATCTCGGCGCTTCTGTCTACATCTGCGTCGAACATCCAACAAATCGCCGGGGAGGAATGTGACGAATCGCGTTCTCGTCCTCAATGGGCCCAACCTGAATCTGCTGGGGTCACGCGAGCCGGCCGTTTACGGCGGACGCACGCTCGCGCAGATCGAAGCCGAACTGTCGGATGTCGCGCAGCGGCACGGCGCCGAGGTGAGCTTCTTCCAGAGCAATCACGAAGGTGCGCTGATCGATCGGATCCACGCGACTGGGACCGACGGAACGACCTTCATGATCGTCAATGCGGGGGCGTTCACTCATACGAGCATCGCGCTGCGCGATGCTTTCGCCGCCGTCGCCCTTCCGTTCATCGAGGTCCATTTGTCAAACGTGTACCGCCGTGAATCATTCCGTCACCACTCTCACCTGGCGGACTTGGCGGTCGGCACCATCGTTGGGCTCGGCGCGGCCGGTTATCGCTATGCGCTCGAGTATGCCTTGGCCGAACGCGCTTCCTGACCGGGAAAGTCATGGATCTACGCAAGCTCAAGACGCTGATCGACCTGGTCGCCGAATCGGGCATCGCCGAACTCGAAGTCACCGAGGGCGAAGACAAGGTACGCATCGTCAAAACGGCCTCGGCGGCCGCGGTGCCGATGGCGATGCCCGCCGTCCATGTGGTCGCGCCGACTTCGCCGGTAGGGACCCCGGCAGGCGCGACGGGAGCCCAGGCGACTGAGGAAGCCCCCGGCCATGTGGTCAAGTCACCGATGGTCGGCACGTTCTATCGCTCTCCGAGCCCGGGGGCGCCAGCCTTCATCGAGCAGGGCGCGGAGGTTAAGCCCGGCGATACGTTGTGCATCATCGAAGCGATGAAGCTGCTGAACGAGATCGAGGCCGAAGTGGGCGGCACAGTGAAGAAGATCCTCGTCGACAACGGGCAGCCGGTCGAGTACGGACAGCCACTGTTCATCATCGAATAGCGTGGGACAGTCGAGCCATTCGCCGGCCCGCGCGAACTCGCGGCCCCTAACGCCTGCGCGCGGCCGGCTGCACACGCCGCGACGTCGTTGACCGCATCCGCATGTTCAAGAAGATCCTGATTGCGAACCGGGGCGAGATTGCCCTGCGCATCCAGCGCGCCTGCCGTGAACTCGGCATTCGCACAGTGGTCGTCCATTCCGAAGCCGACACCGACGCCAAGTACGTGAAGCTGGCCGATGAATCGGTGTGCATCGGACCACCCCCGTCGCGTGAGAGCTACCTCAACATTCCTGCCATCATCAGCGCCGCCGAGGTGACTGACGCCGAAGCGATCCATCCCGGTTACGGATTCCTCTCGGAAAACGCCGACTTTGCCGAACGCGTTGAAAAGAGCGGATTCGTTTTCATCGGCCCGCGACCGGAGTCGATCCGCCTGATGGGCGACAAGGTGTCGGCCAAGCAGGCGATGACCGCGGCCGGCGTACCCACGGTGCCCGGCTCGCAGGGTGCGCTCACCGAGGACCCGCGCGAGATCGTCCGCAGCGCGCGCGGCGTCGGGTATCCGGTGATCATCAAGGCGGCGGGCGGCGGCGGCGGGCGCGGGATGCGCGTGGTCCACACGGAGGCCGCGTTGATGAATGCCGTCACGATGACACGCCAGGAAGCGCAAGTCGCATTCGGCAACCCCGCCGTCTACATGGAAAAGTATCTGGAGACACCGCGCCATATCGAGATCCAGATCCTGGCGGATCAGCAGAAGAATGCGGTCTGGCTCGGCGAACGCGACTGCTCGATGCAGCGTCGCCACCAGAAGATCATCGAGGAAGCGCCTGCACCGGGAATCAGCCGGCGGCTGGTCGACAAGATCGGCGATCGCTGCGTGGAGGCGTGCAAGAAGATCAGTTACCGCGGCGCTGGTACCTTCGAGTTTCTGTACCAGGACAACGAGTTCTACTTCATCGAGATGAACACGCGCGTCCAAGTCGAGCATCCGGTGACCGAGATGGTGACCGGGATCGACATCGTGCAGGAACAGATCCGCATTGCCGCCGGCGAAAAGCTGCGGCTGCGCCAGCGCGATATTGTCCAGAAGGGGCATTCGATCGAGTGCCGGATCAATGCGGAGGACGCGTTCAAGTTCACGCCCTCGCCCGGTCGCATCACGGCGTGGCATGCGCCCGGAGGGCCCGGTGTGCGGGTCGACTCGCATGCATATAGCGGCTACTTCGTGCCGCCGCACTACGATTCAATGATCGGTAAGGTGATCTGTTATGGCGACACCCGCGCGCAGGCGCTCGCCCGTATGCGCATCGCGCTCTCCGAAATGGTCGTTGAAGGCATCCAGACCAATATCCCGCTGCATCGTGAACTGCTGATGGACGAGAAGTTCGTGCTCGGCGGCACCAGCATCCACTACCTGGAAAAGCGCATCGCTGCGCGTCAGGGGGCATAGCCGCGGCGTGCTGCTCGAAATCACCCTGCGCGCCGACGACCGTCGCGCCGACGCGCTGGCCGATGCACTGCTCGAGGCCGGGGCGCTGTCGGTCAGTGTCGAGGACGCCTCGGCGGGCACCGCAGCCGAATCGCCGCTATACGGCGAACCCGGGCTCGAACCGGCATCGCACACCTGGCAACGCAGCCGGCTGCGCGTCTTGCTGAAGGGCGAGCGCGAAGCCGCCGAGAAACTGGTCGAAACGGCGTGCGAATCGCTCGGGTGGCCAACGTTGCCGATCGAAGCCTGTGCTCAGGTGCGAGAGGCCGACTGGGTGCGTGAGTCGCAGGCGCAGTTTCCTGCGACACGTATCAGCGACCGCTTCTGGATTGTGCCAACCTGGCATGAGGTCCCCGCGCGCGCGGAGATCGTCGTGCGACTCGACCCGGGCGTGGCGTTCGGAACCGGGACGCATCCAACCACGCAGCTGTGTCTCGCTTGGCTCGAAGCGCACGTGAAACCGGGTGCCCGCGTGCTCGACTATGGCTGCGGCTCGGGCATCCTCGCCATTGCCGCCGCACGCTTGGGCGCCTCCGACGTGACAGGAGTCGACATCGACGAACAGGCGCTGGCGGCCGCTCGCGTCAACTCCGCCGCCAACGGAGTCGTCGCACGCTACACTGCTCCAGACGCACTCGAGCCAGGGCGGTTCGATATCGTGGTCGCCAACATCCTGTCCAATCCGTTGAAGCTGCTCGCCCCCGCACTGCTGGCACGCGTCGCACCGGGTGGTGCGCTGGCGTTGTCCGGCATCCTGCAACGACAGGCCGATGAGGTGCAGCAAGCGTATGCGGCAGCGGACCTCGCGGTCGGCCTGAAGCGGTGGCGCGCCGCGGAAGGATGGGTCTGTCTCGCGGGAATGCGGAGTCGATGACGGCCGCGCACCACCGCACGCGCGCCCGGGGTTGAGCCGGCACCATGGCACTCGCCACTAAGTGTCCGCAGTGCGGATCCATGTTCCGCGTGGTCGCCGACCAGCTGAAGCTGCGTGGTGGACTTGTGCGCTGCGGACAATGCCGCACCGTATTCGACGCGATCGGCAGCTTGGCCTACGTTGAGGAAACGACGCTTTCGCAGCCTCGTCCCGTCAGCGGGCCGGTGAAGGAGCCTGTGCCGCTCGGTGCCGAGCGTAGTGAAGCGGCTTCAGCGCGCGCTCGGGCGTCCGCTGCGTCGCCTGCCAAGGAGCGGACTCGCAGCGCATCCGACCGAAAGCGCAAGGCGCTCGGGCCAGCCACCACCTTGCGGATTGCGCCGGGCGCGGCGCCGCTTGCCACCATTTCGCAGACGCTGCCGTCGCCACCTGCTGCCACACGACGCACACGTCCGATGGCGTCCCAGGAGGATGCGGCTGCGGCGGGAGTTCCGACTCTGCTCGCGGTGGATCCATCGAATTTGCCCACCGCCGAATCCGTCGGGTCGCTGGAGGGCATCGAGGTGATCGAAGTGCCGCCGGTGCGCGAGCCTGCGACGGTGGCCATCGAGTCGGAACAGACTCCGGCATTCATCCGCGATGCCGAGAGCGAGCCACCGCGCGGCTTTTCGATCTTCTTCACCGGCGGGTCGTTGCTGCTCGCGTTTCTGGCTGTGGCGCAGCTCGCGGTGCTATTCCGCTCAGACGCGATTTCGCACTGGCCGGCGGCGCGGCCGGTACTCGCACAACTGTGTGAGGTCTTCGGCTGCACGCTCGGCTGGCCGACCCAACCAGATCAATTGGCCGTGATCGGCAGTGAGTTGCAGTCCATCGCCGGCACCGACGTACTCGAGTTGACCGCCGTGATCCGCAACCGCGCGCCGTTCACGCAGGCGTTGCCCGCGCTGGAGGTGACGCTCAGCGATTCGCTGAACCGGCCGGTCGCCCGCAAGGTGTTCACGCCGGTCGACTATCTGGCCGCCGCCGGCGAACCCCGTGCAAGGATCGACGAAGGCCTGGGCGCTGGAGCCGACATGACGATCCGCGTTTACCTCGAAGCGCGCGGTGTGCAGGCGGCCGGATTCCTGGTCTACCCCTTCTATATATAAGAGCGTGGGCAGCCTCGCCGGGACACCGATGCGCACCTTGATTTGCGGCTCGATCGCTTATGACACCGTGATGGTGTTTCAGGGCCGTTTCGCCGACCACATACTCCCCGATCAGGTCCATATCCTGAACGTGTCCTTTCTCGTCCCGGAGATGAAGCGCGAGTTCGGCGGCTGCGCCGGCAACATCGCCTACAGCCTTAAGTGCCTCGGCGGCGAACCGCTGCCGATGGCGACCGTTGGCGACGATGCGGGCCCGTACCTCGAGCGGCTCGACGCCCTCGGCATCGATCGTCGATTCGTGTCACGCGTGCCGGGCAGCTACACCGCGCAGGCGTTCATAACCACGGATCTGAACGACAACCAGCTCACCGCATTTCACCCGGGTGCGATGAGTCATTCGCACCTGAATGCGGTGCCGGCGAACAGCGGAATCCGGCTCGGCATCGTCGCGCCCGATGGCCGCGACGGGATGCAACAGCATGCCCAGCAATTTGCCGAGCACGGCATTCCGTTCATCTTCGACCTGGGTCAGGCGATGCCGCTGTTCAATGGCGAGGAACTGCTGTGGTTCATCGCGCGCGCGAGCTACGTCACGCTGAACGACTACGAGGCGCGGGTCGTCGTCGACCGTACCGGGCTCGGTCTGGGCGAGCTCGCCGCACGGGTGAAAGCGCTGGTCGTGACGCGCGGCGTCGAAGGATCCGACATCTATGTCGAAGGATCGTCGGTCCGCATACCGATCGCGCCCGCGCATAAGGTGGTCGATCCGACAGGTTGTGGCGATGCCTACCGCGGCGGGCTGTTGGCGGGCATTGCCGACAGACTGGACTGGGACACGACGGGCCGGCTGGCCGCCGTGATGGGAGCGATCAAGATCGAGGCGAGCGGAGCCCAGAACTACGTCGCCGATCGCAATGCGATTGCCGATCGATTCTTCGAGGCATTCGGATACCGGCCGTGGTGAATTCTTGTGCGCCCGCGGGCGTCAGAACGTGAGGCGCCCGATGACGATCTGCAGGACGTAAACCAGGATCAGCAGTGCCATCGGCGACAGGTCGATGCCTCCCACCGCAGGCACGATGCGCTGCAGTGGTTCGAGCAGAGGCCGCAGCAGCGTCGACAGTGCTGGCGCAACCGGCGCCAGCGGATTGACCCAGCTGATCACCACGTAGATCAGCGTAACCCACACCACGAGCGTCAGCGCCCAGTTCACCAGTTGGCGTACTGATTCGAAGAAGACCACGTCCCAGGCGATCGTCAGACCGGAAGCCAGCACCTTGAGTGCGACGATGGCGAACGTGACGACCAGCGCCGCGACCAGCGCCGACCATTCGATGCGCCCGCGCGCCGGGAGCAGCTTGGCGAGCGGCGCGACCAACCAGCCGGTGAGCGCGCGGGCAAAGTGCGCCAGCGGGTTGCGCGCCGGCATGCCGATGAAAGAGGCCCATGCCCGCAGCAGCAGCAGGCCGACGAGCAGCGAACCGAGGATGTCCAGCAATGCTCGCGCAATGTCGACGAAGAGCATGGGCGGTGACAATGGAGGGAAGCGCGGATTGTAGCGGCGGTGCCCGCCAGGCCGGCGGCGCTACCGGCGCCGCTAAAAGCGAACGGGCGCGGATGACCGCGCCCGTTTGCAGTGCTGCAGCAAAGGCGATGCGCTAAGGACGGCTTCCGGTCGGGAACGGCCAGGCCGCTGCCGGATTCAACGCGGTCTTGGCCCCGGGCGCCGCCGCCGTCGATGGCGCGGCCGGTGCAGGCGCCGGCGCGGCCGTCGGCTTCGGGGCGGCGGCGGGTTTGGCGACTTTCGCCTTGACCTTTGCTACCGCCTTTTTCACCTTGGCGACTGCCTTCTTCGGCTTCGCGGCCATCTTCTTTACCGCGCGCTTGGCTTTCGCCTTCCTCGCGGTCTTTTTCACAGCGCGCTTGGCCTTGGCCTTCTTGGCGGTCTTTTTCACCGCCCGTCTGACCTTCGCCTTTTTCGCGGTCTTTTTGACGGCGCGTTTTGCTTTCGCCCGCTTCACCGCCTTCTTGGCCTTCTTGGCTGCAGTCTTCTTGACTGCTCGCTTTTTGGCAGCTTTCTTCGGTGCCATGTCAGTCTCCTAGAGAGAATGGCGTGAAGTACCTAGCGACAACGCATTCCGGTCCGGGCGCGATGTAGTGATTCGAACGCGGGCTGGAATGCCACACCGGCTGCCCGAGGGCAGCCGGTGAAGCGCTACGCAATTCCCGCGAGGGATTACTTCTTTGACTTCTTCTTGGCGGCCTTTTTCGCGGTCTTCTTCGCCGCAGGCCTCTTCATTGTCTTTTTCGCCTTCTTGGCGGACTTCTTCGCGGACTTCTTGGCAGCTTTCTTGGTAGCCATGAGTAACTCCTTCAGATCAGCGTTGGGTTTAGAGAAGGAAAACCCGCCGCACGGCGCGAGCCGGCAGTCGGGCTATTCATCGGCGCACGCAGATGCTCTGTCGCCGCGACACCCCCAGAAATGCGTTTGGTCCGCATATCCGAGCTGAGCGCGGAACGGGCAGCGCACTGACCGCTGACGCTGATGAATCCGGCACGGCGCGTGCGCAATCCGACGAGAGGCAGCACGCGCAACAAAAACGCCGGAGCAGGTCCGGCGTTCTGGTAACTGGTGAGGGAAGAAAGCTGGCTGGCCGTGCGCAACACGGATTTCGCGGCAGGAACGAGCCCACAAGACGGTGGTGTCTCGATCTGCTTAGGAGCGTGGTCCTCTGCGCTTGCCTGTCTACTGTGACTGTCGTTGGTCAACTCAGTGTTGGATCGATGTCTGTTCCGTCGCGTTCCATCTTGACAAACAAGAAAATCGATCGAGCAACAAATTAACGGTTCGTTTTTTACTCGCAATCGAAATCGATCGCAAGATTTTTCTGCATCGAATAACGAATTGTGTGCGATTTGGCCCACTTCTCTTTCGTTCGCGCGCTTCATCAACGCGGCGCGATCGATACGAAGCTCAGTCCCACGACAGCGCGCCTCCCGACTGATACTCGATGACGCGCGTCTCGAAGAAGTTGCGTTCCTTTTTCAGATCGATCATCTCGCTCATCCACGGGAACGGGTTCTCTTCCTGCGGAAAGAGCACCTCGATGCCTATCTGCTGCGCGCGGCGGTTCGCGATGTAGCGCAGATAGCCCTTGAACATCGGCGCGTTCAGTCCCAGCACTCCGCGCGGCATCGTGTCTTCGGCGTAGGCGTACTCGAGGTCGACCGCCTTTCTGAACAGCCCGCGCACCTCCTCGCGGAACTGCGGCGTCCATAAGTGCGGGTTCTCGAGCTTGATCTGGTTGATCAGATCGATGCCGAAGTTGCAGTGCATCGACTCATCGCGCAGGATGTACTGGTACTGCTCGGCCGCGCCGGTCATCTTGTTCTGGCGCCCGAGCGCCAAGATCTGGGTGAAGCCGACGTAGAAGAACAGGCCCTCCATTAAGCAGGCGAACACGATCAGGCTCTTTAGAAGAGCCTGATCGGTCTCGACCGAGCCGGTTTTGAAGTGCGGATCGGTCAGCGTGTCGATGAACGGGATCAGGAACTCGTCCTTGGCCCGGATCGACGCCACCTCGTGGTAGGCGTTGAAGATCTCACCCTCGTCCAGCCCCAGCGATTCGACGATGTACTGGTAGGCGTGGGTATGGATCGCTTCCTCGAACGCCTGACGCAGCAGGAACTGCCGGCATTCAGGGGCCGTGATGTGCCGGTAAGTGCCGAGCACGATGTTGTTCGCCGCCAGGGAATCGGCGGTCACGAAGAACCCGAGATTGCGCTTGACGAGCCGGCGCTCGTCATCGGTTAGGCCGTTCGGATCCTTCCATAGCCCGATATCGCGGGACATATTGACTTCCTGCGGCATCCAGTGGTTGGCGCAGGTTGCGAGGTACTTTTCCCACGCCCATTTATATTTGAACGGCACCAGCTGGTTGACGTCAGTTGCCCCGTTGATGATCCGTTTATCGGCGACGTTGACCCGCCGTAGCTCCGGCGCGACCGCGGCGCAGTCCTTGGCCGGCCGCATCGACGTGACGGCGGCCTGGGTTGTCTGGGGTACTGAGCTGTCTTCCCACGCCAACATGCTTGGCTTCTCCTGTTGCTGTCTCGATGGCTGCGTCACTGGCAGGCTTCGCAGTCCGCAAAGCCGGGATCGGCGGGTTTGAGCACGCAGACCTTGCCTTCCAGTTCGGGCATCGCCGCGGAACTCCCCACCGCATCCGACGCGACCGAGTTGAGCTGGCCAGTGCGTGTGGTGGTGGACTTCTCTGCGTGCGTGGCGCCGATCGTGCGCAGGTAGTAGGTGGTCTTCAGCCCGCGCTGCCAGGCCAGCCTGTAGGTTTCGTCGAGCTTCTTGCCCGAAACGCCCGCCATATAGATATTGAGCGACTGAGCCTGGTCGATCCACTTCTGGCGACGCGCCGCGCACTCGATCAGCCAGACGGGCTCGATCTCGAAAGCGGTGGCGTATAGCCGCCGCGTCTCGGCGGGAACGCGGTCAATCTTGGCGAGCGACCCGTCGAAGTACTTGAGGTCCGAAACCATCACCTCATCCCACAGCCCGAGGCGCTTGAGGTCACGCACTAGGTGTTCGTTGACGACCGTGAACTCGCCCGACAAGTTGGACTTGACGAACACGTTCTGAAAAGTGGGTTCGATGCAGGCGTCGACTCCGATGATGTTGGAAATCGTCGCCGTCGGTGCGATCGCGATGCAGTTCGAGTTGCGCATACCGAACTGGCGGATACGGCCGCGCAGCCCGTCCCAGTCCATCGTGGCCGACAGGTCGACGTCGACATACCCGCCGCGCTCCTCGCGCAGCAGCTCGAGCGTGTCCTGCGGCAGGATGCCGCGGTCCCACAGCGATCCGGCAAACGACGAATAGCGGCCGCGCTCCTCGGCCAGTTCGGTCGACGCCCAGTAGGCGTAGTAGCAGACCGCCTCCATGCTGCGGTCAGAGAACTCGACTGCACCGTCGGATGCGTACGGCGTCCGCATCAGGTGCAGGCAGTCCTGGAAACCCATGATGCCAAGCCCCACCGGCCGGTGCCTCATGTTCGAGTTCCGCGCCTTGGGGACCGCGTAGTAGTTGATGTCGATGACGTTGTCGAGCATCCGCATGGCGGTGCGCACGGTCTGCTTCAACCTGGCGTGATCGAGCTCGTAGCCATCGCCGACGGCCTTCATGTGGGCCGGCAGATTGACTGAGCCGAGGTTGCACACCGCGATCTCGCTTTCGGAGGTATTGAGCGTGATCTCGGTGCACAGGTTGGAACTGTGGATGGTTCCGACGTGCTGCTGTGGCGAGCGGATATTGCAGGCGTCCTTGAACGTGACCCAGGGATGGCCGGTCTCGAACAGCATCGACAGCATCTTCCGCCACAGGCTGAGTGCCGGCACCTTCTTGTACAGTTTGAGGTCGCCGCGCGCAGCTTTGTCTTCGTAGCGGGCGTACGCCTCCTCGAACGCCCGGCCGGTCTTGTCGTGCAGGTCGGGGCAATCGGACGGGGAAAACAACGTCCAGTCGGCCCCTTCCATCACGCGCTTCATGAACAGGTCTGGAATCCAGTTGGCGGTGTTCATGTCGTGCGTGCGGCGGCGATCGTCGCCGGTGTTCTTGCGCAGTTCGAGGAACTCCTCGATATCGAGGTGCCAGGTCTCGAGGTAGCAGCACACGGCGCCCTTGCGCTTGCCGCCCTGGTTCACGGCCACCGCGGTGTCGTTGACGACCTTGAGGAACGGAACGACGCCCTGGCTCTTGCCGTTCGTTCCCTTGATGTGGCTGCCGAGCGCACGCACCGGCGTCCAGTCGTTGCCCAGTCCCCCGGCGTACTTGGCGAGCAGCGCGTTTTCCTTGATGGCCTCGTAGATGCCGTCGAGGTGGTCGGAAACCGTCGAGAGGTAGCAGGACGATAACTGCGAGTGGCGTGTGCCGGCATTGAAGAGCGTCGGCGTCGAGCTCATGAAGTCGAACGACGACATCACTTCGTAGAATTCGACGGCGCGCGCCTCGCGGTCGATCTCATTCAGCGCCAGACCCATCGCCACCCGCATGAAAAAAGCCTGCGGCAACTCGAACCGGCGGCCCTCATGGTGCAGAAAGTAGCGGTCGTACAGGGTCTGCAGTCCGAGGTAGTTGAAATGCAGGTCGCGCTCGGGCTTCAGCGCGGCGGCGAGGCGCTTCAGGTCGAAAAGCGCCAACTTCTCGTCGAGCAGCTCGGCCTCGATGCCGTAGCGGACGAACTTCGGGAAATACTCGGCATAGCGCTCGGCCATCGCCACCTGGCCGACCTCTTCTCCGAGCGCCTCGCGGCGCATCGTGTGCAGCAGCAGGCGCGCTGTCACGTAGGAGTACGCGGGATCGCGCTCGATCAGCGCGCGCGCTGCCAGGATCGCCGACTTGTAGACCTCGTCGAGTGGGACGCCGTCGTACAGGTTCTTGAACGTCTCGGACAGGATGGCCTCGGGGGTCACAAAGTCGGAGAGGCCCTCACATGCCGCGCGCACTAGCGATTCGATGCGTGGCATGTCCAGCGCCACTCGGCGTCCCGCCTCGACCATCGTCAGCGGCATCGACGCCGAGGCGGGCTGCGCAGCCTCGCGCGCTGCCGCGCGCTCCTGGGCGCGGCGCTCCCGGTAAAGCACGTAGGTACGCGCAACGTCGTGCGCGCCGTCGCGCATCAGCGACAGTTCGACCTGATCCTGCACGTCTTCGATATGGAAAGTTCCGCCGGCCGGCTGGCGGCGCATCAGCGCCGAAACCACGCTGGATGTGAGCTTCTCGACCTGTTCGCGGATCGCAGCGGACGCGGCGCCCTGGCCGCCACGCACTGCGATGAACGCCTTCGTCATCGCAACCGCGATCTTCGATGGTTCGAAAGCCACCACCGCGCCGTTGCGGCGGATGACCTTGTAGTCCGAGTACGACGTGGCCTGCACGCCGCTGATGCCACTACCTGCTTCGCCTGATGGAATATGGGTTGCTGCCGCGGCACTCACCGCGGAAGCGGACTGCTGAAACTCCATGAAACCTCCGATTTCTTCTACACCAGCAGCGGATCTGGTCTGTGTCCGGCGGTGCCGTGCACAGGCATCCGCAACCACAAGCCTTAGAACGCCCGGCGCTTCCTCACCCTTCGCACCGCCTCCGCGCGCCGGCATCGCCGTGGCGCATGAGGACCCGCTTTCCGCCGCTTGGTCAGATGGGTACCCGCTTCCCGCCGGGGCCTCTCGGCTCCCACTTCACCACAATATCTTGTGGTCCTCCCGGTTGCGGGCACTACTTTTTGTATGCACGCATCATATGAGAAGTTCTTGCGGACTTCAACAGGCGTTGATGACGCAGCGCGCAAACCGATCGATGTCGGCTGCGTGTGCAACGTGCGGAATGCGCGTTTAGCGCGCGCGCAGCGCGGGTGGCAGGTCGAGACGCTGCCAGTCGAAGTAAGGTCCCGGATCGGTTTTGCGGCCGGGCGCGATATCGCAGTGGCCGACGACCGCTTCCAGTGGGTACTTCTCGGAGAGCGCGCGCAGCAACGAGTTCAGCGTCGCATACTGTGCGTCACCGTACGGCTCGAAGTCCGAACCTTCGAGTTCGATTCCGATCGAGTAGTCGTTGCACCTCGCTCGCTCTGCATACGCCGAGGCGCCCGCGTGCCACGCACGGTCGAGGCAGGAGACAAACTGGATGGCACTGCCATCACGGGCGATCAGGAAGTGTGACGAGACGCGCGCACTCTGCAGTCGATCAAGATAAGGATGCACGCCGGCGTCGATGCGATTCGTAAACAGTCGCTCGACATGACCGCCGCCGTAACGGCCCGGCGGCAGACTGATGTTGTGCAGCACCACCAAGCTGATCGCCGCATGCGGCGGGCGCGCATCCGCATTCGGCGAACGCAGCCGACGCATTGAGTCAACCCAGCCGTCGTCCCCGATGATGCAAGGCAATGAAGAGGCGGGCATCAGTCGCGCGCCGCGACGACCCAGCTCGACCGAGCGGCGCGACTCACTTGATGCCGAGGCGCTGCATTCGATAGCGCAACTGGCGGAAGGTGACACCGAGCAGTTGCGCCGCCGCTGTCCGGTTGTAGCGCGTCTTCGCCAGCGCAGCACGGATGGCATTGCGCTCGTGCTCGTCGAGATAGGCCGCGAGCGAACTCGGTATGCCGTCGATCACGTCGAAAGCCTCCGTCTCGGTCGCCGCTGTGACCGGCACGCCACCGCTCTCGATGTCCTCGATCGGGAGCGGTTCGGCTTCGAGGGCGAGGTCGACCTCCGGTCCGGGCAGCAGCAGGTCGTCGGACATCAGCACATCGTCGCCCGCCAACGCCACTGCACGCTCGAGGATGTTCTCTAGTTCGCGCACGTTGCCAGGAAAGCGGTGGCGCCTGAGCGCCGCCAGCGCAGCAGGCGACAGCCGCGTCGCCGGGCCGCCGGTACGCTCGCCGATCCGATCGAGGATCGTCTGCGCCAGCAGTTCGATGTCATCCAGCCGGTCGCGCAGAGGCGGCACCTTCAACTCAATGACATTCAGCCGATAAAACAGGTCCTGCCGGAATCGTCCTGAACCCACCAGCGCGGCCAGGTCCTGGTGGGTGGCACTGACGACGCGGACATCGACCGCTTCCTCGGTCGGCGAGCCGACCTTCCGCACGCGCCGCTCCTGGATGGCACGCAGGAGCTTCACCTGCATCGCCAGCGGAAGGTCGGCGACTTCGTCCAGAAACAGCGTTCCTCCGGCTGCGGCCTGGAAGAATCCGTCGCGGTCGCGGTCCGCCCCGGTGAACGCACCCTTGCGATAGCCGAAGAACTCCGCCTCCATCAGCGTCTCGGGAATCGCACCGCAATTGACCGCGACGAACGGCTGGGCACCGCGCGCCGACACCTCGTGGATCGCACGCGCCGCGAGTTCCTTTCCGCTGCCCGACTCGCCGCAGATCGCCACCGGCGCCATGCTGCGCGCGAGCCGCTCGATCAGCGCACGCATCTGCTGCATCGCTGTGGTCCTGCCAACGAGCCGCGCCAGCGCCGGCACCACCGGCGCGCTGCGCGCGTCGGCGCCGCCGCCATTGGCCGCCGTGCTGTCGCGCACGGCCGAGCGCACGAGCAGGCGCAATTGATCGAGGTCAACCGGTTTGGTCAGGTAGTCAAACGCGCCGGCCTTCAGCGCCGCGACCGCGTTCTCGGCGCTGCCGTACGCGGTGATCACCGCGATCGGCGGCCCGGCGATCTGAGCGACTTCGCGCACCAGTTCGAGCCCGGTGCCATCCGGCAACCGCATGTCGGTCAGGCACAGCGCGTAGCGGTTGCGCGCCAGCATCGAGCGTGCAACAGCCACCGACTCGGCCGTATCGACATCGAGGCCGAGCCGCACCAGCGTCAGCGACAGCAGTTCGCGCAGATCTGCCTCGTCGTCGACCACGAGCACGGCGGGCGATCGACGCGCTGTTGCGGATCGAGTCGCTTCGGCGGGCAGCGGGTCGCTCATCGGACCGGGATCGTATCGAGAAAGCCGTGCAGGCTCGCATCAGCACGCGAGCCCAGGCCGAAGCGCAGCAGGAAGCCGTCTCGGCTGCTGCCGTCGACCTCGCGGCGCGACGCGTAGGCCAGTTCGGCGCGGTTGGTGACACAGAACTCACGCGCCAGATACAGCCCGAGCCCCGTGCCCTGATTGCGCGTCGTGAAGAACGGCTCGAACAGCGCCGTGCGTGCCTCGAAGGGCACCCCCGGGCCGTCGTCGAGCACCCACAGCTGCGGTCGGTCGCCTTCGGGCGCCGGTTCGACGATCATGCAGACGCTGCCCGGCACACCGCTCGCGTAGCGCAGTGCGTTGTCGACCAGGTTATAGAGCACCTGGCGCAGATGCGATTGTTCGAACTTTACCCGCTGGTCAGCGGCAAACTGCGCGGTGATCGTCGCCTGGGCCAGGCCGCGGTCGCGCTCGAACTCGGTCAGGAAATCGCGCGCGAACTGCGCGAGGTCGATCTCGTCGCCCAGCGGCGGTTCGCGCCGGGCGACGCGCAACACATCTTCGACAAGTCGGTTGAGCCGCTGCGTGTTTTCGCGGACGATGATCGCCAGCCGCTTCAGTACCGGATCCCGCGCGTCCTCGTTGAGCAACTGGCCTGCGTTGCTGATCGCCGCCAGTGGATTGCGGATTTCGTGCGCGATGGACGCCGTCAGCCGGCCCATGGCGGCGAGCTTCAGCTGCTGCGCACGGTCCTCGACGTCACGCACGTCTTCGATGAAGATCACGAACTCGTCGATCGACTGCGCGGCCGGACGTGCAAAGCGCGCGCGCAATCGCGACTCGGGTGCTACTGCCATTCCGTTTTCCCCGGTCGGCACGATCGTGTTCGACCACAGTCCTTCGCTGCGGCCGCCTTCGCTCCAGGTGGCAAACGCGACTGCCAGTTCGCTGGCTGCCGGGATGTCCGCGAGGCGCTCACCGGTCAACTGCGCCGCCGGCTCCAGTCCCAGCATGCGTCGGGAGGCGCGGTTGTTGGCACGAACTCGGCCGGTACGGTCTACCACGATCACGCCCTCGCCCATCTGCGCGATCACCAGCCGGTTGATCGCGAGCTGGTTCTGCAGGTCGCGTCCACGGCTGCGGGCGAGCTGCTCCTGGCTGGCCAAGCGGGCGCTCAGCGCTCTAAGCAGCGCCGACACGGCAAACAAGGCGGCACCGAAGATGCCGCTCTGAAACAACAGGGAATCGCCGGTTTCGGCCGCGAGTGCACGCAGTCCGGCATCGATCAGGATCGCCAGGACCGCGATCGCGCAGATGAAGAACACCTGCAACGGCGGTAGCAGCAGCGACGCACCCGCAAGCGGCAACAGATAGAGAATCACCCAGCCAGATGCGACCCCACCAGCGGACACGACGAGCGTGGTGACGGCGACCAGATCGAGTGCGAGCTGTCCATAAACCTGCAGCAAAAAACGCTTGTGAACGTACAGCGCCATGCCCGCAAACACGGCCGCGGCGCCGAAATACCCGAGCGCCATGGCGAGCGCGCCCTGCGCCGGCAACGCGGCGCCGGGGGCCCGCACACCGACTGCCGCGGTGCCCAGCACCAGCGCACTCGCAACGATCACGCGCGTCGTCGAGAAATATTCGAGCGTCCGCCAGGGCGCGTCGTCGGCGGCGCCGTCTACGCGCTCCTCAACGAGCTGCGGTTCGCTGGACATCGGTGAGATCAGCCTGACCCGCGCTGGCGATGCTCTTCACAACAGAAAAAGCGCTCGCCCGCGGGAAGTGCATCCGACCGCGGCAGATGCAGCCCACACAGCGCGCAGCTCACCATCGCCTGCGCGCGGGGCGCAGCGGCATCCCGTGGCCTGCCCACATCACGCTGTGACTGTCGCCGCAGCCACTGCCAGCCGAAATAGATCGCCACCGCCAGCAGCACAAAGAACAGGATTCGACCCATCACACCCTACCGAGCAAGACTTCCAGCACGAAACGGCTGCCGATATAGGCGAGCATCAGCATCACAAATCCGATCAAGGTCCAGCGCAGCGCGGTGCGGCCCCGCCAGCCGAAGAAGAGTCTCCCGGCCAGCAATCCGCCGAACACGAGCCAAGCCGCGATCGTGAACACGGTCTTGTGGTCGAAGCGTAGCGGGCGGCCGAATAGTTGTTCCGAGAAAAAGACCCCGCTCACCAGCGTAGCTGTCAGTAGGACGAATCCGGCCGTGATCAGGCGGAACAGCACGGTCTCCATCGCCAGCAAGGGCGGGAGGCGGTCGAGGAAGCGCGCCAGGGGGGTCTGCTCGGCCAGCATGTCGCCGTGCAGGCGGCGATCCATGGTCGCCATCAGCAGCGCCTGCATCGCGGCGATGGTCAGCAGGCTGTAAGCCAGAATCGCCAGCACCAGATGCAGTCGGAAGGCCACCGAAGTCGTCACCTGGCCGAGCACCGCGCCCGGAAAGAGCATCGGCAGTCCGGATGCGACGGCTGCCAGTGGCAGAACCAACAGCAGCAGACCGCGCGACGCCGAGAAATAGCTCTCCGCCCAGACGATCAGTACGGTCAGCCACAACGTTGCGGACAGCGCCTGGGCGAAGCCGAAATGGAACTGGTCGCCACCGATGATTGCCTGTCCGAGCAGGACGCCATGCAGACAAAGCGCGACGGCCAGAATGACGCTTGGCCACAGCGGAAGACGCTCGGAACTTCGGCTCAGAGTGGTCCACTCGCGCCATGCTGCGAGCAGATAGAGCGCGACGACGGCGCCGTACAATACGAGCCATTCGGAGCGCAAGGGCATGAGGATTTATACCATGCGCTCTTTCCCGTCTCCCTCTGTCATCCCATGCTGGAACAACTGACCACCAAGCTCGCACGCGTCGTCAAGACGATGCGCGGACAGGCGCGGCTTACCGAGCAGAACATGCAGGAGATGCTGCGCGAAGTGCGCGTCGCTCTGCTGGAAGCAGATGTCGCGCTGCCGGTAGTGCGCGACTTCGTCGCACGCATCAAGGAACAGGCTCTGGGCGAGGAAGTGCTGGGCAGCCTGACGCCCGGTCAGGCACTGGTCGGCGTTGTGCAGCGCGAACTGACGCGCCTGATGGGCGGCGATCTGACCGACGCCGAGCGCGATCTCGACTTGGCGACGCAGCCGCCGGCCGTCATCCTGCTGGCGGGGTTGCAGGGCGCAGGCAAGACCACCACGGCCGGCAAGCTCGCGGCGTGGCTGCGCGCCGAGCGCAGGAAGAAGGTGCTGCTGGTGTCGACCGACGTCTATCGGCCGGCGGCGATCGACCAGCTCAAGACCGTGGCAGCGCAGGCGGAAGTGCAGTTCTTTTCGTCCGCGCCGGGCGATGCGCCGACCGATATCGCCGCGCGCGCGCTCGACCATGCCCGGCGGCAATTCTTCGATGTGCTGATCGTCGATACCGCTGGCCGCCTGGCGATCGACGAGGCCATGATGCAGGAAGTGGCCGCGCTCGAGCAGCAGCTGAAGCCGATCGAGACGCTGTTCATCGTCGACGCGATGCTCGGTCAGGACGCAGTCAATACCGCCAAGGTCTTCGCCGAACGGCTGCCACTGACCGGTGTGATTCTCACCAAGCTCGACGGCGATTCGCGCGGTGGAGCGGCGCTTTCGGTGCGGCAGGTTACCGGCAAACCGATCAAGTTCGTTGGCATCGGCGAGAAGCTCGCGGGCTTCGAACGTTTCAACCCGTCGGGCATGGCGGGTCGCATCCTTGGCATGGGCGACATCGTCGCGCTGGTCGAGGATGTAAAGAAGTCGGTCGACGTCGAAAGCGCGCAGAAGTTCGCGCGGCGTATGCAGTCGGGCGATCGATTCGATCTCAACGACTTTCGTGAGCAGATCGGACAGATGCGCAAGATGGGAGGCATAGCTTCTCTGGTCGACAAGCTGCCGGCGCAGCTGGCGCAGGCCGCCGGGCAGGTCAATGCCACGGACAGCGAACGTCAGATTCGCCGCGTCGAGGGCATCATCGCGTCGATGACGCCCGTGGAGCGGGCCAAGCCGGAACTCATCAAGGCATCGCGCAAGCGGCGCATCGCCGCCGGCGCCGGCGTGCCGGTGCAGGAAGTCAATCGACTGCTGAATCAGTTCGAGCAGATGCAGGCGATGATGAAGCAGATGAAAAAGGGCGGCCTCGCGAAAATGATGCGCAGTCTGGGCGGATTGCGGGGACTGCCCTCAATGCCGGGCCTGCCGAAGCGCTGATTACGCCCTTGGCGTTGGTGCCGGCGGCAACGGCACGTCGTAGCGCCAGCGTCCGTGCCAGGCGGCCAGCACCGAATTCGGATACTGCGGCCGGCCACGGCTGCCGTTGTAGCGTCCGAGCGCCATGAACAGATCGCCGTTTTCGATGTCGAGGTAGTGCCGCAAGATGACGCTGCCGTAGCGCAGGTTCGAACGCATCTCGAACAGCCGCCGCGGTTCGCCGTCACCGATCAACCGGGTCCAGAAGGGCATCACCTGCATATAGCCGCGCGCTCCCGCGACCGAGACTGCGTACTTGCGGTAGTTGCTTTCGACCTGGATCAGCCCGAGAACAAGCTGGCGGTCCAGCCCGGCACGCAGTGCCTCGTAGTCGAGCGTCCTCAAAAACTCGACGCGGGCCTCGTAATCGGCAATGCGTCCCTGCAGTCGTTCCGACATCTCGCTGAGCCAGGCGAGGAAGGCGAGCCGTTCGTCAACAGTCGAAAAGGTCCGCTGCGGCGCGCGCCCGTCCGCGATCTGATTGGCCAGTGCAACCTGAACCGCAGCGGCCAGAGGTTCGTATTTCTGCGCGCCGGCGTAGCTGACCGGTGGAACGAGCAACATGGCGCCCGCGCCCAGCAGCAGCCGGCGTCGTTGGAGGCGCGCCAGCGGTGTCACGCGGTCTTGAGCTGCCCGCGGATGAAGCCGGGCGCGTCGGCGATCGGCACCATCGAGAGCTGCAGACTGCGCCGATCGACGTACTCGACGTGGCCGCCCTTCAGCGCGCGCTCTCCCACCGTAATCCGGTGCGGTATGCCGATCAGTTCCATCTCGGCGAACATCACTCCCGGCCGCTCGTCGCGGTCGTCTAGCAGCACGTCGATGTTGGCGGCGTGCAGCTCTTCGTAAAGCTGGTCAGCGGCCTGACGAACCGATTCCGACTTTCCGTAGCCGATCGGCGTCACGACGACAGAAAACGGCGCCAACGCGTCGGGCCAGACGATACCTTTCGCATCGTTGTTCTGCTCGATCGCCGCGCCCAGCAGGCGCGTGACACCGATGCCGTAACAGCCCATCAGCATCGGCTTCGATGCGCCATCTTCGTCGATGAAGTTCAGATTCATGACTTCAGGATAGGGCAGACCGGCGAATACGTGCCCCACTTCGATCCCGCGCTGGATAGCCAATACACCCCTGCCATCGGGTGACGGATCGCCGGCGACCACACTGCGTACATCGACAACGATCGGCTCGGGTACGTCGCGCCCCCAGTTGACGCCAGTGAAGTGGAATCCTTCTTCATTGGCACCGGTGACGAAGTCGCTCATGTTCGCGACGGTCCGATCAGCGACGACGCGTATAGGCCGGCGCGGCGAGATCGGACCCAGGTAGCCCGGACGGCAGCCAAAGTGCTCTTCGATCTCCGACTCGGTGGCGAACCTGAATCCTAGGTTCAGGCCCTCGATCTTGCCGACCTTGATTTCGTTGACCTCATGGTCGCCACGCACCAGCACCAGCCAGATCTCGACCGATGACTTCGCCTCGTCTCCAGCGGCGCGATCGACCGCCAGCACGACGGACTTGACCGTACGCTCGAGCGGAATGCCGAGGAACGTGGCAACGTCCTCGCACTTCTCTTTGCCTGGCGTCGCGGTCCTCGCAAGCGGCATCGTTGGCGCAGCTCGTTTGCCGATCAGCGCCACTGCCTCGGCCATCTCGACATTGGCCGCGTAGTCCGAGGTCGGGCAATACGCGATCGCGTCTTCGCCGGTTTCGGCGATGACCTGAAATTCGTGACTGGCCTTGCCGCCGATCGCACCGGTATCCGCCGCGACCGCCCGGAAACCGAGTCCCATACGCGTGAAGATGCGCGCATATGCGTCGTACATGGCCTGATAGCTCACCATGGCGCCAGCATCGTCGCGGTCGAATGAGTAGGCGTCCTTCATCGTGAACTCGCGTCCCCGCATGACGCCGAAACGCGGCCGGCGCTCGTCGCGAAACTTGGTCTGGATGTGATACAGATTGATCGGCAGCTGCTTATAGCTGCGGATCTCGTCACGCACGACGTCGACCACGACCTCTTCGCTGGTCGGCTGCACGATGAAGTCCCGCTCGTGGCGGTCTTTCAGCCGGAGCAGCTCCGGTCCCATCTTCTGCCAGCGACCCGACTCCATCCACAACTCGGCCGGCTGCACCACCGGCATCAGCAACTCGATCGCGCCGGCACGGTTCATCTCTTCGCGGATGATGGCCTCGATCTTGCGGATCACACGCAGCCCCATCGGCATGTAGGTATAGATGCCGGCGGCCAGCTTCTTGATCATGCCGGCGCGCAGCATCAGCGAATGGCTGATGACTTCGGCGTCAGCGGGCGCTTCCTTCAGTGTGGAGATGAGAAACTGTCGTGCGCGCATGAAAAGGCGTCACTTTTCTTCGTTGTGACCGCAGTGGCGACCCCTATAATGGGCTGCAGATTCTAAAGGTTCAGGGGTTGGCATGCTGGACAAGGACGGGTATCGCCCGAACGTCGGCATCATCCTGCTCAACGCTCGTAACGAGGTCTTCTGGGGCAAGCGCGTCAAGCAGCATTCGTGGCAGTTTCCGCAGGGCGGCATCAAGCACGGTGAGTCGCCCGAGCAGGCGATGTATCGCGAGCTCTGGGAAGAGGTTGGCCTGCAGGCCGACCATGTCAGGATCGTCGGCCGGACGCGCGACTGGCTGCGTTACGAGGTGCCCGATCAGTGGATCCGGCGCGACCTGCGCGGCAACTATCGCGGCCAGAAGCAGATCTGGTTTCTGTTGCGTCTGGTGGGCCGCGATTGCGATGTGTGCCTGCGTGCCACGACGCACCCCGAATTCGACGCCTGGCGCTGGCATGAGTACTGGGTGCCGCTTGACGCCGTCATCGAATTCAAGCGCGACGTCTACCAGCAGGCGTTGCTGGAACTGTCGCGCTTCGTCTTCAAGCCCGGCCGCCCGCATCACAAGGCGCTGCGGCCGAAGACCGCACGCGGTTTGAACGCGGCGGCCGAGCTGGGAAGCGTTCAAGCTGCGCCGGTCGACTTGACTCCTCCCCAAGCGGGCGGCAAAGCAGCCTGAGTCGGATCACAGCAAAACGAGGTTGTCCCGATGGATCAACTCGGGCTCCTCGATAAAGCCGAGCACGCCCTGGATCTCTGCAGTGGGCTTGCCACGAATCTGCCTCGCCTCCGCGCTCGAGTAATTGCTGAGCCCGCGCGCGATCTCGCGGCCGTCCCGCGTGGCACAACCGACCACATCGCCGCGCTGGAACTCGCCGACCACGTCAACGACGCCGATCGGTAGCAGGCTCTTGCCTCCTGCCGCCAGTGCGCGGGCGGCGCCGTCATCGACGACAACTCGGCCCTTCAGCAGCAAGTGATCGGCGAGCCACTGCTTGCGCGCTGTCAACACCGCCGTCGACGCAGTGAGTTCCGACCCGATCGCCTCGCCCTCGACAAGTCGGAGCAACACTTCGCGCTCGCGTCCGGACGCGATCACCGTGTGCGCGCCGCTGCGCGCCGCGCGCTTGGCAGCCAGCACCTTGGTCAGCATGCCGCCGCGTGCGATCCCGCTGCCGGTGCCTCCTGCCATGGCTTCGAGTTCAGGGCTCCCGGCTACTGCCACCGTCACGAGCCGCGCCGTGGAATCGAGGCGCGGGTCGGCGGAATACAGACCCGCCTGGTCGGTCAAGATGACGAGAACGTCAGCTTCGATCAGGTTGGTCACCAGTGCCGCCAGTGTGTCGTTGTCGCCGAACTTGATCTCGTCCGTTACGACGGTGTCGTTCTCATTGATGACCGGCACCACGCCCAGATTGAGGAGCGTCAGCAGTGTGGAACGGGCATTGAGGTAACGCGCGCGATCGGCAAGGTCGGCGTGGGTGAGCAGCACCTGTGCGCTGTGCAGGCCGAACGCGCGGAAATGCGCTTCGTACGCCTGCACCAGTCCCATCTGGCCGACCGCGGCGGCCGCCTGTAGTTCGTGAATCTGCTGTGGGCGTCGCAGCCAGCCCAGCCGTTGCATGCCTTCGGCGACGGCTCCGCTCGAAACCAGGACGATCTGCATGCCGCGTTGGCGCAAGCTCGCGATCTGCCGGGCCCAGATAGAAATCGCATCATCGTCGAGACCACGACCGTCGTTGGTGACGAGGCTGCTGCCGACCTTGATGACGGCGCGCCGCGCGAGTTGCAGCACCGGCATCAGCGGATCGTCACGGGATCGTGGCTCGATGCCGTTGATTCGACGGTCGCAGCGCGCCGCTCCTCGAGAAAAGACTGGATCGCTGTCACCAGCTGACCGCAGCCCTCGCCAGTTGCCGCCGAGACCATGAAAACAGGGGCCTTGGTGCGCATGCGCTGCCGAAACCGCTCCTTGAGTCGTTCGCGATCATCCTGCGGGACGAGGTCGATCTTGTTGAGTACGAACCAGCGCGGCTTGCGTGCCATTGCGGCATCGTATCGTTTTAGTTCGGCTGCGATGGCACGCGCATCGGTGACCGGATCGGCATTCCCATCCGGACCGACGATGTCGATGACGTGCATCAGCAGGCCCGTTCGGCTCAAGTGGCGCAGGAACTGATGGCCCAGTCCGACGCCCTCGGCTGCGCCTTCGGCCAGGCCCGGTATGTCGGCCATCACGAAACTTCGCTCGGGTCCGACGCGCACTACACCAAGATGCGGATGCAACGTCGTGAAGGGGTAGTCGGCCACTTTCGGCCGCGCGTTGGAGACTGCGCGTATTAGGGTCGACTTGCCGGCGTTCGGCAATCCAAGGAGTCCGACGTCGGCCAGCACGCGCAATTCCAGCCGCAGCATGCGGTGCTCCCCCTCCTCGCCCTTCGTGAACTGTCGCGGAGCGCGGTTGGTACTCGACTTGAAATGCAGATTGCCCTGCCCGCCCCGCCCGCCGGCAGCCAGCAGTGCGCGCTCGTCGTGGCGAGCCAGGTCGGCCAGTTCCTGCCCGGTTTCCTCGTCGAAGATCAGCGTGCCTACCGGTACGCGGAGTTCGATGTCGGCACCACCCGCCCCGAAACAGTCCGCGCCCCGACCGGGCCGACCATTTTCGGCTTGATGCCGCCGGGTGTAGCGATAGTCGATCAGCGTATTAATGTTGCGATCGGCCCGTGCCCATACGCTTCCGCCGCGTCCCCCGTCACCGCCATCGGGACCGCCCTTGGGAATGAACTTCTCGCGGCGAAATGAAGCGCAGCCGTCGCCCCCTTTTCCGGCCCGGACTTCGATCCTCGCTTCGTCGACGAACTTCACGAAATCACCAATGAAAAAGCCCTGCCGCGGACGGCAGGGCCTTTGTCAGAGACCGGCCACCGCCGCGAGCGTCTAGGCGGTCGGAACGACGCTCACGACGCGGCGATTGAGCGCTCCGCTAACCTCGAACTTCACCAACCCGTCGGCCGTGGCGTACAGAGTGTGATCACGGCCCATGCCGACATTGTCACCCGCGTGAAACTGCGTTCCGCGCTGTCGGACGATGATCGCTCCGGCGGAAATGTCCTGGCCGCCGAAAATTTTGACGCCCAGTCGCTTGGCCTGAGAATCCCGGCCGTTGCGGGATGATCCGCCCGCCTTCTTGTGTGCCATATCGCTCTCGCTCTTCGACGATCAGGCTGCGATCGAATCGATACGCAGCTCGGTGAAATTCTGGCGATGCCCAGCGTGTTTCTGAAAGTGCTTGCGCCGCTGCATCTTGAAAATGGTGACCTTGTCGTGCCGGCCATGGCCCAGCACCGTCGCGGTGACGGCGGCGCCGGGCAGCGGTGTGCCCGTTTTCAGCGTGCCTCCATCGACCACGGCCAGTACCTCGGAAATCTGCACCTGCTGACCAATGTCGGCCGCGAGCGACTCCACCTTCAACGTGTCGCCTGGCGCCACACGGTACTGCTTGCCACCTGTTTTGATCACCGCATACATGCGTTTCACTCCGGAAGAACGCGACTGCTCCTCGATCTTCTCAATCTTGGATACGAGCAGACTAGAACTGGGAACCTGCCGGAAGCCGAAACCTCCGGAAAGCCTTGAATTATCACACTTTCTGATTTGATGAGTCAACTGAAGAGACCCTGGGAGGCTTCAGCGGGACCGGCTCACGCGAGTCGGAGAGGCGGCGCGGAGCCCCTCCTATAATCCCTGACATGAACCCGTCGCCTCGAGGCCCGGTCGCAGCGGAGGCAACGCGGCCGCCGCCGGACTTGAAGGCCGTGCTGGCGCCCATCGCGGCGGACATGCAGGCAGTCGATGCCGTCATCCGTGAGCGGCTCAGCTCCGACGTCGCCCTGATCAACACGATTGCTGACTACATCGTCGGCGCCGGCGGCAAGCGGCTGCGACCCGCCGTGGTTCTGCTGGTCGCTCGTGCGCTCGGCTATCGCGGCACCTCCCACGTCCTTTTGGCAGCGGTGATCGAATTCATCCACACCGCCACCCTGCTGCATGACGACGTCGTCGACGAGTCGGATCTGCGCCGCGGAAGGACGACCGCGAACGCACAGTTCGGCAACGCGGCCAGCGTGCTGGTCGGCGATTTTCTCTATTCACGCTCGTTCCAGATGATGGTTGACGCCGGGCACATGCGCGTGATGCGCATCCTTGCCGATGCAACCAATCGGATAGCCGAGGGCGAGGTGTTGCAGTTGCTCAGCGTCCACGATCCGTCGATCAACGAGGAACGCTACTTCGACGTCGTGGAGCGCAAGACTGCGACGCTCTTCGAGGCAGGGGCCCGGGTTGCTGCGGTGCTGGCTGACGCCAATGCACGGACCGAAGAAAAGTGCGCGCAATATGGGGCTTCACTGGGGCGCGCATTCCAGATTGTCGATGACATGCTGGATTACTCGGGTCACACCGAGGACATCGGCAAGCGACTCGGCGATGATCTTCGCGAGGGGAAGGTGACGCTGCCGCTTATCCACGCGCTGCGCAACGCCAGCTACGAGCAGCGCGAACTCGTCGTGCGCGCTGTGCGCGACGGACACGGTGACTTCGACGCGATCGTACGGATCGTGATGGACAACGGATCGATCGTCTACTCCGCTCATCACGCGCAGCGCGAAGTCGCTGCGGCAGCCGCTGCGATCGGCGAATTACCGGGGTCGGTGTACAGAGAATCTTTGTTAGACTTGCTCGCTTTCGCGGTCGGCCGAGATCGATGACTAATCGACGGCGGTCGGCGTCGCGCCTGGCACGTTGAAGTTCCGCTAGGCGTCGTGCCAAAGTCGGGGTGTAGCTCAGCCTGGTAGAGTACTGCGTTCGGGACGCAGGAGTCGGAGGTTCAAATCCTCTCACCCCGACCACTTCCTTCCCGCCTCAGCTGCGCAACTTTCACGTCGAACTCCCACGGTGCCGGGCAGTCCTGGCTCTTTGGCGGGCGCTTTTCACACGCGTTCAGCTTGCCCGGTTTGCGGGAGCTTACCTTTACAAATCCGGGCCTTATCGGCAGTATCTTTTTGCTTCGTGAGAAGAGCCTGCCCGCTATAACTTGGGTCTCACCGGACCCTCAGGGACTGCGCCACCCCCATGTCTGCCGTTACACAAGGTCCTGCCGCCGCCGCAGGGGCCCTTACGGGTCTCGCGCGTGCCCTTGTCCAGCAGGGCAAGCTGCGGCCGGACCGCGCTGAGAACTTCGCTCGCAAGGCCGCCCAGGCCAATTCGCAATTCATCGACGAACTGATCGGCGCCGCGGACGTCACCGGGCTGAGCGCGGGCGCCGTCGCCAGGTTCGCGGCGGAAACGTTCGGTCATCCGATGCTGGACCTGTCCGCGCTGGATTATGAGCAATTGCCTCGTGACATCATCGACAAGAAGCTGGTTGTAGCCCAGCGAGTGATGGCGCTTCGCAAGCGCGGCAACCGGCTGGCGATCGCTGTCTCCGATCCGACCAATTTCGCAGCGTTGGACCAGATCAAGTTCCAGACGCAACTGGCGCTCGACGTCATCGTCGTCGAGCACGACAAGCTGCTGCGCCTGGTGGAAGCGCAGTCGCAGTCGGTCAACCAGAAGCTCGACGACATGGCCGGCAGCGACGACATCAATTTCGACGAACTGCTGGGCGAGTCGCCGGACCAGCCGACCGAAGACGCGGCGCAGGTCGAAGTCGACGACGCGCCGGTCGTCCGGTTCCTGCAGAAGCTGCTGCTGGATGCGATCGGCGAAGGCGCGTCCGACCTGCACTTCGAGCCGTACGAGAAGTTCTACCGCGTTCGCTTCCGAATCGACGGCGTGCTGCGGGAGATTGCACAACCGCCGCTGGCGATCCGCGAGCGGCTGTCCACCCGGATCAAGGTCATTTCGAGACTGGACATCTCAGAAAAGCGCGTGCCGCAGGATGGCCGGATGAAGCTGGCACTGTCCGATCGGCGCGCGATCGACTTCCGCGTCAGCACCCTGCCCACGATGTTCGGCGAGAAGATCGTGATGCGGATCCTCGATCCGTCGCAGGCGAAACTCGGGATCGAGGCACTTGGCTACGAGCCTGACCAGAAGGAAGTGTTGCTCAACGCCGTGAAGCGACCTTACGGCATGGTGCTGGTGACCGGCCCGACCGGCTCGGGCAAGACCGTATCGCTGTACACGTGCCTTAACATCCTCAACCAGCCCGGCGTCAACATTTCGACGGCCGAAGACCCGGCCGAAATCCAAATTGCGGGCATCAACCAGGTCAACGTCAACGAGAAGGCCGGGCTCACCTTCGCCAATTCTTTGCGGGCGTTCCTACGCCAGGATCCCGACGTCATCATGGTCGGCGAGATACGCGACCTCGAAACCGCCGACATTGCGATCAAGGCTGCGCAAACCGGACACATGGTCCTTTCGACGCTGCACACCAATGATGCTCCGTCCACCCTGGTCCGGTTGCAGAACATGGGCGTGGCGCCGTTCAACGTCGCATCGAGCGTGATCCTGATCACCGCTCAGCGATTGGCGCGCAAGCTGTGCACATGCAAGCAGCCCACCGAAATCAAGAAGGACGCGCTGGTAACAGCGGGGTTCATCGGAGGGGATCTGGACGGCTCCTGGACTCCGTACAAGGCGGTCGGTTGCGAGAAATGCAAGGGCAGCGGCTACAAGGGCCGACTCGGGATCTATCAGGTGATGCCGATTACCGAAACGATGCAGGACATGATCCTGCGCAGCGCCACGGCGCCGGAGATCTCACGCGAAGCCGCCAAGAACGGCGTGCGGGACCTGCGCCAGTCCGGGCTGGTGAAGGTGAAGGCGGGTATCACGTCGATCGACGAGGTGCTGGGATGCACCAACGAATGATGTAGGGCAGGAGAAAAGCCATATGGCCACTGGTGCAGTCGCGAAAGCCAAACCGCGCGCCGAAGTCCGCGAATCCGTCTTTCACTGGGAAGGGCGCGATAAGAACGGGCGCGTCGTCAAGGGCGAGATGCGTGCCGGCGGCGAGTCGGTCGTCGCCGCCTCGCTGCGCCGCCGCGGCGTCATGGTCAGCAAGATCAAGAAGCAGTCCTTCTCGCGCGGTCGGAGGATCACACAGAAGGATCTTGCACTGTTCACGCGTCAGCTGTCGACTATGCTGAAGGCCGGCGTGCCGCTGATGCAGTCCTTCGACATCGTCGGGCGCGGCCACGCCAATCCATCGATGGCCCGACTGATGAATGACATCCGGATGGACGTCGAAACCGGAACCAGCCTGAACCAGGCGTTCCGCAAGTACCCGCTGTACTTCGATCCGTTGTTCTGCAACCTCGTTGCTGCGGGCGAGCAGGCCGGTATCCTGGAAACGCTGCTCGATCGCCTGGCGATGTATCAGGAAAAGACGATCGCGCTGAAAGGCAAGATCAAGAAGGCGTTGTTTTACCCTATCACCATCATCATGGTGGCGATCCTGGTCACCGCGGTGATCATGATCTTTGTGATTCCGTCGTTCAAGAGTGTTTTCCAGGGTTTTGGCGCCGACCTGCCAGCACCGACGCTGGTTGTCGTTGCAATGTCAGATTTCTTTGTGAAGTATTGGTACATCGTGTTCGGCACGCTCTTTGGTGGAATCTATTTTCTAGTGCAGGCGTGGAGGCGATCGCCTAAGGTGCAGGCCATTGTTGATCGGACGCTACTTAAGTTGCCTGTCTTGGGCGAAATGCTTCAAAAGGCGTCTATTGCACGTTGGAGCAGAACTCTGGCGACGACGTTTGCCGCCGGTGTTCCATTGGTCGAGGCGCTCGATTCGGTAGGGCCGGCTGCTGGCAATTACGTCTACAAGGAAGCGACCAAGTCCGTGCAAACTGAGGTTAACGTTGGCACCAGCCTGGCACAGGCGATGCAGAACACCGGCGTGTTTCCGAACATGGCGGTACAGATGACCCAGATCGGCGAGGAGTCGGGCTCGCTGGATTCGATGTTGTCCAAGGTCGCCGACTACTACGAGCGAGAAGTCGACGAGACAGTCGATGCGCTGTCTAGCCTGCTCGAACCGCTGATCATGGTAATACTGGGAGTGATCATCGGCGGTATTGTCATCGCGATTTACTTGCCGATATTCAAACTAGGTCAGGTTGTCTAGGCAGCCGCGCTAGCAGGCGTCGAACGGCCTGCTCGTTAACGTGTTGTCGGAATCTCAGGCCGTCGTCGCTGCGGCAGTTCTCGGCCTGGTGGTCGGCTCGTTCCTCAACGTGGTGATCCACCGGTTGCCGCGCATGATGGAGAACGAGTGGCGAGCCCAGTGCGCCGAACTCGAGGGGCGTGAACCGCCCAATACCGGACGTTACAACCTGCTGGTACCGCGGTCCCGCTGCCCGACTTGTTCGACGCCGATTCGCGCGCGGGACAACATACCAATACTGTCCTGGCTGCTGCTCAAAGGGAAGTGTGCTAGCTGCCGGGCCTCGATTTCCGTCCGGTACCCGCTGGTCGAGGCGCTGACGGCCCTGTTGTCCGGCCTAATCGCATGGCGGTTCGGACTCGGCTTGACTGCTGGCCTCGCGCTGATGCTGACCTGGGCACTGATCGCGCTGACCTTCATCGACGCGGACACCACACTGCTGCCTGACGACTTGACGATCCCGCTGCTGTGGCTCGGATTGCTCGCCAACCTCTTAGGCGCGCTTCCCGGCGTGACGCTACGCGACGCCGTCCTCGGCGCCGTAGCAGGGTATCTTTCACTTTGGCTGATCTACTGGTCGTTCAAGCTAACCACCGGCAAGGAGGGCATGGGCTACGGCGATTTCAAGCTGCTGGCTGCACTCGGCGCGTGGATGGGGTGGAAAGCGCTGCTTCCCGTCGTACTGTTGGCCTCAGTGGTCGGCGCTCTGGTCGGAATCGCGCTGATTGTGCTCGCGCGGCGTGCACGTGAGATCCCGATTCCGTTCGGACCCTACCTGGCGAGTGCCGGTTTTTTCGTGCTGTTGTTCGGCGATCGTCTGATCAACTGGTTCATTCCGGGCGGATGAGCATTTTCAGTGTCGGCCTGACCGGTGGCATCGGAAGCGGGAAGAGCACGATCGCCGCACAACTGCAGCGACTGGGCGCCGCCATCGTTGACGCCGACGTTCTGGTGCACGAACTCGTGGCGCCGGGCGGCGCGGCCATCAACACGCTGCGGGCAGAGTTCGGTCCAGAAGCGTTGACCGCCGACGGCGGCCTGGACCGTCCCGCGATGCGGGCGCGCGCATTCGCCGACCCGGCGATCCGCCGTCGGCTCGAGTCTATCCTGCATCCTCACGTACGCGCGGCCGCCAAGGAGCGTTCGGCCGCGCTGCCGGCTGCCACGATCTACGTTGTGTTCGTCATTCCTCTGCTGGTGGAATCGCGCGACTGGACGACACGCGTGCACCGGGTGCTCGTGATCGACTGCACCACGTCTACGCAACTCGCGCGCGTCGGCGCCCGGCCGGGCATCGATGCATCGACGGCTCTTGCGATCTTGAAGTCCCAGGCTGATCGGAGCGAGCGGGTTGCAGCGGCTGACGACGTAATCTTCAACGAGGCCCCCTTGAACGTGATCGAGCAGCGCGTAGCCCGACTCCATCAGAGGTATCTTGCACACGCCGCAATGCCCATTCCGGCGCGGTCCCTGTGATATCGTCGAAGCGATCCCTGCGCATGCCGCGCCCATGTCGAACCAAGATCAGATTCTCTACGAGTATCCGTTCAGCGAACGGATACGCACCTTGCTTCGGCTGGAGGACCTGTTCGACAAGCTGTTCTACTTCTGCGGCGAACAGCATCCCTACAGTCATCACACCGCGTTGCTGACGCTGTTCGAAATCCTCGAGGTCACTTCGCGCGCCGACCTGAAGTCCGACCTGCTGCAGGAGCTCGAGCGACACAAGCAGACGCTGCAGGCACTGCGCAACAACCCGCAGGTGTCAGAAGCCGCCCTCGCGTCGGTGCTGGCGGACATCGATCAGGCACAACAGGCACTCAACGCCACGACCGGCAAGGCGGGTCAGCATATTCGCGACAATGAATGGCTGATGAGCATTCGAAGTCGGGCGATCATCCCAGGCGGCACGTGCGAGTTCGACCTGCCTTCGTATCATGCCTGGCTGACGCGCGACGTGGAAAGCCGCACTCGAGATTTGCAGTCGTGGGTGCAGCCGCTGATGCAGTTCCATTCTGCACTCGGTATCGTGCTTAAGCTCCTTCGTGAAACGGCGCACCGCAGCCGTCAGGTCGCAGCGCAAGGCGCTTTTCAGCAGATGCTGCAGGGCCGCACCTACGCGCTGTTGCAGGTCCGGGTCGATGGCGCGCTGCACGCGATCCCGGAGATCAGCGCAAACAAGTACATGTTGTGGATACGGTTCACGACGCAGGACCGAGACCTGAAACCGCGCCCCGCAGATCGTGACATCCCATTCGAACTGGCACTTTGCGCCTTCTGAACCGTTGTGGTGACCGTTCGTTGCCCTGTCTGCGCAACCTCGGTGAAATGGACCACCGAGAACCTCTTCCGGCCGTTTTGCAGCGAGCACTGCAAGCTGATCGACCTCGGCGCCTGGGCCGCCGAAAGCTACTCCGTCGTCGGCAGCGTTTCCGAGCGTGTCGATGGTTCGGTCACGCCCGACGATCCGAAGGAATAGTCGCCCGACCACACCGCGCGCTGCAGTGCGATACCCTGTGCGCCCAGCGCCAACGCATGTTCCAGGTCGCGTGGCGACAGCCCACCGACCGCATACACGGGGATCGGCGAACCGGCGACCTCGTCGGCAAATCTCGACCATCCGAGCGGCTTCGCCTCCGGATGGGACCGCGTGGCGGCAACGGGGCCCAACATCGCAAAATCGAGTCCTATCCTGGCGGCGTGAGCCAGCTCGCGCGCGTCGTGCACCGACGCACCGACCCAGGAACACTCGGGCCGCTGCGTCATGGATCGTAGGTCGCGGGCAGTCAGGTGGATGCCGTCTGCCGTCTTCGCCCACTCCGCTGGATGCCGGCTGCTGACGAGCAGGCGGCCGCCCGCGCTGCGCACTTGCTTCAGCGTGGCTTCGAAAACCGACCGCGCCTGCACTCGATCGAGCAGCGGCTCCCGGAACAGCATTAGCTCCAGCCCCTGCTCGAGAGCGCGTTGGACTCGATGATCGAACTCTCCGACACCAAGTTCGCTCGCGTTGGTGATGCCGTAGATCGGGGGAAGCATGAGCCAGCGCAGCACGGGAACGGTCGCCGGCAACAGCGGTCCGGCCGGCAACTCCGCAAGTGAGGCGAACTGCAGCTGCTGGCCTTCGCGGGCGTGGGGCACGCCGGTCCATTGATATACCCGGCAGAAGTGCAGTCGAACGTGGGCATGTGGGTATTCGAATTCGCGCACGATCCACGGATAGACGTTGCCGACGTCGATGCCAAGTTCTTCATGGAGCTCCCGAGACAGCGCATGCGGCACGGCTTCCCGGTGCTCGAGCTTGCCGCCGGGAAACTCCCAGTAGTCGGCGTACGGCTTACCGGCTGGACGGCTGGCGAGGAGGAATCGGCCGTCGGCGCGGATCAGTACTCCGACCGCGACGTCGACGACGGGCCGGCCGCTCATCGCTGGGTAGACAAATCCAGCAGTCGATGGCGCCCGGCGTAATCGCGTGCGAACTGCAGAGCAACACGACCTGAACGCGAGCCGCGTTGCAGCGCAAACTGCAGCGCTTCCGTCCGCGCGCCTTGCTGCGCATCAGCGCCGACGCCGAGCTGCTGGAGCCAGTGCTGGACGATGTCGAGGTAATCGTCCTGTCGGAACGGATAGAAAGTCAGCCAGATGCCGAACCGTTCGGACAAAGAGACGCGCTCTTCCACCGCCTCGCCCGGATGAACTTCGCCATCCTCCTGGTACTGGGCGGCGAGGTTGTCTCGCATGAATTCCGGCATCAGGTGCCGGCGATTTGACGTGGCGTAGATCAGCACGTTGTCGGAGCGGCCCGCAATCGAACCGTCGAGCGCCGCCTTCAGCTCCTTGTAGCCGGCCTCGCCTGCATCGAAGGAGAGATCGTCACAGAACACGATGAATCGCTGCGATCGTCCTTCGATTCGCGCGACAAGGTCGGCGAGGTCGATCAGGTCGTGCTTGTCGATCTCGACCAGCCGCAGCCCGTCGCCGGCGAATGCGTGCAGGCACGCGCGGATCAGCGAAGACTTGCCGGTTCCTCGCGCGCCGGTGAGCAGCACATTGTTGGCCGGCAGACCGCGGACGAACTGCGCGGTATTGCGCCGGATCGCGTCCTTCTGCACGGCGACGTGCTGCAGCTGATCGAACGAAATCAGCGCGGGGCGTGCGACCGCTTCGAGAACGCCCCGCTCCATCCCCAGGTAGCGACGCTTGCGCCAACGGTAGGCGATTGCGGCATCGGCCTCCACCCCTTCCGCGGGCGGCAGCAGCGCAGCGATCCGCTCGACGATATCGGCCAGACGTGCGAGAGCATCGCCGTTCGCCGCTGTCGAATCCGCCTTACGCGTTGGCGTCACGATCGATAGTCCGCGTTAATGGAGACGTAGTCGTGCGACAGGTCGGTCGTCCAGACGAGCGTGGACGCGCCACCGCGGCCGAGTTTCAAATGCACCCGGATTTCCGGCTGCTTCATCACCCGCTGCCCGTCCGCTTCCTGGTACTGCGGATGCCGGCCTCCGTCGCGCACGACCCAGACGTCATCGAGGTACAACTGCACGCGCTCCGGAGCGAGATCGGCGATGCCGGCATTGCCAACAGCCGCCAGTATGCGGCCGAGGTTGGGGTCGGACGCGAAGAAGGCGGTCTTGACGAGTGGCGAATGGGCAACGGCGTAGGCTACCTGCGCCGCCTCGTCGGTCGAGACCGCCTCATCGACGCGCACTTCGATGAACTTGGTCGCCCCTTCACCATCCCGCACGATAGCCTGGGCCAGCTCGCCGGCAACTTCGGCCAGCGCATCCCGTACCGCCCCGAACTGCGGATCGCACGTGTCGCCGACGCGTAGCCGGCCGGTACCGCTGGCGATGACGACGAACGAGTCATTGGTCGAGGTGTCGCCATCGATCGTGATGCGGTTGAACGAGCGTTCGGCCGCATGCCGGACCATGGCCTGCAGTGCGTCGTTTGCTACTCCGACATCCATCGCGATGAAGCCGAGCATGGTCGCCATGTTGGGCCGGATCATGCCGGCGCCTTTGGCAATGCCCGTCAACGTGACGACAGTCGACCCGATCTCGAGTCGGCGGGAGGTCGCCTTCGGCACCGTGTCGGTGGTCATGATGGCTTCCGCCGCGTGCAGCCAGTTGCGCGCATCCAGCGCGGCGACTGCACGCGGCAAACCTGCCAGCACACGGTCTACCGGTAGTGGCTCCATGATCACGCCGGTGGAAAAAGGCAGCACCGCCTCGGCTGAGACGCCCAGTAGCCTTGCCGTGGCCTCACAAGTCGCGCGCGCCGCGTCGAGCCCTGCTGCGCCGGTACCCGCATTGGCATTGCCCGTGTTCACCACCAGCGCGCGGATTGCAGTGCCTGCGCTAAGGTGTTCGCGGCAGACCTGGATCGGCGCAGCGGCGAAGCGGTTCTGCGTGAATACGCCGGCGACCGCCGCACTTTCGCACAGCCGCACAACCAGCAGGTCCTTGCGGTGCGGCTTTCGGATTCCGGCTTCGGCGCAGCCGAGTTCCACTCCTGCCACCGGCAGGAGATCACCGGGACGCGGCGCAGACAGGTTGACGGCCATCGCAACTCGGTACCAGGAAAAGCGCGAACCTTACCCTAAGCCGGTCGAAGGATATCGAGCGCGCTGCCCTCGGTGCGTCCTTGGGAGGAGGTCCAGGAGGGGGCGCAGCCCCCTCTTGCGTTCAGATCAGGCGCGTCTGCGCAGCGACCCGCGAAGTTGATCGCTAAACGATCTTGCCGTGGCACTGCTTGTACTTCTTGCCCGAACCGCAGGGGCAAGGATCGTTGCGACCGATCTTGTCTCCATATCGCTTGAAAGGCTGGGGCTTGGCTTCTGGTTCATCGGGCAACGTCAGGGCCTCGACGTCAACCGCCTCTTCGGCGACAGCCTGGCCGAAATCCGCGTGCTGGGCACGCGCCAGTTCAGCCCGCCGCTCGCTTTCGGCCTCGATGCGCTGCTCGGCGAGCTGCGCCTCCTCCTGGGACTGGATGCGGACATTCATCAGGATGCGGACGACGTCGGCCCGTACACGATCGAGCAGCGAACCGAACAGCTCGAACGACTCGCGCTTGTACTCCTGCTTCGGCTGCTTCTGCGCATAGCCGCGCAGGTGGATTCCCTGCCTGAGCGCGTCGAGCGCTGTTAGGTGCTCGCGCCAGGACTGATCGAGCGTCTGCAGGATGATCGACCGCTCGAAGCCGGAGAACGCCTCGCGGCCGACTGCGGCGATCTTCGATTCGTAGGCTTCGTCGGTTGCCTTCAGCACGCGCTCGAGCAACTGCTCGTCATTGACCGAGTCCGACTCATCGAGGATCGACTTGAGAGGCAGCTCGATCTGCCAGTCGGCGGCAAGCGCAGCCTGCAGGCCGGAAACATCCCACTGTTCTTCGACCGACTCGGCCGGAATGAAACTGCGGAACATATCGGTGAAGTAGCCGCGTCGAAGGTTCGCCACCATCTCTGCAGTGTCCTCATTTTCGAGGATCTCGTTGCGCAGCCCATAGATCTCGCGCCGCTGGTCATTGGCGACGTCGTCGTATTCGAGCAGTTGCTTCCGAATGTCGAAGTTGCGGGCCTCGACCTTGCGCTGCGCGCTTTCGATCGAGCGCGTCACCATGCCAGCCTCGATCGCCTCGCCCTCGGGCAGCTTCAGCCGGTCCATGATCGCCTTCATGCGGTCGCCGGCGAAGATGCGCAGCAGCGGGTCTTCCATCGAAAGGTAGAAGCGCGAGGCTCCCGGGTCCCCCTGCCGCCCCGAGCGGCCGCGCAACTGGTTGTCGATCCGACGCGACTCGTGCCGCTCGGAGCCGACGATCTTCAGTCCGCCCGCGCCGACCACCTGCTCGTGCAACGACTGCCATTCGCCACGCAGCTTGTCGATCCTGGGTTGTTTGTCGGCATCGTCGAGAGCGGCGTCGGCCTCGACGAACTGCACCTGCTTCTCGACGTTGCCGCCGAGCACGATGTCGGTTCCACGGCCTGCCATGTTGGTGGCGATCGTGATCATCTTCGGACGTCCGGCCTGCGCGACGATCTCGGCTTCCCTTGCGTGCTGCTTCGCGTTCAGCACCTGGTGCGGCAGCTTCTCCTGCTTCAGCAGGTTCGACAGCAGCTCCGAGTTCTCGATCGAGGTGGTGCCGACCAGCACGGGCTGGCCGCGCGCGTAGTCGTCCTTGATGTCGTCGATGATCGCCTTGTACTTCTCGTTCAGAGTTCGGTAGACCTTGTCCTGCGCATCGATCCGGATCATCGGACGATGCGTCGGTATCACCACCGTTTCCAGGTGGTAGATCTCCTGGAACTCGTATGCCTCGGTGTCCGCTGTCCCCGTCATTCCGGCCAGCTTGCCGTACATGCGGAAGTAGTTCTGAAATGTGATCGAGGCGTAGGTCTGGTTCTCCGCCTGGATCTTCACCCCTTCCTTGGCCTCGACCGCCTGGTGCAGTCCCTCCGACCACCGGCGGCCCGGCATCAGCCGACCGGTGAACTCGTCGACGATGATCACCTCGCCGTTCTGCACGACGTACTGCTGATCGCGATGAAACAGCGTGTGTGCTCGCAGCGCGGCGTTCAAATGGTGCATCAGGATGATGTTGCCCGGGGCGTAGAGACTCTCGCCCTCGACCAGCAGTCCCATTTTCGCGAGGATGGATTCGAGTTTCTCGTGCCCGGCTTCTGAGATGTGCACCTGGTGCGCCTTCTCGTCGACCCAGTAGTCGCCCTCGTCCTTCTCTTCCTTCTGCCGCGTCAGCAGCTTTGGAAGCTCGTTGATGCGGACGTAGGTCTCGGTGTGATCCTCGGCCGGCCCCGAGATGATCAGCGGCGTGCGCGCCTCGTCGATCAGGATCGAATCGACCTCGTCAACGATCGCATAGTGCAGTCTGCGCTGACGTCGGTCGGCGACCGCATACTCCATGTTGTCGCGCAGATAGTCGAAACCGAATTCGTTGTTGGTGCCATAGGTGATGTCGGCGGTGTAAGCGGCGCGCTTGTCCTCGGTGGCCTGTTGACTGAGGATCACGCCGACAGTCATCCCGAGGAAGGTGTAGACCTTGCCCATCCACTCCGCGTCGCGACTGGCCAGGTAATCATTGACCGTCACAATGTGGACGCCCTTGCCTTCGAGCGCGTTGAGGTACGCCGGTAGCGTGGCCACCAGCGTCTTTCCTTCACCGGTGCGCATTTCAGAGATCTTGCCGGCGTGCAGCACCATGCCGCCGACCAGCTGAACGTCGAAGTGCCGCATGCCGAGCGTGCGCTTGGCAGCTTCGCGCACCACCGCAAACGCCTCGGGCAGCAGAGACTCGATAGCCTCGCCCGCCCCGACTCGCGTTCGAAACTCGTCGGTCTTGGCCCGCAGCGCCTCGTCGGACAGGGCGGCGATCGTCGGCTCGAGCGCGTTGATGCGCTCGACATTGCGCTGGTAGGTCTTGAGCAGCCGATCGTTGCGGCTACCGAAAATCTTGGTCAGAACACCGGAAATCATGCGGGACACGGTCGCGCTTGCGCGTCGACGCCCAGAGGTAGCTGCGCGCGGAACTGCGGTTGCCCGGCCCGCGGTGCGCAAAGCGAAAATTATGTCACAGGGGCGTCGCGCCCCGGAGTGACTCCCGGAGCCAGGGCCTAGTTGCGGTCGGCTGTAGCGGACGCAGGGGTCTTCAGATCGACCTTGGCCGCGGATCCGTGCGAAATTAGGCTGCCTTCGGCAGAGAGGAACTTGGAGGGATTCTGCGCAACGCCCTTGTTGTGCACCTCGAAGTGCAGGTGCGGCCCGGTCGAGCGGCCAGTCGTACCGACTTCGGCGATCTTCTGCCCGCGTTTGACCAGGTCGCCGGCCGCGACAACCAGCCGGCTGGCATGTGCATAGCGGGTGCGTAGGTCGTTGCCATGATCGATCTCGACGAACCTGCCCCACACGGGATGCGGTTCAGCGAGCACGACAACGCCTCCTGCAGCGGCGTGGATCGGGGTCCCCGCGGGGGCCGCGAAGTCAATGCCATCGTGACGCGTCATCTCGCCGGTGAACGGATCGGTACGCCATCCGAATCCCGAGCCAATATATCCGTCGGCCAGCGGCTGACTGCCGGGCAACAATGCCTTGCGCACTTGTTGCGAACGCAGCTCGGCTTCCACCACGGACAGGTAGTCGGAGCGCTGTTCGACACTGCGCGTCAAACCAGCCAGTTCGCTCTGCAGGTCGCTGAAGTTCATCGCGCTACCAAGCGCACCACCACGCGCCGGAAGTTCGCGGAACCGGAATTCCTCAGGTCGGATGCCGGCCGCCTTGGCCACCCGCTCGCCCAGAACGTCGAGCCGCAGCAGCTGCGCCTGCACTTCGCCCAGCTTGCGAGTGATGGCCAGCACGTTATCGCGCACGTACTGCTCCTTACGCTCGGCCTGGTCGCGTGTGACGAAAGCGATAACATCGGCCACGAACGGCAGTGGCAATGTCGAGGCGGCACGCACGGTCAGCAGGGAAAAGAGCGTGGAGACAATGACGACGGTAATTGTCAGCAGCACGGCTGCCGCGGCTACGTGCTGTGCTCCGACCGTGATGGTGCGCGCACGCGCCAGTCGTCGGTCGACCAAGATAATCTGCACTGCCCCTCCTGCCCCTGCGCGCACCGCGTTGTGCGGGTGCGTCTGTTCGTTGATGTCTAACGATGGCTAACCCGGCACGTCCTGTCGCCGCGGCGCTGCGCGACTCCCCTGCCGCGGCAGCCCTACTCGATCGCTGGGAAACCTCACAAGCCTTGACCCGCGTTCTGCTGCCACTGGCACGTTCAATCGCTCCGGGCCTGATGCTCGGGCCCGGACACTGCGACCTGCGCGACGGGGTCCTGTGGATCACCGTCGAGTCGGCCGCCGAGTCGGCCAAGCTGCGCCAGGCGGCACCTCGATTGGTCGCAACTCTGGTTGCCCATGGGTTCCAAGTCTACGAGATGAAGCTTCGCATTCAAGCCGGCGGCACGCCTTACCCCGGACAGGGTACAGCGATGGTCTCAAGTTCTGAATTGCAGTATCCGCGTGTCAGTAATCGGGGGATCGGTGCAATCGAGACAGCCGCGCAAACCCTGCCGGATTCGGCGCTACGGCGGGCGCTGCGACGCCTTGCCGAGACACTGAGCAGGCGTCGGCAGCCCTAAGCTATCTGAACCTGCGGGCGGAACGCTTCCGGGGCGGCCTCGTCGTCGTCGAATGTCACGACGTCGTAGGCTCTCGCGTCAGCCACGAGTGCGCGCAGCAGCCGATTGTTGATCGCGTGGCCCGATTTGTGCGCGACGTAGCTCGCCATCAGCGGCCGGCCGAGCGCGGAAAGATCGCCAATCGCATCGAGAATCTTGTGCTTGGCGAATTCGTCGCCAGCCCGCAGGCCGTCGGTATTCAGCACGCGATACTCGTCCATCACGATGGCGTTCTCGAAATTGCCACCCATCGCCAGCCCGGCCGCGCGCAGCGCCTCGACCTCGTTGACGAATCCGAACGTGCGCGCTCGCGATACGTCCTTGACATAGGAGTCGCGCGCGAAGTCGACCTCGACCACCTGTTCGGTCGAGTCGATCGCCGGGTGGTTGAAGTCGATCGAGAACTTGAGGCGGTAGCCGAAGTAGGGCTCCAGCCGGGCCCACTTGTCGCCGTCGACGATCTCGACCGGCTGTAGCACCTGGATAAAACGCTTCGGTGCGCTCAACTCCTCGATGCCGGCCGCCTGCAGCAGGAACACGAAACTCGATGCGCTGCCGTCCATGATCGGGATTTCGGCGGCATCGACGTCGATATAACAGTTGTCAATGCCGAGGCCCGCCAGGGCGCTCATCAGGTGCTCGATGGTGGCGATGCGAACGTCGCCCCGCCCGATCGTGGTCGCCATGCGCGTGTCGACCACGGCCTCCGGGCTGAGCCTGATGTCGACCGGGGGTTCGAGGTCGATTCTCCGAAAGACGATCCCCGTGTCTGCAGCGGCTGGCCGCAGCACCAAGCCTACCTTGGTGCCGCTGTGCAGCCCGATTCCGACCGTACGGGCTATTTGTCTAAGCGTGCGTTGTTTCAGCATGGTATGCATTTTATCCGTACCCTTGTGCGACGCGGCAAGCAATCACGGGCCCCTCCGCCGACAATGTGCTAAAGACTGCTGAAGGGAAGGCGCACGCATGACTTCCGAGACGTCGGCGACCACGGCGCGATCGGCGACATCCGACGAGCCGACAAACCCCTTTCCGCCCATTCGTGCCGTTTCGGTCACCGCCCCGTTCTCCTGGTTGGCAGCCGGCTTGCGCGACCTGCGGCGGGCGCCGGCGGCAAGCCTGGCCTACGGCGCGGTGTTTGCCGCCATGGGCGGACTGATCGCCCTCGTATTCCGGCATGCCTACGAGTTGTTGACTGCGTTGGTGGCCGGATTTCTGCTGGTCGGGCCCTTCCTTGCCACCGGGCTGTACGACATCAGCCGGCGGCTCGAACGCGGCGAACCGGTTCAACTCCTCTCGACGGCGGTCGCCTGGCGCAGCAACCTCGGCGCTTTCAGCCTGTTCGCGCTGGTGCTGACGATCGTCATGCTGGTGTGGGCTCGCGCTTCGCTGGTGACCTTCGCCCTCTTTTTCTCGGGCGGAATGCCGACGCTCAAGAGCTTCGTCGGGCAGGTCGTGAGCCTCGAGCACGCGGATTTTGTCGCGACGTACCTCGCGGTCGGCGCGTTGTTCGCCACGGTGGTATTCGCGATCAGCGTCGTTTCGGTTCCGATGATGCTCGATCGCGGCACCGACACGATCGTCGCGGCGCTGAACAGCGTGCGCGCGCTGTTCGCTAATCCGGTGCCGCTTGCGATCTGGGCGATGATCATCGTGCTGGTGGTGGCAGCGGGCTTCGCGACTTTCTTCGTCGGCCTGACCATCGCTGTGCCGATCATCGGCCATGCGACGTGGCATGCTTACCGTGCTCTGGTCACTGAGGGCGTACACGACGGCCCTGCGGCCGCGCGCACACCCTCAGTCGGATAGCCGCTCAATCCGCCTGCTTGCGCAGGAACGCCGGAATGTCATAACGATCGCTGCCGCTGTCTTCCAGCGCGGAAACGCGCTGCTGCGCGGCTTCGCGCGATCGCCACACGGCCGGAGTCTCGAGGTGACTGTAGTCCGAAGCCGCGGAGCCGGTCTCCCGGTTCGGATTCACCATCAGCGGCACATTGTCGGTGCCGGTACGAACGACCGTGAAAGGCGTCGACTGCTTCTTCGAAGCGGCGCGGCCAAGTCCCGTCGCCACCACCGTGACCCGCAGGGCGTCGCCGATCGACTCGTCGCACACTGTTCCGAAGATCACCGTCGCGTCTTCGGCGGCGAACGCGCGGATCGTGTTCATCACCTCGCGCGTCTCCTTCATCTTCAGGGACGTCGACGCCGTGATGTTCACCAGCACGCCGCGCGCTCCTGACAGGTCCACGCCCTCGAGTAACGGACTGGCGACCGCCTGCTCGGCTGCGATGCGCGCGCGGTCGAGTCCCGACGCCGTCGCGGTTCCCATCATGGCTTTGCCGTGCTCGCTCATCACGGTCTTGACGTCCTCAAAGTCGACGTTGACCAGTCCCGGCACGTTGATGATCTCCGCGATGCCGGCACAGGCGTTGTGCAGAACGTCATCGGCGGCGCGGAAGCAATCGGCCATCTCGGCATCCTCGCCCATCACCTCCTCGAGCTTGTTGTTGAGGATGACGATCAGCGAATGCACCGAGGCCTCGAGTTCCGCCAGCCCGGTCTCCGCGACCTTCATCCGCCTGGGTCCCTCGAACTCGAACGGCTTGGAGACGACCGCAACGGTCAGGACGCCGAGTTCCTTGGCGATCTCCGCCACGACCGGGGCGGCTCCAGTACCGGTACCCCCACCCATCCCGGCCGTGATGAACACCATGTGCGCACCGCGCAGGGCATCGGCGATGCGGTCGCGCGCCTCTTCGGCGGCCTGGCGCCCGGCTTCGGGTCGGCTACCTGCACCCAGGCCGGTCTTGCCGAGTTGCAGCACATTCTTGGACGACGAGCGGACAAGTGCCTGATGGTCGGTGTTGGCGCAGATGAACTCGACGCCCTGCACACCACGCAGGATCATGTGTTCGACCGCGTTGCCGCCGGCACCGCCGACACCGACCACCTTGATGATCGTCCCTCGCGTTTCGGTTTCCAGTATCTCGAAAGTCATCGTGTTCTCCTGCTCCAGAGTGGGATTGCTGCGTCAAGACGAAACGCGCAAGGCCAAAAGCGCAACGGCAACAACGCGCTTGGCATTACGCGCTAGGGGCGCGCGGCGTATACGCGAGCCTTCGGCTCGCACGTGCACGCCGCACGTGTTCGGGTTAGCGCGGGCGGCTTGAGGCGGCTCCGCACCGCCTGCGATCACAAAAGCTACGAACGGATGTCTGTGCGCTGCGATCGCTTCGTTCGCAGCTCCGGTGTCGCCGCTGCGCGACTCGCCTAGGCGGGTCGCGCTCACAGTGACGCGGCCGCCGCCCAGCCGCCCGAAGGCGGCCGCTCTAACTAGATCGCGGCGAGTGCACGTGCGACCCGCAGCGGCGCGTACACGAGCCGCGCCAGCTAAAAATTTCCGACAATCCATTCTTTCATCCTCTTGAACGTCTGTTTGAACGATCCGCTCTGCTGAGCGATCTTGCGGCCGCGCTGACGCTGCGAGTGCGCCTCGACCAGCAGGCCCATCGAGGTCGCGAAGCGCGGGTTGCGCACCACGTCGGACAGCGAACCGTCGTACTGCGGCCAGCCGATCCGCGCGGGCTTCAGGAAGACGTCCTCGGCCAGTTCGGTCATGCCGGGCAGCAAACTGGTGCCGCCGGTCAACACGATTCCCGACGACAGCAGTTCCTCGTAACCCGACTCGCGGATCACCTGCTGCGTCAGCGTGAAGAGTTCCTCGACGCGCGGTTCGATGACAGCCGCCAGCGCCTGGCGCGACAGCAGGCGCGGTCCGCGATCGCCGAGTCCGGGAATCTCGATCTTCTCGTTGGGATCGGCCAGCACCTCCTTGGCCACCCCCCAGCGCACCTTGATCTCCTCGGCATCCGGAATCGGCGTGCGCAGCGCCATCGCAATATCGTTGGTGATCTGGTCGCCGGCGATCGGAATGATCGCGGTGTGGCGGATTGCGCCGCCGGTGAAAATGGCGATGTCGCTGGTGCCACCGCCGACGTCGACCAGCGCGACACCGAGTTCCTTCTCGTCCGCCGTCAGCACCGAGAGCGATGATGCAAGCGGCTGCAGGATCAGGTCCTGCACCTCGAGGCCGCAGCGACGCACGCACTTGATGATGTTCTGCGCTGCGCTGACCGCACCGGTCACGATGTGGACTCGCACCTCGAGCCGCACTCCGCTCATGCCGATCGGCTCGCGGATGTCCTCCTGCCCGTCGACGATGAACTCCTGCGTCAGCACGTGCAGTACCTGCTGGTCGGTGGGAATGTTGATCGCCTTCGCCGTTTCGACGACGCGGCCGACGTCGCTCGCCGACACTTCCCGGTCCTTGATCGCCACCATGCCGCTCGAGTTGAAGCTCTTGATGTGGCTGCCGGCGATGCCGGTGAAGGCATCCTTGATCTGGCAGGCAGCCATCAGTTCCGCTTCCTCGAGCGCGCGGCGGATCGACTGCACCGTCGACTCGATGTTGACGACCACTCCCTTGCGCAGGCCCTGCGACGCGGCCTGACCCAGGCCGATCACCTGGAAGCGACCGTCCGCCAGCACTTCGGCGACCGCCACGACGACCTTGGAGGTGCCGATGTCGAGCCCGACGATCAGATCTTTGGTTTCGGTTTTCATGGATCAGCGGTTTCTCGGTGCGGAGCTGCGCGCGGGCGGCCCGGCGGCCAACCCGTTCGCATAGCGTGTGTCGATGCGCTCAGGCGGGCCGCCCATCCGGGCAAACACCATCGGAAACGCAGTCACCGCATCGGCCAGTCGGCGCAAGACCTCATCCGGACGATCGTCGCGTCCAAGCACGAACGTCGTCGATCCGGTCTCAGGCCCGGTCGCACGCACCGTCCACGACCGGCGCTCGGAGACATCGATGGCATCGATCGTCATCGATAACGGCGCGAGGCTGGCAGCGATTTCGTAGTAGCGACGTGCGACTTCGCGCGCCGAGTCCTCCGGTCCGCCCAGCGTGGGTAGTGGCCCGAACACCTCGGCCTCCGCCACGTTAGCAACGAACAAGTCGCCGCTGTCCGACAGCAGGCGCCCGTCGTCCCACGCGCCCAGTGCGCGGTATTCGCGCAGCGTGACCAGCAGGCGATTCGGCCAGACGCGCCGCACCGAGGCCTGCGCGACCCACGGGACAGACTCCAGCACTCGACGAGCGTCGTCCAGGCGGACCGTGAAGAAGTTGCCGCGCAGGCGTCCGGCAATCGCCGCGCGGATCGACGCCGCGGTCACGTGCTGCAGTTCACCGCGCACTTCGATGCGCTTGAAATTGAACTGCGGCCGCTGGGCGACCCAACGCGCGCCGGCGAGCACCAGCATCCCCGTCGCGATCAGCGTCGCAACCAGCGCCGCCAGGTTCATCAGCCGGGCGCCCATCATCCGCGCCGCCAATCGTCGAGGGTCGCCATCGCGAGGATGCGCAGCACGAGGTCCTCGTAACTCATGCCAGTCGCCCGTGCCGCCATCGGCACCAGCGAATGGCCGGTCATCCCAGGCGAGGTGTTGAGTTCGAGCAGGAAGGGGGCGCCCTGGTCGTCCAGCATCACGTCAACGCGGCCCCACCCGCGTGCGCCGAGCGCCCGATACGCGCGCACGCTGAGCTCGCTGACCCGGCGCGTCGTCTCTGCGTCCACGGGCGCCGGACACAAGTACTGCGTGTCGTCGCTGAAGTACTTGTTGTGGTAGTCGTAATTGGCGCCGGGAGCGCGGATCTCGATCAGCGGCAGCGCTTCGGCCGACGGTCCGTCGCCAAGAATGGCGCAGGTGAGTTCGCGGCCGGCGATCAGCTGCTCGATCAGCACCGTGTCGTCGTACTGGACGGCGGCCTCGTATGCCAGCGCCAGTTCGTTGTTGTCATGGCGAGTCACTTTCGTGATGCCGATGGTGGAGCCTTCGCGCGCCGGCTTGACGATCAGCTGGTCACCGAGCTCTGCCACGACCTGCATCCAGTCGGTCGCCGCATGGCCAATACGGCATGCCGGCGTCGGGATGCCCGCCTGCAACCAGATCTGCTTGGTCTTCTCCTTGTCGATGGCGATCGCCGAGGCCTGCACACCGCTGCCGGTGTACGGAACACCCAGCGTCTCGAGCACGCCCTGGATGGTCCCATCCTCGCCGCCGCGGCCGTGCAGCGCGATGAACACGCGATCGAACCGGGCGGCTTCGAGTTCAGCGAGCGTCTGCCGGCCGGGATCGAACGCGTGGACATCGACGCCGCGGCTCTTCAGCGCGTTGAGCACGCCGGTGCCGGACATGATCGACACTTCGCGCTCGGACGAGCGCCCGCCGTACAGCACGCCGACCTTGCCCAAAGAGGTCGCCGCTGCGCTCATTCGGCCCCCCCGCCCGCAAGCCGCACGGCAACCTGCCCGATCGAGCCGGCTCCCATGGTGATCACGACGTCGCCATCGCGCACCACGTCGCGCAGCGCGGCCGGCATCTCATCGATCGCCTCGATGAAGATCGGCTCGACCTTGCCGGCGACGCGCACGGCGCGCGCCAGCGAGCGGCCGTCGGCGGCGACGATCGGGGCTTCGCCCGCGGCGTAGACCTCAGTCAGCAACAGCACGTCTGCCGTCGACAGGACGCGCACGAAGTCCTCGAAGCAGTCGCGCGTGCGCGTGTAGCGATGCGGCTGGAACGCGAGAACGAGCCGGCGGTCCGGAAACGCACCGCGCGCCGCCGCAATCGTCGCGGCCATCTCCACCGGGTGATGGCCGTAGTCGTCTACTAGCGTGTAGGTGCCGCCGTCCGGCGCCGCGAGCTCGCCGTGCGGGGCGAACCGGCGTCCAATGCCGGTGAAGTTCGCGAGGGCTTCGACGATGGCGGCATCGCCGACCCCAAGCTCGCTCGCCACCGCAATCGCGGCCAGCGCATTGGCCACGTTGTGATGGCCGGGCATATTGAGCTGCACCGCGAGCGGCTGCATACCCTCGCGCAGCACTGTGAACCGCATCAGGGTTCCGTCGGCGACCGCATCGACCGCGCGTACCTGGGCCTCGGCCGCGAACCCGTAGCTCAGCACCGGCTTCGAGACAAAAGGCAGGATGTCGCGGACGTGCGCGTCGTCGATGCACAGTACGGCCGAACCGTAGAACGGCAGGCGACCGAGAAACTCGACGAACGCCTGCTTCAGTTGAGAGAAGTCGTGACCGTAGGTTTCCATGTGATCGTTGTCGATGTTGGTCACGACGGCGATCACTGGCATCAGATTCAGGAATGACGCATCCGACTCGTCGGCCTCGACCACGATGTATTCGCCGCTGCCTAACCGCGCGCTCGCGCCCGCCGAATTCAGGCGGCCGCCGATCACGAAAGTCGGATCGAGCCCGCCCGCCGCGAGCACGCTCGCCACCAGGCTAGTGGTGGTGGTCTTGCCGTGCGTTCCGGCGATTGCAATCCCCTGCTTGAGGCGCATCAGCTCGGCCAGCATTACCGCGCGCGGAACGATCGGAACGCGCTGTGCTCGGGCTGCGATCACTTCCGGATTGCTGGGCGACACGGCGGCCGAGACGACGACAGCATCCGCTCCGGCGATGTGCTCGGCCGCGTGTCCCTGCTTGACCTGCGCGCCGAGTTCGGCGAGGCGCCGCGTGACTGCGTTGCTCGCCACATCAGAACCGCTGACCTGGTAGCCGAGGGTCAACAACACTTCGGCGATTCCGCTCATTCCCGAGCCGCCAATCCCAACAAAATGGATGTGCTTGACCGCGTGCTTCATGCGGCCACTCGCTCGATGACTTCCGCGACCATCGTCGTCGCGTCCGGACGGCCGAGCGCCCGGGCAGCGTTTGCGATACCGAGCAGGCGTTCACGCGTCAGCCCTTCCAGCAGCCCCGCGAGGCGATCGGCTGTCAGGTCACTCTGGGGCAAGTGGATTGCGGCACCCCGTGTTGCCATGTACTCGGCGTTGGTGCGCTGGTGCTGCGTTGTCGAAACCACCAGCGGAACCAGGATGCCGGCCAAGCCCGCCACGGCTAGCTCGGTGATCGTGATCGCACCGGCGCGGCAGATCACGATGTCGGCGGCTGCATAGCGCTGCGCGATGTCGTCGATGAACGCGACGATCTCGGCCTGCACACCCGCGGCAAGGTAGGCGGCCTGCACGGCAGCAACATGCACGGCGCCGCACTGATGCACGACGCACGGACGACGGTCGGCTGGAATCAGCGCGAGCGCGGCCGGAATGCGCTCGTTCAGAATCTGCGCACCGAGGCTGCCGCCGATCACGAGGAGGTGCAGCGGCCCGGAGCGCCCGGCACAGCGCTCAGCGGGCGGCGCGATCGCCGCGATCTCCGCGCGCACGGGATTGCCGGTCACAATGCCCTTGGCACCGGCTCGTGCAGCGGCAGCCCCTTCAAATCCGCACAGCACCCCCGCGGCGAGCGGCGCGAGCAAACGCGTCGACAGCAGGCTTTCGGCGTCCGAGTTCATCAGCACCAGCGGCAGGCCGAGTGTGCTTGCCGCCATGCCGGCCGGCACCGCGACATAGCCGCCGGTCGAGAACACGGCCTTCGGCGCGCGCGCACGCAACCGCTTGCGGCTCTGCCACATCGCGCGCAACAGGAAGAAACCTCCGAACAGCATCGTCTTGAAGCCCTTGCCGCGCAGCCCGCTGAAGTCGATCGCGTCGAAGTCGATGCCCTGACGCTCAACCAGGCCGCGTTCCATCCCGGTACGTGTGCCCAACCAACTCACCGACCAGCCGCGCCCGCGCAATGCCTCGGCCACCGCGAGACCCGGCATCACATGACCACCGGTGCCGGCGGCGACGACCACCAGATGACTCACGTGGCCTCCATCGCGGCGTTCATGGTTTCCTTCATGCGCGGCCTTTGCGAAAGGCTCATGCGCGGCCTCCGCGCATGAGGACGCGGTTCTCAGCATCGACGCGCAGCAGGATCGCGAGCGCGACCAAGGTCGACAGCAACGCCGAGCCGCCATAGCTCATCAGCGGCAGCGTCAGTCCTTTGGTCGGCAGCAACCCGGTCGCGACGCCAGCATTGATGAATGCCTGAACACCGATCCACAGGCCAACGCCTTGCGCAACCAGGCCTGCAAAAGTCCGCTCGAGCGCGATCGCCTGCCGGCCGATCTCGAACGCGCGCTTGACGAGCCAGTAAAACAGCACGACGACCGTCAGCACGCCGATCAACCCAAGCTCCTCGCCCAGCACCGCGAGGATGAAATCCGTGTGCGCCTCGGGCAGGTAGTGCAGCTTCTCCACGCTGCCGCCCAGCCCGACACCGAACCATTCGCCGCGGCCAAAGGCGATCAACGAATGCGAAAGCTGATACGACTTTCCGAGCGCATTCGCTTCAGACCACGGATCGAGGTAGGCAAAGATCCGTTCGCGCCGCCACGGCGACAGCCAGATCACCGCCATGAAAACCATCGACAGCGCAGCGCTGATGCCGGCGAACAGCTTGCCGTTGACGCCGCCGAGGAAGAGGATGCCCATGCTGATCGCGACGATCACTCCGAACGCGCCGAGATCCGGTTGCAGCAGCAGCAGCACGCCGACGGCGCCCATGACAATGGCCATCGGCAGGAAGCCGCGCGCAAAATGGTGCATGTAATCCTGCTTGCGCACCGTGAAGTTGGCCGCGTACAACACGCAGGCGACCTTCAGCAGCTCCGACGGTTGCAGGTTGAGCAAGCCAAGCGGAATCCAGCGGCGTGCGCCGTTGACTCCCTTGCCGATGCCCGGCACGAGCACGATCACCAACAGGACGAGGGTCGCGACGAACAGCCAAGGCGCGGCGCGCTGCCATGCCGACATCGGCACCTGGAATGCGACGATCGCCGCGCATAACGCGATCCCGAGCGCGACCAGGTGGCGGGCCAGAAAGTGCGTCGGGGCGACATTGAAGCGCGGCGAATCAGCCAGCGAGATCGATGCCGAATACACCATCACGGTGCCGATCATGATCAGCGCAGCGACCACGGCGATCAGCGTGCGGTCGACACTCGGCAGCCGTCCGGCCGCCACCGGCGCGACACGGGCGCCGCCCAGTCCCGCCAGCGCCATGACCGAGCCACCGGCATCGAACGACGTTGAACGTCCGCGCCGGCGGCCGCGCCGCCCGCCCCATGCATCACGCCAGCGCTTCAGCATGGCTGCCCCGCCTCCGCGGTCAGTTCACGCACGGCTTCGATGAACACCTCGGCGCGGTGACGGTAATCGCGAAACATGTCGAGGCTCGCGCACGCCGGCGACAGAACGATCGCGTCGCCGCTCTGGGCCGACTGTGCGGCGAGTCGCGCCGCGCGCGGCAGCGTGTCGGCATCGATCAGTTCGACACCCGGAGCACCACTTTCGAGCACCGCGCGGATCGCCGCGGCATCGCGACCGATCAGCACCGCGGCGCGCGCATGCCGGCCCACGGCAGCGGCGAGCGGAGAGAAATCCTGACCCTTACCATCGCCGCCGAGGATCACGACCAGCTTGCGCCCCTCGTCGCCAAGGCCGTCGAGGGCCGCCACGGTGGCGCCGACATTGGTTCCCTTGCTGTCGTCGTAGTACTCGACCCCGCCATGCACCGCCACTCGCTCGACGCGATGCGGCTCGCCCGGATAGTCGCGCAGCGCATGCAACATCGGCGCCAGCGGCAGACCGATCGCGAGTCCCAGCGCGAGTCCAGCCAGCGCGTTCAAGGCGTTGTGGCGACCGCGGACGCGCAGCGCATCGGTCGGCATCAGGCGGTGCACATGAATCTCGGCGGGGATAGCGGGCGCATCGGCCGCGGGCTTACGGCGACGTTGCGGCAGGCTGGTGTCCTCGGCCCACGCGAGCCAGGTCATGCCACCCTCGCGCACCAGGCCGAAGGCGTCCGGCTGCGTCGGCGAGTCCGCGCCGAAGGTGACGACTTTCGACCGGCGTCCCACCATCGTCGCGACGATCGGATCGTCGCGGTTCAGCACGCGTGTGGTGGCCGGCGCAAAAATGCGTTCCTTCGCCTTTGCGTAGGCCTCCATCGAGCCGTGCCAGTCGAGATGGTCCTGCGTGACATTGAGCACGGCCGCCGCATTACACGTCAGACTGGTCGTGGTCTGCAGTTGGAAACTCGACAGTTCGAGCGCCCACACATCGGGTAGCAGGTTGTCGTCGAGCCGGCGCGCGAGTTCGTCGAGTGCCGATGGCGCGATGTTCCCCGCCACGGCGACGCTGGGCCCGCAGCGCTCGACCAGCAGCGCCGTTAGCCGCGTGGTCGTGGTCTTGCCGTTGGTTCCCGTGATGCCGATCACGCGCGGGTCGTAGCCGCGTTCAGCCTTCAGTTGCGCAAGGGCCCGGGCAAACAATTCGATCTCACCAACCACCTCGATCTTGCGCTTGCGGGCCGCGGCGATCAGCGGAGCCGCCGCGGATGTCGTCGGCGACAGCCCCGGCGACAGCCCGACAAGACCGACGTCGTCGAGCAGTGCTTTGCCGAATGGCCCGGCGATGAATTCGGCGTCTTTAACTTCCTGTCGCAAAGCCTCCAGCCGGGGCGGGGCTGCGCGGGTATCTGCCACACGGACGTGCCAGCCGTTGCGGGCGAGCCATCGCGCCATCGCGAGGCCGCTGTCTCCGAGTCCCAGAACCAGCGCGCGCATCACCGGAGCTTCAGAGTCGAGAGACCGACGAGAACCAGCATCATGCTGATGATCCAGAACCGCACGACAACCTGCGTCTCTTTCCACCCCGACAGTTCGAAGTGGTGGTGCAGCGGTGCCATGCGGAAGATGCGCCGGCCCTTGGTCCACTTGAAGAAGGCCACCTGCATCATCACCGACACGGTCTCGACGACGAATACCCCGCCCATGATGAACAGCACGATCTCCTGCCGCGTGATCACCGCGATGGTGCCGAGCGCGCCGCCCAGGGCCAGTGCGCCGACGTCACCCATGAAGACCTCGGCCGGATAGGCGTTGAACCAGAGAAACGCGAGTCCCGCTCCGGCGATCGCGCCGCAGATGATCACCAGTTCACCGGCGCCGGGGATATACGGAAACAGCAGATAGCGCGCGAAGTCGGCTCGGCCAACGACGTAGGCGAACACGCCGAGCGCGGCTCCGATCATCACCGTCGGCATGATCGCCAGTCCGTCGAGGCCGTCGGTCAGGTTCACCGCATTGCTGGTGCCGACGATGACGAGGTAGGAAAGCACCACAAAGCCGAACACGCCGAGCGGATAGGCGACGTTTTTGAAGAACGGAACCAGCAGGTCGGAACGCGGTGGCAGATCGATGTAGAAGCCCTGCTGCACCCACAGTGTCATCAGCGACCAGATCCGGTCGGTCGACGGCGCGGCGATGGCGAACGCGAGATAGAACGCCGCCGCCAGTCCGATCAGCGACTGCCAGATGTACTTCTCGCGTGCGCTCATCCCCTTGGGGTTGCGGCGCACGACCTTGCGGTAGTCATCGACCCAGCCGATCCATCCGAACCCCAGCGTGACGATCAGCACGACCCAGATGAAGCGATTCGACAAGTCCGCCCACAGCAGCGTCGTCACGGCGATCGAGATCAGGATCAAGGCGCCGCCCATGGTCGGAGTGCCGGTCTTGATCAGGTGCGTCTGCGGACCGTCGTTGCGCACCGACTGACCGATCTTCAGTTCCGCGAGCCTGCGGATGACACGCGGGCCGGCTGCAAGGCCGAGCAGCAGCGCGGTGCCGGCCGCCAGCACCGCCCTCAGGGTCAGGTACTGGAAAACGTTGAACGCGCGGATGTCGTTGCTCAGCCAGTCGAACAGTTCCAGCAGCACTAGTGGGTTCCCTCCGCCTGACCCTGCGCCGATGTCGCTCCCAACGCGTGCGCGATGCGCTCCATGCGCATAAAGCGCGAGCCCTTGACCAGCAGCGTCGCAGTGGATTCCGTCTTCGCCTGCAGCTCGGCAATCAGCGCTGCCGCATCGTCGAAATGCCGGGCTTCCGCCCCGTAGGCAGCGGCCGTTTCGCGCGTCAATTCGCCGAGCGTGTACAGCGCGTCGATGCCGCGCTCGCGGGCATAGGCGCCGACCTCGCGATGAAACTCCACCGCGCGGTCTCCGACTTCGCCCATGTCGCCGAGCACAAGCACGCGCGGCGCCGGGAAGCCGACAAGCAGATCGATCGCCGCACGCACCGAGTCCGGATTTGCGTTATAGCTATCGTCGATCAGGCACGCCCCGGCGGCGGTCCGTACCTGCACGCCGCGACCGCTGATGGGACGGAATGCCGCGAGACCTGCCGCGATCGAGCGCGACTCGACACCGATCGCCGTCGCGCACGCGGCAGCGGCGAGTGCATTGCGCACGTTGTGTACCCCGCTCACCGCGAGGTTTACGTCGATCACGCCTGCTGGTGTCGCCATCGACATGCGGGCGCCCTTCGCGGTCTGCGCATAGGTCGCCGTGACGACCGCAGAGGCTTCCAGCGCGAAGTCGATCACGCGCCGAGTGCCGGCCAACTGGCGCCAGATAGGCGCGCATCCGTCATCGGCCGGGAACACCGCCACACCATCGTCAGACAGCGGCAACGCGGCGATGACCTCGCCGTTTTCGGCAGCCGTCGCCTCGACCGACTTCATGAACTCCTGGTGCTCGCGCTGCGCGTTGGTCACCAGCGCGATCGTCGGCCGGACAAGTTCAGCGAGGTAGGCGATCTCACCGGGATGATTCATGCCGACTTCGAACACCGCGGCCCGGTGCTGCTTGCCGAGTTCCCACAGCATCAGCGGCACGCCGATATCGTTGTTGAGGTTGCCGCGCGTCGCCAGCCGGCGCGCCTCGCCGTAGGCCTGCGCGAGGATGGACGCGATCATCTGGGTTACGGTGGTCTTGCCGTTGCTGCCTGCTACCGCGATGACCGGCATGCTGTAGCGCGCGCGCCATTGCGCGGCGCCAACTCCGAGAGACCGTTTCGCATCGGCCACAATCACCTGTGGCATGTCCATTTCCAGTGGTCGCTCGACCATCAGAGCAGCCGCGCCGCGCCGGATCGCAGCGTCCGCGTAGGCATGGCCGTCGAAGCGTTCACCGCGCAGCGCGACGAACAGCGCACCGGATGACAGCGTGCGCGAGTCGGTCGATACGCTCGAAAACGTCGCGCTGCGTTCGCCTTGCACCGCATGCGCGCCGACGGCCCGGGCCAGTTCCGCGACGGTCATCAGCGAACTCATGCGACCCCCGTCGCCCTACGGGCTGTCCCCCCAAGGGGGAGTAAGCGCCTTCTGAGCGGCCGTGGGGCGCTCACGCGCGTCCTCCACTGCGCAGTGCCAGGGCCTTGCGCGCGAATTCGACGTCGGAAAACGGCCGCCGCTCGGCACCGACAATCTGGTAATCCTCGTGTCCTTTGCCGGCGACCAGCACCACGTCGGCCGCGTCGGCCGCGGTCACCGCGTACTCGATGGCCTTTGCGCGGTCGACCACCGCGTGCAGTTCGCGCGCACCGCGCGCACCTGCCGCCACCTGCTCGACGATGGCACGCGGATCCTCGCTGCGCGGGTTGTCACTGGTGACAACGACAACGTCCGCGCCGCTTGCGGCCGCCGCACCCATCGGTGCGCGCTTGCCTGGATCGCGATCGCCGCCGGCGCCGAACACGGCCCACAGCCGGCCACCGCGCGCGTCGGCGAGCGGTCTGAGTGCGGCGAGTGCCTGCCCCAGCGCATCCGGCGTGTGCGCGTAGTCGACGACCACGAGCGGATTGACGTCCGGCGCGACGCGCTGCATGCGACCCGGCGGCGGCACCAGTGACGCGAGGGCTGCCAAGGCAGCATCGAGCGCGACGCCGCAGGCGAGCGATACGCCGATCACGCCGAGCAGGTTGGCGACGTTGAACTGGCCGACCAGTGGCACTTCGACCGCGCGCCGGACGGTATCGGCTTGCAGCTCGAATGCCAGCCCGTCAGCCGTGGCCCGAACCCGGTGGGCGAGCAGGCGCGGAGCCATCGGTCGCGGCCGTGCGTCGCCGCGAGCGCTGTAGCCGATGACGGCGACTCCGCGTGCGGCGGCCCGCGCCGCGAAACCACAGCCGACCTCGTCATCGAGGTTGAGCACGGCGTGGCCAAGTCCCGGCCAGTCGATCAGCAGCGCCTTGGCCGCCTCGTAGCCTGCCATCGTCAGGTGATAGTCGAGGTGATCGCGCGTCAGGTTGGTGAACAACGCGACGTCAAAACGCATGCCGTCGACCCGCCTCTGATCGAGTCCGATCGACGACACTTCCATCGCGAGCGCCTGCGCACCGGCGTCCAGCAGGTGCCGCAGTTCACGCTGCAACGAGAGCGGGTCGGGCGTGGTCAGATCGCTCGCACGCAACGCATCGGGGAAACCGACGCCGACCGTGCCGATCACCGCGCAGCGCCGGCCTTCCCGTGTTAGCAGTTGCGCGATCCAGTGGCTGCACGAGGTCTTTCCGTTGGTGCCGGTCACGCCGATCGACGTTAGTCGCTCGGCCGGTCGGCCGTAGTACTCCGCTGCCAGCGGACCGAGGCAGCCCCGCAGCCCGGGCACCGTGGCAAGCGGGATCGTGCTCGGGCCGCCCTGCCAGCCGTCGGCGTCGACCAGCGCGCCGACCGCTCCGCGCCCCGCAGCGTCGTCGACGAAGCGCCGACCGTCGACGTGCTCGCCGGCGACCGCGACGAAGATGTCTCCGGCACGGATGCCGCGGCTATCGAGTCGCAATTCGCGCTGGCCACTCGCGGCGGGCAGCGAGCCGAGCCAGGCCAGTGCCGCGCGGACGCGCGGATCCACGTTGGTCGGCGCGATCGCGGTCATGGCGCCTGCCTCATTGCCAGCAGCGCCTTGGGCGTCGTAAGCGGACCATCGGGTGAAACCCGCAGCGTGCGCAGAGCGGCGGCGCCAATCTGGGCAAAGGTTGGAGCGGCGACCTGGCCACCGTAATACGCGCCGCCGGTCGGCTCGTCGATCATCACCGCGATCACGAGCCGGGGATCCGACACCGGCGCGAACCCGACGAACGAGGAAACGTACTCCTTCACGTACTGACCGTTTCTGATCTTGTATGCGGTTCCGGTCTTGCCGGCCACCCGATATCCGGCGATGCGTGCGGCGGGCGCGGTTCCCTCGTCGCCGACGGCCATTTCGAGCATGCGGTTCAGCGCACGCGCCGTCTCGACTGACAGCACACGCACGCCGGCCGGCGGTGCGTCGATACGTTTTAGCGTCAGCGGCACCAGTGCGCCGTCGCGCGCAAAGGCCGAATAGGCGCGCGCCAACTGGATCAGACTGACTGAGACACCGTGTCCATACGAGATCGTCGCCTGCTCGATCGGACGCCAGGTCCGCGCCGGGCGCAGGCGTCCGGCGACCGCACCGGGAAAATCGAGTTGCGGCGCCTGACCGAAGCCCAGGCTGGTGTAGGTGTCCCACAACGTCTGCGCCGGAAGATCCAGCGCGATCTTGGCCGTGCCGACGTTGCTCGACTTGGCGACGACTTCCTCGACCGTCAGAATTCCGTGGGCATGCGCGTCGCCGATGGTGCGATCGCCGATCGTCATCCGGCCAGGCGCCGTCTGGATGCGCGTGTCGGGTTTCACCTTGCCGGCCTCGATCGACGCCGCCACAGAAAATGGCTTCATCGTCGATCCCGGCTCGAACGTGTCGGTGAGGACGCGGTTGCGGATCGCCTCTCCCGTCAACCGCGTGCGAGCGTTCGGATCGAAGCTCGGCCAGTTGGCGAGTGCCAGCACCTCGCCGGTCCTGACATCGAGCACGATTGCGGCGCCTGCCTTCGCCTGGTGCTTGGCGATCGCTGCCGTCAGCGCCGAGTAGGCGATGAACTGCACCCGGCTGTCGATCGACAGCGCAAGATCGTGACCGTCGACTGGTTCGCGTAGCCAGTCGTCCTCGACGATGCGGCCGAGTCGATCCTTAATCACCCGCCGGCTGCCGGCGCGTCCCGCCAGTGTCTTGTCCTGCGAGAGCTCGACGCCTTCCTGTCCACGGTCCTCGACGTTGGTGAAGCCGACCAGGTGGGCGCTGGTCGGTCCTTCGGGGTAGTGCCGCTTGAACTCGCGACTCGAGTGAATGCCCGCGATCTTCAGCGAGGCGATCTTTTCGGCGATCTCGACATCGACCTGGCGCCGCAGGTAGACGAAAGTGCGGTCTTCGTCCGACAGGCGTCGCCTGAGCTCTGCGACGCTAAGCTCAAGCAGCCGGGCTAATTCGCCGATTTGCTGCGGCGTGGCCTCGACATCCTCGGGAATAGCCCAGATTGCGCGCGCGGGAACCGACGAGGCCAGCACGATGCCGTTGCGATCGGTAATTCGACCGCGCGTGGCGGGGACTTCCAGCGTGCGTGCGTAGCGCGCCTCGCCCTGGCGCTGCAGGAAGTCAGTACTGATTCCGCCCATCAGGTAGAACGCCCGGCCGCCGAGCGCGACGAAGCCGACGAACAGCATGAACAGCAGAAGCTTTGACCGCCACGCCGGCAGGGCGACACTCAGCAGCGGGTTGTCGTGGAAACCGACGCGCTCGCGACCGGCCGATCCCCGCTCGGCACGGCGCGAACTCCGCGCCCCCTCGCCACGGCGCGCGATGTCTTTCACTTGCGCGCTCCAGGCGCCACCGGCGTCGTGATGCTCGCCTGCGGAAGGTTCAGGTACACGATGCGGCCGGCCTCGGCCGCGCGGTAACCCAGACGCTGTGCCGCGCGCTCGACCGAGGCGGGCTGCGCCAAGCGGGCGAGTTCGATCGTCGCGCGTTCGTAGTCGATATCGAGTTGCTTTGCCTCCTGCTGAGCACGCTCGAGGTCGACGAACAGCGATCGCGTGCGATGCTGGGCCGTGACCAGACTCATCGCGCAGACAAACAACAGAACTGCTGCGATCAGCGCAAGCGCGCGGCGGATCATCGCCGGGGCTCCGGCCAGTTTGCAGCGGTGCGCTGCGCGACTCGCATCACCGCCGAGCGGGCGCGCGGATTGGATGCGATTTCGGCCTCATCGGCTCGCACCCTGGCCACGGATTGCAGGCGTGGCACCGGCAACTCGTCCGCCCGCAGCGGCAGCGCGCGCGCCGCCGCGTCGGCTCGGCCCGGATGAGCGTGCTCGTCAACGAAGCGCTTGACGATGCGATCCTCGAGCGAGTGAAAGCTGATCACGACGAGTCGACCGCCCTCGATCAGACATTTCGCAGATTGTTCGAGTGCTAGCGCCAATTCCTCAAGCTCTTGATTGATGTGAATCCGTACAGCCTGAAAAGTCCGCGTGGCCGGATGCTGTGCCCCGTCCGCGCGGCTCTTGCCGGCGATCGCGCCTGCCACGAGCGCGGCAAGGTCGGCGGTGGTTGAAACCGGCCGCCCAGCCTCGCGGCGAGCCACAAGCGCCTTTGCAATCGATGAAGCAAACCGTTCTTCCCCATAGTTCCGGATCACCCGCGTGAGTTCATCGATCGGTGCGCGCGCCAGCCACTGGGCTGCCGTATCGCCGCGCGTCGTATCCATTCGCATGTCGAGCGGACCGTCGGCACGCCACGAAAATCCCCGCTGCGCTTCGTCGATCTGCGGCGAAGACACGCCAAGGTCCAGCAGCACGCCGTGCACGCGCGTTATATCCAGCGCCGCAAGCGTGGGCGCCAGACGTGAAAAGGCCATGTGCTCGATGTGAAAGCGCGGATCCGCAATCGCCCTTGCGTCCACCACCGCGGCTGGGTCGCGGTCGAGCGCGAACAGCCGACCGGCCTTCCCGAGACGTTGCAGGATCAGCCGGGCGTGACCCCCGCGCCCATAGGTCGCGTCGACGTAGATGCCGGCGGTATCGGTCACCAGGTGATCGACCGCCTGGGTGGCAAGTACCGAACGATGCCCGTGGGCGTTCGGAGGCGTGGCGGCGGCCATTCACGTCAGAACGTGAAGTCCGCGGCGGAATCGGGAAGACCGTCGGCGAGCGATTTGCGCTCGTGCTCTTCCAGGCGCAGGACATCCCACAGCTCGAAGTGCGCGCCCATGCCGAGCAGCATCAGGTCCCGCTCGAGTCCGGCCGCCGATCGAAGTTCGGGTGTCACGAGGATGCGGCCGGCGCTGTCGAGATCGACATCAACCGCACTGCCCAGCAGCAGCCGCTGCAATGCGCGCGCCGAGTACGGCAACTGCGCGATCTCGACGCGACGCGCTTCCCACGTCGGTCGCGGGTACACCAGCAGGCACCCGTCGGGATGGCGCGTCAACGTGATCCGACCGTCGCAGTTCGCGGCTAACACATCGCGATGGCGCGCCGGCACCGATACGCGGCCCTTGCCATCCAGCGTTAACTGAGAAGCGCCCTGGAACACGATGCAACGCGGGCCAGAGCAGTCCCCGCTTCCAGCGGAAGCGAACACTAACTAGCCCACTGTTCCCCACTTTTTCACACAAGGCGCCACTCTAATGCACCACAGCGAGGACGGTCAAGCGAAATGCCGCATTTTTTCCAATCACAACAATGACTTAGCCACCACCTTTCAAGCGGAATAGCAGACCAAATGTTGCACCAATTGAAGGGTTTAGCGCTGGGACTGCAAGTGAACTCTCAGGAGCAACGCCATTCGCTCTCCCGTGTGAGCACTGTCGCCCGAAAGAAAGGCAAAGTCCGCCTGTAAGCCGGATTCTGTTCGGCGCCTTGCGGACGCCGTGACGGTCATTCGTCTGGGCTCACGATCACTCGTGGGCTCGAGCCACCTACCCGCGGCCTCTCCGAGCAGGATCATCGGCCGCCTATTTGGTGTTGCTCCGCGTAGAGATTGCCCGTTTCACCCGACTCGGCTTCGCCCCTCGGGTGCGTCGCTTACGCGCCGCACCCTCTAAGAAAGCCGCTCTTCAGCCGCCTTCTCTAACGAGACTTTTGTCGGCGCCTACGCGCGCCTCCAGCCGGTCGACTCGTCTCTGTTGCTCTGATCCTCACCTCACGGTGGGCAGGCATTACCTGCTACGCCGCTCTGCGGAGTCCGGACTTTCCTCGACACCGGAGGACCGGTGCCGCGACCATCCGGCGAACTTTGCGACGTGCATTTTAGGCCGACCATTGACCTTCAAGCGCTGTCCGGCGCCAGCCACGACTATCGCGTCGCTTTTCGCCGCAGCAGGGTGTCGCGGGCACGCGTAGCTTTCCGCAAGCCCCCGCGCAAATCCGCGACAATGCCGGCCACTGTGACCGCCTCGACTGCCGCCGCCCCTCGCCTGATCGTGGTCGAGGACTCCGAACTCGACTACGAGCTGCTGCTCGCGATGCTGACGCGCGAAGGTATGCGACCGCGCGCAGTGCGCGTCGAGGATGAAGCCGGGATGCGCGACGCCTTCGCGAAAGGTCCGGTCGATGCGGTGATCACCGATCACAATCTGCCGCGATTCGACTCGTTCGCATCGCTAAAGGTGGCGAAGGCGGTCGACCCGGACATGCCGGTGATCGTGCTGTCGGGCGAGATGTCGGAGGAACTGGCAGTGGCCTCGCTGCATGCCGGCGCCGACGACTTCGTGCTGAAGACGCGCATGTTCCGCATCGCCGCAGCGCTGCAGCACAGCCTGCTGGCGGCGCGCGTGCGACGCGAGGCGCGCAGCACCGCCGACCAACTGCGTGAAAGCGAACAGAAGCTGCACGCACTCACACAGCATCTCGAGCGCGCTAAGGAAGACGAGCGTCGGGCCATCGCGCAGGAAATTCACGACGATGTCGGCGGGGCGTTGACCGCGCTCAAGTTCGAGGTCGTGCGGCTGACACGCGAACTCGCGGCCACTCCACAACACGCTGACCGACTCCAGGCGATTCAGCGGCTGCTCGAGTCGGCCGTCGTCGCGACGCATCGGATCCAGCACGCGCTGCGGCCCGCGGTGCTCGACGCCGGGCTGGTCGCCGCGCTCGAGTGGTTGACGCGCGGGTTCGGAGAGCGGACCGGCCTGCCGATAGACTTTCGCAGTAACCGCGACGAGTTCGAGATTGCGCCCGATCGCGCTGCCGCGCTGTACCGCGTCGCGCAGGAAGCACTGACCAATGTCCGCAAGCACGCAGGCGCACGGTCGGTGCATGTGCAGCTGTTTGCCCTCGAGGACGAAGTGACGCTGGAGATCGCAGACGACGGCTCGGGCTTCGAGCACGACAGTCTGGCGGTCACTCCCGGCTTCGGCGTGCGCGGCCTGCTCGAGCGCGCGCGCGGACTGGACGGCTGGGCCGAGGTGTCGTCGTCGCCCGGGCGCGGAACCACCGTGATGTTCTCGATACCGGCGCTGGCCACGCCAGCCCGGCGCGCGGTGCTGTCCATCGGGGAGGTTCCCGATGCCCGTTAGGCTCATCGTGGTCGACGATCACGCCATCGTCCGGCGCGGCATCGTCGAAGTCCTGTCCGAGCATCCCGACGCGCAGGTCATCGCCCAAGCAGCAGACTACGGACAGCTGCGCGCCGAACTGAAAAAGCATGGCGAACCCGACGTGCTGGTGATGGATGTAGGACTCCCCGGCAAAAATGGCATCGAGATCGTCAAGGCGCTGCGCGAGGAGTACCCGCGTCTGAAGGTACTGATGGTCAGCATGTACCCCGAAGATCAGTACGCCGTGCGCGCGTTCCGCGCCGGCGCCTATGGCTACCTGAACAAGGGAAGTGCGCCCGACAAGTTGCTGGAAGCGCTGACGATGGTGATCGCCGGCAAGAAGTACGTCACGCCGGAGATCGCCCAAGCCTTGGTCGAGAATCTGAACGCCCCGGACGATGCGGCCGCGCCGCACGAAAAGCTATCGGACCGCGAGTTCCAGACCCTGCGGCTGATGGCGTCGGGTAAGCGCCTCGCGGACATCGCCGACGAACTGGCCCTGAGCCCGAAGACCGTCAGCGTTTACCGCGCGCGCATCCTCGAAAAAATGGGCCTGTCGAACAACGCAGAACTGACGCACTACGCGATCAAGCACGGGCTGGTCGAGTAGCCTGCGCGGCTCCGCTTCCGTCGGCGTTGCGCGGGGCGGCCTCTTCTTCGTTCCGTGACCGAGCCGGATTTCGCCCGGCGGGCGAGTGACTTTCTTTGCTTCGCCTGCCAAGACAAAGAAAGTCACCGGCCCGCGCCGTGAGCGTCGGTCATGGAAGGACGACAGAGCCGGTCGCGCGAGCGACGTTTATTGTTCCGCTATCCGTCGCGGCCGATGAAGCGGGTTGCCCATTTGAGCGCCCGGTCGCGCTCGCCACCCGGCTCGCCTTGCTGCGAACCTGTACGAGAGCGGTCCGCCTCCGGTGCCGGACGCGGTGGACCCATCACCTCGGAGTCGATCGCGCCGAAGTGACGGCCGTTTGAATGCTCCTGGAGCGAATCCATCGGCGGCGTCGTGCCGGACCGCGGCCCGAAGTGCACGCGCCAGTGCTGGCGCCCCGCTGCGTTGCGAATCAGGCCGTGAAAGTCGCTGCCGGGAATCGCTGGCGAGAAGAGAAATCCCTGCATCAGCTGACATCCCTGCTCGAACAGCCGCGCCATCTGTCCCTCGGTCTCGACACCTTCGGCGACCACGCGCAGCTTCAGGCTCTTGCTCATCGCGATGATGGCCGCGACGATTGCCGCGTTGTCACCGCTGGTCTCCAGTTCGCGCACGAACGAGCGGTCTATTTTTAGCGTGTCGATGGGCAGCTTCTTCAGGTACGACAGCGACGAGTATCCGGTGCCGAAGTCGTCGACCGAGATCGCCACGCCGAGATCCTTGAGCGCCTGCAGCAGCGGCAACGCGTGGCCGAGGTTCTGCATCAGCACGGTTTCGGTCAGTTCGAGTTCGAGCAGGCGCGCATCGAGGTGGAAACCCGCAAGCGCGGCCTGCACCGGCTCGACCAGATTGGCGCGCTGGATGTGGCGGCCGGAGATGTTTATCGAAACCGGCATCGGCGACATGCCGTCTTCGGCCCACGCGACCATCTGTTTGCAGACCTCGCGGACCGCCCATTCGGTGATCGGAACGATCAGTCCGGACTCCTCGGCCACCGTGATGAACTCGCCCGGCGGAACCAGTTCTCCGCCACGCTTCCAGCGCATCAGCGCCTCCGCGCCAACTATGGCACCGTCGATGACGTTGACCTTGGGCTGGTAGTACATCACCAGCTCCTCTCGTTCCAGCGCACGATGCAGCGCCGTTTCCAGCCGCCAGCGCTCGGCAGTGGCGGTGTTCATCGCGTTCGAAAACCGCATCGCGCCGTTTCGACCGCTGTCCTTGACTGCGTACATGGCGATGTCGGCCTTGCGCAGCAGCGTGTCGACGTCGTTGCCGTCGAGCGGATAGGTCGCCACGCCCATCGACGCCGTGACAAACAGCTCGTGGCCCGAGAATGTGAACGGCTTGCGCATCGTCTCGAGCAGGCGCTGCGCCACCGCCTCGATCGCCCCCGGATCCGCCAGCTCAGTCAGCAGGAGCGTGAACTCGTCGCCCCCGAGTCTGGCGACGCTGTTGGTACTGCCCGTGGCCGGTACCACCTGCGAGCCGGCGGCGAGACTGCGCGTAGCCGAGCCAATGCTTGGCGGACGGCCGTTGCGCAGCGCCCCGGCCGCCTCGGGGCCGCGAGCCACCGTGTCGTTCTCGCGTACGCATTGGAACAAGCGCTTGGCGACTTCGCGCAGTAACTGGTCGCCGACCTGGTGACCAAGCGTGTCGTTGATCTGCTTGAAACGATCGAGGTCGATGAACACCACACCGACCGCAGAGCCTCCCGCGCGCGCGCGCTCCAGCGCAGCGAGGAACTGGTCGCGGAAGTAACGGCGGTTCGGCAGCCCGGTCAGGCTGTCGAAGTTGGCGAGCTGCCGAATCTGGTCCTCGGCCTGCTTGCGTTCGGTGACGTCCTGGATGACGCCGTGCACAGCTTTCGCGCGGCCGGCATCGTCGCGGTCGATTTCGCCTTCGATCTGCACCACGCGCACCTGCCCGGTGGGCCGCGTGAGGCGGCATTCGAAGTTCATCTGTCCGCTGCCGGCCAGCGCCTCGCGGAACAGCATTTCGATGCGGGATCGTTCGTCTTCGACGACGCGCGACCAGACGAACCAGTCGGCCAGGCCGTCTTCCTGCTGCGGCAGGCCGGCGATCGCGAAGCACTCCTCCGACAGCTTGACCCAGCGCGCCCCGATGTCCCATTCCCAGCTGCCGAGCCGCGCGATGCGCTGCGCCTTGCTGAGCTTGGCGCGGCTCTCTGCCAGCTCCTCGCGCATGCGCGACGCGCGGATCATGTAGCGCAGCCGCTCTGACAGCAGCGTCCACTGCGTCGTGCTCTTGACGAAGAAGTCCGTCGCGCCCGCTTCGTATGCGCGCGCGATCGAGGTCTCGTCGTCCAACCCGGTCAGCATCAGGATCGGCACGTGTTCGCCGCCGGCGAGGCGGCGCAGGCGCTCACAGGTGATGAAGCCGTCGACATCGGGCATCAGTGCATCGAGCACGATGACATCGGGCTGGTTGTTCGCGTAAAGCTCCAGTGCGCTCACCCCGCCATCGGCCTCGATCACCCTCCAGTGACGCTCGGCCAGCGCCGACGCCGTCAACAGGCGCGCCACCGGATCGTCATCGACCAGCAGCACAAGGTCCGAGCGCGTCGTGCCGCCATCTTCCTGCGGCTCGCCGGAGCGCTTGCCCGACATTGGCGCGTCGCTGTTCATTACACGCACGTCATCCTCAGTTCGACACGACCACCTCGTCGGCGGTCACGATATGTTGCAGTTCATTGATCGCCCGTTCGTACTCGAGCACTGCCGGCGCCCACTCCTCGCGCGCGGCGGCGGCCGTCCGGTCGCGGGCCAGGCGTTCGATCGTGGCGAAGCGTCGCGAGAGCTCGATGGCGCCCAGGTTGGCGCTCGACGACTTCAGCGTGTGGGCCGCGTGCTGCAGGGAGTCGAAGTCGCCGGTCTTGAGGGCATAGCTCGCCTGCTCGATGAGCTTGGCTGCTGTCGTGATATAGGTCGTCACCAGGCGTCCGAGCAGCCGGGTTGCGCCGCGACGCTCCATGTCGCGAATCAGTTCGATGACGCTCGGATCGATGGTCGGACCGCTCGGGGCCTGGGGAGTTGCGCTGCCCGTCGCTCCGGCGTCCGACCCCGCATGTGACTCGATCTCCTGCGCGCGGTCCTCGGCTGGTGCCCAGCGCGCGATCGCGTCGTCCAGTTGTTCGCTGCGGACCGGCTTGCCGAGGTAGGCATTGAACCCCGCCTGCAGACACCGCTCGGCGTCGCCCGACAGGGCATTGGCGGTGAGCGCCACGATCGGCACATCGGGCCCGGTCGCATATCCGGCGGCGGTGGAGGCGCGGACACGGCGGACCGCCTCGAATCCGTCCATCTCCGGCATCTGGCAGTCCATAAACACAAGGTCGAAGACTTCGTCGCGCAGCACGCTCAGCGCCTCCCGACCGTTGGAGGCGAGCCGCACGGTGCACCCGAGTTCCATCAGCATTGCGCGGGCGACTTCCTGGTTAACCGCGTTGTCCTCGACGACCAGCACACGCGCGCGCCGGCCTGGTGCGACGACCAGCCGCTCGGGCACGAGCGGTTGCTCCGCCTGCAAGACTCGGCCCAGCGCATCGATCAATTCAGCTTGCCGGACCGGCTTCGTCAGGTAGGCCTCGATGCCGCTCTCGTGCGCGAGGCGCGCTTCATTGCCGTTGCCGAGCGAGGTCAGCATGACCATGCGCACGTCAATGAGCTGCGGATCGCGGCGCAGCTCGGACGCCATCGTCAGGCCATCCATGATCGGCATCTTCATGTCGACCACCGCGGCATCGAACGGGGATCCGGCTCGCGCCGCCGCGCGGAGCAATTCGAGCGCGGTCGAGCCGTTGTCCGCCGTCGCGACCTCCATGCCGAAGCTGCGGAGCTGCGCCTCGAGGATGCTGCGGTTGGTGGGGTTGTCCTCGACCACGATGACCCGCCTGCCGCGCATTCTGTTGTTCTCGACCGGAAGTGCCACCAGCGCCGCATCACCGGCTTCGAGCGGAACCTCGAAGCGAAACACCGAGCCCTCGCCGAACCGGCTGGAGGCGCTGATGCGGCCACCCATCAGTTCGACCAGTTGCTTGCTGATTGCCAGGCCGAGCCCGGTACCGCCGTAGCGCCGCGACATGGACTGGTCTGCCTGCATGAAAACGGTGAAGAGCTTCTCCAGCGCTTCGGGTCGCATGCCGATGCCGCTGTCGCGCACCTCGAATGTGATGCGGTGTCGCGCAGCCTGTGCCCGGTCGTCGACTCCGACCGTGACGATCACCTCGCCATATTCGGTGAACTTGATCGCATTGCCCACCAGGTTCGTCAAGATCTGCCGCAGCCGCATGGGGTCGCCCCGCACCACGGTCGGCACCACCGGAGCGATGCGCGACGCAAGTTCGAGACGCTTCTGGTGCGCCCGCGGCGCCAGCAGCTCGAAAACGTCCTCGACAACGGTGCGCAGATTGAAATCGACCGATTCGAGCTCCAGCTTGCCCGCCTCGATCTTTGAGAAATCGAGGATGTCGTTGATGATCTCGAGCAGCGATTCGCCGCTGCGATATACCGCCTCGGCAAAGCGGCGCTGCTTGTCCGACAGCGGCGTGCCGAGCAGCAGCTCGGTCATGCCGAGCACGCCGTTCATCGGCGTGCGGATCTCGTGGCTCATGTTGGCCAGGAACTGCGACTTCGCGCGGCTGGCCGATTCGGCGATCTCCTTGGCATCGCGCAATACCCGCTCCACCTGCTTGCTCTCGGTGATGTTCTCGAGCATGGTCAGCGTGTAGCGCTCGCCCGAGGCATCGTTGAAGCGAACCGCGTGGCCGCGCACCCACATGGTCGCGCCTTCGCCGGTCAGCATGCGGCGCTCGAAGGTGACCGGCTCGCGTTCGGATTGGGCGAAGGTGCGACGAGCCACGTGAGCAGCGTCGACATCGTCCGGGTGGCAGAAGCTGATCGGATCCTTGCCGATCACCTGGTCGATCGTGTAGCCGAGCATGCGAGTGTGTGCCGCGTTGGCGCGCACTATCCGGAAATCCGGCGCCTGGATCGAAGCTGCCACCGGCGATTCGTCGAACAGCGCGCGGAAGTACTCGGCACTTTCACGTAGCGCCGCCTCGGTCCGCTTGCGCTCGGTGATGTCCGGGCTGATCAGCGCGTACTGGAAATAGCTCCCCTGCTCGTCCCGCAGCGGCTGGCCTTCAACTTCGAGAACGCGCAGATCACCGTCGCGCGTGCGCGTGGTGAGCTCGACACGGCACGGCTCGCCGCGCAACACTGCCGCGGCGATCGTCGCGGTCGCGGTTGGATCGGACTCCGGCCCCTGCAGCACGCTGTGCGCCAGCCAGCCGCGCACGTCCTGCAATGAGTATCCGGTGAAACGCGCGCAGGCATCGTTGGTCCACTCGATGTGTCCACGGGTATCGAGGATCATCACCATCTGGTCGGTACGCGACGCGACCATCGCGAGGCGGCTGCCCTCGATCTCGCGCTCGCGCAGTTCGCGTTCAGCGCGCTGGCGTTCGGCGACGCGCGACAGTTCGCCGCAAATTGCCTCCAGCAGCTCGAGCAGTTCGTTGGTGGCGTCCACCCGATGGTCGCAGAAGAACTCGATGAAGGCGGTGACATGCCCGCGCGCGATGACCGGAATCACGATGCCGGTCTGCAGTCCCGCGTCCAGAGCCTCCACCAGTCGGTTCCAGTCCGACATGCGCGACAGGTCGGATACCCAATGCGAAGTGCCCGACAGGTATGCCCGGCCGATCAGCTGGTTCGCTGAGGGCACCAGCGGCATGCGGTTGCTCACGTCGATGAACAGGCCGAAACGCGCGCCGTCGCGCGCGTACCAGATCGAACGGGGTGGACGTTCGGCATCCACCGGACCCTCGGGGACCAGTGCGACCCGCCCGAGAGGCCAATCGAGGTACCCGCCGATTTCGCGCAATGCGCGCTCCAGCGTGCCCTCGACCGTCCCCCCTTCGTTGGCTGCCGCCGCCAGCCCGCGCAGCAGGCGCATCTGCGCGTACTGGCGCTGCAGTTCGAGACTGTTCTGCAGTTCGCTGCGGTGCGCGCGCGCCAGCCGATCGGAGTGCGACAGTAGGGCTGTCGTCATCGCCTCGAACGAGCCGACCAGCGAGTCCAGTTCATCGCCGTGGCGGTCGGCCCGGCGGCCCGCGAACCGCAGTGAGAGTTCCTCGGCCCGCTCGGTCAGCGCCTTCACCGGCTGTACGAGGTAACGTGACAGGTAGAGTCCAGCGACGGCGGTGGCGATCAGCGTGAAGAGGACGACTGTCGCAAACGCGCTCGTCGAATCGCTCAACGCGTTGTACGCCCTTGCATTCGGCGTCAGGACGGCGATAGACAGGTTCTCGCCCGGCAGGGCCAGCTTGCGCAGCACCACGTCGAGCGTGCCATCGAGCGCGACCGGTCCGGCGCGGCCGCGCATCACGGCGTCGGCGATCTTCTCGAGCCAGCGGGCATCGTCCGCGGGGACCGTACCGGCTAGCGCCTTTCCGTCCGCGAGCAGGCCGACGTCCGCGCCGACGCGCGTAGCGAGTTCGCCGAGGTACTGGATGTCGATCGCTCGTTCGGCTGCGAGAACCCCCACCACGCGCCGTCCCGCTTCGACCGGTACGATGGCCCGCAGCGTCAGGCCGTACTCGCGTTCGCGCACCCCCAGCGTTTCGCGGCCCGCAAGCGCCTCCTGGATAGCCAGTACCTTGTCCGGTTCACTCAGCCGGTGCTGTTCCGGATTGCCGACCCGTTCGAGCACCTGCCCGGTCGCGCCGTAGATCTCGACGACCGCGTCACCACCGGCCCGACGCGATCGCTGGGCCCAGCTTCGCACAGCTTCCTCCGCATCGGATCGCACCAACGCGGCCACCAAGTCCGAGCGTTCGGCGAGCGCACGCGCCGCCTGTTCGACGCCGCGAAAGTCGCTGATGACAGATGCTTCGATCAGGGCCGCGGCGCGCTCCGCCTTCGCCCGCTGCTCCGCCAGGTACATCACCTCCGAACTGCGATGATGGAAGTAGTAGCTGATGCCGACCGTCCAACTGGCCACCAGCACCAGCACTCCGATCAGCGGCCAGGAAATCGAACGAAACCGCGCGTGGCCGCCCGGCAGCTTGATAGGTTCGAAACGGTCGCGCGGGTCCCTCGTAACGGGCATCCCATCCGACGTGTCGGATGCCTCGCCCGCGATCGGCATGCGATACAGTCGCTGCAACATCGAGGGAAATAACGGGGCGCGCGGCATGGCAGGGCGCGAACGGTCGCACCTGTCTGAAGGTCATGGCAGGCTAGTCCGGAACACAGAGTGCAGCCGTGTCGAAAAGCCGCGGCTTCCGACGGCTATTCGGCGACCGCGACGAGGGCGTTGCACCCTCGCGCGGACCCGGGCGTTGCTGCACAATCGCAAACGGTGAGGAAGAAGGCGTCAAACAGGCCGACAAGCACTGCGGCGCGTGGCGTTGCACGCGAGCGTGCACTCGCACGCGCGCTGGTCTGGCTAACCTGTCCTGCCACCGCTTTCGCGGCCGCGGGCGCGACTCCGCTGGCTGGCACGGCTGCCCCATGGTTGCTCGGCGCCGCCTCGGTTGGTGCGCTGATCGCGCTCACTGGCGTGGTCCTGTCGCAGCAGCTGCGCGCCAAGCGCGAACTCCATGCGATGCGGCAGTCGCTCGCGGCGTCGGCGTCGTGGTTCTGGCGCACCGACACCCGCGACGTCGTGATCGATGTCGAGCGCGGTCATCGGAGCGTCGACTGGTTCGACTGCGAAAGGCTGGTCGGTCGGCGGCCGTGGCAGGTCGAGGCCGGCACGGCGGCACCACCCGACCTCGCACGCGCGCTCGCTGCCCGCGCCGCCTACTTCGACGTGCATGTCGAAGTCGGTTCCGCCCCATCCGGTCCGTCTCGCCGCGTCATCACCCTGTCGGCAGCGCCGATGTTCTCGGGGACCGGCAAGTTCGTCGGCTACGCCGGTGCCACGCACGATCTGACACCGCTGATCGGCGCGAGCGCCGATGAAGGGGCCGGCAATGCGCGCGAACTCACGGCCGAACTCGAACGGCGGAACCGGCTGCTGGCCGAGCGTTCAGCCCAGCTCGATCATGCCACCCGCGAGCTCGACAGCTTCGCGCATTCGGTATCGCACGACCTGCGTGCACCGCTGCGTATCGTTGATGGTTTCGCGACGATCGTGCTCGAGGATTACGGTGATCGCGGCAAGGCGCTCGATGACCTCGGTCGCGATCACCTGCGGCGCATCGTGGCCGCCAGCCAGCGCATGAATTCGATGATCGACACGCTGCTGTCGATGTCCCGCATGACCAGCCGCGAAGTGACACGCGAACGCGTCGACCTCGCGCGCACAGCGCGCGAGCTGATCGATGATCTGCGCTTGCAGGATCCGGCGCGCAGCGTGGAGTTCATTGCCCCCTCCGAACTGCGGGCCGACGGCGATCCCACGTTGCTGCGCCTCGTGCTGCAGAACCTGCTTGGCAACGCTTGGAAGTTCACTGCCCACAAGGGGCAGGCGCGTATCGAGTTCGGCTGCCGGACCGACGACGGAACGCCCACCTATTTCGTGCGGGACAACGGCGCCGGCTTCGATATGCGATTCGCAGAGAAACTGTTCGGATTGTTCCAGCGTTTCCACAGCGCGAACGAGTACCCCGGCACTGGCGTCGGCCTGGCGACCGTACAGAAGATCGTCCGCCGCCATGGCGGCCGCATCTGGGCCGAGGCCATACCCGCACCGGCGGATGGCCATGGTGCGGTGTTCTACTTCACCCTTTGGGAGTAGCGTCGCCTCAATTCCTCAAGCCCGGCGAGAGGGCGGGGAGAAGGGCCGTGCGGTTGACAATCGGCGGAGCGCGCGCGGCCGCTCCGGAGCGCAGCCGACTAACTGGGTTGAGCGCACGCGAAGCGTGCGTACCGCTCCGAGTGCACGTGCGACCGCGCAGCGGTCGCGTACACGAGGAGCGCTATCCAATTTTCCACTCCCCATTGCATTTCACGCAGCAAACGCGCAGCCAGCGTGGCCGGCCGGCTTCGGGTGGGTCGTCGTCAGTCGAGGTTTCCTGACGCAGCACGCGGAACTTGCCCCAGGTGCCGCAGGTCGGGCACGTCGCCGCCCCGGCGAACTGCTCCGCACGCGCCAGCAGGACGTTGAAGCGACGCCACGCGATCAGCATCAGCGTGCCGCCGAGCGCGGCCAAGACGAGGATCGTTAAGTAGCCGCTGGCCGAACGGATATCGCTCAGCACCTCGACCCCGGCCAGCATGGCGATCAGCGCGATGAAACCCAGCGCCAGGTAGGCATGACTTTCGATCAGCTGGCGCTCGTACCAGCGACGGAACCCGAAGCGCTCGATGTAATCGATAACGCTCACGCACGGATCCTTAACGGTGGATCGAATTCAGCCGGTTGGCGGCCTCGACCATCGTGCTTGCCAGTTCGATCGCCGACTTGTTCTCGCTGCGGGCCTGCGCCGCGAGCGCCTCGCGCGCACGATCGAAGTCGAGTCGCAGGCGTTCCATCAGGATGCCGATCGCGATGCATTCATCGCGACCCGGTATGCCGCCGGCCTGCACAGCGGCCACCGAGACTGCCTTCAGCTCCTGCCACCGTACCAGTGCGGCGCGCACCGCGGGCACGATCTGGCGCACGTCGAGCGGCTTGACCAGGTAACCGAGCGCGCCCATGCGCGTCGCCTCTTCGACGATATCGGCGTCGCCGAACGCCGACAAGAACATGAAGCCGGTGCCGGTGTTCGCCGCCAGGTAGCGCGCGACGTCCATGCCCGACTTGCCCTGCATGCGCATGTCGAGGATCGCCAGTTGCGGCTTGAATTTGCGCGCCAGCAGGATGCCGTCGTCGCCGTTGTCCGCCTCGATCACCTCGAATCCGGCCTGCTTGAGTCCGGCCACCAGCGTGGCCAGGACGAGGCGGTCGTCGTCGACGACGAGTATCAGTGGGTGTTCTTCGCTCATCGTTTCTCGCAGTTGCCGGCGCGGCGACGCACTCGCCTGTTGCCGGATCAGACATTCTCCTCGCGGACTGCCGGCGGAAACAGGTGCAGCTTCGCTGTCACCACGCCGCCGGTCGCATCGAGCGACAGCTTTGCGCCGCGTCGCGGCAGCAGCGCCTTGACCAGCCCGAGTCCCGACACGCTGGCGGCGATGTCATCCAGCCTGAAGCCTGCTTTCAGCTGGCCCTGGTTCTCGATCGCGAACTCCATGCCCTCCGGCCGCGACGCCACGCGCACGCCGATCGCGTCTCCGCGGCTCGAGCGGTGCTTGATGGCGTTCGTGCCCAGTTCGTTGATCACCAGCGCGAGCGGTACCGCCTCGTTTTCCGGCAGGCCGTAACGCCACAGGTCGGGCGGCGGCGGCTCGAACATGATCGACGCACCGAACATGCTGGCCAGGTTCTGGAATATTCCCTGCGCCACGCCGAGAACCGGCAAGGTCCCGGTGGCGCGGATCTGCAACCCGTGAACCTGCGCGATCGCCTGGATCTGCGCTGCGGCCTCCTCGAGCGCCGTAGCGACTTCCGGACGCGCGACCGCGGCCTGCTGGATCAGACCGGCCACGCCCTGCAGGTTGTTCTTGATGCGGTGGTGCACCTCGCGCACCAGGATGTCCCGCTGCTTGACGACCTCTTCCATGCGCTGCCGCTCGGCCGCGGCGCGTTCGGTGACGTCGTCGGCGACGCCGAATACGCGGATCGCACCATCCTCCATGCGCACCGGGTTCAGTCTGACACTGATCAGACAGACGCCGCGCGACGGATGGTTGATCCGCACGGTGAACTCCGAGCGCAGCAGCCGGCGCATGCGCGCCACCAGCCGTGGCAACATGCGCAAGATGACCGGCGCGTCCTCGGGAACCACACGACGCAACGCGCTGCTCGGGTTTTCGATCACCTCGTCGACCGGAGCGCCGACCAGCGACTCGTAGCGCGGATTGACGTAAAGCACGCTGGCGAAGTCCCCGGTCATGATGAAAACCAGCTGGTCGATGTTCTCGGCGAACTGGCGAAAGCGTGCCTCGGTCTCGCGTAATGCGACCTCGGCGCGCACCTCTTCGGTCAGATCGTCGACGATCGACATCACGTAGCGCGGATGCGATTCCACGCCCGCTCCCGGCTCGAACAGCGGCACTACCCGCTGGTTCACTGTCAGGCGCTTGCCGTCCGCGCGCAGCATGACGTCGCGCGGCCGATCGACCTGCGCGCCGCTAGCGAGCGCCTTGCGGTCGAGCTGCGCGTAGAGATCGGCAAACTGCCGCGTGTAGACCTCGCGCCAGGTCCGGCCGACCACCTGCTGGCGCGACAGGCCGGTCATCTGCTCACCGGCGCGATTCAGGCTGACGAAACGGCCGGATTCGGCTTCGCGCACCGACACCAGCACCGGAAGGTTCTCGACAACGAGGTCTAGATAATTGCGTACGCGCCGGAGTTCCTCTTCCGACCGGCGGCGGGCATCGACGTCCATCAGCGTCAGGATCAGTCCGCGCTCCGGCACGCCGGGTTCGATCGGCCGGCCGTTGCCGGCGCACCAGAACGTGCTGCCGTCGGCGCGCCGCATCAGCAGCTCGAAGGAATAGCGCTCGTCCTCGCCGGTTACGTCGACCACCTCAGCGCTGACATGTTCCCAGTCGACCGGGTGCGCGAACAGCGACGAAACGACCAGCTCGGAATAGTCGCGCGGGTCGTAGCCAAACAGCCGCTCGGTCGCCGCGTTCGCCTTGAGTATCAGGTCGTTCGACACGTACAGCATCGCAACCAGCGCGTTGTCGAATATGAGCTGCAGCTCGGTCAGGGTCGAGCGCAACTCGCGCTCGGAGCGCTTGCGTTCGTCGATGTCGACGAACGCGAAGATGTAGCCGAGTTCAGGGCGCTCCGGGTTGACCGCGCGGCCCTGTACCGCCACCCAGATCGGGTCTGCCTTGCGGCGATACATGTAGAGCTCGAATTCGCACGCACCAGTTTCCGCGATGCGCGGATAGTGCTCGGCGAGACTCGCCAGCAGCAGATGGTCGGTCGGATGCGTGAACAGCTGAATCTGGTTGACTAGCCCGCCGGGATCGCAGGCGAGCAACTCCTCCATCGCGCTGTTGGCGCGTACCGGCCGGCCGTCGCGAACGAACAGCAGCCCGACCAGCGCCGTGTCGAACATCAGCTGCTGCTGTGCCAACGCCGTCTGCAGTTCTTCCTCCTGCTTCTTGCGCGCCGAGATGTCGAGGATGGAAGCGATCAATCCGTGTGCGCCCGCCTTAGCGTCGACCTTGCGAAGCGACACCAGCCCCCAGAAGGTTCCATTGGGCCCCTTCATCCGCCCCTCGAACGAAGCCGGGTTGCCAGTGGCGAGCTGGGCGCGCAACCCGGTGATACCTTCGACGTAGACGCTTTCCGCCACGAACAGCGTGCCGACCGAGGCGCCAGCCAGTTCGGCACTGGTCCGCCCGAACATGAGCACCGCTTGCGCGTTGCAGCGCGCGATGCGGTCGTCCTGTAGGTGCAGCACGCCCATCGACGTGGCGTCGAGCACCACGTTGAGCTCCAGCAGTGAGCGGCTGAGCGCCTCGCGTTGCCGCTTCATCTCCGAGATGTTCTGGAACGTGTAGATCGCCTCGCGCAGCACTTCGAGCCCGGCGGTGGCCGACTGGATCGGGCGCGCCTGCACCAGGCACCAGATCGGCTCGCCGTCCTTGCGGAACAGCACGACTTCGGCACTTGTTGTCTGGTTCGCGCGCACCACCGGCATGCCGGAAATCTCGTTGGGCATACGACTGTGGCGGTCGATCGTCAGGTCCCACAGCGGCATGCCGATCACCTGGCCGTCACGGTAGCCGAACATGTCGGCGAACTCGCGGTTGGCCAGCAGGATCTTGCCCGACATCGTCTGCGCCACACCGACCGACATCGTCTCGAACAGCGTCTGCTGGTCGCGCAGCGCGACCTGCAACTGCTCCTCGAAGATCTTGCGATCGGTGAAATTCTCGAGCACGACCAGGTAGTGCCGCAGCCCGTCGCCCGCCGCGAGCGCCCGCACGTTGAGCTTGGTCCACACGGGGCGGCCGTCGCGGTGCACGAAGCGCCGCTCGACCGCTTCGCCGTGCGCGGCGCCGCCGAGCAACTGCTCGCGCATCTGCCGGTACGCCGGCTGATCGTCGGCCGACAGCAGCGACTCGGGATCGAGTCCCATCAGCTCGTCGACTGCGTAACCGAGGGTGTCGCTGGCCGACCGATTGGCGCCGATGATGCCGAAGGTCGCGTCGAGCAGTAGCGCTGCGACCGGGCTCTCGTCGAACAGCGTGCGGAACCGCTCGGCGCTCTCCGTCAGCGCATCCTGAGCGCGCTTTCGCTCTGCCGTGTCGCGCGCAAGTAGCAGGATGAATTCACGGCCACCTTGCTCGACCCGCTGCAGCACAACCTCGACCGGGAAGGTCGACCCGAAACGCGTCCGGTAGGTCGACTCGCCCTGATACGCGCCGCGCGTGCGCAACTGCTCGTACAGTTCCTCAAACGCCCGTCCCTCGAGACCGACGTCGATGGCGTCCAGCGACAGCCCACGCAGCACGTCGCGTTCGTAACCCAGCGTCTGCAGCGCCGTTTCGTTGGCGTCCACCACGGCGCCATTGCGGTCGATTTCGAGCACGATCTCGCCGACCCGTTCCAATGCACGGCGCAGCGCCGTCAGCGAGCCTTCGGCAAAGTGCTCGCGATCGACGCGCTCGACGGTGAAGAACACCCCGTCATACTGGCCGCCGAGGTCGAACACCGGAGTGAGCTTGATCCGCAACCACGGCCGATCGCCCTCCGGAAACCTGGCTTCGAGCTCGATCGGTGCGCGTGTGACTCCACCGACCAGTCGATCCAACTCGACTGCCACGCCGGAAAGCGATGCGAGCCCCGGTGTCTCGTCGACGGATCGTCCCAGCACGGAAGCCGCGGGCACGCCCAGCAGCGTCTCGAGGTGGCCGTTCCACACGCGATACACGCCCTTCCGGTCGAGCACGCCGATGCCCATGCTGGCGCTGTCCAACAGGTTCTCGACGAATTCGGCGGCCGCACGCGTCGCGCGGATTGCCGATTTGGGCACGGTGATGTCGCGCAGTACCGCGGTGACATGGGTATGCGCAGGCTCGACGCCCGTCTCGACCTGCAGCCGCACATCGAACAGCTTCGACCCGGTCGGATGCGGATAAGAGAACTTGAACCAACGCCCTTCGTGCGACTCGATGACGGCTGCCAGGCTGTGGTTCCACAGCGGAGCGAACTCGGCAAAGTGCTCGACCTCGTCCAGCCGACGGTCGATGAACTGCCAGCGCGATACCGCCGTAGCCCGCTCGACGGCCGGGTTGGCGTACACGACACGCTGTTCTGCGTCGAAGCGCAGGATCGCGTCTGGGCTCTCCTCGAAGAATGCGAGGCCCGGCGCCGCGGTGAAAGCCGCCCTTGTCGCGGCTATCGCCGGCGGCAGCGGCGAGAAGTCGTCGGCGACATTCGCTCCCAGTGCGAGCGCGCGATCGCTCGACATCACGTCAGGCGCCGATCGCTTTGCCACACGGCGCCGGGTGCGCGGCGGAGCCGAAGGCAGGAGCCGGGTTGTGGATTCGGACACGCGGGATACGAGGGCGCGATGAGGGTCGAATCAAGAATACTCCACGCCTGTCCGCCACCTCGGTGGGCGGCGTCAGCGGTCGTCGCGCCGAGCCGCGCCTCGGCCCGTTGCATGACTAAAGTTCGCCAGCGGACTGCCGAACTTCCACGCAGCAACGCCACACCGCCATGACGGACCACTTCCCGCTCCCCGACATCCTGCGCAACAGCTGGATCGGCCCTGTGCAAGAGCGCTTCGTCAGCGAGCCGCGCGATCTCGCCGAACGCCTGCACGTCGTCCTGATCCAGGATCTGGTCGACGCTGGGTGCTACACGATCGATCCCGGCCACATCGCGCGCGGCGTGCTGGCAGCAGCCGTATCCGCTCGGAGACACTGAATCATGGGCCGTCCCGACGCTCTGCTCTTCGCCGAACTGATTAGCGCATTGCACGATGAAAGCAACGCCCTCGTCGCCAATGACGCTGCACGGCTGGTCGATGCCGAGAGCCGGCGCGAACACTTGCTGCGCCTGCTTGCCCCGCGGGCAAGCGCGCTCAGGTCGATGCGGCGCTCGGGCAGCGACGAGCTCGAGCGCTTCGCCCGGGAGGCGGCACAGCTGGCAGCTCTCGATGCAAGTCACGTCGTCGACCATCTAGGCACTCGCGGCTCGGCTACGGTCAACGGCCGGATCGCGACCGTGCGCGCCGCAAGTTCTGAATAAGTCCCGAAGGGCGCCGAACTACGCGCCGGCGTTCGCGGTACGCACAGCTACCAGTTCTTCAGCTTGGAGCGCAGCCTGGCCACGGCCTGGCTGTGCAACTGGCAGACACGCGACTCGGTAATGCCCATGACTGACCCGATCTCGCGCAGATTCAGATCCTGCTCGTAGTACAGACTCATCAGCAGTTTCTCGCGCTCGGGCAACTCGTCGATCGCGGCGACCAGGGCGTAGCGAAAGCGCTTGTCGCGCAGCAGTTCGCCCGGTTCGCTGCCATTGACCACGAAATGGCGCTCGAGGTAATCATCGTCGTCATCGAAGCAGCCGAGGTCGTCCAGGTAGACCAGCTGCGATCCGCGCGCGCCATTCAGCATCTCGCGGTATTCGGCGATCGGCAGGCCAAGCTCGTCGGCGATTTCGGCTTCCTGCGGGGCGCGCATGAGCTTGCCCTCGAGCCGGTGGATCGCATTTTCGATATCGCGCTGGCTCTTGCGTGCCGAGCGCGGCAGCCAGTCGTTGGCGCGCAGTTCGTCCAGCATCGCGCCGCGCACTCGCTGCGACGCGTAGACCTCGAACTGCGTGCCCTGCGATTCCTCGTAACGGCAGATGGCGTCCATCAATCCCATCATGCCCGCCTGAATCATGTCGTCGAGCTCGACGTTCGCGGGAAGTTTGGCGACCATCTGATGCGCGATGCGACGGACCAGCGGCGTGTACTGACGCACATAGTCGTGCCGCTCGAACAGTCGCGGCGCGCTATGGTTGTACAGAAACGCTTCGTTCTTCACGGTCCACCTCGATCGCCCGGATGAGCCGCATTCTTCGGGGCCGCGTCATCGCACGAAGCGGCGAATATCGGCAAGAACGCCGGACATTTAAGAGGCGTTTCGGAAATTTCTTTGGCGGCGCGGAGTTAGATCAAACGGCTTGACGACCGCTCGTCGGCCCGACGCGAAATGCGCGGTCTTGTCGTCCTATTCCGCCTGCCCGCCAATTCAAGCGCGCATGTCGATTGGCCGATGCAGAAGTCATGCAGCAACCGAATCCCACGCCCATGACCCGCGCAGAATTGATGAAGCAACTGGCCGAGATTGCGACGCGATCGCTGGTCGAGCAGCCGCACCAGCCCACGCCCCCCGTAGCCGATCAAGCCGCGGGCGAACGCGACCTGTTCGTCTGGTTCGAGGACACGGCTGCGCGTGGCCCGCAAGGACGACGCGGCATCGCGGGACTGCCCGAATCGCTGCTGCCCTACGCGAAAGGCACACGCGTCGTCGAACGGCGATTCGCCGAGGGTCACATGCACCTGCTGAGCGCGGTCCGTCTGCGCTGCCGCGGAGATGCCGCCGACCGCATTGCCGCGCTGTATACCTCCGCGCTCTCGGTCGGCACCGTCGCCTGGATCGGCACCGGCGCGCAGTATGAGCGGACGTGGAACGAGATGTACACGGCCCGCACGCTGCTACCCAAACCAACCGCCTCCTGATAGTTGTCGCGGCCGCGCTCGAGGGCCGCGCTCCACTGCGTTCGACGCCTCGTCACGTCCTCGCGAGTGTCGGCAGTTCAGCCCGGCCGGCGGACTTCGGACGGCGCAGCCGGCAGCGCCACCGAGCCGATCAGTTGCTGCAACCCGTTGCGAACCCCCGCACTCATGCCGACGAATTCGCAGCCGATGCGTTCGCCTTCACGATCGCCGACCAGTCGCTCGATGTGGCGCACACGCAGAGTCACGTCGAAGCGGCGGCCGCTGGAAGTCTGTATCTGGCAGTGCTCGAACATCCGGCCGACCGTAAATAGCGAGTGGTCGACAGGTCCCTGCAACGACAGGCCGCCCAGCCCCAGATCGATTATGCGCAGCGCCTGATACTGCGTGGCGCCCGGCGTCACCGGTACGTGGCACAACAAGGCCGGCGTCTTGACCCGCAGTGACGCGCGCCGCTGCAGCCGCAACATCTCCTGCGGCAGCGGAAGGCGGAACGCCGCGCCGTTGCGGGTCAACGACTCGCCCTTTCCGGTAGTGAACTGCAGCTTGACGCTGTCGATGAATCCGACCATCACCAGCTGGTCGGCAGCGGCGACGGCCGACCTGCCGAGGGCATCGACCGTCAGGTCGACGATCAGTTCGTCGGTGCCGGCGTGAACGTCCAGCACGCAGCCGACGGCAAACCCGGTGTCGTTACCGTAATAGAGAGTGACCAGCAGATGCTGGTCACGAATCTGGCGCAGCGCGGACACGATCTCGACGCGCGAGCGCACGATGAAGCGCGCCAGATCGGGCGAGGGCGGCTCCGGAAACGGAGACGTCATTCCCATGATGTCCGCACCCGACGGGCGAGGTCGGCGACACTCATCGGCGCTGTCCCGGCGAGCGACTGCCGAGCAGGGCTTCGAGTTGCTTCAGCCACGGCTCCGACAGGTCCCGGATTTCGGCATCGTCGGCCAGGATTGCCCTCAGAAGCGCGAACCGCACCCGGCGGACGCCGGATGCGATGCTGCCGTCCGACTCGGCCCGTTTCAACATTCCGATCAGCGCGTGGCAACGCTCCTCTTCGCGGCCGACCTCATCCCAATCGCCGGCACGGGCGGCGTCCAGCATGCGCCGGCTCGCGGCGGCAATCGCCTCGTAATGCTCGATGACCGGGCACTGCTCGGTGCCCGAGTCATACGCGTGTTCCGACAGCATCCGTCCCTCGCGGCGCCTTGGGCGCCTCATTTTTTCCTGTCAGAACTGTATCGACGGGCACCCCCTTCGCATCCTCGAAGTGGGCGGTCAATCCTCCGTCTTTTCAGACGGGAGCGAGCAGGCCAGGCGTCGCGCCTTCACGCCGGCAGCGAGTTGCTCTGTAGGAAAAAGCCTGACAGACGGACCCGATCCAGCCCGACACAACGCCGGGCCGAGCACCGATTCAAAGCGGACGCGGCCCTTCGCACAATGGCACCACTTCGCAACCAATCACACCCGCCGAAGCGGGCACCCAGGGGAGGGACCAAATGAGCACCATCGCACCCAGCAACGAACAACTGCTCGCTGAAATCCGCGAGGCCAACCTCGCCTACCTGGTGCTGGCGCAGCACATGATCCGGGCCGACAAGGCGCAGGCGTTGTACCGCCTGGGCGTGTCGGAAGAGGTCGCGACGATCATCGACCAGCTCTCGCCGGCGCAGCTGATGAAGATCGCCGGCAGCAACCAACTGATCCTGCGCTTTCGCTTCGATGACGACATGGTGTGGAACCTGCTGACCAGCCATAGCAAGAGCAAGTCGACCGCCGCCGGTGCCGCCGTCGCGGGCTTGCACGCCAACATCGTGATGGCCGGGCAACTGGCCGACGTCACCGCCTGAACATCGCCGCGCGGGGGAGCCAAGTCATGCGCATCAAGAGCATCGTTTCCGAGAGCCGCCAGATTCAGCGCGCGATCGCACTTATCAAGCTGGGCGCGCGCCTGCAGGTGCTGGAGTCCGAGACCGACCTGTCGTACGAGCGCCTGCTGCGCCTGTACAAGGAAGTCCAGGGCGAATCTCCGGCGCGCGGCATGCTGCCGTTCTCGACTGACTGGTTCATGACCTGGCAGCCGAATATCCATTCGTCGCTGTTCCTGAACATCTACGAGTACCTGGACAAGAGCAGCGAGCTGGAAGAGATCGACGCGATCATCAAGGCGTACGAACTCTACCTCGAGCAGATCCGCGCGCAGGGACTGGAGCCGCTGCTGTCGGTGACGCGCGCGTGGCGCCTGGTGAAGTTTGTTGACGCCGGCATGGTGACGCTGACGCCGTGCTGCAAGTGCGGCGGCAAGTTCGTCACGCACACGTTTGAACTGACCAAGGACTACGTCTGCGGCCTGTGCGAGCCCCCGGCCCGAGCCGGCAAAGGCAAGGCGCAGATCACGACGGCGCCCGCCGAAGAAACGCTGCATTGATTTTCCGTCGGGCAACCGACGGATTGCCGGTGGAGGCCACGGTCATCGGCAAGTAGTTAAGTGGCATCCTTTCCTCCGCTATTCGGCCCGGGTAACCGGGCCATTTTTTTTCGCCGCTCACTTACGCGCCCTTCGGGCGCACGTGAGCTCGCGGCGGCCTTGCTGTCGACCCTCCTCGCTCGGCGAGGAGGGCGCAGGGAGGAGTGCATCGACCCCCTCGCGTGGCGAGGGACAGGGGAGTGTCGTGCCGTTGGAGATCGGCGGAGCGCGCGGCCGCTCCGAAGCGCAGCCGACTAACTAGTCTTGAGCGGCCCGCGCGCAGCGCGAACCGTAGCCGGAGCGAGTGCACGTGCGACCGCGCAGCGGTCGCGTACACGAGCGACGCTCAAGCGTAGAGCGGTATCTCCAGCTCGCGTACCAGAGTGGAATTGACATAGGCATGCAGCGCGAGGCGCTCGGCATCGCCGAGGCCGACGAACGCAACGCCGAGTGTCGGATCGGTTGTGCCGGCCTCCGGCTTGCGCACGGCCCGTGCACGCGCCTCGATCAGCACTTCCTGTTCAGCGACCTGGACGCGGAACACGACGCGTACTTCGTCGTAGAACACCGCGAGTTCGTCCTGCAGCAGGATTGCCGCACCGGCAGTCGACAGATCGTGGATCACACCCTTGGCGAAGCGGCCGCCGGTCTGCTGGCCGGGATAGACCATGCACTGCAGCTCGGTACGCACACGGCGGGCGGCGCGCAGGTTGCGCTTCTCGACCTGGCGACTACCGGCCCAACCGATATGCAGGTAGCCAAACGGCACCGTGCAGACTTTGACCAACGGCGCTACGAATTCGTAAACGTACTCGCCGGAGAAGCTGCGGAAGCGGTACAGCCGGCCTTCACGCAGATAGAGTTCACTTTCGTCGGGAGCAGTCACCAGCAGCGACTTGCCTTCGTGCACACCGATCAGCTTGACGGTCACGGCCGACTGCAGCCCTTCACCGTCAAGCCACATCTTCAGTTGCCGCCACGATGCAATCTCGCGCGGCGGCGCCGGGCGCTCGCCAGCAGCCGATACAGCACCGACCACGGTCGGCACGGTGATCGTGCCGAGCGGGCCTGGTCCGGTGGCATGAGCGACCTGCCTGGTTTGCGTGTTGAGGTCCATGACGTGGTCCCGCAAGTCATCAGCAAGTCCCAAGTTTGCGGTATTCATCGCGGCCGCGATGCCCGGAGATCGCGTTGCTCCGCGCACCAATTCGAATGCTCGGCGCGAGCGTTCGCCGCCGATCCAGCCGACCGGCGGCGATCGATCGAAAAGCGGGTTCGGGGTCAAGTCCCGTCGGCGATGTGCCGACTACCTGAGAGTGGAACCGGTGTGGGCACTTTGCCTTCTTGGTCCCCGCCGAGCACTGTCCCGCTCCGCGTTCCACACCTATCTCATGACCGCCGCCACCACCCCGTCTGCCACGCGCTTCCTTGTCGTCGACGACTTCCCGACGATGCGCCGGATCCTCCGCAACCTGCTCGCAGAGCTCGGGTTCCGACAGGTGGAGGAAGCCGGCGACGGTCGCGCCGCGCTCGACTTGTTGAAGCAGCAGCCGTTCGACTTCGTGATCAGCGACATCAACATGCCGCGCGTGAACGGCTACGACCTGCTGCGACAGATTCGGGCCGATTCAGCGATCAAGTCGCTGCCAGTGCTGCTGGTAATCGCGGAGGCCAACAAGGATGATGTCGTGCAGGCGATCCGCCTCGGCGCCAATGGCACGATCCTGAAGCCGCTCACCAAGTCGACGCTCGAGGAAAAGGTTCGCAACATTCTGCTGCGATCCTCGGCCTGGCCGTCAGGCGGCACGGCCGGCCACGCCACAATCACGCCGGCCGCCAAACAGCTGCAAGCACCCGCGTTTCCCATCCCTGCGCCGCGCAACGCCTGACAGCTTCGTACGCCGGCATCGATACAATGCCGGCCACGATTTCATGCGGCGGGGTTGCAATGAAGTTCGCGAGATCTCGGCTCGCGCGCGTTGGCGCTCTGCTGGCACTCCTGCTGTCGGCGTGCGCACCCGATGCATGGCAGAGCTACAAGGCGACCGGCTTCAATGAGTACCTGGACACGGTCGGTGCGAAGTGCCAGCCGCTGTGGATCGGCAACATGTACCTCAACCCTTTTGCCGCATCGTCGGCCCCGGGCCAGGGCGGCAACTTCGACATGCTGCTCGATATGACCTCGCGTCTGTACTACAACCGCATGACGCCGGCGGCCTATCGCGAGGCCGTCCAGTCGCAGTTCCTCGCAGTCGGCGATCCGCGCACCAACCGGTCCATCGACTGCATGGTCGCGCAACTGCCGCCGGACCGGCCGCGCGGCCCGCCAGGCGGCCTGCTGAACTAGGGCCTAAACGTGCCCGAGCACCGGGTGCGGCCGATAGGGAGCTTCGAGGACCTCCGACTCCTCGGCACTGAGGCCGACCTCGAGCGCACCCATGGCCTCCTCGAGCTGCCACACTTTGCTGGCACCCACGATTGGTGCGGTGACACCGGGTCTCGAAATCAGCCAGGCATAGGCCAGGCTCGCGTTAGAGACGCCCTTTTTCTGCGCCAGTTGCTTCAAGGCCTCGAGTACGGCGAAATCGCTGTCCTGGTAGTACAGCCGCAAAGCGATCTCATCGGTGCGCGCACGCTCAGTGGCGCCCGTCGAGCGATCGTCTCGTCCGCGGTTTCCGGCCAAAAAGCCACGTGCCAGCGGACTCCACGGCACCAGCCCAACGCCCTGGTCGCGGGCCAGCGGAATCATCTCGCGTTCTTCCTCGCGATAGACCAGGTTGTAATGGTTCTGCATCGACACGAAGCGGGTCCACCCGGCGCGCTCCGCCGCATGCTGCATCTTGGCGAACTGCCACGCCCACATGCTGGATGCGCCGATGTAGCGTACCTTGCCGGCCCGCACCAGATCGTTCAGCGCCTCCATTGTCTCTTCGACCGGCGTGGCCGGGTCGTAGCGGTGGATCTGATAGAGGTCGATGAAGTCGGTGCCGAGGCGCTTCAGGCTGGCGTCGGCCGCGGCGAAGATGCGCTTGCGCGACAGTCCGCTCGTGTTGGGTCGCTGCGCTGGTTTCAAACCAGGATCGTTACCGCCCTTGAAAGCGATGTCGATCGGGTGAAACAGCTTGGTCGCGATCACGATCTCATCGCGCGGCGCCATCTCGCGCAACAGTCGCCCGGTAATCTCCTCCGACAGCCCCGCCGAATACATGTCTGCCGTGTCGAACAGGTTGATCCCGAGTTCGAGCGCGCGCCGCACGATGGGCCGCGCGGCCGTCTCGTCCAGCACCCAGGGACGCCAAGCCGGCGTACCGAAGGTCATCATGCCGAGCGCGATGCGGGAGACGCTCAGACCGCTCGCGCCGAGATTGACGTACTGCACGGAGTTCGGGCCTAGCCTAAGCCGAGTATGCGGGCGATGCGGGCGATGTAGTCGGAGCCCTTGACCGCATCGCCGACCAGTTCGTCGGACAGCACCGACAGGCGTTCGCGTACCCCGTGCAGGCCCATGTGCAGCTCGCCGTGCGACGGTTCGTCGGCCGCCAGCGCCCGGCGCAGCAGTTCGACCTCGCTGCGCAACGTGTCGATGCTCGCTCCGCCGGAGCGGACCTGCGCCAGGTCGCGCTCGAGTTGTTCGACTAGGTGCGTCACTTCGTCGAGATCGACGGGTTCGGGCGCTCGAGAGTTCATGGCAGGGTCATTTTGCGGGTCCCGGAATCAGTCTACGCTGGTCATCCGCGGCAGGCGCAGAGATCCACTGGAATCTGCGGGCCTGCCGGTTGCCTGTCGTCATTGCTAGTTCTTGCTAGTCGCTGCTCCTCGAGCACATGAGTCTGCTGCACCTTGACACTCCGCTCTGGCTGGCGCTGCCAGGATGGCTCATCGCGATCGCGGCATTGATGCATGCCGTGCGCGAGGTGCGTCCGGTCTTCCTCCCGACCTCGGCAGCGCAGCACGCGTGGCTCGCGGCCATCGTCACGGTCTGCCTGATATGGGCCATGCACGTCCGTTCGCCCGTCGGCCTGGACTTCGGCCTGCTGGGCAGCGCGCTCGTCACGCTGATTTTCGGTCGCGCGCGCGCCGTATTGGGCCTGATGGCCGCACTCGCGCTGTACACGTTGCTGGACTCGGGCTCCTGGCTGGGCTTCGGCATCAATGCCGTCGTCATGGTGCTGTTCCCCGCATGGCTGGCATCGGCGTTGCAGATGAACGTCGTGCAGCGATTGCCGAGAAATCTCTTCGTCTTCATCATCGGCAACGGCCTGTTCGTGACGCTGCTGACAACCGCATCGACGAACCTGCTGATTCTTGGGCTGAGCGCGTTTGAAGCGCCAGCGCACGGCGCCCTGCTCGGTGACCACGTTGCCTACGCGCTGCTGCTCGCGTGGGGTGAAGCGCTGCTTTCCGGGATGCTCTTTTCCGCCCTTGTGGTCTTCCGCCCGCAGGCCGTTCTGACTTATTCGCTCGATCTTTACCTGCCGCCGCGCAAGCATCTGCTCTGAACGACAGTGACTGCGGCGGGCGGACGCGCTGCTATCCTGCCGGGTCGCTTCCGCCCGACCTTAGAAGCTATTTGAGTCATGCCCCTGCGCACCGGCGCCCGGATACTCGTTGATCAGCTGCTGATCCAGGGCGTGAACCACGCGTTCTGCGTTCCGGGTGAAAGCTACATCGCCATTCTTGACGCGCTTTACGACCAGCGCGAGATGATCAAGCTGGTCGTCACTCGCCACGAGTCGGGCGCGAGCTTCATGGCCGACGCTTATGCCAAGCTCACCGGCCAACCGGGCGTGGCTTTTGTCACGCGGGGACCGGGCGCGACCAACGCCGCGATCGGAACACACACATCGTTCCAGGATTCGACCCCGGTCATCCTGTTCATCGGACAGGTCGGGAACGAATTTGCCGAGCGCGAGGCGTTCCAGGAAATCGACTACCGGCGCATGTTCGGTCAGATGACCAAGTGGGTCGCGCAGATCGACAGCGCCGCGAGGATCCCCGAGTTCGTCTCGCGTGCATTCCAGGTGGCGACAAGCGGCCGGCCCGGGCCCGTCGTTCTCGCGCTGCCAGAGGACATGCAACTGCAGCAAGCCGATGTGGCCGACGCGCTGTGCCACCAGCCGGTTTACTCCGCGCCGTCGGATATGCAGATCGCCGCGCTGCGCCGGCTGCTGGGACGCGCGCAGCGGCCGCTCGTAATCCTCGGCGGCTCGGGCTGGACAACTGCAGCCTGCGACAACCTCAAACGTTTTGTCGAGGCCAATTACCTGCCGGTGGCGTGTGCATTCCGCGCGCAGGATCTGTTCGACAACCGGCATCCGAACTACATCGGCGATGCCGGCGTCGGCATCAACCCGCGTCTGGCGCAGCGCATCCGCGATGCCGACCTCGTGCTGGCGATCGGCGCCCGGCTCGGAGAGATGACGACCTCGGGCTATTCGCTGCTTGACGTCCCGGTGCCGCGGCAAACGCTGGTGCACGTGCATTCCGGCGCCGAAGAATTGGGGCGCGTCTACCAGGCAAGCCTGGCGATCAATGCCGGAATGCCGCAGTTCGCCTCACGCCTCGCGATGATGGTCCCGGTCGAGGAACCCCCGTGGCGCCCGACGCTCGAGGCGGCACGCGCGGAGCTGGAGACCTGGCAGCAGCGGCCCGCGGTGTACGGAAACGTGCCCGTGCCGCTCGATCTGTGGGAAGCGGTGCAGATCCTGCGGCGCGCCGTGCCCGAGGACACCATCATCACCAATGGTGCCGGTAACTTCAGCGTCTGGGCGCACCGGTTCTGGCGCTATCCGGGCATGCGCACGCAGCTGGCACCGACGGCGGGCAGCATGGGATACGGCGTGCCGGCGGCGATTGCGGCCAAGATCGCCGCGCCCGAGCGCAGCGTCGTCGCCTTCGCAGGCGACGGCGACTTCATGATGACGGGGCAGGAACTCGCGACCGCCGTGCAGTACGGCGCCGGCATACTGATCCTCGTGTTCAACAATTCGATGTACGGCACGATCCGGATGCACCAGGAGCGCGAGTACCCTGGCCGCGATCACGGCACCCGGCTGGTCAATCCCGATTTCGCCCGGATGGCAGAGGCCTACGGAGCGTACGGCGCCGCGGTGGGGACCACCGACGAGTTCGGCACCGCGCTGGCTGGCGCGCTCGCCTTCATACGCGAGCGGCGCTTGCCTGCGCTGATCGAACTGCGGGTGGATCCGGAAGTAATCACGCCGACCGCGACGCTGTCGGCGATCCGGGCGACGGCGCGATTGAGGCCTTGAGCGGTCCGGTTTGCTCAGCCGGCGTCGACCAGCTCGACCTCGAACACCAGCGTCGCGTTGGGAGGGATCACGCCGCCGGCGCCGAACTCGCCATATCCCAGCCGCGGCGGGATAGTCAGCTTGCGCAGCCCGCCGACCAGCATGCCTTCGACCCCTTCGTCCCAGCCGGCGATCACCTGGCCCGCGCCCAATGCGAAAGTGAACGGTGTGCCGCGATCATGGCTCGAATCGAATTTGCGCCCGTCGAGCAGCCAGCCGGTGTAGTGCACGGAAACGTCCTGCCCGGCGCGCGCCGGGGCACCCGACCCGACTCTGACTTCCTCGTACTGCAGTCCACTCGGGGTGGTGATAAGCGTCATGCGTACTCCTGGTCAAAATGCCATCAGCGTGCTGTTTCCTCGGCATAAGCACGCACGATCGATCCGATGTCGGTATCGCGTGTGAACCCGAGCGCCGCAGCCCGCGCCGCATCGAAGCGCGCCGGCCAACCATAGACGATGCGGGCGATCCGTTCGTCGTTGACGAACCGCACACGGCCGACAGCCTCCCTGCCACCCACCGCGGATAGCGCGTCGAGCATCTCGCTGACCGAGGCGGTGATGCCCGGCAGGTTGACTGCGCGCAGCGCACCCCACGCTTCGGCCGATGTCTCATGAGCACGCAGCAGGTTGTCAACCGCCATCGGCGGGTGACATCAGCCACAGTGCGGTTTCGCGCGCGACCGGGCAAACGGATTCGATGCCCGCCAGCGGTTCGCGAATGATGCCGCTGGCGAAGCTGGACGCGGCAGCGTTCGGCTTGCCGGGCCGCACCACAATCGTCGGCAGCCGCACGGCGCGACCGTCGATGTAGCCGCGACGCGAATAATCGCCGACCAGCAGTTCGCCGATCAGCTTCTGCACGCCGTAGCTCGATTGCGGCGCAGGCGTGGTGCTGTCTTGCACGACGGCGGGCAAAGTGCCGCCGAACACCGCAACCGAACTGGCAAAGACGACGACCGGACATCTGCCGCTTTGCCGGCAGGCATCGAGCAGCCCGCGCGTGCCGTCGACGTTGACCCGCATGCCCAGGTCGAAATCGGCCTCGGCAGCACCCGACACCACGGCGGCCAGGTGAAAGACGCTGTCGATCCCGTCTCTGAACGCGGCGGCCAGGATCGCCGGATCGGCGAGATCGCCTTGCACGTAGTGCACCAATGGGTCGTCTACCGCGCCATCTGGCGCGCGACCCGCGTCGAGCGCCACGATGCGCGCAATCGACCGCGACGACTTGCTTGCGTCGACCAGCGCGCGGCGCGCGCACAGCGCCCGCAGCAGGCGCTGTCCGAGGAAGCCGGCTCCGCCAGTAACAAGGACGTTCATGTCCCGAAGTCTCCCACGCGCGGCGCTCGGACGACAGTCGTGTTCATTGTGGCGAAAGTGGCGGCAACGCGTGCCGGCCGGAAGACCGACGTGTCTTCGTAGTAGTCCTGATGCTCGCTGGCGGCGGTCCAGCCGGGGATGCCGAGCACCGGCAGTGGGAAGAATGCCGATGGTGCGAGACGCGCGTCCAGCCGTTCCTGCAGCGCGCAGTCGACCTCGTCGAGCGTCGCGGTCGCCGGCAGCGCGAGATGTACGGCGTGGCCGGTGATCGATTTGTACGGTGACGTCAGGCGTTTCATCAATGCATGGCCAAATACCCAGACGCGCACGTTCGTCCATGCGTCACGCTGGTCGACGAAAGCCTCGCGCCAGCGGTGCTGCCGCAGCGCGGCCACCAGTTGCGCGTCCGGCGTCACCATCACCACGCCATTTTCATCGAACAGCGTCGCCCCATCGCGCAACGCCCCGCGCTCGCTCTTGATGCCAACGCGTGCGATGACGTCCGCCTGCAACGCATTGAGTTGCGCCTTGGAGCGCGGAAACGCCAGCCAGATCAGCGCATTCAAGAGGTCGTGCGGGTTGTCGCGCGTCGGGATGCGTCCGGTCGCGGCAATATGTGCTTCATAGGGCACGCCGCGCGGCGCATCGGTCGCCGCAACCAACTGCAACGGGTGTCCCGCCGCGTTCAACCGGCGTTCACGGTCAAACCGCGCGTTGAGCGCGCGGATCGCGTCGGTCGCCATCGTCACTTCGCGCCCGAGCGCGCTGATCGCCGCGAAGGCAGGATGCGTCCAGTCGATGTCGCTCAATCCGCGCTGCGCCACCGCACCGGCTCACCAGCTCGCAGCGGCACCACCACCCGATCGCCCAGCGGCCACTCCGCGGGGACCGTCCACGGCTGGCGCCGCAGGGTAACTGTGGTCGCATTGCGCGCAAGCCCGTAGAAGTCCGCGCCGTAATGGCTCGCGAACCCCTCGAGAAGATCGAGTCGACCGGCGTCGTCGAATGCCTCGGCATACAGCTCGAGCGCGCACACCGCAGTGAAGCAGCCGGCGCATCCGCATGCCGCTTCCTTCTCCTGCCTCGCATGCGGGGCAGAGTCGGTGCCGAGGAAGAAGCGAGGGTTGCCGCTGGTAGCGACCTCGACCAGCGCCTGCCGGTGAACTTCGCGCTTGAGCACCGGCAGGCAGTAATAGTGCGGCCGCACTCCTGCGCGCGCATCGGCAGTCATGAAGATCGCATTGCGGTTGTACAGCAGATGGTGTGCGGTGATGGTCGCGGCGATCGGCCCGTCCGCGTCGCGCACGTAGTGGGCCGCCTCGCGCGTGGTGATGTGCTCGAAGACGACCTTGAGTGCCGGAAAATCGCGACGCAGCGGCTGCAGCACCTCGTCGATGAAGGCGCGCTCGCGATCGAACACGTCGACCTCCAACCGAGTCACCTCGCCGTGCACCAGCAACGGAACGCCGAGTTGCTGCATCGTTTCGAGCGCGGCACGCGGCTTGCGGATGTCGGTGACGCCCGCGTCGGAATGGGTGGTGGCACCGGCCGGATAGAGCTTCACGGCGTGTACGAAGCCGCTGGCATGCGCGCGGCGGATCTCGTCGGCCGGTGTGCTGTCGGTCAAGTACAACGTCATCAGCGGCTCGAACGCCAGGCCAGCCGGCAACGCCGCCAGGATGCGCTGCCGATACGCGAGCGCCTGCGCCGTGGTCGTCACCGGCGGTTTCAGATTCGGCATCACGATTGCGCGGGCGAACTGGCGTGCCGTCGCGGGCAGCACCGAAGCCATGGCCGCGCCGTCGCGCAGATGCAGGTGCCAGTCGTCCGGACGGGTCAAGGTCAGGCGGTCCATGGCCGCACATTATCCCAGTCCGCTTCAGGCTCCTCGGCGCGGATGCGGCGGATAATCGATACGTACACGGCCGCCATCGCGGAGCAGCCATGAACCTCGACGATCTCGCGAAACTGATCCCCAACGCAGCATGGCGGCTGTCGGAAGACGACGCCGATCCGCAGGAGACGCGCGAGTGGCTCGAGGCGCTCGACGCGCTGGTCGAGTCCGAGGGGCCGGAGCGAGCGACCTACGTGCTGAAGCAGCTGTTGCAGCACGCGCGTCGTCGTCGCGTGCCGCTGCCGCAGGTCCTCAACACGCCCTACCTGAACACCATCTCGCTGGGCGAGCAGGCACCGTTTCCCGGCAACCTCGAAATCGAGCAACGCTTGTCGGCGCTGGTGCGGTGGAACGCACTGGCGATGGTGGTCCGTGCCAACCAGGCCAGTGCCGAGCTCGGCGGCCACATTGCGAGCTATGCGTCGGCGGCGGACCTGTTCGAGGTGGGCTTCAATCACTTCTTCCGCGCTAGTGATGACCAGTCGGGCACGCGCGGCGATCTGGTCTACTTCCAGCCGCACTCTGCACCGGGCGTCTATGCGCGCGCGTTCCTCGAGGGGCGCCTGACCAACGAGCAGCTCGACAACTACCGCCGCGAGACCGCCGGCAAGGGCCTGAGTTCATACCCCCACCCCTGGTTGATGCCGGGGTTCTGGCAGTTTCCTACCGGCTCGATGGGCCTCGGCCCGCTGCTGGCGATCTACCAGGCGCGCTTCCTGCGTTACCTCGAGCATCGCGGGCTGGCACAAACCTACACGCGCAAGGTATGGGCCTTCGTCGGCGATGGCGAGATGGACGAGCCCGAGTCGCTCGCGGGACTGAGCATCGCCGCTCGCGAGGGGCTCGACAACCTGGTGTTCGTCGTCAACTGCAATCTGCAGCGACTCGACGGCCCGGTGCGTGGCAACGGCTCGATCATCCAGGAACTCGAGGGCCTGTTCGCCGGTGCCGGCTGGAACGTCATCAAGCTGCTGTGGGGCAGCGACTGGGATCCGCTGTTCGCGCGCGACACCCAGATGCTGCTGCTGCGGGCCTTTCACGAGACGGTGGACGGCGAGTTCCAGACACTGTCGGCCACCGACGGTCGCTTCAATCGCGAGCACTTCTTCAACAAGTATCCGGAACTGGCGCAGCTGACCGCGCACCTGTCGGACGACGACATCGATCGGCTGCGTCGCGGCGGCCACGATCCGGTCAAGATCCACGCCGCCTATCACGCTGCCGTCCGCCACCGTGGTCAGCCCACGGTCATCCTGGCGAAAACCAAGAAGGGTTACGGCATGGGAACCGCCGGCCAGGGACGGATGACGACGCACCAGCAGAAGAAGCTGGATGCCGAGGCACTGCGCGAGTTCCGCGATCGCTTTGCGCTGCCGCTCACCGACGCCCAGGTCGAGAACGTCGACTACGTGCGGCCGGCCGATGACAGTCCCGAGATCAGGTACCTGCATGCACGCCGCAAGAAGCTCGGCGGCTACCTGCCGGCGCGTTCGACGCGCTGCGAGTCGCCGCCCACGCCAGCCGCGGAAGCGTTCGCGCGTTTCGCATTGGAGGCGAACGGCAAGGAGATGTCGACGACGATGGCGCTGGTGCGCATGATGGGCGCGTTGCTGAAAGACACCGCCATTGGTCCGCGCATCGTGCCGATCATTGCCGACGAGGCCCGCACCTTCGGCATGGCCGACCTCTTCCGCCAGGTCGGCATTTATTCGCCGGTCGGACAGCTATACCAACCCGAAGACAGCGCGCAGATCAGCTACTACAAGGAATCGAAATCGGGGCAGATCCTGGAGGAAGGGATCAACGAGGCGGGCGCGGTCGCTTCATGGGTCGCGGCGGGGACCAGCTATTCGACCAACGGACTGGCGATGCTGCCGCTGTACATCTTCTATTCGATCTTCGGCTTCCAGCGTGTCGGTGACCTGCTGTGGGCAGCTGCGGATTCGCGCACGCGTGGTTTCCTGATCGGCGCCACCGCCGGTCGCACGACGCTGTCGGGAGAGGGCTTGCAGCACGAAGACGGAACCAGCCATCTGATCGCTTCGACTGTCCCGAACTGCCGCGCGTACGACCCGTGCCACGCACACGAACTGGCCATCATCGTCGAGCACGGCATGCGGCGCATGCTCGGCGAGCAGCGCGACGAGTTCTACTACGTCACAGTCATGAACGAGCCGTACGCCCAGCCTTCGGCCCCCACGGCGCCCGGCGACCGCGAAGGCATCCTGCACGGCATGTACCGCGTCCGCACCTCGCCGCTCGGGAGCGCGCGTGTCCGCCTATTGGGTGCCGGCACGATCCTGCGCGAAGCGCTCGCCGCGGCCCAGCTGCTGGAAGCGGAGTTTCACCTTGCGGCTGATGTGTACTCGGTCACGAGCTTCACGGAACTGCGCCGCGACGCGCGCGAACTCGAACGCGCAGCGCGGCTCGGCGCACCGCGCGTTGCGTCGTGGATAGAACAGCAGTTGCCGCAGAACGGCACGCCGCTGGTCGCGGCATCCGACTACGTCAGCGCAGTGGCGGATCTGATCCGGCCCTGGGTCGGCGATCGCTACGTCGTGCTCGGCACCGACGGATTCGGGCGCTCGGACACGCGCGCGGCACTTCGCAGTTTCTTCGAAGTCGACCGCCGCATGATCGCGTTGGCCGCCCTCGATGTGACCGACCCCACTGCAGCGCAGCGCGCGCGCGCTCACTGGGAACTGCAGGCCGGCGCACCGCCCTGGTCTCGCTGATCCATACTGCCGTGAAAAATCTGCACGCAGGCTGCCGCATGCCCGGCACGCGCGGCACGGGTTAATCCGTCGCGACCGCGACGCCCCATACCTACTCTGGTCTCCACGTTGGCAATCGGCCGACGACGATGACGGGCCATCGGCCGCGTCGACTTCAACCGCACCAAGCGGCTGCCGCGTGCAGTCCGCAGGAGATCACGATGAAACGCGTTGCATTGAATCTGTTCGCGATAGCCGCCGCTCTGACACTGTCGACAGCGCATGCCCAGTCTTCGCGGTACTTGGGCGAGAACGTCCCGTTCGACGCCGCTGCCGATCAACCCGCCGCTGCGGCCTTCGAGGAGAACTTTCCGAGCTCGGACGCGCCGGATGTTGCGGTGCTGCTCGACCTGCCGGCCGACTACTTCGGTGAGATGACGTTCCCGCCGATGTCGGACATGGTCATCGACGAGCCGGCGATCATCGTCGCTGGCTTGGATCCGACCGAGACTCCGTAAGCGGGCTTGCGTTAACGCCGCGAAGCACGATCAGGAAATCAGGATCGCGCGGTAGTCGTTGACGTTGGTGCGCGTCGGTCCGGTGATAACGAGGCTCTCGCTGGCGGCGAAGAAGCCGTAGGAGTCGTGCGCGTCGAGCGACGCGCGTGCCGAAACGCCTGCGCGTGCCGCGCGCGCCAGGGAGTCGGGCGAGAACCACGCGCCGGCGTTGTCCTCGCTGCCGTCGACACCGTCGGTGTCGGCGGCCAGCGCATGCACGCCGGCTGCTGCCTCGAGTTCGACCGCCAATGAGAGCAGGAACTCGCTGCAGCGTCCGCCGCGTCCGCCGACGCCGTCACGCAGCGTGACCGTGCACTCGCCGCCCGAAATCAGCGCAACCGGACGCGCAAACGGCGCATCGTATGCGCGCACTTCGCGCACCAGCGCGGCGATGACTTTCGCCGCTTCGCGCGCCTCACCGGTGATGGTATCGCCCAGAATCACCGGCTGGACCCCGACGCGTCGAAACACTTCGGCCGCCGCCTCGAGCGACGTATGAGCGGTCGCGATGACGCGGTTTTCGATCCGCGTGAACAGCGGATCGCCCGGTTTGGGTGTTTCCGCGACCTCACCCAGCGCTCCGCGCAGCAGCCAGCGATCGATCGCCGGTGGAGGCGAGACGTTCCACCGCTGAAGTACCTTCCGCGCGTCTTCGTACGTGCTCGGATCGGGCGCACACGGCCCCGACGCGATATCGGTCGGCGCATCTCCCGTGACATCCGAAATGATCAGCGCGAGCACGCGTGCACCGCGTGCCGCCGCAGCCGCCCCGAGCCGCCCGCCGGCGATCTGCGACAGGTGCTTGCGGACGACGTTCATCTGTTCGATCGGCGCACCGCTCGCCAGCAGGTCACGCGTCACATGCCTGAGATCGTCCATCGACACATCGGGCACCGTCAGCGACAGCAGGCTCGATCCGCCGCCCGAGATCAGCACCACCAGCAGATCACCCGGCTGCAGCGCAGCGGTGCGTTCGAGGATCTCGCGCGATGCTGACTCACCGGCCGTATCTGGCACCGGATGGCCGGCTTCGATCACGCGGACGCGACGCGTGGGCAGTCCGTGCGCATAACGCGTGATGACGAGCCCGTCGAGATCAGCCTGCGGCCAGGCGTCCTCGACCGCGACCGCCATGCTGGCCGCCGCCTTGCCCGCGCCCACCACCAACACCCGCGAAGGCGTCGGCGGCAGGTGTGCGGCCACGATCTTCAGCGGGTCGGCCGCCGCGATCGCCGCGGCGAAGCTCGCTTTCAACAGTTCGACCGGATCGGACATAGAACCGAGGTTCTCTACTTGAGAATACGTACCAGGTTATGGTGTGCGTCCGTGAAGGTCGCAAGGTCGCCGCGATCAATGATCGGCGTGGCGACGTAGCGCAATGCATCGGCCTCGAGCAGGGCACGGTTGCGGGTGACCAGCACCTGATCGGTCGACGACAGCCAGTACTCCGGGCCGCTCTCGGCACTGGCAGGCACGTCGGATACCAGCATCGCTTCCATGCCGAATTCGATTGCCAGCCGCTTCACCACGGGCAGCAGGTCGATGTAACGGTTGGTCGCCTGGAACACGATGACACCATCCGGCGCCAGGTGGTGGATGTAGAGGGACATCGCCTCGCGCGTGATCAGGTGCATCGGAATCGAATCGCCGGCGAACGCGTCAATGCCGAGCACATCGTAGACGCGCGGCGCCTCGCGTTCGAGCGACAGCCGGCCATCACCGACCACGACCTCGGTGCGAGCGGCGGTATCGCTGAGGAAGGTAAATTCCGAGCGCGCCACGTCGATGACGCGCGGCGAGATCTCGTAGAAAGTGAACGTGTCGCCCGGCCGACCGTACGATGCGACCACGCCCGCACCAAGCCCGATGATGCCCACCTTGCGCGGCGCAGGCGCGATCGCGTTGAGCGCGGCGAAGAGTCGCCCGTAACCGGAACCCGGCCCGAAGTAGTCGCTCGGGGTGTTTCGGAAGGCATCTCCGAGCAGCTGTCCGCCGTGGATGATCCCACCATGCAGCATCGCTCGATACGGCGAGGGCTCGGCACGGTCGCGGGTGCGCACGACACCATAGAAATCGCGCTCCATCACGCGCAGGTCCTTCGCATACTCGTAGGCGCCGCGCACCGCGAAGAACGCCGTCGCACCGACCACCGCAAGGCCGACCAGGCGCTTCCATCCGCTGAGTTGCACCAGTACCAACAGCGCGAGCAGCACCAGAGCGATGTTGACCTCGAAGTACCCGCGCAGCGCGAGCGGCGCCACGATCGCAATCAGCACGGCTCCCGCTGCGCCGCCGACCGAGATCATCAGGTAGTAGCGCGTCAGATGGCGGGGATCCGGCCGCAACCGCGACAGTTCGCCATGGCAGAACATGCAGGCCACGAAGAGTCCCGCGAAAAACACCGATGCGGCCAGCCTCAGGTCGAGCGAGGGGATCAGCCAGGCCATGGCCGGTACCCCGAGCGCAACGGCTGCGACGATCAGCGGCCTTTTGTACCAGCGGGGGTGATCGAACGTCAGCACGAAGCTCAGCAGGTAGAGCGACAGCGGCAGCACCCACAGGAATGGAACACTGGCGACGTTCTGCGTCACGTGATTGGTGACCGCCAGCAGCATCACCGATCCCATCGCGGCCAGCGCGAGCCAGCGCAACTGGACCGCGAGCGTCGGGGCCGGCGAGGTCGCGAGCGCCTCAGCCCCGGCGCGGTCGGCTTCGCTTGCATCGATGCGGCGCAACGACGCCCAGGCGGTCGCTGCACAGGCCAGCACGAAGGCGCCGTACATCGCCGACCACATCCAGCCGAGTTGCGGCAGCGAGAACCACGGCTCGAACAGAACAGGGAATCCGAGTAGCGCCAGCATCGACGCGAAGTTCGACAGCGCGAACAGCCGGTACGGAACCGCGCTGCGGAAGCGCTGCCAGTACCACGCCTGCAGCAGGGGCGTAGTGGTCGACAACAGGAAGTACGGCAGGCCGATGGTGGCGAGCAGCAGAAGCATGATGCGCGCGATCGGGGCTTCGGCCCCCTGCGGCTTCCAGTCGGGCGAGGCGAGGATCGGCAGCGAGGCGAGCGACAGCAGCAGCAACGCTACATGCAGCAGCGTCTGACGCCGAACTCCCAGTCGCTGGGTCAGGTCCGCATACGCGTAGCCGGCCAGCAGAGTTGACTGGAAGAACACCAGCGCCGTTGTCCACACCGCCGACGATCCCCCGAACCACGGCAGGATCTGCTTGGCGATGATTGGCTGCACGAGAAACAGCAGAAAGGCGGAAAGAAAGATCGTCACCGCATACGGCAGCACGGCTTTCCGCGCAACCGGTATGGCGACTGATTCGATCGCAGACATCGGGTGTTCCGTTTCGGACGAAGCCGCGATTATGAACGGGTGCCGCGAGACCGAGCGTGCATCGTCCCTGCGACGACGCACGCGGATCGCAGCGCTAGAGCAGCGGACTCACGAGCCGCGTCAGGTCCTGCACCAACTGATCCAGGAACGGCCTGCGCCTCCAGCGGTCCAGATCCACCTGCTCCGACCCCTGCATGTAGCGTCGTTCTATCGCCTCGAGCCGCGCCGTTATCTCGTGGCTGAAGAACAGGGCGATCACCTCCTCGTTCAGCTCGAACGAGCGCAGGTCCATGTTGCACGATCCGACCCAGGCTACCTCGCCATCGATCGACACCGATTTCGTGTGCAGAAATGCCTCGTTGTAGGCGTGAATGTGCACCCCGGTACCGAGCAGCGACTCGTAGTACGACCGCTGGGCATTGGCGACCATGAACTGGTCCTTGCGATGGTCGACGATCAGATGCACCTCCACGCCACGCTGCGCCGCAGTTTCCATCGCTTCCTGCAGCGCCTGGCTGGGAATGAAGTACGGCGTCGTGATCACAACGCGGCGGCGCGCCGCATACACCAGGTTGACGACCATGCGCTGCGCGCGCTGAGTCGACGAGGCGGGGCCGTTCGGCAGGATCTGTGCGGGACAGTCGCCCGCCGTGCACGGCGGCGGAAACGACTCGTCGCCGATGAAATCCGCGGTCTCTTCGTACCAGTCGGCGCCGAACACCAGTTGCAGTTGCACGGCCGTCGGACCCTCGATGCGCGCCACCAGTTCACTGTAGGTCAGGCCCGGCTTGAAGTCCGGACTGACCATGTTCTGCGAACCCGTGTAACCGACGCAGCCGTCGATCACGACGATCTTGCGGTGATTGCGCAGGTCGAGCCGCTCCGGCTTGCGCCAGCGGAACGGCAGCGCCACCCGCGCGTCGATGCCGAGCTCGCGCAGCTTCGGAATCAGCGTCGGGATCATCGGCCGCGAGCCGAACGCGTCGACCAGAACACGGCAGCGCACGCCGCGCGCGACGGCGCGCCCCAGCGCATCGATGACGGCGCGAGTTTGCGCGTCGACGTCGAAGATGTAGTAGCACAGGTGCACGGTGGAGCGGGCCGACTCGATATCGGCGGCGATGCGCGCCAGGATTTCCGAGTAGTCGGTCAGCAGTTCGACCGCGTTGCCGCCGAAGTTCGGTAGCCGCGACAGGTCAGTTGCCAGCCGGACACTGGGTTCGTAGGCCGGCGCAACCCGCGGCGGCTCGATGCCCGGCAAGGTAACGTAGCGGACGCGCAGCGGTTCGACGCGCGCGATGTATGCCTGCAGCCGCTCGAGGCGCCAGCGCGGCAGGCGCGGCCGGCCGATCAGCAGATAGGCCACGAGACCGACCCACGGCAGGAAGAAGATCAGCAGCAGCCAGCCCTTGGCCGCCTCCGGCGAACGCCGCGTCGGAACGATCGGCAACATGACGATCCGGATCGCCCAGTCGGCAACGATTGCGATCGTGCCCCAATGCAGCCAGGAAAGCTCGAACATCGGTATCGCGGCCGGGCGCCGCGTGGCGAGAACCTAATGCCCGAGTATCTTCGACAGGAAGTCGCTGCGTTCGTTCGCTCTTCGGGTGGTCGAAGAATTCGTGCGGGTTGTTCTGCTTCGATGATCTGGCCCTTGGTCCATGAATATGACCCGGTCGGCGACAGCCTTGGCAAACCCCATTTCGTGCGTGACGCACAGCATCGTGATGCCCAGCCCCGCCAGCTCGATCATCACGTCGAGCACTTCCTTGATCATCTCGGGATCGAGCGCGGAGGTCGGCTCGTCGAACAGCATCACCTTGGGCTTCAGGCACAACGCACGCGCAATCGCAACGCGCTGCTGCTGGCCTCCGGACAGCTGCAATGGAAACTTCTGTGCCTGTTCGGCAATGCGCACCCGCTTTAGCTGAGTCATCGCCCGTTCCTCGGCTTCAGCCTTTGGCATGCCGGTCACCCACATCGGCGCGAGCGTCAGGTTCTGGATCACCGTCAGGTGGGGAAACAGGTTGAACTGCTGAAACACCATGCCGACCTCGCGGCGGATCTTTTCGATCGCCTTGACGTCATCGGTCAGCTCGATCCCATCGACCTTCAGCACTCCCTCCTGGTATTCCTCGAGGCGATTGATGCAGCGGATCAGTGTCGACTTGCCCGATCCGGACGGACCGCAAATCACGATGCGTTCGCCCCTCTTGACGTGCAGGTCGACGTCGCGCAGCACATGGAAATTATTGCCGTACCACTTGTTGACCTTGTCGAACGTGATGATGTTGTGCGCGTGGTGCAGTTGCTGCGCGTGCTGCGATTGCTGCGCGTCGTGCGACTCGTGCGTTTGATGCGTCATGGTGGCGGCCGTTGGCTATCTCGTCTTGCTGCGGTTGAGTTGCTTTTCCACCCACAGGCTGTAGCGGGACATCGCGAAACAGAAGATGAAGTAGATCAGCGTGATGAACAGGTAGCCCTCGATCTTGAACGGCCGCCAGTTGGCGTCCGAGTTCAGCGCGAGTCCCAGCGAGCCCGTGAGCTCGTACAACGACACGATGGTGACCAGCGAGGTGTCCTTGAAGATCGAGATGAAGTTGTTCATGATGCCCGGCACCACCATCGCCAGCGCCTGCGGCAGCACGATCTTGCGCTGCGTCTGCCAATAGGTCAGGCCGAGTGAGTCGGCCGCCTCGATCTGTCCCTTCGGTATTGCCTGCAACCCGCCTCGCACGATTTCGGCCATGTAGGCCGCGGCAAACAGGGTGATGCCGACAAGCACGCGCACCAGCACGTCGATGGTGAATCCCTGCGGCATGAACAGCGGGAACATGAAGCTCGCCATGAACAGCACCGAGATCAGCGGCACGCCGCGGATCAGTTCGACATAGATCACACAGAAGGTGCGGATCGCGGGCAGCTTCGATCGGCGGCCGAGCGCCACCAACACGGAAATCGGGAAAGCGAACACGATCGACAGCGACGCCAGCATGATCGTCAGCGGCAGGCCGCCCCAGCGGTCGGTCGTTACGACGCTGAGGCCGAACACTCCGCCGTACATCAGTCCGAAGAAAGCGGCCAGCACTGCCACCCACAGCAGCGCCAGCCACGACTTCCAGAACACTCGCACGCAGCTCACCATCAGCAGCCCAACCAGCAGGATGGTCGCCAGCTGCGGCCGCCATTGCTCCTCGTACGGATAGCGCCCGAAGATGATCAGCCGGTACTTCTCGGCCACCACGCCCCAGCAGGCCCCGGTACCTCGTGCCTGCTGGCAGATTTCAGCGTTGGGCTGCAGCACCGCCTGCACGATGGCCCAGTTGATAAACGATGGCAGGTAGACAAGCGCGATTCCGACGAAGATGACCGTCGTCAACGCGCTCTTCCAGTCGGCGAACAGATTGGCACGCAGCCAGACGATGAGCCCGGACTGGGGGATCGGAGGAACGCGCGCGGGGACCGGTTCGAACACGGCGCTCATCACCGCTCCTTGATCGCTGCGCGCTTGTTGTACCAGTTCATGATGGCCGAGGTCGTCAGCGACGTCGTCAGGTAAACGGCCATGATGATCGCGATGCACTCGACCGCCCGGCCGGTCTGGTTGATCGCGGTGTTGGAAATCGACACCACATCCGGATAACCGATCGCTACCGCCAGCGACGAGTTCTTGGTCAGGTTGAGGTACTGGTTGGTCATCGGCGGAATGATCACGCGCATCGCCTGCGGCAGGATCACCAGCCGCATCGCCTGTCCGCGCAGCAGCCCGAGGCTGCTGGCGGCCTCGACCTGCCCGTGAGAGACGGACTGGATGCCGGCGCGCACCACTTCGGCGACGAACGCCGAGGTGTAAAAGGTCAAGCCAAGCAGCACCGCCATGAACTCCGGCGTCACCGCGGTTCCGCCCTCGACCATGCCCTCACCCCGGTGCGGAACGTTCCAGGCGGTCGGCGCTCCGCCGACAAGCCAGCCGACGACCGAGCAGGCGAGCACGATCGCGATGGGCACCCACACCATGCTGTGCACATGGCCGGTCTGCTCGAACCGGGCCTGCGCCCATTTCCGGTAGTACAAAGCAAGACCGATCCCGATCACGGCGCCGATTACGGCGAGCCCCTGCCCCAGACCCCATACCGGGACTGGATAGGACAAGCCACCCTTGCTCAGGAAGAAGATTCCTGCGACCGAGATCGGGTCGAACGGATCGGGCAGCAACTCGGTGAACACCAGGTACCACATCAGCAGCTGCAGCAGCACGGGAATGTTGCGGAATAGCTCGACGTAGCCATAGCAGAGTCCGCGCACCAGCGCGTTGTGCGAGAAGCGACCGATGCCAAGCAAGGCACCGAGGATTGTCGTCAGGATGATGCCTATAACTGCGACGCGCAGTGTGTTACCGATGCCGACCAGGAACGCCATCCAGTACGGATCGAGCGCGTCGTAGTTGAACAGCGGTTCGCCGATGTCGAAGCCGGCCGAACTGTTCAGGAACCCGAAGCCGCTCTGGATGCCCCGCACACGCATGTTCTCCAGCGTGTTGTGCGCGAGGAACCAGACCGCCAGGGCCACCAGCGCGATCGCGATGATCTGGTAGACGAGGCCGCGGAAGGCCTGGCTGCGCCAGGACCAGTCACGCCGCTTCGGCGGGGCACGCCCCGGAACGGCTTGCGACACTGTCGTGCCCTCCTGGATGAGACTTCTCGTTCGTCGGCTATGCCGAGCGGACGCACACGCATCCGCTCGGCATAGCGGCCTGCAACGAGATGCAGGCCGCAGTCATGCTACGCCGGCAGCTCGCGCAATCAGCGCACCGGCGGGGCGTACATGATGCCGCCCTTGTTCCACAGGTTGTTCAATCCGCGCGGCAGTTTCAGTGCCGATTTCGGACCTACATTGCGCTCGAAGATCTCACCGTAGTTGCCGGTGGCCTTCAGCGCGTTGACCATCCAGTTCTTGTCGAGTCCCATCAGCTTGCCGGTGTCCTCGGTTTTCCCAACGATCCGCATCACGACCGGGTCCTGGCTGGTCTTGGCCTGCTCCTCGATATTCTTCTGCGTCAGGCCGTATTCCTCCGCTTCGACCAATCCGAACACGACCCACTTGACGATGGTGAACCACTCGTCGTCGCCGCGCCGCACCACCGGGCCGAGCGGCTCCTTCGAAATCAGGTCCGGGAGAATCACGTGCTCGTTCGGGTCCTTCGCTTCCTGGTTGCGTACCGAGGCAAGCCCCGATGCGTCGGTTGTGTACGCCTGGCAGCGGCCGGAGAAGTACGCCCCGGTGGCGGCCTCGACCTTCTCGAACACGACCGGCTTGAGCGCCAGGTTGTTGGTGCGCGAGTAATCGGTCAGGTTCTTCTCGGTGGTCGTGCCGGACTGAACGCACACGGTCGCACCCTTCAAGTCCTTGGCACTCTTGATCTTGCCCTTGACCGGGACCATGAAGCCCTGGCCGTCGTAGTACGTCGTCCCCGTGAAGAACATGCCGAGCGATGCGTCGCGCGTCAGCGTCCAGGTGGTGTTGCGCGACAGGATGTCGACCTCCCCCGACTGCAGCGCAGTAAATCGCTGCTGCGCATTGAGCGGCACGTACTTGACCTTGTTGCCGTCACCCAGCACCGCCGCGGCGATGGCCTTGCAGATGTCGACGTCGAGCCCGGTCCAGTTGCCCTGGCTGCCGGCCTCCGAAAAGCCTGCGAGTCCGGTGTTGACGCCGCAGACCACGCTGCCGCGCGACTTGATGGCATCCAGCGTCTTTCCTGCATGGGCTGGCGCCACGGCCAGCGCGGTAGCGGCGACCAGTCCCCCGGCGAGGATCCTGCCTGCTCTTCTGATCATGAGTCTTGCTCCTTTTCGAGAACCCGCCGCGCGGGTGATATTGTGCAAGTTGTGCAAAGTTTCGTGCGCTCGTGGACGCCCGAATAGCTAATCTAGCGTACCCGCGGGCAATGCGCACCATCCGTTCCAACCGGCGCCTGCGGCATCGGACGGGCGGGCGCGCCGTAACCCGGGTTCTACCCCCCGATTTCGTCGCCGACCTTGTCGGTCGGGAACGTGAACTGCTCCCTCAGCAGCGGATTGATCGGAATGCCAAGGGTGACGTTCTTTGGCGGTATCGGCCCGAGGAACCACTTGCGATAGAGCGTCGCCACCTCGCCATCGATCATCGCGCGCGACAGCACCAGATCGACGTACTTCTTGAACTCCGGATCGTTGCGGCGAAGCATGATGGCCAGCGGCTCGACCGTGGTGAACTCCCCGACCACTTCCCACTGCGCCGGATCGGGGCTGTTGGCGCGTAATGCGAACAGCACGATGTCATCGTGCAGGTATGCATCGGCGCGCTTGGCCTCGAGCTCGGCAAAGGCGGCGTCCGCGTCCTTGGCTTCGATCACGCGCCCGGAGAACAGCCCCTTTTCCTGCGCCTTGGCTAAAAAGGCCGCGTGCGTCGAACCGGCGTTGACCACGATCGTCTTGCCGCGCATCCCGGACAGGCGCTGGATCCCGGATGACGAGCGAACCAGCAGCCGTCCGCCCGCGAAGTAATGCGTGATGGTAAAACTCGCCTGCTTGCGGCGTGCGGCGGTATTGGTGGTATTGCCGCATTCGAGGTCCGCGCGGCCTTCGACGATCGACGGGATGCGCAGGGCCGGAGTCACGGGCAGGTACTCGACGCGCAGGTTCGGCAGCTTCAGATCGCGGCGCAGCGCTTCGACAACGCGCAGGCACAGATCGAGTGCGTACCCGACCGGGCGCTTGTTGGCGTCGAGATACGAAAACGGGATCGACGACTCGCGATGCGCCAGGGTGATCACTCCGGTTTCGCGCACCCGCTGCAGCGTCGGCGGCAGCTTGGGACCATCCACGGGCGGCGAGGGCGCCTGTCCGAACGCCGCCGCGACCACGCCGGCAAACATCAAGCCGGCCGCCAGCCATCGCCACTCTCCACAAACCCTCATCGAACCACTCCCCAACCCGATCGATATAGTGTAGCCGCGTGTCGTCGAGGGTGACGCGCTCAGGCGGCGCGGGCCTCGCCGATCGCGGCCGCCTCGGCCCGCGCCCGCTCGCGGCTCTGGATCTCCCACATGGCCGCGTAGGCGCCATGGCGCTGCAACAGATCGGCGTGGGTACCGCGTTCGACGATGCGACCGTGATCCATGACCAGGATCTGGTCGGCGTGCACGATGGTCGACAGCCGGTGCGCGATGACCAGCGTGGTTCGCGTCCGCGAGATGTTCTCCAGTTCGTTCTGGATGACCCGTTCGGTCCGCGAATCGAGCGCCGAGGTGGCCTCGTCGAACACCAGGATCGCGGGATCCTTCAGCAGCGTGCGGGCGATCGCCACCCGTTGCTTCTCGCCGCCCGAGAGCTTGAGCCCGCGCTCCCCAACCAGCGTCGCGTAGCCGTCCGGCAGTGATTCGATGAAGTCGTGGATGTGCGCCGCGCGCGCGGCCGTCACCACTTCATCGCGTCCGGCCCCGGGTCGGCCATAGGCGATGTTGTATTCGATGGTGTCGTTGAACAGCACCGTGTCCTGCGGCACGGTGCCGATCGCCGCCCTCAGGCTCGCCTGCGTGACGGTGCGCACATCCTGCCCGTCGATCCGAACTGCACCCGCGCCGACGTCGTAGAAGCGGAACAGCAGGCGAGCCAGCGTCGACTTGCCTGAACCGGTGGCGCCGACCACGGCCGTGGTCGTGCCGCCGGAGATCGCGAAGTCGACGTCGTGCAACACCTGCCGTCGCTGGTCGTAGGCGAAGTCGACGTGCGAAAAGCGGACTTCGGCCCGCTGCACCACCAGCGGTCGGGCGTCCGGGGCATCGGCGATCTCGCGGTTCTGGTCGAGCAGCGAGAACATGCGATCCATGTCGGTGAGGCTCTGCTTGATCTCGCGATAAATGACGCCCAGGAAATTGAGCGGGATGTACAGCTGGATCATGAAGGCGTTGACCAGCACCAGGTCGCCGATCGTCATGCGGCCCGCGACCACACCGGCCGCCGCGCGCCACAGGATCAGTGTCAGCGCGATGGCGATGATCAGCTGTTGGCCGGCGTTCAGCACGTTCAGCGACTGCTGCGACATCACCGCCGTGCGCTGGCTGGCGGCCAGCGTTTCGTCATAGCGGCGCGCTTCATAGTCCTCGTTGCCGAAGTACTTTACCGTCTCGAAATTGAGTAGCGAATCGACCGCGCGCGAGTGTGCCTTGGTCTCCAGTTCGTTCCAGCGGCGACGCACGATCGTGCGCCAGTTGGTGACGCCGACCGTGAACCCGATGTACATCGTCAGGCTGATGCCGACGATCACGGCGAACCAGACTTCGTAGTGCCAGACGAGGTAGCCGACGACCAGCGTGATCTCGATCAGTGTCGGCAGGATCGAATACAGCGTGAAACTGATCAGCGAGGAGATGCCGCGGATGCCCTGGTCGATCTCCCGCGTCACCGCTCCGGTGCGGCGCTCGAGGTGGTAGCGCAACGACAGCGAATGCAGGTGACGGAACGTCTTCAGTGCCAGCGTCCGCATCGCGGCCTGCGTGACGTTGACGAAAAAGAACTCGCGCAGTTCGGTGAACAGCGATGTCGACAGCCGCAGCAGGCCGTAGGCAACCACCAGTCCCACCGGCACCACCAGCAGGCCGGCGACCAACGCCGACGCCGGCGCCAGGCGGTCGATCATTTCCTTCAGCAAAATGGGTACGCTGACAGTCGCCAGCTTGGCCGCCAGCAGACACGCCAGCGCGAACAGCACCCGCCCCTTGTAGGCCCACAGGTAGGGCAGCAAGGCGTGCAGCGTCTGCCAGTCGTTACGATTGGCTCGCAGCGAGGGCAGTGCTTCGCGGGGCGGGGTCCAGCGCATCTTGGGTTGCGTCGTTCGTGCATGCGATAGGGAATCGCAACTGCACTCGCTCCGAATAGTAAATCGCTGCTCGTTGGCGTGAGTGGCGCAACCGAATCGAGTTCCCGTGGATGCCGGTCGTAGCCTGGCATGCGTACACTCGCGACGCATGAGTTTCGCGAACAAGGTGATCGTGATCACCGGGGCCAGCGATGGCATCGGTGCGGAGCTAGCACGGCAGCTGGCGCGCGAGCGGCCGCGTCTGGTGCTGGCTGCGCGCAATGCGGAGAAGCTAGAAGGCGTGCGGGCGCAATGCCGGCAACTCGGGGCCGAGGCGATCGCCGTTGTCACCGACGTCACGGTCGAAGGCGACTGTCGCCGGCTGGTAGACAGTGCGGTCGCCGTATTCGGCGGTATTGACGTGCTGGTCGCCAACGCGGGCATCTCGATGCACGCCCGCTTCGACGCCATTGAGGACTTTTCGACCTTCGAACGGCTGTTCCGCGTCAATGCGATGGGAACGATTTGGTGCGTGCGCTACGCCTATCCGAGTCTGAGGGCTTCGAAGGGCATCGTCGTCGGCGTCTCGTCGCTGGCGGGCCGCACCGGTGTTCCGGAGCGCACCACGTACTGCACCAGCAAATTCGCTCAGAGCGGATTCCTCGAGGCGCTGCGGATCGAGGCCACCGATGACGGCATCGCCGTGATGGTCGCCTATCCCGGGGTGGTCGATACCGAGATCCGGCGCCGCGGACTGGACGGGCGCGGTGAACCTGCAGGGGTCTCCGGGCTGTCGGAAGAAGAGGCGATGCCAGTCGCGGAATGCGCGCGGCTGATCATCGACGGAATTCGCCGACGGCGCCGGGAAGTCGTGATGACGTTGCGCGGCCGGGTCGGCCTGTGGCTCAAGCTGATCGCGCCGGGGCTGATCGACCGCGTCGCCCGCGCGGCGCTTGCACGTCCACCCACTTCGACGAGGACGCGATGACACACTCGACCGGTTTGCCAAGCGACCAGGTTGCCGTCCTGCGGATGATGCCGATGCCCGCCGACGCCAACATCCATGGTGATGTGTTCGGCGGCTGGATCATGGCGCATGTTGATATCGCGGGTGCGGTCCCTGCGGCGCGCCGCGCGGGCGGCCGGGTGGCGACGGTCGCGGTCACCTCGTTCCAGTTTAAGAACCCGGTTTTCGTCGGCGACCTGGTGAGTTTCTACGCCAGCATCGCGCGCACCGGGCGCACGTCGGTCACCGTGGATGTCGAGGTGTACGCGGAACGCAATCGCCTGACCAAGGAGGTGGTGAAGGTCACCGAGGCCACGCTGGTTTACGTCGGGACCGATTCACAGCGCCAGCCGCGCCCGCTCCCCGATCTGGGCTCCGCTTAGCGGCAGGGCACTACCGGCACGACGAGTTCAGTAGGCAATCTCGGCCGCCTTGCGACCAGCCAGACAGCCGCCCACCACCGCGGCGAGCAGGCCGTTGCCTTCAAGATAGCCGCCGCCCGCATCGCCGGATACGCCGCGAGCTGCGCCGCCGGCCGCCAGCAGATTGGGCAATGGGGTGCCGTCTTCTTTGAGGACGCGCCCGTCGACATCGATGGCAAGCCCTCCTTCGGTACCCAGCAGGGCGCCGGTGACCTGAACGCCGTAATACGGAGTGAGGATCATCTGGGAAGCGTGGAACTCACGGCCGAAGTCGTCGACTGCGTCTTCGAAGGCGAAGGAATTGACCAGGGCGACGGACTGCTCCAGTCCGTCGCGCTCGATGCCCAGCACGTCGGCGAGTTCGCGCAGCGATGAGGCCCGCTTGATCAGACCCTGGGTGACAGCCTCGAGATAGTTCGGCATCGTCAGGCCGACCTCATGGATGCGTTCGTCGTAGATGTTGAACGCCAGACCCTCCGGCTGCGCGAGCACGAACAACGCGCTTTCCGAATACCCCTCGTGCTCGTTGCCGAAGCGCTCACCCTGCCGGTTCACCTGAATCGCACCCTCGTTCATCAGCGCCCACGGAAGCTGCAGCCTCTGCGGCATCACCACCGAGCTGTGCGCAAGAAATCCATCGATGTCCTCGATCGCCGCACCGAGATCACCCGCCCATGTGAGCGCATCGCCCTGGCTGGTGTCGTGGCCCGCAAACGGCAGGCCGCGCACGTCCGGCAAGTATTGCGCGACGAGATCGCGGTTGCCGGCGAAACCATTGGTGGCGATCACCAACGCGGAGCAGCCCACGTCCAGCGATTCGCGACCGCCGCGCTCGTACCGGACACCGCATACCCGGTTCTCGTCGTCGAGGTACAGATCGGTGACCCGCGCTCCGGGCTGCACTCGCACGCCACCGGCGGCCAGCGCCCGATACAGCGCAGACAGCAGCGCGGTACCGCCGCGCTCGGCTAGCGCATGCATGCGCGCCGTAGCGTGCCCCGGCGGCACGCCTTCGACCAACTCGAATTGCAGCCCGCCGGCCTTGCCAAGCCAGTCGAGCGTGGCTGCGGAGGCGCGCGTGTACGCCTCGACCAGATGACGTGCAGACCGACCGTTGGACTTCGCCTGGATGTCGTCGGCGAAACGCTCGGGCGTGTCTTCGATTTCGCGGGCGTTCTGCGCCGCGGTGCTGGCGGCCGGAATCATGCCGGACGACAGGGCCGTGGCGCCGGTGGGCGACGCGTCGCGGTCGAGCACCATCACCTTGGCACCGGCATCGCGTGCCGCCAGTGCCGCCACCGCGCCGGCGGCGCCGGCGCCGATGATGACCACCGGAACCGAAGTCGAGAAGGCCGGCAGCCGGCCGCGGATAACGGGCATCTCAGCCGCCGCCGGGCCGCCCCAAGGCGGCTGAGCGCCCCCGCGGGGCTGAGCCCGGACGCACGGCAGGCCCTGCGGCCTGATGTGCGCCTGGCGAAGCGGTTCGGCCTGCAGGCCGAACCGTGGACCAGCGAACGAAGGGAGCGCGGGGGCTAGCCATCAGTACCGGGCCAGTTGCGCTTCGATCCAGCCCGCTGCGGCGAGCGCCCTTACGTCGTTACCCGGCCGCGCAACGACCTGTAGGCCGAGTGGCAATCCGCTCTCGCCGTGCGCGAGGTCGTGCGGAACCGGCACGCTGATCTGCGGGCCCCCCAGCAAATGCCATGGACGATTGAACTGCGGGTCGCCGGTGGCGTCGAGTCCGTGCGGAGCTTCGCCCGGTGCGCTCGGTGTCAGGATGACGTCGGCATCGCCGAACAGTTGGTCGAGCGCTGCGGCGCAAGCGCGCCCGAGCTGCAGTGCTTCGACGTAGTCAGCGGCCGAAACACCGCGGCCTTCGTCGATCAGCGCCGCCAGCCGGCTCGACAGCAGGTCGCGCCGGTATTGCGCTTCGGGTCCGAGAGCGCGCGCCGTTTCGAACAGCTGGACCGTGCGCTGGGCATCGGCGAGCCGGCTGAACGCCGGCCGGTCAACCTTCGCCTCGTACGGCCAGGCGATCTCGCGCACGCGCGCTCCGTGCCCCGCCAAGTGGCGGCTCACCCGCTCGAGCGCGGCGAGCATCGACGGCGCCAGCTGCGCGGACCACGGCGTCGCGGTCCATGCGATCGAAGGGGGGGCCGCATTCGCGGTCGCGTGCTGCCATCGCGGTTCCAGCGCCAGCGCTGACATCACCAGAGCGACATCGTCAACACGTCGGGCGAACGCACCGACCACGTCGAGCGTGTCCGACACCGCCTTGGCGCCGGAGCGCGGTACCGAGCCGCGCGTCGGGACGAATCCGACCACGCCGCAGAACGATGCAGGACGGATCACCGATCCCGCGGTCTGCGTGCCGAGCGCGAACGGTGCCATGAAGGCCGCCACCGCGGCGGCGGAGCCGCTCGACGACCCTCCAGGCGTGTGGTCGAGACCGCGCGGGTTGCGCGTCGGGCCGGGAGTGAAGTTCGCCAGCTCCGCGGTGACCGTCTTGCCGAGCACGAACGCTCCGGCAGCACGCAGCGCTGCGACACAGGCCGCGTCGGCGGGCGGCACGTGCCCGATGAAAATGGCGGAGCCGTATTCGCTGGGAATGTCGGCCGTATCGATGTTGTCCTTGATCGCAACCGGCAGTCCGTGCAGCGCGCCGCGCCAGCCGACACGATCGAGTTCGCGCGCCGTTGCGAGCGCGCGTCCGGCATCGAACCACGCGAACGCACGAATGTCCTTCTCGCCCTGGCGAACGGCGTCGACATACGAGTGGGTGACCGCCTCGCTAGACACTTCGCGTGCGGCGATCATGCGCGCCAGTTGCGTCGCAGGCAGTCGGTTGAGCGGAGTCTTCATGCGGTTTCCGGAATCTACCGCACGCGTTCACGCACGCGGCAGCAGGCAGTCAACAAAAAAGCGCGCCTGCGGGCGCCCTTATGTCGTATCGCGGTGTTTCGGACGCGGCAGCCAGCGGCAGCGAGGTCCGATCACAGGAACAAGTCCGGCAGCAACTGCCGGCTTCCCGGCACGACCGAGTAGCGCGCGAGATCGGTGATGCCTGCCTTCTTCAGCACTTCCTCGTCTATGAAGAAGTTTCCGGTCGTGGTCGACGCATCGGACGTCAGAACCGCATAGGCGGCATCGGCCATGATTTCCGGCGTGCGGCAGTGCTCCGGAATGACGCCTGGGATCATCTGCAGTGCCGCGGTCTGGATCACGGTGCGTGGCCACAACGCGTTGACGCCGATGCCGTAGCTCCTGAACTCTTCCGCGTGTCCGAGCACGCACATGCTCATGCCGTACTTGGCCATCGTGTACGCGACGTGCGGTGCGAACCAGCGCGCCTGTATGTTGAGCGGCGGCGAGAGCGTCAGCACGTGCGGGTTGCGCTTGCGCTCGGCGGACTGCTTCAGGTACGGCAGGCAGGCCTGCGTGCACAGGAACGTACCACGCACGTTGACCCCGAACATCAGGTCGAAGCGCTTCATCGGGGTCGCTTCGGTCGGCGTCAGGTTGATGGCACTGGCGTTGTTGACGAGGATATCGATTCCGCCGAACGTCTCGGCAGTCTTCTTGGCCGCCGCAACGACCTGGTCCTCGTCACGGATGTCACACTGGATCGGCAAGGCCTTGCCGCCGGCTGCTTCGATTTCCTCGGCCGCGCTGTAGATCGTTCCCGGCAGTTTCGGATTGGCTTCGGTGGTCTTGGCGGCGATCGCGACGTTCGCCCCGTCGACGGCGGCGCGCTTGACGATCGCCAGGCCGATGCCACGCGAGCCGCCGGAGATGAAGATGGTCCTGCCCTTCAAGTTCATAGTGTCTCCCGTTTGGTTTCGGTAGGCGAGGGCGCCAGCACGACTTCGACGATGTGATCGATAAGCCGGTCAGCCACCCGCGCGTAGAGGGCAGGCGCCGGATGGAAGCCGTCTTCGCAGAACAGGTCCGCACGCGCGACACCGTCCATCATGACGTGCGATACACCCGGCTGCTTCGCTGCCCAGCGCGCCTGCGCGCGGTTGTTGCGGCGAGCCGCCTGCCCCGCATACCAGGCGAGCGGCTTCGGCACCGCCGGAAACATTTCCATTTCCGGCAGCGCCGGGAAAAAGATATGACGCGCGCCGGCGTGGATCTGCAGCCAGTCGACGATGTGTTGCCGCTGCCGCAGGGCGAACGCGAGCGGTGCATCCTTGGTGATGTCGTTGACGCCGACGATGATTACCGCGACATCGGCGGCGTCGGGCCGGTCGCGTATCAAGCGCAACCGCACTCCTTCAGAGGTCAGGCCCGACTCGGCCACCAGCTGCCAGCGCACAGCACCCCCCAGCCGATGTGCCAGCCGCTCGGCGAGCGGCCGCGCGAGTGCCTCGCGCTGCGGTGCGCGCGCCGACGCCCGCCGCACTCGAATCGCCCGCCACCAGCAGCCGCAGCACCGGCGTGCCGCGGCCGATCGTGCCCGCGCGAGCACCGCGCGGCTCGGGCAACTCGAGAGCGGTGCGCCGCAGCCGGGTCGCCTGCGCGACCAGCAGCGGTCCGAGTGCAACGCGAGTCGCGATGTCCAGCATCGGCCAGAACCTGTCTCTGGCTCAGCCCTTGGGCCAAAGGATCATCTGCGTGCAGCGGAACAGCGCGATCGTCTTGGCGCTCTCGACATGTGTTACCACCGCATCCCAGACCTGAGTGGTCCGCCCCTGATGCACGGACGTGGCCACCGAACGCAGCGTCCCTTCGGTGGCCGTGCCGATGAAGTTCGATTTGAGTTCGATCGTCGTGAAGTTGGTCGCGCCCGCCGGCAGGTGCGCGATGGTCGCGTAGCCGGCCGAAGTGTCGGCCAGCGCGATCACCGAGGCGGCGTGCAGGAAGCCGTTGGGTGCAAGATATTGCGGCCGGATGCGGTATTCCATCGTCAGGCTTCCCTCGCGCACCTCGACCACTTTCATGCTGAACCAGCCGGGCAGGTTGTCGCCCGACCGGCTGTTCAGCTTGTCCAACGTCATCTCGTGGCGCAACGCCATCGCGGCCTCGATCAGCTGAAGCGCGAGAAGTCCGGCTTGCGCCGGTCAAAGAAGGCAGAAAAGGCCTCCTTGGCTTCCTCGCTGCGCAGCATCGTCCCGAACGACTTCGCCTCCTCGACGATCAGCTTCTCGGTCATTGCCCTCCAGGAAGACTTCATCAGGCGCTTCGTTTCGCGCACCGATGCCGGAGGCAGCACGCTAAAGCGTTCGGCCTGGCGGATCGCGTGGTCGAGAACCTCGCCCGGCGGCAGGATGCGGTTGACGATCTTCATCTCGAGCGCCTCTTCGGCGCTGATCGGTTCAGCCAGCAGCAATTTCTCGGCGGCCTTGTGGAAGCCGGCCGCCAGCGGAATGGTCAGGCTCGACGCGAACTCCGAGCACAGTCCGAGCGAGACGAACGGCATCGAGAACATCGCGTTGTCGGCGCAGTAGACGAGATCACAGTGCATCAGCATCGTGGTGCCGATACCGACTGCGGCGCCGTTAACCGCGGCGACCACCGGCTTCTCCGCAAGCCCGAGCGCCTGCATGAAGCGGAACACCGGCGCGTCCATGCCCGTCGGCGGGTTCTTCATGAAGTCCTCGAGGTCGTTGCCCGCCGTGAAGATGTCCTTCTCGCCGTGGATCACGATCGCACGCACCGACCCGTCGTCGTGTGCCGCAGCGATCGCATCGGCCATCTCCTGATACATCGCCACGGTGATCGCGTTCTTCTTTTCGGGCCGTGCGATCGCGATGCGCGCGACACCGTTGACCGTCTGAACTGCAATGCTCACGTGCGCCCTCCCTGTTTGCCCTCGCGACTCGTCAGCGCCACGAACTGGGCGAATTCCGTCAACGATTTGGCCGCTTGCCGCTGCACCTTGTCGCGCACCAGCGGCGTGTAACCCAGCAGCCACCCACGCCATCCGAGTGCTTGTCCGGACCAGCGCCAGAAGCTGAAGTCGTCCACCTGCTGGACGATCTTGCCGGCCGCGATCGCCATTTCGGTATGCACACGGTTGACCACGGCGCGCTTGGTCGGCGTGAACGTATAGCGCGCGACCCAGTTGACTCGCGCGCGGTCCGGCGTGTCCTCGATGATGTTGACGTCGATTTCGAGATCCTCCGCCTCCGACAGCAGCATCTGCCACATCAATCGCGTGCCCTGCGCCGTCAGCCGGGGAAATACCGGATCGCGGAAGGTCGCGTGATTCGCGTACAAGAGCCCCATGGTGTAGTGGTCCCGCACCATGAAGGCTTCGTAGAACCGGCTCGCTACGCCCATGGCAGCCTCACTGAGCCGCGCGTGCGGCGAGCCATTCGCCCGCAATTGGCCACAGCGTGCCGGAGTGGAGACGCCGGAAGAAGCCGAAGTGTCCGATCTTCTCGACGCCGGCATCGCGCGGCGCGATGCGGCGCAGCTCGCGCGCGGCGCCCGAGTAGAACGAATGCAGCGATTCGATGTTGCGGGCCGACATGTACTCGTCGTCCGTGAACGAAAGCGACAGGATAGGCTGTGCGAGTTGCGCATAGGTACCCCGCGGGTCCGGTTTCTCCACGCCAAACAGGTAATTGGGATGCAGGCACCAGGAGCGCCATTGCCGCATCACGCCGCCCGGCACGTCGCCGATCATTCCCAGGCGGCGCCCCGGAAAGTAGCCGAACGTCGCAAGCAGCGTCGGAACGATGCCGTACCAGAGCAGCGGTGCGATCCGCCGCAGACCCGGTACGTAGTCGCGCCAGTAGCCGCTGCCGGCGGCGATCGTCAGCATCGCCGCAATGCGTGCGCGCTGCGGAACCAGCCCGAGGATCTGGCCGCCGAGGCTGTGGCCGACCCATAGCAGCGGCCGGTCGCCAATGTGCCGGTCAACAAAGTCGACCATCGCACCGGTGTCCTCGCGCGCCCAGGTGACGACGTCGGCCTCAACCTGTCGCAGCGGACCGCACCGCGAACGGCCGATGCCGCGATAGTCGAAAGTCGCGACGAAGTGCCCGCGCTCCGCCAGCCACTGCGCGAACGACTCGTAGTACGGCTGCTCGACCGCCATCGCCGGGACCACCAGCACGCCCGCACGACAGCCGCGCGGCTCGCCGAAGGTCGTCGCCGCGAGTTCGACGCCGTCGGCGGTGCGGACCTTCGCGTGATTCAAGCGAATCCGTCGGACGGCAGTCAGACACGCTCGAAGATACCGGCCGCGCCCATGCCGGTGCCGACGCACATCGTCACCATGCCGTACTTCAGGTTGCGACGACGCAGCGCATGTACCAGGGTGGCCGAGCGGATCGCGCCGGTCGCGCCGAGCGGATGACCGAGGGCAATGGCGCCTCCCATCGGATTGACCTTGGTCCGATCCAGTCCCAGGTCGTTGATCACCGCGACGGCCTGCGCCGCGAATGCCTCGTTGAGCTCGATCCAGCCCATGTCGTCGGCCTTGAGTCCCGCGCTCGCGAGCGCCGCCGGGATCGCGAACTTCGGACCGATTCCCATGATCTCGGGTGGCACGCCCTTCACGGCAAAGCTGACAAAGCGTGCCAGCGGCGTCAGGTTGTACTGCTTGAGCGCCCGCTCCGATGCAACGATCAAGGCACCGGCACCATCGGACGTCTGCGAGCTGTTGCCGGCGGTCACACTGCCCTTTGCCGCGAACACCGGGCGGAGCTTGGCCAGCGCCTCGGCACTGGTATCGGCGCGCGGGCCTTCGTCGAGGCTGACAGTCCGGGTCTTCACCGCGATTTCGTGCAGCGCCAGATCCGGAACCTTCTCGACGACCTCGATCGGCGTCATCTCGTCGGTGAACTCGCCGGCCTTCTGCGCCGCGATCGCCTTCTGGTGCGATTCGACGGCGAATTGATCCTGCATTTCGCGCGTCACCTTCCACTGCGTGGCGACCTTCTCGGCTGTCATACCCATGCCGTAGGCGATGCCGACGTTCTCGTCCTTCTCGAAAATGTGCGCGTTGAACGACGGCTTGTTGCCGCTCATCGGCACCATGCTCATCGACTCGGCTCCACCAGCCAGCATCACGTCGGCCTCGCCGACGCGGATGCGGTCGGCCGCGATCGCCACCGCGTTCAGCCCGGACGAACAGAAGCGGTTGATCGTCATGCCACCCGTCGTGTTCGGCAGACCAGCCACCAGCACCGCGATGCGCGCCATGTTCAGACCCTGCTCGGCTTCCGGCAGCGCGCAGCCGATGATCGCGTCTTCGATCGCGGCGGGATCGAGATTCGGCACCTGCTTCATCACCGAGCGGATTGCCGCCACCAGCAGGTCGTCCGGCCGCGTGTTGCGGAATGCGCCCTTGGGCGCCTTGCCGATCGGCGTACGCGTCGCGGCGACAATGTATGCATCTTGAACTTGTTGGGCCATCTTGAACTCCTGACCTTGCTTCAGTTGCCGGGGAGATCCAAGAGGGGCTGGCAAGCAGCCCCTCTTGCATCTATATGAACAGCGACGTCGAAGGCGAGCCGGTCAGTTCCTGACCGGCTTGCCTGTCGACATCATTCCCATCATCCGTTCCTGCGACTTCGGGTGACCGACGAGCTGCATGAAGAACTTGCGCTCCAGGTCGAGCAGCCATTGTTCGTCGGCCAGGGAACCGGCCTCGACGTCGCCGCCGCACATCACGTCGGCGATGCCGCTCGAAATGAAGAAATCGTGGGCGCTGATGAAGCCGCCGTCGCGCATGTTGGCGAGCTGCGCCTTGATCGTCGCCACTCCGGAGCGACCGGCGACCGGGAAGCCGAGTGGCCTCAGCGGGGGCCGGTATCCGGTGGCGTGCAGGGCGAATGCCTCGCCGATCGCCGTCCACAGTAGTTCGTGGCTGTTGAACACGATCGTGTCGGTCGACCGCAGGTAACCCATCTGCTTGGCTTCCAGCGCCGATTTCGAGACGTTGGCGGTTGCCACGTTCATGAACCAGTTGCGCATGAAAGGAAATACGTCGTTGTTACCGGCCGCCTGCGCTGCGCGCGCGGCGCGCAATGCACCTTCCTTCAGACCACCGGCGCCGGGGACCAGTCCGACTCCGACTTCGACCAGACCAATGTAGCTTTCGAGCGAGGCGACTGCCTTGGTGGAGTGCAGGATCAGTTCGCAGCCACCGCCGAGTGCCATGCCGCTGACGGCCGCGACCACCGGCACCTGCGAGTACTTCAGGCGCATGTAGGCGTCCTGCATCTTCTGCTCTTCGGCACCGATCGCCTTGACGCCGCCGGACATGAACACCGGCATCATCGCCTGCAGGTCGGCACCGAACGAAAACGGCTCGTCGGGCGACCAGATAACGAGGCCGCGATACTGCGACTCCGCGAGCTCGACCGCCTTCAGCAGCCCGTTGATTACGCCAGGACCGATGGCATGGACCTTGGTCTTGATCGACAGCACCAGCACTTCGGCGCCAAACCCGGACCCCAGCGTCCACAGGCGCACGGCCTCATCCTCGAACACCGTCTTGCCGCCGTTGGCGCCAGTCGGCGCGCGTTCGCCGAGCAGCGGCGCGCGGAAAATCTGGCGCGCGTAGACGGGCAGTGTCGAGCGCGGAACGAATTTCTTTTTCGAAGCCGACCACGATCCTTCGGGGGTGTGCACGCCGCCCGCCTTGGCGACCGGCCCTTCGAACACCCACTTCGGCAGCGGCGCCTTGGACAGCGCCTCGCCCTTGTCGATATCGGCCTGCACCCAATCGGCCACCTGCTTCCAGCCGGCGGCCTGCCAGGTCTCGAACGGACCGGTGCTCCAGCCGAAGCCCCAGCGCAGCGCGAAATCGACGTCGCGTGCGGTGTCGGCGATCGACTCCAAATGCACCGCGATGTAGTGGAACGCATCGCGGAAGATCGCCCACAAGAATTTCGCCTGCGGATGGTCGGTCTCGCGCAGCAGCTTCAGCCGCTCGGCGGGATCCTTCTTTTTGAGGATGCGCACGACCAGTTCGTCGGCCTTGCCCGTCGATTCGACGTAGTCGGCCTTCGCCGGGTTCAGCACCTTGATCGCCTTACCGTCCTTGCGATAGAAGCCCGCACCCGACTTCTGTCCGAGCGCGCCCTTCTCGACTAGCGCCTTCAGCACCGGAGGCGTCGCAAAGTTCGCGGAAAACGGATCGATCGACGCCGGCAGCGTGTCCTGCATCGTCTTGATCACATGCGCCATCGTGTCGAGGCCGACGACGTCCGCGGTGCGGAACGTCGCGCTCTTGGCGCGGCCGAGCTTGGAGCCGGTCAGGTCGTCAACGACGTCGTATGCCAGGCCGTACTTCTCGGCTTCCTTGATCGTCGCCAGCATGCCGAAGATGCCGACGCGGTTGGCGATGAAGTTCGGCGTGTCCTTCGCGCGCACCACGCCTTTGCCGAGCGTCGAAGTCAGGAAGGTCTCGAGATCGTCGAGGATCTGCGGCCGCGTGGCCGGCGTCGGGATCAGCTCGACCAGGTGCATGTAGCGCGGCGGGTTGAAGAAGTGCACGCCGCAGAAGCGCGCCTTCAGCCCCGCGTCCATCGCTTCGGCCAGCTTTTCTATCGGCAGGCCCGAGGTGTTCGACGCGAAGATCGCGCCGTCGCCGACGAACGGGGCAACCTTGCGGTAAAGGTCATGCTTCCAGTCCATCCGCTCGGCGATCGCCTCGATGATCACGTCGCAGCCGCGCAGCAGCTCCAGGTTCTCGTCGTAGTTGGCTGCCTGGATGAACTGCGCGTCTTCCTTGATGCCGAGCGGCGCTGGACTCAGCTTCTTCAGGTTTTCGATGGCGCGCAGCACGATGCCGTTGCGAACCGGGCCTTTGCTGTCCGCCAGGTCGAACAGCACGACCGGCACGCGTGCATTCACGCAGTGCGCTGCGATCTGCGCTCCCATGACGCCGGCGCCCAGCACGGCTACCTTGCGTACGACGAAGTTACTCATTCGGGTTCTCCGTTTTGTTCCGAACTGTCGGATCGTTTCCAGTGCAGCCGACGGGCGCGGATCAGAACGCCTCCGCCGGCAGTTCCATCAGCGTCCCGGCGCCCGCGCTGACGGTGCGGATCAGCATCGCCGTCTCGGGCAACAGTCGTTGAAAGTAGAACCGGGCCGTGGCCAGCTTGTGACGATAAAACGGATCGACGGTTCCGCCGTCCGCCTTGACGCGATCCACCGCCACCTTGGCCATGCGGGCCCAGAAATACGAATAGACGAGATGGCCGACGACGCGCAGGTACGGTACGGCAGCGGCGCCGACCTCGTCGCGGTTGGCCATCGCCTTCATCCCGAGGTCCATCGTCAGCCGCTGGACCCTGTTGCCGATGTCGGCCAGTGGCGTGACGAACTCGTCCATGTCCGGATTGGTGCCATTTTCCTCGATGAACTCGGTGATCATCTTGCCGAAGGCGCGCAGCTTGGCACCGTTGTCCAGCAGGATCTTGCGGCCGATCAGATCGAGCGACTGAATCGTGTTGGTTCCCTCGTAGATCATGTTGATGCGCGCGTCCCGCACGAATTGTTCCATGCCCCACTCCGCGATATAGCCGTGGCCGCCGAACACCTGCAAGCACTCCGACGAGCACACGAACCCGTTGTCGGTCATAAACGCCTTCACGATGGGCGTCATCAACGACATCATGTCGGCGCCGAATTTCCGCCGCTCCTCGTCCGGGTGCGAGATCTGCGTATCCGCCATCAGCGCGACCCAGTAGGCGAATGCACGACCACCTTCGGCGTAGGCGCGCGCAGTCAGCAGCATGCGGCGCACATCCGGATGCACGATGATCGGGTCCGCGGGCTTGGCGGGTGCCTGCGGGCCGGCGAGTGAGCGGCCCTGGATGCGGTCTTTCGCGTACGCCGCGGCGTTTTGATACGCCACTTCGGTGATGCCAAGACCCTGCACGCCGACTCCCAGTCGCGCGCCGTTCATCATGACGAACATCGCGTTGAGGCCCTTGTTCGGCTCGCCGACCAGCCAGCCGGAGGCACCGTCGAGGATGATCTGGCAGGTCGAGTTGCCGTGGATACCCATCTTTTCTTCGATACCGCCGCAGTACAGGCCGTTGCGCTCGCCGAGCTTGGCGTCGGGACCCGTGCCGGCTGGCTTGAACTTCGGCACGATGAACAGCGATATGCCCTTCGTTCCGTGCGGCGCATCCGGCAAGCGCGCCAGCACGAGGTGGACGATGTTCTCCGCCATGTCGTGCTCGCCAGACGAGATGAAGATCTTCTCGCCCGTGAGCTTGTAGCTGCCGTCGGCCTGTGGTTCTGCCTTGGTACGGAGCATGCCTAGGTCGGTGCCGCAATGCGGCTCCGTCAGGCACATCGTTCCGGTCCACTGGCCCGACGTCAGCTTCGGCAGGTACAACTGCTTCTGCTCCTCGGAAGCATGCTTCAGCAGGCATTCATAGGCGCCGATCGTCAGCCCGGGGTACATCGCCCATGCCTGGTTGGTCGAGTATTGCATTTCGTAAAAGGCGATCTGCAGCAGGTGCGGCAGTCCCTGGCCGCCGTACTCGGTTTCGGCCGACAGACCCTGCCAGCCTGCGTCGCGGAATGCATCGTATGCGGCTCGGAATCCGGCCGGGGTCTTCACGGAGCGAGTCGCCGGATCGTAGCTGCAGCCTTCCTCGTCGCCTGAGCGGTTGATCGGCATCAGCACGTCTTCGCAGAACTTGCCGGCTTGCTCGACGACCTGGTTGACGGTGTCGGCATCGAGTTCCGCATAGCGCGGCATCTGCTTCAGTGCGTCGACCGCCCCCAGCACCTCGTGCAGGACGAACTGTTGATCGCGCAGCGGCGCCTTGTACGACGGCATGTTGGCCTCTCCTTACTTTGCGGTGCGAGCCGCACTCGCACGCGGGGCGGTGCGGCGGGTTGGAATTTGTGCGGAGCCCTTGGCGGTGCGCGCACTGTCGAGCAGGCGGCGCAGTCCGGCGCGCGCCCGCTTGGCGCTGTCGGCCGAGCGCAGCAGGCGCGCGTCCTGGTGCATTGCCAGCATCAGCCCGTAGATCTCGAACACCATCTGCGGAGCGTCGACGGAGAACTTCAAGTGTCCTTCGACCATGGCCTGGCGGATCGCCTTCAGCAGTTCCGCCTTCCAGCCGGTGATGATCGACACCATCGCTTCGCGCAGCGGGCCGGGACGGTCGTCGTACTCGACAGCGCCGGCGATCATGATGCAGCCCCGCGTCAGCTCCCGAGCGAGAAACGCAACCCAGCGATCGAGAACGGTCTCCAGGCGCGGCAATCCGCGCGGCTTCTTCACCGCCGGTCGCAGGACTTCGTCGACGAACCGGCCGACGTACTCCTTGAGCACCGCCAGCTGCAGGTCTTCGCGCGATCCGAAGTGCGCAAACACGCCGCTCTTGCTCATTCGCATTTGATCGGCCAGCGTGCCTATCGTCAGCCCTTCCAGACCATCGCGGCTCGCCATCGCGAGCGCGGCCTCGACAATGGCGGCGCGCGTCTGGTCACCCTTGCGGGGCCGCAGGGCAGTCGCGATCGTCGACAGAGCAGAGGCAATGGGCATCGGGTAAAGCCGGTACGGGGGTCCGGGCGACAGAAAAACGAACGTTCGTACTATTTCGTAGGCAGCCGCTGTGAGTCAACCCGCGAATTAGAGGCTGCGTCCTATTGCTGCAATGCGGTAACGGGGCTGTCCAGCCCTGCGCGGCGCGGCGCGCCGAACGAATGCGCGATGAAATCGACGAACAGCCTGATCTTTAGCGAGAGGTGCCGGCGGCTCGGGTAAACAGCCCAGATGTCGCCCGTCGCACCGGCAAACTCCGGCAGCACGTGCACGCAGGAGCCCCTGACGCAGGGCGTCGCCGACGAGAAAGTCGGGCTCGTAGACGAGTCCGAGGCCGCCGACTGCGGCCGACTTCAGGGCGTCGCCGCTATTCGCGTGCAGGCTGCCCGTCACTCGAACTTCGTGCGTGCGGCCGTCTGGACCAGTGAACTGCCAGGCCTTGGGCGAGCTGGCGTACGCATAGGTCAGCGCATTGTGCCCGGCAAGATCTTCCGGAGTGCGTGGCGCTCCATGGCGCTCGAGATACGACGGCGAGGCACACAGGAACAGAGTCGTCGACCCGAGGCGCCGTGCAACCAGCCGGTCGCTGCCGACGGGACCGACCCGTATCGCCAGGTCGAAGCCTTCCTCGACCAGATCGACGAGTCGGTCGGAGACGACGAGTTCGAACTTGACCTCGGAATGGCGTTCGACGAAGCGCGCGATTGCCGGCGCTACGCGTTGTTCGGCCATCGCGTACGAGCAGGTCAGTCGCACCGTGCCACGCGGCTCGGCGGCGGACTGGCCTGCGAGGGCCTCAGCTTCCGCCAGGTCTGCGAGCAAAGCGACGCAACGTTCGTAATAGGCCTGGCCACTTTCAGTGAGCGAAAGCCGGCGAGTGGTGCGGTTCAGCAGCCGGACTCCCAGATGCTGCTCGAGATCCGCGATCAGCCGAGACAGCGACGAGGTGGACAAACCCATGCGCTCGGCGGCGGCGACAAAGCTGCCCGCTTCCACCACACGCACATAGGCTTCCATGGCCAGCCAACGATCCATCGCAAATTATCCCGAATTTCGGAACAAACTTTTCTGAGTAACGTACTTTATCTTGGAATCAGGGATGCATAAAGTACGAACCGTCCGGCCGATAGGGCCGCCTACTTCGAACCCGGAGTCAATCCAATGATCGATACCCGCACTGCACCGTACGCCGCCCTGCTCTTGCGGCTATCGCTGGGCACCATGTTCGTAGCCCACGCGCTGCTCAAGTTGTTCGTCTTCACCCTGCCCGGCACCGCCCAGTTCTTTCAGTCGCTCGGTTTGCCCGCCGCGCTTGCCTATCTCACTTTTGCCGCGGAACTCGTCGGAGGACTATTGCTAATCCTAGGTCTCGGCACCCGCTGGGTCGCTGCGTTGCTCGTTCCCGTGCTGCTGGGTGCGGCATGGGTGCACTTGGGCAATGGTTGGCTCTTCAGCGCGCCGAAGGGAGGCTGGGAGTACCCAGTGTTCCTCGCTATCGCCGCAGTCGCGCAAGCACTGCTGGGCGACGGCGCTCTCGCCCTCGGAACCCGGTTTGCTCGTCAATCACGGAGCCGGCTGCAGATCGCCTGACTGATCCCTTCATCTGCTGAGGAATTGATCGATGAAACTCTATTACTCACCCGGCGCCTGCTCGCTGTCGCCGCATATCGTTGCCCGAGAAGCCGGCTTGCCGCTGACGCTGGTCCGGGTCGACACCAAGTCGAAGAAAACGGCCAACGGTGACGATTACTGGGCCGTCAACGGCAAAGGCTACGTGCCGACACTCGAGCTCGACGACGGCGGTCGATTGACCGAAGGACCGGCGATCGTCCAGTACCTGGCTGACCGCGTTCCGCAGAAGCAGCTGGCGCCAGCGCACGGCACGATGGAACGCTACCGGCTGCAGGAGTGGCTCAACTTCATCACCTCCGAGATCCACAAGCAGTTCTCGCCGCTGTTCGATGCGAGCATGCCCGATGAGGTGAAGACGAAGCTCCGCGACAAGCTGGCGGGGCGCTTCGACTGGATCGTCAAGCAACTGGGCGATCGGCCGTACCTGATGGGAAGCACGTTTAGCGTCGCCGATGCGTACCTCTTCACCGTGCTGAACTGGTCGAAGTGGACCGGGATCGATATGTCGCGCTGGCCGGTGCTGCAAGAGTACGTCGCGCGTGTCGCCGCGCGTCCCGAGGTGCAGGCCGCGATGAAGGAAGAAGGTCTGATCAAGTAGGCTCCATGTGGGCGCGCCGCCAGCGGCGCGGCCACTCTCCGTTCCCACCACTCACGATGAACACTCCACTTCCGACGCTGTTCGTTTCGCACGGCTCGCCGATGCACGCCGTGGCGGCCGGCCGCGCCGGCGAGGCGTGGGAAGGACTGGGCCGTCGACTGCCGCGGCCGCGCGCCATCCTTGTCGCGTCGGCCCATTGGGAAACCGCGCTGCCGATGGTGGCAACCGCGAAGCAGCCCGACACGCTGCACGACTTCGGTGGATTCCCGCCGGAGCTTTATCGGATCCGCTATGCCGCGCCGGGCGCTCCCGACATTGCGCAACGCGCACTGCAGCTGCTGCACGACGCGGGATTCGAAGCCAGCGCAAACGGCTGCCGGGGGCTTGATCACGGCGCCTGGGTTCCACTGCTGCGGCTCTATCCGGATGCCGACGTTCCCGTTGCACAGATCTCGGTGCAGCCTTCGCTCGACGCGGGACATCATCTGCGCGTCGGTACGGCGCTCGCGCCGCTGACCGCCGACGGCATCCTGCTACTGGGCTCCGGCCATCTGACGCACAACCTGCGCGACTGGATTGCCGATACGCGCCGACGCGGGGCGATGACCGTCGACGAACGCGAGCCCGAGAGTTACGTCAGCGAGTTCCGTCATTGGGTCGACCGGACGTTGCGCGGCGACGATCGCGCCGCGCTTGCGCGCTGGACTGAACTCGCGCCCCACGCGGCGCGCGCGCATCCGACTCCCGAGCACTTTCTGCCACTGATGATCGCGGTCGGCGCAGCCGGTCGCGGCGCACGCGTCGAGCACATCGACTCCGGGGTCGACAGCGGCGTGCTCGCGATGGACGCGTATCTCTTCTGGCCGCACGAGCCAGCTTGATCAGGGCCCTACGCCGCGCGCGGTTGTGGCACTTCGAACAGTTGATCGTCGGCGAGCGCGATGACGCGATCACCATCTTCGCGGTCGATGCGCGCGCCGCCGGTGAAATCGCCGAAGGCTGGCAGCACGGCCAGCCCGCGGCGCAACCAGTAGCACGGCAGGCGCACACCGTCGTCCGCGCGCCCGCTGAGCCGGATGGCTGGATGCAGGTGTCCCGCCAGCACGGAAAAGCCCTCGATGAATCGTGGCTGGTGGCAGAACGCGAAGCCGCCGACCTGCCACGGCTCGGCTAGGCAGTCGATCCGCAGCGACGCCGGCAGCGCTCCGGCCGAGCGATCATGATTGCCCTCGACCAGAACCACGTCGAGGCCGGCGCGCCGCTCGCGCCATGCCTGCAGCGCCCGCAGCGTGCCCGGGGCCTGCGCTTCGCGCGCATGAAGGAAGTCCCCCAGCACGATTACCGCCTCCGGGTCGAGGCGGTCGACCAGCGCATCGATGCGCCGTAGGTTGTCGCTCGTCGTGCCGTGTGGGACCGGGACGCCGCGTGCACGGAACGTGGCCGCTTTGCCGAAGTGCACATCGGCGATGACCAGCCAGTGTCGCTCGATCCAATAGGCAGCGCGCTGCCGGAATACCCAACGCTCGCCGCCGATCGACACCTTCAGATGCTCGATGGCGTCCACTGCCGGCATCAGAGCTGAGTCACGGTGTAGCCGCGCGCACGCAGCAACTCGACGAGGCCGTCGGGGCCGACCAGGTGCAGCGACCCGACCGCAAACAGGTAGTTCTTGCCGTCGCGCATCATCGATTCGATGCGCGCGACCATGTCGGGATGCCGCCCGATCAGAACCGTGTCCACCGTGAAGCGAGCGCCGACGCTGGTCTGCGCACGCATATCCGCCAGCAGGCGCTCGAGCGCAGCGCGATCGCCAGCCTCCCATGCCTGTGCAATGCGGTTGATCTCGCGGCGCGCCGCATTGGTTTCGACGGCCTTGACCGCATCCTCGAGAAACGCCACCTGCGTCGACATCGGTGCGCGCTCGAACAACTGGAACTGCTGCTCGATGCTTTCGAGTTCGAGCACCGACTTGTTGTGCTGGCGCGCCAGCCGCGTCAGGTAGGCCTCGACCGACAGCGCCGGCATGTAGCCCGCCTGCGCAGCTTCGAACAGCGCGAACACGTTGGCCAGCATCCACGGCTTCATGCGCCACAGCGGCGTGACGTCGAGCTGGTTACGCGCCGCGATTACCTCGATGCGACCCTTCAGGGCGGCCGGCAGCCGCGTGTCGAGCCCGGCCTCACCCGGCGGATACACCGCGTATTTCTGGGTCGCTGCGATAGCGCGCGCCGTATCGGTCACGTCGGCTTCCAGCACGATAGCGTCGACCTTCTCGATGCGCGACAGCTGTGCCGCGGGCAGCGGATAGAACTCGGGGCGGCCGACATGGATCGTTCCCATCAGCAGCGCCACCTGATTGCCTTTACGGATTTCGAACAGCACACCGCGTTTGGATGCCGGGTCGGCGGCCTGTGCGAGCGCAGCGCTGCACAGCAGGCCCGCCAGACACGCGATCGTCCAGCGCAGGAAACTCATCGGGGAAAGCATTGGGTCACCGTCGACAGCGTGAGATCGGACGCGACGGTCGTCGCGTACGGAAAGCGGAAGCGATTGTAAGGAGCCGCGCCGGTGGTCCCGCCGCGGTCAGGCGTCGACAGCCGCTCCGAAGGGTGCCTCCTCGATCAGCGGCTTGATGTAGCGCAGGATGCTTGGGTCTTCCTCGTCGCGATGCGGTGCGTAGCCGCGCTTGCGCATCATCGTGCCCATCTCGTCGTTGTCCTTGAGCACGATCCCGATCAGCTCGGCGAGCCCGCGCGCACGAGCCGTGTCCTCCAGCACCTGCATCAGCACATGCCCGAGCCCCCTGCCCTGCCAGGCGTCCTCGACAATGACCCCGAATTCCGCGGTCTTGCCGTCCGGGTTGCAGATATAGCGCGAGATCCCGCGGATCTCGTGCTGCTCAGCCGCGGTGTCGATCGCGACGAACGCCATCTCGCGGTGGTAGTCGATCTGCGTGTAGCGCACCAGCCGCTCCATCGTCAGCTCGCGGATCGGCGCGTGAAACCGCAGGTACGAAGTGCGCGCCGAAAGCCGGCTGATAAAGCGTCGCTCGGCCTCGGCATCTTCCGGCCGGATCGGCCGCAGCCGGATGAGCACCCCGCCCTTGACGGTGACCTCGCGTTCGAGCGCCCGCGGATACGGATGGATCGCCAGGTGCGAGTAGGTGGCGTCGGCCACCAGCGGCTCGTCGGAAACGACGACACGCGCGTCGAGCGCAATCACACCGCGCGCGTCGGCCAAGAGCGGATTGATGTCGAGTTCGCGCACGGCGGGAATTTCGCACGCCAGTTCGGACACACGCAGCAGCACGTCGATCAACCGGTCGAGATCGACTGCGGGCGCGCCGCGGAACGCGGCAAGCATGCGCGACACGCGCGTGCGCGAGACCAGGTCGCGCGCGAGGAACGCGTTGAGCGGCGGCAGCGCGACCGCCGAGTCGCGAAAGATTTCGACCGCCACACCCCCCATGCCGAAGCTGATCACCGGGCCGAAGGTCGGATCGCGCGTCAGCCCGACGATCAGTTCGCGGCCCTGTGGGCGCACCACCATCTTCTGCACTAGCACGCCGACGAAGCGCGCCGCCGGCGCGCGCTCGGTCAGCCTGCGGCTGATGTCGTCAAAGCCGACTTCCACCTCGTCCGCCGTCTGCACACCGAGAATGACGCCGCCGACGTCGCTCTTGTGGGTGACGCCGTCGGCGCGCACCTTGAGCACGACCGGGAAGCCGAGCTGCAGTGCCGCCTGCCGGGCTTCCATCGCACTGCGCGCGATGAGTCCCAACGCGGTTTCGATGCCGAACGAGGCCAGCAGCGCCTTGGAATCCTGCTCGTCGAGCGTGTGCCGTCCGGCGCTGCGTGCGCCATCGATGATGCGGCGCGCCGCCTGCATATCGAACTTGAGCTCATCGATGCGCGGGGACGGCACCTGCAGCCGCAACTCGCGGTTGCGGATGTACTGCGCGAGGTAACCGAACGATTCGACCCCGCGCTCCGGATTCTGCAACGCGGGCAGCGATGCCGCCTTGAACGCGGCGCGGCCGCGGCCAGCGTCCTTCTCGCCCAGCCAGGCGCTGACTACCGGCTTTTCCACTTCAGCAGCCACCGGCAGCATCGCACGCGCGGCATGCTCTGCACCAACTTTCGGGGTCGGCGCGAACAGCACCAGCACACCATCGTTTGCCTGATCGTCCAGCACCAGTCGCAAGGCCAGTGCAAAGCGTCCGGCATCCGCATCGGCAAGGATGTCAACCGGGTTGGCGTGTGACCAGCCAAGCGGGAGCACCACGTCGAGCGCGGCTCGCGTCATGTCGGACAGCGGCGCGAGTTCGACCTGGTTCTCCTCGACGACGTCGGCTGCCAGTGCGCCGGGGCCACCACCATTGGTGACGATCGCCAGCCGGTTGCCTTGGGGTAGCCGTCCGTTGGCGAGCGCCTCAGCCGCGGCAAACAGGTTGTCGATCTTCGGAACCCGGATCGCGCCGACGCGACGCAGCGCCGCGTCGAACACGGCATCGTTGCCGACCAGCGCGCCGGTATGGCTCATCACGACCTTGGCGCCCGCGGCATGTCGACCTGCCTTCAGCACGATCACGGGCTTGACGCTCGCCGCGACGCGAATACTCGATACCAATGGCCGCGCGTCGTGGATGCCCTCGATATACAGAAGGATCGAGCGTGTCGCCGAGTCGCCGGCCAGGAAATCGATGATCTCGGCGAGCGATACGTCGGACTCCGCGCCGGTGGCGAGCACCGAGGAAAAGCCGAAGCCGGCCGTCCATGCGTAATCCAGCAGGGCTGTCGTGACGGCGCCGGACTGCGAAACCAGCGCCAGCGGACCGGGGCGAGCCATTGTCCGCGCCCAACTCGCGTTCAGTCCGATCCCCGGGCGCATCAGACCCAGGCAGTTGGGACCTAGCACCCGCACGCGCGCTGCGCGGGCGCGTGCGATGACCTCCTGTTCGAGCTGGCGCCGCTCGGGCCCGTCCTCACACAGGCCCGGCGACAACACCAGCATCGAAGGAATGCCCTTGGCGCCCGCGTCGTCGATTACGCGCGGGACGTTCTGCGCACCGGTGACTACAACGGCCAGATCGACCTTGCCTGGCAGCGCAGCCAGCGACGGCAGACAAGGATGCCCTTCGATCGTTCGGTGCCGCGGGTTGACCGCGTGGACCTCGCCCGTGTAGCCGGCCGCCATCACGTTGGTGAACACGAAGCGGCCGAGCGACTCCAACCGAGGGCTCGCACCGACGACTGCGATCGAACGCGGCACCATCGCGGTCCGCAGGTAGTGCACGGCGTCCAGGCTCATTGAAGTCGCAGTTCGCGCCGGTAAGCGCGCCTGTCAATTACGCTAATGTGGCGTCGCAGCAACGGTGCGCACGTTATCAGATCCGGTCGCGGCGACGACGTCGGTGCGGCTTTGACGAGCATCAACGGCGAGCCCGTGCCCGAACGTAGTCTCGACCCCAGGGGATTGGAGGGATCGATGTCGCTGTCGGCTGAAGAACTGTCGCTGCTGCACGCGCGCCTGCGCAGCCTGCGGGCGCAGGTCGGCGGCGCGGTGTCGGACCGGCTACACCGCCACGGCCTCGAACTGCACGAGGACGCTGCGCTACCGAATCGTCGGCAGGACACGGACGACGAGGCGGCCGCCGAAGCAGCCACGTCGATGGACATCGCGCACGTCGCGCGTGACGCCGATGCATTGGCGGCAGTCGAAAACGCCCTGGCCCGCCTCAGCGAAGGTGCGTACGGCGCCTGTGTGGACTGCGGGGATGACATCGCGCGTGAGCGCCTGCTTGCCAATCCGGCAGCAGCACGCTGCACCGAGTGCCAGGAGCGCAGTGAACGCGCCTCTCTCGTGGCCCGCAGGACCCGTGCCGGACCCGCACGTCAGATCTGAAGACGAACAGAGGAAATACGCGTCGGCTGAGTGCATTCTCAGCCGCCGCTGCCGCGGCGTAGTGCGAACGTAAAATGGAGCGCATGCGACGAGCATGCGTCAATGAAGGTTAACGGCGAAGCGATGCGTTCGATCTGGCCGGTCGGCGACCGTGCCGTCGGCGTAATCGATCAGCGCGCGCTGCCCCATCGGCTGGAGCGGCGGACGCTGGCCAGTACGGCCGATGTCATCGACGCGATCCGCTCAATGACCGTGCGCGGAGCACCGCTGATCGGCGTGACCGGTGCGTATGGCCTGGCGTTGGCGCTGCGCGCCGATCCTTCGACGCCGGCGATGGCAACCGCGATTGAAGCGCTCGCCGCCAGCCGGCCGACCGCGGTCAATCTGCGCTGGGCACTGGAACGCGTGCGCGACGCGGTGTTGCGTCTATCGCCGGGCGAGCGCGCCGACGCCGCGTGGGCCGAAGCGGGCATCATCGCCGAGGAGGACGTGGCGCTGAATCAAGCGATTGGCGCACACGGCGCCGGGCTGCTGCGGGCCCTGCATGCGACGCTGGCACGGACGGTCAACGTCTTGACCCACTGCAATACTGGCTGGCTGGCAGCGGTGGACCACGGCACCGCGCTGTCAGCCATCTACGCCGCGCACGACGCCGGCATCCCGGTGCACGTGTGGGTCGACGAAACGCGTCCGCGCAACCAAGGGTTGCTGACCGCGTGGGAGCTGGCCGCGCACGGCGTGCCGCATACGCTGGTCGTCGATAACGCCGGCGGACACCTGATGCAGCGCGGCAGCGTCGATGTGGTGCTGGTCGGAGCCGACCGCGTGTCTGCCAGCGGTGCGGTCGCCAACAAGATCGGCACCTACCTGAAAGCCGTCGCCGCACGCGATTGCGGCGTGCCGTTTTACGCTGCCGTGCCGTCGCCGACCATTGACTGGAGCATCGCAGGCGATCTGGACCAGGTCCCTATAGAGGAACGTAGCGCTGATGAGGTGCTAACGATGAGCGGACTCGATTCCGGCGGCTTGCCGAATCAGGTGCGACTGATGCCGGCCGGAACGGCGGCCGCCAACCCGGCGTTCGACATCACGCCGGCCCGGCTGGTCAGCGCCATCATCACCGAGCGCGGCGTGGCCGCGCCGGCCCAGTTGGCGGCGCTCTTTCCCGAGCACCGCCGCGCTGCATGACGTCACTCCCCGAAGACGGCCCGGCCCTGAGGGCAGCGGTGATCGAGGCCGCGCTGGGGATGAACGCCGCCGGCATCAATGTCAATAAGTCGGGCAACGTCTCGGCGCGCTGCCAGCGCGGCGCGCATGCCGGGTTCGTGATCACGCCGTCCGGTATGCCCTATCGCGACTTGCGCGCCGAAGATATCGTGTTCGTCAGTGCGGACGGCCTGCCGCAGGGAAGTCGCATGCCGTCGTCGGAGTGGCGCTTCCACCGCGACCTCTATGCCGACCGGTTGGAATTCGCGGCGATCGTCCACACTCACTCGCCATACGCGACGGCGCTGTCGTGCCACGGCAGGCCGATACCCGCCTTCCACTACATGGTGGCCCGCGCCGGAGGCGTCGACATCCGCTGCGCGCCCTACGCGACGTTCGGCACGCAGGCGCTGTCGGACCATGCGATAGAAGCGATGCGCGGCCGCAGCGCATGCCTGCTCGCGCACCATGGCGTCATCGCGTGCGGCGCGGGGATCGAATCGGCGCTCGCGCTGGCGATCGAGGTCGAACACCTCGCGCGCATCTACCTGGCCGCTTGTGAGCTCGGGGAGCCGCCGCGGCTGGACGCGTCCGAGATGCAGCGGGTCGTCGACCGGTTCCGGACCTACGGACCCGGCGCTCGTTCCCCGTCGCATTCCTGAGCGGTGGCACGCCGCGGTTCACTGCTGCAAGCCGTTCGGTCCGTCCGTCCGGGCAGGCAGACGCAGATGGGCTATGGGTACCGCATTGATGGCATGCTTGCGGGATGACGCCCGCAGGCACCCCGATCAGCGGACCGGCCGAACAGACCGGCAACTTCCGCGGCGCCGTGCGAGCGACGCTGTGGCCGACGCGTTCGCTGATTTCCAGCGAACGCTGGTTCGACGAGTTATACGTCTGGACCGAGGGAGGCGCGGCGTCGACCACGCAGCGCGCCCGCATCCAGATCGACGCGATGCGCGACGCGTTCCTGTGGCTTGGATACGACCTCGTCGAGCGCATCGGGGTGACGATCTCGTTCGGAACGGTCGAGCGCGCGCTCGATCCGCTGACCGAACTGTTCGAGGCCAACGTTCTGCTGGCGCACCGGATGTTCGTGCTGCTGCGCGGCGCGCCGCAGCGACTGCGGTCGCGCTATCGGTTGCGCGCGTTCGCCGACATGCTGCGCGGGCTGAAGGTCGCCGTCGGTTACCGGCTCTCCGCGCAGCGCGTCAGCATGGAACTGTCGGGAATCGACCTGGTGCAGCCGATCTTCGCCAAGGTGCTGGCGCCGGATGCCACTCGTCCGGATGCGTGGAGCGATTTGTCGCTCGAAATTCGCGCACTCGGACTCGACACGCACTCGACTATCGTCGGCGCTCTCGAGTCGCGCGCGCAACTGCAGGGTGCAGTGCGCGCCGGATTCGAGCTCGGCCAGGGGCGTGCTGTGCGCATGCCCTACCCTCCGCCGACGATCCCGCTAAAGAGCTAGCTTGACATGGGCTTGGCTACCGCGCCGGATTTGCCCCAGAATCGCCGGACGTTCGCGCGTCGTGGACGCGAACACACCATGGCCAACAGCGAGTCCCGGCCCGCGCTGGGCACACATAATCTCGAACTCGACCCGACGGTTGATCCGCTCAGCCGCTTCGGCACGCGCGTGCGCGCACTCGTCTGGCCGACGCGCACTCTCGTAGGATCGGAGCGGTGGTTCGACGAGCTGTACGTCTGGACCGCCGACTTCGAGCCCGACCGCTCGCTGCGGGCGCAGATCCAGCTGGCGGCGCTCGAGCATGCGTTCTCGATGCTCGAGCATGAACGCGTCGAGCGCATTGCGGTCACCGTGTCGTTCGGCTCGATCGAACGGTCGCTCGAAGCGCTGGTGCGCACCCTCGATTCGCACCGGCTGACGACGCATCGGCTGTCGATCCTGCTGCGCGGCGCGATGGAGCGGCTGCGCTGGCCGTACCGCGTGCGCGAGTTCATCGACCTGCTGCGCAGCTACCAGATCCCGGTCGGCTACCGCTTCGCCGAGCCGCGCGCCAGCATGGAAATGAGCGCGATCGACTTCGTCGCGCCCGACTTCGCCAAGATGCTGGCGCCGATCTCGGTGCGCGAGGAAACCTGGTTCGAGATGTCGCGCGAGGTCAACGCCCTCGGGCTCACGCGCGAGACCTTCGTGCTGGCCGGCATCGAGCGCGAGGAGCAGTTGAAGCTCGCCAGGCAGACCGGATTCGTGCTCGGGCCAGGGCCGCGCGCTGAAGAAGCCGTACTTCCCGCCGCGTGTGATGCGGCCGCGCTGAGCGGGCCGCAGTAGGTGCTGGGGCCCGCCGACGCCTGCGCGCCGGTCGATCGCTGACGGGGTCAGACCCGACCGTTCGCCGCCTTTTGGTCCAAATTGCCCAATTCAGAGGCCGATCTTCGTGGTTTTTGCATCACGCATACTCGGTACGCCTTCCTCAGAAGCACCCCGACCCGCGAACGCGGGCAATTGTATACTGAGGCAGCTTGTGGTGCGATGGCAGCGGGGAACCGTCCGCTGGACCGGCCGCTTGATTCTGACTCCGGACGCCGACACGAATCGACATCACGACGCTGGTCGGCGCGATCCCGGCAGCGGTCGTTCCTTCGGCCGGCGCCTACCAGGATACGGTCGTGGCGACGGTGATCATCCTGTGACGATCATTTCCGCCATGGGGCTGCGACCTCCGACAACGCCAGCAGCCGCACTTCTGCGGCAATAGCCAACTCCCGTTCGCGTGTGCTCAGCCATTTCGTCGCGTACTCGACCAACGACGGATCATCGGCGATCTCGCGCAGCGCATCCTGGGCGACCGCGCCATCGTTCAGTTCACCCAACAGCATCCTGCAATTCGGACAGCGCGTCGATGTATCGCTCGGTGGCCTTCTTCGGCAGCGCTACCGAAAAGACGTCCAGCGCATAGCGCAGCCGCTTTGCAAGGATGCGGACGCGATGGCGTGACTCGGTCGGCAGCGCGGCGAAAAACTGCGCCGCCCGGAAAAGGCGTTTGTGTGCCTTGGCGAGCGCTTTCGGTGCCAGCTCGCTGAGCGTGCGTCCCGCGGGCGGCGTTGTGAGAACCCAGGCCTGCAAGCGCAGCGCGAGCCGTGCGTAGCGCGCGGTCTGCAGTGACTTTGTGACGACCGCAAGCGTTCCGTCGCGCCGTGCGCGGGCGCGCTCGACGACGCCCGCGATCTGCTCCTGATGCTGCGGAGGCGCAGACGCCATCAGCGCAGGCAGTGTCAGGTCGGCGAACACGTCGTCATCGCGCGCTCTTCCCAACAGACGACCGACCCAGCGGAGTTCATCGGCGAGCGACTGCGGAAAGTCCTCGTGCCGACGATCGAGCAACCGCAGCGCTGGACCGCATGCGTCGCAACGCAACGCGCCCCTGGTGAACGTATTCCTCATTGCGGCCGCCGCGCATTGCGTCGGTATTCGCCAGCAGTACCGACGAGCCGTGCGCCATGATCGCTCGCAGCGCCGCACCGGCCGATTGCCCGGCTTCGAGCGCGGCCACGAAACCGCGCGCCGCTGCCTTGACCGGCATCGCGCGCCCGTCGTCGGCCAGCCGGTAGCCACGCTCGGCCTTGCTGGCTGGTATCGGTACAAGTGCGAGCGCGTCTCGACCTCGACCGGTCAGGCGTAAGGCCAGCCTTACCAGATCTTCAACTCGTCCTTCCTTGAGTTCGAGTTCGACCTCGCTGATTGGCTCGGATCGCCGCGCGTCTGTCTGGCGACTTTCGATGCGGCCCCGATCGATCGCCAGTTCGATCACGCTGCTCCCGTGCCGCAAGGTCCACAACTCTCGCGTGAAACGCGTGGCGAAGATCGGCTGAAGCGCCGCGGCACCGCCACGCTTTCCAAGCAGTGCGGGCAAAGGCGTATCGGCGAGTGACGCCAGATTGATATGTGGCTTACCGCGTTTCAGCGCGGCTGGTGTTTCCCATTCCGAGCGGGTGCCGAGACCGCTCGACGAATGGCCCGCCGTCTTCAACGTCTGCAGCCAACGTCGACCTGAGCGCCGCAGCCGCAGCGCAACTCCGTTTCGCTGCAGCAGTCGATCCGCCGTGTCGAGATAGGTGTTGTCGAGTCGCAATTTCCGGAGGGCCGCCGACTGCAGCAAGGGGTGCCGGGCAAGCGTCGCGGCTGCGCCATCGGGCAGGCAGAGCTTGATTTCGGTTTCGTCTGGCGGCATCGCCGCAGTCTATCGACCCCATCCGCCGGCACCGTGACGGCTGATTAACGGGTGATGCGCTCGACGGAACCGTCGATGCGCGCACCGACGTCGCCGGCGTGCTCCCACATCAGACAAAAGGTATCGTCATGCGGCGCGGTGTATTCGCCCTCGGCCCTGCGGCTGCCGCGCTCGCGGACAGGGTAAAGCACGTCCTTGCCGCGGTGATAGTGGATGTTGAAATCGAGCTTTGCGCTGGCCCGGTAACGATATCGGATTGCCTCGCCGGCCTGAAGTGCGAAGCAGTGCTCCTGCGCACCGTGCGCCGGCACTTGGAGTTGAAACGGACCGAAGAGGGCCGTTGTCGCATTGGCCGAAGCCACGAGAACAAGAAAGATGCAGCCGAGTTGATGTCGCATCCTGCAATGATGTCATGCGAGACAGGCGGGCCTTCCGATCGACGTTTGGGGCTCATGCACCCCGCGGGCCACTGAGGAACAGCAGCAGCGCCACTGCCAGACACACCGTCGAAGCGGTGACAAAACACACTGCATAGCTGCCGCTCGCCCGTTGCAACCAGCCGAACAGAAACGGCAGGATCACGACACCGACGAACGTGAAGAAGAGACAGCCGCCGGTCGCTAGGCCGGCCTGACCCGCTGGTGCCAGACGCGCAACCTCGGACAGATACACGCCGTTCCACCCGATCGCGGTGGCACCGAGCGCGGCGGCGACCGCGAAGATTGCCACCAACGGCCAGGATGCGCTGAACAAAGCGGCAGCCACCGACGCCGCCGCCATCAACAAACCAATCGTCGCCAGCGTGGCACGCGGTCGACCGGTGCGATCGGACACTGATCCCCAGGCGATCCGAGCGACGACGCCGGCGACATTCGCTGCAGTTAGTGCGCCGCCAGCGACGACCAGTCCCAGCCCGACTTCGCCGTGCAGATACGACACCATGAATCCAGAAACCGCCATCTGCATGCCCGCGTAGACGAATGACACCAGGGCCATCGTGCGCAATGATGCTGAGCGCGCGACCAGCGCGAGGCCTTCGACCAGCATGCGCACCGAAAACGGTGCGGTGGGGTCGCGGTCGGCATCGAGCGGCGCGCGCAACGGCTGCGACGCCAGTGCGATCACCAGGCAGCCGACGGCGATCGTGATCACCGCCACCGGCCAGCCGAAAGCGACGGTGAGCGCCGGCGCCAGCACTCCGGCCAACGCGGTACCCGCCGGCACACCGGTCTGCTTGATCGAAAACATCAGCGCCATCCTGTCGGGCGGTGTGGTCCGCGCCAGCACATGGCTGGACGCCGGCGTGATGGGGCCGTAGCCCACGCCGATCATCACGGCCGACACGGCCATTGCCGCAAGCGCCGCTACGCCGCCGCCGAGCATCAGCAACAGCGTCAGCAGCAGGCCGGCGGCGCACAAGAGCAGGCAAGCCTGGGAAAGCCGGATGGCGCCATAACGAAGCACGACTCCGCCACCGGCCAGCGCCGCCGTCGAGGCGCCGACATAGAGAAAAGAGATGTATGTGCCGATCGTCGAGTCCGCCACACCCAGCTGCGCGGCGATGACCGGAGCAATCGACGGGATGGTCAAGGCGGCGCACGCGGCCGCCGCCTGAATGGCGGTCGTCGCCGCCAGCGTCCGGGACGCCAGCGTTGTCAACACGTCCTCACAGGTTCCTGGGTTCCAATCCCAAAAAAGCCGCCCGACCGGTCGGCGCGGCAGCAGCCCATCAGGGCGCGATCAGCCGCGCTCGGCAAGCGCCTTGAGATTCTTCAGGCCTGCCTCGAAGTCCGGTCCGACCATCGAATCCATCAGCAGGCCGAAATAGCGGTTGACCGGGTTCCTTCCCATGTCGCCCTCATTGGTCCAGGTCACGCGCGTGCCAGAGCCTTCCGGTCTGAGCCGCATTTCTCCCCGCGATGTCATGCCGAAATCCGGGAACGACAGCGAGTACCTGATTCCCTCGTTCGGCGTCGCCGCAGTGAACTCCATGATTCCGTTGCCTTCGGTCTTGCTCTGCCAGGACCACTTCGCTCCGGTCCCGCTCTCCGGGCCGGAGTACTGGATCTGCATCGCCGGGTCACGCTGATTCCATATGGCCCAGGTCTTCCACTGGCGCGGGTCAGCGATCAGCGGATAAACCCTCGCGGGCGGAGCGGCGATCTGCAGGCTGCGCTGGACCTTGAATGCGGACGGGAGCAGTAATCCCACCACCAGCAGCAAGGCGATGACCGCGACGACCGCGAGTATCACGCGCTTGAGCCACTTCATATTCTTTCCTCCGGTCTTATGATGGCGGCAAAGCGTAGCTCCGCCGGGTTGGATCGTGGCTAGTCTTCGTCGCTCTCTCGCTGCAGCGTTCGTGGCATGCACGCTAGCCGCGTGCGGCAGCCTGGCGGGGTACGTCAAGCCCGGAGACGCGGAATCCGCCGTCCTGTCTTCCGCAGGCCGGCCAACCGCTTCGTATCCACTGCCCGATGGCGGCAAGCGGCTGCAGTACTCGGGCCAGCCTTACAACCAGTCCGTTTGGAATATCGACGTCAATCCGCAGGGGCGCGTGGTCCGCGTTGAGCAGATGATGAGCGACGCGGCGTTCGCGCACATCCGCAGCGGCGCCTATACGCGCGCCGACGTGCTGCGAGAGTTCGGACCGCCGGCCTACGTCTATGCGTTTCCGATGAAGGACGAGACCGCATTCATGTATCGGTACTTCATCCAGGGCGGTTTCTACGCCGCCATGTTCGTGTACTTCGATCCCAAGGGCGTCGTGACCCGCACCGAGACCGGGATGGATCCATGGCGAATCGGCGATACCGATCGTCGTTGACCGGCCGCTCCCAGGTCGTCGGGTAACACCGAATTCCGTTTGCCTCGTCGCTTGCCGACAATCGTGCATGGCCCCGACGATGCACGGCAACGATCCGCCGGCCAATGGCGCCGCGCCGCTGTCGTTGCAAGACAAGCTCGACCGTATCTCGCACGAACGGAAGGTGCTTGCGGCGCTGCGCGATCTGGCGCGCCACGGGTTGCAGGAGGGCGACGCCGTCAAGCACCGCTCGAGCGGCGCGCAGGGCCGGGTGGTCGTCGTGCGCAACGCGGTAGAGCCGCAGGCGATCGTACGCTTGGACGATGGCACGCAGGCCGTCTACAGCGCGGAGGTCTGGATACGACCGACGCCGTGAGTGCCGCGCCGTGGCACAATCGCGCGCACCATGGCTTATGTGCCGGAGTACGTACCCAAGATCCTGATCGTCGACTCCCAGGGCCAACCGGTCCGCTGGGCGTTGATGCAGCGCGCTGCGCGCTATTACGCATCGGGCAAGGTCGTTACTGAACTCGGCGACAACCTGTTTGGTATGGCCGGAGGCACCCAGGAATCCAGCGGCCTTCGTTCGGAATTCATAACCAGTTCGATCGTCATGATCCGCGGCCGCCACCGGATCCCGATCGGCCATGCCCATGTCGGTCTGACCAAGCATCGGCTGTTCGCACGCGACCGGCACGTCTGTGCCTACTGCGCCTCTCAAATGCCCGATTCCGATCTGACGGTCGAACACATCCTGCCGGTGTCGCGCGGCGGTCGCCACGAGTGGACCAACGTGGTCACCGCGTGCCGTTCGTGCAACACGCGTAAGGGCAACCGTCGGCCCGAGGAAGCGCGCATGCCGCTGCTCTACGTGCCCTACGCCGTCTGCCGCAACGAGGGCTTCATCCTCAGCAACCGCCGCATCCTCGCCGACCAGATGGCGTTTCTACAGGCCAGCCTGCCTCGCCATTCACGCTGGTCGCACGCCTGAGTCGCGTTGAGCGGCGGCTCGCCCCGGGCCCGTCGATTCCGCCGTCGGATTCCGCTGTCGAATAATCGGCGCCAGTCCCGCCGGTTGGTCTGTCGTCGCTGGGGCCGATCGTCCTTAGTCTGTCGGCATCCGATTCAGGCGAATCGGCGCGTGCCCGAAGGCACGATGGTCCAACCCGGAGAGCAAGAAATGTCCGATAAGTTCGAGTCACTTCGTCTGGGCGCGGTCGGCGCCGTCGTGAGCTTCGTCGCGCTGATGGGCGTCGCGGCGGTCTCGGACGCGCCACGCGCCCTGACCGACGTTTCCATCGAGTCCGAGTCGATCCGGCTTACTGAACCGACGATTGCTGCCGAGCAACCGGCACGCGAATTTCATGCCGTGGCTCCGGCTACAGGTCACTCCGAGGACCCCGGCTTGCAAGTGACGTACGACGTCCCCGCCTGAAATGCGATCGGCCGCCGCGAGCGGCCGTTGCCGATCGACCACGCCCAAGAGTTGGTTCAGCGCAGCCGGCTCACGAGCAGGTGCGCTGCAATCAGCGGTTCGGTACGCAGGTGCCTGCCGTGCACGAAGGCGACCTGCATAGACGTTGCACGCAGCTGGCAACCGAAATCTGAGCTGTCATCCTCGTACACCGCCCACACCAACCCGCCGGATACGCCGTCGAGTGCGGGCGTGTGAATGTCGAGCCCGTCGATCCGCTCGGCGGTGCGGGTGTAGCCATAACAACCATCGTCGAGCGCGCGCGTAAAGACGACCACGGGCTTCATGCAGACAGCGCCGTCGATGCGCCGCGCCTGGGCCAGCGGATAGCCTGCGACCACATAGGTGCGCGCTCCCTTGCCTTGCGTACCGTATTCGAGGTGACTCGCCGGAACCGGCACCCAGTTCGACCACAGCCGCCGCACCTGCGAGCGGTCGTTCAGGATGACGAGTGCGATGTCGCGTGTCGGATGGACGATCACGCGGGTCTGCATCGAGTACAGGCAAGCCCAGCCGCCATCGCGCGGCAGCGGAATCGCCAGATCACCCACCGTCGCATGCTCGAAGACGTGCGCAGCAGTCAACAGCGCGAGGCTATCGCCGTCGGCAATCAGCGACGCCGTGGCGAGTGGCTCGACGCGCCCGTGCACCAATCTGGCGAGCGGCAGCACGCGCGTCAGCAGTGCGGCGCTGACCGCCTCGGCCCGCGCGCGCGGAACCGGATCGCCGATGCAGATTGGCAGGGTTTCGACTGCCTTCCAGGTCATGGAGAAATCCGTCGCTGCCCGGCTGGATGCTACCTCGCGCCCGACCGTTTTGAACCAAGGAACTGGCCTCGACTCGGCGCTGGAGGCGCGATGTCATGCGGTGGCGGCGCACGGACACAGCCGCAGCTCGTGGCCGAGGCGCTCACCGGAATTACCTGGAAAGAAAATCGCCCGGCACCATTGCGGTCACCGGGCGACTGAAGCGAATGCGGGCGTGCCCGCGTCCGCCTACTTCAGGTGCTTGCTGACGTACTTGGTCAGTTCGAACATCGAAGCCTGGGCCTTGCCGAACAGTACACGCAGCTTGTCGTCGGCGTTGATCATGCGGCGGTTCGCCGCGTCCTGCAGCTTGTTCTTCTTGATGTACGCCCAGATCTTGCTGGTCACTTCGGTGCGCGGCATCGGCGTCGAGCCAACGATCGCCGCCAGCGGGCCGGTCGGCATCAGCGGCCGCATGAAGGCGGCGTTTGGCTTGCGGGCGACCTTCTTCTTCGCAGCCTTTTTGACGGCCTTCTTCGCGGTCTTCTTGGCGGCCTTCTTTACAGTCTTCTTGGCGGCCTTCTTGGCCGGCTTCTTCGCAGCTTTCTTTGCCTTCTTTGTTGCCATCGAGTTCTCCTCTGAAGTTTCGAATGCCACAGCGACAGCGTTCTCGAGGGGAAAAAGGAGAGCGCTCTCGTTGGGTGAACGCGATCCTAGAGGAAACGCAACGAATTACAAGAGGAGAATCGAACTTTTCAGAGGGAAATTGCGTGCTAGCAACGCCGTTTCCCCTCTGAAACGCAACGCCGCGACCTTGTCAGGCCCCACGACAGGCGTACTAGATATTGGCGGATCTACTCCCAGGACACAATATCTTGTGGTACTTCGGCCTTCAATGCGCCGCGCGTTCGACTTCGGCGAGCATCCGCTCGATGCGAGCCGAGAGCTTTTCGGTCGTCACCTGTTCACGCAATCGCTCGACCATCAATGGAAAGGCGAACGGAGTCGGCCGGGGCAGCAGGCGGTAGACGACGCGCAGCGACCGCATGCGCTGCAGGGCGCCGCGCAGCCGGGCGATATCCAGTTCATGCTCGAGGACCTCGCGCTCGGCCTGTGCCAGCAGACGGTTGCCGGCGTCGTACTTGCGGAACACCTCGTAGAACAGGCCCGAGCTTGCCTGCAGCTGCTTCATCGAGCGCGGCGCGCCCGGATAGCCCTGGAACACCAGCCCGGCGACGCGTGCCACCTCGCGGAAGCGCCGCCGCGCCAGTTCCGCCGCATTCAGACTTGCCAGCACATCCTCGAGCAACGAGTCTTCCGTCAGCAGCGCCTCTGCTCGACGCTGCCAGGCACCCATCCAGTCGATGTCGACCGGCGACAGCAACTCGAAGCCATAGTCATTCATTGAAATGGAAAAGGTCGACGGCGTGCCCTGACCGATGCGGTAGCCCAGCAGTGCCGCGAGCCCCAGGTGCGCCTGCCGGCCGGCGAACGGATAGACGAACAGATGGCGGCCTTCGCGCGAACGCATCGATTCAACGACGAGCGTCGTGACGGTCGGTACCGCTGACCACTTGGCCTGCAGCTCGATCAACGGTCGCGCCCGGATCATCTCCGGCGCTTCGTAGCGGCCGGCGAGCGCCTGCTCGAGTTCATGCAGCGTTGCGTCGGCCATCTCGCTCGAAAACGGCATCTTGCCTCCGGCCCAGCGCGGCACCACTCCGCTGCGGCGCCGGGCCGGCTGAACAAAGGCCGTCATTTCGTGGATGCGCACCAGTTCCAGCAGGCGGCCGCCGAACAGGAAGGCATCGCCCTTGCGCAGTCGCGCGATGAACGACTCCTCGATCGCGCCGACGTTGCGGCCGTTCATCATCTTCACCTGCATCGTCGCATCCGAAACGATGGTTCCCACCGACATCCGGTGTCGCTGCGCAATCCTGCGATTCTCGACCCGGTAGACGCTGTCGGTGCCCCGAACGACGCGGTGATATTCGGGATAGGCGCGCAGCGAGTCGCCGCCGCGGCCGACGAAGTCGAGCGCCCAGGCGAAGTCCTCTGCGCTCAGATCGCGGAAGCTCCACGCCCCGCGAACTTCCTCAACTACCTCGTGCTCGGTGAATCCGGTGCCCAGCGCCAGAGTGACCAGATGTTGAACCAGCACGTCGAGCGGCTTCTCGGGCGCTGCGCGCGCTTCGACCCGGCCCGCGGCGACCGCGGCGCGCGACGCAGCGGCTTCGACCAGCTCAAGCGTATGTGTCGGCACGATCGTGACCCGCGAGGGCCGCCCGGGCGCATGCCCGCTGCGACCCGCACGCTGCAGCAGCCGGGCCACACCCTTCGGACTGCCGATCTGCAGGACCCGTTCGACCGGCAGGAAATCCACGCCTAAGTCGAGGCTGGAGGTTGCGACGACCGCCTTCAGCCGTCCCTCTTTGAGCCCGCGCTCGACCCATTCGCGCACCTCGCGGTCGAGCGAGCCGTGATGCAGGGCGATCAGCCCTGCCCATTGCGGCCGTGCCTCGAGCAGCGACTGGTACCAGATTTCCGCTTGCGAGCGCGTGTTGGTGAAGACCAGCGTCGTCGATGCCGCCTCGATTTCGCGCGCTACCGGTTCGAGCATCTGGATGCCGAGATGGCCGCCCCACGGGAACCGTCCCGGGTCGTCGGGCAGTACGGTGTCGACGACGATCTCTTTCAGAACCGCGCCGCGAACCAGCACGCCCGCTTGGCCTGCGAGCAGCACGTTCATTGCGTGGTCCGTATTGCCGAGCGTTGCCGAGAGGCCCCAAACCGCAAGCGGAGCTTGCGGTTCGGGGCCTTGCCCCGCTTCATGCCCCCCACCCCCTAACCCCGCCCCAGGGCGGGGGGCGGCGGCGCTGCGCGCCGCGCGCTGGCGCGCGAACATGCGCAGACGTGCAAGTGCGAGCTGCACCTGTACGCCGCGCTTGTTGCCCATCAGCTCGTGCCACTCGTCGACCACCACCAGTTCGATTCCGCCGAGCTGCTCGGGGGAGTCAGCGCGTGTCAGCAGCAGACTGAGGCTCTCCGGCGTGGTGACCAGTGCCTCCGGCAGGCGTTGCGATTGCCGCGTGCGCTCCGCCGCATCGGTGTCGCCGGTGCGCACGCCGACGCGCCAATCGAGTCCGAGTTGGCCGAGCGGCGCTTCGAGTGCGCGCGCGGTGTCCGCCGAGAGGGCACGCATCGGCGTCAGCCACAGCAATCGCAGCCCGCCACTCGCGACATCGCCGGCCAGCGCGCGATTGAGTAAGCCGAACCAGACGGCGTACGTCTTCCCGCTGCCAGTGGTGGCGTGCAGCAGCCCCGAGCGACCCGCCGCGATGTGCTGCCAGACCTCGCGCTGGAAGGCAAACGGTTGCCAGCCGCGCGCGGCGAACCAACCTTCAGCGCTTGGCAGCGCGAGCTGGGCATCGCGCGAATCCACCGGCGCATCGATCGCGCCCGCGGCCGCTTTGCGCGCCTTGGCTTCGCGCGCCAGTCGCGCCCGCCGAGCGCGCAGCTGGGTGCCGACATTCGATCCGCGCGGCAGGCCGCGGCGCTGTTCGTTCACGACGACTGGAACAAAAAGAAACGCCGCCCCTGGGGCGGCGTTTCAGAGAGCGGACAGCTACTGGATGTTCAGAATCTTCATCGCCTTGCCGAGTGTGTCAATGGATTCGGTGTGCTTGCCGGCCTTGTGCAGGGCCTCGCCTTCGGCACGGTACTTCTTGACGTCGGCCATCTGGGCTTCGGTCAGCTTCGGGTTCTTAGCCAGCGCGTCGTCGATCTTCTTCATGTCCTGCGGGCAATGCATGGCGAGCGCGGTAGCGCTGAACAGCAGAGCGGCAGCAAAAAGACTGATGCGTTTCATCGGCGTCTCCGAGAGGGAAAATGGAACCACGCGTTTAGGCGCAGCGCGGGCAGTCTACCTCCCGCCCCGATTGCATGCAGCAACTCCGCGGCGAACGCAGGAAAGCCCCGCGCGCGTGACGCGGGTCGGTCAACCGTCCTCCGGCAGCAGCGCACGCAGCGCATCGAGCGTATCGGCCTCGGCGACCGGCTTGTCGCGCCGCCAGCGCAGCATGCGCGGGAAACGCACCGCGATCCCGCTCTTGTGCCGCGTCGACCGCTGGATACCCTCGAATCCGATCTCGAAGACCTGCGTGGGAGAAAGGGCGCGCACCGGCCCGAACTTCTCCACTGTCGTGCGTCGTACCAGCGCGTCGACCGCGCGGATCTCTTCGTCGGTCAGACCCGAATACGCCTTGGCGAACGGCACCAGTTCGCGCGGCTCGGTAGCAGTGCTCCAGACAGCAAACGTGTAATCGGTGTACAGGCTCGCGCGGCGGCCGTGGCCGGGCTGTGCATAGACCAGCACCGCGTCGACGCTGTACGGATCGATCTTCCACTTCCACCAGTTGGCACCGCCGGCTGCCTTGGTGCGGCCCACCCCGTAGCGCGCCTCCCGGTGCTTCAGCATGAACCCTTCGACGCCGCGCGATCGCGACTCCTCGCGTCGCGCAGCCAGGGCCTCCCAGCTTGTCGCCTCAACGACGGGTGAAACCACGATGCCGCTGGCGCGTGCGATCGCCTCGAGTGCCGCGCGCCGTTCGGACTGCGGGCGGTCGCGCCAGTCCTCGCCGTCGCGCTCGAGCAGGTCATAGGCGACTAAGCCAGCTGGAGCGTCCTTCATCACCCTGGCCGTGACGCTCTTGCGCGTAATGCGCGTCTGCAGTAGAGCGAACGGTTGCGGCGCGCCATCGCGCCACGCCAGCAACTCGCCATCGAGCACCGTCCCGTCAGGAACCGCAGCGAGCTCGGCCAGCACATCGGGAAAGCGCTCGCCGATCAGTTCCTCGCCACGCGACCACAGCCACGACTGCCCGGCTCTCTTCACCAGTTGGGCACGGATACCGTCGTATTTCCACTCGACCAGCCATTCAGCGGGCGGCCCGAGTTCCTCGGCAAAGCGTTCGAGCGGCAACTGCAGGGCGTGCGCGAGGAAGAATGGATACGGATGTGCCAGCGACGTCGCCTCCTCGTCGTGACTGATGAGCGCCCGATACCGCTCTGCCGTCGGCGGCGCGTTGCTGTCCGTAAATCCGATCATGCGCTGGGCGACGACCTTCACGTCGAGTCCGGCGTGCAAGGCGAGCGCACGCGTTACCAGTAGCCGCGACACCCCAACGCGGAATCCGCCTCCGATCAGCTTGATAAGCAGGAAGCGTTCGCCGCTGTCGAGTTCGTCCGCATGGACACGCAGCCGCTCGAGCACGTGAGCGGGTGGCTGACCACGCAGCGGAAGGATGCGTTGCTCGATCCAGTCAGCCAGCGTGCCGGTACTCTCGCGCGTCGCGGGTGGCAGCAGCAGCGCGATGGTTTCCGCCAGATCGCCCACCGCGTCGTAGCACTCGTTGAAAAGCCACTCCGGCAGTCCGCTGGCCGCGACTGAAAACTCGCGAAGTGCGCGAGAAGCGACCGACTGCCGCGGCTTGCCTCCCGCGAGAAAGTAGACCGCCCAGGCCGCATCGCGATCGCTCGCCTGCGCCAGATAGCGCTGCAGGGCAGCCAGCTTCGCGTTGGTCCCGGTGGATGCGTCGAGTTCGAGATAGAGCCGTGCGAACTCGCGCATCCGTACCCTATCGAGAGAACACGCTGAGATACGCTTGCACGATCAGCGCGTTGGCGGTATCGGTGAACAGTGACGCCGCCAGCGTGATGACGAGAAATGCTCGTGGCGCAGCGCCATAGGTCAGCGACAGCCGCTTCATTGCGGCCAGGCCGACCGGCATCGCCCCCAGCCCGAATCCGACGAAGCCGGCAGCGCCCAGTGCACCATCGCGTCCCTTGAGCAGCGGGTAAACCAGCGCCACAGCGATCGTCGCCGTCAGGGCAATCTGCACGAGCACGGCGACGGCAATCATCGCCAGCGAATCTCCAACCGTCGCCAGTTGCAGACCGAGCATCGCGATGGCCAGAAACACTCGCAATGCCAGCGTGCCGACGAGGTCTGCGCCGGCGAGATCGATCCGCAGTCGCGCGAGGTCTGCGACGTTGGTCACGACGACCGCGGCGAGCAGCACGGCGAGGAAGGCCGGTATCGTCGTCCCGAGCGCAGCGCCGGCCACCGGTCGCAGCGCGAGCCCGAGCGCGATACTCAACGCGAGCCACAGCAGCACGACGATCCAGCGATCCGAATCGAAGGCATCCTGCGGCCACGGCGAATCGGATTCGGGCTGCATAGCTTCTGTACCTGCCGCGCGCGCCGAGCGCTGTGCGAGAAGCGTGCCAACGAGACCGGAGACCAGCGCGCCAGCAACCAGCCCGAATGTTGCGCAAACCATTCCGATCTCGAGCGCGTGCGGTAGATGCACCGCGGCTTCCGCCTCCGCCCATGCGACCGTCGTGCCATGACCGCCGAGGAAAGGCACGCTGCCGAGGAAGACGCCCAGCGCGGGCGGGTGGTCGAACGCGCGTGCGATCGCCACGCCGGCTGCTGACTGCAGGATCGCCAGCAGCGCGATCAGCACGCACACGGCCGCCACTGCAGCGCCGCCTTCGCCCATACGACGAAACCGGGCCGTCAGCCCGAGCGCCGCGAAGAAGATCAACAGCAACGCATTGCGCAATGTGTCGGCGAAGGTCACTTTCAAGCTGAAGGCAGAACCCACAATAGCGAGTGCCGCAGCAATCAGTAGGCCACCCGAGACCGCCGGCGGGATGCTGTAGCGGGCCAGTACCGGGATCCAGCGGTTGATCCGCACGCCGAACAGAATCGTCATCAGCGCCGCAACCCCGGTCCACAGTTCATTCAGTGTGATCGTCATTGCGGTTTCCCCCGTCGGCTGTTGCATTCGTGTTGTTGTCGGTTGCCGTGGCCTCGACCGCCGTCTCCGCTTCCTCGTCGCCGAACTCGGTTGCAAACGCATCCGCGTCGAGGCCCTGTTCGCCGAGCCAGCGAACCATCGCCGACACCTGCCCATGCGTGACGATCACGCGCGAGGCGCCGGTCGCGGCGATGGCCTGCTGCAATCCGGGCCAGTCCGCGTGGTCCGAAAGCACAAATCCGCGATCGAGCGCGCGACGGCGGCGCGCTCCTCGCAGCTGCATCCAGCCGGACGCAAAACTGTCTGAGTAATCGCCAAAGCGGCGCAACCAGAGCGAGCCGCGCGCCGATGGCGGGGCCAGCACCAGCGAGTGGGCGAGATCGGCCTTGCTGGTGTCCGGTGCGCGCAGCGTCGGCGGCAACGCCACACCGCTCGCCCGGTAAGCTGCATTCAGCGGCTCGATCGCTCCATGGACGACGATCGGCCCGATGCGGTGGTCGACGCCGTGCAGGATCCGCTGCGCCTTGCCGAAAGCGTAGGCAAACAGCACCGACGTTCTGCCGGTGGCCGCATTCGCGCTCCACCAAGCGTCGATATCGGCCAGCACGGTCGCCGCCGGCGCCCACCGATAGATCGGCAGTCCGAACGTCGACTCGGTGATGAACACGTCGCATCGGAGCGGCATGAATGCGGCGCAGGTCGGATCCGCTTCTGCTTTGTAGTCGCCCGACACCACCCACACTTCGCCCGAACGTTCAATGCGAACCTGAGCGGACCCCAACACATGGCCGGCCGGATGAAGCGAGACCCGCACGCCGCCGATGTCGACCGTTTCACCATAGGCGAGCGTCTGCAGCCGGATATCGCCCAGCCGAGCACGCAGCACGTGGCGCGCAGCCTCCGCGGCTAGGTAATCGGCATGGCCGGCGCGTGCGTGGTCGCCGTGCGCGTGCGTGATCACGGCGCGCGCAACCGGCCGCCACGGGTCGATGTAGAAATCGCCGGCCGGGCAGTACAGGCCCTCGCGACGAAGGCAGATCAGGTCGGAAGCTGCGGACATGGGGTGGATCGTGATACGCCGATCGCGGCGGGGCGACAAGTCGGATGTCTCACCGCCTCAGTAATCGCGTCCTCCGGCCAGCGCGACCGCACCGAATCGCACGATGCCGTACGCGATCCAGTTGACCGCGCGGCGCAGCAGGCCGCGGCCCGCGAACGCCGCGGGATGAACGCGGCGCGATTCCTGCTCGATGGCGCGCTCGAGCGCGGCGCGCAGCAGCCGCGCAAACCGCGCGTCGTAGACGCCGATGTTGGCCTCGCGCGCCAGTAGTAGGCTGTAGGGATCGATATTGCTCGAACCCACCGTCGCCCAGGATTCGTCCACCACCGCGGCCTTGGCATGGAGATAACTCGCCGTGTATTCGTGAATCTCGATGCCCGCCTCGAGCAGCTGCGCGTATAGCGCTTCCTGCGCATAGTGCTGAACCGGGTATTCGATGCGACCCTGCAGTAGCAATCGGACCTGCACGCCGCGCCGCGCACACGCCATCAGCGCCTTGCGGAATTCGCGCCCAGGGAAGAAGTACGCGTTGGCAATCACTACGTCCGAGCGCGCTGACCCGATCGCATCCAGATAGGAGTGCTCGATCGTCCGACGGTGGCGCAGGTTGTCGCGCAACAGCAGCGCCGCGCGCGCGCCGTCGGCGAATGGTGGCGGCAGTTCAGGCGGCGGCAGCGGCGGCCAACCGAGTCGGCGACGCAGGTACCGCAGTTCTAGCGACCACCATAGTCTCCTCATCGCCAGCCCGATCGACGCGACAACCGGTCCCTCGCACAGGACCGCGAAGTCGAAACGCGGGCCGAGCAGCGCGGGCTGCGAGTCGGGATGATGGTGATCATCGATGATGTTGATGCCGCCGACGAACGCCAGCCGGTCGTCGACCAGCGCCAGCTTGCGATGCAGCCGTCGCAACAGACGCCGGTCGGGCCGCCACCAACGGGCGGGACGAAAAACGATGACCTGCGCGCCCACCGCGCCCAGCCGCGCCTTCAGCACGGGCGCGTACGACCCGGTACCGAAGCCGTCGACAATCAGCCGCACCTGCACGCCGCGATCGGCGGCCGCCGCCAGTGCATCGCCCACGCGCAGGCCGATGTTGTCTTGCGCGAAGATGTAGGTTTCGAGATGGATCGACCGTTCCGCGCTGTTTATCGCAGCCAGCAGCAGCGGAAAATAGTCGTCGCCGTTTATCAGCAACCGCAGGTGATTGCCGCCGTAGATCAGCGGCCGGGTCGTGATGTCGAAGCGCCGGCGCCGGCTTGGCCGACTCTCGGCTGATGTCACGCCACCTCGAGGTCGGCGATCAGCGGCATGTGGTCAGAGCGTTGCGACCACTCGATGCCCTTGGGTACGCGAACCTCATGCACCTTGAAGCCACGCACGTAGATGCGGTCGAGCGACAGCCACGGCATCACGCTCGGATACGTCCGCGCGACTTGCGGTCGCGATGATCCGTTCTTCCACGGCAGCAACCTCTCGAGTCGCCCGCGGCGCTGTGCTCTGCGGTTGTATTCCGCCGAGGCTTCGAACACGTCGAGTTCACGGTGCAGGACCTCGTCGACACCGCGCTGCCAGTCGTTGAAGTCGCCGGCAATGATCAGCAGCGCCCCGGCCGGCACTTCGTCGCGCACGAAGTCGATCAGGAATTCAGCCTGTCGCACGCGGCTGCGCTTGATCAGCCCGAAGTGGGTGTTGATCAGGTGGATTTCGCGACTGCCGCGCCGCGTTTTGAGCTGCGACACAGCGTGCAGCATGCCGCGGCGCTCCAGCACGTGGTCGGAGATGTCATGGTTCAGGTACTGCCCGATCGCATGACGCGAGACGATGGCGTTGCCGTGATGGCCGTGCGGATACACCGCATTCATCCCGTAGGCCCGATGCAGGTAGCCGCCGGTACACAGCACGTCGAGCTGTGTGCCCTTCGGGAAACCGGCCCGCCGCGCGAGGCGCTCGTTGCGTTCCTGCACTTCCTGCAGGAACACGATGTCCGCGTCGATCGTATTGAGTGCAACGCGCAGGTCGTGGATGCGCGACTGCTTGCGCAGGCCCATCACGCCCTTGTGGATGTTGTAGGTGGCGACCCTCAGTTGCATCGACTCAAGCGCTACGGCGCCCCTTCCAAGCCGACCGTGTGGACCCCGCCGGAGCGGCGAGCGCAGTGATGTGGTCAGGGGCCGCCAGCATGGCTCAGTCAACCCCCGGAGCAAGCGTGAAATAGCGGTCGATCAACCGCGGATCATCGAAATGCCGGCGCCCAATGAGTGCGGTTGCATGGTGACCCCACTGGCGCATCTGACCGGCGGACGGCACGCCCATGGGCCAGTACACGAAGCGCTCGGGCCGCTCCGAGCCGGGCACGAGGCTGTCCGGTCCGTAGGTGCTGCGCGTACCGCCGCCGGCCGACGCCGGCAGAGGCAGTGCACGCAGAACGCTCTCGTCGAGCATCTTGTAGCCGACGCCGGGCGCCGGAATAGGCGCATCGACCGCGACCCGCTGGATGCTGTGGTCGCGCGCGCGCACGTAGATGATCATTCGCTCCTTCGCGCCGGGCGAGTGGACCACCTGTGGTGTGAACATCGTCTCGTCCAATGCCGCTTCGTGTTCGAGCGGCCCAGGGCGTTCACGCACTCGTTCGGTCGGGAAGAACAAGTGATAGCAGCCGCACGCATGTATCGAGTCGTAGACCAGCGGCCGGTCGCCGGAATCGAGCGTGACCCGCCAGACGATCGCATCGAGGCGGCCGGCTGCGAGGTCGAGCGGATGCGAGGCCGGTCGCGACGGGAACCAGTACGTGTAGACCAATTGCAGCGCAGGCCTTTGGTTGATCACCGTCCAGGCGATACGGACATACGCCACCGGCTCGCCGATATCGACACCCACGCGCGGGAGTGGTCCGCTGCCCTGCCACCGCAGCGTGCCCACCTGGTCGTTTCCGTCGACAGTGTCGACGACCAGCACCGGTGCATGCTGGTGCAGCAACTGCCAGGCCCGGACCGGCGTCAACACCGGCAGCTTCAGCGCTGATTGACTCGCGCCGCGGCTATCGACGAGTAAACCGGCCATTTCATTGGTGCCGGCGCCGACATCGGGCACGTAGCGGAGGCGACGCCCTGCCACCGGCAGTTCGGGAAACGGCGTCGCGTACAGATCGCGTGTCGACTGCTCCCACGCCCCGAGGCCCCACGAAAAGAAAATTTTCGTCAACGGGTACAGCCCGACGACCCGCAGCGTGTTGTCATAGCCATCGGGGACGTGCGCGACCGCGACCGCGCGCTCCGCCTCGGGTCGCGCAGCGGAAAGCAGGCGCTCGCGACAGCGAGCCAGTGCAACGCGCTCCTCCGGAGCGCTGGCGGCATTTTCCTCCTCATAACGGCGGCCCTCGGCATCGAGCGCCGCCATCCGATCGAACCGCGCCTCGGCCACGCTGCGCGTTTCGGCAGCGGCCGGCTGCCATCTGGCCGTGAAGCGATCGACGCGCAGGAACGGATAACCAACGACCCGTGCCGCCTGCACGTCGCGCAGCCCGGCCGCATCGACCGCCGCATCGAATCTTCGCAGGCGTCGCATGCAATCGCCGAGGTCGTCCTGCCGGGCCAGCAATTCAACCGCCGGTGTTACGGCATACGGATCACCCGGTGTCGCACATCCCGCCAGGCAGGCGGCTGTAACAAGACTAGCGACGAGCGCGCTGCGCGAGCTCACGGATCGCCGCGGCATTGGTCCACGAAAAGCAGGTATCTGCGGCCTCGCGCCATGGCAACCACCGGAAGGCGATGTGTTCGCGCGGTTGGAGCCGGGGATCGAAGCGGTGGTCCACGCAGAGGCCGAAGACATGCTCCGTATTATGCGTAACGCCGGGTGCATAGCGATGTCGCCACTGCGGAAAGATTGCATAACGGTGCTGCAGATTCCAGTCGTCGAATTGCGCCGTGCTTGCCTGCAGTCCTGTTTCCTCCCCGACTTCGCGGACGCAGGTGGCGGCGAGATTCGCATCGCCAGACTCCAGGCTGCCGGTGACCGATTGCCAGAATCCCGGATGGTCAGCGCGTTGCAGCAGCAGCACGTCACGCGCCCGCGTGTAGATCACCACCAGGACCGATTCCGGGACCTTCACACGCGGGCCGACTCACGCCCAGTTCACGCCTCCGGCACGAGCGCCGGCTGGGCGTCGCCGCGCACGCGGATGTGCAGCTCGCGCAACTGTCGTTCGTCGACCGGTGACGGCGCTTTGGTCAGCAGGCACTGGGCGCGCTGCGTCTTCGGGAAGGCGATCACATCGCGAATCGATTCGGCCCCTGTCATCATCGTGACGATGCGGTCGAGTCCGAACGCGATGCCGCCGTGCGGTGGCGCACCGTACTGCAGAGCATCGAGCAGGAAGCCGAACTTTTCGCGTGCTTCGTCCGCGCCGATCTTCAGCGCACGGAACACCTTGCTCTGCACTTCCTCTCGGTGGATACGCACCGAGCCGCCACCGATCTCCCAGCCATTGAGCGCCATGTCGTAGGCCTTGGCGAGCGCCTTCGACGGATCGGACTGCAGGAAATCCTCGTGGCCGTCCTTCGGACTGGTGAACGGATGATGCGCAGCGACGTAGCGGGCCTCGTCCTCGTCATACTCGAACATCGGGAAATCGATCACCCAGAGCGGCCGCCAGCCGGCCGCCGACAGGCCGTGCGACTTTCCGAACTCGCTATGGCCGATCTTCGTGCGAAGTGCACCGAGCGAGTCGTACACCACCTTGGCGCGGTCCGCCCCGAAGAAGATCACGTCGCCGTCTGACGCGCCGGTGCGTTCGAGCACCGCGGCGAGCGCTGCATCGTGCAGGTTCTTGACGATCGGGCTCTGCAGGCCGTCCCGGCCCTTCGCCTTATCGTTGACCTTGATGTAAGCGAGCCCCTTGGCGCCGTAGATCTTGACGAACTCGGTGTACCCGTCGATCTCCGAGCGCGGCATGTCGCCGCCCGCCGGCACGCGCAGCGCGACGACCTTGCCGTCCTTCATCTCGGTCGCGCCCTTGAACACCTTGAAGTCGACGTCGCGCATCACGTCGGTGCAGTCCGTCATTTCGAGCGTCACGCGCAGGTCCGGCTTGTCGGAGCCGAAGCGGCGCATCGCTTCGGCGTGAGTCATCACCGGGAACGGTTGCGGCAGCTTCACGCCCATCACCTCATCGAACACCGTGCGGATCATGTCTTCCATGATCGCGCGGATCTCCGATTCGTCGAGGAATGACGTCTCGACGTCGATCTGCGTGAACTCGGGCTGGCGATCGGCGCGCAGGTCCTCGTCACGGAAGCACTTGACGATCTGGTAGTAGCGGTCGAAGCCCGCCACCATCAGCAGCTGCTTGAACAGCTGCGGCGACTGCGGCAACGCGAAAAACTCGCCGGGGTACACGCGCGATGGCACCAGGTAGTCGCGCGCGCCTTCAGGCGTGCTCTTGGTCAGCATCGGCGTTTCGATGTCGATGAACTTTTGGGCGTCGAGGTAGCGCCGAACCGCCATCGTCACCTTGTAGCGCAGCATCAGGTTGGTCTGCATCTGCGCACGACGCAGATCGAGCACGCGATGCGTCAGCCGCGTCGTCTCCGACAGCCCTTCGTCATCGAGCTGGAACGGCACCGGGACCGATGCGTTGAGAATTTCAAGCTGGGTGCACAGCACCTCGATCGCGCCGGACACCAGGGCGGTGTTGGCCGTTCCTTCCGGCCGCATCCGCACCTGGCCAACGACCTTCAGGCAATACTCGTTTCTGACCCTCTCGGCGACGGCAAAGACCTCGGCACGGTCGGGATCGCACACGACCTGAACGAGGCCTTCACGATCGCGCAGGTCGATGAAGATCACGCCGCCGTGATCGCGGCGTCGATGAACCCAGCCGAAAAGGTTCACTGTCTGGCCGATGAACCGCTGGTCCACCCGGCCGGCATACTCGGTGCGCATAAATGCTCCGCTGGTCTGTCGCAGCTCGCTGCCGCGAATAGGTTGTTATCTCTGATCAGCGCTTTCGGTCGGGCCACCGCCCGCCGGATGGGCCGCGCGGTCGCCAGCCGCCGGCCCTAGCGGTTTCGCGGAAGATTCCGGCGTGCCGGGCCGCTGGACGCGGCACGCGACCGGTCGAGCGCACGCTCCCGCAGGGCGATCTGCGTGCACTGACGGCTGGCAGTCGAAAGGCTCACGGTCATCATGCGCGAAGCTTAAAGGGGATGGCCGAACGCCTCAACCCGGAGTGCCGGGAGACTCGCTGGTCAGGGCAGATCGGTGTGACCTCGCCGTCGGCAGGACGACGCCCAGCGAGACATGGAACTTCAGCGCGTCATCGACGCTGAAGTCGACTTCGCGCAGTTCGTCGGATCTGACGAACAACACATAGCCCGAGGTGGGGTTCGGAGCGGTGGGTACATAAACCGTGACGAATCCCGGACCGATCCTTGCATCGACATGGTTGCCGGGGCTCCCAACGATGAACCCCACCGTCCATTGCCCACGCTGCGGAAACTCGATCAGCACGACCTGGCGGAACGACTGACTCTTCTGCGACAGGAGTGTGTCGGACACCTGCTTGACCGACGAATAGATCGAACGGACGATCGGAATACGCGTCAGCAGGCTTTCTGACCAACGCAGCAGTCGCTCGCCGATGATGTTTGCGGCCAACGCCCCGGTCGCAAGCAGAATCGCCACCGACAGCACAAGCCCGAAGCCGGGAATGTGGACGCCGAACAGCGCGTCTGGCCGCCAGTTCCCCGGCAGCAGCAGCAAGGTTCGATCCATCGTCGAAACGATGAAGTCCAGCACCCACAGGGTGGCCGCGAGCGGCAGCCAGATCAGCAGGCCGGCTATCAGGGTCTTCTTGAGCATCGGAGCGTGCGCAGTGACTGGGTCGCGCTTGCGCGCTCGGTTCGGGTTCGGCGCGATTCACGCCGGGCTTGCTGTCAGTCGGCCGAGGTGGGCGTAGGGGGCGTGGGGCCGGCCGGCTTGGCAGGGGCTGCGGCCGCACCGGATGCCTTGGCATCGGACCCCTTGGCATCGGACCCCTTGGCATCGGACCCCTTGCGCATCGGACCCCTTGCCATCGGAGCTTTTGGCATCGGAGCCCGCCGGCGCTGCCGGTTCAGCAGACTTGGCGGCGGCGTCGCCAGTCTTCGCGGAGTCACCGTCGTCGGCGCCCTTCTTAGCGGCAGACTTGTCGCGGAAGTCGGTGACGTACCAGCCGCTGCCCTTCAGCTGAAATCCGGCGGCGGTCATCTTCTTCGTCAGCGCCGGCCGCTGGCAGGCCGGACACTCGGTGAGCGGAGCGTCCGATAACTTCTGCAGCACGTCGTATTCATGGCCGCAGTCGGTGCAGCGGTAAGCGTAGATCGGCATCGCAGGCTCGAACAATTCTGAGGGCGTGGATTGTAAGGGAGGGCCGTCGGTCGGCAGATCGTGAAATGAGGCCGCTTCGCGTACTGTCAAGCTTGCGCCGCTTGGACTTTGCGTGCCGCTGTTGCACACTGCCCGACGCTCAGGAGGGATCGGACATGGCCAGACAGGGGCGCGCGGCGCCGCGCGCATCGAGCGAAACTCAGCAGGACACGCAACTGGCACTGAAGAAGGTCGATGAATCGGGTGCGGCGAAGGTCAAGGTCGCCGCTACCGATATCGACGGTGTGCTGCGCGGCAAGTACCTCAACAAGGCCAAGTTCACGTCGGCCATCGAGGGCGGCTTCGGCTTCTGCGACGTCGTATTCGGTTGGGACATGACCGACAGCGTCTACGACAACACAACGGTCACCGGCTGGCAGCACGGCTTCCCTGACGCGATGGTGCGCCTCGATCTGGCCACCGTGCGCCATGAGCCTTGGGACGACCACGTTCCGTTCTTCCTGGGCGACTTCGTCACTGGCAATGGGGATCCCTACCCCGTATGCCCGCGCCAGACCCTCAAGCGCGTCCTGAAGCGCGCCGAGAAGTTGGGTGTCCAGCCCATGTGCGGGCTCGAGTTCGAATGGTTCAACTTCGCCGAAACACCGCACAGCTGGGCGCAGAAGAAGGGGGTCGATCCGACACCGCTGACTCCCGGCATGTTCGGCTACTCGCTGCTGCGCGCGAACGCCAACCGCGGCTACTTCAACGCGCTGATGGATCAGTTGCTGCAATTCAGGGTGCCGATCGAAGGCCTGCATACCGAGACCGGCCCGGGAGTGTACGAAGCCGCGATCCAGTTTTCCGAGGCGCTCGAGTGCGCCGATCGCGGCGTGCTGTTTAAGACCGGCGCCAAGGAGATCGGCGCTCAGTACGGCATCACGCCGAGCTTCATGGCCAAGTGGAGCGCGCAGTACCCCGGCTGCAGTGGGCACCTGCACCAGTCGCTCTCCGACGGCAAGAAAAACCTGTTCTACGACGCGAAGGGCCGCGCCGGCATGAGCAAGCTGTTCGAAAGCTTTCTCGCCGGCCAGATCGCCGCGCTGATGCAGTTCGCGCCGATGTTCTGGCCCACCGTCAACAGCTACAAGCGACTGGTCGACGGCTTCTGGGCTCCAGTGAAGCCGACCTGGGGGGTCGACAATCGCACGGCCAGCTTCCGCGTGATTCCGGGTTCGCCGAAGAGCACGCGGCTGGAAACGCGCTGCCCCGGTGCCGACATCAATCCCTATCTCGCCGTCGCCGCGCTGCTGGCGGCTGGGCTGCACGGCATCGAGAAGAATCTGAAGCTGACGGCAAAGCCGATCACCGGCACGAACCAGGGCGCCGAAAACATCCCGCGCGCGCCACGTTCGCTGAAGGAAACCACCGAGATCTTCCGTCGGTCCGACCTCGCACGCGACTGGTTCGGTGACCTGTTCGTCGATCATTTCTCCGCGACCCGCGACTGGGAATGGCGGCAGTGGCAGGATGCGGTCACCGACTGGGAGCTGAAGCGGTACTTCGAGATCATCTGATTCGGCGCGCATCGGCAGGCGGGACGACGGCGCCCCTGTCGGTTGCGCGCTAACCGCGTTCCGGGTCGTCACCCACTGCTTGCGGTAAATTGCGCACGGTACGCGCGTGGTCCGGCGACGCCGACGACCGCGACAGCGCAGTCCTTACCAGGCTGTCCTCCGGCATGACCGCAGAACACTCTCACGCGCCAGTGACCCACAGCGACCTGCCCGGCGATCGCAACGCGCGCTACTTCGAAGACTACCCGGCAGGCATGGTCGTCGAATGCGGGCCAATCGCCGTGGATGAAGCGGAGATCATCGCCTTCGGTCGTCAGTTCGATCCACAGCCGTTTCATGTCGACGCGCGCGGCGCCGCTCAAGGCCCGTTCGGCAGCGTGATCGCCAGCGGTTGGCATACCGCGAGCCTGATGATGCGTCTGCTGGTCGATCACTTCCTGCCCGGCACCGCCGGCCTCGCTTCGCCGGGAATCGACGAACTGCGCTGGCTGGCGCCGGTCCGGCCCGGTGATCGACTGTCACTTCGCATTACCGTGACCGACGCCCGCCTCTCGCGCAGCAAGCCGGATCGCGGTCTGGTACAGACCTTCAACGAAGTCATCAACCAGGACGGCACGCCGGTGATGACGGTCAAGGCGATGACGCTGATGCGCTGCCGCGCTCCGGCGAACGGTCCCGCGCCAAAGAGCACGTGACGTGAAACGACTCTTGACGACGGCGTCGCGGATCGGTGCGTTCGGCGCGCTGGGCCTCGTGCTCGCGCTGGGCACGATGCGCGCGGCCGGTGCCGGCGAGGTTCCGTATCCGGACAAACCGGTGCACCTGGTCGTCCCGTTCCCCGCCGGCGGCGGGGCCGACAACCTGGCGCGGCTGATCATGCCGAGGGTATCGCGGGCGCTCGGCCAGCCGATCATCATCGAGAACAAGGCCGGTGCGGGCGGCAATGTCGGCGCCGAGCTGGTCGCGCATGCGGCACCCGACGGCTACACGCTGCTCTACGGCACCAACGGCACGCATTCGATCAACGTCAGCCTGTACCGCGAGCTGCGATTCGACCCGGTCAAGGACTTCGCACCAGTGTCGCGCATGACCGAGATTGCGGCGATGCTGGTCGTCAATCCGCAGCTGCCGGTGAACTCGGTAACCGAACTGATCCGCTACGCGAAAGTGAACCCCGGCAAGCTCAACTTCGCCTCGGCAGGCAACGGCACCACGTCGCACCTGTCTGGGGAATTGTTCAAGACAATGGCGGGCATCGACATCGTGCATGTTCCCTACCGCGGCGGCGCGCTGGCGGTGACCGACCTGATCGCGGGTCAAGTGCAAATGATGATCGACGTGATGCCGAACGTGTATCCGCTCGCCAAGGAAGGCCGTGTGCGCGGCGTTGCCGTGTCGACTGCACAGCGTTTTCCGTCGGCACCCGAACTGCCGACGATCGCCGAATCCGGACTTCCCGGCTTCGAGTCGAGCGCCTGGGACGGCGTGCTGGCACCCGCCGGCACTCCCGATGCGGTGATCGCCAAGGTGAACGCCGCAATCCGCGAGGCGCTCGCCGATCCGGAAGTGGTCGAGGCGCTACGCAGCCGCGGCGCGCGGCCGGTGCCTGGCAGCCCCGACGACTTCGCCCGCCACATCGCGACTAGCACTCGCAAGTGGGCGACCGTAGTGCGGGCATCCGGTGCCAAGATCGACTGAACGACGCCGGCTGCCGCACGCAGCGTTCCTGCTTTCCGAAGAACGAGCACCGAAATGAAGACGCCTGCAGTGCCGGAACTTCCCGAGTGGACGCTCGTCCCGGGCTTCAATGACATCCTGTATGCGAAGTCCGCCGAGGGCATCGCCAAGATCACGATCAACCGGCCCGAGGTGCGCAACGCCTTCCGGCCGGAGACGGTGAAGGAACTGCAGAAGGCGTTCGAAGACGCGCGCGAGGACGAGGCAGTCGGCGTCATCGTACTGACTGGACAGGGCAAGGAGGCGTTCTGCTCCGGCGGTGACCAGCGCGTTCGCGGCGCTGCCGGCTACGTCGGAGCCGATGGCGTACCGCGGCTGAACGTGCTCGACTTGCAGCGGCAGATCCGCACGCTGCCGAAACCGGTCATCGCGATGGTCGCCGGCTACGCGATCGGCGGCGGTCATGTGCTGCACATGATCTGCGACCTGACGATCGCCGCCGACAACGCGCGCTTCGGACAGACCGGCCCAAAGGTCGGCAGCTTCGACGGCGGCTATGGGGCGTCATACATGGCGCGCATCGTCGGCCAGAAGAAGGCGCGCGAGATCTGGTTCCTGTGCAGGCAGTACGACGCGCAGCAGGCACTGGCGATGGGACTCGTCAATGCGGTCGTGCCATATGAGCGCCTCGAAGCCGAGACGGTCAAATGGTGCCGCGAGATCCTTGCGAACAGCCCGATTGCATTGCGGTGCCTGAAAGCGGCACTGAACGCCGATTGCGACGGACAGGCCGGGCTGCAGGAACTCGCCGGCAACGCAACGCTGCTCTTCTACCTGTCGGAAGAGGGCCAGGAGGGCAGGAACGCCTACCTCGAAAAGCGCAAGCCGAACTTCCGCAAGTTCCGTCGGTTGCCGTAGCCGTCTGGCTGTGCTGGCGCCGGCACGACGTAGTAACGCGTGAACGACGACCTGTCGATATTCGCGGCGGCGAGTCGACTCGCCCGCGGCTCAGGCGCTGCTCGTCGGCGACGAGCGCTACACGTTCGGCGAACTTGCCGATCTGACACAGGCCCGCCTCGACGTGCTGGCTCCGCAATTGCAGCCAGGCTGCGCGTACCCGTTGGTCGGAACGAGCTCGTTCGACACGGTGATCACGATTTACGCGCTGCTGCAGGCGCGCGTTCCGCTGCTTCTGCTGCATCCGAAGAGCACCGCTGCGGAGCGCGGCGCGGAAATCGCTGCGGCCGCCGCGGCCCAACTGCCCGACGGCGCGGCAGTGCTTATGTACACCTCGGGTACCACGGGCCGGCCGCGCGGCGCGGTGCTGACCTGGGCTGCGCTGCTCGCTTCGGCGCGTGCAAGCAGCGCCAATCTGGGTTGGCAGCCGGACGATTGCTGGCTTCTGGCGCTGCCGGTCGCGCGCATCGGCGGTCTTTCGATCCTGACCCGCTGTCTGGCCGGTCGTCGCTGCGTGGCCCTTGCACCGGGCTTCGAGGCGACGCGGCTGCCGCAGTGGATAGAGAACCATCGCGCCACGCTGGTGTCGCTGGTGCCGACAATGCTGGCGCTGCTGTTCGAGCGTCTTCCGGACTGGCGGCCGCCGCCGTTCCTGCGCGCGGTGCTGGTCGGCGGCGCTGTCGCATCGCCGCCACTGCTCGACGAGGCGGCCCGTCGTCGTCTGCCGGTCGTGATCACCTACGGCTGCACCGAGACCTCCTCGCAAGTCGTCGCCACACCGTACGAGCGGCGCTACGAAGCTGCAGCGTGCGGGGTGGGTCGTCCGCTGGCGGATGCCGAGGTGCGGATCGTTGATCACCGAATCGAGGTGCGCGGCCCGATGCGAATGGCCGGCTATCTCGGTGAAGCTCCGCTTGCACTCGACGTCTGGTTCGACACGGGCGACCTCGGCGACTTTGACGCGGACGGGTTTCTGCGTCTGCACGGCCGGCGCGCCGATCTGATCGTCAGCGCAGGCGAGAACATCTATCCGGCCGAAGTCGAGCGCGTGCTGGAGAGTTGCCCCGGCATCAGGGCCGCCGCGGTATTCGGTCTCGCCGACCCGACCTGGGGACAGGTCGTGGCCTGCGCACTGGTCGCGCCGCAGCCGCCTGACGACGAGGCGCTGCTCGACTTCCTGGAAGCGCGACTGGCTTCGCACAAGCGGCCGCGGCGGATCGGTTTCGTCGCGAGCCTGCCACTGACCGCGGCCGGCAAGCTAGACCGTGCAGCACTGTCGGCACAGTTGCCGTCGATGCGGTCACTCAAGCGTCACGCCGACGAATAATCCGCTGGCGCACTGTCGAATCGTCGCTTGGCCGGAAGGCCCGTGTTTCGCACACTCTTCCCGATGCAGGTCTGCTGCGGACCTCAATCAATCGGGACCGATCAATGCTGTATTTGGAGCTCTTTGCCGCCGGCGCCGCGGGCGGATTTCTCGCGGGATTGCTGGGCATCGGCGGAGGGTTCGTGGTCGTGCCCGTGTTGATGCTGCTGCTGCCCTCCTTCGGCATCGCACCCGACCACGTGCCCAAGGTGGCGGTCGCCACCTCGCTGGCAGCGATGGTGCCGACTGCTTGCGCGGCCGTGCTGGCCCAGGTTCGGCGCGGAAACCTCGATCTGGCGTGGGCACGTCGACTGGCGCCCAGCGCCGCGATCGGAGCCATCATCGGCACCACGATCGCCACGCAACTGCACGGTGCGTGGGTCGCCGCGATTTTCTCGGTTTACGCCGGCTATTTCGCGGTCAAGATGCTGCGCGACTCGCCGGCCTTGCCGGCCGACAGGAAGCCGCGGCCGATACCGCCGGCTCCGGTAGTCGGTGTGGTGATCGGCGCGTTTTCCGCAGTGGCTGGTGTCGGCGGCGCCAGCATGACGATTCCCTTCCTGCTCTTCGCCGACGTCGACATGAAGCGGGCCGTCGCAATCGCCAGCACCGTCGGACTGGCGATCGCGATCGCCGGCGCAGCGGCGTTTGCCGCCACCTCGACGCCGACGATGTCGTCGCCTTCACTCGTCGGCTTCGTCTGCTGGCCTGCCGCCCTCGCACTAGCCGCCAGTGCGATGCTGATGGCTCCGCGCGGCGTCGCAGCCTCGCACCGATTGCCGGTCCGCCACCTGAAGCGGGCGTTCGGCGCAGTGCTTGTAATTGCCTGCGCCACCATGCTGCTGAAGGCGGGCAGCGACAGGGAGCCGATCGCCTACGCCGCCAGCCCGTCGGCCTCTATAACCCGCTGAACACCGCGTACGCACGCACGGCGGCGGAGCCCGCCGCCGCGACGAGGCGATGCATGGTTTAATTCGTTATGTACAAGACTACATAACGAAGAGCGTCATTGAACACTCTGCTAGACATCGACTGGCGTCCGGTCTGGCTCAGCCTGCGCGTTGCCGGTGTTGCGACGCTGCTGGCGCTGGCGGGCGGAATCGCGCTGGGCTGGATCCTGAGCCGCGTGCGCTTTCCGGGGCGGGCGCTGGTCGAGGCGGCCTGCATGCTGCCGCTGGTGCTGCCGCCGACCGTTCTCGGTTACTACATCCTGATCGGCGCGGGCCGGCACAGTCCGCTCGGTCGACTGCTGCGCGAACACTTCGACTACACGATTATTTTCAGCTGGCACGGCGCCGTGGTCGCGTCGGCCGTGGTGGCGTTTCCACTCGTGCTGAAGAGCGCTTCGACCGCCTTCGACAATGTCGATCGAACGCTCGAAGCCGCCGCCACGACGCTCGGTCAGGGGCCGACTTCGGTGTTCCTGCGGGTCACGCTGCCGCTCGCGTCGCGCGGCATCCTCGCAGGCGCGATGCTCGCCTTTGCGCGCGCGCTCGGCGAGTTCGGCGCCACGCTGATGGTCGCTGGCAACATCCCCGGCGAAACGCAGACACTGTCGATGGCGGTGTACGACGCTGCGCAGGCGGGTAACGACCGGCTGGCATTGATCCTCGTGGCGATCACTTCGCTGATCTGCATGGCCATCCTCGTCACTGCCGGCAGGCTCTTTTCCCCTCGTCGAATCTGAGGACCGCGATGCCCGGCCGCCGAACGTTCCTGCTAAGCGCAGCAGCGCTGCTGGCCGTCACGCGATCGCAAGCGCAGGCGCCGAGCTCACTGACGGTGTCGGCGGCCGCCAGCCTGACCGACGTGCTGAAGGCCAGCGCGTCCGAGTTCGAGGCGAAGCACTCGACGGCGCTGCGATTCAACTTCGGCGCCTCGGGCGCACTGCTGCAGCAGATCATGCAGGGGGCACCGGTCGACGTGTTCGTCAGCGCCGACGATGCGACGGTCGAGCGTGGCATCGCTGCGCGGCGATTGATCGCAGCCTCGCGGCGCGACATCGCGGGCAATACGCTGGTTCTGATCGCATCGACCGACGCCGTCGCGCTCGCCGGACCGCAGGGTCTGACGGCAGCGTCCATCTCGCGAATTGCGATTGGCAAGCCGCTCACGGTACCGGCCGGCCGCTATGCGCAACAGGCGCTGGAAAGCGCAGGCCTCTGGTCGGCGCTGCAGTCGCGGCTCGTCTACGCCGACAGCGTCCGGCAGGTGCTCGACTACGTAGCGCGGGGCGACGCGGAGGCGGGCTTCGTCTATGCGACCGATGCCCGGCTGATGCCCGACCGCATTCGCGTCGTCGCGCCTGTCCAAGGCCATGCACCGATCGTCTACCCGGCACTCGTTGTCGCCGACAGCCGGCAGCCTGGACTCGCCGCCGCCTACGTCGAGTACCTGACCTCCCCGGCCGCCCAGCACCGCTTCGAGGCTGCAGGATTCACCCGCATGCCGCGATGATCGACGTCGATGTCCGTGTCGAGGTGGCGGACGAAAGACGTCGTTTCAGCCTCGACGTCCGCTTTGCAGCCGATGCGCCGGTCGTAGTGCTCTATGGCGAGTCGGGTGCCGGCAAGACGCTGACACTTCAGACGCTTGCAGGTTTGCTGCGGCCGCGTGACGGCCACATCCGTTTCAACGGGCTGCCGGTGTTCGATTCCCGCGTCGGCATCGACCTGCCCGCGAGCCGGCGCCGCGTCGGATATGTGTTCCAGAACTACGCTCTGTTTCCGCACCTCTCGGTGCGAGACAACATCGCCTTCGGACTTGGGCAATGGTGGCGCCGGCCTGACCGCAAAGCCCAGCAGCAGGTGGACACCATCATGCGGGCGCTCGAAATCGAGCCGCTGGCCAGGAGTTCACCGCAGCGCCTGTCCGGCGGACAGCAGCAGCGGGTGGCGCTGGCCCGTGCGCTGGTCCGACAACCCGAGGTCTTGCTGCTCGACGAACCTTTCGCTGCACTCAACCCGATGTTGCGCGTGCGGCTGCGCACGGAACTGCAGCAGATTCAGCAGCGCTTCGGCGTTCCGATGATTCTGATCAGCCATGACATCGATGATGTGGCTGCGTTGGCCGATGTGATGTTCGTCCTGGACAACGGCCGCGTCAGCCGGGAGGTTGATTTGCGTAACCAAATCGTTCGCGAGCGCGAACTCGCTGCGCTCACGGTCGAGCCCGCTGCAACATCGGAGCGACGTCGGTGGCTTGCGAGCCTCTTCGATCGTGGCTGAGGAGAGACTGCTTTCGGGCTCGCTGCGCGTCGGCGGACTCGACGCGCGGTTCTTCGCGCTGCTGGCCGCGATTGCTTCAACCGGATCGATCAGCCGCGCAGCGCGCACGGTCGGCTTGTCGTACAAGGGTGCATGGCTGCAGCTTGAGCAGGCCGGCAACCTGGCCCAAGAGCCGCTGCTCACAACGACGACCGGTGGCTCACGCGGTGGTGGAGCGCGACTCACAACCTGCGCGGCCGCGCTGCTCGACACATGGCAGAAGTTATCGGCCGAACAGGCGCGGCTGCTCGCTACGCAGGAGGCGAGACTGCGCAAGCATCCCCAACTGGCACCGTTCCTTCGGAGAATGACGATGAAGACCACCGCCCGCAACCAGTTCGCCGGAAAGATCACCGCGATCGAAGCCGGGCCGGTGTCGACGCAGGTGACTATCGCCTTGAAGGGAGGTCAGTCGATCATTGCGACGGTCACCACGGCCTCGAGCAAGGAGATGAAGCTCCGGAAAGCGATCGAAGCGCTGGCGCTCGTCAAGGCGAGCAGCGTCGTGCTGATGGCCGACTACGGCGGCTACCGGCTGTCGGCAGCGAATCAGCTCGAAGGAACAGTGTCCCGGGTGGTGAAAGGAGCCGTTTCATCGCTGGTCGTGCTGACGCTTCCCGGCGGATCCGCGATCAGTGCGACCGTCACCAACGAGGCGGTCGAGGCGCTGTCGCTGCAGGTCGGCCAGCCGGCAACGGCTGTCTTTCTGCCGAGTTCCGTCATCGTGGCGGTCAGGAACTGAAGCGCGCTGCCGAAGGAACGGAATGCTGATCGCAACCGTATTCGTCGTGCTGGTGTTTGGGTACAGCATCGTCTCGCGCCGGCTGGAAAGAACTGTCGTGACCGCGCCCATCGTCTTCACGGCGGCCGGTGCCTTGCTGCTGCTGGTGCCGCACGCAGTGGACGAACTGGCGATCGACCGCAAGGGCCTTTTGCTGATCGCTGAGACGGGCCTGGTGATGACACTGTTCACCGACGCGGCGCGCATCCGACTCACCAACCTGAAAGGCAGCCGCAAGCTCCAGATGCGCCTGCTGAGCACCGGCATGCTGCTCACGATCGTGCTGGGCGCCGTGGTCGCCAAGCTCTGCTTCGGCCGGTTGACCTGGTGGGAGGCCGGGATCATTGCATCCATCCTGGCGCCGACCGACGCCGGCCTCGGACAGGTGATCGTTGCGGCACGCTGATCGGGTTGGCGATCGGCGGCGGCGGCGGTGCATTGCTCGGGATCGCGCTGGGGCGGCGATGGATGTCGACCGCGCTGGCGAAGCTCGGTGTGGTCGCGCTGCCGCTGCTGTCGATGATCGCCTCCGAGGAAGGCGGGGCAAGCATGTTCATCGCAGCCTATGTGGCCGGGTTGGCCGTCCAGGTCGGATTCCCGCAGGTGGCGCGACACAGCGTCGAGTTCACCGAGGAATGGGGACAACTGTTCAACTTCTTCGTCTTCTTCCTGTTCGGTGCATTCGTCGCGCGCGCCTGGAACGAATTCACGCCGATGGCGGTGATGTATGCGCTGGCGAGCCTGACCATCGTGCGCATGGTGCCAGTCGTGGTCGCACTTGCCGGCACCGGGCTCAGCCGCTCGTCGGCGCTCTTCATGGGATGGTTCGGGCCGCGAGGTCTCGCCTCGATCGTGCTCGGCCTCGTCTATCTGGAGCAGCAGGTGAATCTGCCCGGAGAACCCACGATACGGCTGGCGGTGATGGCGACCGTGCTGCTGAGTATCGTCGCGCATGGACTGACCGCAGCGCCCGGGATCGCGCTCTACGCTCGCACCACGCACGCACTGCCTCCCGATGCTCCCGAACATTGGGCGGTCGACCGCGCGCTGGACGACAAGAGCCACTAGCGAGTATCAGCTGCCGGATTAGCTCAACGCGCCGCCTTGTCCCCCCACAGCGACTTCAGGCGCGCGTCGCGTCCGCAGTTGGTCCGGTAGAACTTGTAGCGGATCGGATTCTTCAGGTAGTAGTCCTGGTGGTATTCCTCCGCCGGATAGAAGGTCCCGGCCAACGTGATCTCGGTCACGATGGGCTGCGAAAACGGCTTCGACTTCTGCAGCGCCGCCTTTGAAGCCTCGGCCTCTTTGAGCTGCCGTTCGTTGAGCACAAAGATTCCCGAGCGGTACTGGGATCCGATATCGCAGAACTGCTGGTCTTTGACAGTCGGATCGATCGTCGGCCAGAACTTCTCGAGCAGCTGCGCGTAACTGACGCGCGCCGGGTCGAACTCGATCCTGACCGCCTCGGTATGACCGGTGCCGCCGGCCGACACGGCCTGATAGGTCGGGTTCGGCGTCCGACCGCCCACGTAGCCGGACGTCGTAGACAGCACGCCGTCGACCTTGTCGAAGTCTGACTCGACACACCAGAAGCAGCCGCCCGCCAAAATGGCGGTCTCGGTACGACCGCTGCCGGCCGGCGGATTCGCCTTGCCCTGGGCGCTGACGCCGCAAGTGGCCGCACCGAGCGCGCCGGCCAGCACCGACGCCAATAGCCAGCGAAGGCGGCGGCTCATGCCGACTGCTCGAACTTCAGGCACACGCCGTTGTTGCACCAGCGCTTGCCGGTCGGTCGCGGCCCGTCGTCGAACACGTGGCCGTGATGCCCTCCGCAGCGCGCGCAGTGGTACTCGGTGCGCGGCAAGATCAACTTGTAGTCGGTCTTCAGCTCGAAAGCACCCGGCAGGGTTTCGAAAAAGCTGGGCCACCCAGTGCCGCTGTCGTACTTCATCGAACTGCCGAACAGCGCGAGGTCGCAGGCGACGCACTTGTAGGTGCCGCGCCGCTTTTCCGCGTTCAGCGGGCTGCTGAAGGCCGGCTCGGTGCCGTCCTGGCGCAGCACCCGGTATTGCTCGGGTGTCAGGCGCTTGCGCCACTCAGCATCGGTCAGTTCCACGGCATCGGGCCGGCGCGGCGCCGCCGGCCTGGCAGCACGCGATGGTGCCGCCCAGGCAACCAGCCCGCCGAGTGCGAGGCGGGTTAGCAGGGTACGTCGAGTCATCATCTAGTCCACTTTCCACTGTGTCCGCGCGGAGTTTCGCGAATGCCTATTGGTCGTCCGAGTGGAGGCAGTCTTACAAGGCAAGGGTTTCAGCACCGCCTGCAGAGGGCTCCAGCACAGCATTAAGACCGGGTGCCGGGCCGACGTGTTCCCGGCCGTGGCACGGACGGTCGGCATGCAATTGTTGCGCCGCCCATGCCTCAGCGCGTAAATGATGCCTTGACCTATAGTGTGTGGTGTCTCGCACTAACGATCCGATGACTTCATTCTGCGCCCTGGTTGCCTCACTCCTACGGCCGCGAGCTGCCGTCACCGCCCTGGCCGCGCTGCTTTCCGTGGCGCCGCTGTCTGCCCAGACCCTGCGCTTCGCCAGTGCGTTCGATCCGAACTCGTTCGATCCTCATTCGCTGGCGCTGCTGTACCAGAGCCGCATCGTGACCCAGATTTACGAAGGGTTGGTCAACCGCGACCGTGATTTCCGGCTAGAGCCGGCGCTGGCGTTGTCGTGGCAAGCGGTCGATGCGAAGACCTGGCGCTTCAAGTTGCGGCCCGACGTCCGGTTTCACGACGGCTCACCGTTGACGGCCGACGACGTCGTGTTCTCGATCGGCCGTGCGCTCGCGAAGACATCACAGCGCACGTTTCAGCTGCGCGGCGTCACCGGCGCGCGCAAGGTCGATGCGCTGACCGTAGACGTCCTGCTATCGGCCCCCGACGCGGTCCTGCCGCAGAAGATGTGGCTGGTCGCGATCATGAACAAGGCATGGGCCGAGAAGCATGGCGTGCAAGTGCCGCAGGACTACAACGCCAAGCAGGAAACCTACGCGGTCCGCAACACCAATGGCACAGGCCCCTATCGGCTGAAGAGTTACGACCCAGACCAACGTACGGTGGTCGTGCGCAATCCGGACTGGTGGGGATGGCGCGCGAAGGACCTCGGCAACGTGCAGGAGGCCACCTACGTGGTGGTGCAGTCGGACGCCACCCGGCTGGCCGCGCTGGCATCCGGAGAGGTCGACTTCGTCATCGACCCGCCGTTCCAGGATATCGCACGCCTCAGGCAGGACAAGGCGCTGAAGCTCGTCGAGACGACCGATAGCGGCACGCAGTATCTCGGATTCGACCAGAGCAGAAATGAACTGCAGCTCGGCGTAGCGCGCGGCAATCCGTTCAAGGACCTGCGAGTCCGGCGCGCGATCTACCAGGCGATCGACATCAATCTGATCATCGGCAAAGTGCTGCGCGGACAGGCCAGCCCCGCGGGTTCGCACCTGTCAAAGTGGGTCGACGGCTACGTGCCAGAACTTGAAACACGGCTGCCCTACGATCCGGCCGCTGCGCGCGCACTGCTGAAACAGGCTGGCTATCCGGACGGCTTCGCGGTGACGCTGGACTGCGTCAATGTCACCTACCGCGCCGCGGTATGCCAGGCGATCGCCGCGATGCTGGCGCAAGTTGGCATACGCGTCAGCTTCCAGCCATCGCCAAGCGCCACCTTCTTCCCGAAGGTCACCCAGGCAACGACTAGCTTCTTCGAGTTCGGCTGGAGCCCGGGAGACGATCCATGGGCGACGCTCAATTCGATCGTGCGCACGCATGACGGCGCGGGCAGCGGCCAGTTCAATGGCGGTCGCTATTCGAACGCGAAACTCGATCAGCTGGTAGACGGCATCCGCATCGAGCCGGATCTCGCGACGCGACGCCGCATGGCGGGCGACGCGCTGCGGCTGATGCATGACGACCTGCCGCTGATCCCGTTGTACCGGCGCACGCTGGCCTGGGTGATGCGCACCAACATCAGCGTTGTGCAGTGGCCGAATGACGCGCTGGAGCTGCGCTGGGTGCGCATCGGCCGCGACTGATCACGCCCGGCATGGCGATCGTTCGCTTCTCGTTCCCGACCACGATCCACTTCGGCCCGGGCGCGCGCAACCTCGTGCCCGCGCAGTTGCGTGCACACGGCCTGCGACGGCCACTGGTCGTTACCGATCGCGGGCTCGCGGCCTTGCCCATAGTTCCCGAATTCATTCGACACCTTGATGGCGAATTGGATGCCGCCGTGTTTGCGGGCGTGCACGGCAACCCGACCGCGTCGCAAGTGAGGCAAGGCGTGGTCGCGTTCAAAAACCATCGGGCCGACTGCGTGATCGGCCTCGGCGGCGGTGCCGCGCTGGACATCGCCAAAGTAGTGGCGGCAATGTCGGTGCACGATGGCGACGTTATCGAGTACGCGTGGGACCACCCGACGGTGCGGCCGTTGACGAACACCGTACCTGCCTTTTTCGCGCTGCCCACCACCAGCGGTACCGGCTCCGAGGTCGGCCGCTCGGGTGTGGTCAGCGAGGACGAGTCGCACGTCAAGCGCGTCATCTTTTCGCCGAAGCTGCTGGCCCGCGAGGTATTCGCCGATCCGGAGCTGACGCTCGGCCTGCCGCCCGCAGTGACCGCCGCCACCGGCATGGATGCGCTGACGCACAACATAGAAAGCTACCTGTCGCCCGCCTATCACCCGCTGTGCGACGGGATCGCGCTGGAAGGGGTGCGCATTGCGGCGTGTGCGCTGCCCCGCGCCGTGCACGACGGCCAGAACCTTGACGCGCGCGCCGACATGATGATGGCTTCGATGATGGGAGCGATCGCTTTTCAGAAAGACCTGGGCGCAGTGCATTCGTGCGCTCATGCGCTCGGAGCTGTCTGCGACCTGCACCATGGCCTGGCCAACGCGCTGATGCTGGAGCCGGTGATGCGCTTCAACGCCGAAGCGGCTCCTGAGAAGTTCGCCGAGCTGGCGCATGCCGCCGGACTGACGCGCGTCGACGAGTTCGTGCCCTGGCTGGTCGGGCTGAAACGCGATATCGGCATTCCGCCGTCGCTGTCCGCGGCGGGCGTGCAGCGCAGCCAGTTCGGTCGACTGGTGGATCTCGCCCTCAAGGATGTGTGCCATCAGACCAACCCGCGGACGTGTACGCGCGCCGACTTCGAACGCTTTTTCGAGCAGGCGTACTAGAACCTATCCCGGAGTCCCCGATGGATCGCGTTGCGAAGAGAAGGCGGTGGATGCAAGGCGGCTGGCGAAGGACAGTAGCCGAGCCTACGGCCGAGCCGGCCAACGCCGCAGACGCCCGCTTCTTTGCGCAACCCTACGGGGCGGGGCCGCATGGGGCGCACGGCGTTGTTGCGGCTCGGGTCCTTGCGGCACGCAATGGTCCCCTCGCCACGCCTAGCCCTGCACCCCATGCGACCCCGCCGCGACCACCGCGGACTCCGGGATAGGTTCTCATGAGGCGCCCGACGATAGGCATCTCGGCATGCTTCTTCCACGCCGATCCGCAGCGGCCGATTTTCACAGGCAAGACGCTGCAGTACGTCGAGCAGTCGATCGTCCACTGGGTGCAGTCGTCGCGCGCGCTGGCACTCGTGATCCCGTCGCCCGAGGGACCGACGCGGCGCGGTAACGTCGCGCTGCATGACTATGCGGAAATGCTCGACGGGCTGGTGCTGGAAGGCGGATCAGACATGTGGCCCGGCAGTTACGGCGAGCAACCGCTGCGACCGGAATGGACTGGCGATCGCGTGCGCGACGAATACGAGATCGCGCTCTTGCGCGCGTTCATCGACGCCGGCAAGCCGGTGCTCGGTATTTGCCGCGGATTGCAGGTGCTCAACGTCGCGTTCGGCGGCACGCTGTACCAGGACATCGCGTCGCAGCTGCCGAGCGCGCGACAACATCGCGACGCTCAGATCTACGACCGCAACCTGCACGCGATCGAGTTCGTGCCGGGCACCCGGCTCGCCTCGCTCTACACAGGCACCTCGCACGCAATGGTCAACAGCGTGCATCACCAGGGCATACGGAACCTCGCGCCGGGATTTGTCGTCGAGGCTGTGGCCGAAGACGGCATCATCGAGGCGTTCCGCTGGACCGGACCAACTTACGTGGCCGGTGTTCAGTGGCATCCGGAGTTCCATGACTTGAACGATCCGGCGCTGCTGTCGGGCGACCCGCTGCTCGCCGATTTTTTGTCCGCCGTCGCCCAGCGCGCACCGGCAACCGCATGCTGACGGTGATCAATCCTGCCAATGGCCGCGTCATCGCGGAGCTCCCCGCCGAGTCGGCGGAAGCGGTCGCGTTGGCCTTTCGCAGCGCACGCGCGGCGCAGCCGGCTTGGGCGGCGAACCCGCTCAGCGTGCGCCTGGAGGCGATCCGACGATTCCGCAGCGAACTGGTGCGCGAGGCCGAACGGCTCGCTGCGATCCTGACGTCGGAGGTCGGCAAGCCGATACGTCAGTCGCGAAATGAACTCGCCGGCCTGCTCGGCCGCATCGACTTCTTCCTGACCGAATCCGAACGCACGCTGGCGCCGCGGCAGGTGCAGGACGAAAGCGGCATGCGCGAGCAGATCACGTTCGAGCCGCTCGGGGTCATCGCTAACATCTCCGCTTGGAACTACCCGTACTTCGTAGGCGCCAATGTCTTCGTGCCGGCACTGATCGCTGGCAACGCGGTGCTCTACAAGCCATCGGAGTACGCGACGCTGACCGGGCTGGAGATCGGCAAGTTGCTGCACCTTTCCGGCGTACCGCAGGACGTATTCCAGGTGCTGGTCGGCGGCGGTGGCGTCGGCAGCGCCCTGCTCGCGCAGCCGATCGACGGCGTGTTTTTCACAGGCTCATACGCCACCGGCGCAAAGATCGCCGGGGCTGTCGGGCCACGCATGATCAAAATGCAGCTCGAGCTCGGCGGCAAGGATCCCACCTATGTGTGCGAGGACGTCGACGTGGCCGCCGCGGCCGCATCGCTGGCCGACGGTGCGATGTACAACACCGGGCAGAGTTGCTGCTCGGTCGAGCGCATCTACGTACACCAGGACATACACGATGCGTTCGTCACGGCATTCGTCGAGGAAGTGCGCGGATTCACGATCAGCGACCCGACCGACGAGGTGGCCTATATCGGGCCGCTGACGCGGGCGCCGCAGCTCGATGTACTCGAGCGGCAGGTCGTCGATGCGATCTCCAAGGGCGCGCGCGTTTTGCTCGGAGGAAACCGGCTGCCCGATCCCGGCAACTGGTTCGCACCGACCGTGCTGGCTGATGTCGACCATTCGATGGAAGTGATGCGGGAGGAAAGTTTCGGTCCGATCATCGGGATACAGAAGGTGTCCGGCGACGCCGAAGCGGTGCGCCTGATGAACGACAGCGTCTATGGACTGACGGCCGGCGTCTACACGCGGGATGAAGCGAGGGCACGCAGCATCCTCGCGCAACTGCACGCCGGATCGGTGTACTGGAATTGTTGCGACCGCGTCAGTCCACGCCTGCCTTGGGGCGGCGTCGGCCATTCGGGCATCGGGCTCACGCTGTCGACGTTCGGCATCGAGACGTTCACCCGGACCAAGGCGTGGCACCTGAAGTCGTAGCGCTCGCGATGTACGCGACCCGGCGGGTCGCACGTGCATCGTTCGCGGCACGGCCGCGCTGCAGCCGCTCGACACTAATCAGACGGACGGGCTTCGGGCGGCCGGGCGCCTGCCCGTTGGCAACTGCAACAGGAGCGGAGGGCCACAGTTGGAAGAAGCGCTGACGACGCAGGCGCGGCCGCCGCAGGCGGCGCGGATCGTCGTGATCGGCGGCGGCATCATGGGATGCTCGGTCGCGTATCACCTGAGCTCCTTCGGCGAAACCGACGTCGTGCTGCTCGAGCAGGGCCGGCTGACCTCGGGTACGACCTGGCACGCGGCAGGTCTGGTCGGGCAGTTGCGCAACCACGAGAGCATGACGCGGCTGATCCGCTACTCGACCGATCTCTACGCGCGGCTGGAAGCCGAAACCGGACTCGCAACCGGCTGGAAGCAATGCGGCTCGCTGGCGGTTGCGCGCACCGCCGACCGCATGGTCCAGCTGAAGCGCACGGCCGCGGTCGCGCAGGCGTTCGGCGTTTCCTGTGACGTCATCACTCCACGTGAAGCCGGCGATCTCTATCCGATCATGGCCGTGGATGACCTGCGCGGGGCCGTGTGGCTGCCCGGCGATGGCAAGGCCAATCCTGCCGACCTGACGCTGGCGCTGGCCAAGGGCGCGCGCAACCGGGGAGTGCGCATCTGCGAGGGCGTACAGGTCACCGGCGCCACGTTGAACCGAGCGTCCCGACGCATCAGCGAACTCGCCTGGCGCGACAGGAACGGCGACAGCGGCCGCATCACGGTCGACATCGTCGTGCTGTGCGCAGGCCAGTGGTCGCGCGAACTGGGGCATGCGCTCGCCGACGTCACCGTGCCGCTGTTTTCATGCGAGCACTTCTACATCGTCACCGACCGCATCGACGGCGTGCACCGCGACCTACCGGTGATGCGTGATCCGGACGGCTACATCTATTTCAAGGAGGAGGTCGGCGGGCTGCTGATGGGCGGTTTTGAGCCGGAAGCGACCCCGTGGCTGCAGAGCGCGCGACATCGTGGCGGCATTCCGGAGAATTTCGAGTTTCAGCTGCTGCCCGACAACTGGGACGCGTTCCAGGTATTGCTGGACAACGCGATGTTGCGCGTGCCCGCCTTGCAGAGTGCCCGCGTCAAGCAGTTCATCAACGGGCCGGAATCGTTCACCGCCGACAACAACTTCATCGTCGGCCCTGCGCCCGGCCTGGCCGGTCTGTATGTCGGCTGCGGCTTCAATTCGATGGGAATCGCGTCGGCCGGCGGCGCCGGCAAGGCGCTCGCCGAGTGGATCCTCGCAGGCGAGCCGGCACTCGACCTGTGGCCGGTCGACATCCGTCGCTTCGCGCGGTTCAACGGCAACGAGCAATGGCTGCCCGATCGAATCAAGGAAGTGCTGGGCATGCACTACAAGATGCCGTGGCCCAATCGCGAACTCGAATCGGCCCGTCCGTTCCGGCGCTCGCCGCTCTATGGACACTTGCGCGATGCGGGAGCGTGCTTTGGATCCAAGATGGGCTGGGAGCGCGCCAATTTTTTCGCTCCTTCGCCGGCCGAAGCAACGATCGAGTACGGGTGGGGCCATCAGAACTGGCATGGCTGGGTCGCCGCAGAGCATCGCGCCTGCCGCGAAGGCGTTGCGGTGTTCGACATGAGTTCATTCGCCAAGCTGCAGGTCAAGGGCGCGGACGCGGCTGCCGTGCTCGATGGCCTGATTGCCAACCAGTTGCCGGAGGTCGGATGCACGTCGTATACGGCGATCCTGAACGACCGCGGTGGCTACGAAAGCGATTGCACGGTGACTGGCATTGGCGTCGACGAATTCATGATCGTGACTGGCAGCGCCCAGGCGGTGCGCGACCGCGACGTCATCGAGCGGGCGATCGCCGCGGTGGGCGACCGTGTGCACTGCCAGGTCACCGACGTAACCGCGACGTTCGCGATGCTGGCGGTGATGGGACCTCGATCTCGCGAGCTGCTGCAACGGGTTTCCACGGCCGATTTCTCGAATGCCGCTTTTCCGTTCGGCGCCTCGCGCGAGATCGACGTCGGCTATGCGACGGTACGCGCAACCCGGCTCACCTACGTGGGCGAACTCGGCTGGGAGCTCTATGTGCCGGTCGAATTCGCGGTCGGCGTCTACGAATCGCTGATGCGGGCGGACGCCGATCTCGGTGTTGCCAATGCCGGCTACTACGCGATCGAATCATTGCGGCTCGAGAAGGGATATCGGGCGTGGGGACGCGAGCTGACGCCAGACATCAATCCGTATGAGGCCGGACTGGCGTTCGCAGTCCGGTTCGACAAGGCCGCGGAGTTTCGCGGACGGGCGGCGTTGCAGCAGCTCAAGGCCGGCGGCGGCGCGGCCGTTGCTGCGCGCCGCATCGTGTCACTGGTCGTCGATGCGCCGCAAACCAATTTGTGGGGCGGCGAGCTGGTCCTGCGCAACAACGCGCCGGTCGGTTTCGTCACATCGGCGGCCTTTGGCCACACGATCGGCAAGCCGGTGGCGCTCGCATTGATCAGCAATCCTCACGGCGCGGCCAACGGCGAGTGGATCGATGCCGGGCGCTTCGAGATTGATCTGGCCGGCGAGCGGTACGCGGCCGCTGCTTCGCTGAAAGCGCCGTACGATCCCGCCTCGTCCAGAACGAAAAACTAGCGGGGGAACATGCTGGTCGGCGTTCCGAGGGAAATCAAGGTCCACGAATATCGCGTCGGATTGACGCCCTCATCGGTGCGCGAGATGGTGTCCCACGGTCACCAGCTGCTGGTGCAGACCGACGCCGGCACCGGCATCGGCGCCGGCGACGAAGAGTACGTACGCGCCGGCGCCGAGATCGCTTCGAGTGCCGAGGACGTGTTTCGCCGCGCGGACATGATCGTCAAGGTGAAGGAACCGCAGGCAATCGAACGGGCCATGCTGCGCGAGGGACAGATCCTGTTCGCCTACCTGCACCTGGCGCCGGATCCCGAGCAGGCAGCGGATCTGGTCAAGAGTGGCGCCATCTGCATCGCGTACGAAACCGTCACGGCGCCGCACGGCGGCCTGCCGCTGCTGGCGCCGATGTCGGAAGTCGCGGGCCGCCTCGCGGTGCAGGCCGGCGCGCGCTGCCTGGAGAAATGGTCGGGCGGAATGGGGATGCTGCTAGGCGGTGTGCCAGGCGTCGCGCCGGGTCGCATCGTGATCCTCGGTGCAGGCGTGGTCGGCACCAACGCCGCGCAGATGGCAGTCGGCACTGGTGCGCAGGTGGTCGTGATCGACAAGTCGATCGACGCGTTGCGTCGCATCGACGCCATGTTCAACGGCCGCGCGATCACCGTCTTCTCCAACCGCGACAACGTCGAGCGCGAAGTGCTGCGCGCCGATCTGGTGATCTCGGGTGTCCTGATCCCTGGGGATGCGGCGCCGAAGCTGGTGACGCGCGCGATGCTGGCGCAGATGAAGCACGGCTCGGTGATCGTCGATGTCGCGATCGATCAGGGCGGCAGCTGCGAGACCTCGCGGCCGACGACGCATGCCGATCCGACCTACGTGGTCGACGGCGTCGTGCACTACATGGTCGCCAACATGCCCGGCGCGGTGCCGCGCACCTCGACCTATGCGCTGAACAACGCCACCCTGCCCTTCGGCCTGCAGTTGGCGAACAAGGGCTGGCGCCGCGCGCTGTCGGAAAACGCGCACCTGAAAGAGGGCCTGAACATCGCCCTTGGCAAGGTCACCTACCGGGCGGTCGCCAAGGCGCTCGGCTTGCCGTACGCGCCGGCCGACTCCGTGCTGCCGCCGTGAGGCCGGCGTCAGCTCCGGCGAGTCGCACCGATTTACCGCCTCCGCGCTCGGCCTGTTGCCGTAGCGTGCGCCACAGTCCGCTTCGCTGACGGGCCGCCCACGTGTCGATCGAAGTCTCGCTGGCCGTCCTGCTCGCGGCGCTGCTCCACGCTTCCTGGAACGCGATGATCAAGGGCGGCAGCGACGTGCTGCTCGATACCGCCGCCATCGTCGCCGGCGCCGGCGTGGTCGCGCTTCCGTTCCTGTTCGTCGTGCCGCTGCCGGCGCCTGCGAGCTGGGCCTACATCCTGGCATCGATCGCGACGCACCTTGCGTACTACTTCTTCATGGTCAGCGCGTATCGGTCGGGGGACTTGACACTGGTCTACCCGCTGATGCGCGGCGTGGCACCGCTGCTGACCGGCGTGCTCGCGATCGTCTGGTTGCGCGAGTGGCCGGGCGCTGCGGGTTGGACCGGGATGGTGCTGATTTCCGTCGGAGTCATCGCGCTGGCTCTGCGCCCCACCCCGCTGGGTCCGGCACTCCACGGCCATGGCCGCGCGGTCGGCTTCGCGCTGGCCAACGCGGTGGTGATCGCCACTTACACGATCATCGACGGCAGCGGCGCGCGCCTTTCCGGCAACGCCTGGTCGTACATCGTATGGCTGTTCGTGCTCGACGCGATCCCATTCACGCTTTACATGTTCGCCACCCGCGGCCGCCAGTTTGCGCAGGCGCTGGCGGACCGGCACACGCGCGGCCTCGTCGGCGGCGGCCTGTCGGCAGCGGCCTATGCGATCTCGGTGTGGGCAATGACCAAGGCTCCGGTGGCGCTGGTGGCCTCATTGCGCGAAACATCTGTGCTGTTCGCCACCCTGATCGGCGCGCGCCTGCTCAAAGAACACCTGACGGCGCGCCGCTGGGCGGGCATCGGCGCAATGGTGGTCGGAGTGATCGCGCTCAAGGTGGCCTGATCCCTTAACCGGGCTGTCGGGCTCGTTTACAGCCGCGGCTCTTAGCCCCGGATTCGAGGGTGACGCGAGAGGCGGTCCGAGCATGCAAATCGTTGAAGCGATTGGCAAAGATTCACTTCCGGAAACGCAGCTCGCTCCAGCATGCCCTGGAACTGGATCCGAAGTTCCCGCAAGCCGACGACGCTCGCAAGCTGCTGAAGGAAATCGCCGCGCAATAAGCCCGCTGCTGGGAAAGGCGCTTAGGCGGCCTTGCGTTGTCCAGCCGGAGCAACCTGCCGGATTCCCATCTCGTCGAGAGTCGCCTCGACGGCGCTGACCACGTTGCGCATTTCATTCGCATCGATCGCGCCGATGCAGCCGACACGGAAGGTTTCGACCTGCGTCAGCTTGCCGGGATACAGGATGTAGCCGCGGTCGCGCGTCTTCGCATAGAACGTCTTGAAGTCGTAGGCCGGGTCTGCCGGCGCATGGAAGGTGACGATGATGGGCGCCTGCACCTCGGGCTCCAGGAACGGGCGGAAGCCCAGCCTTTCCATGCCGGCGATCAGCACTTCACAGTTGCGCGCGTAGCGCGCCAGACGCGCCGGCTGCCCGCCTTCGGCCCGAAACTGATCGACGGCAGCGCGCAGCGCGGCCACGACGTGTGTCGGCGGCGTGTAGCGCCACTGCGTGGTCTTCTCCATGTAGACGTACTGGTCGTGCAGGTCCATCGCCAGCGAGTGCGCGTTGCCGGCGCGCGCCTCCAGCACCGCCTTGCGCACGATCACGAAGCCCATGCCGGGCACGCCCTCGAGGCACTTTCCGCTGGCCGCGATCAGCGCATCGATCGGCGCCGCGCGCAGGTCGATCGGCAATGCGGCAAACGAACTCATTGCATCGACGATCAGGCTCCGCTCGCGCCGCGCGCAGACCTGCGCGATGCCCGCCAAGTCGTTCAGCACGCCGGCGCCGGTTTCGCAGTGGACCTGCGCGACGTGCGTGATCGCCGGATCGGCGGCAAGCGCCGCATCGACCACGCCAGCGGTTGCCGGCTGGTCTTCCGGCACCGCCAGATCGACCACGGGGCGGTTCAGGTACTTGCAGATCCGCACGATGCGGGCGCAATACGCACCGTTGTTGGGCACCAGTACCTTGCCGTCGCGCGGTACCAACGTGCCGATCGCGCCCTCCACCGAAAAGGTGCCACTTCCCTGCAGCGGCACGCAGGTGTATTCGTCGCCGCCGTGAACAATCTCGACAAGGTCGCGCCGGAGGCTGGCAGTGATCGCATTGAATGCTGCATCCCACGAGCCCCAGTCGCGCAGCATCGCCTGCTTGGTGGCCAACGATGTGGTCAGCGGGCCGGGTGTCAGCAGGATCGGGTCGTTGCCAACGATCATTGGTGTCCCCTTCAGTTCTGCGCGGTGTTGCGCCATGCCTGCGTACGGCGGATCAACCACCACTCGATCGCGAACAGCGCCCCCGTGACGGCGGCCGAGGTCAGTACGATCAACGTTGCCATCGCGGCGGCTGATCCGATCGCGCCGGCCTCGTCCAGCTGGAGTATGGAAATCGCCGCCAGCGTGGTCTTCGGCGAGTACAGGAATACCACCGCCGAAATCGTCGTCATCGCATTGACGAAATAGTAGCGTCCGATGTCCAGCAACGATGGAAGACATACTGGAACCGTAACGCGCCAGAACGTCCGGTAAAACGGGACCTTGAGCGAAGCGGATACCGACTCGAACTCGCCGTCGATCTGCTTTAGCGCGGTGACCGCCGTCAGGTGGCTCGATGAATAGAAATGAACGATGGTCGACAGCACCAGGATCGCCATCGTGCCGTACAGGAAGTTCAGCGGATTGGACGGCATGTTGAAGAACAGGATGTAGCCGATGCCCAGCACCATGCCAGGCACGGCCATCGGCAGCATCGCCTGGAAGCGGATCAGCGGCCGCAGCGTGTCCGCGCCGCGCGTTTTTTCCAGCCAGTAGGCGCCGGCGAAAGTGATGGCGGCTCCGAGCACGCCGCACCAGAGCGCCATCACCAGGCTGTTGCGATAGGCATGCTCGATGCCGGCCTCTTCGAAACCATAGGTGTAGTGGTTCAGCGTCAGCGAAAGGTTGTACGGCCAGAACTTCACGACCGAGCCGAATGCCGCCATGCCGACGACCAGCAGCAGCAGCGCAGAGATCAGCACGACGACGACGAGCAACAACCCGTCGCGCAGGCCAGCGCGCCGGGCCTGGTACGGCACGCTGCGCGCGGTCAGCAGCGCCTGCTGCTTGCGCTGCATCAGGTGGTCGATGATGAAGGCGACCACGGCCGGCAGCAGCAGCACCAGCCCGACCACCGCCCCCATCGCGAAGTTCTGCTGGCCGATCACCTGCTTATAGATGTCGACCGCCAGCACGCTGGTGTTGCCGCCGATCACCTTCGGCACGCCGAACTCCGACACCGCCATCGTGAACACCACCATGCATGCCGAGATCAGTCCGTAGCGGGCGCCCGGCAGTGTGATCGTGAAGAACTTGCGCCGCTCGCTGGTGCCCAGCGAATCGGCCGCCTCGTACAGACGCGCATCCGACAGCGCAAGCGCTGCCATCAGGATCATCACCGCATGCGGAAACGAGGCGAAGGTCATCGCGAGCACCATCCCCGGCATGCCGTATATCGACGTCAGCCCGACCCACTCGAGCATGAACTTCAGTGAACCCTGGTTCCCGAACAGGTAGATGAACGAGATGGCGGCCAGCAGCGACGGGGCAAGGATGGGAATCATCGCGATGTTGCGCCACAGTCCCTTGAACGGGATGCAGCTGCGCTGGATCGCATAGACAAACAGGAACGCGAGCGGCACTGTCACCGCGGTGGTCAGCAGCGCGAACACCAGTGTGTTGCGGGTCGACTGCGCCAGAGCCGGCGTCTGCACATACGTCAAGAAGTTCGCTAGGCCGACGAATTCGCCGGTGCGTCCCTCGACGCTGCGCACCAGGATCATCGCGAGCGGTACGGTGAGGAACACGAACAGGGCGACCGCAAGCAGTACCAGCCCGCCCCGCGCGGCCAGCGCTTCGCCGGCCAGCGACAGTCGCGACGGCGTTCGACCGGCGGTCGCGGCAACCGCGAGCGCGGTCATTGTGGCGGGCTCATGGCGCGGCAGGCCGGTCGGCGAACACCCGCACGCGGTCGGTGCGCAGCGCGATGTCCACCTCGCCGCCCTCGCGCACGCCGAGGTCATGCAACTGGTTCAGCGAATACGAGATCAGGATCGGCTGGCCTAGCGCCTCGCACCGCAGTTCCGCCAGACAGAAGGTGCCCAGGTAATCGAGGCGGGCGATCCGCCCGCGCAGACGATTGGGCAGCGCCGTGATGTCGCCTTCGACGTGCCGGTCTTCGGGCCGCACGTAGATTTTCACGCTGCTGCCGGCGGCATGGTCGCCCGCCGGCAGCGAAAGTTCGGTCTCGCCAACCCGATAGCGTCCAGCGCCCAGGGCGGTCCCTTTGAGGACGCTGGCCGTGCCGAGGAAGTCGGCGACGAAAGTCGTCGCGGGACGTTCGTAGACATCGCTCGGCGATCCGACCTGCTCGATCACGCCGCTGTTCATCACGACCACGCGGTCGGCCATCGACAGCGCTTCCTCCTGGTCGTGTGTGACCATGATGGTGGTCACGCGCAGGCGCCGCTGCAGTTGGCGGATCTCGCCGCGCAGCCGCTCGCGAACCTTCGCGTCGAGCGCCGACAGCGGCTCATCCAGCAGCAGCAGGCTGGGCGAGGTCGCCAGCGCCCGAGCCAGTGCGACTCGCTGCTGCTGCCCACCGGACATCTGGCTCGGATACTTCCGGCCGGCGTCCGACAGCCCGACTAGTGCGAGCAGCTCGCCCACCCGTGCAGCAATCTCGACGCGCCCCTTGCGCCGGTTGACCAACCCGTAAGCCACGTTTTCGGCGATCGTCAGGTTGGGAAACAGCGCGTACGACTGGAACACGATGCCGTAGTCGCGCGCGGCCGGTGGCGCCGTCGACACGTCGCGACCGTTCTGCAGGATGCGACCGCGGGTCTGCCGCTCGAGCCCGGCAATGATGCGCAGCAGGGTCGTCTTGCCGCACCCCGATGGACCGAGGAAGCACACCAGTTCGCCGGGCGGAATCACCAGGTCGATCGATGTCAGCGCGACGAAATCGCCGAAGGCCTTGTGCACGCCCTCGATGCGCAGAGCTTCGTTCGCTGCTGGGCTGCTACTCATCGATCTGGGCGATCAAAAGGCGAACGCCGGGCCGCCGCCCGCGTGAGCGGAGCGGCGGCGCCCGGCGCATCGTGAGCGGTTGTGCCGCTGCTGGGTTACTTTGGCGCTGCCTTCGACTCGTACCGCTTGCTCCACTCGGCAAGAATCTTGTCCCGATTGGCGGCAGCCCAGGCGAAATCGTTTTTCACCAGTCGGCTCGCGTAATCGGCTGGAACGTTCGGCAGCGGCTTCGATAGCGCCGGCACGGCGACGATCGCGAAGTTGGCGGCATAAAGGCCCATCGCCTCCTCCGAGACCGCCCAGTCCTCGAGCTTCTTGGCAGCGTCCAGATTCTTGGTGCCCTTGACGATGCCGATCGCCTCCAGATCCCAGCCAAGCCCCTCCTTCGGGAAAACAAGCTCGATCGGCGCACCGCGCGCCTTCTCGCGGTTGGCGCGGTACTCGAACGAAATGCCGACCACGTATTCACCGGCAGCCGCCGCAGCGCACGGGCGCGATCCTGAATGCATGTACTGCGCGATGTTCTCGTGCAGACCGTCCATATAGGCCCAGCCATCCTTTTCGCCCCACATCTGCAACCACGCGCTGACGTCGAAGAACCCGGTGCCCGACGAAGCCGGGTGAGGCATCACGACCTGGCCCTTGTAAGCCGGCTTCGTCAGATCCTTCCACGTCTCCGGTTTCGGTATGTTGCGCTTGGCAGCCTCGGCCGTGTTGAAGCAGATGGTCGCACCCCAAACGTCCATCCCTACCCAGGCCGGCGGATTCTTCGGGTCGCGATATTGCGGCGAAAGCCGGCTCAGACCCGCCGGCGCATACGGTTGCAGCATGCCTTCCTTGTCGAAGACGGCCATGCTGGTCGCGGCCACGCCCATGATCACGTCCGCCTTCGGGTTGGCCTTCTCAGCGAGCAACTTGGCCGTGATGATGCCGGTCGAATCGCGTACCCAGACGATTTCGATGTTCGGATTGGCCTTCTCGAAACCGGCCTGATAAGCCTTCAGCTGATCGGTTTCGAGCGCGGTGTAGACCGTGAGCTGGGTCTTCTGCCCGTGCGCTCCGAACGACACTGCCACCAGCAGGGCCGCCAGGGCTGCCTTGCCGACGTGGGATAGCGATTTCATCGACTCCTCCTTAGAGCCCCGTGCGGATCGATCGGCAGTTCGTCACAGGACGGAAACGAACAACCTGCAACACTAATGGATGCGCCTGACGGTTCGGTGACTCGCCGCCCTCCCCACCGCGGCGGCAGCGAGGCAGTCTAAGCAGCCGTAAAAAAAAGTGTCAATTGTTTTTTGCAGATTGTTTACAATCTGCATTAGACTCTGCCTGATGCCCTCCTCCAATGTCGTCGCCCATCCGACGATCGCGCTGCTGCGCGCGAATTCGCTGGCAAGTGCGGCGCAGCAGGAAATCGAGAGGATGATTCTCGAAGGGCAAATTGCGCCTGGCGCCAAGCTGACCGAAGCGTGGTTGTCCGACCGGCTCGGCGTGTCGCGCGGCCCGATCCGCGAGGCGTTCCGCCGGCTGGAGGAAGCCGGCCTGGTACGCCAGCAGAAGAACCACGGTGTCTTCGTCCGCGATGTTCCGCACGACGAAGCGGCGGAGATCTACGACCTGCGGGCCGTGATGGACGAACTGGTCGGACGCAGGCTGGCCGAATCGGTCACGCCGGCTCAGATGAAAGTGCTGCGTTCGCTGGTCGAGCGCATGGAGCAGGCGGCACGCGCCGACGATCGCGACGCGTACCACGTGCTGAACCTCCAGTTTCACGATCAGCTGGTCTCATTCGCAGGAAATCGCAAGATGGCAGCGATCTACAGCAAGCTCGTCAAGGAGCTCTCGCTGTTCCGGCGACGCAATCTGCTCGAGCGTGGGGTCCTGCCGCACTCGGCGGCAGAGCACCGCGCGATCCTGAAGGCCATCGCGTCGGGCAACGCCGAGCAGGCGGGTCGAGCGATGTACGACCACGTGATGGAAAGCAAGCAGCGCGCGCTCGATGGTGCCGCCGCAACCGAGCCCGCGCGTGCACGAGCGGGCCGCAAGGGATAACCCGATGATCGAAGTGAACGGCCGGCGTTACGCCACGCCCGGGCAGCCAACCGTCGTCGTTTGCGTCGACGGTTGCGAACCTGACTACATCGCGCAGGCGGTGGCGGGCGGCCACATGCCATACGTCAAGCGCGTGCTGGCAACCGGCACCGCCCTGATCGGTGATTGCGTGGTGCCAAGCTTCACTAACCCGAACAACTTGTCGATCGTGACCGGCGCGCCGCCAGCGGTACACGGGATCTGCGGCAACTACCTGTTCGACGCGGCCAGCGGCACCGAGATCATGATGAACGATCCGAAGTGGCTACGCGCGCCGACGATCCTGGCGCGCCTGTCCGGTGCCGGCGCCTCGGTGGCCGTGGTGACGGCGAAGGACAAGCTGCGGCGGCTGCTCGGCCACGGCATGACCGGCATCTGCTTTTCTTCCGAGAAGGCCGACCAGGCCACGCAGGCGGAAAACGGCATCGACGGTGTGCCAACGCTGGTCGGCATGGCCGTTCCGGACGTCTATAGCGCCGAACTTTCCGAGTTCGTGTTCGCCGCCGGCGTCCGCCTGCTGCAAACGCGCAAACCCGACGTGATGTACCTGTCGACGACAGACTACGTGCAGCACAAGCATGCGCCGGGCGACCCGGACGCCAACCGCTTCTACGCGATGCTCGACGGTTACCTGCGGCAAATGGACGAAATGGGTGCCGTGATCGCTCTGACGGCCGATCACGGCATGAACGCCAAGACGCGGCTGGATGCGAGCCCGAACGTGATCTTCCTGCAGGATCTGCTCGATGCCTGGCTCGGGCACGAGCGCGCCCGCGTGATCCTGCCGATCACCGACCCCTATGTGGTGCATCACGGTGCACTGGGATCGTTTGCAACGGTCTACCTGCCGGCCGACACGATCGACGACACGGCTTCCCGGCTGCGCGAACTGCTAGGCATCGAGCTGGTGCTGACGCGGTCCGAGGCCGCTACCCGCTTCGAACTGCCGGCCGATCGCATCGGCGACCTGGTGATCGTGTCCGAACGCAGCGTCGTGCTCGGCACCAGCGTCACACGCCATGACCTGTCGCAACTCGATTTGCCTTTGCGATCGCACGGCGGGATTTCGGAGCAGCGCGTTCCGCTGATCCTCAACCGACGGATCGAGGGGCTCGATCCGCGCCGGCGCTGGCGCAATTTCGACGCCTTCGACCTCGCGCTCAACCACGCTCAATGACGATGGACGCACCGGTCGTCAGCTTACGCGACGAGTCGCTGCGAATCGCCGGCGAACGAGTTGCCGCCGCGCGCAGCTTCCCAGTGTGCTACCCATACACCGGCGAGGTGGTCGCCCGCGCGCCCAAGGCCACCGTCGACAACGTGCGCAGCGCTATCGAGATTGCACGCGCCTATCGCAGCCCGCTCACGCGCTATCAGCGCTATCGAATCCTGATGCGCGCTGGCGAAATCATCGCGGCGCGGCGCGACCAAATTGCCCGCCTGATCACCCTGGAGTCCGGCCTGTGCTTGAAAGACACACTCTACGAGGTCGGGCGGGCATCCGACGTGCTGTTGTTCGCGGCCAACCAGTCGCTGGTCGACGACGGACAGGTGTACTCCTGCGACCTTACGCCGCACGGACGCAGCCGCAAGGTGTACACGCTGCGCGAACCATTGCAGGGAGTTATCTGTGCCATCACGCCTTTCAACCATCCACTGAACCAGGTGATTCACAAGGTGGCTCCGGCCGTGGCTACCAACAATCGGATCGTTCTGAAACCGAGCGAAAAGACGCCGCTCGCCGCCTTCGCACTGGCCGACATCCTGTACGAGGCCGGGCTGCCGCCGCCGATGCTCTCGGTGGTCACCGGCGACCCGGCTGAAATCGCCGGCGAACTGCTGTCCCATCCCGACATCGATCTGGTGACGTTCACCGGCGGAGTTGCGGTGGGCAAAGCGATCGCCGCGCGCGCGGTCTACAAGCGCCAGGTGCTGGAACTCGGCGGCAACGATCCGATCATCGTGATGGATGACGCTGACCTCGACGAAGCCGCCGCGCTCGCCGCGTCCGGGTCGTACAAGAACTCGGGACAACGCTGCACGGCGGTCAAACGCATGCTGGTGCACCAGTCGGTCGCCGACGGATTCGTCGACCGGTTGATGGCAAACACCCGCCGCGTGAAGTTCGGCGATCCGCTCGATCCGGCAACCGATATGGGTACGGTGATCGACGAAGCGGCAGCGATCGAATTCGAGCAGCGCGTCGACGCCGCGGTGGCCGGTGGCGCCCGGCTTCTGGCCGGCAACGAGCGGCGCGGCGCGCTGTATTCGCCGACGGTCCTCGACGACGTTCAGCCATCGATGAAGGTCGTGAAGGAAGAGACCTTCGGACCGGTATCACCGGTCATCCGTTTCGGGTCACTAGACGAGGCGATCGCGATCGCCAATTCGACGGCCTACGGGCTGTCGTCCTCGGTGTGCACCAACCGCCTCGACGTCATCACACGCTGCGTGTCGGAACTGAACGTCGGCACCGTCAACGTGCGCGAAGTGCCCGGTTTCCGGCTGGAACTCACCCCTTTCGGCGGCATCAAGGATTCGGGACTCGGGTACAAGGAAGGCGTGCAGGAAGCGATGAAGAGCTTCACCAACGTCAAGACGTATTCGCTGCCCTGGTGACCTTCATGCACCTCGAAGCCACGAACGACCCTGCGCATCCCGGGAGGTAACGGCCGGAAGTGACAACGCTGCTGAATCTATTGGCTGCCATCGCCCTGCTCGTGTGGGGCACGCACATCGTCCGCACCGGCGTGCTGCGGGTGTACGGTGCCGGCCTGCGCCTGGTGCTCCGGCGCAGCATGAAGGGACGCGGGGCAGCATTCTTTGCGGGATTGGGCGTGACAGGGCTGCTGCAAAGCTCGACCGCCACGGCGCTGCTGACCTCCTCGTTCGTCGCCCAAGGCCTGTTGACCACTTCGGCCGCGCTCGCCGTGATGCTCGGAGCGGACGTCGGCACCGCGGTCATGGTCATCGTGTTCGCGTTAGACCTCTCGTGGCTGGCACCCCTCGCCATCGTCGTCGGCGTGGTCGTTTACCTGTCGCGCAGCAATGAGCGCGCCGGCCAGATCGGCCGCATCGTGCTTGGACTGGGCGTGATGATCCTGGCGCTACAGCTGATCACCGCGGCGACGGCGCCACTGGCACAAGCCGCGGGCGTCAAGACTCTGTTCGCGCAGATTTCGGGCGACCTGCTGCTCGACGTGCTGATCGGCGCGCTGTTTGCCGTGCTGTCGTATTCGAGCCTCGCCGTCGTGCTGCTGGTGGCGACGCTGACCGCGGCCCATGTGATCCCCGCGCATGTGGCGCTGCCGCTGGTGCTGGGCGCCAATCTCGGCAGCGGCTTGCTGGTGCTGATCACCACCTGGAGGTCCGATCCGGTGACGCGCCGCGTCCCGCTCGGCAATTTCGTGTTCAAGGCTGCCGGGGTGACGCTTGCGCTGGCCGTTCTGCCGCTTGTGACGCCCTGGTTGAAGCAGCTGCAATTCGACCCGCGGCAGATGGTCGTCGCTTTCCATTTCGCGTTCAATATTGCCCTGGCCCTTGCCTTCATCCTGGTCACGGGTCGAGTCGCCCAGCTCTGCGAGCGTTGGCTGCCGGCAGGTCCCAGCGCCGATGCCGCCACGCAGCCCCGCTACCTCGACCCGCTGGCGCTTGCCACACCGCCGCTGGCGCTCGGCAACGCGGCACGCGAGGCGATCCGGCTGGCAGACACCGTGCAAGACATGCTGACCGGCCTGCTGACGGTGCTGCGCAACAACGACCTGCAGCTCGCCGATGTGCTGCGCCGGCGTGACGACGAGATCGACCGGCTGTACTCGGCGATCAAGCGCTACCTTGCGCAGATCAGCCGCGAGGCGCTCGACGCCGGCGAATCCCGCCGGTGGACTGAGATCATCCAGTTCACGATCAACATGGAACACGTCGGCGACATCATCGAGCGCGGCCTGCTCGACATCGTCGAACGGAAGGTCCGGCACGGGCTGTCGTTCTCGGACGCCGGCATCGCCGAGATCTCCGACCTGCATACCCGCCTGGTGGCCAACCTGCAACTGAGCGTCGCCGTCTTCCTGAACGGCGATCTGAAGTCCGCCCACTCGCTGATGTCAGAGAAGGTCGCGTTCCGCGAACTCGAGATGCGCTACGCCGATCAGCACCTGCTGAGGCTGTCGGATAACACGCGCCAGTCGATCGAGACGAGCTCGCTGCACCTGGATCTGCTGGCCGACTTCAAGCGCATCAATTCGCTGTTCTGCTCGGTGGCGTATCCGATACTCGAATCGGCGGGTGTGCTTTCAAAGACCCGGCTACTCGGTGAACAGCCGGTCGCGTTCGAATCCCGCGAAGCCCGCACGGTCTGATGGCGCTCACCCTGTCCGACATCGAAACCCTGTTCGCCGCCAAGGGCGATCGCATGTACACCGGCGAGCCGGTCACGCAACTCGAGCACGCACTGCAGTCTGCGGACGCCGCGGAACGCGCCGGCGCGAGCAAGGAGCTGATCCTGGCTTCCTTCCTGCACGACCTCGGCCACCTGATCAACGACCAGGGCGAGACGCCGACGCTGCGCGGTATCGACGACCGCCACGAGTACGTTGCGCTGCCCTTCCTGCGTGGCGTTTTCCCCGACAGCGTGCTGCAGCCGATCCGTTTGCATGTCGATGCCAAACGCTACCTGTGTGCCCGCGGCGACGGCCGGATCACCGGCGCCGAGTACTGGTCCAACTTGTCGGCCGATTCGAAGCGCAGCCTCGAACTGCAGGGTGGCATTTTCACGACCGCCGAAGCCGACGCCTTCATCGCGCAGCCGTACGCTGCCGATGCGGTACGGTTGCGGTTATGGGACGACCTGGCCAAACTCGCTAACGCACCGACGCCGCCGATCGGACGTTACCTGGCGCTTGCCGAACGAGTAGCCACAGTCCGCGACTAAGTAGCACACCGGCGATAATTGAGGCTGGTGCGGCTGCATCGTCCAAGCCGCCGGAAGGTAAAGCATGAAAACTGTGAGGTTCGCCGCGGCGCTGCTCGTGCTGCTCGCTGCCGGGTGCAGCAAAGCGCCCGACGCGACGCCGCCGACTCCCGCAGCCGCGCCCCCCAAGGCCGAGATCGCGTGGGTCCGGCCGACGGCCATGCAGGATGTCGACGCCGCCTTCGAGCGCGCCAAGGCGAGTGGGCAGCCGGTCTTCCTCTTCTGGAGCGCGATCTGGTGCCCTCCTTGCAATCAGGTCAAGAGCACGATCTTCACTCGAGCCGACTTCATCGAGAAGTCTCGTTCCTTCGTTCCCGTCTACGTCGACGGCGACACCGCAAGCGGGCAGGCGCTGGGTCAGCGCTTCAGTGTCGGTGGCTACCCGACCATGGTGCTGCTGCGGCCCGACGGCGGCGAGATCACACGGCTCGCCGGTTCGGTCGAACCGGCGAAGTACATGCAGGTGCTGGATCACGCTATCACCGGCGGATCGTCGGCGCGTCAGGCACTCACCGCTGCGCTGTCGGGCCAGCCGGTCGCCGCTGAAGACTGGAGGTTGCTCGCGTTTTATTCGTGGGAGACCGATGAGCAGCAGCTCGCGCCCCAATCCGCCGCGCCGGCCACGCTGCTGAAGCTTGCGCACGCCTGTCCGCCCGAGCAGCGCGAAGCGGCATCGCGTCTCGTGCTGCAGGCCGTGGCGGCATCGGCAACGGCGAAAGGCGATGCCAAGCCGGTCGCCAACAAGGCCGACGCGCTGGCGAGTCTGCAAAGCATCTTGGCCCGGTCCGAGCTCGTTCGAGAGCACTACGACCTAATCGCTGCCTACGCAGCCGACATCGTCGGCTACGCGACCGCGCCGAAGTCCCGCGAGCGCGAGCAACTGACGGCCCAGTGGAATGCCGCGCTCGAACAGCTGATCGCCGATCCGACTCTTTCGAAGGCCGGCCGGATCTGGGTCCTCGGTGGCAAGGTGGATCTGGCGCGCCTCGACAACAAAAGTGGGCCGCTGCCCGACGCGCTGCTGTCGCAGGTGCGCGAACTCACCGCACGCGCCGATCGCGAAACGAACGACATCGACGAACGCCAGTCGGTCATCACCAGCGCGGGAGCGGTTCTCGCGGACGCCGGATTGCTGGACGAGTCCGACGCGCTGCTGACAGCGGAGCTGAAGCGCTCGCATTCACCGTATTACTACATGCTCGGGCTGGCTTCGAACGCGCGTAAGCGCGGGACGCCGGAAGGCAAGCTTGCTGCTGTCGACTGGGCGCGGCAGGCCTACGAGACCAGCAAAGGTCCAGCCACGCGATTGCAGTGGGGCGGCGCTTACGTGAATTACCTGATCGAACTCACACCGGACGATGCCGACGGAATCGAGGCCGCCTCGGCCAGCGTCGTCGTCGAAGCGGGCGCACCCGATGTGTTCACGGCGCGCAGCCGTCGCTCGCTCGAACGGCTGAGCGGACGGCTGCAGAAGTGGAACAAGGGAGGCAGGCACGATGCCGTCATCGCCCGACTGCACGATCAGCTGTCGACGACCTGCGCAGCCGATTCGCTGACGCCCGACGATCGCAAGGCGTGCGATGCGCTGTTCAAGCCGGCCCGGCGCACCTGACCGGCGTGGCCCACCGCTATAGCTCTCCGCTGTCACGTGCTGAGCAGCGCGAATTCGAGCCGTTTACGCACGAACTGATCGGCATCGCGTTCGAGACGATCCGACGCTATTTCCTGTCGGGCACTGCAGTCACCACCAAGTCCGATGCATCGCCGGTCACGCTCGCCGATCGAGAGGCCGAGGCGGCGATGCGCGCGTTGATCGAACTGCGCTATCCGGAGCACGGCGTGATTGGCGAGGAACACGGCGTCAAGCAGGGCCGGCGCTATCGCTGGGTGCTCGACCCGGTCGACGGCACGCGCGCGTTCATCAGCCATTGTTTCCTGTTCGGCACCTTGATCGCGCTCGAGCGCGACGACGGTGCCGGCTATCGGCCGGTACTGGGCGCGATCGCGCATTGCGCGCCGGGTCTCGCGCTGATCGGCGCTGGCAACCACTGCACGCTATTTGCAGCGGACGGCAGCGAGCAAGCAGTCGGCGTCCGTCCATGTACGCGCCTCGCCGACGCGACCGTGCTCGTCACCACGCACTGGACGACCGGGGAACAGCGCGGAGCTCGCAACGCCGATCGCATCGAATCGATCATCCAGCGCGCCCGGCTCTATCGCACCTGGGGCGACTGCTTCGGCTACTTCGCGCTGGCCACGGGCGGTGCCGACTTGATGCTCGATCCGACGCTGGCACATTGGGACGTGGCCGCCATCGTGCCGGTGGTCGAAGCTGCCGGCGGCCGGGTCAGCAGCTGGAACGGCGGCGACCCGCTCGCTGAGCTGTCGTTGATCGCCAGCGCGGGCGACCTGCACGACGAGGTGCTACGGCTGCTGCACGGCGACAAAGGCTAGGTGTCGATCGCTTCGTGCGGCACCGGCACGACGCCCCGCCACAAATCGGCAGACTGCAGCACAAGCTCCGCCAGCGAATGTCGGCTCTGCATGGTCTCGCGCTGCCAGCGCGCATCATTGCCTTTGGTACGCACCCAGCGCTCGATCTCGTCGAGTGCAGAGAGCGACCCCAGTTCGCGTGCATAGGGACGACACGCATCGAGAGTCGTCAGCACCGCCAGATGCAGCGGAGTTGATTCACCGGTCACGCTGTCGAGCAGCTGGCCCTCGAGTCCGAAGCGGCACGCTTGGAAGCGGTTGTAGTTGTAGGCGAGATAGATTTCCTCGCTCGGCTCCTCGTTGCGATCGAGCAGCATGCGGCAGATCGCCTGCAGATAGGCCGCGAGCGCAGCGGCCCGCTCGACCGTCAGCGGCGTGTCGAACACCCGGACTTCGACCGTTCCGTATTCCGGCTTCGGGCGCATATCCCAGTAAAAATCCTTCATGCTCTCGACGACGCCCAGCCGCTTCAGCTTGGCAAAGAAACGCTCGAACGCCGGCCAATCGGTCAGAAACGGCGCGCGCCCCGATAGAGGAAACGCATTGATGCTGTTCAGCCGGGAGCAGTCGAAGGACGTGTCGACACCCTGGAAATACGGGCTGCTCGCGGACAGCGCGATGAATTGCGGGATATAGGTCGACAACCGATGCAGCAGCAGCATTGCCTGGGTGCCCGATTGGCAACCGATGTGCACGTGCTGGCCGAACACGGTGAACTGCTTGGCAAGGTACCCATAGAGTCCCGCGACGTGTCGGAAGCGCGGCCGGTCGTAGATCTGGCGGTCGTACCAGCGCTGGAACGGGTGAGCGCCGCCGCCGGCCACCTCGATATCCAGACGGTCGGCACCGACCACCAGCGTGTCGCGTATCGCCAGCAGTTCGGCCCGCAGCGCGTCGTAACCGGTGTGCACCGAAGTGCTCACCTCGAGCATGCTCTCGGTGATCTCCGGCTTAATGTCACCGGGAAACGGCTTGCGAGTGACGAGCGCGATCAGATCCGACGCCGCTCGCGTCAGGTCTCCGGTGCGACGGTCGACTAGCTGCAGTTCGAGCTCGACGCCGACCGACAACAGCTGCGACTGCTTGAACTCGAGCAGATTTTCGCTCACGGCGCAGCCCTCGCTTCGCCACTGGCGCGCACTGCGTACAGCAGCGTCAGTGTCCCCACCACCTGCAGCACGATCACGCTGGCGAGCAGCACGGTATCGGCCTCCGCACCGATCTGCGGGTTCAGCTGGGACACCTGATTCGTCAGCATCAACGCGATGGTCGACATCGGCAGCAAGCCGAGCGCTGTGTGCATTCCCTTGCGCCAGCCGATGCCCGTCATCGGCGCCACCGCGGCCACGGCCAGGAACTTGCAGAGCGAACGCGCCAGGATCAGCGCCACAGCGGGCAGTCCGGCCCGCACGAGGGTACCGAGGTCGATGGTCGCCGCCGACAGAGCGAAGAACAGCATCAGGGCGAGAGCGGAGATCAGGCCGAAGTCGCTGCTGGGCAGCCGCCGCCCCCGATCGAAAGTCCGGACGAAAGCCCCGCACGCCAGCAGCGCCAACAGTGGCGACAGCCGCAGCGCCATCGATGTCGCGAACACCGTCGAGACGACAGCGAGCATCAGGATCAGCTGCGCAGCCCGATCGCGCCTTACGAAAGCCGCAGAAAGCAGGAACACTCGCGCGCCGATCGCGGCCAGCAACAGCGACCCGAAGATGAGGTAAGCCGGATGCAACAGATAATCGTCGAGCAGGCCGCGCGTCTCCAGCCGCGCCCACGCGAGCAGCAGCGTCGACAGCACGACCGCGTAGATCGAATTCAGCGCCGTCAAAAGCAGCACGCGTTCGGTCACCTGTCCTTGCGACCGTTCCTCGCGCGTCACCGACAGTACGACTGCCGGCGAGGTCGACATGCTGATGATCGCAATCAGTGCCGACGGTAACGGCGCGAGTTCGAGGCCACGCATGACGACGAACACGACGATGAACGTCAGGCCGCTTTCCAACGCGCTGGCACCGAGCAGCGCCGGATTGCGGCGCAGCCATCCGAACGACACGCGCTGGCCGAGATCGAACAACACGATGGACGCGGCGAAGTCCAGCGCGTACGACAGTGTCGGCAGCGGCAAGGGTTCAAGATTCGCGACCCGCAGCAGGTAACTGCCCGCACTGAAGCAGGCTCCAGCCACGAGATAGCCCAGCAGGCGCGGAACGTGGACCCAGCGCGCAGCGACCTCGCCGAACAAAGCGGCAAGCAGCATCAGCAGCGCGACCGCCACGGCGGAGGGAAACGCCGGCGGCCAATCAGGCAGGAAGCTCAGGTCCATGAGCGGACGGGCGCTCCGTCGTGAAGGTGTTCGTGTTGTGATGAACCACTTGCAGGCGACGATTTTTGTCGCCTGGGCCCGGCAGCGCCGGTTGTAGCAGTTGCCGTACCCGCGATGCGCGAGCTTGCGCTGAAGTCGGCTGAAGCTAGTCGGGAGGCGCGGGAAAGCGCCTAGAACGGAATGTCGTCGTCCAGATCGGCGACGTTGCTGGCCGGCTTGGCGGCAGGCGCCGAACGGCTGCCGGCCGCGCGCGCCGGTGCTGGAGCGCGCGACGCGTCATCGCCGCCATCGAAGTCCGTACCGGCGCCGGAGCCTTCACGCGAGCCGAGCAGTTGCATGTTCTCGGCGACGATTTCGGTCGTGTAGCGGTCCTGCCCATCCTTGTCCTGCCACTTGCGCGTGCGCAGGCGGCCCTCGACGTACACCGGCCGCCCCTTGCGCAGGTACTCGCCGGCGATCTCCGCCAGGCGCCCGAAGAATGCGACGCGATGCCACTCGGTCTCTTCCTGCTGCTGGCCCGAGGCGTCCTTGTAGCGCCGCGTGGTCGCGATCGACACATTGGTGATGGCCGCGCCGTCCGCGGTGTAACGCGTCTCCGGATCACGGCCGAGATTGCCCAGCACAATGACCTTGTTGACCGATGCCATGGGTGTTCTCCTGGTGCGCCGCGGACGCCGCCTCGGAAGCGACGTAGTTTCTCGCTATAGTAACAAGTTCGCCTTTGCAGTCTGCCTTCACCCCGATGGATGAAATCCGCATCCGCGGCGCCCGCACCCATAACCTCAAGAGCGTCGACCTCGATTTGCCGCGCCAGCGGCTGATCGTCATCACCGGCCTGTCGGGATCGGGAAAATCGTCGCTTGCGTTCGACACGCTTTACGCCGAGGGACAGCGGCGTTACGTCGAATCACTGTCGGCGTATGCACGTCAGTTCCTGCAATTGATGGAGAAGCCCGATGTCGACCTGATCGAAGGCCTGTCGCCCGCGATCGCCATCGAGCAGAAGTCGGCGTCGCACAACCCGCGCTCCACCGTTGGCACCGTCACGGAGATCCACGACTATCTCAGGCTGCTGTACGCGCGCGTCGGCACGCCATATTGCCCGGATCACAAAGTCCCACTGCAGTCGCAGAGCGTCGCACAGATGGTCGATGCCACGCTGGGGCTGCCCGAGGACACCAAGGTCATGGTGCTGGCACCGGTGATCCGCGAGCGAAAAGGGGAGTTCGTCGAATTCTTCGACGACATGCAGACCCAGGGATTCATCCGCTTTCGAATCGACGGCGCGGTGGTCGAGGCCGACCAGCTGCCGCCGCTCGAAAAGAACGAGAAGCACTCGCTGGACGTCGTCGTCGACCGCCTGAAGGTGCGTGCCGATGCCAAGCAGCGGCTGGCGGAATCGTTCGAAACGGCGCTGCGTCTGGCGGACGGCCGTGCGCTGCTGCTCGATACCGATAACGGGCACGAGATCGCGTTCTCCAGCCGGTTCGCCTGCCCGATGTGCAGCTACTCGCTGGCCGAGCTGGAACCGCGACTTTTCTCCTTCAACAACCCGATGGGCGCATGCGACGCCTGCGACGGCATCGGCACGGTCGAATATTTTGACGAGAAGCGGGTGGTCGCCCATCCCGAGCTCGCGCTAGCCAGCGGGGCGATCAAGGGCTGGGACGCGCGCAACCAGTACTACCACCAGATGCTGGTGACGGTCGCGCAGCATTATGGCTTCGACTTGAACCAGCCGTTCGACGAGCTGCCGGAGTCGGCGCAGCGGATCATCCTGCACGGCTCGGGCGAAGAGGACGTGCCATTCACCTACACCAACGAGCGCGGCCGCAAGATGGTGCGGCGTCATCCGTTCGAAGGCGTGATTCCTTCGCTCGAGCGACGGCTGAGGGAAACCGACTCGCTGGTAGTGCGCGAAGAGCTCGCCAAGCTGCGCAGCCAGCGCGACTGCCCGGTATGCGGCGGATCGCGGCTGCGCCGCGAGGCGCGCAACGTGTTCATCGGCGACGGTCCATTGCAGCGGGGCATCTGGCAGATCTCGTCGGCGCCGCTGGCCGAAGCCTCGCAGTATTTCGAAGCGGTGGCCTTCAGCGGAAACAAGCGCGAGATCGCGAGCAAGATCGTCAAGGAAATCGCTTCGCGACTGCGCTTTCTCGTCAACGTCGGGCTCGACTACCTCTCGCTCGACCGCTCGGCCGACACGTTGTCGGGCGGCGAGGCGCAGCGCATCCGGTTGGCTTCGCAGATCGGTTCGGGGTTAACCGGCGTGATGTACGTGCTCGATGAACCGTCGATCGGGCTGCACCAGCGCGACAACGCCAGGTTGATCGGCACGCTCAAGCACCTGCGCGACCTCGGAAATACCGTTATCGTCGTCGAGCACGACGAGGATGCAATCCGAGCAGCCGACTACATCGTCGACATGGGACCGGGCGCCGGCGCACACGGTGGAGAAGTGGTCGCGCGCGGCACGCTGGAGGAGATCGAGGCGGATGAGCATTCGCTGACCGGCCAGTACATCGCGGGCCGACGCGAGATCGAGATTCCGAGCGACCGCACGCCGCCCTTCACGCACTGGCTGCAGCTGATCGGCGCACACGGTCACAATCTCAAGGAAGTGACGCTCGAGCTGCCGATCGGCCTGCTCACGTGCATCACGGGTGTTTCCGGATCGGGCAAGTCGACGCTGATCAACGACACTCTGTATGCGGCAGTGGCCCGCCATCTGTACGGTTCGGCGGCGGAGCCGGCACCGTACACGATGCTCGAAGGGCTGGAGCACGTCGACAAGGTCATCAGCGTCGACCAGAGCCCGATTGGCCGCACACCGCGCTCGAATCCGGCCACGTACACGGGGCTGTTCACGCCGATCCGGGAGCTATTCGCCGAAACACCGACCGCGCGCGAACGCGGCTACGAGGCCGGCCGGTTTTCCTTCAACGTCAAGGGCGGACGCTGCGAGACCTGCCAGGGCGACGGCGTCATCAAGGTCGAGATGCACTTCCTGCCCGATGTCTACGTGCCGTGCGACGTGTGCCATGGCAGGCGCTACAACCGCGAGACGCTCGAGGTGCACTACAAGGGGCGCAACATCGCCGACGTGCTCGATCTCACCGTCGAGGATGCGTTCGAGTTCTTCAATGCGGTGCCAGCCATCGCGCGCAAGCTGCAGACACTGCTCGACGTCGGACTGGGCTACGTGAAGCTCGGCCAGAGCGCGACGACGCTGTCGGGCGGCGAGGCCCAGCGCGTCAAGCTGTCGCTCGAGCTCTCGAAGCGCGACACCGGCCGCACGCTGTACATCCTGGACGAGCCCACCACCGGTCTGCATTTCCACGACATCGCGCTGCTGCTGAAGGTGCTGCATCAGCTGCGCGACTCCGGCAACACGGTGGTCGTTATCGAGCACAACCTGGATGTGATCAAGACAGCGGACTGGGTCGTCGATCTTGGTCCGGAAGGCGGCGACGGCGGCGGCGACATCATCGCTACCGGGCCTCCGGAAAAAATCGCTGCAACGGCCGCCAGCCACACCGGCGCCTATCTCGCTCCGGTGCTGTCCGGTCAGGGCCGGCGGCGCGCTGCCTGACGCGGGCAATCGGCGCAGGGCTCAACGCTCAAGCAGCCGCTCCTCGGCGAGTTCGAGCGACTCGGGGACACCGCGCAGAACGACGACGTCACCCGCTTGCAGCGTCATCTCGGCGCTCGGATCGGCGCCGCGAATGCCGCGCCTGCGCACCGCCGTCACTTCGGCGCCGATCTCCGAAAACTGCAGGTCAGCGATCCGCTTGCCCACGGCGACCGCGCCGGCGTCGATCGACACCGAGTGCAGTCGCTCGTGCGACTCTTCTTCCGGTGAAACGTCATCATCCTCAGCGCCGTGGAAATGTCCGCGCAGTAGCCGGTATCGTTGGTCACGCGCCTCGCGCACCCTTTTGACGACGCGTGCCACCGGAACGCCGAGCAGCACCAGCGCGTGCGAGCCCAGCATCAGGCTGCCTTCGAATACCTCTGGAACGACCTCGGCGGCACCCGCCTTCATCAACCGGTCCAGGTCGTGGTCGTCCTCGGTCCGGACGATCACCGGCAAGTCCGGCTTCAGTTCATGGGCATGACGAAGCACCGTCAATGCCGAGGCCGTGCCCGCGTAGGTGATGACGAGCGACGCCGCGCGTCGGATGCCTGCCGACACCAGGGTTTCGCGACGCGCGGCATCGCCGTAGACGACCGAGTCGCCAGCCGCGGCGGCATCGCGCACCAGGTCGGGGTCGAGATCGAGCGCGACATAGCCGATGCCCTCCTGTTCCAGCATCTTGGCGAGGTGCTGACCGCTGCGGCCGAACCCGCAGATCACGACGTGCCGTTCGGTTGCAATCGCGCGTTGCGCGATCTTGGCGATCTCGAGCGACTTCAGCAGCCACTCGGACGAGGCGAGCCGCAGCGCGATCCGGTCGGCATGCTGGATCAATAGGGGCGCCGCCAACATCGAGAGCAGCATGGCGGCGAGCACCACCTGCAGGACCCGATCATCCAGTAGCTGGAACTGTCCGGCGAGGCCGAGCAGCACGAAGCCGAATTCGCCCGCCGTGCACAGCGCCAGCGCCGCGCGTATGGCCGTGCCGGCGGCCGCGCCGAAGACTCGCGCCAGCGCGTAGATCAACCCGAACTTGAACGCGCTCGGAACGACCAGCGCCAGCAGTACCCACCCGAAGTGGTCGATCACGACGCGCGGGTTCAGCAGCATGCCGATGGTCACAAAGAACAGGCCCAGCAGCACGTCGCGGAACGGTTTGATGTCCTCCTCGACCTGGTGACGGAATTCGGTCTCGGCGATCAGCATGCCCGCTAAGAACGCCCCGAGTGCCCGCGACAACCCGGCCACTTCCGTCAGCCACGCAAGCGATAGCGTGACCAGCAACAGGTTGAGCGTGAACAGTTCGTGCGACTTGCGCTTGGCGATCAGGTGCAGCCACCACCGCATCACGCGCTGGCCGCCGGCGAGCAGCAGTGTCAGTAGCACTGCCGCCTTGACCACCGCCACGGCGAGCACTGCGCCGAGTTCACCCGGGTCCGCGGACAGCGCCGGGATGACGACCAATAGCGGAACGACTGCCAGGTCCTGGAACAGCAGCACGCCAACGATGCGCCGTCCGTGTTCGGTATCCAACTGCAGGCGTTCGGACATCAGCTTCATCACGATCGCGGTCGACGACATCGCAAGCGCGGCACCGAGTGCGAATGCACCGACCAAGCCGACGCCGAAATAGCGGCCGACCAGCGCACCCGCGGCGAGGGTGATCAGCACGGTCAGCGCGACCTGAGCACCACCGAGCCCGAACACGATCCGACGCATCGACTTGAGCCGCGGCAACGAGAACTCGAGGCCGATCGAGAACATCAGGAACACCACGCCGAACTCGGCGAGGTAGCGGGTCTGGCTGCTGTCGGGAACGAGGCCGAGCGCGTGCGGACCGATCAGGATGCCGACCGCCAGATACGCCAGCAGCGGTGGCAGCGACAGCGTGCGGAACATCACCACGGCCAGAACGACCGGGGCCAGCAGCGCGAGTGTGACTTCGAGTCCCGAGCTCATCCGTGGGTGTGTCAAGAAATCGGAGACGCGCCGAAAGCAAAGCCCATGCCAGCGCGCAATCGGCGTGTATTATCGCCGCAGCGTTGGATTTCCCCGTCGCGCCTCTCGCACCGCTCTCAAAACACCGTTCCCCGATGTCCGCCCTGCCGCAGACGAGCCCGCCGAGCGCCACCGCGCTGGCTTTGGCGCGGCAGGTGATCCAGATCGAGGCCGAAGCGGTCGCCGCGCTGGCCGACCGTATCGATGCGTCATTCGCTGCGGCCGTCGCGCTTCTACTCGCATGCCGCGGGCGTGTGGTCGTAGCGGGCATCGGAAAGAGCGGTCACGTCGGGCGCAAGATCGCAGCGACTCTCGCTTCGACCGGAACTCCGGCGACCTTCGTCCACGCGGCGGAAGCGGCGCATGGCGACCTCGGCATGATCACACGCGACGATGTGCTGCTCGCACTGTCGTACTCGGGCGAGGGCGATGAACTGCTGACAATCGCCCCGCTTGCCAAGCGCGAAGGCACTCCACTGGTCGCGATGACCGGCAGTGCCGGCTCGACGCTGGCGCGCCTGGCCGACGTGCACCTCGACGTGCACGTCGACAAGGAAGCGTGCCCGCTGAACCTGGCTCCCACTTCGTCGACGACCGCGATGCTGGCGTTCGGCGATGCTCTAGCGATCGCCTGCCTGGACGCGCGCGGCTTCGGTCCGGAGGACTTTGCGCGATCGCATCCGGCCGGCGCCCTCGGCCGCCGGCTGCTGACTCGAGTCAGTGACGTGATGCGCACTGGCGACGGCGTGCCACGCGTGCCGGAGACGGCTAGCGTGATGGACGCGCTGCACGAGATCACGCGCAAGCAGCTCGGCATGACGGCGGTGCTCGGCGCGCAGGAGCAACTGGTCGGGATTTTTACCGACGGCGACCTGCGGCGACTGCTCGAGCGCGTCGGCGATGTGCGGGCGATCAATGTGGCCGACGTCATGACGCGCACGCCACTGACGATTGCGCCCGACGCGCTGGCCGCGGAGGCCGCCCGGCTGATGGATCGGCACCGCAGGAATCAGCTGCTGGTGCTCGATGACCGCGGCGACCTGGTCGGAGCGCTGAACAACCTCGACCTGATGAACGCCCGGGTGATTTAGGGCCTCTTCACACTGAGAATGGGAGTGCGAAGGATGGATGGCGGGATGCAGTGCGAGGCGCCGCGAGCGCCGTTGGCTGATGCCAATCAGCGAAGCGGCAACGACGCAATGCGCCCGCCATCCGTCTTTCCCGGAGGGTTGGGTCGCAATGCGGCGTCTGCTTTGTCGGACGGCTTGCGAAGGGGACCACCCTTCGCAGCGCCCCCCTTCGCGCATCCATCCGCATTGCGACCCAACGCATCTCCCATTCTCAGTGTGAACAGGCCCTTATGACGCCGGAGGAGCGGGCGGCGCGGGTACGGCTGGTGGTGCTGGACGTCGATGGTGTGCTGACGGACGGCAGGCTCTACTACGGCGCCCAGGGCGAAGCCCTCAAGGTGTTCGACGTGCGTGATGGCCATGGAATCAAGATGCTGCTGGCGCACCGGATCGACGTGGCAATCCTGTCGGCACGCACCTCCCCGATCGTCGCGCAGCGCGCGCTTGAGCTCGGCATCGCTCGCGTGGTGCAGGGCCGCGGCGACAAGAGCGCCGGCTTCCGCGAACTTCTTGACGACGCCAGGATTGCCCCCGCCGAGGCCGCCTACATCGGTGACGACCTGCCCGATCTGCCGGTGCTGAAGGCGGCCGGCTTCGCCGCCACTGTCGACGATGCGCGCGAAGAGGTCAAAGCTGTCGCGCACTGGATCGCGCCGCACTCCGGCGGGCGCGCCGCAGTTCGCGCCTGCGCCGAATTCATTCTGCGCGCCCAGGGCGTCGACGTCGCTGCGATGGTGCAGGGATGAGTCGGCATTCGATCGCTTTCATTGCAGTTGCGCCCGCGCAGTACGAAGCGTTATGCGTGACCGGATCACAGCCATCATCGCCGTGCTGCTGCTCGCGCTGCTGGCTGGCTCGACCTACTGGTATTCGCAGTCGGCGCGTGTCGACGGGCTGTCGAGCCCGGTGTCGCGCGAGGGCGCCGACACGGTCGTCGATGGCGTAACTGTCACGCAGTTTGACGCCGAAGGGCGCGCCACCAACCGGATCATCGGCGAGCGAATCACCCACTATCCGAGTGACGACCGGGCGGAGGTCATCCGGCCGCGCATGGTCAGCCTGCGCGCGGACCAGCCGCAGATCGACGCCAAGGCCAGCCATGCCCGCATCGAGGAAAGCGGAGCTCGCGTGATCCTGACCGGCGATGTCTCCGTGATACGAGCAGCCGGCAAAGATGGCGAGCCGCCGATGCGGCTCGCCACAGAAAAACTGGTGGTGCTGCCCGACGTCGAACAGTTCTGGACCGACGCTGCCGGCGCAGATCGAGCGCGGCGGCTCCCGCATCAGCGCGGTCGGCATGGATTACGACAACATCAAGCGCACGATGAAGTTCCGTTCGAAGGTGCGCGGAACCGTCGAACCAGCCGCCGGCGACCGCGCGGAGAGTCGTCGATGAATCGATCCTGGATTGCGTTTGCGGTCGCGGTCGCCCTGCCTTTCGCCGCCATCGCCGAGCGGGCCGACCGCGACAAACCGCTCAATTACGAGGCGTCGAGCGGCGAATGCGACGACCTGCAGCAAGTATGCGTGCTGGTGGGAGAGGTGGTGCTGGTCAAGGGAACCATGCGGGCCACCGGCGAGCGGGTTCAGATCCGCAAGGACCCGGAGGGATACCAGTACGGCCTCATCCAGGGAGCACCCGGCAAGCTCGCCACGTTCCGGCAGAGGCGCGACGCGAGCCAGCCCGGCGTCGAGGAGTACGTGGAGGGGTACGCGGAGCGCATCGAATACGACGAGAAGGCGGATACGGTGAAAATGGTGACGCGCGCCCGCGTGCGTCTGCTGGAAAACGATGTGCAGCGCGACGAGCTGCGCGGCGATTCGATCACCTACGACCAGCGCAATTCCAAGTACTTCGTGACCGGCGGCAAGCCCTCGGCCGACCCGAACAATCCGGATGGCCGCGTGCGCGGAACGATCGCGCCCCGTTCGAACACACCGAAGAGCGGCACCGCCTCGCCGCTGAAGTCCGCGGCGGACATCGCGAACCCGCGGCCGAACTGAATCATGGAAGCGCGCACCCGCCCCGCCGAGGCCGCGATTCCGCTTGCGCGTGAACAGAGCACGCTGAGCGTTGAGAACCTGCAGAAGCGCTACGGCAACAGGGCGGTCGTCAAGGACGTCTCGCTAACCGTGCAAAGCGGCGAAGTCGTCGGTCTGCTCGGCCCCAACGGCGCCGGCAAGACGACCTGCTTCTACATGGTGGTCGGCCTGGTGCCACTCGACAACGGCGACATCCGGCTCGACGGCCACTCGATCGATCACCTGCCGATCCATCGGCGCGCCCGCCTCGGACTGTCGTATCTGCCGCAGGAGGCGTCGGTGTTCCGCAAGCTGACGGTGGAGGAGAACATCCGCGCCGTGCTCGAGTTGCAGATCGATGAGGAGCGACGGCCGTTGCCCAAGGCCGTGATCGAGGACAGGCTGGCGGAACTCCTTGACGACCTGCAGATCGCGCATCTGCGCACCAACACCGCGCTTTCGCTATCGGGCGGCGAGCGACGGCGCGTGGAGATCGCGCGCGCGCTCGCGGCGCGGCCGCGCTTCATCCTGCTCGACGAGCCTTTTGCCGGGGTCGACCCGATCGCCGTGCTGGAGATCCAGCGCATCGTGCGCTTTCTGAAGGAGCGCGGCATCGGAGTGCTTATCACCGACCACAACGTACGCGAGACCCTGGGCATTTGCGACCACGCCTACATCATCAACGAAGGTGTCGTGCTCGCGGCAGGTCGCCCCGAAGAAATCGTCGGCAACGAAACGGTGCGTCGCGTCTATCTCGGCGAACACTTCCGGATGTAGCCGCCCGCGATGAAGCCCAGCCTGCAGTTGCGCCTGTCGCAGCATCTGGCGCTGACGCCCCAGTTGCAGCAGTCGATCCGCCTGCTGCAACTGTCGACGCTCGAACTGAACCAGGAAATCGAGCAGGCGATGGCCGACAACCCGCTGCTCGAACGCGACGACGATCCGCTCGGAGGGTCGCTGCGTCTGCGCAATGATGGCTCGATCGAAAGTGCCGCGGCGTCGTCGGCGACACGCGACGTCAACGGCACCGAACAGGAGACCACGCCCAGCGCGGAGCTCGACATCGCGGTGGACTCGGGCCTCGACTGGGGACGCGGCGAGGCTCGTACGGATGACGACGAGTCGAGCGCGATCGACTGGGCGTCGACCCGTCCGTCGCTGCGCGACCATCTGCGCAGCCAGTTGACCTGCACGCAAGCGACGCCGCGCGACCGCTCACTGGTCGATCTGCTGATCGAGGCGCTCGACGACGACGGTTACCTGCCGCAGTCGCTCGACGAACTGCACGCAATGTTTCCGGAAAGCGAACAGGTCGAGCCGGACGAATTGCGCACGGCGCTCAGATTGCTGCAGAGCTTTGATCCGCCCGGCGTGGGTGCGCGCGACACGGCCGAGTGCCTGTCGCTGCAGATCGATGCACTAAGGGTGGCGAATCGCGCATGCCCGGGACTGGCGCTGGCACGGCAGATAGTAAGCGAGCACTTGCCTTTGTTGGCGGCCCGGGATTTCCTGAAGCTGAAGAAAGTGCTCGGGTGTTCCGACGAGGAGTTGCGTATCGCCCACCAGTTGATCCGCACACTGTCGCCGCGGCCGGGTGTAGCCTTTGGAGACACACACGCGGATTACGTGGTTCCCGATGTGTTTGTTCGCCGGATCAGGGACCGGTGGACAGCGGTACTAAATGCGGAAGTGATGCCGCGACTGCGAGTGAACCAGGCTTACGCCGACATTCTGAAGCGTGGACGGGGCGACCGCTCAGTCGATCCGGCCCAACGGGGACAGTGGACGACGCGCGTACAGGAAGCTCGGTGGCTGATTCGCAATATCCAGCAGCGCTTCGACACGATCTTGCGCGTTTCCCAGGCGATCGTCGACCGGCAGCACAATTTCTTCACCCACGGCGAGATAGCGATGCGTCCGCTGGTGTTGAGGGAGATCGCCGACACGGTCGCTTTGCACGAATCAACCATTTCGCGCGTGACCGCCAACAAGTACATGGCGACGCCGTTCGGCATCCTCGAACTCAAGTTTTTCTTCGGCAGCCACGTGGCCACCGAAGCTGGCGGCGAGGCGTCCTCGACGGCGATCCGCGCCTTGATCAAGCAACTGATAGGAGCTGAAGACACCCGCAATCCACTCTCGGACAGCAAGCTCGCCGAGTTGCTGGGCGAACAGGGCATCGTGGTCGCGCGACGCACCGTCGCGAAGTACCGCGAGGCGCTGAAGATCCCGCCGGTGGCGATGCGCAAGTCGCTTTGAACGTCCGCGCCGGGCCGGTGCGGCACCGACAGCACCGACTGACTCCACCAGGAGGCTGCATGAATCTGTTGATCCACGGGAACCACGTCGAAGTCACTCCGGCACTGCGCGACTATGTGGCCGGGAAGCTGAACCGGGTCGAGCGTCACTTCGACCAGGTGATCGATGCCAGCGTGCAATTGACGGTGGAGAAGCTGCGACAGCGAGCCGAGATCACGCTGCGGCTTCGAGGTAACAATATCCACGTGGAATCGGTCGACGACGACATGTACGCGGCGATCGACGTGCTGATGGACAAGCTGGACCGCCAGGTCCTGCGGCACAAGGACCGCATCAAGGGTCATTCCGCCGAAACGCTGAAGAGACAGCAGGAGACACCGCAGGAGATACAGCAGTCCCAGTAGCTCATGGGAGCTGACGCATTGGGCGCGCGGCTTGCCGGCGCCCCGCTCAGGGGTAACCGCCGCGCCGGCGATCCGGCGTCTGCGGCCCGCGTCGCTGCAATCCCCTGCCGCTGCCACTGCTTAAGGAGGAGGCACCCGGGTGTATGATCCGCGCCTTCTTTTTTCTGCGGGCTTGCCGGGTCACGGCCTGGAAAAGAATCAGGAACGCTGCCCTTCCCGACCGATGGACCGCGCGCAACGCGCCTAGCCTCGCCTTCCATCACGGTCCGCCACGCGCCACATGAACCACCTTGCTCGGCTGCTGCCCGTTTCCAACGTCCTGCTCGACTTCCCTGCATCCAGCAAGAAGCGGGCATTCGAACAGGCCGGTCTGATTTTCGAGAATCACCAGAGCCTCGCGCGGGCGAAGGTCTTCGACAGCCTGTTTGCCCGCGAGCGACTTGGATCGACCGGCTTGGGCCAGGGTGTGGCGATCCCGCACGGTCGCATCAAAGGACTGAAAGAAGCGGTGGCTGCGTTCGTGCGCGTGGCCGAGCCGATTCCGTTCGACGCGCCCGACGGCCAGCCGGTGGCGCTGATGGTCTTTCTGCTCGTTCCCGAACAGGCCACGCAGCAGCACCTCGACATCCTGTCCGAACTGGCGCAGATGCTGTCGGACAAGAGTTTTCGCGAGACTTTGCTTAGCGCGACCGACCCGAACGCGGTGCATGTCGCACTAACCTCGTGGGAACCGATCCGCCCGGCGGCCTGACCTGGAGTTTTTCTCGCCCGTCGCGGCCCGATGCGGTAGCCTCGCGCGCAGCCCGTCGACCTGAAACGGGGTGCAGGATTTCCGATGCCGACCTTCCGGTCGCTCTACGAAGATAACCGTGAGGCACTGCGGCTGATATGGATTGCGGGCGAAGGGTCGGCCGACCGCGCACTTGACTCGCCAGCCACCGCGGGCCTGGCCAGCGCCGACCTGGTCGGTCACCTCAACCTGATCCATCCCGGCCGACTGCACGTGCTGGGTGAGGCCGAAGTTCGCTACTACACGCTGATGGAGCCGAAGCGCCGGCTGTTCTACGCGAACGAACTGATTGCCGGCAAGCCGCTTGGGCTTGTCATCGGCGAGGGACTCGAAGCTCCGCCGGAATTGATCGCGACGGCCGAGAGCGCGGGCCTGCCCGTGCTCGGCTCACCGCAGCCAGCGGCGGAAATCATCGAAGTCCTGCGCATCTACTTCGCCAAGGTGCTGGCGGCCCACTGCACGATGCATGGCGTTCTGATGGACGTGCTGGGCATGGGCGTGCTGATCGCCGGAGAATCCGGCGTCGGCAAGAGCGAACTCGGGCTGGAACTCATCAGTCGCGGCCATGGTCTCGTGGCTGACGACGTCGTTGATTTTTCGCGCGTTGCGCCCGACACGATCGAAGGGCGGTGTCCTCCGCTGCTGTCGAACTTGCTCGAGGTACGCGGCCTTGGGCTGCTGGATATCCGGTCGATCTTCGGCGAGACGGCAGTTCGCCGCAAGATGAAGCTGCGCCTGATCGTCGAGTTGCGCCGCTATGCTGCCTCGGAGTCGATGGAACGGCTTCCGCTCGAGGGGCAGACGCAGGAGGTGCTAGGCATTGCAGTCCGCAAGGTGCTGATCCCGGTGGCCTCGGGACGCAACCTCGCCGTACTCACCGAAGCGGCGGTCCGCAACACGATCCTGCAGCTACGCGGAATCGACACGATGCGCGATTTCCTGCAGCGTCACCAGCAGCACATGAGCGGCGGCAGCTAGGCCCACCCGGAACAGCGCCGACAGCAAGAGTGGCAGGTGCGGATCGCACCGCTTTTCGATTGCGCCGCTCCGCGGGCACCGTGCAACAATGGTCGCTCTCTTCCACTTCGTGCATGCGCATCGTTCTGGTCACAGGCATGTCGGGCTCGGGCAAGTCGGTCGCAATCCGCCTGCTCGAGGACGCCGGCTACTACTGCATCGACAACCTGCCGTCGCGCTTCGTGCTCGATGTGTGCGCGTTCCTCAACGCGACGGGGCACAGCGATGTGGCGCTCTCCGTCGATTCGCGCAGCGAGGCAACGCTCGGCGACGTGCCGGGCATCATCGCGGCGCTGCGCAGCTTCGGCGGCGACGTCCGGGTGCTGTTCCTGACCGCGTCGAATATCGCACTGGTACAGAGGTATTCCGAAACCCGCCGTCGGCATCCGATGTCGATCCGGGTGACGCCGCGCGGCGCCGAGGCGACGCTGACCGAGGCGATCGAACTCGAGCGCGAGCTGCTGGCCCCGCTGGTCGAATCGAGCCACGTGATCGATACCAGCGACATGCAGCCCAACACATTGCGCCGGTGGGTGCGCCAGTTCGCCGAAGTCCCGCCTGCGGTGCTGGTGTTGTCGTTCGAGTCGTTCGCCTTCAAACAAGGCGTCCCGGTGGCCGCCGATTTCGTGTTTGACGTGCGCAACCTGCCGAATCCGCACTACGACCCGGTGCTGCGGCCCCTGACCGGGCGTGACCCGCTGGTGATAGATTTCCTGCGCGGCATCTCACACGCCAACGTGATGCTGGACGACATTGCCGGCTTCATCGCCAAGTGGTTACCGAGCTACGTTGCCGACAACCGCCACTATCTGACCGTCGCGATCGGATGCACCGGCGGGCGCCACCGCTCCGTGTACATGGTTGAGGAGCTCGCGCGCCGGTTCGCGGCCCACCAGACCGTGCTGGTGCGTCACCGCGTCATCGAGGAAATTGCCCCCTGATGCGTTTGCCGCTTTTCCCGCTGGCGACGGTGCTGTTTCCCGGCGGAGTCTTGCCGCTGCGGGTGTTCGAAGCCAGATACATGGACATGGCACGCGATTGCCTGCGCGAAAACTCGCGCTTTGGCGTTTGCATGATCACCGATCCGAAGGCTAGCGAAACCGGGCGGAACAACGCACTCGCCGAAGTCGGCTGCAGCGCCGGCATCGCGGGCTGGGACATGCGGCAGTTGGGACTGTTGCATGTGCGGGCCGTCGGTGCCCAGCGCTTTCGCATACTCGAGTCTTCGACCGAGGCCAACGGATTGCGGGTCGCTGAGGTGGAATGGATCGAGGCCGATACCGATCAACCGATCGCGACCGAGCATGCACCGTGCGTGGATCTGCTCGCGCGCATCATCGATGACCTGCGCGCGCAGACTGCGGAGCGCCGGCGCGAGGCCGACGACGACGACGTGCTGACGCAGCCGCCCTTCGAGGAACCGCTACTAATGGAGTCGAGCAGCTGGGTTTCGAACCGGCTGTGCGAGGTGCTGCCGGTGTCGCTGAAGGCGAAGCAGAAACTGATGGAACTGGGCGATGGCGGCACGCGACTGGAGATCGTGCACACCTATCTGAAGCAGCACGCGGTATTCAAGTGACCGCGCAAGTATTCGCTGGCTGCCGACCTATGCCGCGGAGCAGTCGCCGGATTGGCGCAGGAAGCGCGGCCGCCTCGACCTGATCCGAAGCGAGCCAAACCAGCGCCGCGCTGTCATTGCTGGCCGATGCATGCGTCGCACGCAGCAGGCAGGGCGTCATCAGGAAACTGTAGTGGGTGAACTCGTGCCGCAGCGGTGCGAGCCGCCCGACCACGTGCCCGCTCAGTCCGTACCGTCGGTCGATGGCTGCGAGCAGCGCCTCGTCCGAAACGTCTGCCTCGAATTCGGGCAGGCTCAACAAACCGCCCCAGATGCCCGCCGGCGCGCGGCGCTCGAGCAGCACGAGGCCGTGATCATCGGAGATCAGCGCCAGCGTGGCCGCGCGCAGCGGCCGCTCGCGCGCACGACGCGGATGCGGAAGCTCGTCGACGCGCCCATCGCGCAGCGCGGCGCAGGTCGTGCGCAACGGACAGGCATCGCACTGTGGCCCCCCGCGAAGGCAGACCGTCGCGCCGAGGTCCATCAGCCCCTGCGTGTAGACCTCGATATCGCCGGCCGGCAGCTGTGCTTCGGACAAACGCCACAGCTCGCGTTCGACCGCGGCCGATGCCGGGTCGCCGGCGACGCCGAAGTGTCGCGCGAGCACCCGCTTGACGTTGCCGTCCAGTATGGCGGCGGAGGCGCCGTGGGCAAACGCCGCAATGGCCGCCGCGGTCGAGCGACCTATGCCGGGCAGCCCGGCAAGCTCAGCTGCCGAGCGCGGAAATGTTCCGCCGTATCGGGTGACGATCGCCTGCGCGCAGCGATGCAGGTTGCGCGCTCGCGAGTAGTACCCCAGGCCGGCCCAGGATTCCATGATGTCGTCGATGTCGGCTGAAGCCAGCGTCGTCACGTCGGGAAAGCGCTCAAGAAAACGCCGGAAGAACGGCACGACGGTGGCGACCTGCGTCTGCTGCAGCATGATTTCAGCGAGCCAGATGCGGTACGCGTCGCGCGTTCGCTGCCACGGCAGGTCGTGCCGACCGTGTACGCGCTGCCAGGCGATGATCCGTTCGGAAAACGTCATAGGCCGAGGAGTTGCAACCGCCGCGTTGGCCGCGGCGAAGGCGTCAGTGCAACACCAGCTTACGCGGCGAGAGGTTCTTCCGACGGCGCGAATTCGTCAGGCACTCGCGCGGCGATCTCCTGCACGCGGTCCGTGTGGCGTTTAAGCGCCGCCAGCCGTGCCTGTGCATCCTCCAGCGCCTGCTCGAGCTCGCTAATGCGTTCGTCGAGCGAGCCCTGCGCATCGCGGATTTTGGAGATCGACTCGGCGCGCTTGCGCAGCTGCGTACGCTGCTCGCGCACATGCAGTTCGAGCGGAGGCAGCAGTGACTTCACCCACGCCTCGGTGTCGCGTTCGGCCGCCGAGAAGATCTCGCGTGATTTGGAAACCACGGTTTCGAAGAAACGCTCCATCAACGTCCAGCGATCACGCGTCAGCACGGCAAAGGCGCCAAACTGGGAGCGGTACGCCTGTTCGGCACGCTCCAGTTCGGCGAGGTACGTATCCAAAGAGAATGTCATCGGCGGGCTCAGACTCCAGCCCATTTCCTCGGCGAATCGACGCTGGACGCCCAGCACCATCTGCTCGACTTCGAGCGCCTTCGCATTTGCCGTTCGCAGCAACTCGCGCAGATTGGCAAAGTACTCGCGCACCGACCCCGCAATCGTCGGCGAAAGCTGCGTCTTGCGCATCTTGTCGCGGGTCTCGATCACCTGCGCACGCAGTGTGCTGACGCGCAGCGGCACGAACAGCTGATCCGACAGTTTCTGCAGCACGACGCGGGCCGCCACCACCTTGCGTACGACCTGCTCGAATTCGCGCTGCTCGGCCAGCGCGCGGCGCGTCATGCGCTCGACCGAACTCTGGTTCTTTCCCTGCAGGCCGCGCAGTTCGTAGAGTTGCTCGATCACGCCGCGTTCGCGCGCCGTCAGCGTCATGCGGGCTTCGGAGGCGACGCGCTCGACCTGCGCGGCGGTCTGGTCGCGCACGATCTGCTGCTTGGTCGGCACCAGCAGATCGATCAGTGCTTCCTCCAGCAGTGGCAACCGGCTGGCCTCCAGCAGCGTCAGGTCGTTCTGAACCTTGGCGACCAGTCCCTTCTGTGCGCTGACTGGAAACACCCGAATCGGTTCCAGTTCCAGGGTCGCAGCCACCGATGCGCACTGGTGGCGTACTTCGAGCTCGATCTCGCCCGCCGTCTTCAGCGGATCCCACAGGCCGTCGATCTTGTTGAGCACGGCGATGTGGTTGCGGTGCCCGGCGTCACCGACTACATGCCGCCAGACGTCGAGGTCGCTCTTGGTCACGCCGGTGTCGGCGGCCAGGACGAACAGTACGGCGTGTGCATTCGGCAGCAAGGACAGTGTCAGCTCGGGCTCGGTGCCGATCGCGTTCAGGCCCGGAGTGTCGAGGATTACCAGGCCGTGCCTCAGCAGCGGATGCGGGAAGTTGATGACCGCATGGCGCCACTTGGAGATCTCCACCGTACCGTTCTTGTCGAGCGCCACAGCCTGGTCGGGGTCGTCGGCGTCGAACAATGCATAGCTGCGCGCCTGCTCGACCGGCACACGCACCGTTTCAGCAACGATCTTGAAGGCGTTGAGCATGCCGTCCGCCGAACTCGTGTCGAGCGGAAACACTTGCCACTCCTCGGATAGCCGCTTGAAGTCGGTGGTCGAACCGTGACGGCCGCGGGTTTCTATCGGCAGCGCGCGGATGCACGGCGGCAGTGTTTCGTCGTACAGCAGTTCCGTCGGACACATCGTCGTGCGCCCGGCCGACGAAGGCAGGATGCGCTTGCCATACTCGGCGAAGAAAATGGCGTTGATCAGTTCGGACTTGCCGCGCGAGAACTCGGCGACGAAAGCAATGACCAGCTTGTCTTCCGCCAGCCGGTCGAGGGCGACGTCGACACGTCGCGCGGCGTCTGCATCGAGCATCTGGGCGTCGGCCAGCCACTGGCGCAGTTGCACAATCGACGACGCCAGCGTGTCGCGCCACTGGCCGTATTCCTCGAAGCTCGAAGCAAGCTGGGCCATGGGCCACGCGTGGAAGCAGGGTCGGGTCAATCTATCACAGGGCCTTTGTCGCGCGATCGTCGCTTATGACATGAAAACGTACCGACATCCGGTGCAAATCGCTTCGAGCTGCGCCAGTCTGATGTGTCAGCGCCGCTGGCATCGCGGGCACCAGTAGGTCGAACGCTGGCCCTGGACGATGCGGCGGATCGGCGTAGCGCACACCCGGCATGGCTCGCCCGTCCGCTCGTAGACCTGCGCGTTGAGCATGAAATACCCCGTGTCGCCGGCGGCCGACACGAAGTCGCGCAGCGTGCTGCCACCGACACCGATCGCTTCAGATAGCACGTCGCGCACGGCCGCGGCCAGCCGTTCGCAGCGCGCCGCACCGAGGCGATGCGCCGGCGTCCTCGGGTCGATGCCCGCGCGAAACAGCGCTTCTGATGCGTAGATATTGCCGACACCCACGACGATGTCGCCCGCAAGCAGCACCTGTTTGATGGCGGCCGCGCGATTTCTCGATTGCTGGTGCAACATGCCGCCATCGAAGCGCGGATCGAACGGTTCGACGCCCAGCGCCGCCAGCAGAGGGTGCGCGGCCACAGGACCATCCGACACCGGATGCCACAGCAGCGCGCCGAAGCGACGAGGATCGGTCAACCGCACCACGTGCTGTCGCAGCACGATGTCGATGTGATCGTGCCGACGCGGCTCGGGCGCCGCGGCACGCGGCCAGATACGCCAAGCGCCCGACATGCCCAGATGCGAAATCAGCGTGCCGTGCGTGAACTCCCACAGCAGATACTTTCCGCGCCGCGCGAGCTGCCGCACCGGCCGGCCGGCGAGTTGCTGTTCGAGATCGGCGGGCACCGGCCAGCGCAGCCGCCGCTCCCGAACGACGACGGTCTCGACGCGGTGGTGTTCGACATGCGGCGCGAGCGCACGGCGAGTGACCTCGACCTCGGGCAATTCAGGCACTGGAATTGCGGCGATCGGACCGCCGTCCATCTGATAATGTGGGGTTCATTCCGCTTGTCGCGTTGCCGTTCGCCACGCGCTCTGTCCATGCAGCTTCGCTTCGCACATCGCGTCATCGCCGGGTGGCGCCCGCTCGCGCTGCTCACCGCGACGATGATTCTAGGGTGCGCCTCGCAGCCGGCGCCGTCGCCCGTGCCCGGACCGCCTGCGGCAAGTCCGCCCGCTCCTGCGGCCGCGGCACCTCCGGCCGCGTCGCCATCGCCGCCAGCTGGCGTCAGCGGCGACGACGCCATTCCGGAGGTGCCGATCACCGGGGCGCTGCTGTATCAGCTGATGGCGGCGGAACTGGCAGCCCAGCAGGGCGAATTGGGTGCCGCCTATTCGCTCTATCTGAAGCTCGCCCGCGAGACGCGCGATCCGCGGTTGGCGCGCCGTGCGGCCGAATTGGCGCTGCAGGGCCGCGCACTGTCGCAGAGCATCGAGGCGGCGGAGCTGTGGCGGTCGCTTGCCCCCGGCTCGCGTGAGGCCAGCCAGGCGCTTGCGATGCTTTATGCGACCGGCGGCCGCTACGCGGATGCGTTTCCGATTTACGAGTCCGAGGTCAAATCCGGCGGATCGCCGGCGCTGGAGCTCAGTCGCATCCAGCGGCAGCTCGCGCGCGCGCAGGACCGCCAAGGCGCCTTCGCTCTGCTGGAGCGACTTGCGCAGCCCTACCTGGCGAACGCGGATGTGCGGCTGGTGTTGGCAGCCGGCGCCCACGCCGCCGGCATGGTTGCCCGCGCGGCCGACGAGGCAAAGGCCGCGCTGGCGCTCGAGCCAGAATCCGAGCGCGCGGTATTGGCCGTGGCTCAGTACTTACAGACCACCGACCGCGCCGCTGCAATCGACCTGCTGGCCAAGCAGGTGGACCGGCCGGACGCGTCGGCGGACGTTCGCCTTGCGTACGCGCGCCTGCTGGTGGCCGACCGCAAGTACGACCTCGCTAGGGCACAGTTCGAACGACTGCTGCAGGCCGACCCGAAGAATCCGCAACTCGTCTACTCGCTGGCACTGCTGTCTCTGCAGGGCAACCTGCGGAGCGACGCGCGCGCCTACCTGCAGCGTTACCTGACGCTGATCGACGAGCAACCGGGCGACGAGCGCGACCCGGACCAGGCGTACATCTATCTGGCCCAGATTGCCGAAGACGAGAAGCAATACGCCGAGGCGTTGCAATGGCTGCGCAAGGTCGAAGGCGGCGACGAATACGTGTCCGCGCGCGTACGCGAGGCCGCGGTGCTCGGCAAGATGAAACGCACCGACGAGGCGCGCAAGATGCTGCGCGCGGTGCAGCCAAATTCGCCCGACGAGCGCGTGCAGTTGCTGCTCGCCGAGGTGCAGCTGCTGCGCGAGTCGCGGCGCTACGAGGAAGCCTACAAGCTGCTTACCCAGGCGCTGGAAAAGTCGCCCGACAGCATTCCGCTGCTGTACGACAGCGCGATGACCGCGGAGAAGCTCGACCGCATCGACGCCATGGAGCGCCAGTTGCGCCGTGTGATCGAGCTGAGACCCGACTATGCGCACGCCTACAACGCGCTCGGGTACAGCCTGGCTGATCGGAACGTGCGCTTGCCCGAGGCCCTGCAACTGATCGAGAAAGCGCATCAGCTTGCGCCCGAGGATCCGTACATCCTCGATTCGCTCGGCTGGGTCTACTTCCGCATGGGCGACCTGCCGCAGGCGCGCAAGTATCTCGAGCTGGCGTATCAGGCAAAGCCCGATGCGGAGGTGGCGATCCACCTGGCGGAGGTATTGTGGTCGAGCGGCGACCCAGCCGGCGCTCGCAAGTTGCTGCGCGAAGTGCGGGCCAGCGAACCGGGCAACGAACTGCTGAAGTCGACCATCGCACGGCTGCGCATCGGGCTGTGATGGCGCTGCTCGGAGAGCGCTGGTGCGCCCCGCTGGCTTTCGCGATAACACTTGCGCTCGGCGGCTGCGCGACGCCGCAGACTGTCGTGCCCGAAAGGGCCCATTCCGGGCGCTTCGTTGCCACCGCGGAGCAGGGCGACCAGCGCAGCAGCGTCAGCGGTCGTTTCACGATTGAAGTGAGAGCCGATCAGCAACTCATCGAACTGGCCTCGCCGATCGGCACAACGATGGCACGCGTCGAGATCTCGCCGGGGCGCGCCAGCGCGACCGGCCCGCAGATGCAGACGGAAACCGGGCCAGACGCCGATGCGTTGGTGACGCGCCTGTTCGGCTGGCGCCTGCCGGTGCGCGGGCTGGCTGATTGGATCGACGGTCGTCCTGACCCGTCGCGCCCGGCGCGTGTCGAGCGCGACGGCGATCGCATCACGCGGATCGAGCAGGATGGCTGGACGATCCGCATCGCGGAAATCTTCCCGGCAAACTCGCGCCCTCGCCTGCTACTAATGGACCGACCGCCGTCGGCGGGTGACCCCGCCGTGTCGGTTCGACTCGTCGTCGACGATCCTGCGTCCTGATTGTTGGGAAACGGGCTATGGAACGTGCGTATGCGCTGCCCGCCCCTGCAAAGATCAATCTGTTCCTTCATGTCGTCGGCCGGCGCGCGGATGGCTATCACGACCTGCAGTCAGTGTTCGCACTGATCGACCTCGCCGATTACGTCGACATCGAACGACGCGACGACGGAGCGGTTCGACGCAGCGGAGATGTGATCGGGCCGCCCGAGAGTGATCTCGCGCGGCGCGCAGCGTTGCTGCTCCAGCAGAGGACAGCTTGCCGCCTAGGCGCGGATATCCACGTCAGCAAGTCGATCCCGGCCGGCGCCGGACTCGGGGGTGGCTCGTCGGATGCGGCGACGACGCTGATAGCGCTCAATCGGATCTGGGAGCTCGGACTCGACCGCGCGCAGCTCGCTTCGCTGGCGCTCGAACTCGGCGCCGATGTGCCGTTCTTCGTCCACGGTTTCAACGCCTTCGCCGAAGGCCGCGGCGAGCGATTGACCCCCATTTCGCTGCCGCTGTCGAACTACGGGCTCATATGGCCGCAAGTTCATGTATCGACAAAGGAAATCTTCGCAGACCCGGGTTTGACACGAAATACCAAAGCCACGAAAATGCCGGACTTTGCTGCGGCTGCGGACCGTTTTGCGAACAGCGCCAGCAGCGCAGCGGTTTTCGGAACCAATCCGCTTTTCGGAACCAACGACCTAGAGCCCGTGGCGCGGAGGCACTACCCGCAGATCGACCGGGCCTGTGCACATTTAGCCCAATTCGGACCGGCGCGCATGACAGGTTCGGGTGCAGCCGTCTTCGTTGCCGTTCCGGACGTACAGACCGCACGCTTAGCCACCGCCGAACTGGAGTCGGGCTGGCAGGGATGGGCGGTCCACGGTTTGCCTGAGCATCCGCTGCGCGCGTGGTAAAAGGTCGTGCAGCAAGAGATTTTGATCGCTGCGCAGTAAAGTAATAGAAATCGGGTAGTTGAAGTCGCAGCGCCGTTTTCAGCGCTGGGGAGTCGCCAAGCTGGTTAAGGCAGCGGATTTTGATTCCGCCATTCGAGGGTTCGAATCCTTCCTCCCCAGCCAAACCATAGGATGTCGTGACGCCGCGCGGTTCGCAGCCGGCGCAGCGCTGAGTAGGCGCCGGGCCCCGGTTCCGTCGATCACCGGATCGCAGCGCTCTGAACAGGAAACCGCGCACGCGGAATCGCCATGGCCTTGATGGTCCCCGACAATCTGATGGTGTTCACGGGCAACGCGAATCCGAAGCTCGCGCAGGCCGTCGCCCACCAGATCAACATTCCGCTGGGCAAGGGCCAGGTCTCCCGATTTTCGGACGGCGAGGTCATGGTCGAGTTGTTCGAGAACGTGCGCGGCAAGGATGTTTTCATCCTTCAGCCGACTTGCGCGCCGACCAACGACAACCTGATGGAGATCATGATCATGGCCGATGCGCTCAAGCGCGGGTCGGCGGGCCGGATCACAGCGGCGATTCCCTACTTCGGCTACGCGCGGCAGGACCGGCGTCCGCGCAGCGCACGCGTGGCAATCAGCGCCAAGGTCGTCGCCAACATGCTGCAGGCGGTGGGGGTCAACCGCGTCCTGGTGATGGACCTGCACGCCGACCAGATCCAGGGGTTCTTCGACATCCCGGTCGACAACATCTACGCGAGCCCGATCCTGCTCGGCGACCTCTGGAAGCACAACTACGAGAACCTCGTCGTCGTGTCGCCGGACGTCGGCGGCGTCGTGCGGGCGCGCGCGCTCGCCAAGCGCATGGAAGCGGATCTGGCGATCATCGACAAGCGACGGCCGCGCGCGAATGTGGCCGAGGTCATGCACATCATCGGCGAGGTCGAAGGGCGCAACTGCGTGATCATGGATGACATGGTCGACACGGCGAACACGTTGTGCCAGGCCGCGCAGGCGCTGCGCGACAGCGGAGCCTTGCGCGTGATGGCGTACGCGACGCATCCGGTGCTCTCAGGCAAGGCGGTCGAGCGCGTGACCAATTCGGTGATCGACGAGCTGGTCGTCACCGACACCATCCCGCTCGGCGCGGCAGCAATGGCTTGTCCCAAGATCCGGCAGCTGTCGTGTGCGGCGCTGCTGGGGGAAACGATTTCGCGCATTGCGCGCGAGGACTCGGTGAGCAGCCTGTTCATCGAATGAAAACGCAGTCGTGACTGGTCGCGGTCCGCTGCAATTTTTTGGAGCCACAGAAATGAAAGTCGTAGCAACCAAACGAGACGCGCAAGGCACGAGTGCGAGCCGCCGCCTGCGCCATACCGGCCAGGTGCCGGGCGTGCTTTACGGCGGCAGCGGTGCCGCCCAGCCGATCATGGTCGAGCACAACCCGCTGTTCCATTCGCTGCGCAAGGAAAAATTCCACGCGTCGATCCTCGATATGGAACTCGATGGGAAGTCCGAACGCGTGCTGCTGCGCGACTTCCAGATGCATCCCTGGCGTGCGGTCGTGTTGCACGTCGACTTCCAGCGCGTATCGGAAACCCAGAAGATCCACATCCGCGTGCCTCTGCACTTCACCGGTCAGGAGCAATCGCCGGCATTCAAGCTGGGCGGCGGACTGATCAGCCACGTGATGTCGGATGTCGATGTCGCGTGCCTGCCCAAGGATCTACCCGAATTCATCGAGGTCGACCTGTCGGGGTTGGAGGCACATCAGACCGTGCGGGTGCTGGATCTCAAGATGCCGGCAGGCGTCACGCCGGTGCTGAAGGGCAAGGAAAACCCTGTGCTCGTGGCCGTGACGACACATGGCGAGCAGGAGGAGGAGGCGGTGGAGGAAACCGCCGCACCGGTCGCCTCCGCGGAAGTTCCCGCAACTGCGCAGAAGGCGCCGTTGGCCGCACCGGGTGCGGCGCCGGCCGAGGGTGGCAAGAAGGGCAAGGAGGAAAAGGGCGGCGACAAGAAGAAGTAAGCGTCGCGCTGTCCGGCACAATCAGGCCCGCTGCCTCCACGGCACCGGGCCTTTTTTTCATCGATGACTGACGAACTGGAACGCACTACCGGTATCCGGCTGATCGTCGGGCTTGGCAACATCGGAGCCGAATACGGGGCCACGCGCCACAACGCCGGCTACTGGCTCGTCGACGCGGTCGCGCGTCGCGCGGGCGCTCGGTTTTCGAGCGAACGCAAGTTCCACGGCGATGTGGCGCGCCTGCGCATCGCGGGTCACGACGTCTGGCTGCTGAAGCCCACGACTTACGTGAATCGTTCTGGACAATCCGTGGTCGCGCTCGCGCTGTTCTACCGCATCCTTCCGACGGAAATCCTCGTAGTGCACGACGAGCTCGACCTGGCGCCAGGCGTCGTCAAGCTCAAACGCGGCGGCGGGACCGCAGGGCACAACGGGCTCAAGGACACGCAGGCTCGACTGACAACCGCAGACTTCTGGCGGATGCGGATCGGCATCGGGCATCCGCGCGAACTGCAGCTCGATCAGGACGTCGCCGACTTCGTGCTGCATCCGCCGCGCCGCGACGAGCAGGCGCTGATCGATGAGGCGTTGTCGCGCGGTGAAACGGTGATCGAGCTGCTTGCCGAGGGCCGCTTTGAGGCGGCGATGCTGAGACTGCACACCAAGTGACGGCGTCGACCGGACGCTGGTTCGAGGTCCGCGCCGGCGAGCGCGCACGTCAACATCTCGAACGTCACGGACTCTCGCCGGGCGACATCGGCTGCATACCAGCCGCCGCTGGCGGTCCGAAGGGCCTCGCCCTGCTGCCGTTCGATCGCCTGCTGACGCGCGAATGGCTGAAATCGGTATCGCGGCTCGAGCTGATCGGCGCGTCGATCGGCGCGTGGCGCATGACTGCGATCGCACAGTCCGACGCGGATGCGGCGCTCGATCGTTTGCAGCAGGCCTACGTGCGCGAGCAGAACTATGCAGAGCGACCGTCGCCCTCGCAGGTGGCTGCGGTCTGTCGCGCCGTGGCGCGCGCGGTGCTCGATGGTCGCTCGCTTGACATGCGCGACGGCGTCGCGCTGTCGGTGATCACAGCGCGCGCCTGCGGAGCGTTGACGACCATCACACGCACGGCATTCGCTCGCGCCGCACTTGCCAACGCTTTGAGTCGGCCGCGGCTCGCGAGTCACCTGCGGCGCGTCGTCTTTCAGGCAGGTTCCCCATCGCGGCTTGGCGCGCCGTTCGATGATTTCGGCCTCGAGCGCATCACATTGCACGATGCGAACGTCGAGGATGCGATGCTGGCTTCCGGTTCAATCCCGTTGATCTGCGATCCGGTGCGCAGAATTGCAGGTGCGCCGGCGGGCGACTATTGGGACGGCGGCTTGATCGACTACCACCTGATGCTGCCCTACGCGCGCCTCGATCGGCTGGTGCTGTATCCGCACTTCGTGCCGTGGGTCACGCCGGGTTGGCTCGACAAATCGCTGCCGTGGCGCGCGCGACCGCGGCGCCACGCGTGGTTATCGAACGTGATCCTGATCGCGCCATCGCGCGCGCTGCTGGCGCGGCTGCCGAACGGCAAACTCCCGGACCGGAGCGATTTCTACCGCTACGGACCGGACCACGCTGCACGAATCACGGCCTGGGAGCGCGCCATTTCGGAGTCGCAGCGATTCGCCGATGCGGCGATGGCCTGGCTGCAATCCCCCGACCCGTCAATCGTGCGTCCGCTGTGAGTCATTCGGAGTCGGGGCGGTCGCGTACGACTCGCGCGAGATAATCGTCGAGCGTGTTGGGAGCGACCGGCTTGATCATGACGACCAGGTTGTGTGAGCGGTCACCGAGCACGTAGTTCTCTCTTCGCCGCACTTCAGCGTAGCCGAGGCGACGCCAGAACGACCAGCCGCGCGCGTTCGATTCGACCACACCCAGCCGCAGCCAACGCGCACCCTGTGCGACGGCCCACGCCTCGTAGCTCGCATACACCTCGTGTGCCAGCCCGCTGCCCCGCCTCGCCGCATCGATGATGAAGAAGCCCAGGTGAGTGACGCCCGGGGCGAGCAGGTCGACTATTGCCGAAACCTCGCCGATGACCCGCTGCGATTCGCGATCCCGGATCAGCCACGCCTTCAGCGCGCTGTAGCTCATTTCGGGCGGCGGCTTGCCCTCGAAATCGCGCTGGGCCTCGTCGGCGGCGGGGGCGTACCCATACACCAGAAGCCAGTAATCGGGATTCGATTCGTAAAACGCCTGCAGTTCGCCGAGCGACGCGCGGTCGGACGCAACCGCTGTCCAGTCGCGGCCGGGCTTCACCGGAGCGCCAGCGCCATCTCCAGTTCGCCGTCCTCCTCTCGTCCGGTGTAGGCGAATCCCAGCGCGGCGTAAAACCCCCCAAGTCGCTCGGCCTGCTTCACGTGGGATACGAGCAGCTGCTCGGCGCCAGGGCGCGACCGCACATGATCGATCAGGCGTTCAACCGCCGCGCGTCCATAGCCTTTGCCCTGATGAGCGCGATCGATCATCAGGCGCCACAAATAAAACTCGCGCTCCTCTGGCGCCTCGGCAAGCGTGTGGTCGTACAACATCACGAAGCCGACGAGTTCGTCGTTCGCATGGACCGCGCGAAACCAGGCTTCGGGCGAAAAGTAGGCCTCGGCGATCGAGACCGCGTTGGGCGCGACCTGGCGCCCGCCGTCGCCGGCGTCCAGTTTGCAGACTGCGCGGACGGTTTCGCGCGTCACCGCGCGCAGTTCGACGGGCATGACGATCGGGATGCCTTGCAGGACTTGCGATAATCGCATGCTTTCGCCCACGCGACGTCCCGGACTCTCCCATGGCTCTGAAATGCGGCATCGTCGGCCTGCCGAATGTCGGCAAGTCGACGCTCTTCAATGCATTGACCAAGGCCGGTATTGCCGCGGAGAACTATCCGTTTTGCACGATCGAACCAAACGTCGGCATCGTGGAAGTTCCCGATCCCCGGCTCGATGCTTTGGCGAAGATCGCGCGGCCTGAGAAGACGATTCCCGCGGCCGTCGAGTTCGTCGACATCGCCGGACTGGTCGCCGGGGCCAGCAAGGGCGAGGGACTGGGCAACCAGTTCCTCGCCAACATCCGCGAATGCGACGCCATTGCCCACATCGTGCGCTGCTTCGACGATCCCAATGTCGTGCACGTCGTGGGCAAAGTCGACCCGGTGTCCGACATCGAAGTCATCAACACCGAACTGGCACTCGCCGACTTGCAGACGGTCGACAAGCAACTCGCTCGCTACACCAAGGTGGCGAAATCCGGCGGCGACAAGGAGGCCAAGCGTCTGGTGGACGCGCTCGAGAAGATTCAGCCGGCGCTAAATCAGGCTCAGCCGGTACGCAGTGTCGATCTTTATCCCGAGGAGCGCGCGGTGTTGAAACCGCTGTTCCTGCTGACCGCCAAGCCGACTCTCTATGTGGCCAACGTCGAGGAACACGGGTTTACGGCCAATAGGCTGCTCGAGGCGGTGCGCGCGCACGCCGCGCGCGAGGACGCCCCGGTGGTCGCGGTCTGCGCCAAAATCGAGGCGGAAATCGCCGACCTGAGCGATGAGGACAAGGCTGTGTTTCTCGAAGACATGGGAATGCACGAACCCGGATTGAACCGCGTGATCCGCGCGGGCTACGAGCTGCTGGGACTGCTGACCTATTTCACCGCCGGCCCGAAGGAAGTGCGTGCGTGGACCGTGTCGACCGGAGCGACGGCGCCGCAGGCCGCCGGAGTGATCCACACCGACTTCGAAAAGGGGTTCATTCGCGCCGAGACGATCGCGTTCGACGACTTTGTCAAATACAAGGGCGAAGCCGGCGCGAAGGACGCCGGCAAGATGCGGCTCGAAGGCAAGGACTACGTCGTGCACGATGGCGATGTGATGCACTTCCGCTTCAATGTCTGACGCGCAATGAACGCGGTCATCGATCAGTTGCGTGTCTATCCGGTGAAGGGCTGCCGCGGATTCACGGTCGAGCGGGCGACGCTGGCCGCGACGGGCCTCGAGGTTGACGGCATCGGCGACCGCGAGTGGGTCGTGGTGGATCGGGACGGCCAGTTCCTGAGCCAGCGTGAGCTGCCGAAAATGGCGCTGATCGAGACTCGGCTCACCGGAGAAGCGCTGCGGCTGAAGGCTCCGGGCATGCTGCAGCTCGAAGTTCCGCTCGCCAGTGAGGGAGATGTCATCGCGGTCACCGTTTGGAACGATCGAGTTGCGGCAGTCACCCAGGGTGATGTCGCCGACGCCTGGCTCTCGGCCTTCCTCGGTCAACCGTGCCGGCTGATGCGCTTCGATCCGGAAGCACGGCGGCTGTCGAATACGAAATACACCGGCGAGGTTCAGTCGCCCTACAAGTTCGCTGATGCGTTCGCGTTGCTGGTCGCCTCCACCGCCTCGCTGGACGACCTCAATGGCCGTCTGGCACAGCGCGGCGTCGGCCCTGTGGGTATCGAGCGCTTCCGTCCCAACGTGGTGCTGCGCAGCGTCGACGCCTTCGAGGAAGACTTCGTCAAGCACGTGCGCATCGGAGCGGTCGAACTGAACGTGGTGAAGCCGTGCGTGCGCTGCTCGGTTCCCAACGTCGATCCCGCCACCGGCGAAACTTCGCACGAGCCCGGCGACACGCTGGCGCTGTACCGTGACAGCGCGGGCGCCGGCGGAGTGACCTTTGGAGTCAATGCCATCGTCGCCGCAGGCGCGGGAACGGAAGTTTCTCGCGGCGACCGGGTAGAACTGACGCTCGCTTTCGACTAGCGCACCCCCGAGCCCAGTCCACGATAAGTCCACGCGCGCCAGAGCGCTTCCAGCGGACCCTGGCGGAAGACCTTCAGCCACCATCGGCTGGCGACCAGTTGAACGACGAAGATCATGCAAGCCAGAGCGCTCAATTGCGCGTAAGCGAGCGTGTCTCCCAATGCCAGGCCCCAGCCGGACAGCACGGCACCCATGACTACCGATTGCAGCACGTAGTTCGACAGCGCCATGCGACCGGCCGGGGCGAGCAGGCGGACGAAGCTATCCGGCGCGCGCCGCAAGAACGCAGCCGCATAGAGAAATGCGAGGGTCAGGCTTGCCGTCAGCAGGATCATCAGTGCAGCCGGCATCTGGAGGTTGGCAGCAAGCTCCGCATGCGTTACCGACCACAGCCCATAGGCGACGCCGGTGGGCACACCGACCAACGCGCCGATGCGCGCTGCGATCGTCCAGGCCGGCGCACGCGGATCGGTCAGCCAGCCGGAGCGCTGGGCGAGTATGCCCGTCATCATCAATGCGATCAGCACCGGGAGACTCAGCAGATTGGCTTGCAGCTGCAAGATGAACATCTCGGCGCGGATCGGCCATTGTTCCCAATAGCCAAGCGACACGGTGGCCGCAACGTTCAGGTTCAGTTCATCGACCAGTTCCATAGTCACCTCCGGCCGCATGACGATCGACGACAGCGCGAGCAGTACCGTCCAGATGCCTGCGATAAGCCACCAGCGCGCGGTCGCGCGCGCGGTCGCTGCGACATCGGAGTCCGCGTACAGCAGCAGCACGAATCCCGCCACCGCGTAGGCGTGCGTGATGTCGCCGAAGTACAGAAAAAGGCCATGGAGCATGCCGATGACGAACAGGGCAACGAGTCGCCGGCGATAGACGGCGCGCGGGTTGGCCGCGGACGAACGTAGCCTGTCATACAGCAGCGCGAAGCCCGCTCCGAACAGCATGCCGAACAGCGGCATGAACTTGCCTGCGACGAAGGCCGCCGTCAGGAAATAGGCAAGCCGATCGGCGAACCCCGCATCGACCGGAAGGAAGCCGATCGGATTCGTGGCGCCGTACGCATACGATTGGATGTTGACCCACAGGATGCCAAGCAGCGCGAATCCGCGCAGCGCATCGAGTCGGGGATCCCGCGCGACGCTGCTCACGCCGCGCGTGGGCGCGTCATACGCTCGAGCCACCCATCTGTTCGATCTTGGCCTTCAGCCATTTCTCGACTGAGGGGAAGACGAACTTGCTGACATCGCCGCCCAGCTGCGCGATCTCGCGCACGATCGTACCGGAGATGAATTGGTACTGGTCGGAGGGAGTAAGGAACATCGTTTCGACGTCGGGCAACAGGTAACGGTTCATGCCGGCCATCTGGAACTCGTACTCAAAGTCGGAGACCGCCCGCAGCCCGCGCACGATCACGCGCGCGCTCTGCTCGCGAACAAAATCCTTCAACAGTCCGCGGAAGCCTGCGACCTCGACATTGGGGTAATGCGACAGCACCTCGCGCGCGATCGTGATGCGCTCCTCCAGCACAAAGAACGGCTGCTTCGCGCGACTGTCCGCCACGCCGACCACCAGCTTGGTGAAAAGCCCCGCCGCGCGCCGCACGAGGTCCTCGTGCCCGCGCGTCAGCGGGTCGAACGTGCCGGGATAGACGGCGATCACCATCGTCTGCCTCCAAAATGGCCCGGCGGTCGTCGGGGCGCGAGGGATTATTCATGCAGAAGGCAGGCGCAGCAAATGGAACGCGACCCTCCCTGCCCGGCCACTGCGAACAAGTTCCAGGCTGGCGCGGGCCGCTTCATCGTTGTCGAGCGGGTCGGGTGACTCCAGATAAATGCACCCGTGCGGAGCGACCAGGCGTCTGGCGGCGTCGAGCGCGGGACGCCTCAAAGGCGCACCGAAGGGCGGATCAAGAAACACGACGTCGAACGATGCTGCGGGCAGCCCAGCCGCCACCGCGAGTGCCTCGCCGGCGATGATCTCGGTCTGGTCTGCCGCGAGGCGCGTGCGCGTGGCGCGAAGTCCCTCCAGCGCGCGCGGGTGCGATTCGACCAGCAGCACAGACCCAGCACCGCGGGAAGCGAGCTCGAAGCCGAGTGCGCCGGTACCGGCAAACAAGTCGATACCGCGCGTCGTCGCATCGACCGGCGCCAGGTGCTGCAGCCAGTTGAACAGCGTCTCGCGCACGCGGTCGGGCGTCGGGCGCAATCCTTCGACGTCGGGCACCGGCAGCAGCGAGCGCCTCCAGAGCCCGCCGACGATGCGAACCTGCCGCGGCAGGCTGCTCGGACGGTTGTCGCGTGTCACGGGGTCGCGAAGTTGCTTTGTTACTATCGACCGCGAACTCGGGTGCATCTGCCCGCGTGTCTCGCGGTTCACCCACGCCCCGATTTGCTTCCTCGCATCATTCAATGATAAGCCCCGGTTCCGCCGACGACGCTGACCGCGGCTGGTTGACGCGACTCAGGCGCGGACTCACCAAGACGCGCGTCAACATCGTCGGCCTGTTTTCAGGCGGCGTAGTCGACGAGGCCTTCCTAGAGGACCTCGAGTTCGCGCTGATCAGCGCCGATGTCGGTGTCTCGACTTCGTCGACGCTGATCGAGTCGCTGCGAAACCAGATCAAGTTGAAGGGGTTGAAGTCCCAGGAGGAGGCGCGCCTGGCACTGCGCGACGAGTTGGTCCGCCTGCTTGCGCCGTCGCAGGGAAAATTCGACCTCGATCACGCGCCGCCGTATGTCGTGATGGTGTGTGGCGTCAACGGTTCGGGAAAGACCACCTCGATCGGCAAGCTCGCGAAATGGTTCGCCGGCCACCGTCGCTCGGTATTGCTGGCGGCCGGCGACACCTTTCGCGCTGCGGCGCGCGAGCAGCTTGCAATCTGGGGAGCACGAAATCAGATCGAGGTGATCGCCCAGAGCGGCGGCGACCCGGCGGCCGTGGTGTTCGACGCGGTGGCGGCTGCGAAGGCGCGCGGCGTCGACGTGCTGATTGCCGACACCGCCGGCCGCCTGCCGACGCAGGCGCATCTGATGGAGGAGCTGAAGCGTGTCAGGCGCGCGCAGGACAAGGCGCTGCCCGGTGCACCACACGAGATCGTGCTGATCGTCGACGGCACCAACGGCCAGAACGCGCTGGCACAGGTGCAGGCGTTCGATGCGGCCGTCGGCCTTACCGGACTGGTCGTCACGAAACTCGACGGCACCGCGAAGGGCGGCGTGCTGGCGGCGCTGGCGGCCACGCGCCAGGACCGCCCGCTGCCGATCCTGTTCATCGGTGTCGGCGAAGGCATCGACGATCTACAGCCATTTTCCGCCACCGAGTTTGCGGACGCCCTCTTGGGCCTGGGGCCCGACCGGTGAACCTTGCGGCGGTCGACCTCGGTTCGAACAGCTTCCGGCTCGAGATCGGCCGCGTCGAGGGCGTGCACATCGTCCGCGAGGGCTATTGGAAGGAAACCGTACGGCTGGCAGCCGGTCTCGACGAAACCAATAAGCTGAGCAAAAAGTCGATCGACATCGCGCTGGAGACCCTCGCGCGGATGAACGAACGATTGCGCGGCATGCCACCGCAGCAGGTGCGAGCCGTCGGGACACAGACGCTCAGGCTGGCGCGCAACTCGAATGACTTTCTCGTCGAGGCGCAGAACACGCTCGGCTATCCGATCGAGGTGATCTCCGGGCGAGAGGAAGCGCGCCTGGTCTTCGAGGGCTGCATGCACACGCTGCCGCCGTCCGAACTGCGCAGGCTGGTGGTGGACATCGGCGGCGCCTCGACCGAGATCATCGTCGGCCGCGGCTTCAGCGCGGAAAAGACGGAGTCGTTCAAGGTCGGCTGCGTCAACACCTCGCTGCGCTTCTTTAAGGACGGACGCATCGACAGGACATCGCTGAAAAAGGCGCAGGTGGCTGCTTCGGCAGAATTCGAGGAGGCGATCAGCGCGTTCTCGCACTCGCAGTGGGACGAGGCTTTCGGGTCGAGCGGAACGATCGGTGCCGTTTCCGAAATCCTGCGCGCGCAGGGCTGGTCCGACGGCACGATCAACAACGAAGCACTGCTCAAACTGCGTCACGCACTGCTGGACGCGGGCGAGATCCGGCGGATCCGGCTTGCCGGTCTGAAGCCCGACCGGCAGGAAGTGCTGGCCGGCGGAGTCGCCATCATCTCGGCGGTGTTCGACACGCTCGGTGTCGACGCGATGCGTCCGGCGCGCGGTGCATTGCGCGTCGGCGTGCTGTACGACCTGCTCGGCCGCCGCGAACAGAAGGACCTGCGAGACGCCACAGTCGAACGCATGCTCGACCGCTTCGGCGTCGATCGGGCGCAGGCCGCACGCGTCGCGGCGACCACTAAGCAGCTCTACGCGAAACTGACTGGCAATTCGGCCGAGGAGGGACTCAAACTGTTGGTGTGGGCGGCCCGGCTGCACGAGATCGGGTTTGCAATCTCGCACAACGACTATCACAAGCACTCGGCTTACCTAGTCGAACACGCCGACATGGCGGGCTTTTCGACCTCGGACCAGGAGCGGATTGCGCTGCTGGTACTGGCCCAGCGCGGCAACCTGAAGAAGGTGATGTCAGCGCTCGACGACCGTGAAAGTGCGGGCAAGATTCTCGTGCTGCGTCTGGCCGTCATCGTCAATCATGCGCGGCGCAACGTGGAATTGCCTCGCCACAGCATCAAGTTCGGCCGCTCGATCGAGTTCGCGATCGACGGCGAATGGCTCGGCAGGCACCCGTTAACGCAGTTTCTGCTTGAGGAGGAGGCCGCGCACTGGTCGCGCGTCGGCTTCAGCGTGACGGTGCGCGCGCTATGACGGCAGGCCCTAGAGCAGATCCGGGCTGATCACTGCACGTAGGACCGTCTGCGCTCCGCCGCCGCGTTCACGTGAGCTCAACCACCACGCCGCCCCTTTCTTGATCGACCATTCCTGGACTTCTCCCGCCAGCAGCAGACTGGCCACCTGACCGAGCGTCGGCTGATGGCCGACGATCACAACGGGCACGCGTGCGCGTGGCCAGTCGGCCGCGGCGAGCACGTCCCGCGCGACCACATCGGGCGCAAGCGCTTCGACCGTGCGGACGCTGCGGTCCGACAGCTCGGACAGCTCGCTAGCCGTCTGCTGTGCCCGAACGGCCGGGCTGACCAGGATCCTTGCGCTAGCCGGCAGCTGGGTGTGCAGCCATTCGGCCACCCGTTTTGCCTGCTTCTTGCCGCGGGATGTGAGTTTGCGGGCCAGATCGGGTGTGCCCTCCTCGGCCTCGGCATGGCGCCACAGGATCAGTTCCATCATCAACCTCCGACGCTGGCCGCCAGGCTGGCGAGCAGCTGCTGCTGAGCCGATGCGTTCGATCCGCCGCGCGGCGCCCGGTATTCGCCGTCGGAATCGAGCACCCAGGCGTCGCGCTTGTCGTCGAAATACGGTTTAAGCCCTTCATCGATCACGCGCCTCGCAAGCCGGGGTTCCAGCACTGGCCATGCCACCTCGATGCGGCGGAACAGGTTGCGTCCCATCCAGTCGGCACTCGAAAGGTAGACGCGCGGCTTGCCGCCATTGCGGAAGTAATAGATGCGGTGGTGTTCGAGAAAACGGCCGACGATCGACCGTACGCGGATATGCTGGGACAATCCCTTCACTCCCGGCCGCAACGCACACGCCCCGCGCACGATCAGATCGATCTTCACACCAGCCTGCGAGGCGGCGTAGAGCGCGAGGATGGTCGCTTCGTCCGTGAGCGCGTTCATCTTTGCGATCACGCGCGCCGGCTTGCCGGCCTTGGCCAGTGCGACTTCCCCCGCGAGCGCCGTCATCAGATTGCGATGCAGCGTGAACGGCGCCAGCCATAGAAACTGAAGACGCTCTACCTTCGTCAGGCTCGTCAGGTGCATGAACACCTTCTCGATGTCTGCGCAGATCCCCGCATTCACCGTCAGCAACGCAAAGTCCGTGTACAACTTGGTGGTCACCGGATGGTAGTTGCCGGTGCCCAGATGCGCGTAGGGCACAAGATGGGGCTTACCGCGACCTTCTTCCCGCCGCAGTACCAACGTCATCTTCCCGTGGGTTTTGAGACCCATCACACCGTAGACGACCTGCGCACCGACCGCCTCGAGCCGCTCGGCCAGGTTGATGTTGGCCTCCTCGTCAAAGCGCGCCTGCAATTCGACGATGACGGTGACTTCTTTGCCTCGTCGTGCCGCCTCCTCGAGGATGTCGACCAGGATCGAACTTGAGCCCGTGCGGTAGAACGTCATCCGGATGGCGACGACCTTCGGATCGGTCGCTGCCTGTCGCAGGAACTCGATCACCGGTTCGAAGCTCTCGTACGGGTGATGCAGCAGGATGTCGCCGCGCCTCATCGCCTCGAACATATCCGAACCGGCTGCCAGCTTTATCGGCCATGACGGGACAAACGGCGTCCAGCGGAGCCTGGGCGTCAGCAAGTGATCGACCAGCTGGTTCAGCCGCACTAGGTTGACCGGGCCATCGACTCGGAACACCGCCTGTTCGGGCAGCTGGAACTGCTCCTGCAGCAAGGCTTGCAGGTGCGGCGGACAGGTGGCCAGCACCTCCAGGCGCACCGCGTTACCAAAGTGGCGCTGCGACAGTTCCAGTCTCAACGCCTGCCGCAGATTGTGCACTTCGCGCTCGTCGAGGCTCAGATCCGAGTCCCGTGTAACGCGGAACTGGGAGAAACCGGGGATCTCGCGACCAGGAAACATGTCCTGCAAGTGGGCGCGGATGATCGACGACAGCAGGACAAATGCCTGTTTACCGGGTGCGAGCCGCCCGGGCAGCGGGATCACCCGCGGCAGCACGCGGGGCACCTTGAGGATGGCGGTCGCTGAGGGGCGGCCGAATGCGTCCTTTCCTTCCAGCTGCAGGATGAAGTTGAGCGACTTGTTGAGCACCTGCGGAAACGGATGAGACGGATCGAGGCCGATCGGCGCGAGCAGCGGGCGCACCTCACGCACGAAATACTCGTGCACCCACGCGCGCTGCGCCTCGTTGCGCTGGGCGTGGTTCAGCACAACGATGTCGCGCCGTTCGAGTGCCGGCATGATTTTCTGGTTGAACAGCGAATACTGCCGTTCGACCAGCTGATGCGCCCGTTCCATGATGCCGGCGTACACCGGCGCATGCGGCGATGTGCCGCCTGATTCGCGGATTTCTTCGCTCAGGTCCGAGATCCTCACCTCGAAGAACTCGTCGAGATTGGACGAGACGATGCAGATGTAGCGCAGCCGTTCGGCCAGCGGCACCGAACTGCGCATCGCCATGGCGAGCACGCGCTCGTTGAAGGCGAGCATCGACAGCTCGCGGTTGAAGAACAACTCGGGGCTGGAGGCCAGCTCGGGCTTTCGCAGGTAGCGCTTTTGCTTGTCGCGGCGGACCATAGACAGTCGCGATGACCGTTCGATGACCACCGTACAATCGGAGCGGCAGTCACGAGCGAGCCAAACCGGCCCATTCTAAGCGGCGGCATCTTTCGCCGCTGCGCCGCATGGAACCATCCTTGAAACCGGACCTGCGCCCGCTGATCGTCTTCGAGCGAGTCGACAAGAGCTACGGCGCCCGGGCGGTGCTGGACCAGCTGAGCTTCACGGTCGAGCGAGGCGAGTTCGTGCTGGTGACCGGACCGTCCGGAGCCGGCAAGTCGACAGTCTTGCGGCTGATCGCGGCAATCGAGCGCCCAACGGCCGGCGCCATCAAAGTTGGGGGCGAAGACTTGGCGCGCGTGCGGCGCCGTGCGCTGCCGCTGCTGCGACGATCGCTCGGCATTGTGCTTCAGAGCCCGATGCTGCTCGACGACCGGACGGTTCATGACAACGTCGCGCTGCCGGCGATTGCCGCGGGTTTGCCGCTGGGCGAAGCCCGAGGGCGTGCGGCTGCAGCGCTGCTACGGGTCGGGCTTGGCGGCTGGGCCGCCGACGCGCGACCGCGCGAGCTGTCCGGTGGCGAGCAGCAGCGCGCGGCGCTCGCTCGTGCGCTGGTCAACCGGCCGGCGCTATTGCTGGTCGACGAACCGACCGCCTACCTCGATCGCGTCGCCGCCTCCGACCTGCTCCGGCTGCTCGAACAGTTCGTGGTGGCGGGCGTGACCTTGATGATGGCCTCGCACGACGAGAATGCTCTTCGGCCGGCGCGTGCACGGGTCATCGCCCTGGAATCGAGGGCGACTACACGATGAGTGCGCTCAGTCGAAGGCTTTACGCCGCGCAGCGCATGGCTATTCTGGTGGCCCGCCACCCAGGCTCATTCCTGCTCAGCGTCGTTCTGTGCGCCGCGGCGCTGGCGGTGCCGCTCTTCCTTGTCGCCCTCGCCCATTCGGCAGCGCCTTGGAAACCGCGACTGAGCGCTGGGCCCGAGCTCAGTGTGTTCGTAGCGATAGGCACGGTGGCGCGTGATGTCGAAGCGATGAAGTCGAAGCTGGCAGCGTTCGAGTCGGTCGCCGAAGTCCGGCTGATTCCGCGCGACGAAGCGTTCAACGAAATGAGCAAGCGGGCCGGACTGCCATCTTCGGCGACCGAAGCGCGCGCCAATCCGCTGCCGGACGTCTTGGCGGTCCGTTTCGCCACCGTCGTCGAGCCCGCGCTGGTCGAGCGGGCCGCAGCGAGCATCCGCAGCTGGCCGGCTGTGGACGCGGTGCGGGTCGATCTCGAGTGGTACCGCCGCATTGCCGCGGTCGCGCGCGCAGCGCTTTCCGTGCTCGCAGTCGTCGGCGGGTTGACGCTGATCCTTGTGGTCCTCGTTCTTGCTGCTGCCGTGCGATCGCAGGCGGCCGCCCGCCGCGAGGAAACCGAAGTCCTGCAGATGGTCGGGGCACAGACGTCTTTCATCGTTCGCCCCTATGCCTATGCCGGCGGTTTGACCCTTGGTCTCGGCGCGGCGCTGTCGGTGACTCTCGTGGCAGCGGGCATTGCGCTGATCGGACCTTCTCTGGCCGCCCTCGCGGTCGCATACGGCCAGACCTTTCACTGGGCGCGCGTTCCACTGTGGTTTCCGGCGGGTTTCGTCGTGATTGCGGGCCTCGTCGGCTTGACGGCTGGCTGGGTCGGCGCACGGCTGGCGATCGCTTGATTACGACACGTAAGCGACTACTTACATCCGCCGAAAGCAACGATTGACAGTAACCCGACTGCACGACTCGGGATTGAACTTTTCCGGCATACCCCTTTTCTAATGCTTAGCACTCGCCGAGGAGGAGTGCTAGGATTTGATCCAAGGAGTGTTCAGTGACCAAGAACCGAACGACCGCTGCTTCCACCGCGTTGATCCCAGCTGCGTCGCATGCCCTCGTGCTGCATCCGGGCAGCGTCGGCAGCATTGATGCCTATATCCAGGCTGTCAATCGGGTGCCGCTGCTGACCGCCGAGGAAGAGGTCAGCCTTGCGCGGAACTTTCGCGAGAGCAACGATTTGGATGCGGCCGGCCGACTGGTGACGTCGCACCTGCGACTTGTTGTGGCCGTCGCGCGCAACTACCTTGGCTACGGCCTGCCACATGCCGACCTGATCCAGGAAGGCAATATCGGATTGATGAAGGCGGTCAAGCGCTTCGATCCCGAGCGCGGAGTTCGCCTTGTCTCGTTCGCCCTGCACTGGATCAAGGCCGAGATCCACGAATACATCCTGCGCAACTGGCGCCTCGTGAAGGTCGCGACGACCAAGGCGCAGCGGAAGCTGTTCTTCAACCTACGCAGCATGAAGCAGGGAACCAGCACCTTGTCGCCGGACGAAGTGCAGGGCATCGCGCGTGAACTGAACGTCAAACCGCACGAGGTTTCCGAAATGGAAACTCGGTTGTCGGGGGGCGACGTGGCGCTCGAAGGCCGGATCGAGGACGGCGAGGAGGAGTTCGCGCCGATCGCCTACCTCGCCGACGAGGATTCGGAGCCGACCGAGGTATTGCAGCGGCGCCAGCACGACCTGCTGCAGACGGAAGGTGTGCGCGAGGCGCTCGAGCACCTCGACCCCCGCAGCCGCCGCATCATTGAGGCACGCTGGCTCAACGAGGACGCCGATGGCCGCGTTGGCACGTCGACGCTGCACGACCTCGCAGAGGAATTTGGAGTGTCTGCGGAACGAATCCGCCAGATCGAGGCCAAAGCATTGCAGAAGATGCGCATGGCGCTTGCCGAGTACGCCTGACCGGGCAAGCAGGCGCCTGCCGTCGCAGGGTCCGCCTCCGCTCCTCCCCCTCTCCTCCGTAGAGGCGGACCATCGCCCCGGCACATGCCGGGGCGCTTTTTTTTGGTTCTTCGCCGATTTGCGGGGTGAGGAGGCGGGCTCACGGAAGCCGCTGCTAACTTGGTGTTACCAGGCATCAAGGCGGCAGGAGGGCGACCGTGGCCCTGCACGAGTCTATGTCCCGGCTGGGAGGCTGGGAAGGTTACGAGGTAGCCGACGATTGGGACGAGGTGCGCGGCGCGCAGCGCTGGTGCGTGATTCGCCTGTCGCCAATCCGTGGACAGTGGCGCTGCTGCGGCGGCTGTGGCCGGGCGACGCGCCTCATTCATGATGTGCAGGAGCGGCGAGTTCGCGATCTGCCGGTGTTCGAGCATGCGATCGAGTTGATCGTGCCGCGAGTGCGCGTGGCCTGTGAGAACTGTGGCCCGAAGCTGGAGCGGCTGCCGTGGCTGGCGCCCTATGCGCGGGTGACGAGCCGTCTGGCCGAGTCAGTGGCCCGGCTGTGCCGCGTCGCCTCGATCCTGCATGTGGCGCACTTCTTCGGCCTGGACTGGAAGACGGTCAAGGAGCTGGACCGCGCCAGTTTGGAGCGGGTGCTCGGCCCGGTCGAGCTGGACGGCATTGCGGTGATTGCGCTGGACGAATTTGCGATCCAGAAGGGCCACCGCTATGCCACCGTGATCGTGGAGCCGCTGCGCAAGCGCGTGCTGTGGGTCGGGCGGGGGGTCGCGGCCGCGCCTTGAAGGCGGCCGTTATGGACATGAGCGCCGGCTATGAGCTCGAGGTGCAGGCACATTGCCCCAACGCCGCCGTCGTGTTCGATCTGTTCCACGTCGTGGCCAAGTACGGCCGCGAGGTCATCGACCGCGTCCGGGTCGATCGGGCCAATGAACTGCGTGCCGATCGCCACGGCCGGCGCGTCGTCAAGGGCGCCCGCTGGCTGCTGCTGAAGAACCGCCACTCGCTGACACCCGGCCAGGACGTCGAACTCGACGAACTGCTGGCCGCCAACCACAGCCTGTTCGTCGTCTACGTGCTGCGCGATGCCCTCAGAGACCTCTGGCAGTACCGCCACCGCGAACAGGCCGCCCGCGCCTGGCGCAGTTGGTATCGCCAGGCCTTGCGCAGTGGCATCGGCCCGCTGCGCCACTTCGCCCGCAGGCTGCGCCCCTACCTGCCGGGCATCCTGGCCCACTGCACCTATCCGCTCGGCACTAACCTGATCGAGGGCATCAACAACAAAATCAAGGTCATCAAACGCATGGCCTACGGCTTCCGCGACGACACCTACTTCTTCCTCAAAATCCGCGCCGCCTTCCCCGGAGTTGGGAGATGAACCTTTTTTTTTGGGGGCCCGATAATCCAGCGATGGAATTCATCGCCGTCGACGCACCAGCGCTGCTGGCGCGCTCGGAAACGTCCTTGCGCGCGGTTGCGCGGCACATTGCCTGCGGCAACCGCAAACCGGACGATTCGCTCGTCCTCCGCGCGCGCGGCATTGAGGCCAGCGAGGAGGCAGCCGGGCGGGTCCAGTCGCGCGGAACCTGGAGCGACAACCGTGTCCAAGCCGAGCTCGCCGCCGTACTCGGCGAGCCGCTCGCCAGCGCACTGCGCCCGACCTTCGAATGGCATGTGTGCCGCGGTGCGTTCTTTCACAGTGACGCCCACTATGCCGATGTGATGTTCGGCGTCTGGTACGTCGACGGACCGCCGGTCGACATCGTGTTTGCCCGACCCGGCGTGAGATTGCCGGCAATGCCCGGCAGCATCGTGGTCTTCGATCCCTTTGAAGTGCACGGCGTGCTGCACAGTGGCGCCCGCGAATACGTCGCCGATGAGTACGCCTCGAGCGCTGCCAGCGCTTTCGCCGGATTCGAGCTGGATCTGGACGATGCGGTCCGGGAACGCTTCGGCATCGTCGAGCCTGCATCCGGCGCACGCGTCATCTCGAGCAGCACCCGCGTGTCGGCCGCCACCGGATCGTTTGAATGAGGCCCTAAAGCAGTCTTCGCACGTCGGCGACGATGTCTTCTATCGACGTGCCGTGCCGGATGAACAGCCGAATGCGGCCTTCCCGGTCGAATACATAGGTGCCGGCAGTGTGATCCAGCGTATAGGACGTGGCAGTCTTGCCAGGCACCTTCATGTAAAAGACCTTGAATTCCTTGGCGGTCGCCGCCGTCTGCTCGGCAGTCCCGTAGAGCGCGACGAACGACGGATCGAACGTCGGCACATACTGCGAAAGCACCGCGGCCGTGTCGCGCTCGGGATCGAGCGTGACGAAAACGACCTGCACCTTGTCAGCGTCGGCTCCCAGCCGCCGCCGCACTTCGACGAAGTCCGACAGCGTCGTCGGGCACACGTCCGGACACTGTGTGAATCCGAAGAACACCGCAACAATCTTGCCGCGGAAATCGGCGAGACTGCGGCGCCCGCCGGCGGCGGACTCGAGCGAGAACTCGCGCGCGTAGTTGGCTCCGGTGATGTCCACCGCCTTGAACGACGGCGGCGAGCAGGCCGCGAGCGCGACGGCCGCCGCGATCACCAATGCACTGCGCAGGACCGGCAGGACCGCTTTCATCCGGACCGGCGGCTCAGACGTAATGGTCGGCCAGCAGCGCGGCAAACAACGCAGCCAGATAGACGATCGAATAGTTGAACGTCGCGCGAGCCACCGCGGGCTGTGGCGCACGGAACAGCCGCCACGCGTAACCGATGAACACGGCGCCCAGCACGAGAGCAACCGTCAGATACAGCAACCCGGACATCTTCACCGCGTACGGCAGCGCGGTGGTCGCCACCAGCCCGATCGTGTAGAGCAGGATGTGCAGGCGAGTCAGCGGTTCGCCGTGCGTAACCGGCAGCATCGGCCAGCCGGCCTTGCGATAGTCCTCGATGCGGTACAGCGCAAGTGCCCAGAAGTGCGGTGGAGTCCAGACGAAGATGATTAGCGCCAGTAACCACGCCTCAGGCGGCGTGGTGCCCGTCACGGCGGCCCAGCCCAGCACCGGTGGCATCGCGCCGCTCATCCCGCCGATGACAATGTTCTGCGGCGTATATGGCTTCAGCAGCATCGTGTAAACGACCGCGTAGCCGACAAAGGTCGCCAGAGTCAGCCACATCGTCAGCGGATTCACCTGCGTGTAAAGCACCCACATGCCGGCCCCACCGATCAGCCCGGAAAACCAGAGCGCCTGCGTGGCGGTCAGTTCGCCGCGTGGCAATGGCCGCATGCGAGTGCGAGCCATTTTGGCGTCGACATGCCGCTCGATCAGCGAATTGACCGCGAAGGCGGCGCCCGCCAGCAGCCAGATGCCGAGTGTCGCCATGGCGACGATCCGCGGCGACGGGAACTCCGGCGTTGCGAGGAACATGCCGATGATCGCGCAGAAGATCACCAGCTGGGTCACGCGCGGCTTCGTCAGCGCCCAGTACTGAGCCGCGAGGTGTCCGGGAGATTCGGACAGGGCGGAAAGTTGACCGCGCATTAGGTGTACAGGCTGAAGGAAATGGGCGAACCGAGGCGGCCGATATTACCGGGTGTGCGCCGAGCCCGCTGCCCTTACGTTGATCAGCACCAGCAGCCAAACCATCAGCGCCGCCCCGCCGCTGTGCAGAACTGCGGCGAGTAACGGCCATTGAAGCACGACGTTCGACAACCCGGTGACGAGTTGCAGAATCAGCACTCCGCACAGCCAGCGCGCCTCCCTGCCGAAGCCTGGACGACGCCAGATGGCGGCGATCAGCAGCCCGAGCAGAGTCACAACAACCAGTGCGAAGAAGCGGTGCACCCAGTGAATCGCGACCAGCGCCTGGAACGGGATCATCTCGCCCGCGGTCGTCCTACCCAGGTCCCGCCAGATCGCAAACCCGCGTTCGAAGTCCATCGGCGGCCACCACGCTCCCTGGCAGCGTGGGAAGTCGCTGCACGCGAGCACGGCGTAGTTACTGCTGACCCATCCGCCCAGCGCCATCTGCACTCCGACTACCACAAGGCCTAGCGCGGCGACGGCGCGGAGCCGCGGCGGCGCCGCCATCGCCGGCAGCGCCGGGCTTGCGCGTGCGGCCAGCCACACGAGCAGCGCCAGCAGCGTTGCACCACCCAGCAGATGCACCGTAACGAGTACTGGCTGCAACTTCATCGTCACGGTGAGTGCACCGAAGGCGCCCTGCACACAGACCCAGATGAGCGCCGCGCTGGCGAGCGCGCGCGACGGCGCGGGAGTAGCCGCGCGCGGCCGGCTCCATGCCAGCACCGCAAGGATGATGATCAGCAGGCCCACGCCCATCGCGAAATACCGATGGAGCATCTCGATCCACGCCTTGGTCATCGTGACAGGCCCGGTCGGCTGCGAGGTTTCTGCCGCGCGGATCGGCTCACCGGCCGACAGTGGGTTGGAGTGGCCGTAGCACCCCGGCCAGTCCGGACAACCGAGGCCCGAGTCCGTGAGCCGTGTGAAGCTGCCGAACATGATGAGATCGAGCGTCAGGAACGCGGTGACCCAGGCCAACCGGCGGAATTTCGCCGGGTCGCGCGACAGTGCGACGTAGGCGAGCGGCAGTGCCGCGACCGCCGTGCCCTTGAGAGCCAGCCACGCGAGCGACGCGGCATCGGTCACTGAGTCTTCTCCATACGGATCCAGTGGCTGGACGCCGTCAACAGCCGCACCAGATCAGCCTTGACACGCCTGGGATCCGGATCGCGCGGCCAGCGCAGCATCAGGTTGCCCACCGGATCGACCAGCCATACGACACCGTTCAGCTCAGGGCCATTCGCCATCCACTCCCTCACCGCATCAGCGGGTGCGCGAACGTAGTACGTCCCTTCGTACTCGCGCATCAGCAGCGTGGAAAGCGGCGCGTTATCGGTGATCAGCCAGACGCGATCGACCCGTTCACTGTCCTTGCCCGTCATCAAGCGCTGCTGTCGCATCTGCAGCAGTGCGTCCGGGCAGCCACCGGTGCACTCGCCGCCGCCAGCGGTCAACAGTATCCATTTGCCTGCCAGCTGACGGAAGTCGAACGGGCGTCCGTCGAGCGTCTGCAGCTCCACGTTCCCGAGTGGCCGGGGCGGAAGCAGCGTGCCGTAGTTGGTTCGTCCAGTGGGTGGAAATACATAGTAGGCGAGGTACGACGCAACGATCGGAGTAACGCACACGAAAATGATGGCGTATAGAACCCGATACCGCCGCCAATGCCCGGGGCAAACCGTGTCGTCCGCGGTCGCGCTGCGCGGATTCATCGTCGTGAACGACCGAAGAACCGCAAGCCGAAGTAGGCCGTCAACCCGCCCGACAGCAATGCGAGGCCATACCACTGCAGTGCGTAGCCTCGATGGGTTTCGACGCGATAGTCCGGCCGCACCCAGCTGCGCTGGAGTCCGTCAGGTTGAACACTGGTCTGCTGCACGACGAAGCGAGCGACATCCAGGCCCGTTGCCTTTTCGTAGTCGTCGAAGTCGAGATTCGGCCAGATTCCCGGAACGCGCAACGTTTGTGGCCGAGAGAGCTCGAGTAGTCGCGACACGCGTTCGACCGCCAGACCTTCGATCTCGACTGGGTCACCTGACGTGGCGAATCGGGGCAGCACGGCCGGATCGCGCAGATCGCGCGCGATCCACCCGCGATTGACCAGAACCAGCGGCTCCGCGCCAATGCGCATTGGAGAGACGACCAGGAAACCCGCAACCCCGTTCAGGTAGCGGTTTTCAACAAAGACGGTGGCATCGGCCAGCAACACGCCCTTCAGCCGGACACGGCGCGGCAGGTGTTCGGCGGTTGCGATCTGTGCTGACACGGACGAAACTTCGACTGGCTCCGCGGCCTCGGCGGCTTCCCAGCGCGCCTGCATCGCTTCCTTCGCGTCGCCGCGGCGGGTCTGCCAGTTGCCTAGCATGGAGGTGACGACGGTCACCACCACGCCAAAGGCAATCGCCGCCGCGGCATTGCGTTTCGTGTCCCGATCCGTCGATGTCATCGATGGGATAATTCGCGGCCCGTGCGGCCGGCATTCATGCGCATCATCGTCGTCATTGCCTTGATCGGGATCATCGCCTCGCTCGGATCTGCACTGGTATTCCTGATCCGTGATCGGGGCGGTTCGAGCCGCACCGTCAATGCGCTCACGGTCCGCGTCGGTCTGTCGGTCGCGCTCTTCCTGTTCATCCTGTTCAGCTATTGGATGGGCTGGATCGAACCTCGCAGCTATTGACGGCACAGAACCTATCTCAGGATCCCCGGTGGTCGCGGCGGGGTCGCATGGGGTGCAGGGCTAGGCGTGGCGAGGGGACCATTGCGTGTGCAAGGACCCGAGCCGCAACAACGCCGTGCGCCCCATGCGACCCCGCCCCGCAGGGTTGCCACGAGAAGCGGGCGTCTGCGGCGTTGGCCGGCTCGGCCGTAGGCTCGGCTACTGTCCTTCGCCAGCCGCCTTGCATCCGCCCGCTTCTCTTGGCAACGCGATCCATCGGGGACTCTGAGATAGGTTCTTGAAACGATGACGGCGCCCGCAGGCGCCGCCTCGACCCGCGAGGTCGTGCTACAGCCAGTAGACCAGGATGTAGAGCCCGATCCAGACCACGTCGACGAAGTGCCAGTACCACGCGGCTCCTTCGAAGGCGAAATGCTGCGTCGGCTTGAAATGGCCTTTGAGCAGCCGCAGCAGGACGACCGACAGCATCAAGGCACCGACGAACACGTGGAATCCGTGGAAGCCGGTCAGCATGAAGAAAGTCGAACCGAAGATGCCCGAGCTCAATTTCAGGTTCAGCTCCGAATACGCATGGCCGTACTCGATGACCTGTACCACGAGGAAGGTGAACCCCAGCACCACCGTGATCGCCAACCACAGCGCGGCTGCGTTACGGTGGTTCGATCGCAGCGCGTGGTGCGACACTGTCAGCGTGACGCCTGAGGTCAGCAACAGCGCGGTATTGATCGTTGGCAACCAGAAAGGACCGAGCTGGCTGAACGCATCGACGACGCCCGCGGGACCGGCGTGCGGCCAGGTTGCATTGAAGTCTGGCCACAGCACCTTGTGGTCGAAGTCTCCGAGCATCGGCGCCGTGATCAGCCGCGCGTAGAACAGCGCGCCGAAGAACGAAGCGAAGAACATCACCTCCGAGAAGATGAACCAGCCCATTCCCCAGCGGAACGAGGCATCGACCCGCCGGTTGTAGGCGCCGTGCTCGGACTCGCCCGCAACCATCGAGAACCAGCCGATCATCATGTAGGCGAGCACCGCGAGCCCTATCGCCAGCGCCACGTACCCGGTCGAGTTGTGGTTGACCACCATCGCCGCGCCGAAACCGGTGAAGGCCATCGCGATCATCCCGACCATCGGCCATTGCGACGGCGCCGGGACGAAATAGTCCGGTGTGTTTCCCCCTGCGTCTTGGCCATCTGCAATCGCTCCCTTTTTGCCTGTTCTGACCGACTGTACCTGTCCTGACTAGCTCACGACCCAACGGACCACCGCCACCAGCACGAGCACGAACACGACCGCCGCGAGGACGCCGGCGACGATCACGTGCACCGGATTCAGCTGCGCGGCATCCTTCTCGTAGCCGGCCCGCCCGCGGACACCGAGGAATGACCACAGCACCGCGCGCAGGGTCGGGATGAAACCCGCCTTGCGCGCAGTCACCTTGTTCGACGGTTGCTCGTCGGCCATATCGACTCCCGTCATCGTCAGCCCTTCGGCGCGGCGGGCCGCGCACGCTCGGGCCGAGCGAGCGCCCCGGCCACTTCGAAGAACGTGTAGGAAAGCGTGATCGTCTTCACGTCGGCGGGGAGATTCGGGTCGATGAAGAACACGACCGGCAACTGCCGCGTCTCCCCGCCGGCCAGTGTCTGCTGCTGGAAGCAGAAACACTCGAGCTTTTGGAAGTACTGCGCGGATTGCATTGGTGCGTAGCTGGGGATTGCCTGCCCTGCCATCGTCCGGGCCTCGAGGTTGACCAGATCGTAGGTCACGTGAACCAGCTCGCCGGGATGCGCCTGCAGATGGTTCACGTGCGGCCGGAATTGCCACGCGCCGTGGCGGTTCGCATCAAACTCGACGGTGATCGTGCGGCTTAGATCGACCTGTATATTGCGCGCCGCAATTTCCGCCGCGCCATCGCGCGCGGTCACCACGTTGATGCCGGTGATGTCGCAGATCTTGCGATAAAGCGGCACCAGCGCCCATCCGAACGCGAACATCATGATGGCGACCACGACCAGCTTACGCAGGATCGAGCGGTTGTCGCTGCGGAGATCTGGATGGGACGCGTGCTCGCTCATGGTCGCTTGCGTCTTCAGCCGCCGAGCAGCCAGCGACGGGCGATGACGCCGATGAAGAACACCACGGCGACGGTCGCGAGGATCAGCGCGGTGCGGCGGTTCAGCCTGCGCTCGTCGCGATCCGGCATCATGCTCGCCATTTTTACTTGACGACCGGCGCCGTTTCGAATGTATGGAACGGCGCTGGGGATGGAACCGTCCACTCGAGTCCGCCGTCTTCCGCATCCCACGGATTGGCCGCCGCCTGCGGGCCGCCGCGGATGCACCTGACGACCGCGTACAGGAACAGCAGCTGCGTGAGTCCGAAACCGAACCCGCCGATCGATGCAACCAGATTGAAGTCGGCGAACTGCAGCGGATAGTCGGCGTAGCGGCGCGGCATACCGGCCAGCCCGAGGAAGTGCATCGGGAAGAACGTGACATTGAAGAAGATCATCGACAGCCAGAAGTGCCATTTTCCGATCGTCTCGTCGTACATGTGGCCGGTCCACTTCGGCAGCCAGTAGTAGGTGCCGGCGAACAGCGCGAACAGCGAACCGGCGACCAGCACGTAGTGAAAATGCGCGACCACGTAGTAGCTGTCCTGCAACTGGATGTCGATCGGCGCGACCGCGAGGATGAGGCCGGTGAATCCGCCCATCGTGAAGACGAAGATGAAGCCGATCGCGAACAGCATCGGGGTCTCGAACGTCATCGAGCCCTTGTACATCGTCGCGACCCAGTTGAAGACCTTCACGCCGGTCGGAATCGCGATCAGCATCGTCGCGTACATGAAGAAAATCTGGCCGGTGAGCGGCATGCCGGTCGTGAACATGTGGTGCGCCCAGACGATGAAAGACAGGATCGCAATCGACGCGGTCGCGTACACCATCGATGCATAGCCGAACAGCGGCTTGCGGGCAAATACCGGGATGATCTGGCTGACGATGCCGAACGCCGGCAGGATCATGATGTACACCTCGGGGTGCCCGAAGAACCAGAAGATGTGCTGGTACATGATCGGGTCGCCGCCGCCGGCGGCGTTGAAGAAGCTGGTGCCGAAATGACGGTCGGTCAGCGTCATCGTGATCGCGCCCGCCAGCACCGGCATCACGGCGATCAGCAGGTAGGCGGTGATGAGCCAGGTCCAGACGAACATCGGCATCCGCATCAACGTCAGCCCGGGAGCACGCATGTTGAGGATGGTGGTGATGATGTTGATCGAACCCATGATCGAAGACGCGCCCAGGATGTGCAGCGCGAAAATCGCCATGTCCATGCCGGCGCCCATCTGCACCGTGAGCGGCGCGTAGAGCGTCCAGCCCGCAGCGGTCGCGCCGCCCGGCACGAAGAACGACGCGACCACTAGCAGAGCGGCGGGCGGCAGCAGCCAGAAGCTGAAGTTGTTCATCCGCGCGAATGCCATGTCGGGTGCACCGATCTGCAGCGGGATCATCCAGTTCGCAAAGCCGACGAACGCCGGCATGATTGCGCCGAACACCATGATCACGCCGTGCATCGTCGTGAGCTGGTTGAAGAACTCCGGACGCCAGAACTGAAGGCCCGGCTGGAACAGCTCCAGGCGGATGCCCAGCGCCAGCAACCCGCCGATGAAGAACATCGTGAAGCTGAACCACAGGTACATCGTGCCGATGTCCTTGTGATTGGTGGCGAACAGCCACCGACGCCAGCCGTGCGGGTGGTCGTGCGCGTGATCGTGGCCCGCGTGGCCTGCGGTCGGGGGGTGGGCGACGGCGCTCATCGGTGCTCCTGGTCTTGCTTTCTCGGTGCGCTCGCTACTTCCGAGCCGCTTTGAATTCTGCAGGCTGCACGTCGCCCGCCTTATTGCCCCACGAATTCCTCGTGTAGGTGGCGGCCCCCGCGAGTTCGACGTCCGACAGCGTTCTCCACGCCGGCATCGCATTGCGCCCGTGCAGCATGATCGCGATCTGGTCGTCCTTGCTGGCCACCACCTTGCTGCCCGCAAGTGCGGGGAACGATCCCGGTATGCCCCGCCCGTTCGCCTGGTGACACGGCTGGCAGTTCGCCTGGTACACCTTCTCACCGCGCGTCATCAACTCGGGCTGGGTCCAGGTCTTGTTCGGATCGTCCGCCGCGATGGCCATCTTCTGCTTCCGGCCGCCGACCCATTTGCTGTAGTCCTCGGCCGAAACGACCTGCACGACGATGGGCATGAACGCATGGTCCTTGCCGCACAGCTCGGCGCACTGGCCGCGGAAGGTGCCGACCTGCTCCGCGCGGAACCACATATCGCGAGCAAATCCCGGTATCGCGTCCTGCTTGACGGCGAAGGCCGGCACCCACCACGCGTGTATCACGTCGTTCGCGGTCGTGATGATGCGAATCTTCTTGTTGACCGGAACCACCAGTGGCTCGTCGACGTCCAGCAGGTAGGTGCTGGTCTTGGGCTCGCGTCCTTCGATCTGCGCCAGCGGCGTGGCGAGTTGCGAGAGGAGCGAGATGCCCTCGCCTTCGCCACGCAGGTAGTCGTAACCCCACTTCCACTGATAGCCGGTGACCTTGATGGTGAGGTCGGCATTGCTGGTGTCCTTCATCGCGACCACGACCCGGGTCGCCGGCAGCGCCATGACGATGACGATGATGAATGGAACCACCGTCCAGATGACTTCGACCGTGGTGCTCTCGTGCCAATTGGCAGCGACGGCGCCCTTCGAGCGGCGGTGCTTCCAGACCGAATAGAACATGACGGCGAACACCGCGATGAAGATCAGGCAGCAAATGACCAGCATCAGGTTGTGCAGGCCGTAGATCTCGCGTGCCACCGGCGCCATCGGAGGTGCCAGGTTGTACTTGCTCTGCACCGCGTGGGTAGCGCCCACCGCGCCGAGGCTTGCGGCGGCGGCCGCAGCGCGCATCGCCAAGAGCCTGGAAATCATCGCTGTTGCCATTGCCTGTCCGTTATCCTCGGATTCCGATCCCACCGCTTCGCCGCGCGACGTCGGCCAGCGCGGCCCTGAGTTCGCGCGCCAGCGCAATCCGCCGCGCATCGACCAGGTACCGACCTACTTCGACCCGCTGCCGCTTCGACACCACATCGACCCGCACCCGCGGGCCGATGCCAACGTCCCGCCCAGCGACTTCGACCCGCACCCACGGAAGGCCGAAGCGAACTTCCGACCGTCTTGCGCCTTCAAGGCGCTCGACGATCACTTCCGAATCACCAATCTCGATCCGCTCAAAGTCGGCGGCGTGGCGCGCCGAGAACACGAACGCGGCCGCGACCGCCACCAGCTCCAGGCCAACGAACGGAAATACCATCCAGTACCCCAGCGCTGCGAACCCTGCACCAAAGGCGAAAGAAACCGCCCCCAGTGAAACGAAGACCCACGCAAGTTGCCGCGGGCTCGCCGAGCCGTTGCGCCTGATCAACCAGGTCATGGGCTCGATCACGCGCATTCCGTTCATCGCCGCTGACGACCGTTCCGACCGCTCTGCGCAAAGCTGTCGGATTATATGCAAGCACCATGGCCGGCTGCGTGCTCTGCCCAATCCCACTCGCGGAGGCGAGCCTCGCCGAGCAGGTCGTTAGAGCTACTCCGCCGGAATGCGCAGGTTCTGTCCCGGATAGATCTTGTCGGGGTGCGAAAGCATCGGCTTGTTCGCCTCGAAGATCTTCATGTATGCATTGGCGTTGCCGTAGAACTCCTTGGCGACCTTAGACAACGTGTCGCCCTTGACCACCGTGTAGAACTTCGCGGCCGGCTGCGACAGGTCGACCGTCATGTTGTCGTCCACCGCGGCCACCCCATGCACGTTGCCGGCAGCCAGGATCACCTTTTCCTTGGTGGCCTGGTCCTTCGCCACTCCAAAGACCTTTGCGGTGCTGGTCGCGCCGTCGAAAGTCACCGTCAGCGCGGTCACGGTGAGTCCGAGCGTATTGATGTGACTCTCAATCGCGCCCGCGGCTTCGCGGTTGGCTTCAGCCAGCGCAGCGGCGTCGACCTTGGCGGGCGCCGCTTGCACCTCCTGCACCTTCTTGCCGAACAGTTTTTCGCCGGCTTCCTTAAAGAACGAAATGAGGCTCATTTTTCCTCCGTGAGTCTGGGTCGCAGCATCGACCTGCGAGGCAAAACCATGTCCGCTTGAAGCACGGCCGGTTACTGTACTTCCTTCCTAGCGTCTTCGTTGTGACAACTGCCGACGCAGCGCATCCACCGGGATCGAACTAACGCCGACCTCGCGGGCCTCTGGCTTCCATGCATGCCCGTACGCAATCTCGAAGGTCAGCGGGATGCGCCCGTCCGCTCCGCTGTGTTCGGTCAGGGCGCGGAGCAGTGCCCGTGCCCGTCGACCCGCGGGCAGCGCCGGCCAACGATCAACTCGCACGTTGGAGCCGAGCGCGCGGACTTCGTCGAGCAACTGCCGCGCGTCGCCGTAGGTCAGCGTCAGCGTCTCGACGTCCATCACGGGCGTCGCGAAGCCGCTGCCGACCAGCATGTCGCCGAAGTCATGCATGTCGACGAATGGCATCGGAACCGCGTGGGGAAGCACCGCCCGGGCGGCCGCGCGCAGCTCTTTCAGCGTGTCAGGCCCGAAACAACTGAACAGCAGTAGCCCGTCCACTCGCAACAATCGCTTCCACTCAGGGAATACCGCGTGCGGTGCCGGATGCCAGTGCAGCATCAGGTTGGAGAACAGCAGGTCGATACTGTCGTCGGCGAACGGCAGGCTTGCGCCGTCGGCGACGACCCAGTCCGGGGTACCGCGCCACCAACGTTGCAGTCCCATCGTGCCGCGCTGTTCCTGCCGGCCCGCCCGGGCCATCGTCTCGGACAACTCGACCCCAATCCAACGCGCGCGCGGATGGACGGCAAGGAGGTCCGCGCGGGAACGTCCGAGACCGCAGCCCACATCGAGCACCCGTTCGGGCCGCAGCCTGATGTATTCGAGCCGGCTCAACAGCCGCCGTCCAACTTCCCGTAGCAGGAAGTCATGGCGGGCGATACGCGCGACGCGTCGGTCGAACAGACGAGCGACGTCGACGGTGCGCACCGGCATGCGCGGTGTTGTCATCCGTCGACGCGTGCAGGCATGCGTGCCATGACCGACATGATGCGGGGCAGTATAGGGACGTATCCGCGCCGGCCGGCGGCGCCGCTAAGCTCGGCCTCATGTGCGAGCAGCCGCTTTCGGAGAATCGATCGACCTCGTGGCTCGGCCGCTGGTTCGCGCCGCGCTGCGCGGTCTGCGGCCTGGCGCCGGGACAACCGGTGTGTGAATTCTGCGAGGCCGACTTCCTGCCGGCGACTGCCGCACGCTGCGAGCGCTGTGCGATCCGCTTGTCCGGCGGCTCAGCCGGCGTATGCGGTCTGTGTCTGTCACACCCGCCGCATTACGATCAGACGCTCACTCTGGCCGACTACGCGGCTCCTATCGCAGGCATGGTGGCCGCGCTGAAATTCGCGGCGCGGATCGACCTCGCCGAAGTCTTCGGCCGCCTGCTGGCCAGACGTGAAGGCAAACGCCCCGTCGGCGACCACGTCGTTGCCGTTCCGTTGTCGTTCGAACGCGAGGCCGAGCGTGGCTACAACCAGTCGCTGGAGATCGCTCGGACTTACGCGCGCTGTGTCGGCGTGCCGCTGCTCGACGGGCGGCTATTACGCCTGCGCCATACACCGCCCCAGCAAGCGCTGGCGCGCGCTGCGCGTCGGCGCAATGTCCGCGGCGCGTTCGGCATCACCGGCAGCCTCGACGCGGCGACCGTCGTGGTGATCGACGATGTGATGACGACAGGCAGCACGCTCGACGAGGTAGCAGTCGCGCTGAAGCGTGCCGGGGTCACGCGAGTGCTCAATCGCGTCGTTGCTCGCACGCCCTGAAAATGTTCAACATCGTCCTCGTCGAGCCGGAAATTCCGCCGAACACTGGCAATGTGATCCGTCTCGCCGCCAACACGGGCGCGCGCCTGCATCTCGTCGAGCCGCTGGCCTTCGATCTGTCGGACAAGCAGTTACGCCGCGCCGGGCTCGACTATCACGAGTACGCCGAACTGCGGGTCCACGCGAACCTCGACGACCTGCTGGCGAGCGAAAATCCTCCGTCCGACCGACTGTTCTGCCTGACGACGCGCGCTGTGCGAACGTATACGGATGTCGCCTTTCAGGCGGGGGACTGGTTCGTGTTCGGCAGCGAGACCCGCGGACTCGCCGAAGCCGTGCGCGAGCGGTTTGCACCGGAGCGCCGGCTGCGTTTGCCGATGCGCGCGGGCAATCGCAGCCTCAATCTTTCCAATGCGGTTGCGGTCGTGGTGTACGAGGCATGGCGTCAGCTCGGCTTTCCCGCGGGTCACTGACTCGGGCGCTGGGTCAGGCGCGTGACGGATCGAGCCGTCGGGGATGGCTGCGCGCCATTTCGGCAGCGTGCAACTCGAGTCGATCGAGCAGTAACTCGACACCGTGCTCGACGATGATGAGATCCCAGTGCTCGGGACGAATGAAGCCCTCGGACGCGGCATGGCGAAGGAAGTCGAGCAGCCGGTCGTAATAGCCTTCGATATTGAGGATGCCGACCGGCTTGGATTGCAGCCGCAGCTGCAGCCAGGTCACCATCTCGAACATTTCCTCGAAGGTGCCATACCCACCGGGCAGGACAACGAAGGCATCGCTGCGCTCCGCCATCGCGCGCTTGCGATCGTGCATCGATTCGACGATGTTGAGTTCCGTCAGTCCGCGATGGGCCAGCTCGGACCGCATCAAGTGGCGGGGAATGATGCCGACAATTCGTCCATTGTTCGCCAGCATCTCGTCGGCCAGCGCGCCCATCATGCCGACGTGTCCGCCGCCGTAGACAACCAGCAGGCCGCGCGCCACGCAAACCCGTGCCAGTTCCCGCGCGGAGTCGAGGTACTCCGCGCGCGCGCCCTGCTGTGAGCCGCAGAAGACGCAGACGGATTTCAGTGTCACTCGGCTTCGCTCTTCGGGTCGCGCGCCAGCAACCGATCGAGCGCCTGCGGCGCGGTCAGGCGCCCGCTCAGGACCGCGAACACAGCTTCGCTGATCGGCATCTGCACTCCGGATGTCCGCGCCCGGCCGAGTACCGCTTCGGCCGATCGCACCCCTTCGGCTACATGACCGAGTTCGGCGACCACCTGGTTGAGGGAGCGGCCGCGACCCAGCGCAAGACCGACCTGACGGTTGCGCGACAGGTCGCCGGTAGCGGTCAGGATCAGGTCGCCAAGTCCGGTCAGCCCCATGAAGGTCTCTGCGCGCGCGCCAAGGGCGACACCTAGTCGCGACATCTCGGCAAGCCCGCGCGTGATCAGCGCTGCACGCGCGTTCATGCCGAGCTGAAGCGCGTCGCTGATTCCGGTGGCGATGGCCAAGACATTCTTGACCGTTCCGCCGACTTCGACGCCGATGACATCCGGCGACGAGTAGATCCTCAGCGCGCCGCCATGTAGCGCAGCAGTCACTTGTTCGCACAGTTCGGGCGCACCGGCCACCGTCAGAGCGGTCGGCAGGCCTTGTGCGACCTCGAATGCGAAGCTCGGGCCCGACAACGGACCGCCACGGTCCGCGCCAGAGGGCCAGGCTTGTGCAACCACTTCGTGCGCAAGCAGCTGCTCGCCCTCCTCGAGGCCCTTGCACAGCCAGACGAATGGAGCAGGGGTCGCGGCGGCGGCGAGCTGGACGCAGACGTCACGCAGCGCGCGGGTTGGTGTCGCGACGATCAGCAGGCCACGGTCGGCGTGCTCAACGGCACCGCGGAAGTCGGTCGTCAGTGTCAGTTCGGGCGGCAGCGCAATACCCGGCAGATAGCGCCGATTGACGCGCGTCGATCGCATCTCGTCGGCGAGCGCCGGGTCGCGCGCATACAGGACGACGGATGCGCGGCCGGCCAGCGAGGCTGCAATCGAGGTGCCCCACGCCCCTGCGCCGAGCACCGCAATTCTCATCGCCGTCAGGCGTTGGCTGCACCGTTGCCGGCCGCCTGCGCAGCGACGGCTTGTCCCGCTGCCTGTTGCGCCAGCGCGGCCTGACGCTGCTGGAAGAACGCCTCGAAGTTGATCTCAGCCAGATGGATTGGCGGCAGACCGGTGCGGCTGATCATGTCCGCGATGTTCGAGCGCAGGTAGGGATACACGATGCCCGGACACACGATGCCGATGATGGGCGGCTTCTGTTCGGCCGGAATATTGCGCATCTCGAAGATGCCCGCCTGCTTGCCCTCGACCAGGAACAGCACCTTGTCTTTGACCTTGGCGGTCACGGTAACGCGGACGACGACTTCGTGCATCGCTTCGACGACCGGGGCATCCGAAACCTCGAGTTGCACATCGACCTTCGGATTGTCCGATTCGAGGAATATGGCGGGTGCGTTCGGCATTTCGAGCGACGCATCCTTCAGATAGACGCGCTGAACCTGGAACACCGGCCCCTGGGGAGCGGCAGCCGCGGGATGAGTATCGGTCATGGATCTTCCTGGCAAGTCCTCGGCGGCGTCGCCGCTTCGGCGTTGGATTGAAAGGCTACGCCGCGAGCAGTGGCGTCAGTTTCCCCTCGCGATCGAGTGCCGAGAGGTCGTCGAACCCACCCACGTGGGTTTCGCCGATGTAGATCTGCGGGACCGTGCGCCGTCCGGTGCGCGCGATCATTTCGTCGCGCTGGACCGGGTCCAGATCCACGCGGATCTTTTCCATTTCGGTCACGCCGCGCGCCTTCAGCAGCATCTCGGCGCGCTGACAGAACGGGCAGAAGCCCGTGCTGTACATCAGTACACGGCTCATTCGTCCTCGCGTCAGACTCGCACCGGCAGTCCGGCTTCGCGCCACGCCGCCATGCCGCCGGCCAGCACGTACACGTCGCCGAAGCCCTGGCTGCGCAGCAGACTGGCGGTGCGGCCTGCGGTGGTGCCGTTCGCGCACACGAGCAGTACCGGCTTGTCCTTCTTCAATTCATTCAGGCGCGCAGTCAGCTTGTCGACCGGAACGTTGCGGGCGTGGGGCAGCGAGCCCTTCGCGAAATCCTCGGCATTGCGCAAGTCGACCACCTGCGGATTGCGACTGTTCATCAGCTGCGTCGCCTGCAGTGTCGTCAGCGTCGGGCCGCCTGCCCGCGCGCGTACCAGGGGCCACACCAGCATTGCGCCGCTGACGAAAGCGACCGCGATCAGGATGATGTTGTCGAGGACGAATTGCACGAGACCCACGTTCGGCGAGACGTACGTTTGAGTGACGGGCCGACACGAGATCCGAAGCCGGCGAAAAGCTATGAATTATAGAATACGGACGCACTTCACTCGTGGGCACCACGCGGTCGCCACTCCATGTTCAAACTCGTGCTGCTGCGCCATGGCGAAAGCCAATGGAATCTCGAAAACCGGTTCACCGGCTGGACCGACGTAGACCTTACCGACCACGGAAGGCAGGAGGCCCGCGCTGCGGGTGAGCTGCTGGCGCGCGAGGGATACGTGTTCGATATCGCTTATACGTCGGTGCTGAAGCGCGCGATACGCACGCTGTGGATCACGCTGGATGTGATGGATCTGATGTGGCTGCCCATTGTGCACAGCTGGCGACTTAACGAGCGCCACTACGGGGCGTTGCAGGGGCTGAACAAAGCCGAGACCGCCGCGCGCTTCGGCGAGGAACAGGTACTGCTCTGGCGGCGCGCTTATGCAATCGCTCCCGACCCGCTTGCCGAGGACGACCCGCGATGGGCCCGTCGCCATGCCCGCTACCGACACCTCGCCCCCGGCGACATTCCGGCGACCGAATCTTTGCGCGACACGGTCGCGCGAGTCATTCCGTTCTGGAAGGACTCGATCGCCCCGGCGATCTCCCGCGGCCGCCGGGTGATCGTCGCGGCGCATGGCAACTCGCTGCGGGCGTTGATCAAGTACCTCGACAACATATCGGATGACGACATCGTCGGCCTGAATGTTCCGACCGCGCGGCCCCTGGTGTACGAGCTCGATGCCGATCTGCGGCCGCTGCGGAACTACTACCTCGGCGACCCGGATGACATCGCACGCGCCAAAGCGGCGGTCGCCGCGCAGGGTCGGGCGCGCAGCGACGCTTGAGCGCAGCAGACGCTCGTTCCGGCAGTGCTCGGCGGCAAGCCACGGTGCTGGTCGCGGGCGCGCTAGCGCTGCTCGCACCACAGATCGCGAGCCAGACGGCGACGGGCCAAACCACATCGAAGCCGGCAGCGACCCCAGGCGTCGGTGCAGCAAAATCGAACCCGCCACCCACGCCGCAGCAGCAACGTGCGCTGCAATCGGAGCAGCAGGAGCTGCGCAATGAACTGGCCAAGCTCAAGCGGCAACTCGCGGCCAGCGAGGCTTCCCATTCCGAAGCCACTGATGCGCTGGCCAGTTCGGAAGCTGCGATTTCTTCGGCCAACCGGCGGCTGCGCGAACTCGCCGCAACGCGCGCTCGGATCGAACAGCAAATGACGGTGCTGGCCGCGCGCGAACGCGACGTGGCCCGGCGACAGGGCAGCCAGGAAGAGCAGCTGAACTGGCTAATGCGGGAACTGCAGGTGCTCTCGCTTCGCGATCCGCTGCAGCTGCTGATCGAGGACGGCGATCCCGGCAAGCTCGACCGTGAGGCCGAGTACTTGGGCTATTTGGGACGCGCGACATCGCGAAATCTACAAGCACTGGGCGACAGACGGGCCGAGCTTGCGGCGCTGCAGGAGGAATCTCAGCAGAAGAGGGAAGAATTGGTCAAGATAGCAGAGGATGAACAAAGAAACCGCGCGTTACTTCAGAAGGAAGGCGAACGGAGGCGGCAGATGCAGGCCCAGCTTGCCCGGCAGATTTCCACCCAGAGACAGTCGATCGCGCGTGCCGAGCGCGACGAAAAGAGGCTGGCTGCACTAATCGACAGCATTTCAAAGGTGCTTGCCGAGCAGGCCCGGCGCGAGGTCGAGCGAGCCCGCCAGGAAGCTGAAAGGCGCCGGCAGGCAAAGACACCCCAGAAAGCCAGCCCGGCTACGGAGCCTGCCCGACCGTCCGCATCTGCATCGAAAGAACCTCAGTCTAGCCAAAACGGCCCCAACTTCGCGCAACGCAAGGGCCATCTCGCCCTTCCGGTCAGTGGTACCGTCGCGGCGCGATTCGGCACGCCACGGCGCGGGGACGGCGGGACGGGCGGGCCAACGTGGAAAGGGATATTTCTGCGGGCGCCCGTCGGTACCGATGTTCGGGCGGTGGGGGACGGAACCATCGTCTTTTCGGATTGGCTGCGCGGCTTCGGGAACCTGATGGTGATCGACCACGGCGACAGTTTCCTTTCGGTCTACGGCAACAATGAGTCCCTGTTGCGGAACATTGGTGACAAAGTGGCTGTCGGAGACGTGGTTGCGTCGGTCGGAAATACGGGTGGCAACGAGTACCCGGGCCTATACTTCGAACTACGTTTCCAGGGCCGCCCTTTTGACCCGCTTAGCTGGGTCGCGGCGCGCTAAGTTTCGTCAGCAGTTTCATCGTACAAAAAAAGCGCGGCGCGTTCCGCGAAATCAGCTCCCGGAGGTGGCATGGCTGGCAGGCTACGCAGTGTTGGACTGATCGGTACCGGCGCAATCGCAGGCGTTCTGATCAGCCTGGGCATTTCGGCGTACGCGTTCCGGGATACGCGCGGCCAAATCCCGCTCGAAGAGATACGCCAGTTCACAGAAGTCTTCGGGGCCGTCAAGCAGAACTACGTCGAACCGGTCGACGATAAGAAGCTGATGCAGGAGGCGATCTCCGGCATGCTGGCCGGGCTCGATCCGCATTCGGCATTCCTGGACGCAGACGCGTTCAAAGACATGCAGTCCAGCACGCAGGGCGAGTTCGGCGGGCTGGGCATCGAGGTCGGCGCAGAGGATGGCATCGTCAAGGTGATCGCACCGATCGACGACACTCCGGCAGCGCGCGCGGGCGTCAAGGCCGGCGACCTGATTATCAAGATCGACGACAAGATCACGCGCGGCATGACGTTGCCTGAAGCGGTCAAGCTGATGCGCGGCAAGCCACGTACGGCGATCACGCTGACGATCGCACGCAAAGGCGAGGACAAGCCGCTCGAATTCAAGTTGATGCGCGACGTGATCCGTGTGCAGTCGGTGCGCACCCGCACGATCGAGCCGGGCTATGGGTTCATCCGCATCTCGCAGTTCCAGGAGCGCACGGTCGACGACCTGGTCAAGCAGGTCAACGAGCTGTACAAGCAGGGGCCTCTGAAGGGATTGGTGCTGGATCTGCGCAATGACCCCGGCGGTCTGCTGCATTCCGCGGTCGGCGTGTCCGCCGCTTTCCTGCAGCCGCGTGCGCTGGTGGTCTCGACTGACGGGCGCAATGACGATTCAAAGCGCCGCTTCGTCGCCGCACCCGAGGACTATCTGCGCGGCCGAGGCGAAGACGTCCTGCAGAAGCTGCCGACGCAGATCAAGAGCGTGCCGATGATCGTGCTGGTCAACGGGGCGTCCGCTTCCGCGTCGGAGATCGTCGCCGGCGCCCTGCAGGACCACAAGCGTGCCGCGGTGATCGGAACGCAGACCTTCGGCAAGGGTTCGGTGCAGACCATCATCCCACTCCGCCTCGAAGGCGAGGGACCAGCCGCGATCAAGCTGACCACGGCCCGCTACTACACGCCGAATGGCCGGTCGATCCAGGCCAAGGGAATCGCTCCCGATTTCCTGGTCGAGGACACGCCGGAAGGCAATTTCTCGGGCTTCAACGTGCGCGAGGCAGATCTGGTCCGCCACCTGGAAGGAACCAAGGCCGAGGACGCCGCGCGTCGCGCTGCGTCACCCCCCGGAGCGACCACGACGCCGCCCGTTGAGGACGTTGCCCCCGGCAGCAAGGCGCAATCTTCGGCGCGCCGCTACGAGTTCGGCAGCAGCGACGACTTCCAGCTGCAGCAGGCGATGAACCACCTCAAAGGCAAGCCGGTCGATGTGGCGAAGCCGAAGGGTGACAACGTCGCCAAGGCACCTGCACGCTAGCTTGAGTCACGCATACGAACGGGCCGCGGCGCGGCCCGTTTTCATTTGAGGTACGCCTTGAACGACGATCAGCTGCTGCGTTACTCACGCCACATCCTGCTGAACGAAATCGGCGTCGAGGGGCAGCAGCGGCTGCGTGAGGCCAACGTGCTCGTCATCGGCGCCGGTGGATTGGGATCGCCCGCGGCGTTCTACCTGGCTTCGGCCGGGGTCGGCGCTCTGACCCTGGTCGACGGCGACCGAGTCGACCTCACCAACTTGCAGCGACAGATCCTGCACACGACCGACCGCATCGGCATGCCGAAGTCCGAATCCGGCCGCATAGCCCTCGCGGCCATCAACCCGGACGTGCGAATCAGCACCGTCGATCGGCGCGTGGACGCTGCCGCGCTCGACGAACTGGTGTCACGCGCCAACCTGGTGCTCGACTGTTCCGACAACTTCGAGACGCGTCACGCGGTCAATAGTGCCTGCGTCAAGCGGGTCCGACCGCTGGTTTCGGGCGCGGCGGTCCGCTTCGACGGACAGATCGCGGCGTTCGACGTGCGCGAGGAAGACTCTCCGTGCTATGCGTGCCTGTTCCCGCCGGGTGACGGGGAGGACGAGCTGTGCTCGGTGATGGGTGTCTTTGCGCCAGTGACCGGCATCATCGGCACGGTCCAGGCTGCCGAAGCTCTGAAGCTCGCCGCCGGTGTCGGCCAGTCACTGGTCGGCCGGCTGCTGATGCTCGATGCACTAACGATGCAGTGGCATTCGGTTCGTGTACCGCGCGATCCGGACTGTCCGGTGTGCGGTGATCGCCAGGGCGACCGCGCTCACTAGGCAGCCATCAGAACCGGCAGCTGGGCGTCCAGTCCCTCTGCCGGGAACTTGCGGAATCCGCTCTTGGCGAAGCGGTGCCAGCGTCCGATGACGAACGCCACCACGAGACCGGCGCGCGCACTGGCGTCCATCGTTTCCGTCAATTCGTGCTCGCTGACCGCGACGCGGTAGCTCTGCCGGATCGACGATTCGATACGCTCGATCAGCTGGTTGATGCGCTCCTGCAGCCGCTCGTTCTCGTTGACCAGTGCATCGCCGATCAAAACCCGCGTCATGCCTTTGTTGGTCTGGGCAAACTCGAGCAGCATCGCGACGATTGCGCGGACTTGCTTGACGCCTGACGATTCGCGCGCGCTGATCTCGTTAATCAGGCCGAAGATCGTGGTCTCGATGAACTCGATCAGCCCTTCGAACATCTGCGCCTTGCTGGCGAAGTGCCGGTAGAGCGCGGCCTCGGACACCCCGAGCCGAGCCGCCAGTGCGGCGGTCGTTACCTTTTCCCCCTTGGGGTCTTCCAGCATGCTGGCCAGCGTCTGCAGGATCTGCAGCTTGCGCGCCCCCGGCTTGCGCGGACTGGTGATCGAACCGGTGATGTCCATGGCGGCGGGGTTGGAATGGGGGCGGGGGGCGTTGAGCGTCACGCCAGAACGTGAAGGCATACTACCCCGGAAAGCCGCAACCGCGAACACTCTTGGCGACCGAAGGCCTGCCTCGGCCGCTCGAAATGAGGCCGCGCGGGCGACCTTTCCTGGCGATCGGTCAGCGCAGCACGCAGAAACAGTAGGCGAGCGACCGCGTTGGGTGCTCTTTCGCCTCGATCAGCAGACGCAGCTCGCGCGTGTCGGGCGGGGAAAGGATCTCCACCAAGGCGCGGGAAAGTGCGTCCCAGCCGAGGTCGTCCCGCAGGACTGCACTCAGCCGTCCGAAGAACAGGGCGAGGTAGCGGTCGATCCCGCGCGGGGGATGCTCAAGGTATTCGACGCGGTAACCGTCGCCGAGCGACGCCCGCTTCGCCGCGGTCTTGATGGCGAGATCCAGCCCGCCGGCGACGTCCACCAGTCCGTGCTCCTTGGCCTGGGCGCCCGTCCAGACCCGGCCTTGGGCCACTTCATTGATCTTCTCCGGCGTCGACTGGCGGTTGGCGGCGACGACCGCCAAAAACTCGTGGTAGGTGTGGCCAACGCTCGCCTGCACGACCTCGGCGAGGCGCTTGTCGAGCGGACGGGTGAGGTCGGTCGCTTCTGCGATCCAGGTGGTCGCAACGCCTCCACTCGTGACGCCTATCTTGTCCATCGTCCCGCTGAACGTGGGCACCAGCGCGAACACGCCGATCGATCCGGTGATGGTCGCCGCATCCGCCAATACCTCGTCGCCCCCCATCGCGATCCAGTAGCCGCCGGATGCCGCCACGTCCCCCATCGAGATGACGACTGGCTTACCCGCGCGTCGCGTCAGCTCAAGCTGTTCGCGGATCAGTTCGGAGGCCGCCGAACTGCCTCCCGGCGAATCGATGCGCACCACCAGCGCGCGGATATCCTCGTCCTGACGCGCACGCTGGATCAGTTCTGCGGCGGCGCGCGACCCGATGGTGCCCTTGCGCGCATCGCCCTCGACGATCTCGCCCTGCGCCACCACCACCCCCACCGCCTCGCCAGTGGCGGGGCGGTCGACATAGCGCCGATAGGCGTCCATCGAAATCTGACGGAACGTTTCCTCGTCCTCCGAACTGCGGGGAGCACCCCGCTCGATCATCATTGCGCGGAACTCCTCGCGCCGCTTGAGGCCGTCGACCAGCTTCTCCTTCAAAGCCAGTTGCGCGATGTCACCGTCGGCCGCGCGCAAGCGCGCCGGCAGGTCGTTGATGGCGGTCATCAGGCTGCCCGGATTCAATTTCCGGCTGCGCTCCACGTCGGCGACCCATGTCGACCACAGGCCGTTCAGCAGAAGCGTGTCGGCCTCGATCGACTCGGGCGACGGACCGGTGCGGGTGAACGGCTCGCTGAAACTCTTGTAGCGACCCGCCTGGAAGGTGTTGACCGTGACACCCAGCTTGTCCAGCAATTCCTTGTAGTAGCCACGATTGCCGCCTATGCCGCGAATCAGCAGGTTTCCGGACGGATGCAGATAGACCTCGTCGGCATGCGCCGCCAGAAAGTACTGGCTCTGGCTGTATGACTCGGCCCATGCCAGCACCGGCTTGCCCGCGGCGCGGACTCGCTCGAGCGCGGCACCGATTTCCCGCAGCGTCGCCAGTCCGGCGCTGTCCATGTCGTCCAGCACCAACACGACGCGGGTGATCTGCGAATCGCGTGCCGCGCCGTCCAGCACGTCCAGGATGTCGCGCAGCCGCGTTTCGAAGCGATCGCGACCTAGTGACTCGGCGATCGCCGCCTCCTGCGCGCCGACCGTGTACTCCTCGACCACGTCGCCCTGGATGTTCAGGACCAGCGCGGTGTCGGGAGCCAGGCGCGGCGGTCTGTCGGAGGACAGCCAGACGAAAAGGACGACGCCGACGACCAGCAGGAACAGCAGGTTCATCACCAGTCGGCGCGAGAAGTCGAGCAACGTCCACAGGCCGCCGAAGAACCGCCGGATAGGACCGCGACGCGTTTCCATAAGTGCTCCGCCAGCATCAGTCGGAAGGGGTGCCGAGCTTACCGCGCCGGCATGAAACGGCTTCAGCGTGGCAATCGGCGCGCCAGCGTGTGCAACGACCGGATCCGCAAGCCGACATAGCTCCCCGCAAGGCGGCGTGGCGTCGTCGGACGCGTGCCGTGACGCGTGATCAGTACCGTCCGCAGTTGCAACGCGCGCGCCGCCTTCAGGTTAGCCAGGGAGTCCTCGACCAGCACCGCCGAGGCGGGCACGATCTTCTCCCGCGCCAGCGTCGCCCGCAGCATCGATTTCGAAGGCTTCGGCCGGTAGCTGCCGTGCAACCGCATGCGTTCGATCGTGTAGTGGGCGGCAAAGTGACGCCGAAGGCGAAGGTGCCGCACGACGTTTCCCGCGTAAGCGAGCGGCGCATTGGTCAGCAGCAGCTTGCGTCCGCGCATGCGGGCGAACAGGCGCTCCAGCCCTCGTTCTGCCCGCATCAGCTCCGCGACTTCGAAACGGTGCGTCTCGCGCAGAAAGTGATGCGGATCGATGCCGTGATGGCGCACTAGTCCCAGCAGCGTTGCGCCGTAGCGCTGCCAGTACAGCGTGCGCAGCCGGTCGGCTTCGTCGCGCTCCACCCCGAGTTCGACCTGCACGTAATCCGTCATTCGCCGGTCGATCGCGCCGAAAATCGCGTGGCTGGCGTCGTGCAGCGTGTTGTCGAGATCGAACAGCCACACGCGCGCGCGGCGCGCAGACACGGGAAGCGAGGGCGGCAGTTTCGAGCGTTTAGCGGACACCGATCGGCGCGCCAGGGTGTGGCCGATCACGAGCGGACGATCAGTGGCTCTTGATCATCGTGCCGACGCCCTGATCAGTCAGGATCTCAAGCAGCAGGCAGTGGTCGACGCGGCCGTCGATGATGTGCACCGAATTGACGCCGCTGCGCGCGGCATCGAGAGCTGACGAGATCTTCGGCAGCATTCCGCCGGAAATCGTGCCGTCGGCGAACAGGTCGTCGATCTCGCGGGCTGACAGTCCGGTCAGCAGGGTCCCGTTCTTGTCCAGCACACCGGGAGTATTGGTCAGCATGACCAGCTTCTCGGCCTTCAGGATCTCGGCGATCTTGCCTGCCACTACGTCGGCGTTGATGTTGTAAGACAGCCCGTCTGCACCGAAACCGATCGGGGAGATGACGGGAATGAACGCGTCGTCCTGCAGCGCTTTGACCACGGCGGGGTTGATCGCCTCGATTTCGCCGACCTGGCCGATGTCGTGGCTCTTGCTCGGATCGTCGCGGTCGGGCATACGAAGCCTGCGGGCGCGGATCAGGCCGCCGTCCTTGCCGGTCAGGCCGACTGCCTGGCCGCCGAAGGCGTTGATCAGCATCACGAGCTCGCCCTGAACCTCGCCTGCGAGCACCCATTCGACGACCTCCATCGTCTCCGCGTCCGTCACCCGCATGCCCTGGATGAATTCTGACTTCTTGCCGACGCGCTCCAGTGCTTCGTCGATCTGCGGCCCTCCGCCGTGCACAACGACCGGGTTCATGCCGACCAGCTTGAGCAGCACGACGTCGTGTGCGAAGGCTTCCTTCAGGTTCTGGTCGACCATCGCATTGCCGCCGTACTTGACGACGATCGTCTTGCCGTGGAACCGGCGGATGTACGGCAGAGCCTCGGAGAGGATGTCGGCCTTCAACTGCGGAGCGATCAGCGGCGTATCCATGAGGTCCAGGGTGGCACGGCAGAGGATGCGATCGTGCTGGGCGGCAGTGCGCGTTCGCGGCGCATGTTATACGAGGCGCACAACGCCTCGCTGACCGCGCGCAATACACAACGTGGCCTCCGCGCGCGGTCCGATCGCCGGCCCGCCTCCCGGCGTACGATGCAGCCTGATTGGAGAAGCGCGAAATGCAGCAGGTGTTCAGCATCGAAGGCATGCACTGCGGCGGCTGCGTTACCCGCGTGACACGCGCGCTCGAGCCGCTTGCCGATCACGTCAAGGTGACGCTCGATCCGCCACGGATCACGCTCGACGTTCCGAACGCGTTACCGCTGGAATCGGTACAGGCCGCGGTTTTCGGTGCAGGCCGCTATGTCGTGGCTCCGGCCTGAGCTCAGCGCTGGGTCGGGCTAGTGCTTGTGTGCCGCCGCACCATCCGAAGATGGCGGCTTCAAGGCGACTTCGACCTCGATCGATTGTGTTACCAGCCGCTTGTCCCGGGTTTCGAGCCGCAACTCGAGCGGTATGCGCTCGCCCGCTTTCAGCGGACGCTTTAGGTCCAGCAGCATTACGTGATATCCGCCGGGTTTCAGTTCGACGCGGCGTCCAGCGGGCAACTCCAGCGCAGGGACAGCGCGCATTTTCATCACGCTGCCCTCCATCACCATTTCATGAATCTCAACCACGCCGGCTACCGGGCTCGAGACGCCCACCACGCGCGCGTCTTCGTTCGAGACCAGCGACATGAAGGCCCCGGCGGCAGTCTGTCCCTGCAGCGCCGGACGCGCCCAGGCATTCGTCACCTGCAACTGCGCCTCCGCGATACCGCTGATCGTCAGCAGCGACCCCAGCAGTAATCCCGCCACGACAATGGCTCTCATTCGAACTCCACTCTGCTGCCCGATCGGGTGCCGATTCTAGCGTTCAGGTCGCGCACTACTGCCCGGCTGCTACAAGACGTAGCGGGCGAGATCCTCGTTGCGTGCGAGATCGGCCAGCCGGGCGTCGACATAGGCCGCGTCGACGCGGATGGCACCGCTGCTCGCGGTCAAACCGCTACCCGCATCGAAGGACACTTCTTCGAGCAGTTTCTCAATCACGGTGTACAGCCGCCGGGCGCCAATGTTCTCAGTCTTCTCGTTGACCGCGTAGGCGATTTCGGCAAGGCGATGAATGCCATCGTCGGTGAACTCCACTGCGCAGCCATCGGTGCCGAGCAATGCCCGGTACTGCTGCGTGAGGCTCGCGTCGGTGGACTTCAGGATGCGCTCGAAGTCATCTACCGTCAGCGAGTCGAGCTCGACGCGGATCGGGAACCGGCCTTGCATCTCGGGGATGAGGTCCGACGGCTTGGCCAGATGGAACGCTCCCGACGCGATAAACAGGATGTGGTCGGTCTTGACCATCCCGTACTTGGTGTTCACCGTCGTGCCCTCGACCAGCGGCAGCAGGTCGCGCTGCACTCCTTGGCGCGATACGTCGGCACCCTGCAACTCCGCGCGCGAAGCAATCTTGTCGATCTCGTCGATGAACACGATGCCATTGCTTTCGGCGTTGGCGACCGCCCGTGATTTCAGATCTTCGTCGTTGACCAGCCGGGCCGCTTCCTCGTCGGTCAGCGCCTTCATCGCGTCGGCGATGCGCATGCGGCGCGTCTTGCGGCGTTCGCGGCCGATATTGGCGAACATCGACTGGATCTGTTGTGTCAGCTCCTCCATTCCCGGCGGCGCCATCACCTCGAACGACGGTGACATCGCGCTGACCTCGACGTCGATCTCCTTGTCATCGAGCTCGCCTTCGCGCAGCTTCTTGCGGAACTTCTGACGGGTCGCGCTTTCGTCGTCGCGCCCGGCGGCGGCAAAACCGACGTCTCGCGCCGGCGGCAACAGGATGTCGAGTACGCGATCCTCGGCGGCGTCCTGCGCGCGCGTGGTCACCTTGCGCATCTCGGATTCACGCGTCTGCTTGACAGAGATGTCGACCAGGTCGCGGATGATCGTGTCGACGTCGCGACCGACGTATCCGACCTCGGTGAACTTCGTCGCCTCGACCTTGATGAAGGGCGCGTCGGCTAGCCGCGCCAGGCGGCGCGCAATCTCGGTCTTGCCGACACCCGTCGGCCCGATCATCAGGATGTTCTTCGGTGTGATCTCAGCACGCAGCGGCTCGGGCACCTGCTGCCGCCGCCATCGGTTGCGCAATGCCACGGCCACGGCCCGCTTGGCGCGGTCCTGGCCAACGATATTCTTGTTCAGTTCGTGAACGATCTCTCGGGGCGTCATCATAAAGATTCACTGCTCGTGTACGCGACCGCTGCGCGGCCGTACGTGCACTCGCAGTGCTCGAGTTAGGCGCGCCGCCTTGAGGCGGCTCGGCGGCGGCACGCAGTACAAATGCAGGCAAAGCCGACCATCACCATCAGTCCAGCGATTCGATGGTGTGGCTCTGGTTGGTGTAGATGCACAGGTCGCCGGCGATCGTGAGCGCTTTTTTCACCACCTCCGTCGGCGCCAGCGGCGTGTTGTCCAGCAGTGCCTTGGCGGCGGCCTGTGCGTAGGCGCCACCCGAGCCGATCGAGATCAGGCCGAACTCGGGTTCGAGCACGTCGCCGTTGCCAGAGATGATCAACGAAGCCTCGCGGTCTGCCACCGCAAGCATCGCTTCCAGCCGGCGCAGGATGCGATCGGTGCGCCAGTCCTTGGCGAGTTCCACCGCCGAGCGCACCAGGTGTCCCTGGTGCTTCTCGAGCTTTGTCTCGAAGCGTTCGAACAGCGTGAAGGCATCTGCGGTCGCTCCGGCGAACCCGGCCAGGATCTGATCGTGATAGAGCCGGCGCACCTTGCGCGCCGACTGCTTGACGATGATGTTGCCGAGGGTGACCTGGCCGTCTCCGCCCATTGCAACGGCGCTGCCGCGGCGTACCGACACGATGGTCGTACCGTGAAAGGGTTCCATGAGGAAACGGGCCGCTGGACGGCTGGACGATAGACGACCAACCCAAAATGGGGCCGATCAGATCCGACGCAACTGTACCTCGGCAACCATATCGACACCCAGCAGCGAGAACAGCGCGGCCACCAGGTAATTGACATTGCGGAACTCGACCGTCGAGCCGCCCTGCCGAAGCTTGGTCAGCAGGGTCAGCAGCGCAGTCGCGGTCGAAAATTCGATCCGCTTCAGGTAGGTGCAGTCCACCGCCAGGCGCTTCTCGGTCTTGGCGGTCGCCAGCAGGCGGCCGAACTGCGGCTCGCCGCTTGCGCCCACCGTGCCGCGCCATTGGAGTCCGTCTTCGAGTTCAACCGGCAGCTCGGACGGCGTCGCGGCGCGTGTCTTCAAACTAGGAGGCGGCGGTTCCCACGAAGGGGGTGAGACTTCGTAGGTGATGCAGTACTGGATACCGGTCTCTTCGAAATCGTGTTGCCGCTGCAGCAGCCGAAATACCTCGAGCAGCAGCATCCAGCCAGCGTCGCTCTGGTCGCGCCGTCCCGGCTCGACCGCCGCCCGCAGCGGCGTAATCAACTGATCTGCGCCGAGGACCAGCAGTTCATGGCTGGCGCGTTTGAAGGCGTTGATGACCCGAAGCAGGAGCTCGGCGCCGACCAGATCGATCTCGCGCACGCCGGACGTATCGAGTGTCAGCGCCTGATGCTGGGCCGAGTAGTTCTTCAACTGCTCCAGCACCTTGACGACATCCGCGTCGACGACGTCGGGAAGCCGCACGATCGGCGCGCCATCGGCCGTCTTGCCGGTTGCCATCGCAGCCGCTTCGTCCTTGTAATCGATCCATGCAGGCGGCGAACTTTCGAAGCGCAGCACGTATTCGATCGTCAGGTTGTCGAAACTGCCCTTGTCGCCGCGCTGTTGGAAGATCTCGAACAACATCAGCCAGGCACGCTGAGCGGCGTCGCCTAGCGAGTCGGAGTGAATCGCCGCGCGCAGGCCCGCTTCGGCCGGCTCGATCAGCCCGTTGGCAAACAAAATCGCGGCCTCGTCGATCGCGGATCCGGACCCTTCGCTCTGCAGCTCGATTGCATTGGCGTTGCCGTGCCACTCCTCGAAGGTGAGATCGCCGAGTTCGAGGCCGCTATCGCGTTTGGATGTCGTCGCCGGCACCGGCTGCTCGACCGGCTGCTGGGAGAGGCGTCCGAGCGTCGAATTGGCCGCCGAATTCGAGAACATCGGGGCATTGCCGGTCGGCCGCATGAAGTCGCGTGCCATTTCGGATTCGATCGCGTCGATCTTCGCGGCCGTTTCCATGGCCAGTGTGCGTGCGAGATCCTTGTCGGGCAGAACGCTGTCAGTATTCGGAGACTTCGGCTGCGTAGCCGCCGCATTGCGGTTCACGGGCGCGGCGAGCGGACGCCCGACCGGCTTCGCGGCGCGCGCACTCGCGCTGCCTTTCGGCGACGGTGCTGCCGAGTCCTTGGGTTCCTTCTTGAAGAACGAGAAGACCACGCTGTCCGCTGTTGGTTGGTCGGGAACGTTCTTGGTCGCCTGGTTGCCCTGTCACACGGTCACGCCAATCGCCGTCCGGTCACGAGAAGCTTCGGCGCCGATGACACGATCTGCGCGGCGGCCGGAGCGCACTCTCGCCACCGCCGAAACACAGCGACGACCGTTTCTGCCGCGCAGCATGAGCCAAGCCATAGTATCAACTTTCCCCCTCGGGCAAACCGTTGATCTGGGCGACTATCCCGCCTGTCGGCTACGAGCGGACCGGCCAGCCGGATTACTGGCTTGGCGGCTGTGCCTGAAAGGCAACGCCGATGACGATAACGCCAGACAGCAGATGATGGGCCGTCACGGTCAAACCGGAGCCTCGGAAAGTCGTCCAAAAGCCGGGTTCAAAGCGCTTTCGCCGTTACTGCCGGCGAGCGTCAGTCTCCGAACATTTTCTGCTTGATCTCGCGCCGCTGCTGCGCTTCGAGCGACAAGGTCGCTGTCGGGCGCGCCAGCAGACGTGGAACGCCGATCGGCTCGCCGGTTTCCTCGCAGTAGCCATAGTCGCCGCTGTCGATGCGTGCCAGAGCTTGCTGCACCTTCTTCAGCAGCTTGCGCTCGCGGTCTCGCGTCCGCAGCTCGAGCGCGTGCTCTTCTTCGATGGTGGCGCGATCAGCCGGATCGGGAACGATCACCGTTTCGCGCAGGTGCTCGGTCGTATCGTCGGCGTTCTGCAGCAGCTCGCGCTCCATGGTCTGCAGCCGATGCTTGAAGAACGCCAGCTGCTGCTCGTTCATGTAGGCCGATTCAGACATCTTCAGCAGATCGCCTTCGGTCGGCAGCCGCCGGCCATTGACCATCACCGGCTCCTCACTACGTGTTGCCGATCGCGCCAGCAGGTACTCATGCGCGGCCGCCAGATCTTTCGGGCTGGGCGCCGCGACAGGCCGCGGCGCCGGGGCCGGCACGGCGGGGATCAAGCTGGCACTCGGCATCGGCGTCGCGACCGGACGCTCCGCGCGGACTGAAGCGGTCCTCGCAGAAACCGGCTTGACCGCTGCCGGCTTTCCCGCGGCCGGCTTCACAGCCGGCTTCACGACAGCGTGCTTGGTCGTTGCCTTGGCAACGACCCGCGCCGCGGGCTTGCCGGCCGCCTTGGCCACCGGCCGTGAATACCGGACGACCGCCGCTTTCTTGGCCGGTCTCTTCGCTGCGGGAGCCTTCTTCACCGGAGCCTTTTTCACCGCGGCCTTCTTGGCAGCGGCCTTAGCCGATTTCTTGGCCGGCGCCTTCTTTGCTGCAGCCATCTTGTGTCTACCTCGTTGCGTCTTGGGAAGTGAGGCTCGGCGTCAGCGTGCGAGACACGCTTCGAGCCCTTTGAGTATGGTGTCCTTGGGCAGATTGCGCCCGATGAACACGACTTTGCTGGACGGCTTTTCGTCCTTGCCCCAGGGCTTGCCGACGTCCGCCCCCATGAGCATGTGAACGCCCTGGAAGATCATGCGACGGTTGGTCCCGTTCATGAAAAGCACGCCTTTATACCGGAGCATGTCTGGGCCGTAAACCTGAGTCAGAGCGCCCATGTATTCCTCGAGCTTCGCCGAATCGAACGGCTTGTTCGAGCGGAAAACGAACGCCTTGATCGCGTCGTCGTGATGGTGATGATGTCCGTGGTGATCGTTCTCGTGCTCGTGCCCGCAGTGTTCGTCGTGCACGTGGCCGTCGGCGTGCTCATGATTGTTCGAGTGGCCGTTGCCCGATCGCGCCTTGGCCGCATCCGGATGTTCGGCCGCAAGGAAATCCGGATCGATATCGAGAATGGCATTCAGGTTGAAACCGCGCAGGTCTAGCACGTCGGCCAGCGGCACCTGCCCGAAACTCACCGGCTTTATCGGCGCGCGCGGATTCATCTGCACGATGCGTTCGCGTAGCGATGTCAGCTCATCGGCATCTACCAGATCAGTCTTCGACAACAGGATGCGGTCGGCGAAACCAACTTGGTTCTGCGCTTCGACCTGCGCGTCGAGCGTGTCGTGACCGTGCTTGGCGTCGACGACGGTGATCACGCTGTCGAGCAGGTAGTAGGTCGAGATCTCGTCCTCGATGAAAAACGTCTGCGTCACCGGTCCGGGATTGGCGATGCCGGTCGTCTCAATGATCACGCGCTCGAAGGCGAGCTCGCCGGCCTGACGTTTGCGCTTGAGGTCCGCCAGGATGCGGACCAGGTCGCCGCGCACGGTGCAGCAGATGCAGCCATTGTTCATCTCGACGATCTGCTCGTCGGTGTCGGTCACTAGCAGTTCGTTGTCCACCCCCTCGGGGCCGAACTCGTTTTCGATCACCGCGATTTTGTGACCGTGCTGCTCCGCGAGGATACGGTTCAGCAGCGTGGTCTTGCCAGCGCCGAGAAAGCCCGTTAGGACGGTAACGGGCACCAGGTTTGCGTCGTTCATGCAGATTTCCTGTAGGGCTGACCGCGGTCGCCAGCCACAAAAATGGGGCGCTAGTGTAGTGGATCCAGCCCCGAAGGGCGGGAGCCGTCGGGCGGCTCGTTACCGCGGCATCAGGCCACGCGCACCAAGTGCAGCCCCTTGAGGTACTCGGATTCGCGAACCGTCATCATCAGCGGGTGATCCGCGCTCGCGCCGAGTCGGGTGAGCCGTTGCATAGAGCCCGGGATGCCACCGCAGTAACGATTTTTCCTTGCCGGGCTTCAGGATCAGCCGGCTCATTTCCTGCGCTTCGCCCGGGGGTGCGCCGCGTCGTATGCCTTGGCCAGGTGTTGCCAATCGAGCTTGGTGTAGATCTGTGTGGTCGAGATGTTCGCGTGACCCAGGAGCTCCTGCACCGCTCGCAGATCGCCGCTGGATTGCAGCAGATGAGAAGCGAACGAGTGCCTCAGCACGTGCGGATGGACATGCACGCCAAGGCCCAATTGACGCGCGAGTTGCGCCAGACGGGCCTGCACACTGCGCGCCGCCAGGCGGCTACCGCGCGACGACACGAAAAGGGCGCGCGGATCGCAGCCGCTCAGCACATCGCGCCGCTCGAGCCAGCGCGCTAAGGCGGCGCGCGCCGGGGCACCGATCGGCACCGTGCGTGTCTTGCCGCCCTTTCCAAGCACGGTCGCTTCGCAGGCATCCAGATCGATCCAGCTCTTCGATGCCGGCTGCCCTCGCTCGTGCGCGAAGTGCTGCCAGTCGAGTGAGACCAGTTCCGCCAGTCGCAGTCCGCTGGAATACAGCAACTCGACCAGCGCGTGATCGCGCGCCGCCAGCCAGCCCGCATCGCCCTCGTAGGCCGCGAGCCGCACCGCCTGATCGGCGGTCAGCGCCTTCGGAAGACGCTTTTCGCGCCGCGGCGCGCGCACGCCGGCGAGCGGGCTCGTATCGAGCGCCCCACGCTCGGCAAGCCAGCGGTAATACGCGCGCCAGGCCGACAGCGTCCGCGCCAGCGAGGCCGCCGACCGCCCGCCGGCATGCAGCCGGGCGATCGCGGCACGCAGGTCGTGTGCCGACAGTCGCGCTAGGTCGCGGCCCGCGGCATGCTGGGTGAGCAGCGCCAGGTCCGCGCGATATGCCACCACCGTGTGCGGCGACGCGCGCCGCTGCGTCCGCAGGTCATCGAGAAAGGACAAAACGGAGGGCGAGTCGGGCATGTCGGCGCTCATGTTGTTGCCCCGTTCGCCCTGCGGGCTGTCCCCCCGAGGGGGCAAGCGCCTTCGGAGCGGCCGTGCGGCGCTCTGTCGTCGCCCGGCGTCATCGTCTCTGCGCGCGACGCCTCGTGCTATCCACGCAGCCGTGCCAGCGCGGCACTCGCAAGCTCGGCAATGCGCTCCAGGAATGCCGTTCCCATCGTGATATGGAAGCGGTCCATGTCGGCCGAGCCGAGCACCAGCAGGCCGAAGGTGGAGGGATCGGCGCCAACGCGCAGTGGCAGCATGGCGAGACTTTGGACCGAGTTGTCGCCAAACCACCTCGCGGCTTCAAATCCGACGTTCGAACCGCAGAACGGAACGCGCATGCTGTCGGCCAGCGAGATCGTGTCCGTCTCGACTGGTCGCGCGCACTCGAGTTCCGCATACGGCGGGGCCACCGACCACAGCCGCAACGCGCAGTGAGGCACGCTGAACACCCGCTTCATTTCGTTCACCAGCGTTTCGGGCAGCCGCCCCGGGTCGCCTTCCAGCAGCAGAGCGCGCGTCCATGCCACCAGCCGCGCGCCGATCTCGTCGTTTTCCTGACCGTGGCGAACCATCTCCGCCACGCGCGACTCGAGCGACTTGACGCGCTCACGCAGCAGCAAGGACTGGCGCTCGACCAATGAGATCGCCTGTCCGTTGTGCGGATGCGGAAGCTGCAGCGTGGCCAGCAGTTCCGGATGCTGGTCGAAGAAATCGGGATGATTGGCCAGATAGTTCGCGATGTCCTGAACGTGCATGGTCTTTCTTTTCAGAGGTCGATTTCACCCGTGAACACGTTAACCGCGGGGCCCGTCATCAGCACTGCCTGCCCTTGCCAATCGATCGTCAGTACGCCGCCGGGAGTCGTCACGCTAACCGGCGATTGCAGCAGTCCGCGGCGGATGCCCGCGACCACTGCCGCGCAAGCACCCGTACCGCAGGCCAGCGTCTCGCCGACTCCGCGCTCCCAGACCCGTAGCCGGATTCGATGCAGGTCGAGCACCTGCATGAAACCGACGTTTACGCGCTGCGGAAACCGTGGATGGTCTTCGATCCTCGGTCCGACGCTCGCCACCGGCGCTCGCTCGATGTCGTCGACGGTTCGCACCGCGTGGGGATTGCCCATCGACAGAATCGAGTATTGCACCATGCTGCCGTCCACCCGCAATGGCCACAAGCGGTCGTTGCCTTGGATGAGCGGCGCAAGACCGGCCGCGTCGAAGGGAACGTCCGCGGGTTCGAAACGCGGCACTCCCATGTCAACCGTCACCTCGCCATTTTTCTGCAGCTGCGGCTCGATGATGCCCGACAGGGTCTCGACGCGGATAGTGGACTTCTCGGTGAGGCGCTGATCCCGCACGAAGCGCACGAAGCAGCGGGCTCCGTTGCCGCACTGCTCAACTTCGCCGCCATCGCTGTTGAAGATGCGATAGCAGAAATCGACGCCTTCGCGCGTCGATGGCTCAACCAGCAGGATCTGGTCGGCGCCGACACCGCGGTGGCGGTCGGCCAGGCGCCGCAGCTGGTCGCGCGACAGACGGATTTCCTGGGCCACGCCGTTGAGCATCACGAAGTCATTGCCTGCGCCCTGCATCTTGGTGAAGCGCAATTTCATGCGCTGCGAGTGTACGCAATCGGCGCAGCCGGTCGCGTACACCCGATGCTGCTAGTAGAGCGACGCCTCCCCTTTCGGCCGCGTCTTGAATCGCTTGTGAGTCCAGAAGTACTGCGCCGGCATGCGCAGCACCCAGCGTTCCAGTTCGCGATTCATCCGTAACGTGTCCTCCTCGACCGAGGCGCCCGGAAAGTCGTTCCACGGCGGCTCGATATGCAGCAGGTAACCGTCGTCCGTCATTTCCGTCACGGCCATCACGACTTTCGCGCCCGTCATGCGCGCGATGCGCGAGACCATCGGAATCGTCGCCGCGGGCACGCCGAAAAACGGCACGAAGATCGAGTTAACCGGCCCGAGGTCCATGTCGGGCAGGTAATACAGCGGCAGGCCGGATTTCACCGTGCGGATCAAGCTGCGCATGTCCAAACCCTGGCGTGGCAGCAGCACCGGGTCACTGAAGCGTTGCCGCGCCTTCAGCAGCCAAGCGTCCCACACAGGGTTCTTCTGCCGCGAATAGATCGATGCTCCCCGCACCAGCGTGTTGGAGCGGACTCCGCCGGCATCGAGCCCGACAAAATGCGGAGCCAGAATGATCATCGGCAGATTGGCCGGGTCAGTCATATGCTCTGCGCCCTCGACCCGGATGTAGCGCTCGATGGTCGGGCGGTCCGCGTTCCACAGCACCGAGTGGTCGAGCGCGGCTCGCGCAAGGCAGCGATACGTCTGACGTCCGATCCGCCTGCGCTCGGCTTCAGGCATCTGCGGAAAACAGGCGCGCAGGTTGACCAGCGTCACGTGGCGGCGCGGCCACGCGAGCCACCAAATGAGGTCGGCCAGCGCGTACGCCACTCGCGTGCGCGTGCGCTGCGACCAGTGACACGTCTGGTTGATCAGTGTGATGCCGAGTTGCGCGAGCCAATGCTTCACACCGGTGCCTCCGCTGGCGGCGGCTCGGCGCCGGCCGGCACCTTGTAGCGGTTGTATCCCCACAGGTACTGCGCGGGGCATTGCCGGATCAGCTGCTCCAGCCCGCGATTCAGCAGCGCAGCGTCATTTAGAGCGTCGCCGGTAAACGGCTGCTCCAAGCGTTTCAGATGGATCCGATAGCCGCGACCGTCGGCCAGCCGCTCGCCGTATACGAACAGCACGATCGCATCGAACTGGCGCGCCAGTCGCGCCGGCAGGGTCATCGTGTAGGCCCAACGCCCGAAGAACGGCGCCCACGCGCCCTCGCCGCGCGACGGCACCTGGTCGGGCAGGATGCCGACGACCTCGCGGTCCTTCATCGCCTTCATCAGCATGCGCACGCCCTTCATTTCCGCTGGCGCCAGCTTCAGGCCCTCGGCAGCACGCCCCGACTCGACGATGTCACGCAGCACCGACTTGCGCGGAATCCGATAGAGCACTGTCATCGGCCGGGTCTTCGCCTCGGGCCGGAACGCTGCGTAAAACTGCGCGGTGACCTCGAAGCATCCGAGGTGCGGCGGCAGGAACATCACCGGTCGGCCGTCGGCCAGCGCGGCGTCGGCGATCGACATGTCGGCGACTTCGGTCCGACCGACGATATCTGCGCGCGGTCGCATCCAAATCCACGGCGTTTCCAGTGCCTGGCGGCCGGCTTCGGCTGCGGCCGCCATCACCAGCGCGGGATCGGCATAACCCGCGCCGGCCAGGTTCTCCCGCAGGCGACTTCGATAGGTAGGCGACAGCCAATAGACCCACTTGCCCAGCACGCCGCCGATCGCGTGCACTTTCCGCAGCGAAAGCGCGGCGATCAGCCTGAACAGGGTTTTGAGCAAGGGTCGATTCCGGAGCGCCCGGCGCCCGACCGCGTCAAGGACGGGGCGGGACAGACGAAGGGCTTGACCTATAATCCGTGTTTCGCCGAGTTAACCGACAACTTGCGGGGCGAACCTCGAGCATAGCCGAGGCAAATACCGCTAAAGCGTCGCCGCTCCTCGGAGTGCGCAACGCGCCCGAAATCTTTTGACAGGAGCGGACCATGTCCAGCGATTTTCTTTTCACATCCGAATCGGTCTCGGAAGGCCATCCGGACAAGGTCGCCGACCAGATCTCCGACGCCATTCTCGACGCCATCCTGGCGCAGGATCCACGTTCGCGCGTCGCCGCCGAAACGCTGGTCAACACCGGGCTGGTCGTGCTGGCCGGCGAGGTCACGACCAACGCGCACGTCGACTACATCGAGGTCGCGCGCGAGACGATCAAGCGCATCGGCTATGACAACACCGAATTTGGCATCGACTACAAAGGCTGCGCGGTGCTGGTCGCCTATGACAAGCAGAGCAACGACATCGCGCAGGGCGTCGACCGCGCTTCCGACGATTTCCTGAACCAGGGCGCCGGCGACCAGGGCCTGATGTTCGGCTATGCCTGCGACGAAACTCCCGAGTTGATGCCGGCGCCCATTTACTACGCGCACCGCCTGGTCGAACGCCAGGCCGACCTGCGCCGCGACGGCCGGTTGCCGTGGCTGCGTCCGGATGCCAAGAGCCAGATCACGATGCGCTACGTCGACGGCAAGCCGCATTCGATCGGCACCGTCGTGCTGTCGACCCAGCATGCGCCCGAGATGAGCCTCGGCGACAAGATGAAGCCCGAGTTCACCGAGGCGGTGATCGAACAGATCATCAAGCCGGTATTGCCGAAGGAGTGGCTGAAGGACACCAAGTACCTGATCAACCCCACCGGCCGCTTTGTGGTCGGCGGCCCGCAAGGCGACTGCGGCCTGACAGGACGCAAGATCATCGTGGATACCTATGGCGGTGCCTGCCCGCATGGGGGCGGCGCTTTCTCCGGCAAGGACCCGTCGAAGGTCGACCGGTCGGCGGCCTACGCGGCGCGTTACGTCGCGAAGAATGTCGTTGCGGCCGGGATCGCGCGCCAGTGCCAAGTGCAGGTCGCCTATGCGATCGGCGTGGCGAAGCCGATGAACATCACCGTGTACACCGAAGGAACCGGGGTCATTCCCGATGAGCAGATCGGCAAGCTGGTGGCCGAACACTTCGATTTGCGTCCGCGCGGCATCGTTCAGATGCTCGATCTGCTGCGTCCGATCTACGAAAAGACCGCCGCATACGGTCACTTCGGTCGCGACGAACCCGAATTCAGCTGGGAGAAGACAGATCGCGCGGCAGCACTGGCCGATGCGGTTGGGCTGAAGCGCCGCGCGGCCTGACTCCAGAGTTGCCCGACGATCGGGCGCAAGCGATAATGCGCGTCCGCGGCCAGAAGCACCGGTCGCGGCACAGACAGTCTCCGAGGAGCGTTGCGACGGAGGCGGCACCAACGGGCCGCCTCGCCAGGCTCGGAGCAGCCGACGGCTCGCCGCCGGCCGTTTTAACGGCGCTCGCTCCACTTCTTTGACACCAAAAGGAGGGCGCGAGATGAGCGCCGTACTCAAATCCAAATCCGGCGAACACGACTACGTCGTGGCCGACCTCAAGCTTGCGGACTGGGGCCGCAAGGAAATCCGCATCGCCGAAACCGAGATGCCGGGCTTAATGGCGATCCGCGAGGAATTCGCCAGCCAGCAGCCGCTGCGCGGTGCGCGCATCACCGGCTCGCTGCACATGACGATTCAAACAGCGGTTCTTATCGAGACGCTGCAAGCCCTCGGCGCCGAAGTGCGCTGGGCGAGCTGCAACATCTACTCGACCCAAGACCACGCCGCTGCCGCGATCGCCGCCACCGGCACGGCGGTGTTCGCCGTCAAGGGCGAATCGCTCGACGACTACTGGAACTACACGCACCGGATCTTCGAATGGCCGGACGGCGGCTATTCGAACATGATCCTCGATGATGGCGGCGATGCGACGCTGCTGCTGCACCTGGGCAGCAAGGCCGAGCGCGATGCCAGTGTCATCGCGCATCCGGCGAGCGAGGAAGAAGAATCCTTGTTCAAGTCGATAAAGGCCAAGCTCGCGAAGGAACCGGGCTGGTATTCCACGCGGCTAGCGAAGATCAAGGGCGTGACCGAAGAAACGACCACCGGCGTCAAGCGCCTGTACCAGATGGCGAAGGAAGGCCGCCTCGCGTTCCCGGCGATCAACGTCAACGATTCGGTCACCAAGAGTAAGTTCGACAACCTTTACGGTTGCCGAGAGTCGCTGGTGGACGGCATCAAGCGCGCGACCGACGTGATGATCGCGGGCAAGGTGGCGGTCGTCGCCGGTTACGGCGACGTGGGCAAGGGCTCGGCGCAGGCGCTGCGCGCGCTCTCCGCACAGGTATGGGTTACCGAGATCGACCCGATCTGCGCGCTGCAAGCCGCGATGGAAGGCTATCGCGTCGTGACGATGGATTATGCCGCCGACAAGGCCGACATCTTCGTCACGGCCACCGGCAACTTCCATGTGATCACGCACGAACACATGAAGAAGATGAAGGACCAGGCGATCGTCTGCAACATCGGCCACTTCGACAACGAGATCGACGTGGCTTCGATGAAACAGTACGCGTGGGAGGAGATCAAGCCCCAGGTCGACCACATCATCTTTCCCGACGGCAAGCGCATCATCCTGCTGGCGCAGGGACGGCTGGTGAATCTCGGCTGCGGTACGGGTCACCCGAGCTACGTGATGTCGAGCTCGTTCGCCAACCAAGTGATCGCGCAGATCGAGCTCTTCACCAACACCGACAAGTACCCGGTGGGGGTCTACGTGCTGCCCAAGCACCTCGACGAGAAGGTCGCGCGGCTGCAGCTCAAGAAGCTGGCCGCTCAGCTGACCGAGCTGACCGACGCGCAGGCGCGCTATATCGGCGTGCACCGCGAAGGGCCGTACAAACCGGATCACTACCGGTATTGATCGCGGAGCCGCTACAGGACCGGGCCGGCACAACCGGCCCGCCCTGATTCCAACTGCACATTCCGGAGACAACCATGCGTCTGCTGCTGGTTTGGGTGCTGAACGCGATCGCGCTGCTCGCGGTCGCCTATCTGTACCCCGGTGTGCAGGTGCAGGACTGGAAAGCCGCCGCGATCGCGGCATTGGTCCTGGGCCTAGTCAACACGCTGGTCAAGCCGATTCTCGTAATCCTGACCCTGCCGGTCACGATCCTGACCCTCGGCTTGTTCCTGCTGGTGATCAACGCGCTGCTGTTCTGGGGTGTGGCGCAGCTGATCGAGGGCTTCCATGTCGCCGGCTTCTGGGCGGCACTGCTCGGCGCGGTCCTCTACAGCGTCATCGGCTGGCTACTGTCGAAACTGATCCCGGATCGCAAGTAGTGGCCGAGCGCACGTTCAGTTTCGAGTTCTTTCCGCCCAAGACTCCCGAAGGTGAGGAGAAGCTACGCGCCGCCAGGACTCGGCTGGCCGCTGTGTCACCCGCTTTCTTTTCGGTGACCTTCGGCGCCGGCGGCTCGACCAGGGAAGGCACGTGGAAGACCGTAATGGCGATCCACGCCGAGGGTCACCCCGTCGCTCCGCATATCTCGTGCATCGGGACGACGCAGGCATCGGTGCGGGAGCTGCTGAACGGCTATCGGCAAGCCGGCATCCGCCGGCTGGTCGCACTGCGCGGTGACGTTCCGTCGGGAGCAGCGGGCGGAGCCGGCGACTTCCGCTACGCCAACGAGCTTGTCGAATTCATCCGCGCCGAAACGGGAGACTGGTTCCACATCGAAGTCGCGGCATATCCCGAGTATCACCCGCAGTCGAAGTCGCCTGGCGACGATCTAGCCAACTTCGCGCGCAAGGTGCGCGCCGGCGCAAGTTCGGCCATCACGCAGTATTTCTACAACTCCGATGCGTACTTCCGCTTCGTCGATGCGGCCGAAGCGCTGGGTTGCTCGGTGCCGGTCGTGCCCGGCATCATGCCGATCACCAACTACACGCAACTCGCACGCTTTTCGGACGCCTGCGGCGCCGAAATCCCGCGCTGGATCCGGCGGCGACTCGAGAGTTTCGGCGACGACCGGGAAGCCATACGCGCGTTCGGGCTCGATGTCGTGACCGACCTGTGCGAGCAACTGCTGGTGGCCGGAGCGCCCGGACTGCACTTCTATACGATGAATCAGGCCGAGCCGACTCTGGCGCTCTGGCACCGTCTCGAACTTGGCGGCTAGGTGTGCGGCGGGCGAATTGCCCGCCGCCGCCGTTCAGGCCGCGGTATGCGTCCTCGACAACATGCCACGCTGGAGCGCGCTGCGCATCCGGCGGACCATGCCAGACAGCGTGTCGAAAGCAGAGCGAACGGTCGACGAGACGGCCTGCCAGCCGATCGGTGATTCCATCACCTGAACCCGGGCGTACCCGAGTCCTTCGACGACGGCCAGGCCGCGCGACTTAAGCGGCACCTCGTCGCCGCTGCCGGCAAACACGTCCTGCGGGCTGCCCTCTTCGGTCAGCCAGATCCCGCCATAGATGACCTTGACGCTCGTATGGGGATGTGACTCGAGCAGCAGCAACTGTTCGTAGCCCAGATCCACGGTCCGAGTGAGTGTTGGACCCCAGTTCATGATGTTCTCCTATGCAGAACTTGCATTCATTCAGCAAGCACGGAACAGATTGGACATCTCTGGAGACAGAACGACAAACGAAAAGCTCGCAGGTCATCCATGCGAAAAACGCATTTATAATTATTCGATGGTCAAAGTCCCGGTACGCGGACGCCGTCGACGTCCAATCTCGCTCGCCGCACTTCGCGGCTTCGACGCAGCTGCGCGCCACCTGTCGTTCACGCTGGCTGCGGATGACCTCAGCCTGACCCAGTCATCGATCAGCCGGCAGATCGCAAGCCTCGAGCAGCAGATCGGGCGCCCGTTGTTCGAACGACGCACCCGCGCGCTGGAGCTGACCGCCGCCGGCGAGCGTCTCTACGCAGTCGTCCGGCAGGCACTGCTGACGTTGACCGCTGCATCGATGAGATCCGCGGCGACGGCGGCACACCGCGCGTGACGGTGACGACCTACGCGTCGTTCGCTTCGCTGTGGCTGGTTCCACGGCTACCCGACTTCCAGCGGTTGCACCCGGGCATCGACATCCGCATCGACGCGTCGGACCGCATGGTCGACCTCGATGTCGACGACGTCGACGTCGCGATCCGCTGGCTGCGTCCGGGCGCGGCGGTGCCGACCGACGCGACGCTGCTGCTGACGGAGGAAGCGACCGCAGCGGTCAGTCCGCGACTGCTGGCGGCGCATGGAATGCCGCTGAAGGATCCGAGCGACGTGGCGTCGCTGCCGATGGTCGCGATGGACGAAACCGTACCGAGCGCGCCGTACGCCAGCTGGGCGCGCTGGTGCGAATTCGCCGGCATCGCGCCGTTCGACGCTGCGGCGCGACTCTATTTCACGTACGTCGATCAATCGGTCCAGGCCGCTGTGCGGGGACAAGGTGTCGCGCTGGTTCGCAGCCCGTTTCTGGACGACCTCGTCGCCAGTGGTGACCTCGTCACGCCGTTTCCGAAGCTGCGGATGCCTACCGGCTATCGCTATTTCCTGCTCGGCAACCGCAAGCGCGGCGCCGTGCCGCATGTGGCTGCGTTCCGCGACTGGATCGCCGCCGAGTTCAAGCGGGGCCCGCACCGGCTGACGTGAGCAGCCGATGAGCGAGTTCGTCGACCACGTCCTCGAATTGATGGCTCCCTGGGCCGCGGTCCGCGCCCGTCGCATGTTTGGCGGATACGGGCTGTACCGCGACACGACGATGTTCGCCCTCGTTGCCGATGACACGCTCTACCTGAAGGCCGATGCAGCGAGCCGCGAGCGCTTTGTCGCCGCGGGCAGCTCGCCCTTTGTCTACGAAGGAGGCGGACACGTCATCGAGATGAGCTATTGGCGAGCGCCCGACGTGTGCCTGGATGAGCCTGCGGAGATGGGGCGGTGGTGCACGCTGGCGTGGGAAGCGGCCCGCCGCAGAGGCAAGCAGGTTACGGGTAAGTCCCGGCGTCGGTGATCACGACGTCAAGCTGCATGTCATGCGGACGAGGCTCAAACGCATCGATACGCTCGCTCTCGAATGCAATGCCGACGCACAACGGCCATGGCACCGTCTGCGCCAGCGTTCGGTCGTAGTAGCCGCCGCCGTAGCCCAGCCGGTAGCGGTGCGCGTCGAAACCGACGCAGGGGATCAGCAGGCAGTCGGGATGGACCGGACGCCCATGAGCTGGCACCGGAATCCCGAACTCGGCCGCTTGCATCAGCGCTTGGGGAGTCCAAGCGTGGAACTCGAGCGCGTCACCGGTGATGACTGGCAGCGCCGCCACGCGGCGCGCGTCTGAACTCAGCCACTGCGCGATCACCTCGCGCAGATCGGGCTCGCCCCGGATCGGCCAGTAGAACCCCAGCACGCGGGCATCGGCGCGCGCCAGCCACTCGTCGACCTGCTTGCGGAGCGCCAGTTCGCGCTCGAAGCGATCGGCGGCGGCCAAGCGAGCGGCCAGCAGGCGCTCGCGCTGTGACTTTCTCTGCGCTTCACTATCCAAACCAACACTCCGAAATGCGCGTCGTCACGCCGAGTTTTTACGCGCAACGCGTCATGTGCGTGATCTAATCTCGGCCGATGCGTCTCATTGCAGTCTATACGGTCACTGCGGCGTGCCTGCTTGGCACCGCACCGGCTTGCGCTACCAACCCGTCCGGCGCGGCGCGCGGCGCTGCCGCTGCAGCTTCCGAACTCTCGCCTGCGGACCAGGCGTTCCTCGCGGCGCGCGAAGCGGCACGCGTGGGAGACCGCGCGCGGCTCGCGCAGATCGCGACCTCACTGCAATCGCATCCGCTCGCGGCCTATGTCGGATATTGGCAACTGCTGCCGCGCCTGCGCCTGCCGGACGCTGCGGTCACGCTCGAGGTCAATGACTTCCTGTCGCGCCACGCCAACACCTACATCGCCGACCGGCTGCGGCTCGACTGGGCACTCGCGCTGGCCGATCAAGGCGACTTCACCGGATTCGAGCGTGAAGCCCGCCTGTTGGTCTGGAACACCGACGACAACCAGTTCCGCTGTTACAGCGTACTGGCGAGCTACCGCAATGCATCCGAGTCGCAGGCGGAGGTGCTGGCGCGCGATGCCCGGCAACTGCTTGCCAACACGCGCGACTCGGCCGGCGAAGGCTGCCTGGCATTGACCGAGGCGCTGCTGGCCGACCGCCGCATCTCCGCCTGGGAACGCGTCCGCGCGTTGGTCGAACAGAATCAGCTGCCGACCGCGAAACGCGTCGGCCAGCGGGCGCTCGATGCGAACGGCAAGCCTGCCGATCAGAAACTACTGATTCAGGCGATCGACCGCCCGGCGGCCTTCCTGACCGCGCACGAACGGCGCCTGACGCAGGTCCAGCGCGAACTCGCGACGGTGGCCATCGTGCGACTGGCGCGCGACAACCCTTCCGAAGCGGCCGAGTCCGCCCAGGCGCTGAATCTGCACTGGACGCCTGAGCAGCGCGGGATCGTCTGGGGACGCATCGGGCACATGGCCGCCCTGCGCTTGATGCCGGAAGCGAACGAGTGGTACCTGCGCGGCGGCGCGCACGTTGGCCTCGGACCTGATGCGGCGCGTATCGACGAAGTGCTCGAGTGGCAAGTGCGCGCCGCCCTGCGAGCGGGTGACTGGGCCACGGTGAAGTCCACGATCGACCGCATGCCGCCGACATTGCGGTCGGATGCGACCTGGGTCTACTGGTACGGCCGCGCCCTCAAGCAGGAAGGACGCGTTGCGGAAGCGCAGGATCACTTCGCCAGGATTGCGCCGCAGTTCAGCTTCTACGGCAAGCTCGCGGCCGAGGAACTCGGCCAGCCGATCGTGATTCCGCCGCTGGCGCCACCACCGACGGTCGACGAACTGGCCCCCATGCCGGGCAACGCTGGATTCGCGCGGGCACGCAAGTTCTACGAGCTCGGGCTGCGTGTCGAGGGCAACCGCGAGTGGAACTGGCAACTGCGCGGCATGAACGACCGCCAACTGCTTGCCGTTGCCGAATATGCGCGGTCGCAGGCGCTGCTCGATCGCATGATCAACACGTCCGATCGCACGCGCAGCGAGTTCGATTTCAACCAGCGCTTTCCCGCGCCGTTCCGCGACGCGATGACGCTCTATTCCGCGCCGCTCGGGCTTGACGAGACGTGGGTGTATGGACTAATCCGGCAAGAGTCGCGCTTCATCATGGACGCCCGTTCGAGCGTCGGCGCCTCCGGCCTGATGCAGCTGATGCCGGCAACGGCCCGCTATGTCGCGCGCAAGATGAACGTCAGCGACTTCTCGCCGGCGCGGGTCAACGAACGCGATATGAATCTGCAGTTGGGAACCGCCTACCTCAAGCTTGTGCTCGACGATCTCGATGGCAGTCCGATGCTGGCCACCGCCGCCTACAACGCGGGACCCGGTCGGCCCCGCGCCTGGCGATCGGCATTGACACGGCCCGTGGAGGGCGCGATTTTCGCGGAGACCATCCCCTTCAACGAAACGCGTGACTACGTGAAGAAAGTGATGTCGAACACGGTGTATTACGCGGCACTGTTCGAAAATCGTGCGCAGTCGCTGAAGGCACGCCTCGGCACAGTCACTCCGAAGACGGCCGGGTCCACCGAGCTTCCGTGAGCGCTTTGCGCGCGGCGGTGGTCCGTTGCAGCGCTAAGGGTCTGTTCACGCTAAATGCGGGAGATGCGTTGGGCCGCAATGCGGATGGATGCGCGAAGGGCGGCGCTGCGAATGGTAGCTCCCATTCGCAAGCCGCCCGACAAAGCAGACGCCGCATTTCGGCCCAACCCGGCGGGAAGGCGAATGGCGGGCGCATTGCGTCCGCATTTGGCAAATAAGCGCTGCGCTGATTGGCATCAGCCAACGGCGCTCGCGGCGCCTCGCACTGCATCCCGCCATTCGCCTTCGCACTCCCGGCTTTAGCGTGAACAGGCCCTAAAATCGCGGCTGGCTGATCGACGAAACGGCTCGCCCGTGCAACACACCGACATCCTGGTCATCGGCGGCGCTGGATTCATCGGCCGTCACATCGTCAATCGCCTGATCGACCGCGGACTGAAGGTGACAGTCCCGGTGCGGCGCCGTTCCCGCGCCGGACACCTGATCACGCTGCCGACGATCGAGGTCGTCGAAGCCGACGTGCACGACGATGGCGTACTGCACCGGCTGGTGGCCGGTCGCGATGCCGTAATCAACCTGGTCGGCATCCTGCAGGGCTCGCGTGGCTCGCCGTACGGACCCGAGTTCGCGCGCGCGCACGTCGAGCTGCCGCGCCGCATCGTGCGGACCTGTGAAGCGAACCGGGTGCGGCGCTACCAGCACATGAGCGCACTGGGCGCCGATTCGAACGGACCCTCGATGTACCAGCGCAGCAAGGGCGACGGCGAAGCGTCTGTGCGTGCGTCCTCGCTCGACTGGACCATTTTCCGGCCGTCGGTCGTGTTCGGTCCGGAGGACCGCTTCCTCAACACCTTCGCGACGCTGGCGCGCTTTGCACCGGTGTTGCCGATCGCCCATGCCGATGCGCGTTTCCAGCCTGTCTTCGTCGGCGATGTGGCCGACGCCTTTGCCAACGCACTCGACAATCCGGCAACCTACGGCAAGACCTATGAGTTGGTCGGACCCCGCATCTACACCCTGCGCGAACTCGTGCAATACGCCGCCCGCGCTGCCGGCCATCCGCGCCCCGTCATCGGCCTGTCCGCAGGACTCGCCCGCGCGCAGGCGATCATGATGGAACTGGCGCCCGGCGAGCCGCTGATGTCGCGCGACAACCTCGACTCCATGCAGCGCGACAACATCGCCAGCGTGCAACCTCACGTCGTGCCTCCCGAGTTAGGCATCGAGCTGCATCCGATTGAAGCAGAGGCGGCGTCTTACCTGGCCGGTGTCGGCCCGCGCACGCGCCTGGGCAGTTTTCGCACGCGTGCGAGACGTTAGGAGCGGACGATGGCACGACAGGATTGCGAGCTCTCCGCCGACTTTCTCGATGCGGCTGATCGTTTCGTCGCGCTAGCCAACGAGATGGGCGCCGACCGGTCGCACGACTGGGTGCGGACCGTGATGAAGTATGCGAGCGGGCAATGACGCGCCTGCTGGTCATCGGCAACCGCAACTACTCGAGCTGGTCGCTGCGAGCGTGGCTCGCCCTGCGGCAGGCCGGTCTGCAGTTCGAGGAGCGTCGGGTGTTGTTGAACCGGCCGCAGACCCACTCCGAGATCCTGCGTTACGCGCCGAGCGGCAAGGTGCCGTGCTGGATCGATGGCGACCTGGTCGTCTGGGATTCGCTGGCGATCTGCGAAACCGCCAACGAAAGGTACCTCGAGGGCGCGCTCTGGCCTGCTGATGCCGACGCGCGAGGACGAGCCCGGGCGATCACCGCCGAAATGCATGCCGGATTCGCTGCCCTGCGCACGCATATGCCGATGGACATCCGCGCGCGGCGCCGCGACGTCGGCGAGGCCGCTCGACAGCGGCAGGACGTGAGTGCCGACATCGACCGCATCCAGTCGATCTGGACCGCGTGCCTGCAGCGCAGCGCGGGACCGCTGCTGTTCGGCAGCTTCACGATCGCAGACGCGTTCTTTGCGCCGGTGGTCACACGTTTCGTCACCTACGGGGTGCCGCTGGCGCCGCCGCTGGCGGCGTATAGCGATGCGGTGCTGGCGCTGCCTTCGATGCAGCTGTGGACCGCGGCGGCGCACGCCGAGACCGAGACGATCGACTTCTGATGAAGTCCTGTCACAGATGAGGTTCTATCGCGTCGGCGGTTGCGTGCGCGACGCCCTGCTCGGCGAACAAGGGAAACGCCGCGGCGAACTCGACGCCGCGCTCGAAACCGATCGCGACTGGGTCGTGGTCGGCGGCTCACCCGAGCAGATGCTCGCCAAGAGCTTCCGCCCGGTCGGCCGCGACTTTCCAGTGTTCCTGCATCCAGAAAACAACGAGGAATACGCGCTTGCCCGTACCGAGCGCAAGACCGCACCGGGCTACAAGGGATTCGTGTTCCATGCGGCGCCGGACGTGACACTCGAGGAGGATCTCGCTCGACGCGACCTGACGATCAACGCGATGGCGATGGACGAGGACGGTCGGCTGATCGATCCACACAACGGCGCGCGCGATCTGCGCGCCGGCGTCCTGCGGCACGTCGGGCCGGCGTTCGTCGAAGACCCGGTGCGCATCCTGCGGGTCGCACGTTTTGCCGCGCGGTTTCCCGATTTCACCGTCGCGCCGGAAACGGCGCAGCTGATGCGCGAGATGGTGGCCCAGGGCGAAGCCGATGCGCTGGTGCCCGAGCGCGTAATGCAGGAACTGTCGCGCGGCCTGATGGAGGCCAAACCATCGCGCATGCTGAACGTGCTGGTGGCCAGCGGTGTGATCGACCGGCTGTACAGCGAACTCGAAGACCTCGGACCTGCGAGCGCCGCCGTCGATCGAGCCGCGCAGCGCGGACTGGTGCTGCCGGCGCGCTTCGCGGTGCTGGCCAGCGCCTGCCGTACACCCCGCTCGGTGGCGGACCTGCTCGGCAAGTTGCGCACGCCGCAGGAGTCGGCGCAACTGGCCCGCCTGCTGGTCGAACTGCGCGAGCCGTTGACGCAGCCCGACGCATCGTCAGCCGTGATCGTCGACGCACTCGAACGCGGCGACGCGTTCCGCCGGCCGGAGCGGTTCGAATTGCTGCTGCAGGCCGTCGAGGCTGCCTACGATGTATCCGCCGACCGGATCCGCCAAGCGCTGATCGCGGCAGCACAGGTCGACGCCGGCGCGCTGGCCGACCTGCATCGAAATGATCCCGCCGAGATTCCGCGTGCCGTCCGCCAGGCGCGCGTCGTTGTCGTCAGCCGCGCGCTGCACGCTCCCTAGAAGAGCCGCGCCAGTAGCATCAGTGCCAGCGAGAGCACCACGGTGCTGGTGAAGGGCAGCAGCACGTCCTTGCCGTTGATGCGGAAACGCAGGTCACCGGGAAGTCTCCCGATGCCGAGCTTCTGCAGCCACGGCTGCAACGCGGTCAGCACCAGCAAGGCGAGGAAGGTGGTCAACAGCCACTTCATGCCGGCAGTGTACGGGCGCAGCGGCGGTCACAGCCGATGCCTGCGATCGCCGCGAACGAACCCGATCAGCGGCGCCTCGACGCCGCGCCCGACGGCAAGCACCTTGAAAAGCTCGCCCATTTCGGCTTCGGACAGCAGCCGTTGCGCCTCGCCGCTCGCTGCCGATGTCTGCCGGGCCTGAAGTGCATCCAGCAGCCCACAGTTGAGCAGGAAGTGCGCCTGTGTCGTGTAGCCCAGCACGTCGAGCCCCGCCTCGGTAGCGGCGCGGGCGATCGCGCTGAAGTCGACATGCGCAGTCAGGTCGTTGAGGCCGGGGAACCAGAACGGATCGGCATGCGCATGCTGGCGGTAATGACACATCAAAGTGCCCATCAGCCGCTGCGGATGGTAGTACTCGCGCCGCGGAAAACCGTAGTCGATCACGATGAGCACGCCGCGCTCGAGCCAGCCTGCGGCCGACCTCATCCACGCACGCGCCTCGAAGCCGATTTCCGAGACGTAGCCGTCCGGCAGGATTCCGACCTCGCTTTCGATGTCGTCCACCACTGCGACGAGATCGAAGGCAGCAGGACGCTCGGCATACGTCAGCCGGCTGGCGCTCCAGGCGACGCCCCGCTCCATCAGCTCGTTGCCGCGCCTGACAAACACGCGGACCGGTATGACATCGAGCACTTCGTTGGCCAGCATCACGCCGCTCCAGTTGCGCGGCGGGGCATCCAGCCATTCCACCTGCTCACCGAACAGGTGCTGCTGCTGGCGTTGCCGCAGCTCGGCCGACACCTCGATGATCGAATAGCTCGCGCAGGGGGTTCCGCGGCTGCGCAGCGCACCCAGCAGGTCCTTCGCCAGACGCCCGGTGCCGGCGCCGAATTCGACGACGCGAGCGGGCAGTTCACCGAAAAGCTGCGCCAGCTGCGCCGCAAGCGTCTGCGCGAACATGGACGAGATCTCGGGCGCGGTGACGAAGTCGCCACCCGCGGTCGCGCTTCCGATCTTGAGCGCACCGGCAGCGTAGTAGCCGAGGCCGGGCGCATAGAGCACCTCGCGCATGTAGTGGTCGAATGGTATCCAGCCACCTGCGGCCGCGATTGCCGCAGCGAGGTGGGCTCGCAACCGCTCGCTGTGCGCGCGCTGATCGGCGGTGGGCTCGGGTAGTGTGGCCCGTGGGCTGCTCATCGCTCCGATGTTAGCCAAGCCGCTCGCACGCGCGTGCCCGCTACACTTGCGCGTCCCCCGAGGTCGGAATGGCAACCCGTCGCCGAACGAAGTCCGCAGGCGCTGCTCTCGTCACCGGCGCTGCACGCCGGATCGGACGAGAAGTCGCACTCGCGCTGGCGCACGACGGCTGGGACATCGCGGTGCACTACGCCACCTCGCGCGGTGGCGCGCTCGAAACCGTCGGCGAAATCGAGGCCATCGGCCGTCGCGCAGTCGCCGTCAATCGCGATCTGACGGTCGAAGCGGGCGTGCGCAGCCTGCTGGCCGAGTGCGCACACGAACTCGGCGAGATCAGCTGCATCGTCAACAACGCGTCGCTGTTCGACTACGACAACTCGTCGAGCTTCAGCGCCGAATCGCTGGCGCGGCACATGCGGACCAATGTCGCGGCGCCCATTTTGCTGGCGCAGGCACTGCATGAGTCACTACCGGAGAGCGACCGGGGCGTCGTCATCAACCTGCTCGACCAGAAGCTGTGGAATCCAAATCCGGATTTCCTGTCGTACACGCTGTCCAAGGCTGCGCTGCGCGAGGCCACTCGCCTTCTGGCACAGGCACTCGGGCCGAAGGTCCGCGTCGTCGCGATCGCGCCGGGCATCACGCTGCCCTCGGGCGGGCAGTCGGAGGCGGGTTTCGATTCGGCCCGTCGGCGCACTCCATTGCAACGGTCGAGCACACCGGAGGACGTCGCCCGCGCCGCGGTCTTCCTGGCCCGGGCCACCGCGATCACTGGCACCACCCTGCTGGTCGACGGCGGGCAGCATCTGGTGCCGAGCGAGCGCGACGTGATGTTCGTCGGCGACCCCGGCGCAGCGGCGCCATCATGAAGAGCGGCCTGTTCGACCCGCGGCTGGCGGACTGCCGGCGGCTCTTTGTCCGCAACCTGGTCGTCGATGCCAACATTGGCATCCATGCGGTCGAAAAGGAGGGTGCACAGCGTCTCACGCTGGACGTCGATCTGTACGTCCCACTCGCGGTCTCCACTCCGCGGCATGACCGAATCCACGAAGTGGTTGACTACGACTTCATCCGCCTGACGATCCGCCATCGGATCGAGCAGGGCCACATCAACCTGCAGGAAACTCTGGTCGACGACATCGCGCGCACGCTGCTGGCGCATCCGGCGGTGCGCGCAGTGCGGGTGGCCAGCGCTAAGCCCGATGTGTACGCCGATGTCGATGCAGTCGGCATCGAGGTCCTGCATTTCAAGGAGCCGGAATGAGCGCCGACCACGCAGCTGCCGGCCCGCGCCGCGCGCACAAACTCGCTTTCGAAGATCACAAGCTGCACAAGCGGCTGCTGCGCCTGACAGGACAGGCGATCTCTGACTACAACATGATCGAGCCCGGCGACACGGTGATGGTCTGCCTGTCGGGCGGCAAGGACAGCTACAGCCTGCTCGACCTGCTGCTGACCCTGCGCCAGCGCGCGCCCACGCCCTTCGACCTGGTTGCGGTCAATCTCGACCAGAAGCAACCGGGGTTCCCTGTAGACGTACTGCCGGATTATCTGCGCGCCCGCGGCGTCCGCTTCCACATCGAGACGCAGGACACCTACTCAGTCGTCACGCGTGTGATTCCGGAGGGCCGCACCTACTGTTCGCTGTGCTCGCGGCTGCGGCGTGGAATCCTGTACCGCGTGGCACGCGAACTCGGCGCGACGAAGATCGCCCTCGGCCATCATCGCGACGACATCCTCGGCACCTTCTTCCTCAACCTGTTCTACGGCGGCACGCTGAAGGCTATGCCGCCGAAACTGGTCTCCGACGATGGCCAAAACATCGTGATACGGCCGCTCGCCTATGTGAACGAAACCGACCTGGCACGATTCGCTGCACTCAGGGAGTTTCCAATCATTCCCTGCAACCTGTGCGGCTCGCAGGACAATCTGAAGCGCAGGGAGATCAAGCGCATGCTGCTGGAATGGGAACGGCGCTACCCCGGCCGCGTGCAGAACACCTTCAATGCGCTGGCCCGCGTCATCCCGTCGCACCTGATGGATCCGAAGCTCTACCGCTTTGCCGATCTGCGCGCGAGCGGCCAGCCGCAGGCCGGCGGCGACATTGCCTTCGACGAAGATCCGTGCACTGATGGCGCGGAGGATCCTACGCTCGGTGTGATCCGCTTCGCCGAAGCGGAGTAGGACGAGACGCCATGGTCTGGGGCCCACTGGCACGACTGCGACGCCGCCCCGACGTTCGCGCCGAAGCGCCGGAACTCGATCAGCTGTTGGCGGCAGCGCTGCGTGCCGCCAACAGCCAGCAGCGGGTGGAATGGACGCGCAGCGCGCTGCGGTGGATCGAAAAGGACCTGAGCGAGCCTGGCGATTCCGAAGGCATCGCGCGCGCACACACGCGTTTGCGGTTCCTGCTGCAGATGGTCGACCGCGAAACCGACGGCGGACGCGCGGTGCGGGGTGTCCTGTCGGGGTTGTTGGCCGAGATCGACCTCGAGCAGCTCACCGCGGCCGGTGGAATTCCGCGTCGCTCGGCCTTCCTCAAGGAGTTCTACGAACGCTGCCTGGCGGCCATCCTGCCGCAGCCAGACTATCGCGCAGAACCGGCACTGCTCGTCGGCCAGCTGCTAGGACGCGCCAGGGCGATGGCGTGGGTCGACCTGCTTCCATCGGACGACGCACGGAAAATGGCGCGGCTGTTCGTCACGCCTGAATCGGCGAAGTGCATCGATCCGCAGCTGGGAGCCGCCATGCTGACGCTGGCGTCCGAAGCCCAGGCGGTCGGCCTCGCATCCGACATGCGACGCCGCTTCGCCGACAGCAGCGCGCTGCAAAGTCCGTTCGGGCAGCTGGTGGGTGCGGTCGAGGCGTTCCTGGCCTCACGCGATCCGGTGTCGCGCGACGAGCTGACGAGTGTGGTGCGACGACTGCCTGGCGCTGCTGGCGACGGTGCACACGCGGCTCACCGAGACCGGTGTGTCGGTCGACCTGTTTTACCGCACCGAGCGGACGCGGGCGCAGCTCGCTCGCATTCGCACGCTCGACCTGTGGATGTCCGGCGAGGATTCGCTGACGATCGTGCGCGACGTGATGAACGCAGTGCGTGGCGAAAGGCGCTTCCGCGGCGTGCGCGCGCTGTGGCGCGAGAACGTGCGACTCCTGTCGCGCCGGATTGCCGAGCGCAACGCGGAAACCGGCGAGCACTACATCGCCAGCACGCGCGCGGAGTACCGGCGCATGCTGGCGATCAGCGCCGGCGGCGGCGCGCTGATGGCATTTGCCGTGTACTTCAAGTTCGCGATCGCCGCGGCCCCGCTGCCGCCGTTCTGGGAGGGCTTCCTCGCGTCGCTCAACTACGCCGGGATATTCGTGCTGATCGCGCTGGCACACTTCACGGTGGCGACCAAGCAGCCGGCGATGACCGCGCCGACACTCGCCGCGCGCATGCGCGAACTCGAACGACCCGAACAACTGAGCGCCCTCGTCGCGGAAAGCGCAGCGCTGGTGCGCTCGCAGGTCGCTTCGGTGTTCGGCAACCTGTTGGCCGTGGCGCCCGCAGTGCTGGTGATCGCCGTTGCCTGGTGGTTGATCGCCGGGTCCGGGCCGCTCGCGGAGGAAAAGGCACGCACGGTGCTGCGCGACCAGTCGATCCTCGGTCCATCGTTCCTGTTCGCGATGTACACCGGCGTTCTGCTGTGGCTCTCGGGGCTGTTCGCCGGCTGGGCCGACAATGCATTTACGGTGCGGCAGTTGCACACCGCGCTGGCGAACGACTCGCGCCGGATCCGGCGTTATGGCGCCGAGGGAGCGCGTCGCCGCGCTGACTGGTGGCGCGACAACATCGCCGGTTTGGCCGGCAACGTCGGCCTAGGTGTACTGCTCGGCCTGACACCGGTCGTGCTGGCCTTCTTCGGTGTGCCGATGGAAGTGCGCCACGTGACTCTCTCGACCGGGCAGGTCGCGGCCGCCACGTTCTCGCTGGGCTGGGCTTCGATGGGTGAAGCACCCTTCTGGCTGGCGATCGCCGGGCTCGCGCTGATCGGCGCCCTCAACGTCGGAGTGAGCTTCGGTCTCGCGCTGCGGGTCGCGATGCGCGCAGTCGACATCTCGGCAGCGGACCGCGCCCGCGTCTATCGAGCCATCCGTTCGCGACTGCTGGCGCGGCCAGGCGAATTCCTGTGGCCGCCACGGACGCCGGCCGAAAGCGCCGCGTACGATCAGGTTCGCACTTGAATTCCGAACGGAGCACTCCGGACGAGCACCGCTCGCGCTGGATCCGTGGTCTGTTCCTGATAGCCGGCACGGTGGCGCTCGGTCTCGGCATCGTCGGCGTGTTCCTGCCCGTATTGCCGACCACGCCGTTCGTGCTGCTGGCTGCGGCCTGCTATGCACGCGGCTCGCGACGCTTTCATCAAAAGTTGCTGGCGAACCGGACGTTTGGTCCGATCATCGCCGAGTGGGAGCGCCATCGCAGCATTCCGTACCGGACCAAGGTCGCGGCCGTCGTGCTGATGTCGCTGACACTGGCGACCTCGATCGTGTTCTTCGTCAGGCCCGTCTGGCTCAAGGCGCTGTTGGCCGTCATGGGCGTCGGTTTGGCGATCTGGCTGTATCGCATACCTTCACGCGATCGGCCGCGTGCCTAACGGCGACTCCCATTCGCTGTGCTGCCATCGATGTACGGTTCGCCAAGTTCCTTCTGCAGCAGCCGCAGGTTGCGCATATGCGCCTTGAAGTAGACATCGGCCACGTCGCCGGCCACCGGCACGGCACCGAGCACGGCGTCGGCGAGCAGATTGCCGACCATGCGCGTCTGCAGCCAGCGCGAAGCTCCTAGCTCGCGGGCCTGGGCCACCAGATACAGCCCGATCGCGGCTGAAAGCAAATCGCCCGCCACCGGCACCACCCCCAGCAGCGCGTCCAGGCCAACCCGCGTCCGCAGCAGCGGCACCTCGATGGCGGCATCCATCAGGCGGGAGATCGCGTGGAGCCGCTCGCGGGCTCGTCGCTTGCGTTCCGCCGGATCTCGGACCGACTGCACATCGATCACCATCACCATTACACACTCCTCGACGAGATCGAGGAGCGGAGTTTGGGGCTTTGCGGCGCGTCTCAAGCCGTTGAGGGCGTTCTACCCCACGGCACCAGCGGAAGATCGTCGAGCTAGAGCAGAACGACCCAGGCCAGAACGACCGCCAGGCCGACCCAGTAGATCGACCGGGCACCGGCGACTGAAGCCGCTTCGACCGGCGGCGTGGCTGGAACCGGACGACGCGCAGCGCCGCGGACGACGGTCCGTACCGGTACCGGATGCGGAGCGAACACCGGCGCAGTCCGCGACTCGGCCGGCAGCGGCGGCAATCCCAGGCTTGCTTGCGCAACGGCGACCATCCATTCCTGCATCGTCGCCTCGGCCACGCTCAAAGCCAGGCTGTCGTCCGCCATCCCGTTCATGTCGCCCCCGCCGGTGAATGATTGAGTGCTGCTGACCGGAGCGAATGATGTCGACAGCCGGCACCGGCCGCCGCCGACACTTCGGCGGGCGCAATGTGGAAAATCCGACAAGACCGGCGGACGCGCGGCAGATCAGCCCTTGCCGCCGCCCTTCGCGGTCGACAGGAAATAACTGAGGGCCGCGATCACCAGCGCGATCGCGAGACCTGGCCGCAGCAGGTCGCGCTGGCCGTCCCATGCGACCACGAACCCGAGGAACAGCACCGCAAGCACGACGATGACGACACCGATCAGCTTGTGTTTCAGGTCGTCGAAGGAGCGGATCTGCAGCCAGTCGGGCAGTTGCAGGTCGGCATCGATGAACAATTCATACAGGCCAAGCGCGATCATCAGCATCACGGTTCCCAACAGGAACAGATCGACGATCTCGATGAACTCGAGCGCCAGCGCCTTGGCACCCTTGCTGCTGACTTCGGCTTTGGCGACCGCCTGGATGATCGCCACCACGGTTTCGGCCAGGCCGTAGATAAAGAGCGCCAGCGAGGCGGCCAACGCGCCGAGCACGGCGGTGATCACCACATAGCGGCTCGAACTCAGCAGTTGGCGCAGCATGTTGCGGTTCCTCAGGCGAGAAACAGCCGGTAGGCCGGATTGTCGGATTCGTTCCAGTGCCGATAGCCGAGCTCGGCCAGAAAGCCGGCGAGCGCCTTGCGCTCGTCACGCGGCACCTGCAGCCCAACCAGCACGCGCGAATAGTCGGCGCCCTGGTTGCGATAGTGAAACATCGAGATGTTCCAGCTCGGCTGCATGCGCGTCAGGAACTTCATCAGCGCCCCCGGTCGCTCCGGAAACTCGAAGCGATAGATCAGCTCGCCGGCGGCGAGCGGGCTCTTGCCGCCGACCATGTAGCGCACGTGCTCGGCGGCCAGGTCGTCGTGCGTCAGGTCGACCGTGGCATAGCCGTGATGACGGAACGTCCTCGCCAGCTTCTCGTTGTCGCCGGCACTCGTCGTGCTGATCCCGACGAACACCTGGGCGACGGCCGCATCGCTGATCCGGTAGTTGAACTCGGTGACGTTGCGTTGCCCGACCAGTTCGCAGAAGCGCTTGAAGCTGCCTCGCTCCTCCGGGATGGTGACCGCGAACAATGCCTCGCGTTCTTCGCCGACTTCGGTGCGCTCGGCGACGAAGCGCAGCCGATCGAAGTTCATATTGGCGCCGCAGGCGATCGCGATCAGCGTCTGGCCCTTCAGTTTCTCGCGCGCCGCGTAGGCCTTCATGCCGGCGATCGCCAGCGCGCCCGCGGGTTCCAGGATCGAGCGCGTGTCCTGGAAGACGTCCTTGATCGCCGCGCAGATTGCATCGGTGTCGACCAACACGATCTCGTCGACGTAGCTGCGGCACAGCCTGAAGGTTTCCTCGCCGACCTGCCGCACCGCGGTTCCGTCCGAAAAGAGACCGACATCGTGCAGCTGCACGCGCCGCCCAGACGCCAGAGAACGCGCCATCGCGTCCGAATCCGCCGTCTGCACGCCGATCACGCGGATCTCAGGCGCCAGCGCCTTGATGTAGGCGCCGATGCCGGCGATCAGTCCGCCGCCGCCGACGGCGGCGAATACCGCGTGGATAGGTCCATGCTCGACCGGGTGATGCTGGCGCAGGATTTCCATAGCGATCGTGCCCTGGCCAGCGATGACGTCCGGATCGTCGAACGGATGCACGAACGTGAGTTTCTTCTTCGCCTGCAGTTCGAGCGCATGCGCGTACGCGTCCGAATACGAATCACCGTGGAGCACGACCTCGGCGCCGCGCGCGCTGACCGCTTCGACCTTAACCTGGGGCGTGGTGACCGGCATCACGATGATCGCGCGGCAACCGAGGGTCTGCGCGGCGAGCGCGACGCCTTGCGCGTGGTTACCGGCCGAGGCCGCGATCACGCCGCGCTTCAGTTGCTCGCGCGGCAGCCGAGCCATCTTGTTGTACGCGCCGCGTAGTTTGAAGCTCTTGACCGGCTGCAGGTCCTCGCGCTTCAACAGCACCCGATTGTGAATGCGCTCCGACAGCCGCGGCGCAGCCTCCAGCGGCGACTCGATCGCTACGTCGTAGACACGCGCCGTGAGAATGCGGCGCAGATATTCCTGTGCGGGCATCGTGCCTGCCCCTCCCCGTAGCCGCTGAAGGTACCACGCAAGCCGCACCCGTCCCGTGGCCTACCATGCCGGCCATGGCGGCGCACGACATCAAAACCGAATTGCCCTATGCCGGGCTGACTCCAGACGTGGTCCTGAACGCGCTGGACGGCGCCGGCTTGGCAACGACCGGCTCGCTGCTCGCACTGAACAGCTACGAAAACCGCGTCTTCCAGGTCGGCGTCGAGCAGGACGATGGCAGCACCGGCTACATGGTGGCCAAGTTCTACCGACCACATCGCTGGTCCGATGCACAGATCCTCGAGGAACACGCGTTCATCGCCGAACTGGCCGCTGCCGAAGTACCGGCGGTGCCGCCGCTGGTGCTGCATGGAAAGACGTTGAACACCTTCGCCGGCTTCCGCTTTGCGGTGGCCCGGCGGCGCGGCGGGAGGGCGCCGCTGCTTGACGATTCCGACGTGCTGGAATGGATCGGACGATTTCTCGGCCGGCTGCACGCGGTAGGCGGTGTGCACGCGTTCGCCGTGCGACCCGCGCTCGACATCGAAAGCTTCGGTCGCGAACCGCGGGAGTATCTGCTCGGCAGCGGTCGACTGCCGCCCGAACTCCAGTCGGTCTATGCGGGTGTCTCCGCGCAGGCGCTCGATGCTGATCGAATTTGCGTTCGACACCGCCGGCGACGTGGCCCGGATCCGCCTGCACGGCGACGTGCACGAGGGCAACGTGCTGTGGTACGACGGGGTGACCGATCGCGGACCGCATTTCGTCGACTTCGACGACGCGCGCAGCGGACCCGCGGTGCAGGATCTATGGATGCTGCTAGGCGCCGACCGCGTGGAGCAGACGCAGCGGCTCGCCGCCCTGCTGACTGGCTACGAGGATTTCCGCGAATTCGATCGGCGCGAACTGCTGCTGATCGAGGCGCTACGCACGCTGCGCCTGATCCATTATTCGGCGTGGATTGCGCGTCGTTGGCACGATCCGGCCTTCCCCGCCGCGTTCCCGTGGTTCGACACACCGCGCTACTGGCAGGACCGCATCCTCGAGTTGCGTGAGCAGATCGCGGCCATGCAGGAGCCTGTGCTTGTCGCCTGAGCGGGCGCAGTCGCCCATTCGAGCGCGTTCTGGGGTCATCGCTTTCCGCTGCACCGCAAAAGTTACAATCTCCGGCCAAGCGTGTCACGGTCGACGGACCGAATTGCATGAACGCTCCTGTTCCGACCCGGGAACTGCGCTCCGACGCCGCGGCACTCGAGCCGCCGGTCCGGTTGCGGGAGATTCCTTACAACTACACGTCGTTCTCCGATCGCGAGATCGTGATCCGCCTGCTCGGCGCGGACGCGTGGCGCGTGTTGGACGAATTGCGCAGCGAGCGCCGCACCGGACGCTCGGCGCGCATGCTGTACGAGGTCCTTGGCGACATCTGGGTCGTCCAGCGCAATCCGTATCTGCAGGACGACCTGCTCGACAATCCGAAGCGTCGCGCGCTGCTGATCGAAGCGTTGCATCACCGCCTCGGCGAGATCGAGAAACGGCGCACACCCGATGGCAGCCCCGCCGACGCAGCGCGCGACGCCAAGGTGGGCCAGCTGCTCGCGGCCGCGCGCAAGGCGGTGCAGAGTTTCGAGGACGAGTTTCGCTCGACGTGGGACCTGCGGAAGGCGGCACGCCGCGAACTCGCGCGCCACACGCGCGACGACAACGTGCGCTTCGACGGATTCGCGCGCGTGTCGCACGTCACGGATGCGACCGACTGGCGCGTCGAATATCCGTTCGTCGTGCTGCAGCCGGACCATGAAGACGAAATTCCTGGACTGGTGCGCGCCTGCATCGCGCTGGGTCTGACGATCATTCCGCGCGGCGGCGGCACCGGCTACACCGGCGGCGCTGTGCCGCTGACTCCGCTTTCGGCGGTGATCAACACCGAGAAGCTGGAGGCGATCTCCGAGGTGGAGGCGATCGACCTGCCCGGCCTGGCTGTGCAGGTGCCAACGGTGTTCTCCGAAGCCGGTGTCGTCACCAAACGCGTGGCCGACGCCGCCGATCGCAGCGGCTATGTCTTCGCGGTCGATCCCACGTCGGCCGATGCGTCGTGCGTCGGCGGCAACGTCGCGATGAACGCCGGCGGCAAGAAGGCAGTGCTGTGGGGTACCGCTGTCGACAACCTGGCCTGGTGGCGCATGGTCGATCCGGAAGGCAACTGGCTCGAAGTGCAGCGCATAGGACACAACCTCGGCAAGATCCACGATGCGGTCGAGGCGGTATTTGAGCTGACGTGGAAGGACGGCCGCCAGCCCGCTGCGAAGGCGAAGACGCTGCGTCGCGAACGCGTCTCGATCCCGGGCGCGAGCTTCCGCAAGGTCGGGCTCGGCAAGGACGTGACCGACAAGTTCCTGGGCGGCGTCCCCGGCGTGCAGAAGGAAGGTTGCGACGGCCTGATCACTGCAGCACGCTGGGTCGTGCACCGCATGCCAAAACACGTCCGCACGGTGTGCCTCGAGTTCTTCGGCCGCGCGCAGGAGGCCGTGCCTTCGATGGTCGAGATCACCGATTATCTGGCGCGCCGCCCGGGTGGCGCGCTGCTGGCGGGTCTCGAGCATCTCGACGAACGCTATCTGCGCGCAGTCGGGTACGCGACCAAGTCGCGGCGCGGCGGACTGCCAAAAATGGTGCTGATCGGCGACATCGTCGGCGACGAAGATGCGGCGGTGGCGCAAGCGGCGTCCGAAGTCGTGCGGCTGGCCAACGCGCGCACCGGCGAGGGCTTCGTCGCCGTCAGTGCGGAAGCACGCAAGACGTTCTGGCTCGACCGCGCCAAGACCGCCGCAATCTCGAAGCACACCAACGCTTTCAAGCTGAACGAGGACGTCGTCATCCCGCTTCCCAGGATGGGCGAGTACACCGACGCGATCGAGCGCATCAACATCGAGCTGTCGATCGAGAACAAGCTCGAGTTGCTCGACGCGCTCGACGCTTACCTCGCCTCGCCATTCGCGCTGGGCAAGACCGACGATGTCGAGATCGACCGGCTGCCGCGCGCCGAGATCGTCGGCGACCGCGTAGAGCAGGCACGCGAGCTGATCGCCTACACGCGCAAGCGCTGGCAGTGGCTGCTGACGCACTTCGATGCGCCGCTCGCCGCGTCGTTGCCAGAACTCACGGGGCTCGGCCTCACTCACCTGACGAGCGATTCCGATCCGCGATCGGCAGCGCGCATCATCGACTTGCTGCAGGATCACACGATCCGTGTGTCGTGGAAGACCGAGGTGCGCGGGCCGCTCGAGCGCGTCTTTGCCGGTGCCGCCTTCGCGCCGGTGCTGGCCGAGTGCGAGGCGATCCACGCGCGCGTGCTGCGCGGCCGGGTGTTCGTCGCGTTGCACATGCATGCCGGCGACGGCAACGTCCACACCAACATCCCGGTCAACTCGGACAACTACGCGATGCTGCAGCGGGCCAACGCCGCCGTCGCCCGCATCATGCAAATCGCGCGCGATCTCGATGGCGTGATCTCGGGCGAGCACGGCATCGGCATCACCAAGCTGGAGTTCCTGACCGACGCCGAGACCGCGGACTTTCGCCGCTACAAAAATTCGATCGACCCCGAAGGCCGCTTCAACAAGGGCAAGCTCTTGCCCGGAGCGGATCTCGCGAACGCGTACACGCCGAGCTTCAACCTGATGGGCCACGAGTCGCTGATCATGCAGCAGAGCGACATCAAGTCGATCTCGGACGCGATCAAGGACTGCCTGCGCTGCGGCAAGTGCAAGCCGGTCTGCTCGACGCATGTTCCCGGCGCCAACCTGCTCTATTCGCCCCGTAACAAGATCCTCGCGACCTCGCTGCTGATCGAGGCGTTTCTATACGAGGAGCAGACACGGCGCGGTGTCAGCATCCGCCACTGGGACGAGTTCTCCGACGTGGCCGATCACTGCACCGTATGCCACAAGTGCCTGGCCCCGTGTCCGGTCGACATCGACTTCGGCGACGTCAGCATGGCCATGCGCGATCTGTTGCGCCGCATGGGCAAGAAGAAGTTCAACCCGGGGACCGCGGCGTCGATGTTCTTCCTCAATGTGAAGGATCCGCAGACGATACGGGTGGCGCGCACGCTGATGCTGGAGTGGGGCTACAAGGCTCAGCGGCTCGGCGTGAAACTGTTCAAGGGTCTGGGCAGGCAACAGACGCGGCGACCGCCGGCCACCACTGGTGGTCGGCCGAAGGTGACCGAGCAGGTGATCCACTTCGTCAACAAGAAGATGCCGGGCGACCTGCCGAAAAAGACGGCGCGCGCGCTGCTCGACATCGAGGACGCGCGCTATGTGCCGATCATCCGCGATCCGCAGCACACGACGAGCGAATCCGAAGCGGTGTTCTACTTTCCGGGCTGCGGTTCGGAACGGCTGTTCTCGCAGGTGGGGCTGGCGACGCAGGCGATGCTGTGGCACGCGGGCGTGCAGACTGTGCTACCGCCCGGCTACCTGTGCTGCGGCTACCCGCAGCGGGGCAGCGGCCAGTTCGACAAGGCCGAGAAGATCATCACCGACAACCGCGTGCTGTTCCACCGCGTCGCCAACACGCTGAACTACCTCGACATCAAGACCGTCGTCGTCAGTTGCGGGACGTGCTACGACCAGCTGAGCGGCTATCGCTTCGAGGACATCTTCCCCGGCTGCCGCATCATCGACATTCACGAGTACCTGCTCGAAAAGGGAATTCGTGTCGAGGGTGTGGCCGGCGTGCGCTACATGTATCACGACCCGTGCCACAGCCCGATGAAGCAGCAGGACCCCTTGACGACCGTCAACGCGCTGTTGACCACGCAGGGCGACGTCAGGATCGAGAAGAACGATCGCTGCTGCGGCGAATCGGGCACGTTCGCGATTTCGCGGCCGGATATCGCCACCCAGGTGCGCTTCCGCAAGGAGCGCGAAGTGCGCAGCGGTGCCGACCGCCTGCGCGCCGACGGCTTCAGCGGAACGGTGAAAGTGCTGACCTCGTGTCCGTCGTGCCTGCAGGGGTTGAAGCGCTACAACGACGATGCCGACGTCGACGCCGACTACATCGTCGTCGAAATGGCCCGGCACATCCTGGGAGAGCGCTGGATGCCCGACTATGTCGCGCACGCCAACGCCGGCGGCATCGAACGAGTGCTCGTCTAGCGAGCCTGTGCCTAGCCGCACGCCCAGTTGCAGCGCATGATCGCGCGGCATGGGACCTTGGTTCACCGTGCGCACGGCGCAAAGTGCCGACTACGCTGAGATCGCACGCATCGTCACGGCCGTTTACCCGGACTGGCCGCTAAGCGCGGAGCAGATCGCTGGCGCGACGCTGCGACGCGGGCCGCGCTTTCACCGCAAGTGGGTGGCGCAGCTTGTGCCCGGCGCGCTCGCCGGTTACGGCTTCATCGAGGTGCCCGATGTTGCCGCGACACCCGGCCGCCTGCGCATCCGCGTCGTGGTCGATCCGCAGCAGGCGAACCGTGGAGTCGGCGCAGCCCTGTACCGCGTGCTCGAGTCCGAGGCAGCCGGCCAGGGCGCAACCGAACTCGTCAGCGAGGCTCTCGAGTCCGATCCGCGTGCGGCGCAGTTCGCGCTGGACCGCGGTTTCACCGTGTACCACCGTCGCATCGAAAGCCGGCTCAAGCTGGCCGATGTCGCGCCGGCCACCGTCGCCCGAGCGATCGACAGCCTGACTGACCGCTGGTTTGCACGCGACCTGCGTATCGCCACCTACCGGCAACTCGCCGCCGCCTGCGACAACGCGCCGCGACGTCTGTACGACATCAACGTCGAACTGTGGCGCGACGTACCCTTCGGCATCACTGGGGACGATCCGAGCTTCGAGAGCTTCGTCGCCGAGGAACTCGGCGACCCTGCCTTCGTCGACGAGGCCACATTCGTCGCGCTCGAAGGCAGCCGCTGGATCGGACTGTGCGCACACTGCCGCGGCGAACGCTTCCTGACGACGACGATGACCGGCGTCATTCGCGCGTGGCGGCGTTGCGGCGTCGCGCGCTGGCTCAAGCTGCATGCGGTTCGCTATGCGCTCGACATCGAAGTACCGGAAATAAGAACGGTCAACGATGAAATCAACGCCTCGATCCTCGCGCTGAACCGCTCGCTCGGCTACGGGCCGATCGAGACCAACCTGCGCTTAAAAAAGGAACTCGGATGAACGAATCCGACTGCGAGCTGTGTACCGTCCCCGGTGGCCGCACCGTCTTTTCCGACGCCTGGCTGCGCGTGGTCGCCGTCGGCGAGGCGGAGTATCCCGGCTTCATGCGCGTCATCTGGAACCGACACGTGCGCGAGTTGACCGATCTCGACGCGGCCGAGCGCGACCGCCTGATGCGCGCCGTGTTCACGGTCGAGGATCAGATGCGCCGGCTGCTACGACCGCACAAGATGAACGTAGCGAGCCTGGGCAACGTCACGCCGCACCTGCACTGGCATTTGATTCCGCGCTACGAGGATGATCCGCATTTCCCCGGACCGATCTGGGCGGCGCGACAGCGCGCTCCGGTCCAAGCCCGTCTCAATGAGCGTCGCGCGTTGCTGCCTGAGCTCGAGCAGGCCGTCGCCGCGAAGTTGGCCGCCGGCTGAAACGAATCAACCGTCATCCGGTGGTGCACGGTCTGACCGATTGAGCCGGAAACTCCTTGCGGATCGTCGCCAGTTGCTGCGCCGTGGCCGCATCGAGTTCGCGCAGCTGAAAACGGGTGCCGACCGCCGCAGTCGGCTTGTCCGAGACGCGGATGTTCTTGACGCCGAGCTTGTCGAGCGTGGCCGCGTGCGACTTGGCCCCTTCGGCATCGCGGAACGAGCCGAGGCCGACCCCGAATCGCAGCGGCCCGTCGTTGAACACCACCACGTCCTTGACGCCTCGCTGGAGGAGGTCCACCACGGCACGGTCGGCTTCCGGCCGCGACTTGAACGGCGGCAGATAAACCATGTAGTAGCCCGGCACCTCGACGGCGCGCGTCGTCTGGCGCGAACCGAGGCCGAGCTGAACCAGCGCTGCTTCGGCGCGCGAGACATCGTTCGCTGCAAAGTCGCCGAACTCGACGCACGACTGCGCGGCCGTCAGATCGAGTGGAGCAGGAGTCGCCGCGGCAGCGCGAGCCTGGCTGGCGCGCTCGCGCAGGATCTGCACTTCACGCTCGCTCAGCACCCGGATGCGATCGGGTTCGATCTGCCGGGCGAGTCGTTCGGGCTCACGCCCGCTCTCGGCGAAGCGTCCGAATGCGCCTTGCTGCCACGCATACAGCGCGACATTGATCAGCAGCAACAGCAGAAAAACGAGCTTCATCGTTCAGTGACGGGCGGCCAGTCGCGCGCCCGCAGGGCCAGTCCGGCCAGCACCAGATTATGTGCGATCGACGACCCAATGCCGCCGGCATTGAGCCGCTGCACCAGTGGTTCGGCGTCGCCACCGGAGACCACGATGTCGGGCGTGGTGCCGATGCGCTGCGCGAAGCGCTGCACCATGCGGCCCACCAGGCCGACTTGCGCGTCGATCACGCCGGTGGCGATCGCGTCATCGGTATTGTCAGGGAAGTCGACCGCGCGACCGGCCGCATGCGGCAGTCCGGCCGTTCCACGCGCCAGCGATTCCAGCATCAGCCGTGCGCCCGGGGCGATGCACCCGCCGACGAACTGCGCAAGGCCCGATGTCCACTCGATGCAGTCGATCGTGGTCGCTGTTCCCGCGGCGACGCGCACCAGCGATCGCCGCGGATAGGTTAGGCACGATCCCAGCATGCCGTGCCAGCGGTCCGCGCCGAGTTGGCTCGGCGTCCGGTAGCAGTTCTCGAGCACGAAGTCGCCGCAATAGCGCGCCTCGGACCGCAGCCACTGCAACGCAAGGCCGTTTTCCGCAGCCGCCGTCTCGATCGCCGCGACTACCTCCGGCGAGGCAACACTGCAGCCGATGGCGCGTTTCGCCGCCAACGTCCGCCATTTCATCGCGAGCCGCTGTGCGAGGTCGTTCACCCCGCGGTGCACTTCGACATGCACAGCCTGTGGGCGGCCATCGGCACCAGCCAGCGCCCATTTGAGCGCTGTGTTGCCTGCGTCAACCAGAAGTGTCATCGCTCAAGGTGCGTCGCAGCGATACGTCGCCGACGCTGATGCCGCGCAGGCCGCCCTCTGTCGCGAGCATCAGCCGGCCGATGGGGTCGACCTCGACCGCTCGCCCGCTGGCGACCACGCGACCCTCGTCGACGATATTGACCGACTGGCCGCGCGCATCCATCAGTTCGTTGTAGCGCTGCCGCACCGGGACGAAACCTTCGTCCATATAGCGGATGACGCACGACAGGATTGCGTGCGCCAGCTGCGCGATCCAGGCTTCGCGTTCGAGCGCCAGCAGCGGTGACGGAATCACTTCAGCAAGGCAGGCGGCCGGACCGCCGATCGCCGCGCGATCGGCATCGGTGAGCCAGCCGTTGACGCCGACGCCGACCACGAGGGTGGCGTGGCCATGGCCGTCGACAGTGAGTTCGCACAGAACGCCGGCGAGCTTCCGGCCCTCCAGCAACAGATCGTTCGGCCACTTCAGCGTGATCGGAACGCCCCGCGCGATCAACCGTTCGGCCAGCGCAACGCCGCAGGCCAGTGTCACGGCAGGCAACGCTGCAGGCAGCGACGCGAGCGGCACGGCGACGGAGAACAGCAGCGCCGAACGACTGCGCGCCTTCCAGGGCCGGCGATGCCGGCCACGACCCGAGGTCTGCTCGTCGGCCGCGCGCACGATCGGTTGTGCCGGACGGCTGTGCCGCGCGCGCTCGAGCAGATCATCGTTGGTCGACCCGGTCGACGGTACGACCTCGACGTCCGTCGGCCCGGTCACACCGGCGTCCGCCAGCCAGCGCTGCAGCGTCGACGTCGCCAACGGCGGCGCGTCGAAATGCTCGGGCCGCGGCCCGGTTGCCGGGACGTCAGGGGAAGAGCTCAAGCGCGATGGCCGTCATTCGATCGATCGAATGTAGCATCGGCCCGTTCGTCGCGGCGATCGGCCCCGTTCCGACGCTTGGTTCGCAGCATGCCCTAGAGTGTGGGCCGCATGAATCGCTCCGGACTGCTCCCGACCACGCACACGGCGTCCTCGCCTCTCGCGCGCGCCGCGTGCCTACTCTATGCGCTGCTGCTGCTCTACTCGGGACTGGCGCCGTGGGAAGGCTGGCGAGACGTCGGTATCGACTCCCTGGCCTACCTGACGGCGCCATTGCCTCGCTACATGACGGCCTTCGATCTGGTCGTCAACGTGCTGGCCTACCTGCCGCTCGGAGCGCTGGTGGTGCTGGCAGCGTTTCCTCATGTGCGCGGCTTGTCAGCAATGCTGTTGGGAACCCTGGCGGGGCTGCTGCTGGCCGGCTTCATCGAGGCCGGTCAGACCTACCTGCCGACTCGGGTTGCATCCAATCTCGACCTGTTGACCAACTCGCTGGGCGCGCTGACCGGCGCCGCGCTTGCAGCGCCCGCCGCTCAAGCGCTGATCGATCGGGGGCGGCTGGTCGATCTGAGGCGTCGCTGGTTTGACCGCAATGCGGCGGCTGTCCTGATCGTGATCGCCCTGTGGCCAGTCGCTCAGATATACCCCGAGCCGATGCTGTTCGGCAACGGTGACTTACGCAACGCGTTCGAGCCCTGGCTGATGGCATTGGGCGGACGCTGGTGGCGTTTCGCGCCGGAAGCCTTTGGTCCGGCTGAGTACCTGTTGGCCGAGGCGTTCGTGGTGGCCGCCGCGCTGCTGACGGCCGGGCTCGCGCTGTCGTCGGTGCTGCGACTCGAAGCTCCGCGCTACCGGCTGCTCGCGGCGCTGCTTGCGTGCGCGCTGGCGACCAAGTCGCTGGCCAACGCGGTGCAGTTTGGACCCGAGCGCGCCTTGGCCTGGCTGACGCCCGGCGCGTTCGGTGGGCTTGCACTTGGACTGCTTTCGCTGGCGGCAGCCAGCGGCGGAACGCAGGCGTGGCAGCGGCGCTTCGCCCTGCTGGCGGTGGTGGTTCTGCTCGCGGCCGTCAACTCGATCCCCGACAATCCCTACCACCTTGCACAGTTGCAGGAGTGGCGTCATGGAAAACTGCTGAACTTCAACGCGCTCGCCGGTTGGGTCTCAATGCTATGGCCGCCGCTGATGGCCGCCGCACTCATCGAGAACGAGTTGACGCGGGCCACTTCGTCGTCGTTCCTATAGCTCTATCCCAGAGTTCCCGATGAATCGCGACCACCGGGGACTCTGGGATAGGTTCTAATACGCAAATGAGCTACTACACGCATCACGTCTTTTTCTGTCTGAACGAGCGTGAGGACGGCTCCGCCTGTTGCGGCCGCCACCAGGCGGCCGAAATGCAGCAGCATGCCAAGGCGCGCATCAAGCAGATGGGTCGCCACGGTCCCGGTGGAGTGCGGATCAACAAGGCCGGATGCATGGATCGATGCGACGAGGGACCTTGCATCGTCATTTATCCGGAAGCGGTCTGGTACACCTACGTGGATCGTCACGATATCGACGAGATCATCGACGTGCATCTGGTGCAGGGTCGCGTGGTCGACCGCCTTCGCATCGGATGACCGCACGCGCCGAGAAGAAACTGATCGAAGGGCCGGCCGGGCGAATCGAAGTTGCGCTCGACTGGCCGCCATCGGGTCCGGCCACCGGCGTGGCATGCATCGGTCACCCGCATCCGCTGTATGGCGGCACGCTGGACAACAAGGTCGCCGCCACGGTGGCACGGACCTTCGCGTCACTCGGATGGCTGTCGTTGCGCTTCAATTTTCGCGGTGTCGGCGCGTCCGAAGGATCGCACGACGAAGGGCGCGGAGAAACCGACGATTTCCTGCACGTGCTGCACACGGTCCCGACACTTCCCGGTGTGCAGGATCGGCTGGCGGCGTCGCGCACCACGGCGCTGGCCGGCTTCTCGTTCGGCAGCTTTGTTGCCGCGCGCGCAGCACAGCGACTGGCCGCGAACGCGCGACCTGCGGATTACCTGGTGCTGGTCGGCGCGGCCGCCGGCAAGTGGCCGATGCCCGAGGTGCGCGGCGATACGCTGGTGATCCACGGCGAAAACGACGAGACCATCGGACTCCCCGCGGTGCTCGACTGGGCGCGTCCGATAGGGCTGCCGGTGCTGGTGATCCCGGGCGCGGATCACTTCTTCCACCGGCGACTCGGCGTGCTCAAAGCGAGAATAAGCGCACACATACGAGGCGTGTCTCAATTTGACGCCGCCGACCAAAGCCATTAAAAGGTTTTGCATGGGGACCGACCATCGCGGGGGTTGAACCGCGGGGGAAAGAATCGCCTTCAATGGCGACTGGAAAGATGGACGGAACGCTCGTCTACTCGAAGACACCGAAGGGCGTTGCCGAGATCGCAGCGCGCAGCGCGCAGTTGTCGATGACGACGCGCCGCGTCCTGATCATGATCGACGGCAAGCGGTCGCTCGACGAGCTCGCCGTGCTGTTGCGGCCGGGAGAGATTGACGCCGTCATCGCGCAACTCGAGGGCGCCGGCCTGATCCATCGCGCGAGCTCGAGCCATGCGATCGACGTGCCGACCATCTTCGGCCGTGAGCAGGACGCGATGCCGCCGGTAACGCCGAGTTCCGGAGGCGGCGAAGACGCGAATCCGATGACGCTCGACGAGGCCAAGCGCCGGGCCGTGCGCGAACTGACCGACCGGCTCGGTCCCGGAGCCGAGCAGATCTCGCTGCGCATCGAAAGCTGTCGCACGATCGAGGATTTTCGCGAGCGCGTGCGCGAGGCCGAGCGGTTCGTGTCGACCGCTCTCGGCCCGGCAGCCGCCGCCGAGTATCTGCGCGCACTGCGCAAGCGCTAAGGGCGCCGGGCATTCGGCGCCGGGAACTCGGCGGCGCAGACTTTATCGTAGTGTGCTGCGCATTCGCGAATTCGCATTCTTTCCGTGAATCTGCCCGCTTACCCGCGTTTCCTGGTGGCGGCCGCACTGGCCTTGCTGGTCCATGCGGCCGGCGCGCAGACCCCGGCCCCAATGCTGTCGGCGCGCTCGTGGCTGCTGATCGACGCGTCCAGTGGCACCACGCTCGCGAGTCATCAGCCGAAACTGAGGCTTGAACCAGCCTCTCTGGCCAAGCTGATGACCGCGTATGTGGTCTTCGTGGCCCTCGGCGAGAAGCGCATCGCCCTGGATGAGCCGGTGGAAGTATCGCGCAGCGCCTTTTCCATCGCAGGCCGCGATGGCGCGCGCATGTTCATCGAGCCCGGCCGGCCGGTCACCGTTCGCGAACTGCTGCTCGGCATGATCGTGACGTCCGGCAACGACGCGGCCTATGCGCTGGCGGAACACACGTCGGGTACCCAGGCGGCATTTGTCGCGCGCATGAATGCCGAAGCCGTGCGACTTGGCCTGCCCGACACGCACTTTGCAAACGCCACTGGCATGTCCGATCCGCAGCAATACTCGACGGCCAGCGATCTGGCGCGGCTGGCGCAGCGGCTGCGGACGGATTTTCCGCAGTTTGCCGGGCTCTTCGGCGAGCGCGAGTTCACCTACAACCGCGTCACGCAGAGCAATCGCAACCGGCTGCTGTGGTCCGATCCGGCGGTCGACGGAATGAAGACCGGACATCTCCAAGCGGCTGGCTGGTCGATCGTCGCGACTGCCGCGCGGTCGCGCGGTCTGGGAGACTCCGCGTTCGAACGCCGACTGATCGCGGTGGTGTTGGGCGCGCCGAACGAGTCGGTGCGCGCGCAGGACGCGTTGCGCCTGCTCAACTACGGTTATGCCGAATATGACACCGTTCGCCTTTACCGTGGCGGTGCCGTACTGGCTCGTCCGGAGGTTTGGAAAGGTGATACCGACGAGGTGCCGATCGGCCCCGAGCATGACGTGTTCGTTACCGTGCCGACTGGCGAGTTGCAGCGTCTGGGCGAACGCCGACTGAACACCCGCATCGAACGTCCGGATCCCTTGCTCGCGCCGCTCGCGCGCGGTGAGATGGTCGGCCGACTAAAGGTCAGCCTGGGCGGTCAGACGCTGGCCGATGCACCGATCGTCGCGCTGGAATCGGTGCAGCCGGCGGGACTATTCGGTCGCGCGTACGATGCGGTCAGGCTTTGGTGGCGGAGGCGCTACTGATGGAATGGCAGGCAGCGAGCTGTTATCTGAATGGCCAGTGGTGCCCACTGGCCGAGGCCACCGTGTCGGTGCTGGACCGCGGGTTCATCTTCGGCGACGGAGTCTACGAGCTGATTCCGGTCGATACGATCGACGGGATGCGCGCGCCGTTCCGCGCGCGCGCGCATTTCGAGCGCCTGCAGCGCAGCTGCGACGGGATCGGCTTGACGAATCCGCGCTCGGTCGACGAGTGGCTGCGAGCTGCTGGACGAGACGATCGAGCGTCATCCGTGGGCGCGGCAATCGGTCTATGTCCAGCTCACACGCGGTGCAGCGCGGCGCGACCATGCGTTTCCTGCCGGTGTCGAACCGACGGTATTCGTCGTCTCTTCGCCATGGGCCGAAATTCCGGCCGAGCAGATCGAGCGCGGAGTCGCGGTGGTATCGCACGCCGACGAACGCTGGTTGCATTGCGACATCAAGAGCATCTCGTTGCTCGGCAACGTGTTGATGAAGCAGTACGCGGTCGACCACGGCGCCTTCGAGACCGTGATGCTGCGCGATGGTTATCTGACCGAGGCGTCCAGCGCCAACGTGATGGTGGTTCGCAACGGCACGTTGATCGCACCGCGCCCTTCCGTGGAGATTCTGCCCGGTATCACCTGCGACGCGAGCTATGACCTGGCCCGCGAACACGGGCTGCCGCTCGAGCTGCGTCCGGTGCCCGAGGCGGAGCTGCGCAGTGCTGACGAACTGTGGCTGAGTTCGTCGGGTCGCGAGGTGCTGCCGATCACGACACTCGATGGCCGGCCGGTCGGCCGCGGAGTGCCCGGGCCGATGTACGGCGCGCTGCGCGGCTGGTTCCAAGCGGCCAAGCGCGCCGACGCGCAGCGCTGGCACGAACGCCGGGCCGCGCTGTCACGCGGGGCTCGCGCGGCATGACCGGTGCGCCCGCGGGCGAGCCGACGGGGTTCGAATTCCCGACGGACTTCCCGATCAAGATCATGGGACGCCGCGACGATGCGTTCGCGCAGACCGTGGTCGCGATCGTGCTCGAGCACGCACCGGATTTCGATCCGGCGACCCTCGAGATGCGCAGTTCCAAGGACGGCAACTATTTATCGCTGACTGCCACGGTGCATGCGGTGTCACGCGAGCAGCTCGACGCCCTTTATCGCGCGCTGACCAGCCATCCGATGGTGAAGATCGTGCTGTGAACCCGGTGGCGGTAGCGGCGATGATCGTGCGCGACCTCGGGCGCGCGGACTATCTACCGACCTGGCAGGCCATGCAGGAGTTCACCGCGCGACGCGATGGCGGCACGCAGGACGAGTTGTGGCTGGTCGAGCACAGCCCGGTCTATACGCTCGGCCAGGCGGCTCGGCGCGAACATCTGCTGGCCGCGACCGACATTCCGGTCGTGCCAGTCCGATCGTGGCGGGCAGATCACTTATCACGGACCGGGCCAGGTGGTGGCCTATCCACTGATCGACCTGCGCCGGCGCGGCATCTATGTCAAGGAGCTCGTGTTCAGGATCGAGCAGGCGGTGATTCAGACCCTCGAGTCGCTGGGTGTCGACGCCCGGCGCGTGCGCGGCGCGCCCGGTGTCTACGTGCCGTGGCCGGCGGCAGCGAGCGCCGGCGAATTCGCCGGGCTCGCCAAGATCGCCGCGCTCGGTATCAAGGTCACGCACGGCCGCAGCTACCACGGAGTCGCACTCAATGTGGCGATGGACCTTGCGCCGTTTGCATGGATCAATCCGTGTGGCTATGCCGGACTGGCAACGGTCGACCTGGCCACACTGGGCATCGATGTCGCGACCGCCGATGTCGCCGCGCGCCTGCGTCAGCGCCTGGCTGCGCACCTCGGAACGTGAATCCCGCGTTGGCTACACTTCCGGTTTAGTAGCGGCGCAGGTTGCCGCGCCCACTCCCGCCCATCATGTCGAGCGAACTGCCTCCTGCCGCCCGTGATCCCTATGCCAAGCTGAAGGGCGAGGCCAAGACCGGCAAGGTGTTCCGAAGGTTCGATATCAAACCGGTCCCGGCCAGCGAGGCGCTGCGAAAGCCCGAATGGATCCGCGTGAAGGCCGGATCGCCGGCGACGCGCTACTACGAGATCAAGTCGATCCTGCGCGAGCACCGGCTGCACACGGTCTGCGAAGAAGCCAGCTGCCCCAATATCGGCGAGTGCTTCGGCAATGGCACCGCGACCTTCATGATCATGGGCGACAAGTGCACCCGCCGTTGCCCGTTTTGCGACGTCGGCCACGGCCGGCCCGATCCGCTCGATGCCGACGAGCCCGCGAACCTCGCGCAGACGATCGCGGCGCTGAAGCTCAGCTATGTCGTCATCACCTCGGTCGATCGCGACGACTTGAAGGATGGCGGCGCGCAGCACTTCGTCGATTGCATCCGCGCGACGCGCGAACGCTCTCCGGCCACGCGTATCGAGGTCCTGGTGCCGGATTTTCGCGGGCGCCTCGAGCGCGCGCTGTCGATCCTCGAAGCGGCGCCGCCGGATGTGATGAATCACAACCTCGAAACAGTTCCGCGGCTGTACCGCGAATCGCGCCCGGGCTCCGACTACCACCACTCGCTGAGTCTGCTGCGTCAGTTCAAGCAGCGCGTGGCCGGAGTGCCGACCAAGAGCGGGCTGATGGTCGGTCTCGGCGAGACTGATGACGAGATCCTGCAGGTGATGCGCGACCTGCGCGCGCATGACGTCGACATGCTGACGATCGGACAGTACCTGGCTCCTTCCGCGCATCATCTGCCGGTGCGGCGCTACGCGCATCCAGACGCCTTCCGGATGTTCGAGGCCGAGGCGGCGAAAATGGGCTTCACGCATGCGGCCTGCGGACCCATGGTGCGGTCCAGCTATCACGCCGACCGGCAGGCACACGCGGCCGGCGTCGCCGACGCGGTGGCCGCGGCGCGCTGATCCGACGGCGATGACTTACCTGCCGTTGGGCGTCAGCGGTTCCATCACGGTCGCGCTGATCGTTGTGCTCGGCATCTTCGTCTTTCCATGGGTACTGCGGCGGCGCGCCGGCCGCGCCGTGGTCGCCGTGAGCACAGTGCTGCTCGCCGCGCTGTTCATCTTGTTCGAATCGGCTCGCGGGAATTCCGATGGAGTTGGAGTCCTGGTGGCCGGATTGCTGGGCGCCGCACCGGCGCTTGCCGCCGCAATCGTGACGCGCCTTCAGCGCGCTACGCCGCCGTCCAATCGCTCGCCGTCCAATCGCTAATTGATCGCCGCGTGCGGCGCTGTGCGCCAGGGCGGGCCTAAGCCGACTCGATTTCCAAGACTTGTGGCGGCAGCGGCGCATCGAGCGCCGCGCAGACCATCCGCAGCGCACTGGCCGCCTGCCAGTTGGTCTCGCCGTCGACGAATGCCACCGCGCTGGCCGCCTTGATCAGCTGCGGCTTCACGAGCGGCGCCAACTGGTTCAAGCGGTCGAGCGCCTCCGAGACGGCGTCCAGCTGGATCGACGCGATGTCGACGAAAGTGAGTTCGATCCCGCGCAACTGGATGACGCCCGCGTTGAACGCATGCTCTGGGCGCTCGGGCTGACGCATCGCGGCTACCAGCGACAGCGCGAGCGCAACTTCGACCGCGACCGGAGCCAGCGACGCATACCGCACGGGCACAGCACGCTCGGCCTCCGGGCCGAGCCGGCGTTTCAGGATCGAGAAGAGCAGGAACTCGCGCACGGTGACGCGACCGTCCGCGGCGATCAGCAGGTGCGCGGTCCTCAGCAGTCCATCGCGCGCCGCACGGGGCAGCCGGCGCAGCGCCGGCATCGCGACATCTGCCAGCGGCTGGCGCGCGCCCGGCGGCAGCTTCTGGATCTGCTCGTGATAGCCGTCGGCCAGCTGCGCCGCCTCGGTGCCGTATACCTCGGCGAGCAGCGTTCTCTGCTGCGCGCGCAGCCCGAGATCCTTGTCGACCAACATGGCGAGCAGCAGCAGCTGCGCACGCGTGGCATCGGTGGCCGCACGCCGCAGTGATTCGACCAGCGAGCGCTGTGCGTCGTCGAGCGCGAAATCGCGGGTGCGCGCGGTCTTCGCGGTGCCGATCTCAGCGGCGACGGCCGCGGCCCCGGCACTATGCGACGCCACCAAGCCCGCGAGCGGACTGGCCGAATCCGGCAGCGACCCGGCTGTGCGCGTACGGCCAGCGCCCGCCGTGCGCCGAAGGAACGAACTGGATCGGCGAGGGTGCGCGCTCCGTCTCGGTCGCTGCAAGCCCGCCGAGCGCCAAGGCGACGGCGTTCTCGGCCGCCGGCAGCGGCGCGACGGCGCGACCGTAGATGCGGCGCAGCCGATCGTCCAGGCTCGGATGCGTCGCGAAGAGGCCGCGCACGAAGACCGGTCGAGCAGCGCCGAGGAACAGATGCGACAGCGCTTCGGCCTGCGGGTGTTTGATGCGCGTTCCCAGCCCAGTCTCTGCGTTCAGCCCGGCGATCTTGCGCAGTGCGCCGCCGATGCCGTCCGGATTGCGCGTGAACTGCACCGCGCTCGCATCTGCCAGGAACTCACGTTGACGCGACACGCCGGCCTTGATCAAACGCCCGAAGAACACGCCGATGTAGCCGAGCACCCATAGCGTGAGGCCGGCTGCGAACAGAACCGCGATCGCGCTGCCGCTGCCTCGATCACCTCCGCCACGGCTGCGGCCGCCGATCTCGAGCAGGAAGCGTCCGGCCAGCGCGACGATCAGCAGTCCGTAGAGCACGCCGATCAGCCGCAGGTTCAGCTTCATGTCGCCGTTCAGGATGTGCGAGAACTCGTGGGCGATCACGCCCTGCAACTCGTCGCGGCTAAGGCGTGTCAGCGTGCCACGTGTCACCGCGACCACCGCGTCGCTGACCGAGTGGCCGGCCGCGAAGGCGTTGATGCTGTCTTCGTTGTCCATCACGAACACGCGGGGCATCGCCACCCCCGAGGCGATCGCCATTTCCTCGACGACGTTGACTAGGCGGCGGTCGAGCAGATCGCGCGTCGAGGTGTCGACTTCGCGCGCACCGATCATTTGCGCAACGACCACACCGCCGGCCTTGAGCCGGTTCGTTTCCAGCCAGGTGCCACCCAGGATGAGCCCGAGGACGACGACCGTGTTGGTGAAGTGAAATCCGGTCGGCACGCGATGCCGGCATCCCGTGCAGTCCGACCGGCACGAACGCGTGGTAGAGAACCGTGGCGACCACGTTGACCGCGACGACGATTGCGATCACCGCCAGCACGAACAGCACGATCAGCCGCCGGCTGTTGCGAAGTGCGAGCTCCTGATGCTCGAAGAAATTCATGCGGACCGTCCGGCGGCAGGCGTGCCGCCCAGCGAGCCGCGGGCCGCGCGGCGAAGCGGGCTCAGAACTGCACGCGCACCGGCTTGCGCTCGTCGTCGCTTTCGGTCGCCTGCAGCAGCTCGGCGGGCCCGAAAGAGAACATGCCGGCAATCACGTTGGTCGGGAACTGCTGCGCTGCTGTGTTGTAGCTCATCACCGAGTCGTTGAACGCCTGGCGCGCGAACGAGATCTTGTTCTCGGTGCCGGTCAGTTCCTCTGTCAGCTGCATCATGTTCTGGTTTGCTTTTAGATCCGGGTACGCCTCGACCAGCGCGAACAGCCGCGACAGCGCCCCCGACAGCGCGCCTTCGGCGGTGATCAGACCCTGCATCGCACTTGCGCTGCCGGGATCGGCTGCCGCCGCTGCGTTGGCGGTCACCGCGGTGTTGCGCGCGGCAATGACCCTTTCCAGCGTCTCGCGTTCGTGCTTCATGTAGCCCTTGGCGGTCTCGACAAGATTCGGAATCAGGTCGTAGCGCCGCTTGAGCTGGACGTCGATCTGCGCGAAGGCGTTCTTGAACTTGTTGCGCAGGCTGACCAGGCGGTTGTACCCGCCGACCGCCCAGAAGACGACGACCGCGATGATGACGAGCACGATGATCCAGCCCATTGGAGCCTCCAAGAGAACCGCCTTAGTCCCGACTCGGCACGCGATCCGCGGGAGCGGCGCACTATAAGACAAGCGAGCGGCGACGCAATGGCCAAAGCGACCACCGATCCCGCGTCGGCCGCCGTCAGTGTCCGCCGGCATCGCTCCGACGATCCCAGCTGTGGACGCGCGGAGCGTCGCCGGCCCGATCGACGCGGCCCAAGTGGTAGAGTCATCATCGCAACTTCACGTCAAACCTTCGAGCGGAGGCCTCGCAATGCGTTACACACTTGTCATCGGGGCTGCCCTGCTGATCGCTTCGGCACACGCAGCGGCACCGCCGGATCACTTTCGGGTCCGTACGGCCGGAGATCTGGCCAAAGTCTGCAGCACGCCGTCGTCGGATCCCGATGCGGTATCCGCGATCGCGTTCTGTCACGGCGTTCTTACTGGCGCCTACGGTTACTTCGAGGCGTCGACCCCGGCTGCGGACCGTTTTATCTGCGTGCCGAACCCGAGCCCAACCCGCTCGCAGGTAGCCAACGGCTTCGTCGCCTGGCTCAAGGCACGTCCGAATCTCGCGAACGACGGCGCCATCGACGCCCTGTTTCGCTACGCGGCAGAGGCATACCCCTGCAAGCGCTGACGAGCCATCCACGCCTAAGGAGATAACGAGATGCGGCGATACATGATCATCCCAGCCACGCTGGCTGCGACGGTTGCGCTCGGCAGCTGCGCAGGTATGAGTTCGAGCGAGCAGAGCACGCTGTCCGGTGCTGCCATCGGCACGGCGGCCGGCGTGGCGGTGGGTGCGATCACCGGCGAATGGGCGTGGGCGGCCGGCGGCGCCGCGATCGGCGCGGCATCCGGCTACCTGGTGGACAGGGAAAAGCAGAAGCAGCAGGCCGCGCAACAGAAGGCCTACCAGGAAGGCGTGCAGGCCGGCAAGCAGCAGGCGCAGCAGCCTAAGTAGCGTCTGCGAATTTGAGCGGGGAGCTTGCGGCTCCCCATGTCCCACTACTTCGGAGTCGCCGGGGTTGCGGCGGGTGCCGTGGTCGCGGGCGGCGTCGCACCGGTCGCAGCGGCCCTGCGCTTGTTGACTTCTTCACTCGACGCATAGTCGAAAACCTTGACCACCTGCTTGACGCCCGACACCTTGGAGGCGACCAGCGCGGCAATGTCGCCCTCCTTTTCCGTGACGAGTCCGAGCAAGTAGACGACGTGGCGCTCGGTGACGATTTCGACCGAGTTGAACGCGATTTCCTTGGTGTTGATGAATGCGGCCCGCACTTTGGTGCCGAGAGCGGTGTCCGACGTGCGATCGGAGACCGAACTCGGCGGCGCAATCACGAGTTCGTTGACGACCGCGCGCACGTTCCGTGATGCCGCGGCGACCTCGCCGGCGCGCGCCTTGGTCGCCTCGTCCGGCACTTCGCCGGTCAGCAGCACCTTGCGATCGAAGCTGTTGACGTTGATGTGCACGGCTTGGCCTTTTAGCGCAGTCGACAGTTCGTCGGCGACCCGCAACTGGATCGTCTGATCATCGACTTGCGTGCCGGTCGACCGGCGATCGGTCACCACGACCGCAGTGCCGGCGGCCACCGCAGCAACCACCAGCGGCGCGCACGCTGGCAACAGCAGCGAGAACATCACCGCACCCACGATCGCGCGTCCTTGTGCCTGATTCATTGTTCGAACACTCCTATGCCGCGAAAGCATCGCGGATCCAGTCGATTGTGCCATCCCGATCCACCGTGATGACGTCGAAGCGGCACGCGGGCCATCGCTCGCCGAAATTCTGCAGCAGCCAGTGCTGCGCGGCACGCGCGAGCCGTCGCTGCTTGTAGCGGTCGACGCTGGCCGCGGCGCCGCCGTAGGCACTGCCGCTACGCATGCGGACTTCGACAAAGACCAGCACGTCGCGTTCACGCGCGATGAGGTCGAGTTCGCCTTCGCGATACCGCGCGTTACGCGCGACGATCGTGCAGCCGTGGCGTACCAGGTGCTGCTCCGCGGCCTGCTCGGCCTTGTCACCCGCGCGCTGCTTGGGAGTGCGCACACCGCTGACGGCACTGCGTAGCCGTGTCGGAATTTTCATCAGCGACTGAGATCGATGCGCTGGAGCACACCGTTGCGGTAAACCGCCAGCAACGGCGTGCGTTGCACGCGCAGCGACTGCGCGCGGTCGACCCTCAGGCGGCCGGTCACGCCGTCGAGCTCGAAGCGCCGCTCGCCCTTCATCCATGCGATCCCCAGGCGATAGGCGTCGATGCCGAAGGCGTATAGCCGCTGCAGCTCGAGCGGCCAGGCAGCCGCAGGCAGCGGGTAGATCATCACCGCCGGATGCTCGGGCTGCAGCAGCCACGGCATCTCGAGGAATCGAATGCCTTCGAGGTCACGCGCCAGCGTGGCTGACTCGGCCGAGCTGAGCGGATCGCCGGCGTAAAGCAGCGATGTTCCGAACACAGGGAGATCGCGTGGAATGATGGCGCGCAGTTGCGCTGCATCGCGTGCGGTGAGCGCGAGGAAGACCGCTTCCAGCGAGGGTTCGGCCAGCAACGCCGCGACCCGTGGTGCCGTTTCCGCGGTCCATTCGACCTGCACCGGCACATCGCCTTCGGCGCGCGCCGCACTGACGTAAGCCTGGGCGATCCTGCGCTCGAGTGCTCCCGGTCGCGAGATCACCGCGATGCGCGGGCGCGTGTCAGTCCGCCGCATGCCGATGAACTCCGCAAGCGCCAGCGCGGCAACGCGTTGCGCCTCGGCTTCCAGCGACAGCGAGGTCGCGAGCATGCTCGAAGGTGCCGCGCCGTCGGATTCCGGGAAATTAAGAGCCAGCAGCGGCGTCTCCGCCCGCCTGCCTTCGACGACATCGGTGACGGCGGCGCGCGGCAGCGGGCCGACGATCAACCCGGCTCCGCGCTCGCGTGCGGAGACCAGCGCCCTCGACAACTGCTCGCCGCTGTCATCGAGTTCGACAACCTGTAGCGCGATGTCATCGCCGCTCACCTGATGCGCGGCAAAGAAGCCCTGGCGCAGGGCTTCGGCGGCCGGACCGAGCGCGCTCGACGGCGCCGGCAGCAGCAGCACCATCGCCGGTTGCGCCGGCGACGCTGGAGCGGGTGACGCCGCCGGCGCCTGCGCGTGCGCAGCACATGCGACACTTGCGGCGAGCAGCAGCGACCACTGCAGGCCGCGCGGTAACAACGACAGACACGACACGGACATCGATGAATCCGGGTGGAAGCCGACCGCGGCATGACGATCTGACCGCGCGGGCGGGGCTGGCCGAACAGGATCTTCCGGCCAGCGCATTGTATGTAGTGGCGATGCCGATCGGCAACGCGGCGGACATCACGTTACGCGCCCTCTGGGTACTCGCGCACGTCGACGCGATCGCCGTCGAGGACACGCGCGTCACAGGCCCGCTGCTCGCACGCTATGGCATCGATACGCCGCTTGTAGCGGCGCACCAGCACAACGAGCGAGCGGCCGCCGCGGCGATCGTCGAGCGATTGCGCCGCGGCGAGCGCGTCGCGCTGGCGACCGATGCCGGTACGCCAGGAATCTCCGATCCCGGTGCGATCGTCGTGCGAGCGGCGCTCGACGCCGGACTGCGCGTGGTGCCGATTCCCGGTGCGAGCAGTTTGCTGGCGGGCTTGTCCGCGGCCGGTCTGGAAGCCGGGCGATTCCGCTTTGTCGGCTTTCTGCCGTCTGGCGCCCGGGAGCGCGAGCAGTTGCTGCGCGAGATCGGCTCCGCGGACGAACCGTCTGTGCTGTTCGAGGCACCGCATCGCATCCGCGCCCTGGTCGATGCGCTCGCCCGAGTGCTCGAACCTGAGCGTCGCGTGGTTGTCGGCCGCGAGCTCACGAAGAAATTCGAATCGATCACTGCTCAGCCGGCGTCGACGCTCGCCGGCTCCGCGCTCGACGAGCGCGGGGAATACGTGATCGTGATCGACGCCGTGGAGCGGGCAACGGCTTCGGAACTCGATGAGGAAGGCCGCCGCTGGCTCGAGGTCTTGCTCGATGAACTGACGCCGGCCCGTGCCGCTGCCGTCGTCAGTCGCCTGACCGGCGTGCCGCGCCAGGCGGTCTACGACATCGCGCTGGGCATGCGCCGGCGCGAGCCGCACCGGCGTGCCGCCGGAAAGCATCGCGCCACGCCCGACTCATGATCTCGACCGATTACGCCCTCACGATGGCGGCCTACAACGCCTGGATGAACGAACGGCTGTACGGACTGTGCGGTGGGCTCAAAGACACCGTGCGCAAGCACGACGCCGGCGCGTTCTTCGGTTCAATCCACGGCACGCTGAATCACCTGTTGCTGGGCGATCGGATCTGGCTCGGACGTTTCCTTGGCCGGCCGTTCACGGTGACCTCGTTGGCGCAGGAACTCTATTCGGATTTTGACGAACTGAGTCGTGAACGCGTGTTCACCGACCGCGAGATCGCCGAGTGGGCCGCGACCCTGACCGATGCCGCGCTGGCGGGCGACCTCATCTACGTCAGCGTGGTCAACCCGCAGCAACGCCGCCTGCCGCTATGGCTGGCCGTTGCGCATTTCTTCAATCACCAGACGCACCATCGCGGGCAGCTGACTACCCTGCTCACGCAGACCGGCATCGATCCGGGAGTGACCGACCTTCTGTGGTCGCCGCGTGTGCAAGCTGCGACCCACTGAAAAGCCTATCTCAGGGTCAGCGCAGCAACACAGTCGCCGGGCGCTCGAGCAGGCGTTCTAGTTCGCTCGCGAGCGCCTGCGCGGATTCGCGATCGCTGCTAGTGCCGACCAGCACGCGGTACACGCTTCCGTCCCGCTCGACCCGCGGTGTACGCGTCGCCACATCACCGCTATCGAGGAATGCGAGCAATGCGGCGGTGCGGCCTGCCAATGCTTCGGCATTGGCTTCCTGCGAGAAGGCGCCAAGCTGCACGGTCCAGCCACGCGTTGTGGTTCCCCTGGCGGACGGCCCGCCGCCTGCAGACTGCGACGCCACTGGCGCAGGTTCGAGCGATGGCGCGGCAGCCGCGGTCGCGACGACTGCGCTCGACGGCACCTCGGCTGCGCCGGAGGCCGCCACTGGCGCCGGAGCACGCGCAACGTCGGCCGAGCGGCGATAGTCGCCGCTGGCGATCTGAGTCATCGTGATGCGCTCGACCTCGACTTCCGCGGTACCCGCCGCCACGAAACCCAGCTTGGTCGCTGCCGCGTAGGACAGATCGATCACACGATCGTGCTTGAAAGGGCCGCGATCGTTGACACGGACGATGACACTACGACCGCTGCGCACCTCAGTCACCCGCACGTAGCTGGGGATCGGCAAGATTGGATGAGCAGCCGTCATCGCGAACATGTCGTAGATCTCACCGCTCGCCGTGCGATTGCCGTGAAACTGGCGCCCGTACCACGATGCCATGCCGCGCTGGCGGAACGGCGAGTCACTGGTGATCGGCGTGTAGCTGCGGCCGAGCGCGACATACGGCTTGTTGGGGCCGCGCAGTGGGGGTTCGGCGCGCGGTACGGCATCGGGCACCGAGCCTAGTTCCGCGGGCGCACGATCGGGCGGACCGTCGTCCTGGTAATAAACGCTCTTCTTCGTCGGAGTGCTGCAGGCCGCCAGCAGCAGGGCAAGCGCGGCGACCGTCGGCAGGCCGCGCGTCACCATCAGCTCTGGACCAACTTCCGGTTGGCCGAGATCGACATCAGCATCCCGCACGCCATGCCGAGCGTCACCAGCGCAGTTCCGCCATAGCTGATGAAAGGAAGTGGCACACCCACCACCGGCAAGATGCCGCTGACCATACCCATGTTGACGAGGGCATAGGTGAAAATGATGAGCCCGATCGCGGCCGCCAGCAGGCGCGCGAACAGCGTCGGCGCGTTCAGCGAGATCGCGAGAGCGCGCCAGATCAGTGCGAAGAACAGCAGCAGCAACACGGCATTGCCGATCAAGCCGAACTCCTCGGAGTAGACGGCGAAGATGAAATCACTGGTGCGCTCCGGGATGAACTCCAGGTGCGTCTGTGTTCCCTGCATCCAGCCCTTGCCAAAAACGCCACCCGAACCGATTGCGATCATCGCCTGCAACGTGTGGAAACCCTTGCCGAGTGGATCGGTTGACGGATCGATCAGCGTCAGGACGCGCTCGCGCTGGTAATCATGGAGCATCGTCCATGCCAGCGGCAACGCCGCAATGCCGGCGCCGAACATCACGAGAAGCCATTTCCATGGTAGGCCCGCGAAGAAAATCACGAACGATCCCGCGGCGAGCACCAGCACGGCAGTACCGAGGTCGGGCTGGCGGGCGATCAGCGCCACCGGCACCAGCAAAATGATCGCAGCCACGATGAAATCCGCGGGGCGCAATGCGCCTTCGCGCTTGAAAAAATACCAGGCCAGCATCATCGGCAGGCCGAGTTTCATGATTTCCGACGGCTGGATGCGTGCGACTCCGATATCGAGCCAGCGCTGCGCGCCTTTGACGATGATGCCGTTGGTCGCGGTCGCCACCAGCAGGCCCAGGCCGATCAGATAAATCGGCACCGCCAGCCGCATCAGCCACTGCGGCGAGACATTGGCGAGCACGAACATCACCGCCAGCGCTACGCCGAAGTTGCGCAACTGATCGGTAACGCGCCAGGGAAAGTCGTTGCCTGCCGAGTACAGCGTAACCAGCCCGATCACGCACAGGCATCCGACGATGGCCAGCAACGAACCGTCCATCACGGTCACGTACGGGCGCAGTCGCAGCCCGACGCGACGCACGATGCCGACCTGAGTCATCGAACGCTCCGAGGCCGCAGCGCAGGCGCGGCGGCGGCCACGGTACGCGCGACCTCCTCATCGTCGCCGCCGTCGTCGGTGATCGCCGGCCCTACGGGCTTCTTGCCGAGTAGGTAGTAATCGATCGCGGCGCGCGCGATCGGCGCCGCCGCGCGCGCACCGAAACCGCCGTTTTCGACCAGCACCGCGATCGCGATCTTCGGTTCATCGGCCGGCGCGAACGCGATGAACAGCGAATGGTCGCGATGTCGTTCGTCCACCTTCGCCTCGTTGTACTTCTCGCCCTGCTTGATGCCGACCACCTGCGCCGTGCCGGTCTTGCCGCCGACCTTGTACGGTGCGCCCTGAAAGGCCACCCGGCCGGTACCGCTGATGTTGACGTCGACCATCGCATCGCGCACGAACTTCATGTGCTCCGGCTTCACATCGATGCGATAGCTCTCCTTCGGCACCGTCAGCCGTTTCTCTCCGGTGCGCAAGTCCTCGACTTCCTTGACCAGGTGCGGCTTCATCACCAACCCGTCGTTCGCCAGGTTCGCTGTCGCGTGCGCCAGCTGCAGCAGCGTGAACGCGTTGTAGCCCTGGCCGATGCCGATCGAGATCGTTTCGCCGCCGTACCACTTTTGCTTGAAGCGGCGCTCCTTCCAGGCGGTCGACGGCAGGATGCCGGTCTGCTCGCCTTCGACGTCGATGCCGGTGATCTGACCGAACCCCCATGGCTTCATGAAATCGTGGATCGCGTCGACGCCAAGATCATTGGCGAGCATGTAGTAGTAGATGTCGCTCGACTTGACGATCGACCGATGCAGGTCCACCGGTCCCAGCGGCACCTTGTTCGAATCGCGGAATATGCGGTTGCCGTACACGAAGGTGCCGTTATCCTGTATCACCTGCTCGGGCCGCCGCTTGCCGGTGTGCAATGCCGCCATCGCCAGGAACGGCTTGTAGGTCGACCCGATCGGATACGTGCCGCGCAGTGCGCGGTTCAGCAGCGGCTTGTCGGGGTCGACATTCAACTCGTCCCAGTGCTTCGGGTCGATGCCGTCGACAAACAGGTTGGGATCGAAGGTCGGCATCGAAACGAAGGCCAGCACGTCCCCAGTCGCCGGTTCGATCGCGATCAACGCACCGCGGCGCTTGCCGAACGCCTTTTCCACGACCTGCTGCAACTCGATGTCGACCGACAGCGTCAGGTTGTTACCGGGCATCGACGGCGTGCGCTTGAGTGTGCGGACCGCGCGCCCACCGGCGGTGATCTCGACCTCTTCGTAGCCGGTCGTGCCGTGTAGTTCCTCCTCGTATTTCTGTTCGATGCCGAGCTTGCCGATATGCTCGGTACCCGCGTAGACCGCCGGATCCGCCATCGCCTCGATGCGCTCGAGATCGCGCTGCGAGATGCGGCCGATGTACCCCAGCATGTGCGCACCGGTGGTGCCGAGCGGGTAATCGCGGAACAGACGGGCGCGCAGTTCGACCCCGGGAAAGCGGTAGCGCTGTGCGGCGAAGCGGGCGACTTCCTCATCGGACAGCCGGGTGCGGATCGGTATCGAGTCGAACCGCTTGGTGTCCTCCATCAGTTTCCTGAAGCGGCGGCGGTCGCGCGGCTGCACCTCGACGACCTGCGCGAGCTGGTCGATCGTCTGTTCGAGGTTGGAGACCTTCGTCGGCGTGATCTCCAGCGTGTAGGCCGAGTAATTGCGCGCGATGATGCGGCCGTACCGGTCCTTGATCAGTCCGCGGTTCGGCGTCACCGGTAGCACCGCGATCCGGTTCTGCTCGGCCTGCGCCAGATAGTCCTCGTGCTTGACGACCTGGAGCCAGGCGAAGCGCGCGCCGAGCAGCGTGAAGCTTGCGATCACGAACGCCATCGCGACCAGCACGCGAACGCGAAAGTAGTGGACTTCGCGTTCCGGATTGCGCATCGCGGCCGAGCGCGGTCCGAACGACAGCTCGTCGCCGCCTGCGCGGCGACGTCTGCGCAACCAGCGTCCAAAAGTCATCGGCGGAAGGTCCAACCGGCGCGGCGGCCGGCGGCGGCATGGGAAGCGGAGAAAGCCACTCGTGGCAGGTGCGCCGCGGCGCTAGGGAATCCGGCCCGGATTATAGGAGCGCGGCCCGTCCGGAATGCCTCGAAATCGCTCGGCAAATGATGACCGGCCGCCGGATCAAGACGAATCGCCGCACGGTCGCCGCCACACTGCAATACGCGGCGCGCCGTCGCGCCGGTTTGATCCGGCCCAGACCCGGACCACCCGACCACAGCGGACAACGCGGTGTGCCGAATCGAGCACGGCCGCGCTCCAAGAACCCTTCCCGGAGTATCCGGTGGTCGCGTTGGCGCCGCATGGAGTAGCCTCGCCGTCCGTCCCACATACGTGGCATGACGGCACAGCTGTCGAATCTTCACGCGCGCGCAACGCAATGCAGCGATAGCATCGCGGCGACAGCCTCGACAGTGGGGATGAGGCGGGGAGCGGGCCATGGCGGGTCGCACAGCGTATGACCGGATCTGGCTGGCCACAGCAGGCGCGGTCGATCGCGCCCGCTTCGGCGGACTCTCGACCGCCCTGAAACGCGCTGCGGACGGCGCGCTGGAAATCCGGACCGTTGCGATGGAGCAGTTGCCGGACCAGCCGCCGCCTGAGCATGCCGTTGCACCGAGGCGGGTTGCGGTGCTCGTTGTCCTGGGCGATCTTTCACACACTCCCCTTTCGCAGTGCGCCCGCCTGAACACGATCCTCGATTTCGTCCGGCTCGATTGCGCACGGCGGCGCTGGCCGCTCGAGGTCATCGACCTTTCCGACCAGGTCAATGCGTTCGTGACGTTGCCGCGTCCGCCGATGGCGGTCCTCCGACCTACCGCGCCCGCGGCGGCAATCGACGCGCTGGCCGACCAAGTGATCGGCCAGCTGTTCGCGCCACGCATGCAGCAGCAGAGCCAGCCGCCGGGGCCTGAGCCCGTGCTGCGGCGGGCACCCGCGGAGCGTGGGCTGCCGCCGGCAACACGCGGACTCGAGCCTGCGGCGACCGCGGGCATCGAACCTGGCATTGGCGGGTTGCCCGCTGCCGAAGCCGATCCGGTACGCCTGGGCGCATCGGCGCCTTCGCAGGCCGTAGCGGGCAGCGAGTTCAGCGTGCGCTTTGTCGCCTACCCGCCGAGCGATGAACTCGAGGTCACGCGCCTGCTGACCGAACTGTCCGCGCGCAGCGAACATCGACTGAACGTGCACGAGTGCCGCTGGCAGCGGGGCACTGTCGTCACGGTTCGCGTATCCGCCCGACACGTCGAGATCACCCCCGCCGAACAGACGTTCACTTGGGACGGCCGCCGCGCGCTGCTCGACTTCGACGCCGCGGTCGAGAACGACGCCACCGAGGGCGTCGTCGTGCTCAAGCTCGACGTGGCGGTCGACGGCATCGTCATTGCGCGCCTCAGGCTCGACCTTGCGATCGTCCGTGCAGCCGACACGGCGCGGCCACCGCTGGCGACGGTTGCCAGCGAGCCGGCGCGGTCCGCGTTTGCTTCGTATTCGTCGAAGGATCGTGAACGGGTGCTCGATCGCCTGGCCGCGGTGCGCATCGCGACCGGCCTCGATGTCTTTCTCGACTGCCTGTCGCTGAACCCCGGCGAACAGTGGAAGCCACGGCTCGAGCGCGAGATCAAGGGCAGGGACCTGTTCCTGCTGTTCTGGTCGTCCGAGTCAGCGACGTCACCGTGGGTCGAATGGGAGTGGCGCACCGCACTCACCGAGAAGAGTCGCGACGCCATGCAGGTTCACCCGCTGGCGACCGGTGTCAAACCGCCGCAGGAACTCAAGGATCTGCATTTCGGCGATGTGTACATGCTCGTGCGCGAGGCGCAGATCGCGCGGCGCGCCGAGCGCGGATAGGAGAAAAGGAATGGCCAAGCGCGCAGTTCTGGTGGGAGTCAACCGCTATCGCATGCCGGGCGCCGATCTGCGCGGCTGCGTCAGCGATGTGGAGAACATGGCGCAGCTGCTGACGACGTCGTTCGGTTTCGCCGCCAGCGACATTGTGCGGCTGACCGATTTCGCGGCGACAAAGAAGGCGATCGAGTCCGCCGTGCGCACCCTGGTGCGCAGCGGCAGACGCGGCGACGTGCTGCTGTTCACCTTCTCCGGCCACGGATCCAATGTTCCCGACGACGACGGCGACGAAGCCGACGGACGCGACGAGATTCTCTGCCCAACCGATCTCGACTGGAAGGCCCCGTTGCGCGACGACTGGCTGCGTACTACGTTCGATTCGGTGCGCGAGGGCGTGAACCTGACGGTGATCACCGACTGCTGCCATTCGGGCACGATCACGCGCGCGGTTGCGCCGCCCGACGCGCCGATCATCGAACGCTATCTGCCGAGCCCTCGGGATCTGCTCGCAGTCGAATCCGGCCGCCGGTTGCGCGGTACCACGCGCGGCAGCTTGCGCGCGTCGACAGCGGCCCAGCGCCGTCGGCGCGACATCGTCGCCGTGGACATGCCCGAAGTGCTGATCACCGGATGTCGCGCCGACCAGACGTCGGCCGACGCGGCGATCGAGGGAGGGTTTCATGGCGCCCTGACCTTCAACCTCGTCGCCAGCGTACGCGAGGCGGGCGGCCGCCTGAACTACCGCGAGCTGCATGACCGCACCGGCGCGCGGCTCAAGCGTGCGCGCTTCGACCAGGTACCGCAGCTGGAAGGCGCCAAGCAACGGCTGGAGGGGCCGTTTCTCTCGGCGCTCGAATAGTCAGCGCTTCCTCCAACACACGTATGACGATCCGATTCGTCATCCCCGGACAATCCGATCCGCGCGGCAAGGACGCTACGCGCGGCGGCCCGGAGGGCGTCGAGCACCGTTCGACCGATTTGCTGGACAACGTCGAGACGGTCGACGCTTACACGCTGTCACCGTCGGCGCGGGCGCGCGCGAAATCGCCCGAGACGCTCGTCGCCAATGAAAACGACATCCTCGAGATCGAGGTCGAAGGCGGCTTCACCCTGTGGACTTCGGCCGAGCGCTATCGGCACGACCTCGCCGTGCTGCGGCCGGAGGCGGTACGCGGCGACGAAGTTCCGATCGACGTGCTGCCGCATGCCCGTGCCGAGCGCGGCGTCACCGACTGGATCGCCAGTGCGCTGCGCGTGCTGCGATTGCGGCCCGATGCGATCGACGCCGAGCTGGCCGACCCCGGCCGCTGGAACGAATTCGTGCGCGAAGTTGGCCTTGGTCAGGCCGTTGCCGCTGGCGCCTGGGCTACGACCAAGTTCGCGTTGTGGCTGATCGAGCGTCGCCTCCCGTACGGCGAGGGGCTGTATCGATTCGACGATGTGGCGCGTGACAGCGGCAACACTGCCGCACCGACTGTCGCCGCGCAGCCGGCCGCGATCGAAGATGCCGACCAGCCGATCCTGATCTTCATCCACGGTACCGCGTCGACCACCAAGGGAAGCTTCGGGGCGCTGCTGGAACCCGCCGCGCAGTCGGACTGGCGCGCGATCAGCGACGCCTTCGGCGGCCGCATCTATGCATTCGAACACCGCACGATGAGCGCGAGCCCGATCGAAAATGCGGTCCGCCTGCTCACCGCCCTGCCGCCGCGCGCTCGCGTATCGCTGGTCACGCACTCGCGTGGCGGAATGGTCGGCGAGCTGATCTGCCTGAAGTCGATCGCCGCCGATGCGATCGGTCGCGTGCGCCGCATTGACCCGCAGCTCGCCACCGCTGACGAGGTGGATCGCCGCAACCTGCAGGCGCTGGCCGAACTGCTGGCCGCCAAGCAGCTGAGGATCGAGCGCGTCCTGCGCTGCGCGTGCCCGGCGCGCGGCACGCTGCTCGCGTCGGAAAACACCGACCAGTTCCTGTCGGTACTGACCAACCTGATCGGTCTGCTGCCGGGACTGGCGGTCTCGCCGCTCTACGAGGTGGTCAAGCGCATCACGCTGCAGGTGGCGAAGAACCGCTGGTCGCCCGCACTGATACCCGGAATCGAGGCGATGACGCCGCCCTCTCCGCTGGTGCAGTTCCTCAACAGCCAGGGAGAGGCCGCGGGCGAACTCGGCGTGGTGGCGGGCGACATCGAGGGGGGCCACTGGCTCAAGCGGCTCGGCGCATTCCTGACCGACCAGTTCATCTACGAGAGCCGCGACAACGACCTGGTCGTCAACACCGATTCGATGTTCGAGGGCGCGCTGCGGCCGCGCGCCCACTACGTGTTCGATCAGGGCGGCGACGTCACGCACTTCAACTATTTCCGCAACGAGCGCACGCGCGGCGCGATGCAGCGCTGGCTGTCGGCACAGGGCGATGCGGTGCCCTCCGAGTTCCGCGCGATCGAGGACGCTGAGGTCGCGCCGGTACCGATGCTGCGTTCGCTGCAGAAGCGGACCGGGGTGGCGCAGCCGATCGTCTTCGTTCTGCCGGGCGTGATGGGTTCGCACCTGACGATCGACGACGACCGAATCTGGCTACACCTCATTCGGCTGATGGGCGGCCGGCTCGCGGATCTGCGCGATATCGCGGCACCAAACGTGCGCGCCTCGTCGCTGGTCGGCGAGTACTACCGGCCGCTGTGCGAGGCGCTGTCGGACACGCACGAAGTCATTCCGTTCGCCTACGACTGGAGGCAGTCGATCGCGCACAGCGCGGCCGCGCTCGCCGCCGCGGTCGAAGACGCCCTCGCCCGCAGCACGCAGCCGGTACGGCTGGTGGCGCACAGCATGGGCGGGCTGGTCGTGCGCCAGATGATCAAGGACGCGCCTGCTGTGTGGGAACGGATCTGCGCACGCGAAGGCGGCCGGCTGGTGATGCTCGGGACGCCCAACCGCGGTTCGCATTCGATGGTCGACGCGCTGCTCGGCACGGCGGGCACCGTGCGGCAACTGGCGATGCTCGACGCGGCACACGGCCTCGACGGGATCCTGGACATCGTGCAGGCGTTTCCGGGGATCCTGCAGTTGCTGCCTCTGGCCGAGGAGGGCCGCTACTTCCGGCGCAACACCTGGGACGAATTGCGCGCGCAGTGCGGACAGGGGGCGCGACCCGATCCGGCGCTGCTGACGCAGGCGCAGGCAATCCTGGCCGGCCTGCCCGAGCAACTGCCGCATCCGGGCCGCGTGCTGTACATCGCCGGCCGGGCCGCCCAGACCATCAACGGTGTCGACGTGGTCGAAGGCCGCGTGGTGCTGCGCGCCACCACCGAAGGTGACGGTCGGGTGACCTACGAATCCGGCCACCTGCCCGGTGTGCTGACGTGGTACCTCGACGCCGAGCACGGCGACCTCGCGGCCAGTGAGGCCGGCCACCCGGCGATCCTCGAGCTGCTCGAGCGCGGAACCACATCCCGCCTGCCGACGTCGCCGCCGAGTGCCTCACGCGGTGGCGCTGCAGAGTTCCGCGCACTGCCAACGCCGGTGCTCTATCCGACCGCCGCCGACCTGACGGCCGGCTTGCTCGGCCAGCCGCGCGACAAGCGCTATCGGGCCCGCGCGACGGCCGGCTTCCGGGCCGGTGTGGTGCACGGCGACCTGCGTTACGCGCGCTTTCCGATCGTCGTCGGCCACTACGAAGGCGACACCATCATCGGCGCCGAAGCGCGTATTGACCAGTTGCTCGAAGGCGCGCTCAGCACACGCTACAACCTCGGCCTGTATCCGGGTGCGTCGCGCACCGTATCGGTGATCCTGCGCCAGCCGACCGCGCTGCAACGCGCACTGCGGCTGCCGAACGGCGCAGTCGTCATCGGACTCGGCCGCTGGGGCGAGTTGACTGCAGCGCAACTCGGGAACCTGGTGCGCCGGGCCGCGCTGAATTACGTGCTGCAACTCGACGATGCGGCGGGCGCGACACTGGTCGGCGTTACCGACGTCGTCGGACTCAGCATCCTGCTGATCGGCAGCAACTCCACTGCCAATATCTCGACCGACGACTCGGTCGCGGCACTCTTACGCGGCATCGCGCAGGCGAATCGCGAACTCGAGAGCCGCGTGCCGGTCGCGCGTCGCATCGAGGAAATCGAGATCATCGAGTTGTATGCCGACACCGCGATCGAGGCTGCACGTGCCGTCAGGCGACTCGCTGCGCCGCTGGGCGACGAGCTCGATACGCGGATCGATGCGGCTCCGCTGCTCGCGCGTGGGCGCAATGGCCGCACGCGGCTCACGCCGGTGCAAGGGCGCGACCCATGGCGGCGCTGGGAGATCAGCGTCGTCGAGCCCGCCGTGGGGGCCCAGCGTGCCAGCATGCCGCAGCCGCTGCTGGACCGACTCACGCAGGCGATCAGCCAGGATCCCACGCCCGACTCCGAGCTGGTGACCGCACTGGCGCAGTTGGCACTCGGCGAACCGCCGTCCGCGGCGCCGCATCCGCGCTTGAAGTTTGTTTCGCTGTCGGACCGGGCGCGCGCCGAAGTCGTGCACCAGCCGCGCCAGCCCGAGCTGGTCGAGCGGCTGATCCAGACATCGATCGCACAGACCCGATTCCGTGCCGACGAAGCGCGGGCGTTGTTCGAGCTGATCGTGCCCAACGATCTGAAGGATGGCCTGGCGCAGCTCGCGCGCGTGGTGTTCGTCGTCGATGCCGACACGGCAGCTTATCCGTGGGAGCTGATGACCGACGGCAAGGAGCCGCTCGCCACGCGTATGGGAATGGTGCGGCAGTTGCAGACCGCGACTTACCGACCGCATATCCGCGCAACGACCGCCCGCACGGCTTACGTCGTCGGCGATCCGCTCGTCAGTGCACCTTATCGCCAGCTCGATGGCGCGCGGCAGGAAGCGCGGCTGGTTGCCGGCCTGCTCACCGGACGTTTCGAGCCCACTTATCGTGATGAGTCGCTGTCGGCGCTCGAAGTGCTCGGCGGGCTGTTCGAGAGGCCGTATCGGCTGATCCACCTCGCTGGTCACGGCTACTACGAGGCCCCGAGCGCGAACCGCGCCGCGCGCAGCGGGATGGTGCTCGACAACGGCGTATTCCTGACGCCCGTCGAGATCGGACAGATGCAGCAGGTGCCGGAACTGGTGTTCCTGAACTGCTGCCATATCGGGCAGGTCGGGCCCGAGGCACCGGCGCGCGGCAGCGCGATGCCGTACAACCGGCTGGCCGCCAGCGTCGCCCGCGAGCTGATCGAGATGGGCGTGCGCGCCGTTGTGGCGGCAGGCTGGGCCGTGCGCGATGACGCGGCGCTCGCCTTCGCGCGCGTGTTCTACGAGCAGATGCTCGAAGGTCAGACCTTCGGCCGCGCGCTGCAGGAAGCGCGTAGCCGTGTGTGGCAGCAGTTTCCGGATTGCAACACCTGGGGCGCCTACCAGGCCTACGGCGACCCCGACTTCCGCCTCGATCCCGAAGGTGCGGCAGCGGGCCGGCGGGTCACGGTGCGCGACTACGTTTCGCCCGCCGAACTGATCGACGTGCTGCGCGACAGCCGCCAGGTGGCGCGCGAGATCGAGCGCGGAGAACGCAAGGGCGACGCCGAACAGTACCGGCCCGCGGCTGCTCGACGTATTGGTGACCTCGTCAAGGAATGCCCGAGCGAGTGGCTCGGACAGAGTGAAGTGCTGGTCGAACTCGGCCTCGCCTACGGCGAACTGGCCGACTTCGAACAGGCAGCGCGCTTCCTGGCCGCGGCGCTTTCGACCGACGAGCTCGACAGCTACACGACGCTGACCGCCGTCGAGCGGCTGGCCAACTTCGAGGCCCGGCTCGGGGAAAAGCTTGCAACAGCAGAGGATGCCGACGAGAAGCAGCGCGCACGGGGCGCAATGCACGTCGAAACGGCAATCAGCCGCCTGACCACGCTGGGCGGCCTGGGCCCGACGGCCGAGCGACTGTCACTGCTGGCGGGCTGCTACAAGCGACTGGCGCAGATCCGCGCCGATCGCGGCGAGATCCGTCTCGCGCTCGAGCAGGCAGCGCGCTTCTACCGCGCCGCCCACGAGCACAACGCCGGGCGCAGCCGCTTCGATCCATACCCAGTATTGAACTGGCTCGCGCTCGACACGGTGCTCGACACGGTCCACCCGGAAGCCGACATGCTACTGGCGCGCGTCGAAGGCACGGCGCGCGAGCGTTTCGCGCGCAGCAAGGATTACTTCGACGCGGTCGCGCTGGCCGAGGCGCACCTGTTACGAGCGCTGGGCAGCGGTTCGTTGAGCGGCGACGAGTCAGGCGTGGCTGCGGAGATCGATCGGCTCGCCAGCCAGTACGCGCAGGCCGTGCGCGTGGCGCAGGCGACCGCGCGCCAGATCGATTCGTCGACCACCCAAGTTGCGACGCTCGCGCGCATGCTGCGCGCCCTCGCTGCCGACGGCAATCGCCGCGCGGGCCAGACCGCCGCCGCGTTGCTGGCGCTGCGCGCGCGTATCACCGGCGAAGCTGGACCGGCGGCGATGACCGGCGAACCGGCACCGCCGCGGGAAGAGGACGCTCCGCGAAGCGCGCGTGCCAAGAAGCCGGCAAAGGCGAACGCTCTCGCGCCCGCAGCGAAGTCCAACGGCAAGCGCCGGCGCCCGGCGCCTCGCAAGTCCGGCGGCATCAGCAGCTGAACCCTCTTCGTCGAAGCTGATGACCCCTCCCGCTTGGCGGGAGGGCCAAGGGAGGGTGCGTGCCCCTGTTTCGGCGGAGCGCTCGGTCGCTCCGGAGCGCAACCGACTAAACACGCTTTTCCGCGACGAGTGCACGTGCGACCGCGCAGCGGTCGCGTACACGAGGAGCGCCCGCTACAACGGCCGCGTCTCGTCCCGATCGACCGGTCGTCGCTGCGGTGCCAGCAGCAGCCACGCCACCAGCGGCCACAGGGCCGTCCCGACAAGGCTCGGCGCGAAGTAGATCCAGCCGGGCCACTCGCCGCCGACCCAGATGCGCACGGCCAACGAGGCAAACTGGGCGAGCAGCAACAGCGGCAGTACGTGGATCGCCTGCGCGCCGAGCGGAAACCACTGGATGCGCCGGTGCAGCGTAATCGCGCCATAGGACACCAGCGTATAGGCCAATGCGTGCTGGCCGAACAGTGCGCCTTCGTGCACGTCCATCAGCAGGCCGAACACGAACGCAGCCCCCATGCCGACTCGCCGCGGATGGTGCACGTTCCAGAAGATCAGACCGAGCGCGAGAAAGTCGGGCGCGAACGAGGTGCGCCCCCATGGCATCAGGTTCAGCAGCAGCGCAACGATGAGCGAAAACCAGATGAACAGCGGATTCGCGGGGCGCAGCAGGTATTCGCGGCGCGTCATGCCGCGCGCCATCATGTCGATTGGATCGGTCGGCCTCAGCGCGAACGTGTCGCGCACCCACCGGTGAGCTCGCACGATCGCGTTCATTTCCGGCCCGATCCGCGCCGCGCGGGCACCTCAGCTTGCGCCGGCGGTGGGGGTACCGGCAGCTTCGCCGCCTCGACCAGCAGGATCAGCAGGTGCGTGTGGCTTTCGACGCCGGCCGCGGGCGTTAACACGATGCGCGCAAACTGGTCCTTGGCGGCGCGCTCAACCAGTCCAACCTTGCCGACCGGAAGCCCCGGCGGGTAGACGCCGTCCAAACCAGATGTCACGGCAACGTCACCGTTGACCACGTCGGCGTTGGCGGCCATGAAGCGCAGGTCCAGCGTCCCGGGATCCGCGCCGCCGAACGCGATGCCGCGCAGGCCATTGCGCACGATCTGGATCGGGATCGACTGATCCTTGTCGGTCAGCAGCGTCACCTCGGCGGTGTTGCGAAACACGCGCGTCACCTGCCCGACCACGCCGGCATCGTCGATCACCGGGTTGCCGGCCCGCACCCCGTCGTCCGAACCGACATGCAGCACGATCTTGTGCGAGAAGCGATCGCGCGATTCGTACAGCAGCGTGCCGACGATCGCGCTGTTGCCGCTGCGTTCACGCGCGCCGAGCAGCTTGTGCAGACGCTCGTTCTCGACGGCGAACTGCCGGGACTGCAGAACCTCCTGCGAGGATTCGACCTGTCTGCGCCTGAGGGCGTCATTTTCTCGCTGCAAGGCCGTGACCGAAGTGAAGTAGTCGCCGATCGTCTCGACGACACGGCCGGGGATCAGCAGCACCTGCTGCACCGGATAGAGCACCACGCCCACGCCGACGCGCACGGTTTCGAGCGCCTTGATCCGCGAATCGATGATGATCAGCGCGATCGCGAGGAACGAGAAGAACGCCAGACGGGCGCGCGCCGAGACGCCCTGATTGAATAGCGGCGGTGGGCCGTCCATCAGAGAGACACGCGAAAGTGCAAACCTACTTTCGCGCGATCAAACAAAAAAAGATCGGTGGCATAACCACACGACCTTTTTGAGTTGAACTGCATCTGAAACGACGAGGCGAGTCCGTCGTGTCGGCGTCAGCCGGTTGCGAAAATGGTGCCGAGCTTGTCCATGCGCTCGAGCGCGATGCCGCAGCCGCGTACGACGCAGGTCAGCGGCTCCTCGGCCACCACCACCGGCAAGCCTGTCTCTTCCATCAGCAGGCGATCGAGGTCGCGCAGTAGCGCGCCGCCGCCCGTCAGCATCATGCCGCGGTCGGCGATGTCGGCACCGAGTTCCGGCGGGGTCTGCTCGAGTGCGATCTTCACGCTCGAGACGATCTGGTTGAGCGGATCGGTCAGCGCCTCGAGGATCTCGTTGCTGGAAATCGTGAAGCTACGCGGGATGCCTTCGGAGAGATTGCGGCCCTTGACTTCCATCTCGCGCACTTCGGAGCCGGGAAACGCCGAGCCGATGGTCTTCTTGATCAGCTCGGAGGTCGGCTCGCCGATCAGCATGCCGTAGTTGCGGCGGATGTAGTTGATCACCGCTTCGTCGAACTTGTCGCCGCCGACGCGCACGCTGCCCTTGTAGACCATGCCGCCCAGCGAAATGACGCCGACTTCGGTGGTGCCGCCGCCGACGTCGACCACCATCGAGCCCGACGCTTCTGATACTGGCAGGCCGGCGCCGATCGCCGCCGCCATCGGCTCCTCGATCAGGAATACCTGCGAGGCACCGGCGGCTTCCGCCGATTCCTTGATCGCGCGGCGCTCGACCTGCGTCGAACCGCACGGCACGCAGATGATGATGCGCGGGTTCGGCGCGAACAGGCTCGATGGATGCACCATCTTGATGAACTGCTTGAGCATCTGCTCGGTCACGGTGAAGTCGGCGATCACGCCGTCCTTCATCGGGCGGATCGCCTCGATGTTGCCCGGCACCTTGCCGAGCATCTGTTTGGCTTCTTTGCCGACCGCCTGGATCGTGCGCTTGCCGTTGGGGCCGCCTTCCTGGCGGATCGCGACGACCGACGGCTCGTCGAGCACGATGCCTTTGCCACGCACGTAGATCAGGGTGTTGGCGGTGCCGAGGTCGATCGCAAGATCATTGGAGAAATAACTGCGGAGAAAGCCGAACATGACCGCCTTTGGTGATTGCGCTGCCTCCCGTGGCGCGCCGCTCGTGCGGCGCTGCGTCCCTCAGTAGCGCGCAGAGTTTGGAAAGAAGGCGCGATGATAAACTAATCACGCGTTGAACTCGCCGCAAGCGCTTGTTTTGAAAGGCTTACGTAGCGGTTGCGCAATCCCGCAATTCCGCGTTTAGCGTCTGGTCCCTTCCGATGTCACTCGATCTTGCGCAGGTCCATCGCGTCGCCCATCTGGCGCGCATCGAAATTTCCGAAGCGCAGGCCGAACGCGTGCTCGCCCAGTTGAACGACATCTTCCGGATGATCGAGCGGATGCAGGCGGTCGATACCGAGGGCGTCGAACCGATGTCTCACCCGCTCGGCGGGGCCCAGCGCCTGCGCGATGACGTCGTCACTGTGGGTGGCGAGCGCGCAGCCAATCTGGCCAACGCCCCGTTGCAGGACAACGGACTGTTCCTCGTTCCACGTGTCATCGAATGAGCGCCGCGCCGCTCGCAGGCATCGGACATGCCGCAGGCCATGCCCGACGTCCGGCTCGCGCCGCCTCGGCGGGGACAGCCCGCCGGGTGAAGGGGGCTACATGAGCGCGCCATCCGCCCTGCCCGCGGCGTCGCTCGCCCAGTTGTCGCGCCTGCTGGCGGCGCGCGAGTTCTCCGCCGTCGAACTCGCACGTGCCTACCTGGCTCGCATCGAGTCGCACCGTGAACTCAACGCCTTCCTCGATGTGCGGCCCGAGGTGACGCTCGCCCAGGCGTCCGCGGCCGATGCGCGCATCGCGCGCGGCGAAGCGACGCCATTGACCGGAATACCGATCGCACACAAGGACATCTTCGTCACGAAGGATTTCGCGTCGACCGCGGGGAGCCGGATCCTCGCGGGCTACATGAGCCCGTTCGACGCAACCGTCGTGGATAACCTCGGGCGGGCAGGCATGGTGACGCTCGGCAAGCTCAATTGCGACGAGTTCGCAATGGGTTCGAGCAACGAGAACAGCGCCTACGGCAACGTCCTCAATCCTTGGGATCGCTCGGCGGTGCCCGGCGGATCGTCGGGCGGATCCGCCGCCGCGGTAGCGGCCCGGCTTGCGCCGGTGGCTACTGCGACCGACACCGGCGGGTCGATCCGCGAACCGGCGGCGTTCAGCGGCATCACCGGTACCAAGCCAACCTACGGACGCCCGTCCCGCTGGGGAATGATCGCGTTCGCTTCGAGCCTCGACACCGCGGGGCTGATGACTCAAACGGCTGAGGATGCTGCGCTGGTGTTCAACGCGATGCTCGGCTTCGACGCGAAGGACTCGACCAGCCTCGACCGCCCGCCAGAGGACTACACGCGCACGCTGGCCGCGCCGGTCAAAGGGTTGAAGATCGGCGTCCCGAAGGAGTTCTTCGGCGGCGGCCTGCAGCCGGACGTGGAGACCGCCGTGCGTTCGGCGCTCAATGAGTACGAGAAACTGGGCGCGCAGCTGGTCCCGATTTCGCTGCCGAACGCGGACCTCGGCATCCCCGTTTACTACGTGATCGCTCCGGCCGAGGCGTCGAGCAACCTCGCACGCTTCGACGGTGTGCGCTACGGCCACCGCGCGCGGGAGTACAGCGACCTCGTCGACATGATGCGTAGGTCGCGTGCCGAGGGCTTCGGTGACGAGCCGAAACGGCGCATCCTGGTCGGCACGTACGTGCTGTCGCACGGCTACTACGATGCCTACTTCATCAAGGCGATGAAGGTGCGGCGTCTGATCGCCGACGAATTTCAGCGCGCGTTTTCGGTCTGCGACGTGATCGCTGGACCGGTGACGACCAGCGTGGCTTTCGGTTTCGGCGAGAAGGCTGCGGACCCGGTGGCGATGTACATGGCCGACCTGTATACGGTGCCGGGCAGTCTCGCCGGCGTGCCGTCGATGAGCATTCCGTGCGGCTTCGGTGCCGGCCCGGTCAACAGCCGGCGTCCGGTCGGACTGCAGCTGATCGCCAATTACCTGCAGGAGGCCCGGCTGTTGGGCGTCGCCCATGCCTATCAACAGGCCACCGACTGGCACCGGCGCATGCCGCCGGGAGTCTGAGCTTCCATGTCGCATCGCCTGCTTGCATCCAACCAGAAGCTGATCGACGCCGCTCGCGACGCGTCGGAACGGGCACGCCGACTGCAAGACCGAGCGATCCTGCTGGCGCGCCTCGGGCGCGCGGAGCAGGCGCGCGAGCCGCTCGAGCGCGCGCGACGCGAGACACCGCCCGATGCGCCGGTGGCGCTTCGATTGCGGGGCGAATACGCCGACGCGATCCTGCTCTACTTCTCGAAGCGCTTCGACCACGCTCGTACGATGCTCTTGGACGTCGTCGAACGCGCTCGACGCGAAGCCGAAGACCTCGCGCTGGTCGGCGAATGCGAATCCGCGTTGGCGCTCTTCATGCAGCGCGAAAACGACGTGCGCGCAGCGGCTCGCTATGCGCGCAGCGTGCTGGCCAACACCCAGGCGACGCTTGAATCGCGTTACCGCGCCTACCTTGCACTCGGAACGCTGCACCTGGACGCCTACGACTACGAGGAAGCCGCGCGGCTGTATCGCGAAGCAGAGGGCGTGGTACAGCAGCTCGACGACGACATCGCGTTGGCGTGCTGGCTGCAGCGCTCGGCACTGACGCAGGCCGCACACGCGCGCCAGGCGGCCGCACTCGATGAACTCGACGGTCCGACGCTGTCGCAGGCGGTCGACTCGCTCAACCGCAGCATCGCCTTTGCACGCAGCCTGACCGACGGACCCGATACGACGCTGGACCACCTGCTGCTCGCCGAGATGTATGTCCTGAAACGCAGGCACGAGGACGCGCTCGCGCTTTACGACCAGCACCTCGGCAGCGCCGAAGGCGACGGCTTCCTGCACGAAGTCACCGCGGCGACGGCCGATCGTGGGCACTGCTGCATCGAGCTGGGTCGTATCGACGAGGGCTACGCGCAGATGGTCGCCGCGCTACAGCGCGTGGACGGATCGACGCCCTCGGACATTCGCGCGATCGTTCACTCGAACATGGCCGCCGCGCTGCATAAGGTGGGTCGCACCGCCGAGGCCGGCCAGCATCAGATGCTGTCGCGTATGGCGTGGGAGACCTATGCCCACGAGCAGCGCGAGGCGCGAAGGCTGCTGGCCGACAACCCGACGGAAACCCTGCACTAGCTAGGATCCCCGCAATGGCCTGGGAAGTGGTGATCGGACTGGAAACGCACGCGCAGCTGACGACCCGCAGCAAGATCTTTTCGCCGGCGTCGACCGAGTTCGGCGCCGAGCCGAACTCGCAGACGAGCGCGATCGATGTCGCGCTGCCGGGCACGCTGCCGGTGCTCAACCGCGGGGCGGTCGAGCGGGCGATCCGTTTCGGGCTGGCGGTCGGTGCGACGATCGCTCCGCGCAGCGTGTTCGCGCGCAAGAACTACTTCTATCCCGACCTACCCAAGGGCTACCAAATCAGCCAGTACGAGATCCCGGTCGTGCAGGGCGGCAGCGTGAGCTTTGTCGTGCAGCCGAAGCGCGCGCAGGCGTACGTGAAGACGGTGCGGCTGACGCGCGCGCACCTCGAGGAGGATGCGGGCAAGTCGCTGCACGAAGGGCTGGGCTCGCACGCGGCGCTCGGCCACGGCACGTCTGGCATCGATCTGAATCGCGCCGGCACGCCGTTGCTCGAGATCGTCTCCGAGCCCGACATCCGCGTGGCCGACGTCGCGGCAGCGGCGGCAGAAGCGATTGCTTATGCCAGGGCGCTGCATTCACTGGTGGTCTGGCTGGGAGTCTGCGACGGCAATATGCAGGAAGGCTCGTTCCGCTGCGACGCCAACGTCTCGGTGCGCCGCGTCGGCGACGCGAAGCTCGGCACGCGCTGCGAGATCAAGAACTTGAACAGCTTCCGTTTCATGCAGCAGGCGATCGAATTCGAGGCGCGGCGCCAGATCGAACTCGTCGAGGACGGCGGCACAGTGGTGCAGGAGACGCGGCTCTACGACCCTGATCGCGACGAGACGCGGTCGATGCGCAGCAAGGAAGATGCGATGGATTACCGCTACTTCCCCGACCCCGACCTGTTGCCGCTGGAAATTTCGAAGGAATGGATCGAGCGCGTGCGCGGCGAACTGCCCGAGCTGCCGGACGCGATGCGCGAGCGCTTCGTGCGCGAGTACGGACTGTCTGAGTACGACGCAAGTGTGCTCACGGCGTCCAGAGCAACGGCAAACTACTTCGAGGCAGTGGCAAAGGCCGTTTCCGACAAGAAAGTCGCTGCCAATTGGGTAATGGGAGAAGTCGCTGCGGCGCTCAACGACAGCTCACGTGACATCGCGAACAGTCCAGTCTCGCCGGGTCACCTAGCCGGGATCTTGATCCGATTGCTGGACGGATCGATTAACGCGAAAAAGGCCAGGGAGGTCTTCGCCGAACTCTGGGCCAAGGGAGAGTCTGGCAGTGGCGGTTTCAATGTCGACGTCCCACTGAAAGGCACTTCGGTAGTCGCCCTCCAAAGGGACGTCGACGCGATCATCGAGGCCCGCGGGCTGAAGCAGATCAGCGACGTCGGCGAAATCGAGAAGATCGTCGACGAGGTGCTCGCGGCAAACGCGAAGTCCGTAGAGGAATTCCGCGCCGGCAAGGACAAGGCGTTCAACGCGCTGGTTGGCCAGACGATGAAGGCCACGAAGGGCAAGGCCAATCCGCAGCAGGTCAACGAGATCCTGCGGCGGCGGCTAGTGGGCTGACCACAAAAGAAAGCGGCCCGTTCGGGCCGCTTGGTGATCCGCCCGGGTCGCGGTTACGGCGCGACGACCAGCAGGAAGTCCACGCTCGCGGATGGTGCGATGGCGTCCTTCAGCGCTGAGGTCATGTAACCCGGGGCCGACGCTTCGAGCTTGTATTTCGCCGCGTTTGCAGCCTGCGGAGTAAACGGGATCGGATTGACCATTGGATTCGACCATGTCGCCAGGCGTGGGGCTGCAACCGGGAGCGATAACGAGTAAGCGCCTGTGGTGGCACTGAAAGTGGTTGTGAACGCGACCTCTACAAGTGGCACAGTTCCCACCGGCTGCAAGGCTCGGACTTGAGCGCCATCCGTCGTCGCAGCCGCCAGCGGCAACAGCATGCCGCTGATCGAACCGGAAGCCGACGTCGGCATCGTCACGGGCGAGGGCGGGACGCTCGAATTCAGGATCGTGGGTGTGGGAAGGGGTCCGGCGGGCACGGAGGCGATCACCGCCGTCGTCCGATCCTTGGCTGTGAATACAACGTCATATGGGCCCTGAACCGGATCGAGGAGAGAGAGGGTGAACTTGCCGGTCACAGGGTCCGGCGCAGTCGCCCTGATCACGACTCCGTCCTGCTGCGCACTGACCGTCACTCCACTCACTCCCGTCTCTACGTACCCGACGATCTCACCCAAGGCACGCGGAGTCATCTTGATCACCGGCTTGAGGCCGTAGCTTCCGTTGCCGCGGGTGACAACCGACTTGCAGGCGTCGAAGTCGAGCACGATGTCCGTCACCGCACCGGGTGCTACGGCGAACCCGTTGATCAGCTTGAGACCGCTCTGCGGCGCACTCGGCGTGTCCATCTCCGTCTCGACGCCGGTCGTGGTAGGCGTCACGGTGTTCGACATGGGCACGGACTTGTTCGAGACGAGGAGGAGCCGGATCTGCGAGTAATAGCCAGCCGTCAAGGTGGTCTCGCCCAACTCCATCAGGACCCCGTTCGTCAGCGACAGAAGATCGACCTTCCTCGGGCCATTGACGACCGGGACGTCGACCCAACCGCCCTCCTTGTCGTCTGCTGTCGAACTCTGATGCACGCGGACTCGTTCGACGGTCACGTTGACCTCGTCGAACCCGCACGCCGGCGCATCGGTCAGAAATACGCGCAGCGTGCCGGGACCGGCCGGCGAAGCGGGAGGCGGCGTAGTAGCCGGAGGTGGCGTAGTAGCCGGAGGCGGTGTCGTGGTAGCGCCGCCCCCAACACTTCCGTTATCAGCGCCGCCGCCACACCCCAACAACGCCGCACTCGCCAGGATCGCCAGGATCGCCACAGCGCGCACCGCATACGTACTTGAATTGCTGTTGCCATCTTGAAGCCTCCTGCCGAGCGAATTGCCAGTATGGGAATATTTCCCATTTCAGTGGCAATGTTCGCGCCGTTGGGGGATTCGCGGAATACCGCCGGTCGGATCATTACTTCATCCGAATGAGCAGCCCGGATATCGGCCGCAGACGTGGGAGTTTTTCGCGGCATAGCGAGCGACATTTCACGTTAATCCCTACGGACCCGCCCTCGCCATTTCTGTTGACTGAACAGACACTTACAGTTGCGAACGGCGGATCCGCCGTCCCGGTCGGGCAAGCGCGATACCGCGTGGTGCGGAACGTCTCGCGTGCGGCTACTGTCCACGCTCGTCACCGTCTAGCGGAGCTTCACAATGAAGGACCTGCGCAGCCCTATCGGCATCGTCGCTGCCTGCTCGCTGCTGCTGGCCGCGACGTTGCAAACCGCTCACGCGGCGAAGATCGCCGGCATCGAGGTGCCACCACCGCTGCCCGCGCAACCCGTGGTCGAAACGCACTGGGGCGTTGCCGTCGCAGATCCGTATCGGTTTCTCGAGGAGGTCAAAGACCCCAAGGTCCAGGCATGGCTGAAAGCCCAGGCGACCGCGACCGATTCGATCCTGGCGACGATCCCCCAGCGAGCCACGCTGCTGGCCCGTATGAAGGAGATCGAAGGCGCCGCGGCCGGCCTGACCAATGACGTCGTACGCACCGAGGGCAACCGCTATTTCTTCCTGCGGCGCAACCCGGGAGACGGTCAGTTCAAGCTCGTGTGGCGAGACGGAGTCGACGGCACCGATACCGTGCTGGTCGATCCGGAAGCGCTGTCGAAGGCGGCAGGACGGCCGCATGCCATCATGGATTTCGCGCCGTCGCACGGCGGTCGCCTGCTCGCGTATTCAATCCAGACCGGCGGTGGCGAGATCGGTACGCTGCACGTCATCGAAGTTGCCAGCGGCAAGCCGCTGATCGAACCGATCGACCGTATCCGCTATGCCAGCGCGGCCTGGCTCGATGACAGCAGTGGTTTTTTCTATTCGCGCCTGGTCGAAGGCTACGAGAAGCTGCCGCAGAGCGAGCGTTTCCGCGATCGGACGCGTCACTTCCACGCACTCAGCGGCGGAGTCGACCGGCCCGTTTTCAGTCCGAGCCGCAATCCCGAGCTCGGCTTGCCGTCTTATGCCAGCGCGTACGTGTTTCAGATTCCCGGAACGCAGACGGCGGCAGCGCTGGCCTTCCTGGGTGTCGAGCGCAACCGATTGCTGTTCCTCGCTGATCTGTCGGGCGCGATCCGCGGCGAGGCGAAATGGCGCAAGGTGGTCGATCTGCAGGATGAAGTCAGCAGCGTGACTTACTCCGACGGCTGGTTGTACCTGCGCAGCGCCAAGGGCGCGCCGCGCTTCAAGGTAATGCGCATGCCTCTGGCGGCGCCCGACATCGCGCGCGCCGAAACCGTGATCGCTCCCGGTTCTTCCGTTGTCGTCGCAATTGCGGGCGCGCGCGACGGGCTCTACGTGACTCAGCGTGACGGAGCTACGCTGGCACTGGCGCGCGTACCGACAGCCAGGGCGGGGGCGCCGATCAAGCTGGAGCCGATCAAGCTGCCATTTGCCGGCAACGTCACGATCGATTCGGCCAGCCCCCGACTCGACGGCGCAGTGCTCGAACTCGGTGGCTGGACGCGCGCGAGCAAGCCGTGGCTGTACGACGGCGGCAAGCTGACCCAGCTGGCGTTCATCCAGCCCGGCGCATACGACGCTCCCGGCGACATCGAGGCGCGCGAGGTCCGGGTGAAGGCTGCGGACGGCGTCGAGATCCCGATGTCGATCCTTGATGCTCAAGGGCGTCAAGCTCGATGGTCGTAATCCGACCATCGTCTACGGATACGGCGCATACGGAACCACCGAAAACCCCTTCTTCAACCCGCGCGTGTACGCATGGCTGGAGCGCGGTGGCGTCTACGCGTTCGTTCACGTACGCGGCGGCGGAATCTACGGCGATGAATGGCATCAGGCCGGGAAAAAGGCAACCAAGCCAAACACATGGCGCGATCTGATCGCAGCGACCGAATGGCTGATTTCGCAGCGCTATACCTCGAGCGATCGCGTCGGCGTCTACGGCGGCAGCGCCGGCGGCATCCTGGTCGGGCGCGCGATCACCGAGCGCCCCGACCTGTTCGCTGCCGCGGTGCCCTCCGTGGGCACCATGGACATGGTGCGCGCGGAAAGGAGCGCCAACGGCGCGGCGAACGTCCCGGAGTTCGGCACCGTGACCAAGGAGGACGAGTTCCGCGCGTTACTGGCGATGAGCAGCTACCACCAGCTGAAGGACGGCGTTTCCTATCCGCCGGTGATGCTGGTTCACGGCGTCAACGACATCCGGGTCGACGTCTGGCAATCCGCCAAGTTCGCCTCGCGCCTGGCGACCGCGAGTTCCAGCGGCAACCCGGTGCTGCTGAGACTGGACTACGAATCAGGCCATGGACAGGGAAGCACCCGCACGCAGTTGCAGGAGCGTGCGGCCGACATCTATACCTTCATGCTGTGGCAATTCGGCGTGCCGGAGTTCCAGCCGGCACTGAAACCGTAGTCTCGCGACAGCGCGTCGCCTACTGGCGCGCCGTCTCGCGGAAGCGCGGATCGAGCAGGATGTCCGGCTCGGGATTGCGCTGCACTGGCCGCGCACCTTGCGCCAGCAACTCCCTGTAGCGCCGCTTTTCCGCATCGAACCGATCATTGATTCGGTTCATCTCGCCGCGCGCCTCGGCCAGGATCTTCTCCTCGGCGCTGACGGCCTGTGCATTCAACGCAAACGCGCGCTGCAGGCTGTCGGGCTGGTCGCGCTTCTTGTAGAACTCGGCTTCATCCTCAAGCCGCTTGCGATCCTGCGCCAGGCTCTTGGCGCGTTCCTGCGAACGCTGGACGATCTGCTCGGCACTTTCGAGCGACTTCTGGCGCGCCGCCTCGATCTCGGCTTCGGTGGCATACGCTTCGAGCAGCGAGCGGTCGCGCCGGCGCTGTGCCAACTGCTTTTCCTCCTCCTCGATACGTTTCTTCGCCTCGAGCGCGCGTGCTCTCTGCTCCTCGATCGTCAGCGGCCGCGATATCACGCGACGCACCGAGCCATCGCGATTCAGTTCGCGCATCTCGCTGTTGGCGCACTCCGGAGGCGGCCGGTCGGCGGTGTAGGTCTTGCCGTTCGCCACACAGGTGAACAGCGATCCGTTCGCGGTCTTCTGCGCAAAGGCCGGTGCGAGCGCGGCGGCCACAGCGAGCGACAGGACGAGGCGCAGGCGAACCGCGCGGGCGGACAGATGCTCAGGCGCCATAGCGCTCCCGGTAGCGCTCGACCGCCGGTCGATGCATTCTTACGGCGTGCGACTGTGCAGAGTCGCTGCCCATGAATTCCATCAGGTCGTTCAGCGTCGCAATGGCCAGCACTGGTACCTCGTATGCCGCCTCGACCTCCTGCACCGCCGAGCGCTCCGACAGCGCGTCATCCGTTCCCGCACGCTCCATGCGGTCCAGCGCGATCAGCACCGCGGCTGGCACCGCGCCGGCTGCGCGGATCAGCTCGACCGATTCGCGCACCGAAGTTCCTGCGGTGATGACATCGTCGACGATCACGACGCGTCCCGCGAGTGGAGCACCGACGATGACACCTCCCTCGCCGTGATCCTTGGTTTCCTTGCGATTGAAGGCAAAAGGCACATCGCTGCCAAGATCCGCCAGCGCGATCGCGGTCGCACTCGCGAGCGTGATGCCCTTGTAGGCCGGACCGAACAACATGTCGAACGCAACCTTCCCCTCGGCACGCGCTGCCAGCAGTGTCTGCGCGTAGAAACGCGCGAGCCGCCCCAGCAGTGCACCGCGATTGAACAATCCGGCATTGAAGAAATACGGCGACAAGCGGCCGGCCTTGGTGCGGAACTCGCCGAAGCGCAGCACGCCCGCCTGCAGCACGAACTCGATGAACTGGTGACGCAGTGAGTGCACAACCGATGTCCCCGGGGCCCCGCCCTGGCCGATGAGTCTGCCTCATTGTGCCGCAGCCCCACCCCCAAAAGAATGGAAAATGCCGTCGAAATTCGGCCCTGTGAAGTCGATTGCCGACCATGTTTCGCATCGTCACGCTGAACGTTAACGGCATCCGTTCGGCGGCCGCCAAGGGGTTGGTGCGCTGGCTCGGCAAGACGGACGCCGACGTCATATGCCTACAGGAAGTCAAGGCTCACGAGTCGGACATCCCCGCTGCGCTGCGCTCACGCGATGGCCACCACGCCTATTTTCATTGCGCCGAGCGGCGCGGCTATTCGGGCGCTGCGCTGATTGCGAAGAGGGCACCGCTAGCGGTGCGCTGCGGATTCGGTTCGCGCGAATTTGATGCCGAAGGGCGTTACGTGGAAGCCGAATTCAAGAACGTTTCCGTCATCTCGGTGTATTTCCCGTCGGGATCGTCGGGCCCCGAGCGGCAGGCTGCCAAGTACCGGTTTCTCGATGAGTTCGCGCCGCACCTCGCACGGCTGCGGGCCAGCGGGCGCGAAGTGATCCTGTGCGGCGACATCAACATTGCCCACAAGGAAATCGACCTGCGCAACTGGCGCAGCAACCGCAAGAATTCCGGCTTCCTGCCGGAGGAGCGCGCGTGGCTGACGCAGGTATTCGATGAACATGGCTGGGTGGATGTGTTTAGACGGCTGGATCCGCGACCTGATCAGTACACCTGGTGGAGCAACCGCGGCCAGGCGTGGGCCAAGAACGTAGGCTGGCGCATCGACTACCAAATCGCGACACCGGGCGTCGCCGCGCGCGCGCGTCGGACCGACATCTACACTGCGAAGCGATTTTCCGACCACGCACCGCTGACGATCGAATATTCGGGTCGCCTCTGATCATCCGGATGAAGGCCCCACAACTACGTCCGTCGCCTGCCCTATCTGCACAAGCTCGACATTGATGAGCGACTGAACCGCGTCAAGGTGCCGAAGGCATATCTGTCAAGGTTGTACACACTGCGTCAACACGCCGTGTATGTGCGCCAACTGCTCGATGCGCGGGCCGCCCGCGGCCCGGCCGCTTAGCCAGACCTAGAACCCCAGGGTCGCGACGCCTGTCACTGACAGCAGCAGGCCGATCCAGCGCAGCAGGTTGAAATGGCGCGCTAACGTGCGTCCCGGCCCGGCCGAAGCCGTCGGCGCGCTGCCGGATGTCGGCGTGACTCGTCCCTCCCAGGCGTGGACAAAGAACACCAGCAGCGCCCCACACCAGACCAGTGCGCCCGGATAGCGCTCGAGGACGATCGACATCACCATCAGTGAGGCAAAGATCAGGATGACCGCGTTCTCGAAAACGCGACGCAGCGCCACTGTCGATGAGCGGGCGCGGCTTGTCATCGGCGAGATGTCGCGGCGATCGAGACGCGGTTCATGACGTGCGCATAAGGCGGGCGAAGGGTCAATCAGTATCAAATGCCCATCGGGCGGCAACCCGCAAATTATCCGGTGATCACTGGCATCTTTCGCGCCTGACCGACGACCGGCCGGCCCGGGTCGGCGCCACTACACTCCGTCCCGACATGCCAGGCTCGTCGCCCCCGACCTCGCTCACGCAAGACTCTGGACAACTCACACCCGTGCGCCGCCCGTGGGGCGCGGTACTACGGGTCTACGCAGAGCCGGCGGCGCTGCGCATGCTGTTCCTCGGATTCTCGGCCGGGCTGCCGCTGCTGCTGGTCTTGGGCACGTTGTCATTTCGGCTGCGCGAGGCCGGCATCGACCGCGCAACGATCGGCTACCTGTCGTGGGTCGGGCTGGCGTACGGATTCAAGTGGGCCTGGGCGCCGCTGGTCGACGGGCTTCCGCTGCCCGGACTGACTCGGTGGCTCGGCCGCCGCCGCGCCTGGCTGCTGCTGTCGCAGGCCGTCGTGATCGCCGGACTGATCGTCATGGCCTTGAGCAATCCGCTAAGCGAACTGCGGACGCTGACGTTCGCTGCGCTACTGGTCGCGTTCGCCTCGGCCACGCAGGATATTGCACTCGACGCTTACCGGATCGAATCGGCCCCGGTTGAGAAACAGGGCGCGCTCGCCGCGATGTATCAGACCGGGTATCGGCTGGCGATGATCTGGGCCGGTGCGGGTGTGCTGTGGATCGCCGCACGCACTGCCGGGGCCGACAGCGCTGCTGCGGCGGCCGGCTGGACCACGGCCTACCTGTCGATGGCGGCGTCGATGGGAATCGGCGTGCTGATGGTACTGGCATCGCCCGAACCAGCGCGCAGCGCCCTAGTGCAATCGGCCGAAACGATGGGTGGCGATGCGGCAGCGTCGCCCCTATCGCGGCTCACCGACTGGGTTCGAAGAGCGGTGATCGGACCGTTCGCCGACTTCATCCGGCGCTACGGCTGGCACGCGCTGCTGCTGCTGGCGCTGATCGCAACGTATCGGATCTCCGATGTCGTGATGGGCATCATGGCGAATCCGTTCTACGTCGACATGGGGTACAGCAAGGAAGAGGTCGCCGCCGTCTCCAAGGCGTACGGCGTGCTGATGACGCTGCTGGGCGCATTCGTCGGCGGCGCGCTGGCGCTGCGCATCGGCGTGACGCGCGTGCTGTTCGTCGGCGCCGTGCTGTCGGCCGCATCGAATCTGCTGTTCGCCTGGTTGGCGACGCGTGGACACGACCTGACCGGCCTCATTTTCGTGATATCGGCCGACAACCTGTCAGCCGGCATCGCGTCGGCCGCTTTCATTGCCTACCTGTCCGGACTGACCAACATCGCGTACTCGGCCACGCAGTACGCGCTGTTCTCATCGGTCATGCTGCTGCTACCGAAGTTCGTTGCCGGGTTCTCCGGAGTGTTCGTCGACGCCTATGGCTATGTTGCCTTCTTCACCTCGACCGCTGCGCTGGGTCTGCCGGTGCTGCTACTCGTGTGGGCGGCGAGCCGTGTCGCTGCGCGCCCGCAACCGCAGATCGATCAGGGCACAGTTCGGGCACCTTCTGCGCGCTAGTCGAAAGGTACTTTAGCGAGGTGCCGAGCTCTGCGCGGCCGGTCGCTGCGATAACTCGAGATCCTCCTCGACGAAACGCAAGACGGCTTCCGCGAGCGCTTCCCGCGGATAGGCGTTCTGCGTCACGAACATCGCCGCGATCGTCGTGTGCGTGCGCGCGATCGGCACGGCGACCGCCCAGTGGTCGGCATTGAGATAGGCGACCAGCGTGCTTCCCGGGACCACCTGGTCGTAGAAGATCGCCTGACTGTCGTTGCGCGCGTCGACGCGGCCGAGCTTGTCATATCCCTGCCTCAGGATCGACGAGATCCGCTCCGGCTGCGGAAAGGTGACGACCGAGTAGTACCGCAACTCCTTCGGCAGCGGATTTGCGGCCAGCCACTGCTGCCGCGTGTCGGGCCGCAGGCTCGCCACCGCGCCTCGGTCGCCCACGGTGCACTTCGAGCCGGGGAAGCGCGTCAGCAACTCGGCCATGCCCTGGTCGGAGTCGTTGGCGAGCGGCGAGCCTCCGATCGTGCCGGCCATACTCACGAACGCCGCCACGCGCGGTCGCAGCCTCCGGGTAGGCCACGAGGGCTTCGAGAATATCGTTCGAACCCTTCGAATAGCCGACGAGCACGATGCGCGGCGGACCGGACTCCGCCGGCAACGCCATCAGGGCATCGCGGATCAGCCGCGCGTTGCGGGTCGTGCTCGAAAGACCCTCGACGCCGATCAGCGAGAGCTCATAGCCTTGCCGGCGCAAGTGCGCCGTGGTTGTGCCGGGCGCCTCGAGCCAAGATTCAAAGCAGTCGTATCCGAATCCCGCCACCAGCATGGCAACGAGCCGCCGGCGCGACGGCGCCAGATCGACAGGCGTGGCCGCGCCGGCAGGCTCGACGCCTACTCGCGCGAGCGCTTCGTCGCACGGCCGATAGTCGGGCAGCTCGGTCTTGCGCGCCTCAAGGACGGCGCAGAAGATTTCGCGAAACCGGGCCCGCTTGTCTTGAACGCCCGCCTGTGCAACAGGGACGACGACCAGCGGCGGCGTATCGACCGAATAGGGATTCAACGGTTGGCTAGCGCAGCCCGCGACCCCACCCGCCATGAGCAATGAGGCCAGCAGGCTCCATGGCGCGCACCAGCGTCCCAGGGGTCGTGCGCGCGTCTCGGAGTTCGGCTTCGTGGCCGAGCGCAGATCCGGTGCCAGTGTTCGTCATTGCCAGTAATACCTCCAGTCGAAGGTCATGCGCACGCCGACCGACCAGACCGTATGCAGACTGGGTGGCGGGGCGCCGATCGGAGCGACCACCGATTCGCCGTAAGGCACGTCCGCGCCGGCGAACAACTGGAACAAGACGGTCGAGCTCTGGTTTGCGGAGAACGCGCGGTACGGACGGTACTCGAGGATCGGCAGGTCGAAGTACGTCGACTTGAAGTTGACCACGCGCCCGACGGCGGCAGGGGGAGCAGGCGGCGCGACCAGCTGTGGGTCGCCCCATAGCCCAAAGAAGGTCACGCCGAGCTCGCGCCCCAGCACGAACTGGAATCGGCCGAAGCGCGTGGCCCAGCCCTGCTGCCAGCCCAAGAGGCCGCCGTTACTGGCGGCGACGGCGAGCTGCGTGTACTTCTCGGGGTTGAAGAAGTACATCGGCGACAGCCACAGGAGGTCGCCGGGAATGAGGTAATAGGGCAGTCCGGATCCGCGTCGACAGTCCCGAGCGCGCCGGGATCGCAGCGCTCAGGCTCCCTCCGAGCGTTCCCAGTCCTGTGTCGGAGATCTTGTTCGTCGAGGGACCATCGGCGGCGAGGCCGACCTGAAAAAAGGCGAGTCCATCCCCCGCATCGCCCAGCGCCCCCTCCAGTCCCAGTCCGACGCGAAACCCCAGGTCGAGCCCGGCAATGAGGCCGTTTTCGTTCTGCGAGGCTGCGAAGCCGCCGTTCACGGCGCGTCCGGTGATCGATCCGGCGAGCCCCATGAACGGGCCCACCTCGCTGCGCGCGCGTGGGAGCGCGCCTACGCCGGGACCCAACGCCGGCACCGGCGTGTCCAGCAGCACTTCCACGAGAACCTGTCCGTATTGCCCCCGGCCGGTGCCGAGGCCAACGCCACGGTCGGGAAAGGTGACGCTCTTGCAGATGTCGAAGTCGTCCGGCCTCGCCCCCGCGGTGGCAGTGTGCGGGATGCTATAGCCGCGCGCCCGCCCGGCAGCAGCATCGAGCACCTGCGCGATACTCTTGCGCACGGATTCGGCGGCGAGCGCGGCGTCCTGCGGGCGCATGTGCGCATCGCCGACCAGCACGATCGTTCTTTCGCGCCCCCTCCACGTGAACACCTCGATCCCGCTCTGATTGTAGAAGTCGTGCGTGCCCTTGCGCTGCGACACGTCGCCCCAGCTGCCCGCAACGTGACCGGCCGCAAAGACGTCTTCCAGAAAGTGCAGCGCGAACGCCTCGTCGAAGAGCATTGCGCGCACCAGCGCGCGCCGCTCCTCGGGCGAAAGCCGCTCGTTGGCGAGTCGGCTCGCCTTCTCCATCGCACTGATGTGATACCAGGCATAGACGCCCATTGCGTTCAAGTGCGAGCCGGGCTTCAGCACCAGCATTCCATAGTCGATCGGATCGAGATTGGTGTCGGGACGCGGAAGAAGGAAATGAGCGAGGTTGGTGTCCGCCCGCCTCGCGTACTGCGGGTCGGCGCGCTGCATCCGCAAGTCGGCGGAGCGCTGCGCGTTCACGCGCTGTGCGCGACTCGCCTCGTCGGTGAGGCGACGCTGGGCGTCGGCAATGATTCCGGGGGTGCGCTCGGCCTGGTCCGGCGGCGCGGTCACCGGAATCCGCGCGAGATCCACCTTGAGCTGCGCGGCAACATCCGCAACGACGAGAATCCAGTCCGATTGGCGAACCGTCTCGAGCATCTCCGCGCTTGAGCAGGAATGGTCGCCGCCAATGCCCGCGAGTGCCGCCCAGTCGATGCACGCCGGCGTGATCCCTTGCTGGGAGTCGGCCACCATCACGCACATGCGCTGCGGGTCACCGGCTCGCGCCTCCTGCCAAAGGCGATCGAACTCGGCCTTGTGTTCGGCGCCGAGTCCCTGAACGGCGAGCACTGCGATGTCGCGGTGCTCCGGGTAGATCCAGGCGAACGCGGTGTTCGCTGCGGCCCAGGTGATGGCCATGACCAGGAGGCGCGCCCACCCGCCAGAACGCACTTTCGACGTGTTCTTCACCGCTTCCCGCGCTTTCGTTAGGACTCCATGACGGCTTGCGGCCGAATTCTGTCGGCTCAATCCTCGCCCGTCCAATAATCGACGGAATCCCCTGCGCGGGCCATGTGGCGCAGCCCGCTCGCGAAAGCGCCGATCTTGTTCGAGTCAGGGTATTCGCAGACCTCGGATGGAAGCATCGTGCTTACAGAGAGGTAGGCAAGTTCGGCATCCGAGTCATTGACGATCTGGTGAGCTGTTTCAGGCCCTCCAGTAGGGCAACAGATCAGGTCACCGGCCCTTATCGGCCGTGTCTCATTCCCATAGCGCAATAGTCCCTTGCCTCTCACAACGAAGAAAAGTTCCTCCTCGCCCCTGTGGCTGTGAAATGGGCACGAGCGCTTGCCGGGTGGGACGACATCGTAGGAGTAGCCCAGATCCTTCGCCCCAAGAAGGGGGCCAATTCGCGCGGTGTCGGACTCGAACTTCTCACCCTGGACGAAGTGATCGAGCTTCAGCTCGTCGATGTTTACAACTCTTGAATTGATGACGCTCATTGTGCTCTCCGGCCGATTCTGGGTTTCCACTAGACAGAGCGTTCTCGTCCGCGATCACCTTCCTTTCGCCGCCTGCTCAGCGCGTTTCGAATCGGTAAACCGCCACCGTCGCCCGCAATGACGGCGCGACGTGCACCGGCCGGCCATCAGCCAGCACTGCGCGGCCGGTGATCACCAGGCCGACCCGAGCCGCCAGGATCTCGAAATCCTTCAGCGTGCACAGGTGGATATTCGGCGTGTCGTACCACTGATAAGGGATCTGCTTCGTGACCGGCATGCGACCCGCCAGCAGCGAAACCGCATGCCGCCAGTGGCCAAAATTGGGGAAGCTCACGATGCCCTGGCGCGCGACGCGCGCCATCTCTCGCAATATGCCTTCGGCGTTGTGCACAGCCTGCAAGGTCTGCGACAGCACAACGGTGTCGAACATGTTGTCGGAGAACATCCTGAGCCCGGCGTCCAGATTCTGCTGGATCACGTTGATGCGGACCTTCACGCAGCGCGCGACATGATCGTCGTCGATCTCGACGCCGTAGCCGTGACACGATTGGGCATCGCGCAGGTGCGCGAGCAGCGCTCCGTCGCCGCAACCGAGGTCGAGCACACGACTGCCGGGCTCGACCCACTGCGCGATCTGGGCCAGATCGACGCGCAGCGTCATGAGGCGCCTTCGTCGGCGACGTTGTCGAAATACGCCCGCACGACGCGGTGATAACGGGGATCCTCCAGCAGAAACGCGTCGTGCCCGTGCGGCGCGTCGATCTCGGCGTACGACAGATCGCGTCCGTTCTGGACCAGCGCCTCGACGATCTCGCGCGACCGCTCCGGAGGGAAACGCCAGTCGGTGGTGAAACTCACGACCAAAAATTTGCAACTCGCCGGTGCCAGCGCCTTGGCAAGCTGGCCGCCGGAGTGGCGTGCCGGATCGAAGTAGTCGAGCGCGCGGGTGATCAGCAGGTAAGTATTGGCGTCGAAGTATTCCGAGAATTTGTCGCCCTGGTAGCGCAGGTAACTTTCGATCTCGAACTCGACGTCGTAGTGGAACTGGTAGTTCTCCGCACGCATCGCCCGGCCGAATTTCTCCGTCATGTCGGCGCCCGACAGATAGGTGATGTGGCCGATCATGCGGGCCACGCGCAGACCGCCTCGCGGCACCACGCCGCGGGCGTAGTAGTCGCCGCCGTGAAAATCGGGATCGGAGCGGATTGCGGTGCGCGCTACCTCGTTGAATGCGATGTTCTGCGCCGACAGCTTGGGCGCCGCAGCGATTGCCACGCAGTGGCGAATCCGCTGCGGGTACTGAATCGCCCACGACAATGCCTGCATGCCGCCGAGCGATCCGCCCATCACGGCTGCCCAGCGCTGGATTCCCAGTTGATCGGCCACGCGCTCCTGCGCGTGCACCCAGTCCTCGACCGTTACGACCGGGAAACGCGCACCGTACGGCGTCCCCGTCGAGGGGTCGATCGACATCGGGCCGGTCGAGCCGAAGCACGAGCCGAGATTGTTGACGCCGACCACGAAGAAGCGCTCGGTATCGACCGGCTTGCCGGGTCCGACCATGTTGTCCCACCAACCCAGCCCGCCCGGATCGTCGGCATAGGCGCCGGCGACGTGGTGCGAGGCATTCAACGCATGGCAGATCAGCACCGCATTGCTGCGATCGGCGTTCAGGCGTCCGTAGGTCTCGATGACGAGCTGATAGCCGGCGATCGATGCACCATTGGCGAGCGCGAGCGGCTCGTCGAAGTGCAGGGACTGCGCCGTGACGACTCCGACCGATCGTGGACTGGTTTCCAAAGGCACAGCAACAAAAAACCCGAGGGGCGCGGCGCCGGCTCGGGTCACAAAATGTCTGCTTGACCTCTTTAGCGGATTTCGGAGGGATGGCCCTCACGCGCCCGCAAGCGAGTCGGCAAATCGGCGCGAAGCAAAGAGGGTAGAGATAGCGCCGGTACGTGTCAAACTACGGCGATCGTGGGAGGTAAACTACGCACACGGATCGTTCGAGTCCGGCACTGGAAAGGATAGACACATGAAGCTTCTGAAATCACTGGCGACCGGCGTTGCGCTGGTTGCATTCGGTCTGTCGTCGGCAACCGCCGCCGACAAGGCCAAGCAGGACGAGGTGCTGAAGGCGGCACAGACGACGCTCGCCGACTTCTACAAGGCAGAGCCCAAGATCAAGGCGGAGGTCGAGAAGGCCCCGGGCTATGCGGTCTTCACGACCTACGGTATCAGCTTCGTGATCGGCGGCGCCGGAGGCAAAGGTGTCGCGCATGACTCCGTAACGAAGAAAAACACGTTCATGGAACTCGCGCAAGCGAGCGCTGGGTTGCAGATCGGTGCCTCAGACACGCGCTATCTGTTCATCTTCAAAGACCAGGCCAGCATCCAGCAGTTCATCGACAAGGGTTGGGACGCGTCGGCCTCGGTGGCGGCCGGCGCAGGAACAGGTACGCAGTCCGGGGGCGGCAGCGCGGGGGCCTTCACCGGCGGCAAGTTTTATCAGCTGACCAAGGCCGGGCTGCAGGTCGGGGTCGCTGCGGCGGGTACCAAGGTTTGGAAGGACAAGGATCTGAACTAGTCGACGGCGCCGGACGCGCCTCGCGATCAGAGCCCGGCCAGCGCCGGGCTTTTTTTCGTCCCGGCCGGTACCGAGGGCGGCGCAGTCTCAAGCTCTTCGCGCAACAGCCGGCGGATCTTGACCGGATCCGAGATGCGCAAGATGCGCGCAGCAAACCGTCCGCTGTCCTTGAACGACAGTTCGAACAGTCGTTCCTTCAGCGGCAGGATCTGCGACGGATGCATCGAGAACTGGCGCAGCCCCATACCGAGCAGCAGCGCGGTCATCTCGATCTCGCCGGCGAGCTCGCCGCAGACCGAGACTGGCACGCGCGCCCTGGCGCCCACACCGATCGTCTGCGCGATCAGCCGCAGCACCGCGGGATGCATCTGGTCATACAGGTGGGCGACTGCACTGTCGGTGCGGTCGATCGCCAGCGTGTACTGGATCAGGTCGTTGGTGCCGATCGACAGAAATTTCAGCCGCTGCACGAATTCAGGCAGCGAAAGTGCGGCCGCCGGAACTTCGACCATACCGCCCAGTTGTATCCGTCCGTCGTACTTGAGCCTGCGCTCCTTCAGCTGTTCCTTGGCGCGCGCGACGAAGGCGGCCGCTTGCTCGATTTCGTGCACGTGCGCAAGCATCGGGATCAGGATACGTACCGTGCCCACTTCCGAGGCCCGCAGGATCGCGCGCAGCTGAGTCAAAAACAGCTCCGGATACGCCAGGCAGTAGCGGATCGCGCGCAATCCGAGCGCGGGATTCGACTCCGGTCTTGGCGCGCCGCGACCCATACCGAGCGTCTCGCGCGCCGCTTCATTGAGAACTTTATCGGCGCCGATGTCGAGCGTGCGGATCACCACCTGCTTGCCCTTCATCGCGCGCGCGACCTTCGCATAGGCCTCGTACTGCTCGTCTTCGGTCGGCAGTTCGTCGCGGTCCATGAACAGGAACTCGGAGCGGAACAGTCCGATCCCGTCGGCACCGGCTTCGAGCGCGTCGCGCGCGTCTTCCGGTAGTTCGATGTTGGCGAGCAAGTCGATCGCTATGCCGTCGCGGGTCCGCGACAGCCTGCCCCTGAGCTTGCGTAGCTGCAAACGATGCTCAGCCTGCGCGCGCGAACGCCGCCGGAACTCGTGCAGTTCCTCATCGGTCGGATTAACGACCAGCTCGTCGGCGTCGGCGTCGATGACGACGATGTCGCCTTCGACGATCACTTCGCGCGCGCCATCGACTCCGACCACGGCGGGCAGTCCCAGGCTGCGGGCGAGGATGGCCGTATGCGAGGTGACCCCGCCCATCTCGGTGACGAAGCCTGCAAGATCCAGGTCGGCGCGGTCCTTCAGGTGCAGGACGTCTGCAGGCGCCAGTTCGCGGGCGACCAGCACCAGTCGCTCGCCGGCGGCGAGCTTCTTCGGCAGCGCCATGCGCGTCGGACTACCTTCCGACAGGGCGCTCAGGACACGCTCGACTACCTGGCGGACATCGGTGGACCGCTCGCGCAGATATTCATCGTCGATCGCCTCGAACTGGCGACACACCTCCTCCAGCTGGATGGTCAGCGCCCATTCGGCATTGATCAGCCGCGTGCGGATCAGGTCGCGCGGCGCCTCGGACAGCAACGTGTCGTCGAGGATCAATCGATGCAGGTCGAGGAAGGCGCGCACCTCGCTCGGGGCGTCGGGCGCGATACCGCGCTTCAGGCCTTCAAGTTCATCGCGCACCGCCGAGAACGCGCGCGTCAGCCGCGCGATCTCGTGCACCACGTCGCGCCGCTCGATCGTGTACTGCCGCACTTCCAGCTCGGACGGCGCAAGCAGGTGCGCATGGCCGATCGCGATTCCGCGCGCCACGCCGCTGCCCTTCAAGCTTGCGCGTTCACGCACGTCCATCGTCTAGTCCACCTCGCCGAATCCGGTGCTGATCAGTTCGCCGACGGCCTCCATCGCCTGCGCCTCGTCGGGGCCGTCGGCCTCGACCGTGAGCACGCTGCCCTGGCCGGCCGCCAGCATCATTACACCCATGATCGACTTCGCGTTCACGCGCCGCCCGTTCTTCGAAATCCACACTTCGGAAGAATAACGACTGGCCGCCTGGGTGATCTGCGCCGACGGCCGCGCATGCAGCCCCAGCTTATTGTTGATTTTGAAGTCTCTGCTGATCATTGCCCTGCGGGTTGCATCCCTGGTTTTGCACCGGTGTGGCGGCCATCTGCACCATTCCCTGCTGCCCGCCGGCCAGCGCCTTTTCCGCCACTTCGGCGAGTGATCCCCCGCGATAGCAGACGGCGCGCAGCAGCATCGGCAGATTGACTCCCGCGATCACCGCCACTCGTCCCGGAACGGCGAGCCGAGCAGCGACGTTGCCGGGAGTCGCCCCGAACGCATCGGTCATGACCAGCACGCCATCGCCGTGGCTCACCTCGGCCAGCCGCTGCGCGGCCGTCTCAAGCAGCGCCTCGACTTCCACGCCCGGCTCGACGTCGAGCACGCGCAGGTTGGCGCGTGCCAGGCCCGGCGAGCAGCTGTACACGTGCTCGACACACCGCTCGAGCGCACTGGCAAGCGGTGCGTGGGCGACGATGAGGATGCCGGTCATAGAGCTTCAGTGCTCGCGTACGCGACCCTGCGGGTCGCACGTGCGCTCGCACTGCTCAAGTTAGGCGCCCGCCCTTCGGGCGGCCGGGCGGGCGGGCGCATGTCAACTGCACGCCGGTAACGCGCGACGCCGCAGCGAGCACCGAGGTTCATGTTGATTTCTCCAGCGCATCGACGAACAGACCCGCCACGTTACAGTCGGTCTGCTCGGTGATCTCGACGAAACACGTCGGGCTGGTCACGTTGATCTCGGTCAGGTGGTCGCCGATGACATCGAGTCCCAGCAACCGCAATCCGCGCGGCAGCAAGGCCTGGCCGACGGCGCGCGCGATATCGTGGTCGCGTTCGCTCAGCGGCTGTGCATGGCCAATGCCGCCGACCGCCAGGTTGCCGCGCGTTTCACCCGGCTTGGGGACTCGGGCCAGGCAATAGGGCACCGGTTCACCGTCGATCACGAGCACACGCTTGTCCCCGTCGGAAATGGCCGGAATGAAACGCTGCGCCATCGCGCTGCGTTCGCCGTGCGCGGTCACCGTCTCGAGGATCGAGCCGGCATTGGGATCTCCCGGCTGCAGGCGGAACACGCCGGTGCCGCCCATGCCGTCGAGCGGCTTGACGATGATGTCCTCATGGTCGGCCCAGAACGCACGGAGGCGATCGGGCGCGCGCGTCACCAGCGTTGGCACGGTGAACTGCGGAAATTCGAGTACCGAGAGTTTCTCGTTGTGGTCGCGCAGCGCCTGCGGATCGTTGATGACGTGCGCGCCGAGCCCGGCGGCGCGCGACAGCAGCAGCGTCGCATTCAGAAACTCGACGTCGAACGGCGGGTCCTTGCGCATCAGCACCGCGTCGAATGAACTGAGATCGCGGTCCTCCGCACCAAGGTCGACGTACCAAGCCGCATCGTCGTCGGTCAGTCGCAGCCGATGTGCATGCGCGATCACCGATTCGCGGGTGCCGGCAAGTTCATCCGGAGTGCACGCGCTCACCGCATGGCCGCGTCGCACAGCCTCGCGCATCATCGCCACGCTGGTGTCTTTGTAGGCTTTCAGTCGGTCGAACGGATCGACGACGACGAGCAGCGACAGCGCCATTTTGGCCACCGTCGGCCGCTCAGCCGGCGACGGCGACGGCGACCGGCGCGGCGACCGCTGCAGGCACGCGATTGGCAGTGCGTTCGAGCTCGACCGCAGCCGCGAGCAGCGCGAGGCGGGCGATTACCCCGTAGACATAGAAGCGATTAGCGGCGCTTTCCACCGCGCGATCCACGGCAGTCCGGGAGGTTGCAACTGCCGGCAAATGCGAGCGGCACGAAGTGCATGCCGGGCGCGTTGAGATTCTCGTCGCGTGCGCGCTCGGTGTGCACGCGGTAGAAGCCGCCGACTACGTAGCGGTCGATCATGTAAACGACCGGCTCGGCGGCGGCATTCTCGACCGCCTCGATGGTCGGCACGCCCTCCTGGATGATGACCTCGTGCACCTCGAGGCCTTCCTTGACGACCGACATCTTGTTGCGCTGCTTGCGATTCAGCCCGCGCACCTCCGAGGCATCCTTCACGGTCATCACGCCCATGCCATAAGTGCCCGCGTCGGCCTTGACGACGACGTACGGCGTGTCGGTGATTCCGTGCTCGCGGTACTTCTCTCGCATCTTGCCCAGCACGAAGTCGATGTTGCTGGCGAGGCATTCCTCGCCCGCGCGCTCGTGGAAATTGACTTCGCCGCAGCGGCCGAAGGCCGGATTGATCAACCACGGATCGACGCTGATCAGCTGCGCGAACTCGGCAGCCACCACGTCGTAGGCGGCGAAGTGATTCGACTTGCGGCGTATCGCCCAGCCGGCCTGCAGCGGCGGCACCAGCACCTGGTCCTCGATGCCGCGCAGGATGGGCGGAATGCCGGCCGACAGATCGTTGTTCAGCAGCACGGCGCACGGAATGAACCCGGCTACCCCGACCTGATCCCCTTGGCGAACCAGGGGTTCCATCGTCAGCACATCGCCGCTCGGCAGCTCGATGCTGGCGGGTTCCTTGAGATCTTCCGCGAGCGACCCGATCCGCACCTCGAGGCCGGTCTGGCGCAGGATGCGCACCAGACGTGCGACGTTGGCAAGGTAGAAAAGATTGCGCGTGTGGCGTTCCGGCACCAGCACCAGATGGCGCGCGTCCGGGCAGACGCGCTCGATCGCCGTCTGCGCGGCCTGCACCGCGCACGGCAACATGTCTTCTGACAGGTTGTTGAACCCGCCCGGAAACAGGTTCATGTCGACCGGCGCCAGCTTGAAGCCGGCATTTCTCAGGTCGACCGAGCCGTAGAACGGCGGAGTGTGGTCCTGCCACTGGAGCCGGAACCAGCGCTCGATCGCCGGCATTTCATCGACGATCTTCTGCTCGAGCGCCAGCAGGGGGCCGGCTTCGGCGCTGGCCAAGCGGGGTACGGCGGGATGCGACACGGCTCGCTCGCTTCTTGCGCGGCCAAGCAGCCGAACCACCGCGCAGGGTCGTTGGGACAGTGAGTTTACCGCCGGCGCGCGGCAGTCCCGCGCCGCACGCGTGAGCGCGGCCATGCCGGAAAAGAAGCGGGCACCCTAAGGTGCCCGGGAAAGTTCGCCACGATTGGGCCGATGAGGCGGCCCGGCGAGCTAGGGAGACACAACCTGCAGTCCGCGGCCGCCGTCGATGGTGGCGCGCGGAGGCCCGGGAATCGCTTCCCGGGCCGGACATCCGTTACATCTTGTAGGCGGATTCGCCGTGATACGTCGTATCGAGGCCTTCGCGCTCCTCTTCGGGCGTGACGCGCAGCCCGGTGATCATCTTGACCAGGTAGAGCGCGACCAGCGATACCACCGCCGACAGGATGATCGCAGTCAGCACGGCCTGGAACTGCACCCATACCTGCGCGCCAATGCCAGGGAAGTCCGCCGCGTCGCCGCACTTGTTGGTGATGTAGTTGCAGATGCCCGCGCCGCCCAGCGAGGGCGCGGCGAACACGCCGGTCAGCAGCGCCCCGACGATGCCGCCGACGCCGTGCACACCGAACACGTCGAGTGCGTCGTCCACGTTGAGCATCTTCTTCAGGCCGGTGACACCCCAGAAGCACAGCAAGCCCGGCGGCGATGCCGATGACCAGCGCCCCGATGATGCCGACGAAGCCGCACGCCGGAGTGATGGCGACCAGGCCGGCCACCGCTCCCGACGCCGCACCCAGCATCGAGGGCTTGCCCTTGACCATCCACTCGGCAAACATCCACGCGAGCACGGCCACGGCAGTCGCCAAGAGCGTATTGACGAAGGCGAACGCGGCCACACCGTTGGCTTCGAGGTTGGAGCCGGCATTGAAGCCGAACCAGCCGACCCACAGCAGCGCGGCACCGACCATGGTCAGCGTCAGGCTATGCGGTGCCATCGATTCCTTGCCGTAGCCGATCCGCTTGCCCAGCACGTACGCGGCAACTAGGCCGGCCACACCGGCATTGATGTGCACCACCGTGCCGCCGGCGAAGTCGAGCGCGCCCTTCGCCCACAGCCAGCCCGCGTTGGCAGTGACTGCGTCCAGCGTCGCCTGATCCTTGATCGCATCCGGGCCGTCCCAGTACCAGACCATGTGCGCCATCGGCAGGTAGCTGAATGTGAACCAGAGCACCGTGAACAACAGCACCGCGGAGAACTTCATCCGCTCGGCGTATGCGCCGACGATCAGCGCGCAGGTGATGGCGGCGAACGTGCACTGGAACGCAACGAAGAGCAACTCAGGGATGTAGACGCCCTTGCTGAAAGTCGCTGCCGCCGACTCGCCGTTGACGCCCGAGAGAAACAGCTTCGAGAAGTTGCCGTAGAACGCGCCCGGTCCGCCGAATGCCAGTGCATAACCGTAAATCACCCACAGCACCGAGATCAGCGAGAAGATCACAAACACCTGCATCAGCACCGAGAGCATGTTCTTCGAGCGCACCAGCCCGCCGTAGAACAGCGCCAGCCCCGGAATGGTCATCAGGATGACCAGCACCGTGGCGGCATACATGAACGCCGTATCCGCCTTCTCGATCTTCGGCGGCGTCGGAGCATCGTCCGGCTTTGCCTCGGCCTTGGCCGGCTCGGCAGATTTCGTCGCGTCGTCCTCTCGACTTGGCTGCGGCGGGCGTGGCGGCCGGTGCAGCCGCCGGCGCTCCCTCGGCGGCCTTCGCCGACGCTTCGGCCTTCGGGCTGCCGTCGCCGTGCGAGGGGCCGCCACCCTGGGCTATCGCGCCCGACGTGAACACCATCGCTCCTGCCGCGAGGAGCATGACTAAAAGTTTCTTCATCGCTTCCCCACGGAGTTAGAGAGCATCCTTGCCGGTTTCCCCGGTTCGGATGCGGACGACCTGCTCGAGGTCATATACGAAGATCTTGCCGTCGCCGATCTTGCCTGTGCGCGCCGAGCCTTCGATGGCCTCGATCGCGCGCTCGACGATGTCGTCCGCGACGGCGGCTTCGATCTTCACTTTGGGGAGGAAGTCGACCACGTATTCGGCGCCGCGATACAGCTCCGTGTGGCCCTTCTGTCGTCCGAAGCCCTTGACCTCGGTGACCGTGATGCCCTGAACGCCCACTCCGCTCAGGGCCTCACGCACCTCGTCAAGCTTGAACGGCTTGATGATGGCTGTGATGAGTTTCATCTGTGTGCTTTCCGATCTCAGAACGTCTTGCCGAGCGTGGCCAGGAATCCGCTCTTGCCGGCGTCGCGCGGCGGGTTCTCGGCCGTGAGGAAGAATTCCTTCTCGCTGGTGCCGACCCAGAAGGCGCCGAGGATCCAGCCCGATCCCATGATGTCCCACGTGGCGCCGAGCTTGTAGTCCCAGACGTTGTCCTTGTTCAGGGTCCTGTCGATGTTTTCGTAGTTCTTTACGAACTGGCAGCCGGCGTGCGCGACGATCGCAAAGCCGTCGGCCAAGGGGAACGTTCCGGTCATGTCGAAGTACTGACGCGCCCTTCGTGTCGACGAGGATGACGTGGGCGTAGCGCCGCTTCGAGTGCCGAAGAAGTCTGTGAACGCGTAGTAGTACTTCAGCGACACCGGACCCCACGAGCCGCCGATGTACGCCTCGAAGTTCTTCGCCTCGAAGTCCGGGTTGTATTCGCCGGTGCCCGGGTAGTAGTAGTAGATGACGCCGAGGTCGAGCCCGAATCCGCCGTCGAAGGTCGTCTTCCAGCCGCCGTAGAAGTCCATCTCGATCGGCGCGCCGTTGTACAGAGGCGGACGAAACGTTCGAGTTCCAGTTGCCAAGGTAGAAGCCCGACTTATGTGCGAAGTCGATGCCGCCCTGAATCGCGGGCTGATAGTCGGTCTGCGTGAATCCGCGGAAGCGATAGTCGCTGGCGATCGTCAGGTTGCCGGTGAAGGTGTATTCGGGCTCGGGCTTCGCGGCCGCGGCCTGGGCGTGCACCGCGAAGGGCGAGGAGCAGACAGCGGCGACTGCCGCTGCCGTGAGCGCGTTCTTCATGTGTTTCTTCCTTTCAGGGGCAGAGGTGGAACAAGGCTCGGGTGACCTCAACGCAACATGCATGCCACTCGCTGCGACGCGTCGAACGACCCTTGGCGGTGCGAAATCAGAGCGACAACCGGTTGCATGCGCTACTTTCAGTGCGTTGCCGACCCAACTTGGATCGCGCGGCTGGCAGCGGTCGCGGTCCGATGCGGCGGATGGGACTCGCGAGGACCGCTGATAAACTGGTTCGTCGCGTGCAGAAAGTCAGATGCGGGAAGTCAGCGCGCGGATGGACACGACCTCATTCATTGATGAGCTGCAGGCGCGGTTGACTGCGTTGATGCAACAGACACCGGCCGCCGATCTGCAGAAGAACGTCAAGGCTCTGCTCAGCCAGCAGTTCGCGCGCCTCGAACTGGTGACACGCGAGGAGTTCGATACGCAGGTCAAGGTCCTGGCCCACGCGCGCAGCCGGATCGACGAGCTCGAGCGGCGGTTGGCCGAACTCGAACAGCGTCCGAACTAGGACCTAAGCACGGCGGCGCTGCACGCCGGCTGGCACCGCGGCGGGCGTACGATCATGGTCTAGCGGCAGCAGGAGGCCGCATGCTTCAGTCGAGCCCATCGGAAGTCCGTCCCGCCGCGGTGGCCGGAGCCTTCTATCCGGGAGCAGCCGGCGCGCTGCGCGACGCGGTTGACCGGCTGCTGCAGGCCGAACCCGCTGAGCTGGTGCTGCCACCCAAGGCGTTGATCGCTCCCCACGCGGGCTATCGTTACTCGGGGCCGATTGCGGCCGCCGCTTATCGCTCGCTGCTGGCACACGCCGATTCGATCACGCGCGTCGTGCTGATCGGTCCCGCGCATCGCGTGGCGCTGCGGGGCATCGCCCTGCCGACGCCGAGGCGTTCGCCACTCCGCTGGGCTCGGTGCGCATCGATGCAGACGCCGTGCGGCAGTTGCGCGGCCTGCCGTGGATCGTCGCCAGCGCGGCAGCGCATGCAGAAGAGCACGCGCTTGAAGTGCAACTGCCCTTCCTGCAGCGAGCGTTGCACGAGTTCACGCTGGTGCCGCTGCTGGTCGGCCAGGCGACGAGCGACGAAGTCGCGCACACACTGGATTGCGTGTTTGGCGGCGATGAAACACTGGTCATCGCGAGTTCGGACCTGTCGCACTACCTGCCTTACGAGATCGCGCGGTCCACCGATGCCAGCACCATCGAGACCGTGCTCCATCTGGGCCCCGATCTGAATCCGGACCAGGCGTGCGGCGCCGGGCCGATCAACGGACTGTTGCGGATCGTGCGCGCAAAGCCGATCCTGGTTCCCGCGCTACTCGATCTGCGCAATTCGGGCGATACGTCCGGCGACCGCGCAAGGGTAGTCGGCTACGCGTCGGTGGCGTTTTCCGATCCCAGGTTCGGCCGACAGTTGCTCGCGCTGGCGCGCCATGCGATCGAAGCGGAGTTCGGCACGGCGCAGTCTGCGGAGCCGGACGATCAATGGTTGGCCCGCAAAATCGGCTGCTTCGTCACCTTGCGCCGCGGGGCGGAGCTGCGCGGTTGTGTCGGATCGATCGAACCTGACGCTCCGCTCGCAGAGGAATTGCGGTCCAGCGCTCGCGCCGCCGCCTTTAAGGACCCGCGCTTTGCTCCGCTGTCGCGAGCGGAATTCGAAGGCCTGACGATCGAGGTTTCGCTGCTGACTCCGACACGTCCGATCGAGGCTACCAGTGACGACGAGTTGGCGAGTACGTTGAGACCCGGGATCGATGGTGTCTCGCTGAGGTCCGGCGAACGGCACGCGACCTTCCTGCCGCAGGTGTGGCGGCAGGTTGCGACGCCACGAGACTTCGTGCGTCAACTGAAGATGAAGGCCGGGCTGTCGATCGGAGAGTGGCCGGCCGACATCCGAATCACGCGCTATTGCGCGCAAAGCTGGAGCGAGTCGTGAGCGCCGCACGGCCGTTCCGAAGGCGCTCGCTCCCCCTTGGGGGGACGGCCCGCAGGGCCAAGGGGACCACGTGACCACCGTGGCACGCGAGCAAGCGACCCCCGGGCGCTGGTGGCATCGGCTCGAGGATGGCCGTGTCCAGTGCGACCTGTGCCCGCGCGAGTGCAAGCTGCATGAGGGTCAGCGCGGACAATGCTTCGTCCGCGCGCGGCTCGACGATGCGATGGTGCTGACGACCTATGGCCGCTCGTCCGGATTCTGCATCGACCCGATCGAGAAGAAGCCGCTCAATCACTTCTATCCGGGCAGTTCGGTCCTGTCGTTCGGCACGGCGGGATGCAACCTCGCCTGCAAGTTCTGTCAGAACTGGGACATTTCCAAGAGCCGTGACCAGGATCGCTTGATGGACCGCGCCGCGCCGCAGGACATCGCTGCCGCGGCGCAGGCAGCCGGCTGTCGCAGTGTTGCGTTCACGTACAACGATCCGGTGATCTTCGCCGAGTATGCGATCGACACGGCTGCGGCCTGCCGCGCCGCCGGACTGGCCACGGTCGCGGTCACCGCCGGTTACATCCACGCGGCTCCGCGCGCCGAATTCTTCGACGCGATGGATGCGACGAATGTCGACCTGAAGGCGTTCACCGAGGAGTTCTATTTCCGCCTGACCGGAGCTCACCTGGCGCCGGTGCTCGACACGTTGCGCTATCTGGTGCACGAGACCGAGTGCTGGACCGAGATCACGACGCTGCTGATCCCCGGACACAATGACAGCGACCTCGAAATCGGCGCGCTGTCCGAATGGGTTGCGGCCGAACTGAGCTGCGATGTGCCGCTGCATTTCACCGCGTTTCACCCGGACTGGAAGCTGCGCGACGTGCCCGCGACACCACCGGCAACGTTGATTCGCGCGCGCGCCATCGCACGCGCGGCCGGACTGCGCCATGTCTACACGGGCAACGTCCGGGACATCGACGGCGGAACGACGCTGTGTCCGCAGTGCGGCGCGCGGCTCGTCGTCCGCGACGGCTACCGGATCAGCGCGTACGCGCTCGACGAAGACGGGTGCTGCCGGCGCTGCGGTCACGCGCCGCCAGGGCACTACGACAGGCGAGCCGGGCGTTTCGGTGAGCGTCGCGTGCCGGTGCGGATCGCGACCGCCTAGGCGGCCGACGCTTCGGGCGAGGCGCGCTTGCGCGCCACCGCGATGATCTTGGCGGCCGTCTCGAGCTGCAGATCGGACAGTTCCGCGTCCATCGTCGGACGATCGATCAACCGGACATTCTTCCGACGTGCGATTTCCTTCGCGCCGCGCTCATAGCCGGCCTCGGCAATCACCGCCACGCGCACCATGCCGATCTCGCGGGCCTGCTCGATCAGCGCCGTGATGCGATCGACCGAGACGTGGTCACTCTGCACGACGAACGCGTAGGCGCGCGCCGGGTCGTCGCGGTGACGCAGCACCAGTTCGATCGGCCAGACCGCCGGCGATGCGGGCACCTGCCGGTATCCGCGCGATTCGTACCATGCCAGCACCAGTTCACGCAGCGGCACCGACGGCGCCATCGAGTCGAGCATCGGAGTGGCGTCGCGAGAAGCGTCGCGAGAACCGTCGCGCGCCGCGGCGCGTGCGGCGGCGCGTTGTCGCTTCGGTTCCGGGGCGGGAGGCGGCGCTGGCCGCGGGCTGGCGGCCGGCTTGCCCGTGCCATCGACCATGATCTGCGAAATCAATTCCTCGATCGGATCGAGTCCGGCGGCCGCTTCTTCGGCGGGCGTCATTTCACGCGTCTCACCAGGACGAGTGCGGTCGTACTCGATCGGCGGCAGTTCCTTGCTGGCCTGGTCCTGCTCGGCCGCTTCACCGTGCGCCTTGCGGATCAGCGCCGCATGGTCGATTTCGTCGGTAGGTTCGGGCGCTGCCTTGCGCGGCTTCTCTTCCGGCTCTTTGCCGCCCAGCATCATCGCCATCGCGGCCTGCTCACGATGCGCGGCCTGCTGGCGGATGGCGTCCGCGCGTCGACGCGCCCACAGGTAGAGCCCTACCAGGACGGCGAGCAAGCCAAGACCGAATAGCAGCGACGACACAGGGCAAGGTGCCGGAAGGATGACAGGGCTGCAATCGTGACACGACTCGACCCGGAAGCCCAACTGAATATCGGGTCAAAGCCCGCCAATTCTGCGCGCCCCGGCGCAGGCAATTCCTGGCTCGGTCAGAAAGCCGCGTGTATTCGATCGATCCGGCCGATGAGCGCCTCGACGCCGCCGATAGAATGGCCCGCTCGCAGCGCACCCCAGATGTCGATCGCTCTCGTCCGAACCCGCGGCCTGTCCGGCATGTATGCGCCGCAGGTGACGACTGAAGTCCACCTGTCCAACGGACTGCCGTCATTCACGCTGGTGGGACTGCCGGACACTGAAGTGCGCGAGGCGCGCGAGCGCGTGCGCGCGGCGCTGCTGACCAGTCGTTTCGAGTTTCCGGCGCGGCGCATCACCGTCAACCTGGCACCCGCCGAACTTCCTAAGGAATCCGGCCGATTCGATCTGCCGATCGCGCTCGGCATCCTGGCGGCAACCGGCCAGATTCCGACGCGTACGCTCGATCAGTATGAATTCGCTGGCGAGCTGTCGCTGACCGGCGAACTGCGGCCCGTGCGCGGCACGCTTGCAATGGCGTACGCGGTGGCGAAGTCGGAGCACACGATCGGCCCGCGCCGCGGGTTCGTCGTGCCGTGGGAAAGCGCCGATGAGGCCGCACTGGTCGGCGGCATCCCGATCTTTCCTGCCCGCACGCTGTTGCACGTGGTCGAGCACCTGCGCGCCGATGCCGGCGACGCATCCGCTCGCGCCATCGTCGAACACCAGGCGATGGTGCGGCTGACGCCGCCCACCTATCCGGACCTGTTCGACGTCAAGGGCCAGTTGGCCGCCAAGCGCGCGCTCGAGGTGGCCGCTGCCGGCGGGCACAGCGTGCTGCTGGTCGGACCGCCGGGCACTGGCAAGACGATGCTGGCGCAACGCTTCGCCGGCATCCTGCCGCCGATGACGACCGACGAAGCGCTGGAGTCAGCCGCAGTGCTGAGCCTGGTCGGACAGTTTGCTCCGCAACGCTGGGCGACGCGCATCTTCCGCTCGCCGCATCACACCGCGAGTGCGGTCGCGTTGTGCGGCGGCGGGACTCCGCCGATGCCCGGCGAGATTTCGCTGGCGCACCACGGCGTCCTGTTTCTCGACGAGCTGCCGGAGTTCGAACGGCGCGTCCTCGAGTCGCTGCGTCAGCCGCTCGAGTCCGGGAAGATCACGGTGTCGCGCGCCGCGCGGCAGGTCGATTTCCCCTCGCGCTTCCAGCTGATCGGAGCGATGAACCCCTGTCCCTGCGGCTTTCACGGACACGCGAGCATCGAGTGCCGCTGCACGCCCGACCTGGTCTCGCGTTACCAGGACCGCATCTCCGGGCCGCTGCTCGACCGCATCGACATGCGCGTCGAAGTCGGATCGCTGCCAGAAGAGGTCATGACTTCGATGCCAGACGGCGAGCCAACGCGCTTCGTCGCCGAGCGCGTCCGCAAGGCGTACGACCGCGCCATCGCGCGGCAGGGCAACGTCAACGATCACCTGCAGGGTGCGGAACTCGAGGAAGTGTGCGCGTTCGACGAACCGGTGCAGAAACTGCTGCATGCCGCGAGCTCGCGCCTCGGCTGGTCGGCGCGGGCGTACCACCGCGTGCTGAAAGTCGCCCGCACGATTGCTGACCTGGCCGATGATGACACGCTGTCCACGCCGCACGTGGCAGAGGCCATCCAGTACCGGCGCTCGCTGCGCGACAGTTAGCTGCAACTCGCGATTACGGCCGGCCGAGGAACAGGTAGATCGCGCGGTTGTCGCGGTTGGCATAACCGAAGCCGACGTACAGCGGTCCGAGCGGCGAATCGACACCCAGGTAGACCGACCCGGCCAGCAGGTCCAGATAACCGTCGACCGGTTCGCCCTGCCAAACCGGAATCAGCGGTTTCAGGGTCGCGCCCTCGATCGAGGCGCCGACGTAGATGCCTTCGAACAGCGGAATATCGGCGAGCTTGGTGCGGTACACCAGCCGCCCGAACACGAAGTCCTGGGTCTTGAGCTGCTGCCGCTGCAGCCCGGACAGGTAGAGGAAACCGCCGAGATTGAACTGGTCGTAGACCGGAATGTCATTGCTGCCTATATTGCGCCCGCTGGTTACCAGGGCCTCGATCGTGTGCCGCCCCCAGGTGTAGGCACCGCTGGCAAGCGCGGTCCAGTAGGCGTACTGGTCGTCGGCGCCCAGAGCAGCGAGCGACGAATAGACCTGGCCGAACACGCGATAGCCGCTGTGCGTGAAATTCAGGTTGTCGAGACGGTCGAGGGCGAGCTGCGCGTCCAGCGCGCCGACGCTGGTATGCCCCCGCGACGGGAACAGCAGGCTGCCGCTGTCCAGCGTGAAACTGCGATACCCGTAGATCGCACCGACCCTGGCCTCGCCGTACTGGACCAGGTTGACGCCGAAGTCCACGCGCGCAGTCGCGGTCGCTTCCTCATACTGGGCGACCTGGATATTGTCTTCGAACAGGTACAGCGGCGAGATCGCATACTGCAGCCGTGGGACGACGAAGAAATACTGGCGCTCTCCGATCGGCTGGTACAGCTCCGTGCCGAGCAGCACGTCGGTTCCGAGCACGAGGTCGGAACGCCATTCGCCGCCCCACTTGTTAAGCCACTTCGAGCGGTACGACGCAAACAGGTTGAAGTCGGACTGCTTGCCGAGATCGGCATCGAGTTCGAGGCCGAAGCGGAAGTAGTCGCGCGAAGGTTTTTCCTTGACGAACACCACCAGCGTCTGCTTGCCGTCGATCTCGTCGATCGCGTAGTTCACGTTCTCAAAGTCGCCTCGTCCGAACACGCGGCGCATGTCCAGATCGATCGTGTTGCGGTCGAGCGGCTTTCCGACTTCCGTCTGCAGCGACTGCAGGACCACCTCGGTCGAGACTCGCTTGGTCCCCTCGACCTTGATCGCATCGACGACGATCACTCCCTTGTCCGCCGGTGCCGCCTGCTGCTTGCGCAGCGCGGCGTACTCCTCGGGCGGCAATGAGAGTGTCCTAAGCCGATCCGCCACCTTGCGCGCCGCCGCTTCGCCGATCGGCACCGTCTTCGCGAGGTTGTCGAAGTCGCCGGCGGAGTAGTCGCCGAGCTCTGGAACGATCAGGATGTCGCTCGGCTTCAACTCCCGCAGCGAACGGCTGACGTTCTGCTCGGTCAGGATGTTGATCATCTGGAGCGTGACGCTCAGCACCGAAGTGATCTGATCGGGCCGCAGCAGCGGCGTGCCGAGGTTGACCGCGATGATCACATCGGCGCCCATCTCACGCGCGATGTCGACCGGGAGGTTGCGGACCAGTCCACCGTCGACCAATTGTTGATTGCCGATGGTGACCGGCGCCACCGCGCCCGGCACCGACATCGATGCACGGATGGCCTGCACGACACTGCCTTCCTTCAGCACGACCATTTCGCCGGTGCCGATGTCAGTCGCAATCGCACGAAACGGGATCGGCAGTTCGTCGAAGCTGCGCGCGGTGCCGATCTGAACCAGCCGACGCAGTTCGCCTTCGAGCGCCACGCCGGTGACGACACCTTTGGGCAAGGCAATGCCGTCCCCGCCGATGCCGAGTTCCGGAATGATGTACGGCGTCTCGTCGTCTGTCTTCTGCCGCATCGACTGGTCGGCGCGCGGCGGCTTGTCGGTGAAGAGCTTGTCGGTCGTGATCGTGCCGATCACCTTCTCCATCTGCTCTATCGTCAGCCCGGTGGCGTACGACGCGCCGACGATCGATCCCATGCTGGTGCCGGCGATCACATCGACCGGCACGCGCAGTTCTTCCAGCACCTTGAGGACACCGATGTGCGCCGCGCCACGCGCGCCACCGCCGGAGAGCACCAGGCCGATTCGGGGTCGCGGCGTGACCGACTGCTTGGCGTCGACGACTGTCGGCTGCGACGGCACCGATTGCGCGTTGCCGTCTGTCGCAATGATCATCAGGCCCGCGCACCACGCGGTGACGGCGCGTTGAGACAACGATACGATGGGCATGGACGGCGTCGCTGTTGCGGAAATGGGCGCGTAGTCTAAGGCTGCAGATTGCGAAACCACTCGACGAGATTGCGTCGTTTCCGTGTCTCCATCTTTGAGAATCGTCGGTCGCAGACATGACTGATCCAGCCGTTACCGACAACCTGAACGTTGTCGGCCTCGACGACATGCCGCCGCCGGTACAAATCAAGGCGCAGCTTCCGCTGTCGGCGACCGGAACCGACACGGTACGTAGCGGCCGCGAACAGCTGACGCGCATCCTCGACCGCCAGGATCCGCGGCTGTTCGTCGTCGTCGGGCCCTGCTCGATCCACGATCCGCATGCCGCGCTCGAGTACGCGCAGCGACTGCGTTCGCTGGCCGATCAAGTGGCCGATGCGCTGCTGCTGGTGATGCGCGTGTACTTCGAGAAGCCGCGCACTGCGACCGGCTGGAAGGGCTACATCAACGACCCGGACATGGACGACTCGTTCCACATCGGCAAGGGCATGCGCTGCGGGCGTGAACTGCTGCTGGCATTCGCCGAACTCGGGCTGCCAACCGGCAGCGAGGCGCTGGACCCACTGTCACCGCAGTATCTGGCCGACCTGATCAGCTGGTACGCTATCGGCGCGCGCACGACCGAGTCGCAAACTCACCGCGAGATGGCGAGCGGGCTGTCCACACCGGTGGGCTTCAAGAACGGCACCGACGGCGGGTTGGAGGTGGCGATTAACGCGATCCGCTCGGCGCGATCGCCGCACAGTTTCCTCGGCATCGGGCCCGACGGCCGCACCGCGATCGTGCGCACACGCGGCAATCGGCTGGGTCACCTCGTACTGCGCGGTGGCGGCGGGCGGCCGAACTACGACACCGTTAGCGTGCGGCTCGCCGAGGCAGCGCTGGTCAACGCCAACTTGGCACCGAACATCGTCGTCGACTGCTCGCACAGCAACTCGCTGAAGGATCCTTCGCTGCAGCCGCTGGTGTTCATGGACTGCGTGCACCAGATCAAGGAAGGCAATCGCTCGATCGTCGGCCTGATGCTGGAGAGCCACCTGCAGGCGGGCAACCAGCCCATCCCGGCCGATCTGACGCAACTGAAATACGGCATGTCGGTGACCGATGCGTGCATCGACTGGGCCACGACGGCCGACCTGCTGCGGCGCGCGGCCGGCGAACTGAGACCGGTGCTCGCCGCACGCTGCGGCTAAGCGGGCGTGACCGGCAGCGGCGCCTGCTCTGGCGCTTCCGGCTGCGGCGCTAGCGGTTCACCGGCATCATGAATTCAGGCCCCTTGCTCGAGGCCGGATCGGGCCAGCGCTGCATAACGCTCTTGTAGCGGGTGTAGAAGCGCACGGCTTCCTCGCCGTACGCATGATGGTCGCCGAACATCGAACGCTTCCAGCCGCCGAACGAGTGGAACGCCATCGGCACCGGGATCGGCACGTTGATGCCGACCATGCCGGAGTTCACGCGTCGCGCGAATTCGCGCGCGGTGCCGCCATCCGTGGTGTAGCAGGCGACGCCATTGCCGTACTCGTGCGCGTTGACCAGTTCAAGCGCCGCGGCGAAGTCGGGCACGCGCACCATCGTCAGCACCGGGCCGAAGATTTCTTCCCGGTAAATCTTCATGTCCGCGTGGGCATGGTCGAACAGCGTGGCGCCGAGGAAAAAGCCATTGTCGCGGCCCTCGACCTGGTGACGGCGGCCATCGCAGACGAGCCTCGCTCCCTCCGCGATCCCTTGTTCGATATAGCCCAGGATCTTGGCTCGGTGCGCGTCGGTGACGACTGGGCCCATTTCGGCGTCGGCCTCCATGCCGTCCTTGATGCGCAGTGCCGCGATCCGCGGCTTCAGCTTCTCGATCAGTTCGTCGGCGATATGGCCGACCGCGACGCCGACCGAGATCGCCATGCAGCGTTCGCCGGCCGAACCGTAGGCCGCGCCGACCAGCGCATCGGCCGCCTGGTCGAGATCAGCATCCGGCATCACGACCATGTGGTTCTTGGCACCGCCGAGCGCCTGCACCCGCTTGCCGTGTGCCACTCCCTGCCGTTGGATGTATTCGGCGATCGGTGTCGAACCGACGAAACTCACCGCCGCAACGCCCGGGTGCTGCAGGATCGCGTCGACCGCGACCTTGTCGCCCTGCACGACGTTGAACGCGCCGTCGGGTAGCCCCGCCTGCTGCAGCAACTCGGCCATCAGCAGCGACGGGCTTGGATCGCGCTCGGACGGTTTCAGGATGAACGTGTTGCCGCATACCAGCGCCAGCGGGAACATCCACATCGGCACCATGCACGGGAAGTTGAACGGCGTGATGCCGGCCACCACGCCCAGCGGCTGGCGCAAGGTGAAGTTGTCGATGCCGCCGCCGATATTGTCCGAAAACTGGCTCTTCATCAGCTGCGGCGCGCCGCACGCGAACTCGACGATTTCCAGACCGCGCTGCACCTCGCCGCGCGCATCGCTGAATACCTTCCCGTGCTCGCGCGTGATCAGCCGAGCCAGATCGTCATGATGGCGATCGAGCAGCTCCTTGAAGCGGAACATCACGCGGGCCCGATTCAGCACCGAGGTCTCGGCCCACCCCCGCGCGGCGTTGGTCGCGCTTGTGACTGCGGCGTCGACCGTCGCAGCATCGGCCAGCCGCACCAGGCCCGTCACCTCGCCGGTGGCCGGATTGAATACTTCGGAAGTCCGTCCCGGCGCCTCGTCGACACGCGCACCCGCAATCCAGTGCGTGATGTCCGCAACGGCCATGTCTGTCTTTCCCATCGCTGCCACCTTCAATCAAAATGACCAACGAGTCTTCAGATTGTGCTCCGTGCGCGCCGGCATTGCACAGGGCCTCGCAGGTCAGTCGAGCAGCGTGCCCAGGTATTCGCGCGCTTCGTGCCGGGCCGTGAGCGTGCCAAAGTCGGTGTACTCGGACACACCGCCCCGATGCACGAACAGGAATCTTTCGGAGAGTTCGCGCAGCAGGTCGAGTTGCCAGCGCTCGTTGGGATGCAAGCAGACGAACACCAGCTTGCCCTCGCTGCGCAGCCGGCGGAAAAACCGCAGCATGAAACCGATGTAGCCGTCCTGGGTGTTGAGTTGAGGCTCGTCGAACAGGTGTACGGCCGCCTCGCCCAGCGTGGCGCGATGCTGGAAAAGCTCCGGCGTCCATTCGTGGAAGCGCCGTATCTGGTACGACTGATGATAGTGCCGCGCCAGTCGCCCGCGCTGACTGCGCTTGACGCGGTGGATCGCCTGACCGCGCACCCGCACCTCGCCGGAGGTCGGCTGGTTCAATCCAGTGATCAACTCGAACAGCGTCGTCTTGCCGGACCCGTTCGGCCCCAGCACGCCGATGATCGCCGGCGCATCGAAGCTCAACGTCGCGTCGAGTGCGAACGACGGCCGAGCGAACCGATGCCGCCGGTAGACTTTGGTCAGTCGGTCGATGTCGAGCAGCGCCGCCATCAGGTGCCCAGCAGGCGCTGCCGCAGTGCGCCGTTATCGCGCAACTCGCCGGCAGCACCGTGATACGCCACCGCACCGTGATCGAGCACGACGACGCGGTCAGCCACCGCGAGCGCCGCGTGCACGTTCTGTTCGACCAGCAACACGCCGAGCCCCTCCGATTTCATGCGCGCTACGGTACGCATGACGTCCTGCACGATTTTCGGCGCCAGTCCCTGGCTGGGCTCGTCCATCAGCACCAGTCCGGGACTACCGACCAGTGCGCGCGAGATCGCGACCATCTGCATTTCGCCACCCGACAGATTTTCGGATTCGCGATCCAGCAAGTAGCCGAGGGCACTGAAGATCTCGCAGCACTCGCCTAGGCTCCAGCTGCGAAAGCGCGAAGCCTTGCGCGCGATCTCAAGATTGCGCCGGACCGTCAGGCTGGGGACGATGCGCCGCTCTTCGGGCACCCAGCCGATGCCGCGACGCGCGATGAGGTACGACTTCTCGCGCGTGATGTCGGCGCCGTCGAACTCGATGCGGCCTGCGCGCGCCGGTGTCAGGCCTAGCACGGACCGTAGCGTCGTCGTCTTGCCGGCGCCGCTGGCGCCGAGGAGCGCAACGACCTCGCCGGCCGACACTTCGAGCGAGACCTTGAACAGCACCTGGGTCTCCCCGTAGGCGCTGTCGATGGCATCGACCCTGAGCATCAGGCGATCGCTCCGAGGTTTGAGCGCGCCACCCACGGATCGGCGCGCAGTTCGGCGGGCGTTCCCTGGGCGATCACCTGGCCCCACTGGATGACTGAGATGCGGTCCGCGAGCGAGAACAGGAATGGCATATCGTGTTCAATGATCACGATCGTGACGCGCTCGCGCAGTCGCTCGATCAGCGAGGCCAGCTGCCGTGCTCCCCCGGCACCCATGCCGGCCGTCGGCTCATCGAGAAACAGCAGGCGCGGCTCGGCCGCCAGCGCCACCGCGATCTCCAGCCGTCGCCGGTCGCCGTAGGAGAGACCTTTCGCCTGTGCGTTCTCCTTGCCCGCCAGACCCACGTCGCCCAGCAGCTTCTCTGCGCGAGCGCGCAGCTCGCTGTCCTTGCGAACCGCGCCGAAGGGTCGGAACGCGCGCCGTCGCAGCGCCGGCATCGCGACGATCACGTTGTCGATCACGGCGAGCGCGTCGAACAGATTCATCAACTGGAACGAGCGTGCAATGCCGCGCCGGGCGATCTCGGCGGGCGACTCTCCAGTGATGTCGTCTCCGTCGAAGATCACGCGGCCGCGATCCGGCCGGTAGCAACCCGTCAGCACATTGAAGCAGGTCGTCTTGCCGGCGCCGTTGGGTCCGATCAGTCCGGACAGCGTCCCCTCATCGAAACTCAACGAGACACCGTCCAGCACGATCTGGCGTCCGAAGCGGCGGTGCAACTGGCGCGCCTCGAGCAGTGCCATCAGTTGCGTTCCGCCATCGGCCGCATCACGCGCTGCCGCAGCATCCGCCACGCACCGACGATGCCTTCGGGCCTAAATAGCACGACGGCCATGAAGAGCAGGCCGTACCACAGCAGCCATGCTTCGGTCGTCGCGCCCAGCAGGTCGCGCGCGAGGATGAAGAACGCGGCCCCGATGACCGGCCCCCAGAAGCTGATCAGCCCGCCGCCGATCAACACCATCATCACGACGAATCCTGAGTTGTGCAGGCTCATGACGTTCGGATAGGCGGAGTTCTGCGCCATCGCGAACAGCGCGCCGGCCAAGCCGGCGAGCGCTGCCGACAGCACGAAGCTCGTGAACTTGATGCGCCAGACCGCGTGCCCGCAGTAGCGGGCGCGTTCCTCGTTTCCCTTGACCGCCGCCATCACGCGCCCGAAGGGCGAGTCCTGCAGCTGCCACAGGAATACGGTCACGACGGCAAACAGCGCTACGGCAAAGTAGAACAGCGACTCGTTGCTGCGCAAGCTCAGTTCGACCACGCCGAGATCGACCGGTGGACGGGAAATCCCAAGCAGGCCGTCTTCACCCCCCGTCACGCTGTGCCACTTGATCGCAACGAACCAAAGCACCTGGCCGAATGCGATCGTCATCAGCGCGTAGTAGATGCCGCGCCGATGCGAGATGAACAGCCCCACCAGCGCGCCGACGGCAGCCGCGGCCACGAGTGCGACACCCAGGCCGAGCCACAGGCTGGGCGCGACGTGCTTCACCGCGAGTCCGAAGCCGTAGGCGCCGATCCCGAAATACGCGCCGTGTCCGAACGACGGCAACCCGGCCTGCCCGAGCAGTAGGTTGTACGACAGCGCAAACAGAGCCCAGATCACGATCTCTACGGCTATGTACTGGTAAAGGCCGATCTGCTTGATCCACAGCGGTGTCGTCGCCAGCAGGACCAGAATCAGCGCAAACGGCAACACGAAGCCAGGCCGCTCCACGGCCCGCGGAACCTCCTGCAGCGCGGTCGGCGCAGCGCTCACTGGACCTCCGGATCCATGATTCTATGGAACAGGTATTCCATGATCTAGACAAAACGAAATGTACGTTCTATTGTGTCGGACGACAAGAAGCAGTTGCAAGGGGGCATAGAGTGCAGCAGTCGGCCGTGCGTGCCGCCAGCAAAGGTCGCGAGCGTGATGCGGGATTCGAGTCTTTGATGTCCCGCATCGCCGGACGCCTCGACTCCTTGCCTCGTCAGTTGCGTTCGATCGCGCAGCTTGCACTCGATTCGCCGGAGACATTCGCCCTGGGCACGGCAGCCGAACTCGCGCAGGCCGCCGGCGTGCAGCCTTCAGCCCTGGTGCGATTCGCGACCGCGTTCGATTTCGACGGATTCGCCGCGCTGCGACAGGTGTTTCGATCGCATCTGGTCAGACGAGCGCCGACCTACCGTGAACGGATCCAGACCTTGCGCCGAACCTCCTCGGCCGCCGCCGCAGGTGACGTCTTGCGCGCGCAAATCGACGAAGCGGTGACCGGTCTGCGGCACTTTTCGCAAACGTTCGACGAGCGCACGCTCCACGACACGGTCGATCTGCTCGCGAAGAGCAGCCACGTCTACCTGTTGGCTGCGCGTCGATCCTTTCCGGTCGTAAGCTACCTTGCGTATGCCCTGGCTCAGCTCGAGCGGCGCGTTACGCTGTTGGACGGAGTCGGCGGCATGAACTCGCAGATCGCCGCCGTGCTTGGACCGCGCGACTTGCTGATCGTCGTGAGTTTCCGCAGCTACACGCCCGAGGTCATCGATATTGCCCGTACGTCACGTAGCCGCGGAGCCGCGGTCGTCGGAATCACTGACAGTCGGTCCTCTCCGCTGGTGCCCTGCTCGACTCTCAGCCTGCTGCTCGGCGACGACCGTCGCTCGCCGTTTCGCTCGCTGGTCGAGCCGATCGTGCTGGCGCAGTCGCTGGTGATCGCCCTTGGCCATCGACTGAGCGAAGCGCCCGCGCGCCGCAATGGAGCACGTCGATGACCCGGCGGTTCGACGTCGTCTGCGTCGGCCGCGCCGCGGTCGATCTCTATGGCGAGCAGGTCGGCGCGACGCTGCAGGAGGTCAGCACTTTTGCCCGCTACCTCGGCGGCTCGCCGGCCAACACGGCGGTCGGCTGCGCACGCCTCGGCCTGCGACCCGCGATGCTGACCCGCGTTGGTGACGAACAAAATGGCGAGTTCGTGCGCAACGAACTTCTGCGCGCCGGCGTCGACGTGAGTCATGTGATTGCCGATCCAGGACATCTGACCGCGCTCGTGTTTCTCAGCATCCGCGACGGACACAACTTTCCGCTGCTGTTCTATCGCAACGACTGCGCCGACATGGCGTTGACCGTCGACGATATCGACGAAACGTTGATCGCGTCATCGCGCGCGCTGCTGATCTCGGGAACGCACCTGTCGCGTGATTCGACCCGGGCGGCGTGCCGGAAGGCCATCGCAATCGCGGTGCGCGCGAGAACGCGGGTGGTGCTCGACATCGACTTCCGCCCGGTGTTGTGGGGGTTGCGGCCGCTGGCTGACGGCGCAACCCGTTACGTCGAATCGTCCGCCGTCACCGAGTACCTGCGCGAGTTCTTGCCGTCGTGCGACCTGATCGTCGGCACCGAGGAGGAGTTTGCGATCGCCGGCGGATTCGATGGTGCCGCAGACGCCATCGAAGACGTGCGGCGGCGGACGCGCGCCACACTCGTCATCAAGCGCGGCGCCAGCGGCTGCACGGTGATCCCGTTTCTAGATGGTCGCCACGCAGCGGCACTGAACGTCAGCGGAGCGCCGATCGAAGTCTTCAACGTGCTCGGCGCCGGTGATGCGTTCATGGCAGGCTTCATGTCAGGCTGGCTGCGCGACCGAGCGCTGATCGAATGCGGCGAGCGCGCCAACGCCTGCGGTGCGCTGGTCGTATCGCGCCACGGCTGCGCGCCGGCGATGCCGACCGCCGAAGAGCTCGACCACTTCCTGTTGCATGGCAGCCCGACGCCGCGCCTGCGCGAAGATCTGATCCTCAATCGGTTGCACCGCGCCGGCACGCGCGATCCCGCTGCGCCGCTGCTCGCCGTGCTCGCGTTCGATCATCGGGCACAGTTCGAGGCGATCGCCGGGAAGCACGGCATGCCTTCGGCGCGCATCGTCGAGTTCAAGCGGCTGATCGCGCGGGGCGCCCTGCGCGCACTTGACGCGAATCCCGATTTCGCGCCGGCGGGTGGCCTGATCATCGACGATCGCTATGGCGAATCGCTGCTGCCGCAGCTCGACGACCGCTTCTGGATCGCACGTCCGGTCGAGAGCCCCGGCGCACGCCCTTTGGCTTTCGAGGACGGCGAAAATGTCTACGCGCTATTGCGCCGCTGGCCGCGTCGTCATGTGGCGAAGTGCCTGGTCGCCTTCGACCCGGACGATCCGGCGGACCTTCGCCACGCGCAGATCGAGCGGCTGATCGATCTTGCGGGCGCCTGTGCCGCCACGGAGCGCGAGCTGCTCCTGGAGATCGTGTTGCCCAGCGAACCGGCCGACGGTCAGACCGACTGGCGCCTGCGGGCCGCGATGCGCGAGATCGCCGCCGCCGGCGTACTGCCCGACTGGTGGAAGCTTCCCGCGCCGGCCGAAGAAGACGGATGGCGTGAGCTGGCAACGACCGTGCGCGCGCTCGACGCGCATTGCCGCGGCGTCCTGGTGCTGGGACAGGACGCACAGCTCGATGAACTGGCACCGAAGATCGCCCTGGCCGCTCGGCATCCGATCTGCCGCGGCTTTGCGATCGGGCGCACGATCTTCGGCGACGCAGCGAAGGCCTGGTTTGCCGGCCGCATCGACGATGCCGCCACCATCGAGCAAATCGCGTCGCGCTACGGTGCGCTGATAGAACTCCTGTTCGATTCGAACTCAGCGGCATCGACGGCAGAGAGTTCGCCGCCGGCACGCCTTCATTCGACACATTGAGGACCACGACATGGAACGCATCGGATTCATCGGCCTCGGAATGATGGGCCACGGCATGGCCAAGCACCTGCTGGCGAAGGGCTATCCGCTGACCTTCAAGGCGCACCGCAATCGTTCCAATCTGGCGGACCTGCTCGCGGCCGGTGCCAAGGAAGTTTCGACCCTGGCCGACGTCAGCAAGGCCAGCGACATCGTGTTCATCTGCGTGACGGGTTCGCCGCAGGTCGAGGCCATCATGGGTGGCGGGTTGCTCGAGGCGAGCACCCGCGGGCAGCTGATCGTCGATTGCTCGACCGCGGAACCCGATTCGACCACTCGCCTGCGCGCCGCCTGCGCGGAGCGCGGAGTCACCTTCATCGATGCGCCACTCGCGCGCACACCCAAGGAAGCCGAAGAAGGCCGGCTCAACACGATGGTCGGCGCCGACGATGCGGACTTCGCACGACTGGTGCCTGTAATGAAAGCGTTCTGCGAAAACGTGATCCATGTCGGGCCGCCGGGAAGCGGCCACGTTCTGAAGCTGATCAACAACTTCCTCGCGATGTCGATCGCGACGAGCACTGCAGAAGCCTTTGCCGCCGCGGGCAAAGCCGGACTGCCGCTCGTGAAGCTGGTCGAGGTGATCTCCGCGGGCGGTGTCAATTCCGGTGTGTTCCGCATGATCGCCGAGGGCGCGGCGCGCGGCGACTTCACCGGCATGAAGTTTTCGATCGCGAACGGCCGCAAGGATCTGAGCTACTACACGCACATGGCCGAGAGCCTCGGCGTCGCGAGTTTCATCGGAGAGGCGGTCCATCAAAGCCTCGTACAGGCGGCCGCATTGGGATTCGGCCCCCGTTTCATTCCGTCACTGATCGAGGCGCAAGAGCAACTCAACAACTTCAAGATCGTCGCGCGTTGACCATGACTGCGCGACCCACTGCCGCAAAGGAGGCAAAGATGAGCGAGGAGACACGCAACAACCCGGGACGGCGCCGACTGCTGAAGGTCACGGCGTTGTCCGCTGCAACGAGCGGCCTGTATGGCGTCGCACCGTTCTTCGGGCCGTGGAAACACCATCACGCGTGGGCGCAGACCGGCCAGAAGAAACCGCTGGTGATCGGCCTGACGATGGACGCGAGCGGCCAGTACGGTGCCAGCGGTCAGGAGGAGCGCCTCGGCGCGATGATGGCGATCAAGGAGTTCAATGCCAAAGGGGGTGTGCTGGGCCGCACGATCGAGGCGATCCACATCGACACCGAGACCACGCCGGCCACCGGTTCGCGCGTGGCCGAACGCATGATCACGCGCAACGAGGCAGCGTTCCTGATCGGTGCGCTCCATTCGGGTGTAGCCAACGCGATTTCCCAGGTCGCGCAGAAACACGGTGTCATTTACCTGAACACGAACTCGAGTTCGCCAACCGAGGCCGGTCAGAACTGTCATCGCACGAAATTCGTCTGGGATGGCAACGGCGCCAACTTTGCCTCGGCCATCGTCAAGAATGCGATCAAGGTCAGCGGCAAGAACTGGGTACTGATGACGAACGACTACGTCTGGGGCCACGACACCTCAAAAGCCACCCGCGCGCTGGCCGAGGCGGAGGGCGCCAAGATCATCGGCGAGATCCTGGTCCCGCAGAACACGCGCGACTTCACCTCGTACCTTCTCAGGGTGCAGCAGATGAAGCCCGACGTCGTCGCGGCGGCGGTCGGCGGCGACGACATCAAGGCGATGCGGCAGCAAGTGGTCCAGGCGAAGCTGCACCAGACGATTGCGTGGATCAACAACCAGCAGGACTGGCCCGATGTCTATGGTCTCGGACCCGACCAGATCTTTGGCGTCTTCGGTACCACGTGGTACTGGCGCCTCGACCTGCCGGGCGTCAAGGAGTTCGTTGCGAACTATCAGAAGACCTATCCGGGCATGGCGATCCGCGTGCCGGGCAACGTCTACTACAACGGCTACATGGCGACGCGCGAGCTGCTCAATTCGGTCGAAAAAGCCGGCACCACCAACAACATCGCCGTCATCAAGGTCCTGGAAAACATCAAGGTGTCTGCGAAAGACCGGATGCAGAACTTCGACGCCTACATGAACCCGGCAACGCATCAGATGCAGCAGACGATCTACATGGCGAGCTACAACGACAAGCCGGCCGAGAAGGACGACATCTACAAGATCCTGTCGGCTGTGCCGCCGGCCGAAGTCGAGGACAAGGCCGCTCCCGGCGCCTGCAAGCTCGAGTCTTACAGCGACACGCCCAGCTACGAGGTTTGATGGCCGCTGGATCGAATCGCGCGCAAGGGCAGCACTCACGCAGCACTGTCCTTGTGCGCGATCCGCGCCGATGCTAGCGACGCTGGCCCCTCACCTGATCAACGGCATTTCGCTGGGGTTGCTGTTCGCGCTGCTTGCGCTGGGCTTCATGCTGATCGTCGGGCTGATGGAAACGATCAACCTGGCGCATGGCTCGTTCTTCGCGCTGGGCGCCTACGTTGCGATGACGATCGCGGCGCCACCGTTGCCGCCCGAAGCACTGGGCGGCTTCGCCGGCTGGCCGGTCGCGGTGCGCTACACGTTCGCGCTGGTGCTCGCCCCAATTGTTGTCGGCGTGAGCGGCATGGCGCTGGAAGTCGCCCTGCGCCGCACCTACGGCAAGGATCCGCTGTACGGGCTGCTGTTGACCTTCGGTGCGGCGCTGGTGATCGAGGAGGCTATCCGACTGACCTGGGGTTCGCAGGAGGGTGTGCTGCCGGTGCCGGCGATGCTGCTGGGGCCGCTGGCATTCGGCGACGTGTTCTTCGCCAAGTACCGCTTCTACGCGGCCGCCGCGGCCGCGCTAGCGATTGCCCTGCTGTGGCTCTTCATCGAGCGCACCTCGATCGGTGCCCGTATCAAGGCTGGCGCGTTCGACAGCGAGCTGGTGCGCGCACTCGGCATCAATCTGCCGCGCCTGCGACTGCTGGTCTTCGCGCTCGGGATCGCACTGGCCGCATTCGCCGGCGTCGTGATGGCGCCGATCTGGGGCATACGTCCGCAGGTCGGTGTCGACGCCGTCGTCCCGGCCTTCCTGATCATCGTGCTGGGGGGAGTCGGCAGTTTCTGGGGCGCGGTGCTGGCCGGCCTGCTGGTCGGTATCGTCGTGGGGCTGACCGGAGCCTTCGCCGGCGACTGGGCCATCGTCTCCATGTACATCCTGTTCATCCTGGTCGTGAGTTTCCGCGCACGCGGACTATTCGGGCGAAAGAGCGTGCTCGATGTCTGAGCTTGCGGGGCGATGTGCGGTGGTGACCGGCGCTGCCGGGCCGATGGGACTGGCCGCGGCACAGGCACTTGCTGCCGCCGGCTGCCGCATCGCGCTCGTCGATCTGCAGGGCGACCGGCTCGATCGCGCCGTTGCTCACTGCGCGCATGCCACCGCCTTCGGTGCCGACCTGACCGCGATCGCCGGGTTGCCGGAGCTGGTCGACCGCATCACGGCGGCGCTGGGCGCGGTCGACATCCTCGTCAACAACGCGGGCGTGCTTTCGAATGCGAAATCGCAGGCGACCGATGAGCTCGAGTGGCGTCGCGTGCTGACGGTCAACCTCGATGCGGCATTCTTTCTCGCACGCGCGATCATCCCCGCGATGATCGAACGGCGCTGGGGCCGCATCATCAATACGACATCACTGGCTGCCAAGACCGGCGGGCTGACGGCGGGCACTGCGTACGCAGTATCTAAAGGCGCACTGAGTGCACTGACCTTTTCGCTGGCGCGCGAACTCGCCGGACACGGGGTCACGGTCAATGGAATCGCCCCCGCGTACGTGCGCACGCCGATGGTGACCGAACAGCTGACCGAGTCGCAACGCCAGGATCTGCTGGCGATGATCCCGGTCGGCCGCTTCTGCGAACCGGAGGAATTTGCGCACGTGGTGCGCTTTCTCGCCGCACCACTGTCCGGCTTCATCACCGGCGAGATCATCGACGTCAACGGCGGGCTGTTGATGGACTGAGGCCATGACCGAGTCCCCGTCTTCGCGGCCCATGACGCCACGTGTCGACTTTGCGCGCGTTTTGGCCGGCTCGTTTCGCCTCGACAGTCAGGTGGCCTTCGTTCCCGGCGGTTACGGCGGCATCGGCGAAGCCGTCTGCTGGAGCCTTGCACTCGCCGGCGCGCTGCCGGTCATCGTCGGCCGCAACAGAATGAAAGCCGATGCCCTGGCGGAAGCGATACGCGCCGCGGGACTGTCGGCCGACTCGATGGCCGCTGACGCGGCTGACATCGAATCGGTGCGCGCGGCCGTCGACGAGACGGCCGTTCGTCACTCCAGGCTGGACCTGCTGATCAACTGCATTGGCATGCAGCGTGAACAGCGGCTCGACGAGGTCAGCGAAGACACGTTCGACGAGGTGTATCGCCACAACCTCAAAGCGGCGATGTTCATGGCGCAGGCGTGCGCGAAGCAGCAAAGAGCTGGAGGACGCGGCGGTGCCCAGGTGCACATGCTGTCGGTGCGCGCGCGACTGGGACTGCGCAACCGCGGCTACTCGGCGTATTGCGCGACTAAGGGGGCGCTCGTCATGCTGATTCGACAGCATGCCGCCGAGCTGGCTCCGCACGGCATCCGCGTCAACGGGGTGGCACCCACCGTCATTGCGACCGAAATGGCGCGTCACTGGATCGACAACGAAACCACGCGCCGGCAGATCGTCGAACGCGTTCCGCTCGGGCGGATTGGCGAACCGTGCGATGTCGCCGCGCCAGTCATGTTCCTCTGTTCGCCTGGCGCAGCGTTCATCACCGGCCAGGTGCTGTTCGTCGACGGCGGAATCACCGCGACTCAATAGCGAGTCGCGACGACGCCTAGCGACGAGCGTCGGTGTCAGTCGATCGACTGGAGTGTCGAGCGAATGGTCTCGACGATGCGATCGATCTGCGCTTCCTCGATGATCAGCGGCGGCGACAGTGCCAGGATGTCGCCGGTGAACCGCACCAGCACGCCGGCCTCGAAGCAGCGCACGTGCGCCTCGAGGCCGCGTCGCCCGACCGCGCCGGCACGCGGCTCGAGTTCGATACCGCCCACCAACCCAAGGTTGCGGATATCGATCACGTGGCGCGCTCCCTTCAACGAGTGCAGCGCCGCCTCGAACTTCGGCGCCATAGTCTGCGCGCGGGCGAACAGCTGCTCGTCGACATACAGTTGCTGAGTCGCCAGCAGCGCCGCGCAGGCCAGCGGATGCGAGGAGTAGGTATAGCCGTGCAGGAACTCGATCTGCCCCTCGGGCGCCGCATTGACGATCGTGTCGTAGATCTCGTTCTTTGCGATCACCGCCCCCATCGGCACCGCGGCGTTGTTGATCGCCTTGGCGCAGGTCAAAAGGTCGGGCGTGATGCCGAAGCGGTGCGCGGCGAAAGGCGCGCCGAGCCGACCGAAACCTGTGATCACCTCGTCGAAGATCAGCAGGATGCCGTGCTTGCTGCAAGTGACAGCCAGTTTTTCGAGGTAACCGCGCGGCGGGATCAGCACGCCGGCCGAGCCCGCCATCGGCTCGACGATCAGCGCCGCGATGTTGCTGGCGTCGTGGAAGGCGACCAGCCGATCGAACTCGTCGGCGAACTCCGCCCCGTGCTCCGGCTGGCCCTTCGAAAAGGCGTTGCGCGCGAGGTCGTGCGTCGACCGGATATGGTCGACGCCGGCCATCAGCGCGGGAAACGCCTTGCGGTTGCCGGGAATTCCGCCTGCCATCGTGCCGCCGACGTTGACGCCGTGGTAGCCGCGCTCGCGGCCGATGATGATGCGGCGGCTCGGCTCGCCGCGCGCGCGGTGGTAGGCGATTGCCATTTTGATCGCCGTATCGGCCGACTCGGACCCCGAGTTCGTGAAGAACACGCGCTGCATGCCGGCAGGCGCGACCTGCGCCACCGCGGTGGCCGCCGCGAACGCGAGCGGGTGTCCCATGCTGAACGGCGGCGCGTAGTCCATCGTCGCCGCCTGTTTCTGCACCGCCTCGACGATCGGCTTGCGGCCGTGACCAGCGTTCACGCACCATAGTCCGGCCGTGCCGTCGAGCACCTGGCGGCCGTCCGGAGTCCAGTAGAACATTCCTTCGGCGCGCGCCAGCAGTCGCGGCGCCGCCTTGAACTGCCGGTTGGCAGTGAACGGCATCCAGAAGTGTTCGAGCGTCGCTGCCTGGGCCGATGGGTTCTCGAGCTTCATGGGGCCTCCCTCAAGTCTGCGGTCGGAACGAGGTGAAGAAAGTGTCGAGCGCCTGCGCCGGAATGCCGCCGTCGCCACCGAGCGCGATGACCTGGTAAAGCCGATCATCGATGATGAAGAAGCGGGCCGCAAGCACAGCTGGACGTCCGCCGCTTACGCCGATCGCCTGCACTTCCTGCGAAGCGAGCACGACTTGTCGGGCTCCGGGTGCCAGTACCAACCGCGCAGGTCCGGCGGCCGACACGGTTCCGTGAATATTGCGCACCAAGCTGTCGCGAAAGTAGGCGACGGTCCGCTCACGCTTTGCCGCGTCGGCGGCCAGCTCCGCGGGCAGTTGGGCCACACCGACGGCGAACAAGGCTGGTCCGATACCGGTCGATGTCATCGAAACGTTGAGGCGGTGGCCCTCGACGTCGATCTCCCTCCTCGCGGTCTGTGGGCGCCCGGGAAGCGAGATCGCATATCCGTCCGGCGAACGGACTTCGCGCCAGTCGAATCGCTCGCTGCAGCCGACCGCGAGCACCACCACGGCGCAGACGAAGGCGAAGCGAGGAGGCCGAATATGCACGGGGTTCTGCAAACAAAAAGAGCCGGGCGTTTCCCGGCTCCATGGTCGAATCCGCCGACTAGCGGGCCTTGGCGGGCCGAGGTGTCGCCGTCGCCGGAGCGGCAGGTCTGCGTGCGCGGTGCGGTCGCCGCTTGCCGTAGCTGCCGTTGTAGATCTTGCCGCGTCGCGAGCGGGTATCGCCTTTGCCCATCTTGCTTCGACTCCTGCTTTTCGTGGGGATGGATGCAACGAGTATAGCCAGCAAGCCGCCACGAGACCTGCAAGCCTCGCATGAACGCGGAGATTCTGTGTTTTGCCGCCGCAATGCGCGGTATCGGCTCGGGGCCGACCGGCGTACTGTGGATTCAGCCGTCCCGTCGACCGCTCACTGCGAGGTGCTCATGTTCAAAGACCATTTTCCGCTGGCGGCGCTGGCCGCAACCGGCGTTCCGCTCGCGCTGGGCGACTATGCGCTGTTCGTGATGAGCTTGGCCGCGACACTTGCGGCGATGCCGCTGGTGTACGGGCGGGATGTCGACCAAGTAGTGCAGGCCACCGTCGCCCGCGTCGACGACCGCGACTGAACTGCTCGCGGCCGCCTGCGCCCGGCATGCGGCCTACAATCTAAGTCCCGTCGGCGCGACGTCGCGGGCGCTGGATCGCGGCGGGCGCGATCGGTCCCCGGTGCCGCAGTCGGCGTCCGTACAAATTATGTCCCTGGTCGTGTTTCGCTCGAAGGCCGCCGGCGAGATCTTCATGTTCGCTGAGACGACCCGCCGCATCCTGGAAATCATCGGCCGCGAAGACGCGCCGCGCGGAGTCATCACCGCCGAGCAGGTACCAGCCGCGCTGCAGCGGCTGGTCAGTGCGGTCGAACAGGAAAAGGCCGATGCCAAGGCCGCCGCCGCGGCGGCCGAGCAGGCCGACCGGCGCTCCGAACCCACGGACACCCCGCAGCCGATTACGCTGGGGCAACGCGCCTACCCGCTGATCGAAATGCTGCGCGCCGCTGAACGGCGCAAGGTGGACGTTACCTGGGGCGTTTAGAGCCGCCCCTCGCTTCCCGGCAATATCGCTACACCGGCGAGCATGCGCCTGCGCAATACAATGCGCCGGCTCTTCGTCACGATCGTGAACCCGCGCCTGCAAAACGACTCTCCCGGTTCGTTCCGGCAGCTCTGGATCGGCCTGATTGCCGTCAGCCTGATGGCGGGTGGTGTCGCGCTCGCGCTGCGTGCAATGTCATTCGACCGCGAGGCACACCAGCGCTACGAGGCGGCACTCGCCGTATCGCAGTCGGCAATCGAAGCCCAGCAGGCGAGTGCCGACCTGCGATCCTGGCAGGCGCGCAATTCGCGCGAGCTGCTGAGCGGGTCGGACGCGAACCTGCCGCCGGCCGAACTGGCGGAACTCGCGCGCACGGCAGGCGACTTCCGTGACCGGCTGGCACGGCTAGCCGAGCTCGAACTGCCGGTCGAACGTCGATCGCAGCTCGCGCAGCTGCAGTCGACGCTGAAGCGCTTCGAGGATCTGCCAGCGGCCGCCAAGGGAACCGACACGAGGGCCACGCGTGCTGCGGTGCTCGCCTCCTATACGCAATTCGACGATCTTGAGCATGCGCTCACCGGTCTCGTCATCGATGCCAATGCGCGGGCTATCGCGGTGGCGCGGCAGGCCGAAGACCTCAACGACACCGCGCGCATCGGCCTGATCGCCTTCTCCGGCTTGACCCTGGTGCTCGCCGGACTGCTGATTGGGCTGACGGTGCGCACGCTGCGCGCCAACACCCGCCTGCTCGATCGGCTGTCCCATCTGGCGCAGGAGGATGCGCTGACCGGCATCGCGAACCGCCGCTCGCTGGACGGGGCGCTGACACCCGAGTTCGCACGTTCCTTGCGCAGCGGCCAGCCGCTGACGGTGGTCATGATGGATCTCGACCATTTCAAGCGTTACAACGACCGGCGCGGGCACGCCGCAGGTGACGCGTTGTTGCGGGGTGCTGCGCAGGGCTGGCTGAAGCAGATGCGCCCGACCGACTTGCTGGCACGCTACGGCGGCGAGGAGTTCACGCTGGTGCTGCCGGGCTGCAACGCCGACCAGGCGGCGCAGCTGATCGAGCGACTTCGACCGCTGGTGCCTGATCGCCAGACGTTTTCCGCCGGCATCGCGACCTGGGAAGGGCATGAATCCGACACCGAGCTGATCCAGCGGGCCGATCGTGCACTGCTCGCCGCAAAAAAAGGCGGCCGCAACCGCACGATGATCGCGGGCCGCGAACTGCAGGCGACATTGCCGCTCGAAATCGCGGCAACGCCATGAAGCCGCGCATCCTCGTGGTGGAGGACGAGCCCGCGATCGCCGACACGATCGTCTACGCGCTCGCCACCGATGGGTTCGAACCGCACTGGTGCGGTACCGCCGCCGACGGGCTGGCGGCCGCGCGCACCGGCGACTTCGCGCTGGCCGTGCTCGACGTCGGGCTGCCGGATATGAACGGCTTCGACCTATTCAAGCAGTTGCAGAGGGTTGACGCTGCGCTGCCTGCCATTTTCCTCACGGCACGCTCGAGCGAGATCGATCGCGTCGTCGGGCTCGAGCTCGGGGCCGACGACTACATGGCCAAGCCGTTTTCGCCGCGTGAGCTGGGGGCGCGCGTCCGCACCGTTCTGCGCCGTGTGCAGCGCGCTTCGACCACCCCGTCGGCTTCGACCGCCCACGGCGCGTTCGCGGTCGACGACGAGAAAAAGACCATCCGCTTCCGTGGGCGGGCGCTCGATCTTTCGCGCACCGAATACCGGCTGCTGAAAGTGTTGATCGAACGTCCCGGCCGGGTGTACTCGCGCGACGAACTGATGCAGCGCGCCTGGGACGATCCCGCTTCTGCGTTCGATCGCACGGTCGACGCCCACGTGAAGGCATTGCGGGCGAAGCTCCGCGAGATCGACGGAAACGCCGATCCGATCTCGACGCACCGCGGTCTCGGCTACTCGCTGCGCGAAGACCTCGCCTGAGCGCGGAGCGCTGATGTCCAAGCGGTCGCGCATCTTCCTCGGCGTGGTCGCGGTCTACATCGCAGCAGTGGTGTTCCTGCTGTATCGAGTCAGCCTCGACCTCGACCCCCGCTACCGCGAGTCGGCGGAGGATGCACTGGTCGACACGGCCAATCTGCTGGCGACGCTGCTCGAACGCCAGGCCTACAGCGGCGTGATCCAGACGGAGGAGCTCGAACGCACACTGCAGCAACTCGTCAAGCGTCCGCTCAACGCCCGCATCTTCAATGTCGAGCGCACCCGCGTCGATCTGCATGTGTACGTCACCGATGTCAACGGCATCGTGCTGTTCGATTCTGCCGGACGCGACGTCGGACGTGACTACCACGCGTGGCGCGATGTCGGCCGCACGCTCGCTGGACAGTACGGTGCCCGCACCACACTGGCCGACCCGAACGACCTGGCGTCTGCGGTCATGTATGTCGGCGCCGCCATTCGTGAACGCGTGACACCCGATGCGGACGACCAGATTGTCGGCATGATCGCCGTCGGCAAGCCGATCGCCTCCTTCGCGCCGTTCATCGCCAATGCGCGCGAGAAGCTCGTGATCGTCGGCGTCATTGCGGTGGCCGCATTTGCTCTGCTGCTGCTGATGGTGACCGTGTGGCTGGTGCGGCCGTTCGGACTGCTGAGCGATGTGTGGCAGGCGCTGCGGGCACGTCCCGGCGAAGCGCGTCCGCTGATGCAGTCACTGCGCGCGGCCTTCCTCGACATGCGCGATGCGCTGGCCGGCAGGAGTTACGTCGACGAGTATGTCGCTGCGCTGACGCACGAGATCAAGAGCCCATTGGCGGCAATCCGCGGCGCCGCGGAGCTGCTGCGCGAGCCGCTGCCGGAGGATGCGCGTATCCGCTTCGTCGGCAACGTCGAGGAGCAGGTGCGCCGTGCACAGGATCTGGTGGACCGCATGCTCGAACTATCGAGTCTCGAGCGCCGGCGAGCGCTGCAGCAATACGACACCGTGTCACTGGCCCAGATCGCCGACGCGGTGCGCGACGAGATGACGCCGGTCGCCACGCAGCGTCACGTGGACCTATTCATCGATGTCGATCCGGACCTGTGCGTGTCAGGCGACCGTTTCCTGCTGCAGCGAGCGCTCGCCAATCTGGCGCTCAATGCGATCGAGTTCTCGCCGCGCGATACGAGCGTTACGGTCGATGCACAGTCGCGTCGCGGAGAGATCGAACTGACCGTGCGCGATCACGGGCCAGGCCTGCCGTCGTTCGCGGAGCAGCGAGTGTTCGAAAAGTTCTTTTCGCTGCCCCGCCCGGACACCGGTCGCAAGGGCACCGGGCTCGGCCTCGCCTTCGTGCGCGAAGTGGCGACGCTGCACGGCGGCAGCGCGCGCCTCGCGAATCATCCGGACGGCGGCGCGCTCGCGACGCTCGTACTGCCGCAGCCGAAGCTTTGAAAGCTGCCCAGCCGGTTCATTCGGTATAGGCCGATCGGCCGTCTTCACGCGCTTTTCACACGGCGCGCGCCTGCCGTTCGTAACCGCTTCGTCCGCTGCGCGGATCGTTCGCCCATACCCGCCGAGGCGGGGATTCAAGGGAGAACACGATGTCCGCGCTACAAGTGGTCCGCGACGGAGCCATGGTCGCCGTCGAACTCATCGCGCTGCTGCTCACGGCGCCACAGGTTGCCGCCGCGGGCGAGGCGCTCACTCGACCGACGGTGGTTCAAGCGCCGCCGCGCGCGGTCGAGTCGGACGATGCGCGATGGCTGCACACCATGGCCTCCGTCCTCGAAGTTCACCTGCTTGGATCACTTGCCGATATCCGCATCGTGCAGACCGTGCGCAACGGCACCGAGGACACGCTGAACCTGGCCGCTGTCCTGCCACTCGCCGACGAGCGCACCGAGCGACTCGCCGTCGGCCGCGACGGCCGCACAGTCGACCTGCTGGGCACCGACGACGGCGGCTGCGGGAGCGAGGACGGAAGCCCACACGGCGGACACATGCAGGCAACGGTCGACGAAGCGATCGCCGATCTGCTGCGCTTGCCGCCCGGTCAGCGCGCGACGATCGCAATCGAAGCGATCGAGTCGCTCGAGCGACACGCCGGCGCTTACCGCTTCGCACTGCCACCGACAGCCATGCCGATTCCGGCGCAGTCGCTGCTGCTCGTGCAGCGCGACGGCAACGCGCTCGTGGTCGTTCCGCCGCACGACGCAGACGGGCAGGCGGTGCTGACGCTGCGGCCCGCGAGCGGCGAAACGGAACAGATCGCGCTCGGCCGCATCAGCGGACGCTCGGCGTTCGTCGTACCCGTGGATATCGCGCCCGACGTGCTGCTGACCGGATCGGTCGAACTGGAGGTTGTCGACCGCGCGCGTATCACTTGGACCACGCTACAAGCGGTGCCGGTTCACGCCGTGGCAGTGACGAGCGATCGCATCGTTGCACAAGGAGCTGATCGATGAAGTCCTGCGGCTTCGCGCGCTGCGCGCTCGTCTTGATGGCAGCGGCGGCGTCGTGCATCCCGGCGATTGGCGCGCAGCCGCCGGATCGCCCGCAGTCGCCGTACTTCGTGGTCGACGGCGCGTCAGACGTCGATGCGCTGCCGCTGAAGGCGACCGAGGTTGCGGTCACGATCAGCGGAGTCATTGCCGATGTGCGCGTCGTCCAGCGCTACCGCAACGAGGGCAACAAGCCGATCGAAGCGCGCTACGTGTTCCCGTCCTCGACGCGCGCCGCCGTCTCGGCCATGACGCTGCGCGTCGGTGACCGCGTGGTGCAGGCGCAGATCCGCGAGAAGCAGGCCGCGCGCATCGAGTACGAAGGCGCGAAGAAACAGGGCAAGAGCGCCTCGCTGCTCGAACAGCATCGACCCAACGTGTTCCAGATGTCGATCGCGAACGTGATGCCCGGCGACGAGATCGCGGTAGATATGCGATACAGCGAAACGATCGTGCCGACTGAAGGCGTCTACCGCTTCGTCTATCCAACGGTCGTCGGCCCAAGGTACAACGGCGCTACGGATCGTGAGAGCCACCGGCCGGAAGCCTGGATTGCGCAGCCGACACTGCGAGCGGGTGTCGTACCGAAGTCCACCCTTGCACTCGCGCTCAACATCAACGGCCCGGTGCCGGTGCAGGAACTGCGCTCACCCACGCACCGCTTCAGCGTCGAGGGTGTCGGGAGCCGCAGCGTGCGGGCATCACTCGGAGCGGCCGTGGAGCACGGCGACCGCGACGTGGTCGTCGAGTACCGGCTGACCGGAGCCGAGATCGCCTCCGGGGTGCTGATCCACGAAGGCAAGGATGAGAACTTCTTCCTGGCGATGATCGAGCCGCCTGCGCGCGTGCCGGCAAGCGCGATCGTGCCGCGCGACGTGGTGTTCGTGCTCGACGTGTCGGGTTCGATGCACGGATTCCCGCTCGACACCGCCAAATCGCTGCTGCGCGGTCTGGTCACGAACCTGCGGCCGACCGACACCTTCAACATCATCCCGTTCGCTGGCGGGCATTCGACGCTAGCGCCACGCTCGCTGCCCGCATCGCGCGACAACGTCGACGCCGCACTGCGCTTTATCAACGGGCAGCGCGGCAGCGGTTCGACCGAACTGCTGGCGGCGTTGCGCGCTGCGCTTGCGCTGCCGACCGACGCGGACCGTGCGCGCAGTTTTGTCGTCATTACCGACGGCTATGTGTCGATCGAAAAGGAGGCGATGGAACTGGTGCGCGCTCGCCTCGGCGAGGCCAACGTCTTTGCCTTCGGCATCGGCTCGTCGGTCAACCGCCACCTGATCGAGGGGCTGGCGCGCGCCGGTCGCGGCGAAGCCTTCATCGTGCTCGACCCGAAGCAGGCAGCGGTCGAGACCGACCGCTTCCGCGCGTATGTCGAAGCGCCGGTGCTCAGCCATGTGCGCGTCCGCTTCCGCGGCTTCGATGCCTACGACGTCGATCCGCCGCAGGTACCGGACCTGTTCGCGCAGCGTCCGTTGGTCATCAGCGGCAAGTTCCGCGGTGCGCCCGCCGGCGTGCTCGAGATCGAAGGCCGGACCGCTGACGGCCCGTTCACGCGGTCGATCGACATCGCCGCCGTACGTCTGGCGGAACACGACACGAGCGCGCTAGCGCTGCTGTGGGCGCGCAGCCGCATCGCAACGCTGACCGACGACCAGAAGCTCGTCCACGATGCGGCCGCAGCACCGCAGATCACCGCGCTCGGCCTGAAGTACGGCCTGCTGACCGATTACACGTCGTTCATCGCGGTCGACCGTGTCGTGCGCAATGCGGGCGGCGAACAGCGCAGCGTGGATCAGCCGCAACCCTTGCCACAGGGTGTCAGCGAGCTGGCGGTCGGCGAAGTGCCGAGCACGCCTGAGCCGGAATTCGTGTCCATGGCGCTGGCCGCGAGTGGCCTCGTGTGGTGGCTGCGTCGGCGCCGGAACCGGGGAGATGACCGGTGCAGGCTGAACTGAACGCGCGCATCGGCCGCACGATGCCGTCGCCGCTCGCCGGCGTGCTGGTCGCGACGGGCCCTGCGACAACGGCGCCGCACCCGCGCATCGGCTGGCAGCGCATCACCGTGCCGCGCGGATGGTGGATGCCGGCGGCTCTGCTTGTGGCGCTCTGGCCGCATTGGATTTACATCGCACGCCGGACGGTCGACGGTTCCGACGAGCCGTGGGGCGTGCTGGCCGCACTGACGGTCGGCCTGTTGCTGCTGCGCGACCGCACGCAGTTTGAAATGCCGTCGCGCTCTGCGTTGGTCGCGGCTGCCTCGCTTGCCATGATCGCAGCGGCGAGCGAACTCGTGCTGCCGGATCTTGCCGCCGCCGCGCTGGCCATGCTGGCACTCGCGGTCTATCTCGTGCACGCGTTGCGCCAGCCGGCGACGCCGCTGGTTCTGCTGCTGCTGCTCGCACTGCCGATCGTCGCTTCGCTGCAGTTCTATCTCGGCTTTCCACTGCGACTGCTGGTCGCTCACGCGAGCGCGCTGCTGATTTCGATCGGCGGACTCGACGCAACTGCCGCCGGTGCGTCGATCGTGCACCACGGCAGCACCGTGCTGATCGATGCGCCATGCGCGGGCATCGGCATGCTGTGGCTCGGCAGCTATACCGCAGCCGTTTTGTCGTACCTGCAACGCGCCGATGCGCGGCGGACACTCGTCAACGGCGGGGTCGCAGCGACACTGGTTCTGGTCGCCAACATCGCGCGCGCGACCGCGCTCTTCTTCCCCGAGGCCGGTCTGGTCGACTGGCCCGCCGGGACGCATGAAGCGATCGGCCTGCTGGCGTTTTGCGGCGCCGTCGTCCCATTGGCGCTCTTCATCGCCTGGAGACCCCGATGAACGTCAGAACCTTCTACGTCGGCGCCCTGCTGGTCGCGGGCCTGCTGCCCTTGGCTGCTCCACTGTCCCGCTGGCCGGGATTCGGACGCGCCACACAGTCGGAAGTTGTGCAGGCAGTCGATGCGGATCAGCGCGTCGACTGGCCCACGCATTTTCGCGACCAGCCGCTGACCCAATTGCCGCTGTCGGATCTCGAACAGCGATTCGCGCGGCGCTTTCCCGGCGCCATCGCGCGCTTCACCGACGGCCAGCGCGCCCTAGTGCTGCGGCAGGTACAGCGCCCGACCCGCCAGCTGCATCCGGCGACCGATTGCTTCCGCGCGCTGGGATACACGATCGACCGTCCACATCCGGTCGTGAATGACGAGGGCCAGCAGTGGAGCTGCTTTGCGGCCGCGCGTGATGGAGTCCGGCTGCGCGTGTGCGAACGCATCCACGACAGCGATGGACGCTCATGGACCGACACTTCTGCGTGGTTCTGGTCCGCGCAATACGGCGGGGGGCCGTGGTGGGCGATCACGACCGTCGAAACCGAGGTCGATGCACGATGACCCGGCTGCAGCGCTTCATGCTTGCGGGCACCGGCGCGACAGCGATCTGCGTGGTCGGTCTGGTGGGTGCGACCAGCGTCGCCGTGCTGTCCAATGGCGTGCTTGCCACGGCGCCAGGCGCGTGGACCACCGAGGTCCACGTCGCTGGTCGGGCCGTCCGTCTGAACGTGCCCGGACTGATCCGGCTGGCGACCGCGCCGGGCGTCGCGCATCTGCTCGACGGACACACGCTTGAAAGCCCGGTAGGCCGCATCGCATTCGGTCGGGACGGCAAAACGCTCATCGCTGCCTGTGCGCCTTGCCGGCTGCAGCACGCTGAACTCGTGCCCGTTCCGTTGACGATCGATCGGGTCGAAATCCGCGCAGAGCGTTCGGGCGCGCTGGTTGAAGGCCGGCTGGTCGCACAAGGCGTGCGAATCGATTACATCGCCCGACTCGCCGCCGACCGGATCCGTGTCGATTGGACGTTGCCGCCGACCGAGGTCGCGCGCCTGTATCGCGCGTCGAGCATCGTCCCTGAAGCCCGCAGCACGCGCATCGAGGGCGAGTTGCAGGCGCGAGGCGAGGTCGACCTGCCGACGGGCCGTGGTGCAGTGGCGTTTCAGGCTTCGGGACTCGAGGTCGGCGGACTCGGCACCGAAGTGCTGCAGTTCGGAACGTTTCCGATGTCGTGTCGCACGGCCGGCGGTGCACCGCGCCGAATCGTCACGGGCGACAACGAGTCGCGCTGGACGCCGCTCGATCGGATGGGGCCGTACCTGCCGGCGGCCCTGATCGCCGCCGAGGATCAGCGCTTTCACGACCACGCCGGCTACGACACCGACGAACTCGCTGCGCTGCTCGCCGAATTCGCAACCGAGCGGCCCAAGCGCGGAGCGAGCACGCTGACGCAGCAACTGGCCCGCACACTCTTCACCGGCGGCGAGAAGACGGTCTCGCGCAAACTACGCGAACTTTTATATGCGGTCGAAATGGAGCGCACGCTGGGCAAGGCGCGCATCCTCGAGCTCTATCTGAACACGGTCGACTGGGGGCCCGGCCTGTGCGGCGCGCGAGCGGCAGCGCGGGCGTACTTCAACAAGGCCCCTGCCGCGCTGACGCCGATCGAAGCCGCGTGGCTCGCCGGCATCCTGCGCAATCCGCACGCGGCACACGCATCCCAATTCGCACTCGGCGCACCGGAGCGCGAGCGTGCCGAATGGGTGCTGCAGCAGATGCGCGAGTTTCCGCGCGCGCACCGGCAGCGCTGGGCTCGCGCATCGCTCGAGTTCTCCATCAGAAAGCCGCGGGCACAACCGGCGTGACCGCCCAGCCATTCCACTCGATCGGGAGTCTAGGCAAGAGTGCCAAGGCGAATCCGCCAAGGCAGACATTGCTTCGCGACGAGCAGACCACCCTTTCTCCAGGGGTCGGGCGATAGTCTGCGGTCAACTTCCTCGGCACTGGACGCCCGCAGGATCAGCAGCACATCTGAGGACCCCTCGAGTGGCCCGCCGACCACGATGAACCCGTCGTCGACGAGCTGATCCATGAACTGCGCGTGGGCCGCCCACTCGGGCTGCCCTTCCATCGGAACCGCATGATTCCATGCCGGCCCACGTGAATGGATCAGCGCGAAAAGTCTCTTCATCAGATCCCTTCGCGCCACTCGGCGTTGTAGACGCTCCAGTGTCCCTGGTCCCGCCGCCACACGGTGTCGAACTCCCAGGTCTGGCCACGTTCGGGCAGCATTCCTGCGCCCCCGGTGGCAATCACGCGCAGCTTGACAAAGGCGCGCGTGCCTTCGATACGCAGTTCGGTCACGACCGCGCTCAGGTGGATGCGTTCGTTGCGCAACATCACCGCCGCCAACAGCCGGCGCGCTTCGGCCTTGCCGAAGCCGCCGGATTCCCGCGTGAAATCGTCGGCGACCGAGTCGAGCGCATCTCCCACACGATGCTGTTCGATGGCCTGCACCATCGCGCTGACGGTGGCCCGCAATTCCTTCTCGGGATCGCTGCGCGTGCACGCGGTCTGCAGCGTCGCGAGCAGCGCGCCGACAATGACCAGAAGGCGGAGGCTTGCAGCCATTCTCATGGTGCCACCTCGGCAGCCCGCGCGAAGAAATCCGCGCCGCCGAAATTGCCGGACTTCAGCGCCAGCGCGACCGGCTCGCCGTCGACCGAGACCGTCCATGGCACGCCCGGCGCGATCTCGGCTCCGATGCCGAGCGCCTGGAATCCGAGTTCGTCCGCGAGCGCGGTCACCACCGCCCCCGACGTCTCACCGCCGGCGACGACAAAGCGGCGTATGCCGTTCCTGGCAAGACCCACAGCGAGCTGTCGAAAAGCCGCTTCGACCGCTGTGGCGGCACGCTCCGCACCGAAACGCCGCTGCGCTTGCGCGAGATCGTCGGGCGCGGCCGAAGCCGTGATCACGACCGGCAGGTTGCCGGCACTCGCGCAGGCCCACTTCAAGGTCTGCGCCGGTTCGTCTGCGCCAGCAATGAGTGTCGCGACATCGAGCCTGCGCACCGGCCAGTCCGGCGGCAGTGCGGCCAACTGCTCCAGCGTGGCCTTCGAACAACTGCCCGACAGGAAGACCAGTGGCCCCTCGACACGTCGCAGCTTCGCCTGCTGAAAAGATCCTCGAGCGTCCAAGTGCGCAGCGATGCCGCTCGCGAGGCCGGCGCCGCCGGCGGTCAGCGGGAAATCGACGACGGCGGCACCGAGTGCATCAATGTGCCGTGCATCGACCGCGTCCAGCAGCGCATGCCTGCAACCATCGTTGCGCAGCGTCTGCAGCCGTTGCCGCACGGCCTCCGTCCCCTGTTCGACGCAATCGAGCGCGATCAGTCCGACACGTTGCGGCGTCTGGGCCTGCAGCACGCGCACCAGGTTGGCGTCATTCATCGGCGTCAGTGGATGGCTGCGCATGCCCGAGTCGGACAGCAACAGATCGCCGACGAACAGGTGTCCGCGGTACACCGTGCGCTGGTTGCGCGGATATGCCGGCGTCGTCGGCACCAGCGCGGCGCCGAGTGCATCGGCGAGCGCGTCGGTGACGGGCCCGATGTTGCCGCGTGGCGTCGAATCGAAGGTCGAGCAATACTTGAAGTAGATCCGCTTCGCTCCACGCCGGCGCAATTCTGCAAGCGAGGCGAGCGACATGGTGCACGCGTCGCGAGGCGCGATGGTCCGCGACTTCAATGCGACCACCACCGCATCGACTGCGCCGACCTCAAGGTCCGGCCGTGGCACGCCGTTGACTTGCACGACCGACCATCCGGCCGCACGCAGGTTGACCGCAATGTCGGTCGCTCCGGTCAGGTCGTCAGCGATGACCCCCAGCTGCATTGGTCGGCGCGTTGGCGCGAGAGCCTGTGGCGGGTTTGCGTAGTTTGGGCCTGCGTCGTAAGTGCGACGCGCGTCAGCCCAGGTTGGGTGCCAGCCAGCGTTCGAGTTCGCTGACGGCTTCGCGCTTGCGCGCGGCCAGGTCCTCGAGCTGATCGCGTCCGATGCGTCCGACGTTGAAGTACTTCGACTGCGGATGTGCCAAATAGAACCCGCTGACGGACGCAGCAGGTTGCATCGCGTAGTTCTCGGTCAGCGTCATGCCGATGTCGGCCGCGTTCAACACGTCGAACATCGCGCTCTTGACCGAATGCTCGGGGCACGCAGGATACCCCGGTGCCGGACGAATGCCGCGGTAGCGCTCGCGGATCAGTTCTTCGCTGGTCAGCGATTCGCCGGCCGCGTAGCCCCACAGATCGCGGCGGACCCGCTCGTGCATCAGCTCGGCAAGTGCTTCAGCAAGGCGGTCGGCGATCGCCTTCAGCATGATCGCGCCGTAGTCGTCGTGCTTACTCACAAACTGCGCCTCGCGCTTGTCGACGCCGATTCCCGTCGTGACCGCAAAGAGCCCGATGTAATCGCTGATGCCTGAGGGTTTGCCGTCGATGAGCTTCGGCGCGATGAAGTCGGCCAGCGCCTGGTTCGGGTTCGGCACGCCATCGAGCACCGGCTTGCGGGTTTGCTGGCGCAGCCCGTGCCACGTGAACAGCACTTCGCGCTCACCTCGACGGTCGGCCCGCTCTGAGTAGACCTCGATGTCATCGCCGACCGCATTGGCCGGATAAAAGGCGACCGCCGCATTGGCGGTCAGCCAGCGCTCGGCGACGATGCGTTCGAGCATCTTCTCGCCCTCGGCGAAGACCTGGCGCGCGTGTTCGCCGACGACGTCGTCCGCGAGGATCTGCGGAAACGGCCCGTGCAGATCCCACGTCTGGAAAAACGGCCCCCAGTCGACGTACTTCGCAATCATCGCGAGATCGAAATTCCTGAACGCGCGTCGCCCGAGGAATTTCGGCTTCGGCGGCACGTAGCCGGCCCAGTCGATACGCGTCGCGTTCGCGCGCGCCGCCCCCAGCGGAATCAGCTCGGGGCCCTTCTTGCTCGCGTGCTGCTCGCGCACCCGCTGGTACTCGCGGTTGATCTCGGCGACATAGCGCGCCGCCGCCTCGTCGCTGACCAGGCTCTGGCATACGCCGACCGAGCGGCTCGCATCCGTAACGTAGATGACGGGACCGTTGGTGTAGTGCGGCGCGATCTTGACGGCAGTGTGCACGCGGCTGGTGGTAGCGCCGCCGATCAGCAGCGGCAGCGTGAATCCCTGGCGCTGCATCTCGCGCGCGACGTGCTGCATCTCCTCGAGCGACGGTGTGATCAGGCCCGACAATCCCACCATGTCGGCGCCCTCCTCGCGCGCGGTCGCGAGGATTTTCTCGGCCGGCACCATCACGCCCATGTTGATCACTTCGAAGTTGTTGCACTGGAGCACGACCGACACGATGTTCTTGCCGATGTCGTGCACGTCGCCCTTGACGGTGGCAATCACGACCTTGCCGCGCGGCTTCGCCTCGCCGCCGGCCGCGACGTGCGCCGCCTTCTCGGCCTCGATGTACGGCACCAGGTGCGCCACCGCCTGCTTCATCACGCGGGCCGATTTCACGACCTGCGGCAGGAACATCTTTCCTGCGCCGAACAGATCCCCGACGATGTTCATGCCGTCCATCAGCGGACCTTCGATAACCTCGATCGGGCGGCCGCCGCGGGCGGCGATTGCAGCACGGCACTCCTCGGTGTCCTCGACGACGAACGCCGTGATGCCGTGGATCAGCGCGTGTGCGAGCCGCTTTTCGACCGGCTCGCCACGCCAGGCGAGATCCTCTTCATTCTTGCGGCCTCCGGCCTTCACCTGCTCGGCAAAGGCGACCAGCCGCTCGCCCGCGTCCGGTCGGCGGTTGAGGACGACGTCCTCGACGCGCTCGCGCAACTCCGGCTCGATCTCTTCGTACACACCGAGCTGGCCTGCATTGACGATGCCCATCGTCATGCCGGCGCGGATCGCGTGGTACAGAAACACGGTGTGAATCGCCTCGCGAACGTGATCGTTGCCGCGGAAGCTGAAGCTGACGTTGGACACTCCGCCGCTCACCTTGGCGTATGGCAGGTGCTGCCGGATCCAGCGGGTCGCCTCGATGAAGTCAACCGCGTAGTTGTTGTGCTCCTCGATTCCCGTCGCGATCGCGAAGATATTCGGATCGAAGATGATGTCTTCGGCGGGAAACCCGACCTGCTCGGTCAGGATGCCGTACGAACGCCGGCAGATTTCGGTCTTGCGCTCGAGCGTGTCGGCCTGCCCCTGCTCATCGAACGCCATCACAACCACCGCGGCGCCGTAGCGGCGCGCCAGGGTCGCCTGGCGGATGAACTCGGCCTCGCCTTCCTTCATCGAGATCGAGTTGACGATAGCCTTGCCCTGCACGCACTTGAGTCCGGTCTCGATCACGCTCCATTTCGAGCTGTCGATCATCACGGGCACGCGCGATATGTCGGGCTCGCTCGCAATCAGGTTTAGAAAGCGCGTCATCGCCCGGGCCGAATCGAGCATGGCCTCGTCCATGTTGATGTCGATGACCTGCGCTCCGTTTTCGACCTGCTGGCGCGCCACGCTGACGGCTTCCTCGAACTGGTCGTTGAGGATCAGCCGCGCGAACGCCTTCGATCCGGTCACGTTCGCGCGCTCGCCGACATTGACGAACAGGCTGTCATCGCCGATCTTCACCGGCTCCAGACCCGAAAGCTTGAGCGCGCGCGCGGAATCCTGCGGAATCTGTCGTGGCGGCAAGCCGTCGATCGCCGCGGCGATGGCGCGGATGTGATCGGGCGTCGTCCCGCAGCAACCGCCGGCGATGTTGACGAAGCCGGCCTGCGCGAATTCCATCAACAGGGCCGAGGTGACGTCGGGCGTCTCGTCGAATCCGGTCTCCGACATCGGGTTCGGCAAGCCCGCGTTCGGATAGACGCTGACGAACGTGTCAGCGACACCTGCCAGTTCCTCGATGTACGGACGCATCAGCGCGGCCCCGAGCGCGCAGTTCAGTCCGATCGTCAGCGGCCGTGCATGCCGCACCGAATGCCAGAACGCCTCGACCGTCTGGCCCGACAGGATTCGGCCCGAAGCATCGGTGACGGTGCCGGAAATCATCACCGGCACACGTTGGCCACGCCGTTCGAATTCGGCCTCGAGCGCAAAAATGGCCGCCTTCGCGTTCAGCGTGTCGAAGATAGTCTCGATCAACAGCACGTCAACGCCGCCGTCGAGTAGCCCGCGCGCCTGCTCGCCGTAGGACTCGGCCAGCTGGTCGAATGTGACGTTGCGCGCGCCGGGATCGTTGACGTCGGGCGAGATCGACGCGGTCTTCGGCGTCGGCCCCAAGGCGCCTGCAACGAAGCGCGGTTTGTCGGCGGTCGCGTGCTTGTCCGCGGCCTCGCGCGCGATGCGCGCGGCAGCGACGTTGATCTCGTACGTCAGGTGCGCGAGCCGATAGTCTTCCTGCGCGATCGACGTTGCGCCGAAGGTATTCGTCTCGATGATGTCGGCGCCGGCCAGCAGGTACTGATCGTGGATGTCACGCACAAGATCGGGTCGCGTCAGCACCAGCAGATCGTTGTTGCCGCGCAGGTCGACCGGATGATCGGCGAAACGCTGTCCGCGAAACTCAGCCTCGGACAGCCTGAGGCTCTGGATCATCGTCCCCATCGCGCCGTCGAGCAGCAAAATGCGCCGCGCCAGCAGTTCGCGCAGGCGTGCCTCGGTGGTGGACGTTGGGGCAGCGTTAGTCATGGCAGCCGACATTCTAGGGCCCGGGCTCCATCGATCGAGGCGCCGACGGCATGAGCTTATGTCGCCCCCTTACGCCCTGCGCGTCGCTCCCCGACGGTTACGCCAGCGGCATTGCCGCCGCCTCGGCACGAGGTGCTGCCGTCGCTGTCGGTACATCGACCGGTGCCCGCGCGCCCCGGATCAGGTCGGCTGCGCGCTCGGCGATCATCACGACCGGCGCATTCGTGTTGCCGGACACCAGCGAGGGCATGATCGAGGCGTCGACCACGCGCAGACCCTCGATGCCGTGCACCCTGAGCTCGGGATCGACCACCGCATTGGCATCGGTGCCCATCCTGCAGGTGCCGACCGGGTGATAGATCGTGTCGGCGCGCGAACGGATTGCTGCGCGGATCTCGTCATCGCTCCGTGCATCGGCGAAATACAGCTCGCGGCTGAGGTCGCCGCCACCGAACGGAGCGAACGCGGGCTGCGCGAAGATGTGGCGCACCGTCTTGAAACCCCGCACCATCGTTTGCAGATCCTCTTCGACCGTGAGGAAGCCGGGATCGATCAGCGGTGCATCGCGCGCATCGGTCGACGCCAGCCGGAGCGTACCGCGGCTCTTCGGCCGCATCGGGCTCGAGTGGCAGCTCATGCCGTGGCCCCAATGGAACGTGCGGTTATGGTTGTCGACCATACCGATCACGAAGTGCAATTGCACATCGGGCCGAGTCAGCTCCGGCAGAGTGCGCACGAACGCACCGGCTTCGGCGAAGTTCGAGGTGAGCAAGCCGCGACGCTCGCGCCTCCACTGGCCGATCGCGCGCATCAGCTTGTAGGCGCCGGTCGGCGACAGACCGAGCAGATCGGTGTTGTCGACGCGTCGATTGATGATCACGTCAAGATGGTCCTGCAGGTTGTGTCCGACCGGCAGGTCGGCCACAACCGCGATGCCGAGTTCGCGCAGGCGATCCGCGGGCCCAACTCCCGAAACCATCAATAGTTGCGGCGATTGCAGTGCTCCGGCCGACAGCAATACTTCGCGCCTTGCGCACACCACGCGCCGCACCCCGCGCTGTTCGAATTCCACCCCGACCGCGCGCGTGCCGTCGAATACGATGCGGGTCGCGAGCGCTTCGGTCTCGATCGCCAGATTGGACCGCGAGCGCGCCGGATCCAGATAGGCGCGCGCAACAGACCACCGCTCGCCATTTTTCTGCGTGACCTGGTAGAAGCCGACGCCTTCCTGCGTCTCGCCGGCGAAGTCATCGTTACGCGGAAGACCGGCCTGGATGCCCGCCTGGATGAATCGTTCGGCAAACGGGTGCGGCGACCGCAGGTCGGCGACGTTCAATGGACCGCCGACGCCATGACGTCCGATGGCACCGCGCTCGTTATTCTCGGACTTCAGGAAGTAGGGCTGAACATCCGCCCAGCTCCAGCCGCGCGCTCCGGCCGCGGCCCAGTCGTCGTAATCCTCACGCTGGCCGCGCAGATAGACCATTGCGTTGATGGCCGACGAACCCCCGAGGCCGCGACCGCGCGGTTGATAACCGACACGACCGTTAAGCCCCGGCTGCGGTACCGTCGAAAAGGCCCAGTTGCAGGCATTGCGGCGCATGATGTGGATCGCCGCCCCGGTCGGCACGCGGTTGAGCACGCCGTCATTGGCGCCGCCTGCTTCAAGCAGCGCAACGGTCTGCCGCGGATCCTCGGACAAACGCGATGCGAGGACGCACCCGCCGGACCCGCCACCGACCACGATGTAGTCGAATTCCACAGTGCCCCCTGCCGCGTTCGTCATTGCGAACGCTCGTTCGGAGAAGCGATTGTGGCGCGGGCGCGGCGCGGTTGTGGCTGGCCGACTAGAACCTACACTCGAATTGGGTCAGTGCAGTACGACCGGTTGGTTCATCAGCCCGCTGAAGCCCCCAAGGAAGGCATCGACCTCGTCCGAAGTCGGCCCCTGTTCGATCAGTTCCTGTACGCTCTTGCGAAAGTTTTCGGCGTCGCGTCCACCCAGGAAGATCTCGCGGCGAAGCTGCTTGTCCATGATCTCGTACCCGCCGATCGGACGATCGTCGCTCGCATTCGAGCCTTCGAACTCGAACACGCAGTATTGCGGACTGTTGTAGATCATCGTGACTGCCATTAGCTTCCCTTTTCGGCCGGGGCCGGTTACGACACCGTAGTCGCCCACCTAACAGCAATATCGGTACCTGCGGCAAAGATTCAAGCGGACGATATAAGCCTATCTCCCATACCGCTCGGGACGAGAGTAATGGCTCACAGCGCGCGCCCCGTGAAGGGGCGGATGCGCCACGCCGGTGCGCTCAGTCGAGCTCGAAGCGAACGCCGAGCCCGCCGTCGGCGAGCAGGGCACGAACGCGCTGCAGGTGCTCGCCAGCCGACAGAACGAGCAGCAGCGATTCGGGTCGAGAAGCGCGCACAGCGCGGGTGATTCCCACCCTCAGCGGCACCAGCCCCACGCAGCAGACGCAGCCTGGCGACAGTCGCGTCAGAGGCACGTCGTCCGGCACGTTCAACGGATGGAAAGCGCCCTCGACCAGCACCGCGCGCCGTCCTGTAGTCGATGCCAGCCAGGCCTCGATCGCGGCCTGCGCGTCGCCGCGCGCGACACGCACGCTTGCGCGCATCAGCGCCGCCAGAACTCCGGCGTCAGCAGCACGAGCACGGAGAACAGTTCGAGGCGACCGATCAGCATGGCAAAGGTGCAGACCCAAGTTTCGAAGTCGTTGAGTCCGCCGTAGTTGGCGGCCGGACCCACCTGGTTCAGACCCGGTCCTGTGTTGTTGATGCAAGCGACGATCGCGGTAAACGCCGAAATCACGTCGAGCCCGGACAGCAGCAGCAGGAAGGTCAGCCACGCGATCGCCGCGCCATAGATCAGCATGAACGCAAGCACCGCGAAGATCACCTTGTTGTCGATAGCCTGCTTGCCGACGACGACCGGGCTGACGGAACGCGGATGCAGGATGCGCGTCACCTCGCGGCGCGCCTGCTTCAGCAGGATCAGGCTGCGGATCATCTTGATGCCGCCCCCGGTCGAACCCGCGCAGGTGGTGAAGCCGCACAGGAACAGCATGAAGATCGGCGCGAAGATCGGCCACTGGTTGTAGTCGGTATTGGCGTAGCCGGTCGTCGTCGCGATCGACACCACGTTGAAGGTCGCATAGCGCAGAGCCTGCAAGCGCTCCGCATAGACCTCGTTGTAATAGAGGAACGCGGCGATCGCGAGGCAGGAGAGCACCAGCGTGATGAGATACGCGCGTGCCTCGGGATCGGTGAGGTAGACGATCAGCGACTTCTTGCGCCAGGCAATGAAGTGCAGCGAGAAGTTGAAACCAGCGATCGCCATGAACACGACCGCGGTGTAATCGATCAGTGGCGAGTCGAAATAGCCGAAGCTCGCGTCGTGCGACGAGAACCCGCCGAGGCCCATCGTCGAGCACATGTGCATGAACGCATCGCTCCAGCGTCATGCCGGCCCACCGGAAGGCGAAGAAGCACAGCAGCGAGATGCCGAAGTAGATCGAATAGAGCGCCTTCGCCGTATCGGCGATACGCGGCGTCAGCTTGGTCTCCTTGAACGGTCCGGCGGTCTCGGCCTTGAAGATCTGTGCGCCGCCGACTCCCAGCAGCGGCAGGATCGCGACCGCCAGCACCAGGATTCCCATGCCGCCCATCCAGACCAGCAAGTGGCGCCAGACGTTGATCGACAACGGCAGGTTGTCGAGTCCGGTGAGCACGGTTGCGCCGGTCGTCGTCAGGCCCGACATCGTCTCGAAGTAGGCGTCGGTGAACGACAGCCCGGGAAGATGAAACAGCAACGGCAACGTGGCGCAGGCAGGCAGCACGGTCCAGCCAAGCGTTACCAGCAGGAAGCCGTCGCGCGGCTGCAATTCGCGCCGGTAGCGGCGAGTCGTCACGATCAATGCGCCGCCAATGGCGGCCGTGATCAGCAACGCGAAGTCGTAGTCCTTGAGCGCCGCCTCGCGGGCAAAGAAGGCGAATGCCAGCGGCACCAGCATCGTCGCCGCGAAGAGCAAGACGACGTAGCCGAGGACGTTGATGACCGGAAGGATTGAGCGCGCTAGCGCCTGCATGGTGGCGGCATGAAATGCGCGCGGATTATGCGCCGGAGCACCTCGCCGTCGGCCGACCGGCATTGCATCCGGTCGACCGGCGACAACTCCTGGTCAGCGGCCGTACAGCACGCTCGGCAGCCACAGTCCGATCTGCGGAAACACGTACAGCAGGAAGATGGCGACGACCTGGATCCCCATGAACGGCATCATTCCCGCGAAGATCTGGTTCAGCGAGACATGCGGCGGCGACACGCCCTTCAGATAGAACGCGGCCATCGCGACCGGCGGCGACAGGAAGGCGGTCTGCAGGTTCAACGCAACCAGCAGGCCGAAGAACAGCGGATCGACGCCGAAGTTGTCGAGCAGCGGAACGAAGATCGGCATGAAGATGACGATGATCTCGGTCCACTCGAGCGGCCATCCGAGAATGAAGATGATCACCTGCGAAAGCAGCAGGAACTCGACCTTCGACAGGTTCATCGACAGGACCCAGTTCTCGACGAGCTGCTGGCCGCCCAGCAGGGCGAACGCCGCCGAAAAGATGGAACTGCCGACAAACAGCCAGCACACCATCGCGCTGGTCTTCGCGGTCAGGTACGACGACTCGCGCACCGTGTCGAGCAGCTTGGATTCGCGCAGGGCAAGCACCGCCCAGATCGCGACGCCGGCGATCGCAACCACTCCGAACCAGGTCGGCACCGCGCCGAAGGCGTCGGCGTAGCGAAACCAGATCACTGAAACCACAAACGGGAGCCACAGCGGGATCCATATGAAGAGCAGGCGGCGCCTCTTCTCGTCCGGATAGTTCAGCACCATGTAGAGGGCCGCCAGCACATAACCGCCGAACGCCCCGATCGCCGCCGCTTCAGTAGGCGTGGCCAGGCCGAACACGATCGAACCGAGCACCGCCAGGATCAGCACGACCAGCGGGAAGAACGACGCCAGCAGCATCTTGAAGATCTCGAGGCGCTTGAGCGTGAAGATCCAATAGAAGAAGGCGAGCGCGACGACTCCAATTCCCAGCGTGATCCAGAATCCGGTCGTGACGGGACGCCGCTTGCCCGCTTCCTCGGCGTCCGTCGAAGCCGCCGTGTCGGCGGGGGCCGCTGTCGATGCCGCACTCGCCGCCGGCGCGGCTTCCTTGACGCTTCCCGGCGGCTCGGCAAGGCTGCTGCTCGAGCCGGGCGGCTCCTGAACTCCGTCCGACGGCGGTTCCTGAACGCCCTGGCTCGATCCCAGTTCCTGAATGGCCCCGCCGGTCATCAGCCCGCCTTCGGGCATGGCGATGACCTCGACAGGTTTCGTCATCGTCACAAAAGTCTCGACGACGACAAACGCGACGAGCAGGGCAGGAATCAACGTGATACCGAGTTGTTTCAGCAAATCCACGCTCGCAACACCTTCGTTGCGACGACCCTTCAGTGCACCGACGAGGCCCGGCAGCGCGCGCTGCGAAACCATGTCGCCGACTCGCTGCAAGAGCGGTGGCAAAACGACTCGGCGCGCATCCTCTGACAGCGGCGGCGCCAGATCGGGTTTGAGCTTGGCGAGAATCATCACGTAGAGGACGTAAAGCCCCGCCAGCATGATCCCCGGGAAAAACGCGCCGGCATAAAGCTGGACGACCGAAACGCCCGCCGTCGCACCGTAGACGATCAGCAGCACCGACGGCGGGATCAGGATTCCGAGGCAACCGCCTGCGGTGACCGAGCCCGCGCCCAGCTTGACGTTGTAGCCGGCCTTCAGCATCTGCGGGAAAGCCAGCAGCCCCATCAGCGTGACCACGGCACCAACAATGCCAGTCGCTGTCGCAAACACCGCGCAGGTAAAGATAGTCGCTACCGCCAGCGATCCAGGCACGCGTGCCAGCGCCAGGTGCAGGGACTTGAACAACTTCTCGATCAGGTTGGCGCGCTCGACCAGATATCCCATGAATACGAACAGCGGGATCGATATCAGCACATCGTTGCTCATGACCTTGAAGGTCGACTGCACCATCAGGTCGAGCGTGCGCGTGATGTCGCGGTCGTACGACAGCCAGGTGAAGATCATGCCCATTCCCATCAGCGTGAACGCCGTGGGGAATCCAAGCATGATCGCGACGACGACCAGCGAGAGCATCAGCAGTCCGAGGTGGCCGCGCGAGATCGTCTCCGCCGATAGCAGCACATAGAGCGCGCCGGCGACGATGATCGCCATCAGCGCGAAGCCGAACCAGAGCTCCTTGCGGATTCTCATCGGGCGGCTCCCTTTTCGTGCGCGACCAGGGCCGCATCGGCGCTCGCGATGTCGCGGTCCGTGACGTGCACCATTTCCTTCAGCTTCTCGACGTCGACTTCCTCGACGTCCGCTATACGGCTCGGCCACTCGCCGTCGCGGATGCAACGAACGCAACGGATGATTTCGACGATGCCCTGCAGCAGCAGCAGCAGGCCCGCCACCGGGATCACGAACTTGAACGGATAAATCGGCAGCGCATCGGCCGAGAATGTCTGCTCGCGGATCGCCAGTGCATCTTTGGCGAATTCCCAGCCCGCGTAAGTAAGCGCAACGATCCCCGGCAGGAAGAACACGATGTACAGGATGAAGTCGACCCACGCCTGCGTACGCGGGCGGAAGAAGCCGTAGAGCACGTCACCGCGGACGTGGTTGTTCTGCGCCAGCGTGTACGCGCCGGCCATCATGAACAGCGTCCCGTACATCATGATCTGGACATCGAGCGCCCAGGCATGTGGACGATTCAGGATGTAGCGCGAATAGACTTCCCAGGAAATCAGCAGCGTCAGTGCAACGATCAGCCAGGAAAACAAGCGTCCGAAGAGGTTCGACAGCTTGTCAATGCCTAGAAGAAAGCGCTGCATGCCGGGCCTCGGTTCGACGGCCTTCCCGCGACGGCCGTATCAAAGGTGTGAGATCCAATGAAAAGCGGCGCCCCGTGGGGCGCCGCTACTGCCTTAGCGCAACTCTCGAGTCGCCGCGATCGTATCAAGCTTTCTTTGCGGGAGCGGCGGCCGGCCGTCCGAAATATCGGTTGTAGGCCATCCGATAGTCGACGTTGTAGTCGAACGAATAGCGGCACGTGCGCTCGGCGAACGCCTTCATCGAGTCGGCCACTTTCTTGAAGTGCGGGTTCTCGGCCGATTTCGCTTCGAGCATCTTGTCCCAGACGTCGAGCTGCGTGCGCAGGATCGCATCTGGAGTCTTGTAGAAACTGACGCCGTCCTTGGTGCGCAGGTTGACGTAGTCCTGCGAATAGCGGTCGGCCGCCTTCCAGCTCATGTCGGCACTCGACGCCTGCACCGCGTAGTCGATGATGGCCTTGAGGTCGGCAGGCAGTGTGTCGTACTTGGTCTTGTTGAACAGGATCTCGAACTGCTCGCTCGACTGGTGGAAGCTCTGCAGCATGCAGACCTTGGAGACGTCGGGGAAGCCGAGGAGGCGGTCGGAGCTGGCGTTGTTGAATTCCGCGCCGTCGAGGAGCCCGCGATCGAGCGCCGGAACGATTTCGCCGCCGGGCAGCGGGTTGACCGCGACGCCCATCGCCGTGTACATGTCGACCGCGAGGCCGACCGTGCGGAATTTCATTCCCTTGACCTCTTCCGCCTTGGTGATCGGTTTCTTGAACCAGCCGAACGGCTGCGTCGGCATCGGGCCGTACAGGTACGACACGATGTTCATGTTGAGCGACTTGTAGATCTCGTCGAGGATCTGCTTGCCGCCGCCGTAGTAGTGCCACGCCAGGACCTGATTCGCATCCATGCCGAACGACGGTCCCGAACCCCACAAGGCGACCGCGGAGTTCTTGCCGTACCAGTAGGCCACGACGCCGTGGCCGCCGTCGAGCGTGCCCTTGTTGACCGCGTCGAGCAGGTCGAACGCGCGCACGACGGCGCCAGAAGGCAGCAACTCGATCTTCAGCCGCCCGCCCGACATATCGTTGATCTTCTTGACGAAGTCACCGGCGAACTCGTGGAAGATGTCCTTCGAGGGCCAGGTACTCTGGAAGCGGAACGTGAAGGTCTGCGCGCGCGACACCATCGGGAACCCGAGGGCGGCGGTTCCGGCGGTGGCCGCGGCGGCCTTGGACAGGAACTTGCGACGCGTCGGGCCTGAGTTGTTGCTGTTTTCGAAATCCATACTGTGTGTCTCCTTGGCTGAAAACGTTTCGCGACACTGCGATTCTCGAGCCACTTCTCCTTGGCGCGTCTTGTCGACCGACGTCGCGGGTGGGTGCCGCCGCCGTCGATTCTATTGAATCAGCAGCCTCTGTGCGAACAAACCGGCGTAAACCCGAACAAGTTCTTGGCTTTCGCCGCGCCGCAACAACGATCAGAAGAAGCCGACGCCGACGCTGAAGAGCCGCTCGACACGCTGGATCAACCGTTTGTTCTCGACGAAAACGATCAGGTGATCCTCGGCTTCGATCACCGTGTCGTGGTGAGCCATCAGCACGTTAGCGCCGCGCACCAGCCCGCCGATCGTCACACCGCGCGGCAGCTCGATCTGGTCGATGCTTTTGCCGATGATGCGCGAGGTCCGGGCATCACCGTGCGCGATGATCTCGAGCGCTTCGGCGGCGCCGCGCCGCAGGCTGTGCGCTGCCACCACGTCGCCGCGACGGACGAACCGCAGCAATGCCGATAGCGTAGCGTAGGAGGGTGAGATGGCGATGTCGATCTGTCCGCCCTGCATCAGGTCGCCATAGCTCTTGCGGTTGATCAGCGCGATGACGCGGCGCGCCCCCATGCGCTTGGCGAGCAGCGCGCTCATGATGTTGTTCTCGTCGTCGTTCGTCAGTGACAGGAACAAATCGACGTCGTGAATCCCTTCCTCCTCCAACAGATCCTCGTCGGTACCGTCGCCGTTCAGCACCAGCACACGGGTCGACAGCTGATGGGCCAGGACTTCGGCACGTCGCTTGTTCGCCTCGATGATCTTGACGTTGAAACGCTCGGGCGTATCCAGTCCTTCGCCGGTATCGAGCGAACTGGCCACGCGTAGCCCGATGTTGCCGCCACCGGAGATCATCACGCGCCGCACCGGCTTGTCCATCCGGCGCAGCTCGCCCATGACCATGCGGATGTTCTGCGAGTCGGCGAGGAAGAACACCTCGTCGCCCGGCTGCACCATCGTGTCGCCGTCGACCCGCACGCTGGCCTCCTCGCGGAAAATCGCGACGATGCGCGAGTCGACATTCGGCAGGTGACGGCGTAGCTCCTTCACCGGGTGCGAAACCAGCGGTCCGCCGGCGAACGCCCGGATTGCGATCAGGCTCGCTCTTCCATCGCCGAATTCCAGCACCTGCAGCGCTTCGGGAAACTCGATCAGCTTCAGGATGTAGTCGGTGACGGTCTGCTCGGGGAAGATGACGTGGGTGGCGCGGAAACCTTCCTCGCCGATCAGCTTCGGGTGCTTCTGCAGTTCGACATTGCGAACGCGAGCGATGCGTGACGGAACGTTGTACAAGTCGGCGGCGATCTTGCACGCGACCAAGTTGGTCTCGTCGAACGCAGTGACCGCGATCAGCATGTCCGAATCGGCCGCGCCCGCCTGCTCGAGCACCGACGGCAGCGCCGCGTTGCCTACCAGACCACGCAGATCGAAACGGTCCTGCAGTTCGGCAACCCGAACGGGATCGGAATCGATCACGGTGATGTCGTTGGCCTCGGAAACCAGGCTTTCAGCCACCGATGAGCCCACTCGGCCCGCGCCGACGATGATGATCTTCATGGAATCGGGTCGCGACCGACCGGCTGAAGACTAGTCGTCGTACTCGTCGCGATGCACGTAGGCCGGCGGCTGCACCGTTTCGGCCGGTAGGGTCGCCGGAGCAGGCGCAGGCGGGAGTTCCTCCGCCGCACGATCGCGGCGTGCTCCACGTGAGAGCTCGATGCCCAGCTGCTTCAGCTTGCGGTACAGGTGCGTGCGCTCGAGGCCGGCCCGATCGGCGACGCGCGTCATGCTGAAGTTCTCGCGCGCCAGGTGAAATTCGAAATAGACGCGCTCGAACTGGTCGCGTGCTTCCCGCAGCGGCTGATCGAGCGGGACCCCGTTGTGCATGGTGGCCGGTTCGACGGCGACAGCGGATTCGGCAGGCGTCACGGCCGCTTCCACGCCCACTGCTGTCATCGGCGCGGTGGCGGCATGCTGACGCAGATTGCGCATAACGCGTCCGCGTTCGAGTCCCGAGCGCACGGCAGACAACAGGCGCGTCATCGCGATCGGCTTCTCAAGGAATTCGAGCGCACCGTATCGCGTCGCCTCGACCGCGGTGTCGATGGTCGCGTGGCCGGACATCATGATGACGGGCATCGTCAACTGGCCGTGTGATGCCCACTCCTTCAGCAGCGTGACGCCGTCGGTATCGGGCATCCAGATGTCGAGCAGAACCAGGTCGAGCGGCTCGCGGGCGCGGACGTCGCGCGCCTTCGACGCGTTCTCCGCCGTGAGCACCGAATGGCCTTCGTCGCCCAGGATCTCGGATAGTAGTTCCCGGATGCCGATTTCGTCGTCGACGACGAGGATGGTCGCCATGGGCTAGCTCCGGTCGCGTCCGGCGCGTTGCCAGCCGAGCGACGCCCCGGAGGCGATGAATAGCGGGACCTGTTTCATCGGAACACTCATTGGTCGCAACTCCAGCGCTCAGGCCACGCGACGCGGCGACGCGTGCGCCGGCTGGGCCAGCCGACGGAACACGATCGTCACCTGTGCTCCCGCGGCATGGCCAACGCCTCCACCGCCGCTGCGGTTGATGGCTTCGATGTGGGCTCCGTGTTCGTCGACGATTTTCTTGACCATGGCCAATCCAAGGCCGGTGCCGTTCGGCTTGGTGGTGACGTACGGCTCGAACGCACGACGAAGTATATTCGCCGCGAACCCCGGACCGTTGTCGTCCACCGTCAAGCGTACCGCTCGCACGAGGCCGGTGCTTTCCGAGATTTCGGCCAATGCGGTGCGCACGCCGATGCGTGCATCGGCCTGTCCGCTGAGGGCTTCCTGCGCATTGCCGATCAGATTGTGGATGATTTGCCGCAGCTGGGTGGCGTCGCCTTCGATTAGCGGCAGGCCCGAGGCAAGCGAGAGGACGATCGGTGCACCTGCCGTGCGATAGAGCGTTGCCACCTCCTCGATGACAGTGTTCAGGTCGAGCGGCGACAGGCGTGCCGGGGGAACACGCGCGTACTCGCGGAAATCGTCCACCATCCGCTTCATCGATGCGACCTGGTTGACGATCGTCGACGTGCCGCGCTTCAGCACCTCGGCATCATCGCCGGGCAGTTTTCCGACGAGCTTCATCTGGATGCGCTCCGCCGCCAGCTGGATCGGCGTCAGCGGATTCTTGATCTCATGGGCCAGGCGGCGCGCCACCTCACCCCAGGCCACGGCCCGCTGCGCCGAGATGACCTGCGTGATGTCGTCGAAGACCACGACGTAGCCGAGTCCGTTGTCGAGCGGCAGGCGCGAGCCGCGGGCCAGCAGCATCAGCGGCTCGGCCGGGTGCGTCGCGCCAGGACGCCTGACCTCGATCTGCTGCTGCCAAGAATCCTTTGTAGATCCCGATAGCGCCTGTTCGGCAAAGCCGCCGGAAAACGCGGCAGCGAGCATCTCGTCGAGTTCGTGCAGCGGACGTCCGACCTCGTGGCTCATCGCGCGACCGAGGATGCGCGAGGCACCGAAATTGGCCGTGACCAGCCTGAACTCGTGGTCGAGCACGACGACTCCGGCCGAAAGGTTCGCCAGCACGCGCTCCAGATAAGCCTTGGCGTTTTCGACTTCGCGCTGCTTGGTTTCCACCGCGTCGCGCGCCTCGGTCAACTGCCGCGTCATCGCGTTGAACGAGCGCGTCAGCAGGTTCATCTCGTCATTGCCGGGGAATTCGCGCACTGGCCTGAAGTTTCCTTCGGCGACCGCCTTGGTTCCTTCGGCCAGTTGCAGCAGCGGGGCGGTCATCGAACTCGCCAGCAGCACGCTGCCGGCGATCGCCGCAAACACCGATAGCAGCAGAGTGAGCGTGAGCGTCAGTCCGTAGATCGTCTGCAGGCCGCTGCGCGAGAGCGAGAGTTCCTGGTAATCGCGGTAGCCGTTCTGCAGTGCTTCGGCATTAGCGGCAATCGAGGATGGCACTGGCTGGATCAGCTGCAGGAACTGCGATTCAGCCGCAGTCGCGATGCTGCCGGGCAGTGTGAGCCCATGACCGCTGCCGATGACATCGCGCATGCGGCTGCCGGCGGGGTCGAGAGGCTGCAGGCTGCCGCGGGCAGACAGCGAGGTCGGCGCCGGCAGCGGCACGATCACGCGGGCGCGCAGGCCTTGCCTGGCGTCGGCTGCGCCGGCCTCGCCTTCGATCACGGCAAACAAGCGCTCCGTGCGAGCCTGCCGCAGTTCTCTCGGAGCCGGCATTTCGGGCACTAGCTCGAAAACCTGCGCGCCGCTCGCGCCGAGCAGCTGCCCGCTGCCGTTGATCAGCAGCGCTTCGCTGATGCCGGCCTGCTCGCGCAATCGGTTGAGCAGGGACAACTGTCCCGACTCGGGCAGGTCGGCGAGTTCCAAAGCCCACGCGCGCGCCTTGGCCGTGACGTCGTCCTTCAGGTTGTCGAGTGCTGCGCGCCCAAGCGTGAGCCCTGAATCGAGCGCGCGGTCGACCCGGACATCGAACCACGATTCGATGGAACGCGACAGGAACTGCGTGGACACGATGTAGATCAGCACGCCCGGAACCACACCCATCAACGCGAAAGCCACCGCAAAGCGCGTGGTCAGCCGGGCCCCAAAGCGCCGCTGGCGCAGCCGCTTGACCAGCCGCCGCACCAGCAGCAGGACGAAGATTGCGAGCGCTCCGGCAATGACGCCGTTGATCGCCAGCAGCAACGGGTAGTTGCGCTCGAAGAACGCGGTGTTGCTGCTGGCCGAAGCGAGGATGAACAGCAGCACGCCCGCCAGCGCGACGGCGAACAGCAGCCCGTAGCGGAGCACGCGGCCAGGCATTCAGGCACTCATGGCTTCAGCGGGTTACTACGGGCGGCACGGCGACCTCGCGCCAGTCCGACGACAGGTTCCATTCGCGGCTCGTGATGGCATTGACCTGGAAAGGTTTCGGCAGCTGGGCCACGTCGAGACGCATGCGCACCTGAGCATCGTAGTCGTCACGCGGCGACAGGGCTCCCTTTTCGATGACCTTCCAGTTGCGCACGCTTTTGAGCAGATTAAGCGCCTCCTCGAGCGAGTCGAACGGCTGCGACAGGCCGCCACGCGCCAGTCGATACTGGCGTGTCAACGGGCTGTACGACAGCCGGTAAGTCAGCGTACTCGAGCCGACCTTGCGGTCGAGCCAGTACCAGCGCTTGCGGAACAGCTCGAACTCGATGTTGAAGTAGATGGCAATACCTTTTTGCACCGCCTCCTCGAGCGCCTGAGGCATCTCGAACTCGAAGGTCGCATTTAGCACCGCACCGCCGACGTCGGAACTGGCGGGCTCCAGAGCGACCGAGATAATGCCAATGCGCTCATCCGCCTGGACCTGACCGGATTGGCCGGCAAGGAGTGCCGTCAGCAGCGTGGCGACCGACGCGCGCAGCAGGCGTGCGAACATCATTGAGTGGGCATCACCGGGGCTTTTCGAGCAGGGCGTAGAAGAAACCATCGTGCACCGTCGGCCAGGCCTGCCCCGCCCAGGCCGTGTCGGTCGCCAGGGTCGGCAACAACTGGACCATTGGCGACCCGCCGGGCAAGGGCAACACGGCCGCCTCTCTATGTCGCTCGACGAATCGTGCGACCTGCTCGCTGCCTTCCGCCGGAAACACGGAGCACACGACGTAAAGCAATCTACCACCCGGTACCAGCAGCGGCCACAAAGCGCCCAGCAACCGGCCCTGCAACGTTGTCAATTGCGCAACATCGGCCTTACGGCGTAGCCACGGGATGTCCGGATGACGGCGGACGATGCCGCTGGCCGAGCACGGTGCGTCGAGCAGGATCCGGTCATAGGGCCGTCCATCCCACCAGCGGGTCGGATCGGCGGCATCGGCAACGAGCACCCGAGCCGAACCTCCGACGCGGCGGAGGTTGTCGTCGATGCGCGTAGCGCGCGCCGCATCCGATTCGATCGCGGTCAGGTCGAGGTCAGCGAGTTCAAGCAGATGTACCGTCTTGCCGCCGGGAGCCGCACAGGCGTCGAGAACCCGTGCACCGGCGGCCGCATCGAGCCACGGCGCCGCGAGCTGCGCACCGGCGTCTTGCACCGACACGACGCCGTCTTCGAACCCGTCGATGCGCGCAACCGGCCGCGGCTCGCGCAGGCAGACCGCCTGCGGGCCGACTCGATGGGCCATGCGGCCCTGCGCGGCAAGCCGCTGCAGATACCCGTCCACCGTGACGCGCCGCGTGTTCACGCGCAACGTCAGCGGTGGCGTGGCCGCCGCGCCAACCGCGAGCACCTCGCTCGCGTGGGTCGGCAGCGCTGTCCGCATGGCGTCGATCCACCAGCGCGGGGCGTTGTACTTCACCGTGTCGTCGCGCTGCAGCCGCTCGAGCCATCCCGCATCCTGTCGCAGGAAATTGCGCAGCAACGCATTGACGAACCCGGCTGCTGCGGCAGTCGTGGCATCAGCGCGCGCGGCGGTCACCGCCTGGTCGACCACCGCGTAGGCGGCGTGCCGGTCGGCCAGCAGTTGTGGCAGGGCGACACAGAGCAGCGCGGCAACCGGCGCCGACGGGGGCCGAGCTGCCATCTCGGCGATCACGCGCTCACTCAGCGCGCGTCGCCGCACGGCGCTATAACTGACGCTCTGCACCGCAGGGCGCAACCAGGTGCCGCCAGGCAGCACCTCGTCCAGCGCGCGCTCGAGCGACCGGCCGAGGATAAAGGCATGCCAGACGCGCGCGGCTTCCGCCAGCACCTGCGCCAGCGGCGGCGATCCGCCGCCGCTTTCAACCATGTTCAGGTCCGCAATCGAAGCGCTGGTGCACGGCGATCGGGTGTCCGGCGAGAAATTCGCGTGCAGGCAACCTGCGCCCGCCGGGTCGCTGCAGTTCGAGCAGTCGCAGGCAGCCGCTGCCGCATGCTACGTCGATGCCGTTGGCGCCGACCGCAATGACGGTCCCGGGAGATACGCGGACCGCCTGCGGTAGCGCCTCGGCACGCCACACGCGCATCGGCATGCCAACGAGTCGCGCAACGGCGACCGGAAACGGATCAAACGCGCGGACCTTGCGGTTCAGCGATATCGCCGAGGCGTTCCAGTCGAGCAACGCCTCCTCCTTGGCGATCTTCGCCGCGTAGGTCACCCCTTCGGACGGCTGCGGCTGCGCCCGCAGCGAGTCGGGGTTCCGCAGCGCCTGCACCAGCATCCGCGCACCCAGCAGCGCGAGCCGTGCAGTCAGGGTCGCGGTGGTGTCGTCGACCGCAACGTCGATCGACTCCGTCTGCAGCATCGGCCCGGTGTCCAGTCCAACATCCATTTGCATCAGCGTGATGCCGGTCGTGGCATCGCCCGCTTCGATCGCGCGCGCAACGGGTGCGGCGCCGCGCCAGCGCGGCAGCAACGACGCGTGGACATTGATCGCGCGCAAGGGTGTGCCCCCCTCGATGCGCACGCCGGTGGGAAGGTCGAGTATCTGCTGCGGAAGAATCAGCCCATAGGCGGCGACGACCAGCACGTCGGGGCGCGCGGATCTCAGTTGCTCAATTGCGAGCCGGGCGTCGTCGCCCTTGCGCAACGACGCCGGCGTGATGACCGGCAAATCGTGCGCGCGGGCGAGTGCCATGACCGGACTCGGCGTGGTCTTCAGTCCGCGGCCGGCGGGCCGGTCGGGCTGCGTCAGCACCAGAGAAATGTTCCACCCGCCTTGCGGCGCCGCGTCGATCAGCGCCGCGAGCGAGCGCGCAGCAAAGTCGGGAGTACCGGCAAAGACGATGCGCATCGGCGCATTCTAGAAGTTCACATTCTGACGACTGCGTTTACCATCGGGCCGACGCGCACCAGAACGCGCGCGTCAGAACACGATAGGGAGACGCTTGAAACCACTGTCGGGGCTGGATTCACTGTTCCTGCACCTCGAAACGCCGGCGACACCAATGCACGTCGGCGCGGTCCATTTGCTGCAGCAGCCACGGCGCGGCGGCGATTTCCTGCTGAGGGTGCGGCGACACGTGGCCCGGCGCCTGCATCTGTCGCCGGTCTTCACGCGCCAGCTCGCCAGCATGCCGCTCGATTTCGCCAACCCGGTGTGGGTCCGCGCGCCCGATGTGGATCTCACCAAGCACATCGTGCGGGTCACGCTGCCCGGCCCCGGGACGCTCGCGCAACTCGAGGCGGCAGTCGCGCGCCTGCACGCGCAGCCACTCGATCGATCGCGGCCACTGTGGCGGTTCCATGTGATCGAAGGACTGAAGGACGGGCAGTTGGCGTTCTATACGAAGGTTCACCACGCCACGCTCGACGGGGCGTCGGGCGTGGTACTGGCGCAGGCCCTGCTCGATCTCGCACCGTCACCACGCACTGTTGCGCCGGCACGCCGGCGCAGTGCGCAGGATCCGGGGCTGGTCGCCCTGGTCGGTACCGCGTTCAAGGTCAGTGGTGCGCAGACCTTTAACCTGGTGCGCCAGTTGCCGGCGATGGGTCGCGTTGCGCTCCAGCTGCTGAAAGGCGACACCGGATTCAGTCGCAATCTCTCGTTCGGTCCGCGCACGGATTTCAACCGCGTGATCGACAGCGGGCGCAGTTTCGCGACGGCATCGCTGCCGCTGGCGGACGTGCAGCGGCTGGCCAGCGCGCACGGCGTCACGCTGAACGACCTCGTGCTGGCGCTCGTCAGCGGAGCGCTGCGCGACTATCTGAAGCCGCGCGGCGGAATTCCGACGAGATCGCTGGTGGCTGCCATGCCGGTGTCGCTGCGCGAAGCGGGCAACACGGAGGCCACCACGCTCGCGACGATGACGCTCACGTCGCTCGCGACCGACGTGGCGGATCCGCTCGAACGACTGCGCGCGGTGCAGGCTTCGGCGCGCGCTGCGAAGGAAGTCACGCGCCAGTTGAAGGGCGTGATGCCGACCGACTTTCCGTCGCTAGGACTGCCGTGGCTGCTCAGCGCCGCCGCGGGCATCTACGGCCGTACATCGCTGGCCAATCGGTTGCCGCCGATCGCCAACGTCGTCGTGTCGAATGTGCCGGGTCCCGGCGTCCCGCTGTATCTGGCCGGCGCCCGCTTGCTGACCTACTGGCCCGTGTCGATCGTCGAGCACGGACTAGGGCTCAATATCACGCTGCAGAGTTATGCCGGCTCGCTCGATTTCGGCATCATCGCCGCACGCGTCGGGATCCCCGATGCGCGGCCTCTGGCGCGCGGCTTGCTCCAGGCGTTCGATCAGCTGCAGAAAGCCTCGTCGGCCGTGCAACGCGACCGCGCCTAACGCGCACTACTCCGAGACTGCACATCCCGCTCCATCCATGGACACGTCACAGTACTGGGCCGACTTCGACATGATGCGTGCGCCGGGCATGTTTCGCCTGGCACTCGAATGGCGCGCGCCATGGGAATTCGGAGCGACTTTGCTGGCGGGACCGTGGTTCGATCAGGTCCCCGACGGCGATGGCCATCCGGTAATGGTGTTTCCGGGTCTGATGGCGTCCGACGCGTCGACCAAGCCGCTGCGAAGATTCCTCGAGCGCAAGGGATATGTCCCCTACGGGTGGGAGCTCGGCTCGAATCTCGGCCCGAAGGACGGCGTCGTCGAGCGCTGCAAGGATCGCGTGCGTCAACTGCGCCGCAAGCACCGAAAGAGAGTGAGCCTGATCGGCTGGAGCCTCGGCGGCATATACGCGCGCGAACTCGCGAAGGAACTGGCGCGCGATGTACGCCAGGTCATCACGCTCGGAACGCCGTTCACCGGCCACCCCAAAGCAACCAATGCGTGGCGACTGTACGAACTGGTCACAGGGCATCGCATCGGCGCACCCCAGATTCACGAACCGCTGCGCGTGCCGCCGCCGGTACCCACCACGTCGATCTACAGCCGCACCGATGGCGTTGTCGCCTGGCAATGCAGCGTCGAGCGCGGGGCCTCGCACACGGACAACATCGAGGTCGAAGCGAGTCACTTCGGAATCGGACTCAACCCGCTCGCGTGGTACGCAATCGCCGACCGACTCGCGCAGGCCGATGGCCAGTGGCGGCCGTTCGAGCGCAGCGGCGTGCTGCGCTGGCTGTACCGCGATCCGGCTCGCAAGACCTGGTACTAGGCTACCTGGTACTAGGGCATAACGATGCCGCAGGTCGAAGCCAACGGGCTCACGCTCGACTACGAGGAATTTGGAGACGCCAGCGCGCCGGCTTTGCTGCTGATCATGGGACTGGGCATGCCGGGGGCAGCGTGGCCGGATGCCTTCGTCGAACGGCTTGCCGCCGACGGGCTGCGCGTGATCCGCTACGACAACCGCGACTGCGGCCACTCGAGCAAGCTGCGCGCCTCGCGCATGCCGAACCTGCAGCTGGCGATCGGGCGAGCACTGCTGCGACTGCCGGTGCGCGCGCCCTACACCCTCGACGACATGGCGCTCGACGCAGTCGCGCTGATGACAGCGCTTGGCATCGAGCGGGCGCACGTGGTCGGAGCTTCGATGGGAGGCATGATCGCTCAGGTGCTCGCAGCGCGAAATCCGCAGCGCGTGCTGTCGCTGACCTCGATCATGTCGTCGACCGGCAACCCGAGCCCGCGCGTTGCACTCGGCAAGCGCAAGGCGCTGCGCGCGATCCTGAACCGGCCGCGCAACGTCGATGACGTGGCGGAATTGACCGAGCATTTCGTCCGGGTGTTCGGCGTGATCGGCAGCCCGGGCTTTCCGAGCCCGCCGCAGGTACTGCGCGAACAGCTGGAGCGCGTCGCGCGACGCGGCTATTACCCGGCCGGGACGGCGCGCCAGCTGCTGGCCGTTCTCGCCTCCGGCGACCGTCGGCCGCTGCTGGCGAACATCACGGCACCCACGCTGGTGATCCATGGCCGCGATGATCCGCTGGTCCCTCTGGCGGCGGGGCTCGACACCGCGCGCCACATCCGCGGCGCGCGACTACAGGTGGTCGACGGCATGGGACACGACTTCGCCCCGGCGCTGCAGCCAACGCTCGCCTCGATGATCGTGCAGCACGTGAAAGGAACGACAGTCGCGCCGCCGACTCACGCCGCAGCGGAGCTGCCAACCGGCTGAGGCGCCGGGAAACCTCAGGCAGCGCGCGCGCGCCGCTTCCTCATCTTCGAACGGATGCGATCCTGCTTCAGCGGCGACAGGTATTCGACGAAGACCTTGCCCTGCAAATGATCCATCTCATGCTGTACGCAAACGGCGAGCAGGCCTTCGCAGTCGAGCTCAAATGGCGTTCCGCTGGTGCCGAACGCCCGCACGCGCACGCGGGCCGGCCGCGTCACTGCATCGTAGATGCCGGGTACCGACAAGCAGCCCTCCTCGCATTCGACAAGTTCGTCGGACGCCGAGAGGATCTCGGGATTGATGAAGACCTGCAGCGCATCCTTGGTCTCCGAGGTGTCGATCACGATGACGCGCTCATGTACGTCGACCTGGGACGCGGCCAGGCCGACTCCCGGTGCTTCGTACATAGTTTCGGCCATGTCGGCGACCAGCCGGCGAAGGCGGTCATCGAAAGTGGTGACCGGCCTGGCGATCGTCCGCAAACGCGGATCCGGATACTCCAGTATCGGCAGCAACGCCACTGCAACTCTCCAAGATGTCAGCCGTAATGCACGCTATGAACCGGCTAAGTCCCGGGAACTGACCCTGCTTTTCTCTCGCCCCGGCAGCCGACTTTGCCGCCACACTGCACACTGATCAATCGTCGGCAGGGATCGTTCCGAGGCTGCCCCACGCCTTTCGGCATCGCGCCAAGTCGGGATCGGACCATCCGGCTATGCGTTGCGATATCAAGGCACTACGGGCAGAATCTGACGCCCTGTCTCAATATAGATAACAGCCGATCCCGCAGTCTTCAAGTCCGGGATCCGCGCAACAGGGGCAGTGCCCAGCGTGTCGGACGGCCAGAGGGAGCTTGGATGAAGAAGACTAGCATGGGCGTACTTGCCGCCGTGGCCGGACTCGGTCTGATGGCCGCCGGCTCAACGCTCGCGCAATCGGCTAACGGCCGATGGCCAGTGACCCCCGAGCAGCGCGGGCTCGCCGACCAGGTGGCGCAGGCCGGAGTGCCGCTGTCGGCACTTGCGCCGGACGCGCCGGAAAGCTACACGATCAAGCGCGGCGACACTCTGTGGGAACTGTCGAAGATGTACCTCACGAGCCCGTGGCGCTGGCCCGAGCTGTGGGGCATGAACAAGACCCAGATCGCCAACCCGCACCTGATTTATCCGGGCCAGGAACTCCGGCTGGTCAAGGAAGGCGGCCGAGCGCGACTGGAAATTGCGGGCGCTGGTGGTGGCCCGTCGGGCGAAGGCAAGCTACAGCCGACCATCCGTGACATCACCTCGGACCGCCCCGCGATTCTGAGCATCCCGACCAACCTGATCCAGCCGTTCCTGTCGAAGCCGCTCGTGCTCGAGGCCGCCGCACTGAACAACGCCCCACGCGTGGTCGCGACCCAGGCAGGTCGCGTGTGGGTCGGGCGCGGCGACAGCGCGTATGTGCGCGGCATCACCGACGACGCGATCGTCAACTACAGCGCCTATCGGCCGCTGAAGGCGCTGTACGACCCGGACGATGTGAACCGCAAGTCGCCGATCGCCTACGAGGCGCATTACCTCGGCACTGTCAATGTCAGCCGGCCAGGCGAAGTGGCGACCGTGCACGTCCAGGAAGCCAAACAGGAGATCGGAGTTGGCGACCGGCTGGTGCCGATCGAACCGCAGCCGCTGATCAGCTACGTGCCGAAGCTACCTGACTCGCCGATCGAGGCGCGGGTTATCGCGATCTACGACGGCGTGCGCTTTGCCGGCGGTGGCCAGATCATCACGTTGAACCGCGGCACCAACCAGGGGCTAACGGTCGGCGACACGCTGCAGCTCTGGCGCGCCGGCGACACGATCGCCGATCGCACGGTGTCGGGCCGCCAGTTCGTCAAATTGCCGGACGAGCAGATCGGCCTCAGCTTCGTGTTCCGCGTGTTCCCGACGATTTCGTACGCGCTGATCCAACGGGGTACGCAGCCGGTGGAAGTCGGTGACCGCGCATCCAGTCCGACCGACGCGCTCGATCTGCCGCGACTCAGCACAACGGAGAGCGAGGCGGACCGCGTGCTGCGCCAGCCGCTGCGGCCGATGCCCGCTCCTCAATAGCGCGTCCCACCCGAGCCCAGTCCATGCAGGCGGAGGAACGCGCTGCATGGTTGCGGTTGATCGCCACGCCTGGCATCGGCCCGCGCACTGCGCGTCACCTGCTGGGCGTCTTCGGTCTGCCCGACGCAATCTTTGCGAGCGGCTTCCCAGCGCTGACCAAAGTCATACCCGAACCGTTGGCCCACCTGCTGGCGGCGCCACCGACGGCGGAAATCGACTCCATCATCGCGTCCACTGAACACTGGCTCGCCAGCTCGCCGCGTCACGCCTTGATCTCCCTCGCCGACGCGGACTATCCGCCGCTCCTGCTCGCCACGCCAGATCCACCTCCGGTGCTGTTTGCCGTCGGACGCGTCGAGTTGCTGAGCCGGCCGGCGCTGGCGATCGTCGGCAGTCGAAACGCGACGCGGCAAGGCGTGGCGCACGCGGAGGACTTTGCGGGTGCGCTTGCGAAAGTTGGCGTGACCATCGTCAGCGGCCTCGCGCTCGGCATCGATGCGGCGGCACATCGCGGCGCGCTCGATGCCGACAGCGATGCGAGCACCATCGCCGTGGTCGGCACCGGCGTCGACGCGGTCTATCCTGCCAGTAACCGTGCGCTGACGCAGCGCATTCGCGACGAGGGCGTGGTGGTGTCGGAGTTTCCGTTGCGAACACCAGCCATCGCCCACAACTTTCCTCGACGAAACCGCGTCATCGCCGGACTTTCTCGCGGCGTGCTGGTGGTCGAGGCAGCGTTGCGTTCGGGTTCTTTGATCACCGCGCGTCTGGCAGCCGACGCAGGGCGCGAGGTGTTCGCGATCCCGGGATCGATCCATTCGCCGGTGGCGCGCGGATGCCACCGGCTGATCCGCGAGGGCGCCAAGCTGGTCGAATCGGCGCACGACATCGCCGAAGACCTAGGGCTCGAGCGCATCGCGGCGCCTGCACCGCAGGTGGTCGAACCAGGCGAGCACAGCGAACTGCTGGCGCATATCGGGCACGACCCCGTCGGTCTCGACGCGCTGGCCGAGCGCACCGGCCGCGATGCCGCCATGCTCGCGGCGGCATTGCTCGAACTCGAACTGGCCCAAGATATTGAGCGTCTACCCGGTAACCGCTACCAAAGGTTGAGGTAATGGGTCTTTACAGCCGATCGGCGCTCGCATAGAGTTCGCGCAACGTGTTCGACGTCCTCGTCTATCTGTACGAAAACTACGGCGCGCCCCAGGCGTGCCCGGACGCCGACTCACTCTCCCGCAAGCTCACCGCGGCCGGTTTCGACGACGAGGAGATCAGCGAGGCACTTGCCTGGCTGCAGGGGCTTGACGAGGTCACCCAGCAGTCGATCGCGGTGGGCCCCGAGGGTGACCGCGCATTCCGCATCTACGCAGCGCTCGAAGTGGAACGACTCGGTGCCGAGTCGATCGGCTTTTTGACCTTCCTCGAGCATGCCGGACAGCTGACGCCCACCCAGCGGGAAATCGTCATCGAGCGTGCACTGGCGGTCGAAGACACGCCGATCCCGCTCGACATGATCAAGGTGATCGTCCTGATTGTGCTGTGGAGCCAGCAGGCCGATATCGATGTGCTGCTGCTCGAAGAGCTGCTGCACGACGGCTCGGAGCGCGACTTGCACTGAGGCGGGCTTGATTCGCGCGCCATCGGGCGCAAATCGAGAATTTCCCTGATGCGCCCGGCACTTGCGTAACGGTCGCGTTTCGTTGTTATCCTGAAAAAAGGACCTCGGCATTGCTTTCAAGCCTATTTGAGGTCCATCGACGAGCTCGCCGCCGGAAACCGGCGGCTTCTTTTTCTGCATGTCCAAAGCCCTGATCATCGCCGAGAAGCCATCCGTCGCCGCCGACATCGCGCGCGCACTGGGCGGCTTTACCAAGCAGCAGGACTACTACGAGAGCGATCGCCACGTGCTGTCGTCCGCGGTGGGCCATCTGCTGGAATTGAAGGCGCCCGAGTCGCACGACGTCAAGCGCGGCAAGTGGACCTTTACGCATCTGCCGGTGATCCCGCCGCATTTTGAGCTGGCTCCGATCGCCAAGGCCGAGTCGCGCCTCAAGGTGCTGTTGAAGCTGATCAAGCGCAAGGACGTCGTTGAACTGATCAACGCCTGCGACGCGGGCCGCGAGGGCGAACTTATCTTCCGCTATATCGTGCAGGCGGCGAAAGCTCGCCAGCCTGTGCGTCGGCTATGGCTGCAGTCGATGACTCAGTCCGGCATACGCGAATCGTTCGAAGCATTGCGCAGCGACGACGAGATGCTGCCGCTGGCCGATGCGGCCCGCAGCCGCTCGGAGGCCGACTGGCTGGTGGGGATCAACGGCACACGCGCGATGACCGCCTTTAACAGCAAGGAAGGCGGTTTCTACCTGACCACCGTCGGCCGCGTGCAGACACCGACGCTCGCGATCATTGCCGAGCGCGAGGAAAAGATCCGGCGCTTCGTCTCGCGCGACTATTGGGAAGTGCGCGCTACGTTCGATGCGATGGCCGGCTCATACGAAGGTCGCTGGATCGACGAGGCATTCAGGAAGTCCGACGATCCGGATGCGCGCGCGGAACGCCTGTGGGAGGAGGCGAAGGCCGTCGCCATCGTTGCCGCGTGCAGGGGAAAGCCCGGCGACGTCACTGACGAAGCAAAGCCGAGCACTCAGCTTTCGCCGCTGCTGTTCGACCTCACCTCGCTGCAACGCGAGGCCAACGGGAAGTTCGGCTTCTCGGCAAAGACCACCCTGTCGATCGCGCAGGCGCTGTACGAAAGGCACAAGGTGCTGACGTACCCGCGGACCGACGCCCGCGCGCTGCCCGAGGACTATGTCGCCGTCGTCAAGAAGACGGTCGATTCGCTCGCGGCGCAGTCTGTCTACAAGCCTTTCGCGAAGCGCGTTCAGCAGAGCGGATGGGTGCGGCCGAATAGGCGGATCTTCGACAACACCAAGATCTCCGATCACTTCGCCATTATTCCGACGCTGCAGACGCCGGGGCATCTTTCCGAGGTCGAGGCGAAGCTGTATGACCTGGTTGTCAAACGCTTCCTCGCCGTCTTCTTCCCGGCAGCCGAGTACCTGGTGACGACGCGCATTACGCGAGTCGTGAGCCACGCGTTCAAGACCGATGGCAAGGTCTTGACCGAGCCCGGCTGGCTCGCCATTTACGGCCGCGAAGCGGTCGAGGAGCAGGGCTCGCTGGTGAAGGTCGAGCCGGACGAGAAGGTCCACACCAGCGCGATCGAGTCGGTACCGGTCGCCACACGGCCTCCGCCGCGCTACACCGAGGCCACCCTGCTGACGGCAATGGAGGGGGCGGGCAAGCTGATCGAGGATGACGAACTGCGTGCGGCAATGGCCGGGAAAGGACTCGGCACGCCCGCTACCCGCGCGCAGATCATCGAGAACCTGATCGACCAGCGCTACATCGTGCGTGACGGCAAGGACCTGCGGCCGACACACAAGGCGTTCGATCTGATGACTCTGCTGAAAGGCCTTGACGTGCCCGAGCTGACGGCCCCTGAGCTGACCGGCGAATGGGAGTTCAAGCTGGCGCAGATGGAGCGTGGCAAGCTCAAGCGCGATCTTTTCATGCGCGAGATCGCCGGCATGACGCGCAAGATCGTCAAGCACGCCAAGAGCTACGAATCGGACACGGTGCCGATCGAGGACCCGGCGCAGCTCGCGACGCCGTGCCCGAAGTGCGGCAAGACGGTCGTGGAAAACTACCGGCGCTTTGCCTGCACCAAGTGCGACTTTTCGATACCGAAACATCCGGGCAGCCGCTCGTTCGAGATCGACGAGGTCGAAGAACTCCTGCGTGAAGGCACGATCGGCCCAATGTCGGGTTTCATCAGCAAAATGGGGCGGCCATTTTCGGCGGTGCTCAAACTGACACCCGAATTCAAGCTCGAGTTCGACTTTGGACAGGCCGCGGCTGACGAAGGCAATGGTGCCGCCATCGACTTCAGCGGCCAGCACCCGGTTGGGGCGTGCCCGAAATGCGGTGGCCGCGTGTTCGAGCAGCCGATGAACTACCTGTGCGAACGTTCGACCGGGCCCGACCGCAGTTGTGATTTCCGCTCGGGGAAAGTGATCCTGCAGCAGCCGATCGAGCGCGCGCAGATGGAAAAGCTGCTCGCGCAGGGTCGTACCGATGTGCTGCGAGGCTTCGTGTCCAATCGCACGCGCCGCAAGTTCGCCGCCTATTTGGTGCGCAAGCCCGACGGCAGCACGGGCTTCGAGTTCGAGCCCCGCCCCCCCAAGGCCTCGGCCAAGTCCGCGAGCAAGACGGCGACGCGTCCGGCGGTCGATGCGAGTGCCACCGGCGCATCGGTCAAGCCCGCTTCGCGGTCTGCTGTTCGCGCCGCGGCGGCCATCGAGGTTGCCACCGCTCCGGCCGCGGCCAGCAAGCGCACGGCGTCATCGAAGACGTCGGCCCGCGCGGCCACCGTCAAGCGCGCAACCAAAGTCGCCCCCAAAACCCCTGCCAAGGCGCCGGTCCACAAGGTGACGAAGCCCGCGCGCCGTTGATTCCCGGCCGCGCGCTAGTCCGGCCGTATGCACCGCCGGCCAATGCCGTCGTCGCGGCGCTCGGCTATGCTGGATTCATGCAACGGCTACTGATCACCGCGGGTCTCGTTCTCTTCGCGCTCGGCGTCGTCTGGCCCTGGCTGACACGACTCGGCCTCGGCCGCCTGCCTGGAGATTTTCACGTTCAACGCGAAGGCTTTTCATTTCACTTCCCGCTGACGAGTTCGATCGTGGTCTCGATCGTCCTCTCGCTGATCGTGACGCTGATCATCTGGCTGCTGCGACGCTGACACGGCATGAAAGACGACCGCACGATGCTCCGGCTGCGCGCAGCCCTGCGCACAACCGCACCGCTGGTCGCCATCTTCCTGCTGACAGGAGAGGCGCTCGTATCCTGCGAAGGCGATCCCGCTTCCGGGTCGGGTGGCGGAACTGCTCCCGGTGACCGGCCGAATTCCGCGGCGATGGGCCGCTGGACGCCGGTCGCCGGCGTCGACACCTGCACGCAAGCATTCCACGACACCTACTACGTCATCGGGCCCGACGGCAAGAAATATCCGACCTGGCATCCGCCGACCGCATCCGATCCAGCGACAACGCAAACGTGCACCTTCGGTCACGAACACGGACGCGATCCGCGTGGCTCAGCTCAGTGGGATGCGCTTCGCACCCACTATGCGTACGACCTGAACGGCGACGGCACGATCGATACCAGCGAACGCGATGCCAGCGGCATTCCGTTCGGTTACGTCGCCGAACAACTGCGCGCATACAACAGCGCCAATGGCATCGGCGAGAGCGACCGCGTGCAGTCGCACGTCGCCTACAAGATCTCCTGGGAAAATGGCGTTGTCCGCACCCGCACGGTGAACGGAGTGCAGCAGACGTTCGACATGGTGTGCGACGTCCTCACCACGCTGAACCAGGACACGCATTCGGCCGACGCGTTCGCCAGTAATCTGCAGGAAGTGCTGTACGCGATCGACTGCAGCCGCGGCAACGACGCACCGACCTACGGCGGCAAGGCGTACGTCAGCGTGATGGCGACTTTCGGCAACCCGGACGAGTTCGCGGTGGCGCAGACCGACGGCACCTTCACGACGGTGCGTTTCGGCACGGCCCAGCCGATCACTTCGCCGAACGGCGGCACCGAGCGCGGCCGGGTGATCCCGGTGGCCGACAACGTTTACGCGGCCGTTCTCGTTCCGGTCGGGCAGACATCCAACTTCGATGCCGGACTGTCGGAGACCTGGTATTCCGGGGTCACCCTATCGCGCACCGATGCGACCGAACTCGTCTTTCTCGACCCCGCTTTCAACGTCCGGTCCGCCTCGCGTTACTTCGATGTCGCACGCTTCGACGGTGTGGCCCGCACGATCGACCTTTGCTACATCGGCATCGCCGCAAACGGCTTCGTGGTCGACGATCCGCTGCTCGCGGCCCAAGTCACCAGGAGTGCGCGCGGGCCCGAATGCCAGGCCATCGCCCCCAACGGCCCGGCCACACCACGCATCAACCGCGTTGCGTACGACGATCCGCTAAGCCCCTTCAACGGTTGCCGGCGCAGCGTCGACGTCGGGCTGACGCGCATCAGCAACGGCGGCGGCGCAACGCTCTGGTTCAGCGACCCTTACGGGCGAGCCGCGCGCAGCGCGAGCTTCACCGGGGGCGTCAGGCAATTCGTCGGCGTCATCAACAACAGCGCGACCACCGGGCTGGACCGGGTCTCGTTCGGCACCGACGTCGATTCCTGCGTGGCAGGCAACAACATCCACGCGCCGAATTAGCGAGGCGCTCCTTGTACGCGATCGGCTGTGCCGGTATTCGCATGCAGCAGTGAAGCCCAGCTTACAATCGCGCGCCTCCGAGTTCGGCCACCGCGGCCATCGCCATGCTGCTGTTCGCTTCGACCATTCTGCTGTCGGCGTTTCTACTGTTCCTGGTGCAGCCGATCATCGCCAAGCAGATCCTGCCGTGGTTCGGTGGCAGCTCGGCCGTTTGGATCACCTGCATGGTGTTCTTCCAGGTGGTTCTGCTGGCCGGCTACACCTACGCTCACCTTGTCACGCGCCACCTCGCGCCGCGCACGCAGGCGCGGCTCCACATCGCGCTGCTGCTCGCGAGCCTGCTGTTTCTGCCGATCGTCCCCAGCGCCTCGCTGAAGCCGGCGGCCGACGCCGACGCCGCGCTGCGCATCATCGTGCTGCTGCTTGCCACTATCGGGCTGCCCTATTTCCTGTTGTCGACGACCGGGCCGCTGTTGCAGAAGTGGGTCGCACCGAGGTTCCCCGAAAAGTCCGTGTATCGCCTGTTCGCGCTGTCCAACTTCGGCTCGCTGATCGGGTTGCTAGCCTTCCCTTTCGCGATCGAGCCGTTCGCCAGTTCGACCGTTCAATCGGCGGTCTGGAGTGCGGCCTACGCGTTGTTCGCAGCCGCCTGCGCGGCATCGGCCTGGCAGGCAGGCAAGAGCGACGCCGCGCCGCACGCACTGCCGGTCGCCGCTCGATCCGAGGCTGCCGGTCCCGACGCGGCTGCGCCGCCCGGGATGCGCGACGTCGCACTATGGCTGGGGTTTTCTGCGCTCGGTTCGATCGTCCTGCTGGCTTCGACCAACCACATCACGCAGAACATCGCGTCGGTGCCGTTCCTGTGGGTGCTGCCGCTGTCGCTGTACCTGCTGACCTTCGTGGTTGCCTTCGAAGGCCGCGGCGGACGCGGCTGGTACGAGCAGAACTGGTGGCTGTTCCTGACGCTGTTGTTGATTGTCGGCATGGCCGCGGGCCTGTCGGCGTCGCGCGGCGTACTCGATGTCGGCGTCGCCGTACCGCTTTACACGTTAGGCATGATGATGGCGGCGCTGTTCTGCAACGGCGAACTGGCGCACCGCAAGCCGGCTCCGCGCTATCTGACGCAGTTTTACCTGATCATCTCGCTCGGCGGAGCGCTCGGCGGACTGTTCGTCGGACTCGTGGCGCCTCGCATCTTTCCGACCTATCTTGAACTGCCGGTGGCGCTCGTGCTGCTCGCCGGCCTCGCGGTCGTCGTCGCCTGGCGCAATAAGTGGCTGGTCGGGCCAGCGATCGTCGCCTCACTCGCGACGCTATGGTATGCGGGCGAATACCTGCAGTTCATGCGCAACGACGTGGTATTCATGCAGCGGAATTTCTACGGCACGCTGCGCGTGCGCGAGCAGGGCAGTGGCGACCTGCAAGTTCGGCGCCTGCTGCATGGGGTGATCCTGCACGGCGAGCAGTTCACTATCGGGCCCGACCGGCTCGAACCCGGCACCTACTACGCGCGAACATCGGGTGTCGGCCGCGCGATCGAGGCGAAACAGGTGGCCGGTCCGGTTCGGATCGGGGTGGTCGGGCTGGGCGTTGGCACGCTGTCCGCGTATGGCCGCGCGGGTGACGTGGTCCGCTTCTATGAACTTGATCCCGACGTGCTGAAGCTCGCGCGCAGCGAGTTCGGGTACCTCGGCGCAACCTCGGGCAAGCTGGAATTTGCAATCGGCGACGCCCGACTGTCGATGGAACGCGAGATCGAGCAGGGTTCACCGCAGCGATTCGATCGTCCTGGCGATCGACGCATTTTCCAGTGATTCGATCCCGGTCCACCTGATCACGCGCGAGGCTATCCGGTTGTACATGCAGCATCTGGCGCCTGACGGCATTCTCGCGGTGCACATTTCGAACCGCTTTCTGGATCTCAAGCCGGTCCTGGCGAACATCGCGGCCGCCGAGGGACTGCAGATTCGCCTCGTCAGCGACCATCCGCCGGAACCGGCGTCGATGTCGGACTGGGTGCTGATTTCCCGGACGAGCGAGCCATTTTCGGCCGAAGCGCTGACGGTGGCCGAGCCGCTCGCTGCCACACCCGCGTATTCGCTGTGGACCGACCGGTTCAACAACCTGCTCGACGTTCTGAAAACGAATCCGCTCGAGGAGATCAAGCGCCTCCTCACCGGCTGACCCGCTTCAGTCGCAGCAATCTGAGATACTTGCGCGCCGGCACTGGCCGCCGCCTTTCGCATCAGCACTCCACTCGCAGGATCCCCAATGACTGGTACGCGCACGCCGCGCATTGTCATTCGCAATTCCAAGGTTCACGGTCGTGGCGTCTACGCCGCACGCAAGTTCAAGGCCGGTGAGCGCATCATCGAGTATCGCGGCGAGCGCATCACCTGGAAGGAAGCCGATCGACGTCCGCCATCGGATCCCGACGATCCGAACCACACGTTCTTCTTCTCGCTGTCGGACGGCAAGACGGTGATTGACGCCGGTGTGTCGGGCAACGCGGCACGCTGGATCAACCATTCGTGCGAGCCGAACTGCGAGACAGCGGAAACCGATGACGGCCGCGTGTTCATCGAGGCGCTGCGCGATATCCGGGCCGGCGAGGAACTGAACTACGACTACGGCCTCGTCATCGACGAGCGCATCACTCCGACCGTGAAGAAACAGCACGAATGCCGCTGCGGATCGAAGCATTGCCGTGGCACCATGCTCGCCTTGCGCGGCAGAAAGAAGAAGGAAGCCTGATGATTTCCATGTACACGATGTCGGTCCCGGTGTTCGTCAAGACGCTCGATAACCTGTCCGCGATCCTCGACAAGGCGGCAGCGCATGCCGCGGCAAGGAAGATCGACCCCGCGGTGCTGCTCTCGGCGCGGCTGTTCCCGGACATGTTCTCGCTCACCAAGCAGGTGCAGATTGCGTGCGACTTCGCCAAGGGGTCGGTGTCGCGACTGGCCGGACAAGAGCCCCCGAAGTACGAGGATAACGAGACGACGATTGACGAGCTGAAGTCCCGGATCGCCCTGACGATTACGTTCCTCCAGTCCTTTTCGCCCGAGCAGTTCGCCGGTAGCGAGTCGCGCGAAGTGTCCCTGAAGATCCGCGACCAGACGCTCACCTACAAGGGCCAGCCGTACTTGTCGCACCTGGCCCTGCCGAACTTCTTCTTCCACACGACGACCGCCTACGACATCCTGCGGCACAACGGGGTCGAGCTGGGCAAGCGCGATTTCATCGGGTCGGTGTAGCCGTCCGGTGCCGCGCGAGTGAACCCGGCCGGCGCCAGACGGTCGAATCGCCGATGAATCGTTTCGGAGTCGCCTCAACGCGCAGGTGGACGGCCGCACTGGCGCTGGTCGCCGCGGTCGGGGGCGCGACCCTCGGCTGTGCGTCGCTCGACGAGTGGCAGCGACGCGCCATTTTCAATCCGATGCGCGACAACCCGCGCTGGTTTTCGGAGCCAATGGCGGGCACCGAGGAGTACGACGTCCGCCTCGCCAACGGTGACACGCTGCACTTTTGGTACATCCCGCAGACTCATGCCGGCCAGGCGCCGACAGTGCTGTATCTGCACGGCGCTCGCTGGAACATGAACGGCAGCGTCTTCCGCATGGCGCGGTGGCACGATCTCGGCTTCAACGTGCTGGCGGTCGATTACCGCGGTTTCGGCAAGAGCACCGAGTTGCTGCCGTCCGAGGAAAGCTCGGCGGAGGATGCGCGGGTCGCATTCGATGAGCTGAAGCGCCGCCAGCCAGACCCGGCGCGCCGCTACCTCTACGGACACAGCCTGGGCGGCGCAGTCGCGATCGAGCTCGCCAGCGAACTCCCGAAGGACCAGGTGGCCGGTGTCGTCATCGATTCGACCTTCACCTCGATACCGGATCTGGTGCGCGGGATGCGGTGGGGCTGGATACCCGGCATTGGCCTGGTCGTGACGCAGCGATTCGATTCGACGGCGCGCATCGAACGGGTCAGCGCGCCGCTGCTGATCCTGCACGGCACCGAAGACCACGTGGTGCCGCACACGATGGCGGACCAGTTGTACCAGCGCGCCGGCAGCGGCGACAAACGTCTTGTCAAGATCGAAGGCGGCTCGCACTCTGGCGCGCGCGGCGGCAGCGAATCGTTCCGCTCGGCCGTACTGAGCTTCGTCCAGACGTCGACAGCGGCACTTACCACTGGAGCCTCGGTGTCGATCAGCAGCGGCGCGGATTGAGCCGAGGATCCGGCCTCGGGACAATCCCTCCGAAAAGCGCACCGCTTGACGCGGCTCAACCGCGCCAGGCGGCGACGCATCGCGTGTCACCACGCGGCGTACAGTTTCGAACGATGGACTCTGCTCGCCTAATTCCTGCCCCGGTTGGCGGGGCTCCGGTCGCCGCGCAGGAACGCTTGGTCTTGCCGGTGCAGGGCATGACCTGCGCCAGCTGCGTCGCACATGTCGAAGACGCGCTCGCCAAGGTCGCGGGCGTCGAGCGGGTGGCGGTTAACCTGGCCACCGAGTCAGCCGCTGTCGAAGGCCGCCGTCTTGATCCGCAGGCACTCGCGCGGGCCGTTGACGCGGCCGGCTACACCGTGCCGACGCAGGCGATGCGGCTCGACATCGACGGCATGACGTGCGCCAGTTGCGTGACGCGCCTCGAGTCGGCCTTGCAGTCGGTGCCTGGTGTGGCGCGGGTCAGCGTCAATCTCGCCTCCGAGTCGGCGCAGGTCGAACTCGTGTCGGGTGCGGCCGCTGTGCAAGACCTGCTGCGGGCCGTCGAGAAAGCCGGCTATTCGGCGCGCGTGCACGCCGCAGCGGCGGTCGCGCCGCCGGACCGAACGCGCGGACTGCGACCCGACACGTGGCTCGCGCTGGCGTTGGCTCTGCCGCTACTGGTCGGCACGCACCTTTCATTGTTCGGGATCGAAGCGACCATGCCGGCGTGGCTGCAGTGGCTGCTGGCCACGCCGGTTCAGTTCTGGTGCGCGCGCCGCTTCTACGTCGCCGCCGCGCGTGCCGTACGTGCCGGCACGGGCAACATGGACCTGCTGGTTTCGCTCGGCACGCTGGCAGCCTATGGGCTGTCGTTGTATCTGTGGCTCGAGGCAGGCGTCGGCGCGCACGTGCACCTGTACTTCGAAGCAGCGGCGGTCGTCATCGCGCTGGTGCTGCTGGGAAGATGGCTGGAGGCGCGCGCGAAACACCAGACCTCGGAAGCGATCCGCCTGCTGGCGGCGCTGCGACCGACGACCGCGCATGTGCTGCGCGGCACCCATGCGGTCGAAGTCCCGATCGAAGAACTGCGGTTGGGCGACGTCGTCGTCGTCCGCGCGGGCGATCGCGTACCGGTCGACGGCTTGATCTGTGTCGGATCGTCCAGCATCGACGAATCGATGCTGACCGGCGAAAGCCTGCCGGTCGACAAATTTCCAGGCGATCGTGTGAATGCCGGTTCGATCAATGGCGCGGGCCGGCTCGAAGTCGAGACGCGCGCGCTGGGCGCCGAGACCATGCTCGCTCGGATCATACGATTGGTCGAGGATGCTCAATCGGCGAAAGCACCGGTGCAGCGGATGGTCGATCGCGTCGCGGCCGTGTTCGTGCCGGTGGTGCTCGCGATCGCGGTCGTCACGGTCGCCGGCTGGATGCTCGCCGGCGCCACCGCCGAAACCGCACTGATCAATGCGGTGTCGGTGCTGGTGATCGCATGCCCGTGTGCGCTCGGACTGGCGACGCCGACCGCGATCATCGCCGGGACCGGGAGTGGCCGCACGCCACGGCATCCTGATCAAGGATGCACAGGCGCTCGAGCTCGCGCGGCAGATCGACGTCGTCGCTTTCGACAAGACTGGCACGCTGACCGTCGGCAAACCGCGCGTGGTGGCAGTCGACGGGCATCAGCCGTTCGATCCGAAGGAGGTGCTCGCGCTTGCCGAGGCGGCGAACGCCGGCAGCAACCATCCGCTGGCGAATGCGGTGCGCGAGGCGGTCGATTCACGAAGTGAAGCGGCACCCGGACATGCTCCGCCGCAAGGCGACCGATCATCGGGTACTGGCGGGACGCGGCGTCGCAAGCCACCTGGTGGACGATGCCCATCCCGGTGCGACAGTCGAGCTCCTGTTCGGAAACCGCCGGCTGATGCAGGAGCGACATGTCGACACGCACACTCTGGATGCGCGCGCCACCCAGCTGGAATCCGAAGGCCGCACGGTGTCCTGGCTCGCACAGCACGCGCCGGCGGGTTCGCAGGTGATCGGGCTGATCGCCTTCGGTGACGAGCCCAGGCCGACTGCCAAAGCCGCCGTCGCCGGGCTCGAGCGCCTGGGCATCGAGACCACGATGATCTCGGGCGACAACGAGGGCGCGGCGCGGCACGTGGCGCACGAGCTCGGATTGACGCACTACGAGGCCAACGTGCTTCCGCGCGACAAGGCGCGGCGCGTCGAATCGTTGCGCGCGAATGGCCGCATCGTCGCGATGGTGGGCGACGGCATCAACGATGCGCCGGCCCTGGCCGCGGCCGATGTCGGCATCGCGATGGGCTCGGGCACCGACGTTGCAATGCATGCTGCGGGCATCACGCTGCTGCGCCCAGATCCGCGGCTGGTCGCCGCTGCCATCGAGATCTCGCGGATGACCGTGCGCAAGATCCACCAGAACCTGTTCTGGGCGTTTATCTACAACCTCGTCGGGATTCCGCTGGCTGCGCTCGGTGTTCTGACCCCGGTGTTCGCCGGCGCCGCGATGGCGCTGTCGAGCGTTTCGGTGGTCAGCAACGCACTGCTGCTCAAGCGCTACCGCGAGCGCCCGTCCTGACCGTCAGGGGACGACCGCCAGGAACAGGAACGCCGCGAACAGCACCAGGTGCACCACGGCGTGCATCAGGGTCGAGCGACCGCTGGCGAAGGTGATCACGGACACCAGCAGCGTTAGCGCCAGCAACACCGTTTCCGTCGGTCGCAGGCCCAGTTGCAGCGGAATTCCGAGCACGACCGAGAGCACCGCCACCGCAGGAATCGTCAGACCGATCGTCGCGAGTGCCGATCCCAGCGCGAGATTCAGACTGGTCTGCATCCGGTTGCGCAGTGCAGCCCGGATCGCAGCCCACGTTTCGGGCAGCAGCACCAGCAGCGCGATGGCGATGCCGACAAGCGACGGCGGCGCGGACAGCTGAAGCAGCCCTGCCTCGATGTTCGGCGACAGCTTCTTGGCCAGCCCGACCACCGCGATCAGCGAGACGAGCAGCAGCACCAGGCTCGCCAGCGCCACCGCGCGTGACGGCGGTGCGGCGTGCACGTCGTCGGCGTCTGTTCCAACCGGCAGGAAATAGTCCCGGTGCCGGACCGTCTGCACAAAGACGAACACGCAATAGAGGGTCAGCGAAGAGACACCGGCAAAAGCCAACTGCGACGGCGAATAGGTCGGCCCGGGCGTCGTCGTGGTGAAGGTGGGCAGCACCAGCGCCAGCGTGGTGAGCGGAGCCAGCACGACCAGTGCATGGCTGGCCCCCTCGATGCGGAATTCGAGCGTGTGATGCCGCAGGCCGCCCGCCAGTAGGGACACGCCCACCACGCCGTTGCACACGATCATCACGGCCGCAAACACGGTATCGCGCGCCAGCGTGCTCGCGGTCGATGCACCGGAGATCATCATCGAGCCGATCAGAGCGAGCTCGATGACGGTCACGGCCAGCGCGAGGATCAGCGTGCCGAACGGCTCGCCGACGCGCAGCGCGACTACCTCGGCGTGATGCACGGCGACCAGGACGACGGCGATCAGCAGCGCAAAGACCACGCCGACCAGCATCCAGCCGAGTGCCATTGCCCAGACCGCTGCCAGCACGACGCACGCCGCGATCGGTATCACGACGTTCCAGTCCGCCACTGCGCGCCATCGTTCTTTCACGTGCCGAGGGCTTTCTTCAAGTCTGTCGTGCGGGTGTCACGGGCCGCGCGTGCGACATGCATGCGGCGGCGGCAGTTTATTCCGCCGCCGGCGGGTCCGCGGATTGCTTGAATTCACAAGCGAGCTGTGCTTCCGACACTCCCCGATCCCGAACAACGATGCTGCGAATCGCCATCATTCTGGGCAGTACGCGCCCGGGGCGAATAGGTACCGCGGTGGCCGGCTGGGTCCATGAACGCGCGCAGCGCCGTGGCGACGCTGACTATGAACTCATCGACCTGGTGGATTTCAACCTGCCGTTGCTCGATGAGCCGGTGCCGCCTGCGCGGCACCAGTACAGCAAACCGCACACCAAGATCTGGGCCGAAAAGATCGCGGGCTTCGACGGCTTCGTGTTCGTCACGCCCGAATACAACCACGGCATCTCGGGCGCGCTGAAAAATGCGATCGACTTCTTGTACGCCGAGTGGAACAACAAGGCGGCAGGATTCGTCGCGTACGGCAGCGCGGGAGGCGTGCGCGCGGTCGAACAGCTTCGGCAAGTCATGGCCGAACTGCAGATCGCCGACGTGCGATCACAGGTCGCGCTGTCGCTCTATACCGACTTCGAGAAGTTCAGTGTGTTCAAGCCAGCCGCGTTGCACGAGAAGTCGCTGAACACGATGCTCGATCAACTGCTCGCATGGAGCGGCGCGCTCAAACCACTGCGCGCCAAATGAGGCCGGCGCCGGGTCCGTCAGCCCGCGTCAGGCCTACTTCGCTGCAAAGCAGTAAAACAGGCCGTCGCCACCCGTACTGATCAGGATCTCCTGGCTGCAGCCGAGCGTCGGATGCGACGAATTCCAGGAGGTCGACCACGGAAAGCTGTTGGGCCCGGCACGATCATGATGGCCGGTCATCGCCGACCCTTCCTTGCCGCTCTTGGTCCAGTTTCCGCAGGTCATGTCCGGCATCGGAGTCGCCGGAAATGCGGTGCCGTCCTGCCGTGAGCCGGTCAGCATGTCGTGCTTCATCGGCTTCTCGGTACGGCCGTTGACCAACTGGCCCTTCTCATCGAGCGTGGTTTCCTTGGTCAGGTTGTTCTTTGCCGAATGCAGCTCGTCGACGTTGGCGGCGATCATCACGCCCTTCGCGTTGTACCACGGGCCGCTGCCGATGCGGTCGCGCGCATTGATGGCGTTCGGATCCGCCAATGTGATCGACTGCGTGCTGAGATATGCGCGCCAGGTGCGGTCGCCGGCGCCGGCAGCCTTGGCGAGCGCCTGGCAGTGCCGATCGGCGCCCTCGATGCCGCCGAGGTCGGCGCCCTTGCCCGATCCGACGCTGGTGACGAAGAACGACATGCCCTTGGTTGCGGTCGACTGCGGTGACTGCGCGGTCGAACAGGCGGCGAACAAAGCAGTACCAGCGGCGACGCCCACGATCCAGCGGTTCATTGGGTAGTTCATCGGCTGCATGACAGGTCTCCTCTCTGATCGGCGCTGTGCGCCGTACGTGTTAACAGCACACGAATTCATCCTATTCCGAGATACCGCAGGATCGACCATGGCGCAATGAGGGGATGCACTCCCACCATCGGGTCAGCCGCAGGTCACGTGCACGACCTTGCCGACCAGGCCGAGCGACTGAGTAAGCACGTCTCCGGAAAACGATGTGTCGCTGATGAACGACAACGAACCGGCAAGCAGGAAGCGATTGACCGATTGCGGATGACCGCGCACGTTCATAAAGGTCAGGCGGCGCTTGTCACTGCCATCGACATTGCAGAATGCAGCGCAGGCACCCCAAGAGTCGACACGGCGCCGTCATCGCTCCAGACACAGTGAATGAATGACGCCGACGCGAGAGCAAACAGCGCTCCCAGGCCTGTGTGGCGCAGTCACCACGACGGCAAGAGTTCAAGCCAGAGCGCGCCGCGTCAGCATCAACCCGATCAGCCATACAGCCGCGGCGGCAAGCAGATGCTTCAGTGTGTGCCCGCTGACCGATCCACCCAGCGCATCATCGATCGGCACATCGAGCCGTTCGCAGAGTAGGGCGACGCCATAAAGTGCGACGGCGCCGATCAGCCACTTACCGTGCGTGTACGGAGAAGCGACGAGTGCGGTCGCGAGCAGCGCCGCGACGACATAGCTCGCCTGCATTGACAGATAAGGAACGAGATCGCCACCGACGGCCCATCCGACGACCGAGCCAATCGCGGTCGCGGCGAGAGCGATCAGCACGAGTCCGCCGAGGCGCGGCGCACGATCAGTCAGCGTCCCGGCGACCAGTCCGGCGAACCCGAGCGCCATCGGCAAGCGGTCCCACACCAGGGTCGGATCGGAAGGAGCGAGATGAAAGTAAGCGGATCCGAAGCCGGTCAGTGCGACGCCCACGAACATCACGAGCCACGCCTTGCGTGCGCCAGGCGCGGCGGAGAAGTTCATCGACCTTCGACCGAACGCGACCAGCCCCCATGAGCCGACCGCCACAAATCCGAGGTTGGACACGACGTTGGCGGCATGCGGGATGCCCCACAGCGTTCGCTGATCGGCGAAGTCGTGGTACGACTGCGGCTGAGCGAACGACGGCAGCAGCAGCGCAGCGAGCCACGGTCCCAGCGCGGTGCCGAGCGCGAGCAGCGCGATCGCGCGACGTGTCGACACCCGCTGCTCGGTAACTTTCGGCAGGGTTGTGGAACCCGGTTCGGCCTCAACGACCACGGTTCACCTCCAGGCCCGACGCCGGCCGCTCCAAAGTACCGAGCCGCCAGCGCAATGCCCGCACCGTGAGTTCGCGCCCGATCCACGCGAACATCATCAATGCACTGACGAATCCGACCCAGCCGGGCAGTCCAACCGAGTCCGCCAGCATCGCCGCGCCGAGAGTGCCGACCCAGAAGATGATCGTGTTGCGGACACCATGCCTGCGCGGGGGCTCGAAACCGACGAGTTCGTCAATTACTTCGCTACGCCGAGCCGGATCAATGTCGGCCGCTTTGACCGCATCGATGACCCACGCGCGCGACACCCAACCAGCCGCCGTGGGTGTCAGCCGGTCACGCCAGCGTGCACGGTTCACGCCACGTTGCGAAGTTCACGCAGCGCGACCGACAGCATCGCGAGGTCGGCAACCTTGCTCTCGGCCAGTTCGCCGAGCAGGCGGTGCGAGCGTTCGAGCGCCGGCGCTTGTACGACCTGCCACTTATCCAGTCCGCCCGCGCCGAGCGCGTCCGCAGTGAGTTGCCGCTGCAGGCTGGCGAGATCGTCACTGGTGGCGGCTTTCGCGAGCGCCTGCCAGTGGCCCTCAGACGGCAGGACCGCCACCTGCGACCGCAGGCGTGCCAGTCCGAGGTGTTCGCCGATCGCGAAGTAGGTTTCCGCGACGGTGCTGAGAGGTTGGTGCGAAGTCTCGGACACCTCGGCCATGTCGAGCGCGGCGATCAGCGTGCCGGCGGCCGCCACGTCGTGCGCCAGCGGCTGCGGCACGCCCTTGGCGACAAGGCGGTTCTGCATCTCGACGATCGGCTCGCGCCACGCGGCGCGCCCCGGTGCCTGCTCCAGATAACGTAGCAGGCTGCGCGCCGCCGGGGCAAAGCGCTCGATCGTCTGAGCAATCGGATCGCCGAGGCGCCGTGATCGCAGGAACCAGGTCGTTGAGCGGGTGGTGCGGCGGCCGAGTTCGATCAGCATCTCGGCTTGTGTTGCGTCTTCGACCACGTTGTCGAGCGCCTCGATGGCCTTCCAGGTAGGTCCCAGCGCGAACACTTCGCGCGTCAACAGGTAAGCCCGCACGACCTGCGATGCGGTCGCCCCGGTGGCCGATGCCATCTGGTAGACGAAGCTCGGCCCGACCCGGTTGATCATCGCGTTGAGCAGGCAGGTCGCGACGATCTCGCGTCGCAGCGGATGCCGCTCGATATCGGCGGAAAACTCGGTGCGCAGCCGCTGCGGGAAGTAGTGGGCCAGCACGGTGCCGACCCACGGATCTTCCGGCATGTTCGACGCCAGCAACTCGTCAGACAGCCACATCTTCGAGTACGCCAGCAGCACTGCCCTTTCCGGCGCGGTGAGTGCAAGGCCGGCCGCGCGCCGTTCGGCGATCGTCTCATCATCCGGCAGGAATTCGAGCGCGCGATTGAGCCGACCCTCCTTTTCGAGGAAACGCATGAATCGCTGCTGCTGCTCGAGCAGCTTGCGCGCGGTATACGAACCGACCGACAGCGCCTGCGTCTGGAAATAGTTGTCCTCCAGCACCAGGTGTCCGACGTCATCGGTCATCTCGACCAGCAGGGCGTCGCGCTGCTCGAGCGTCAGGCGGCCGTCGGCGACCGCCGCGCCCAGCAGGATCTTGATGTTCACCTCGTGATCGGAGGTGTCGACGCCGGCCGAGTTGTCGATGGCGTCGGTGTAGAGCCGCACCCCGGCGAGCGCAGCCTCGACGCGGCCACGCTGGGTGATACCGAGGTTGCCGCCCTCGCCGACGACCTTGCAACGTAGGTCCTCGCCGTTGACGCGCACGGCGTCGTTGGCACGATCGCCGACATCCAGGTGCGCTTCGTCGGCCGCCTTCACGTAGGTGCCGATGCCGCCGTTGTACAGCAGATCGACCGGCGCCTTCAGGATCGCCGTGATCAGCTCGGTCGGCGTCATCTTCGCGGCGCTGATGCCGAGCGCTGCCTGCGCCTGCGGTGAAACCGGGATGGACTTTTCTGCTCGCGACCAGACGCCGCCGCCCGCAGAAACGAGCGCCGTGTTGTAGTCGGCCCAGGACGAACGCGGCAGCGCGAACAGCCGCTCGCGCTCGCCATAGCTCACGGCGACATCGGGCTCGGGATCGATGAAGATGTGGCGGTGATCGAAGGCAGCGATTAGGCGGATGTGCCTCGACAGCAGCATGCCGTTGCCGAACACGTCACCCGACATGTCGCCGACGCCGGCGCAGGTGAACGCGGTGCTCTGGATATCGACGCCGAGCTCGCGAAAATGACGCTTGACGCTTTCCCAGGCGCCGCGCGCGGTGATGCCCATTTTCTTGTGGTCGTAGCCGGCGCTGCCGCCCGAGGCAAAGGCGTCACCCAGCCAGTGCCCATATTCCGCGCTGATCGCATTCGCGTAGTCGGAAAACGTCGCGGTGCCCTTGTCGGCCGCCACCACCAGGTATGGGTCGTCGCCATCGTGACGAACGACCTGCGGCGGCGGCACTACCGCGCCCCGCACCAGGTTGTCGGTCAGATCGAGCAGGCCGCGCAGGTAGTCCTGGTAGCAGGCGATGCCCTCCTTCAGCATTGCCTCGCGGTCGGTCGGCGGCGGCGCCTTCTTCAGCACGAATCCACCCTTCGAGCCCACCGGAACGATGACGGTGTTCTTCACCATCTGCGCCTTAACCAATCCGAGCACCTCGGTCCGGAAGTCCTCCGGCCGATCGGACCAGCGCAGGCCACCGCGCGCAACCTTGCCGCCGCGCAGGTGAACACCCTCGAAGCGCGTCGAGTAAACGAAGATTTCGAACATCGGCCGCGGTTCCGGCAGACCGGGGATCCGCTTCGGATCGAACTTGAACGACACGAACGTCCGGCGCGGCCCCTCACTGCCGGTCGAACCTACGCCGGTGCGCCAGAAGTTGGTACGCAGCGTGGCGAGCACCATGGCAAGGTACTGGCGCAGCAAGCGGTCTTCGCTCGCGTTGGGTACGCGGTCGAGCGCCTGCTCGATCGCGCGCGCTTGACTCTCCGCCGCCGCGTCATCGCGCTGTGAGGGATCGAAACGCAGCTGGAACAGCCGGCTCAGCATGTGCGCAATGCGCGGATGAGCGTTCAGCGTCGACTCGATGTAGGGCTGCGACAGCGGGAACCCGATCTGCCGCAGGTACTTGGCGTAGCCGCGCAGCACGACGACGTCGTCCGCCGTCAGTCCGGCCTTCAGCACCAGGCGGTTGAAGTCGTCGTTCTCGACGCGGCCCTCGAAGATGCGCCCGAACGCCTCTTCGAACAGCGGCGCCAGCCGCTCGACATCGAGCTCGTCCACTCCCGGGGCCTCGAGCTCGAACTCGTGGATCCACAGCGAGCCGCCGCCTTCGGGCGTGATCTCGTATGGTCGCTCCGCCAGCACGCGCACCCCCATGTGCTCGAGCATCGGCAACGAGTCCGACAGCGGCACCGGCGTGCCGCCGTGATAGACCTTGAAAACGAGCCGGTTGGAGGCACGGTCGCGCGGCCGCTGCAGTCTGAGCGACAGCCCGCCCGGCAGCAGACGATCGAGCCGCTGCATGTCGTCGACTGCGCCCTGCGCGTCGACCTCGGCGCGATACGACACTGGGAAGGCCTGGCCGAACCGCTTGTAAAGCGGCGCCGCGCGCGACTCGTCCTCGGCGCTGTTCAGTACGTCGCGCAGATCGTCTTCCCAGCGCCGCGCCGCCGCGGCCAGGTGCGCCTCGATCGCCGCGCGGTCGTACGCCGGAATGCGGCCTGGCGTGGTGCGCACCGTGATGTGGATGCGCGCGAGCACCGCGTCGGTCAGCAGCACATCGAATTCCGCCGCCGAGCCGTCGAACGCCTTGAGCAAGATCTGCTGGAATTTGCGCCGCAGCTCGGTCGTGTAGTTCTCGCGCGGGACGAAGATCAGGCAGGAAATGAAGCGCTCGAAGGCGTCGCGCCGCAAGAGCAGCCGAAACCGTTGACGCTCCCCTAGTCGCAGGATCCCGTTGGCGATCTCCGCCAATTCGTCGACGGTCATCTGGAACAGTTCGTCGCGCGGATAGGTCTCGAGGATGTTTGCCAGTGCCTTGCCCAGATGGCTTGCGGGCGCCAATCCGGCGCGCTCCTTGACCTGCTGCACCTTGCCGCGCACCAGCGGGACTTCGGCAACGCGCGTGCTGTACGCCGCCGAGGTGAGCAGCCCGACGAAACGGTGTTCGCCGATCACGCGGCCGTCACGGTCGAAGCGCTTGACACCGACATAATCGACATAGCCGGTCCGGTGCACAGTCGCGCGCGACGTTGCCTTGGTCACCAGCAGCAGCGGCGTTGGCGAACTGGCCAGACTGCGCACCTCGCGCGGAATCGTGGCAAAGCTGGTCGAGATGCCGCGTGTCTCGCTGGTATCGCGCAGGATGCCGAGGCCGCTGCCCACCTCACGCACAAGCTCGATGTCGTCGCCGCGCCTGACCAGGTCGTGACGACGGTATCCCAGCAGCAGCAGATGGTCCTCGGTCAGCCACTGAAGCAACGCGCGCGATTCGACCAGCTCGTCGCGCGGAACCGGCGGTGGATTCGCATCGAGCTCCTGGATCACCGATCGCAGCTGCGCCACCATCGGCCGCCAGTCGTCGACCGCGGCACGGACATCGCCGAGCACACGCTCGATGCCGACCGCAAGGTCGGCGCGCGCCGCCGGGTCCGCAAGACGGTCGACTTCCAGATGCATGACCGATTCGCGCGGCAGCTCCGGCTTGTCCTGCCGCGCATGCACGGACTTCAGCTCGCCGCCGGCATCGCGCTCGACGGCGAAAATGGGATGGATGATCAGATGCAGCGTCAACCCGTGCCGGTTGATCTCCATCGACGTCGAGTCGACCAGGAACGGCATGTCGTCATTGACGATCTCGATGATCGTGTGACGCGAACTGAACCCGCTGTCGCGCGGGTTCGGATTGAACACGCGCAGCTTCGGCCGACCCGGGACACGTTGACGGAAGAACTCGAAGTGCGACCGCATCGCGCCGTACAGCTCGTCTGCACTGCGCGCCCGGATGTCCTCGGGATCCACTTGCCCGAAGTAGATGCCGGCGAAGACAGCCAGCATGGCACGGTCGTTCGGCGACGCTTGCTTGTCGGCGAGCGCAACAACCTCGCGCAGCCGTTGCGCCTCGGGCGTTTCCGCCGGGGTCGCCGGGATCGTTGTCATTGCCCGGGGCGGGGCCGGGGTCACCGGCATCGCTGTCGGCGGGGCCGCTGTCGTCGCCGGGGTCGCTTTCGTTGTATTGCGCGACTTCATCGTGTCTCTCCGATCGGCCTCACCGCTGCCGGGCGGCCAACCCTTCGAACCCATCAGTATGCTCGCGCCGAGGCAGCCACGCGCTGCCGGATAATCGGCCTGCTTGCATTCTGACATCCAATGCTCCCTCGCTTCGCCCCGCGCCTCGCCTTCGTCGACGTAGAGACCACCGGCTCGAGTCCAGAACGCGAACGCATCACTGAAATCGGCATGGTGAGCGTGGACGTCGACGGTGACGACACACGAGTCAACGAGTGGTCGTCACTGGTCAATCCCGGCATTCCGATTCCGCCGGAAATCCAGTGGCTCACGGGCATCAGCAACGACATGGTGCGCAATGCGCCGCCGTTTTCCGGGCTGGCGCAGCAGGTGTATGACCGTCTCGACGGTGCCGTTTTCATCGCTCACAACGCGCGCTTCGACTATGGTTTCCTGCGCGCCGAGTTTGCGCGTGCCGGACTGAACTTCCACGCGCGCACGCTGTGCACGGTCCGGCTGTCGCGCTATCTGTATCCGGACCGCGCACCCCACACGCTCGATGCGATCGTCGAGCGCTTCGACATCGAAGGCGAGCAGCGCCACCGCGCGCTCGGCGATGCGCGGGTGCTGTGGCGGCTGCTGCAAGCGCTCGGCGATCGCCATCCGGCGGCCGAACTCGAACTGGCGCTGGCGACCCTGCTGCGTCATCCCAGCATGCCGTCGCACCTGCCGCCGGACGCGCTCGAGCAGCTGCCGCACGCGCCCGGCGTCTACCTGTTCTACGGACTCAACGAGCATCCGATCTACATCGGCAAGAGCGTCGATCTGCGCGCGCGGGTTGCGGGCCACTTCAACGCCGAACACCGGGCCGGGCGCGAACTGCGACTGTCGCAGGAGATCCACCGGCTCGAGTGGGAGGAAACAGCCGGTGAACTCGGTGCGCTGCTGCGCGAATGTGAACTCGTCAAGCACCGCCTACCCGCGCACAACGTCGCCTTGCGGCGCAAGCTCAACCAGGTGATGGTCGAACTGGACGAGCTGGGCATTCCGCGTTACCTGCCGGGCGCAACGCTTCCGCTCGACGCCTTCGGCCGGGTCTACGGACCGTTCGGCTCGCGTGCTTCGGCGCGTCGCATGCTCGGCGAACTGGCCGCCGAGCATGGGCTGTGTATGAAGGTCCTACGGCTGGAAGGACGGCGGCACACGTCCGATGGGAGTCCATGCTTCAGCCGACAGCTGCAACGCTGCCGAGGCGCGTGCGTAGGCGACGAGCCGCTGGCCGACCATGCGCAACGACTGCGCGAGGTGCTGGAGCCGTGGCGGATCCCGCCGTGGCCGTATCCGGGCGCGGTTGCGCTGATCGAGCGCAATGCCGAGCGCTTTCGCGAGGACGTGCACGTGTTCGATCGCTGGTGCTGGCTCGGAAGGGTCAAGACGCTCGACGCGGCGGCCGAGCTCGCACGGACCGCGCCACGCGTGTTCGAAGCCGACGCGGCTCGGGTGGCATTGCAGTCGCTCAAGGGCCGGCTCACCGCCGAATGGGTGGCGTTGGCGTCCACGCGCGCCGAGCTGCCGGCTTCCGAGGCAGGCGTGCAGGATCCGGAGGCGCTCGACGTCGACGCGCTCGCACCATCGGGTGCGGAGCGGTCTGACTCCATGCACGCGGCGACTCGTCATGAAGTTATCCGCTAGCGAGTCCCGCTCGGCGGCAGCGCAGCGGGCGGGACTTGCACCTGCGGATAGCGCTCACGGAACCGTTTGAGCTCGGCGTCGGCCTCGTCGTGGCGGCCACCCGCGCGCAACGCGACGATCCGCTTCAGCCAATCCTCGGCGTTGAGCTCCGCCTCGCGTGCCCGGTCGCTGGCCGCACCGAGTTCCGCGGACGACGGTGTGGCGGGCGCGCGAGTCACTGCGGGCGGCACAGCTCTCTCGTCGAGTTGACGCTCGACGGTTGACGATGCCTCAGGCTTGGCCGCCGGTGCCGACCGCTTCATCAGAGTGCCGGCCGCCGGCGCCGGTGTCGTCGAAGCGGCGGCGTCATTGGCGCGCTGCTCGGCCGCCTCCTGCTTGGCGCGGACGTGTTCCTCGCCGGCAACGCCCGACGCCGCGTCGGCCGCCTCCCGAGGCGGCGAAGCAGCCGTCGACCGATCCTGCCGCACGGCATCGCGTTCCGCCCGCGCACCAACTGCGTTGCCGGCGGCGGACTGCGCGGCGTGTTGCTTGTTCTCGCTAGGCGGCGGGGCCGGCACGCTGCCCGCCGGCGGCGGCGGAGCGACCAGGGCAGGCTGACCCTGCGAATCCGGTGCCGGAGCAGCGCGCTCGACCGTGGCCGACGCCGGCGGGGCCGACGCCGGCGGTGTAAAGGTCGGCATCTCGCGCTCAGTCTGGGTCGCCATCATCACGGCCAGCGTCGACAACAGCACTGTGGCGGCGGCGGCCCACGGCCAACGCAGCGCAGCCGGCCGTTGGGGAGGTCGGACTGGCGACCCCGCATCGCGCGGCCGTGCCTCGACCTGCCTCGCGGCGGCGGCCAGAATCGCCGCGCGCGTCGCGGCCGACGGGCGCTCGTCGAGCGCCTCGCTGGCGGCGCGGTAGCGTGCGCGCTCGGCGTCGTCGTTCATTGCCATGCCTCCATGGCCGACCGCAACTTCGTCATCGCATAGCGCAGTCGACTCTTGACCGTTTCGTGGCCTACCTCGGTGATCTCAGCGATGTCCTCCAACGACAGGCCGCCCTCGGCCTGCAGCAAGAACGCCTCCCTCTGCGGCGCGGGCAGCGCCTCGACCGCTTCGATGAAGGCACGCGCCTGCGCTCGCGACAGCGCCTGTACGTCGGGCCGGTCGGCCTCGCTGCCGGCAACCTCCAGCGGGCCGTCGTCAGGGTCATTGGCCGCCTCGTCGAGACTGATCGCTCCATCGCGGCCACGCCAGTGATCGATCATCTTGCTGCGTGCCACCGTAAAAAGCCAGGTGCTGAACTTCGCCCGCGGCTCGAATCGGGCGGCGTTGCGAATCACCGCCATCCAGGTCTCCTGCAGCAGGTCGTCGGCGAGTGCCGTTGCGGCGCCCTGTCGCAGGAAGTAGCGATAGAGCGGCCGCTCATGGCGCTCGTACAGCTCGCCGAAGGCCCGCGCATCGCCCGCCGCGTAGGCGGCTAGCAAATCCTCGTCGGTCTGCGGGGCGCTCATCGCGGGCGATTGTGCCCGCGACGAACGCGTTCGAATCGTTCCGACTGCGCGCTGAACGACTGCCAGCCCGCAGCTCAACGGTAGATCTGAGGATCGGGCACGAATCCCGCCGTCGCGGGAAACGGATTCGGCATCGTGCGCGGCAGCGGGATCACACCCATCGCGACCAGGTTATCGCGGCTGTCGTAGTGAATCGCAATCAGTTCGTTTGGAGTCGACTGCGCGCGCTCGAAGTCGGTGTAACTGGTCGGCGAGTGTTCATTGCGCCCGTGGCCGGTCCCGAGCCGCTGCTCGCGCGGCTGCGCCTCTTCCTGGCGAGTTCGCGCATCCGCCTCGTTGGCCGCGCTCGCCCCGGCTGCCGAAGACGCCGCATCGCGTGCCGCTTCCGGCTTGGAAAGGACCGGGGGTGCCGGCGTCGGCCGCGGGCGTTCGCGGAACACCGCCACGCCGATAACGCCGACGTTGTCTGGTCGCCCAGTGCGCGCGGCGTATGAGTTGGACAAGGCGGTGAATTCGAACGCGGCGACGCGCGCCATGTCCTTCCGCCAGCCGGTAATCCGCGCGTGTTGGCCTGCACTCAGCACGTAGCCCGTCTGGTCGTGCGCTGCGGTGTCACCACTGACGATATTGACGCCGTCGACCGAAACGACTGCGAGTGCGCGGCCGCCGGCACGGTTGGTCAGCGCGACGGCATAGCGGTTGCCAGGCTTGCCGGGCACCCACCAGCGGCCGTTGTGCCAATACGTCGGCAAGGTCTCGCCGGTCGCGCGGTCGATCACCTGAACGTCGATCAGCGAGCCAATGGCGCCCGCCGGCGTCGACGCGGTCAGCAGGCCGGCGACAGTGGCAGCCATGGCGGCCGCTACCGCATATCGTTTCATCATCGGGGGTCTCCGTGGTTCCGATGTGACTGAAACGTGGCATCGGGGAAAATGGGGTTAAACACTCCTCAAATGACCTGAGTGACCCGGCGCATGCGCTTCGAGCATTTGGTGCAGATCAACGATCCGCTGATGCCGCTGCTGCCCGAGCTGACGCGAGAACAACTTTGGCGCGGGCTGGTTCTGCGGGCCGAAGATCCGACGCAATTCATCGGCGGGCTGGAACGCGTCGTCATCAATGCGCGCAGCCGGCTTGGGGAGGTTGTCGAACTCGAACGCACGCTCGACTACGGCAGCTTTCGCGTGCACGACCGCGTGCATCTCTTCTCCGAGCAACGCACCGAGATCCATACCGTTGCCGGCGCCTCATGGCCGGCGAGCCGGATGACGATCACCATCGAGGAACCGACGGCGGATGACCTTTACCTGCGCTTTGTCTACGAATCCGACTCGGAGGTGGTTGGCCAAGGCGGTCTGGATGAAATGACCGTGGCCCTGCGACAGCAGGCGTACGAAGGCGCGGATCTCGACACCGTGGTTCGCATCCGCGAACTGGCGGAAGCGGGACGACTGGGTTGAGCGCCCTCTAGCGCGGCAGGCAGACCCGTCCTTCGAACAGGCGTCGCGCGGTGCGATAAAAACTACCGCACTGTGCGTACCAGCCGTCGCGGTCCCTGCGCACTTCGGCGGAGACCGTCAGCACGCCCGATGGCATGCCCAGCCGCAGCGGACCGTTGCCCGGGAAGCGCGCCACGCCGTGCACCAGCGTGTCCGGGACGCTGGCGGCGACCGCTACGCACAACGACGCTGTCAGCGGCAACGCTCGGTGCGGCTGGTTGCTGGAGATCATCCTCACGGTGACATCGGCGGCGTCGGCACCGAAGGGCTCGCCGTCCAGCGAGCTCCACGCCTGCGGCAACGAAATGATGCCGATCGACGGTGTCGTCATCTTCGCCCTCGCCTGCGCCACGTCCGCCGCGATGCCCATCGCGACCGAGGCGTGCGCGCGGATCGCCAGCAACGCTTCCATCACCCGCGCGTCGTGCTCGATCTGGTGGGGCGTCTCGTTGCCCTTCAGTCCAAGGCTTTCAGCACGCACGAACACGCAGGCGTTGCCGGCATCGACCATCGACACGTCGATGCGGCCGACCCCCGGCACGTCGAGTTCCTCGGTGACTTCGCCGGTAGGCAGCACCTTGCCGGTGATGGCTCCGCCGGGCTCAAGGAACGCCAGGCGGATCGGTGCACCCGTACCGGCCACGCCAGGAATCGCCAGCGTGCCGTTCTGCAGTGCGCGCCCGTCGCGTACTTCGAACGAAGAATGGATGATCTTGCGTGTGTTGGTGTTGTGGATGCGCACCGTCACCGGCCCATCGGCCGCGGTGACGAATCCCTCGTCGACCGCGAAAGGCCCCACAGCAGAACTCATGTTGCCGCAGTTGCCGCTCATGTCGACGCGCGCTTCATTGATCGCTACCTGGGCGAAGCTGTAGTCGATGTCGGCATCGGCGCGCGAAGGTCGGCCGATCACACAGACCTTTGACAGCGACGAAAGTCCGCCGCCCATGCCGTTGAGCTGACGGCCGTTCGGATCGGGCGAGCCCATCGCGGCACAGAAAATCGCGTCCCAGTGCGCGCGATCGGCCGGCAGATCGTCCGCCCGGAACATCAGACCGCGACTGGTGCCGCCGCGCATGAAAACCGCGGGAATCGACCGGGATCTCATCCCGCGAGTATGCCCACTACCCCCGCCGAATGCATGCCCGGCCTGCGAACTGCGGGCAGCATGCCGCTCGCGTGGCGGCAGCGGGTGGCGAATTCGCCGGGCTAGGTCACGGCACCAGTGGGATCGCCGCAGCGGTCTCGTAGCGAACCACCGCCTGGATCTTGCTCTCGATCTGCATGTAGCGTGCCGCCTTGCGCGCAGGCAGCACCTTCAGCAGTTGCTTGAAGTGCTTCTGCCCGAGGCGCACCTCATCGGCCGATGCCGCCAACACCTGATCGACAAGGCGCTTGGCGTTGGCGTCGGTCAGTGAATCGCCGGCGGCGATGACGTCGAGCACCGCGCGGTTATAGCTGCTCTGCGGCACCGCGAGCTCGCGCTGGAACACGTCGTACAACGGCCAGAACTTTTTCTCTTCCTCGGGCGTCAGGTTCATTGCCTTGCCGACAAGGCCGCGCTTGTCGGCCTGGATCTTGGCCAGCCACTCGGCCGGAGTGAGCTTCGCCGCAGCCGGGCTCTGCGCTGCGGCAGGTGTTGCAGCGAGTGCCAAGGCAATGCCCAGCCCGCAAAGCAGAGTCTTCATGTCAATCCCCGAATGAGTCGATTCGTTTCGCACGTGGGACGCCGCGGAAGCTGCCGCGCGACCCGCGACCGGAAGGTTAGCGCGAGTCGAAAGCGGACCAAAGTGCGCGGTCCGCGATGGCTACTGCCGCAATTATCCGGCGAGTTGCTGCTGCGGCGCCTGCCCATTCGCCTGTCGCCGGGACGGTCGCTGATCAGTCGCTCGACCGAGCGGATGCGAGCATCGCCGCACAGTGGGCCTGCTGAGCCGACTGCGCCGGATAGGCATCGACCTCCGCATGCTTTGCGTTACGTGCCCCGAAATCCCTTCCGGACGAACTGTGAAGGGGCGGTCGGCTCGCGCGAAGGTACCGTACGAGGCACTTGCCTGCCCGCCTGCGCGTTCGCAGGCGGGCGGCAGTCAAAAATAGGTTGCGACGCCTATAGCAGAAAGATGCCTTGACCGCCGCCAACCTTTGCGAGCTCGGCTTCGCTCAGTAGCTCGATGTCGGCCAGCAGATCCGTGTCGGCAGCTGGCTCGGTAACGATGAGATTCTGGACCACGTCTTCCATGGTTTGTCTCCGCAGTCTTGGGTTCGTGTTATCAACAACGGCCGATCAGAGCAGAAAGATGCCCTGGCCGCCGCCGATCTGTGCCAGCTCGGCGTCTGTCAGCTTCTCGAGATCGAATAACAGGTCTTCGTCCTGGATCGTGACCGTGTGTCAACTGCAGTGATCGTGGCTTCCATGATGAACCCCTCCGTGTGGGTGACTGGTTATTTGTTTAGGCGGGATGTTTGACGCCCCGCCGATCTGACTGTAAGTTACACCGGCTCGCGAGCGCCACCCCATATTGGTGAGAGTGGACGAACAACTACACAAAGAGGGTACGGCAGAAGAGTCGGCTTCCCTCAACAAGCAGAAGCAAGAGGTTCGGGAGATCGTCGCGGCCGTTCGTACGGCACTCTTCGACCGCGAGAAGGCGGATCTTGCGCTGCTGACGAAGGCGGCGAACCGCCTGCGCCAGATTCCGGCCGGCGTCGAGACAGACTCCCAATTCGAGGCGTTGCAAGGCATCTGCCGCTTCTTCCTCGCGCAGGACAAGGACCTCGCTTTCGCGATGGAGGCCGGGGCTTACCTTGTGCGGCTTGCGCGCGAGCTGGACCGCAAGCCGGAACTGCTCAACGGCTTGTTCATGCAGGCGTTCATTGCAACCCAACTCGACAATCAGATCGAAGCAGTGGAGGCCTGCGCCCTCGCGCGCGAAGTTGCGATCGCGGTCGGGTCGGTCGTCGGTGAGCTCAAGGCCGTGGTCAACGGGGCCGCGACGTACATCAACGTCGGCCACTATCGGGAGGCGCTGGAGTTATTGCGAACGGCGTTGACCATCAGCGATGTCTGCAGCGAAGCGGACGCGGCAAAATTTGAATGGGCAATCCTGGCGAACATCGCCACGTGCTACCTCTTCCTCGATCAGTACGAGGACGGCCTGAAGTCGGCCGTCGCATCCCGCGCGCTTGCGCCTGAACCAATGGACCCGCATACGGCCGCCAACCGCGCCATCCTCGAGTACACGCAGATCCGCACGCTGATGGCGCTCGGACGTGGCGCGGAGGGACGAGCATTGCTCGATTCCATGGCGCGATTTGTGAAGTTGGCCGGTTCCGTACGGGCGCGAATCGACTACTCGACCGCCGTTGGCTTGGTCGAGATCGCCGAGGGACATCTCGACCGCGGGCGGTCGCGGATTCACGCCGCGCGCGAGAAGGCGAATCTGGTCAGTTCGACGCTGCCGGACGTGCTAAGCGCCCAGGCGACCATGCATCGCATTCTCGGGAGAGGAGGACGAGGCAGGAAAGGTCCAGGACGAACTGAACGCCATCCTGAAGGTCCGACAGGAAACGGCGCGCCTGCGCGCGGCTTTGGTTTTGGGCCCTGTGGGCGTTGCCGGACGAACAACTCGCGTGACTGAGTACGACCGACGACTCGACGCTGCCCGCGAGCGGCTGTTACGCAGTGATAACCGTTAGCTAGCGCGTACCGCCTGCTCCTACACCAACGGTCTCGAGAAATACCTTCCCGCGCAGGATAGAGCCACGGATGGCTGGATGAGGACGCACGGCATGTCCGTCGGCTGACGACAGCTTGACCGCGTCTTCAGGACCTAACGAGCCGGGATCACGCGGGTTTAGTCGGCGACCGACGCTGCAGCAGCCTGCCCTGTTGCTGCTGGCGCGATTGGTCGTTTGACGTCGCAGGTAATCCGGATGCGAGCTTCTCCCCCAACGTGCGCCGCATAGCCAGCAGCGGCGAGTGCTCTGCGACGCGAGTGAGGAACGCGTCCAGGTCAGCGTGTTCAGCGTGAACGCGCCGCACGAGCGGAATGAAGAGAGCAACTAACTCGGGATCGAAATGCCGTTCACTTTCGCGGGCGATGTGTCCCAATGCGGCTTCCAGAGTGAAGCCACGCCGGAACGGCCGATCGTGGACCAGAGCGTCGAAGGTGTCGCAGAGCCCGACGATCCGGGCAGGCAAAGGTATAGCTTTGCCCAAAAGACCCTCGGGGTACCCGTCACCGCTCCACCGTTCGTGGTGATACTGGGCGATCTCTTCGGCAAGCCGTGCATACGGTAGCTTCGCTCGCGAAAGAAATTCCGCGCCAGTCGCCGCATGCGTCTCAATGATGCCGCGCTCGCCGACGGAGAGCGCAGTGGACTTCCGGATGACGCTGTCAGGCACGACAACCTTGCCGATGTCGTGCAGCCGCGCAGCCAGCTCAATCTGGCGCGCTTCCGACTCCGACAGTCCGGCCTCGATCGCAAGCATCGCAGCCCACGCGCCGACACGGTACGGATGAAAGCCGCTATCCTCTTCGCGCAGCTCGACGGTCAGAGCCATCTGTTCGAGGAACTCGGTCTGCGCACCCGCCAACTCAGCAAGCTTGTCCTGCAGTGAGCCTTCCCGTCTGTTCGAGAGCGGTGAGATCTTCTGTTGCCGCCTCCGGCAATTCCAGGCGCTTCAGATGAAGCGTCTGGTTCTGAAGAATCGCCTCCTTGTGCGCTTTGCGGACATGCATCATCAGTTCGCGATGCATCGAGATCGCCCGATCGGGACGATTGGCGCGCTCGTACGCGACAACGGACGCCTGCAGCGCCTCGCGCAAGCGTCGACGGCAGGATGCGCGCCTGGTCGCGCATTTTTACGATACGCGAGAGACCCACGTCCAAGCTGCCGCTGAAGACTTCTACCAGCCCCTGCGCAGTGCTCGCGGTGATGATGGCGCGCACGGATTTCGACCGCTCGGCCATCTTGCGCGCGATCTCGGCCCGTTCGGCTGCCTTGTCAACCTGGTTCGTTGCCAGCAGTAGTTGCGTGTAGGTTGACTCAGCGTCCGCCCTTGCCGCCTCTTCCTCGCGATCCTGCGGCTCGCGCATTAGATCCACGGCTTCCTCGGACGTTTCGATGCCCTTCAAATACTCGTGCAAATAAAGGCTGCACATCGACGAGCCGTGCAGTCCGCGCGCGGCAAAAGAGCGCGTCATCGCATTGTCGGGCTGGCTATACATGATGGACACGCCTCGTTCGTGGCAGATGCGGGCGTCATTGAACAGCGTGGCCTCGAAGAATGTGTTAGCCATGTTGATCCATGCGGCGGACACCGCCAGTGGATCCCCGAGCGACTCGCCGAGGTCGAGCGCCTCCATCAGCGACCGCAATGCATCGGTCGTGTTGTTGGTTGACGTCAGGACGAGCCCCTGAATCGACAGTGCACGCCGCAACAGCGCGTGCAATTCGTGCTGACGCGCCAACATGACGGCGAGCGCGATAGGCTCGACGCCGCTGAAAGGCCTTTGTCCGTGGTGATAGAACTGCCAGGCGATATCGATCAACAGCGCGACACGCCGCGCCGGTTGTACCGAGAATGGAATTTGGCGAAGACGCTTTAAGCAGTCTTCAAGGAAAGCAGGAGTGTCAGCAACCGGCGCTGAGAGGTTTGCCTGGACGTCACGCCCGACGGCTGCGAGTTCCGCTTCGTGTTGTTTCATCGTGACGCCAGCCTACCTACACCGGCGCGGCAATTGCGGGCTCGCGATTGTGCGCCGAGGCGTCGCAGATTGGCTACTGCAAGGAAGAGGGATTTTCTAGAGCAATCAACGATGTTCAGAGTTCGCCCCGTGCCGAGCTCACGGCGGGCCGGCCCAAACGAAAAACCATGCGAAGGGGACCATCATGAACTCGAAAGAAACGCTCGAAGTCGTTGTCACCGAAGAGGAAGTCAAGGTCGAAACGGCGCCGATCGAACTGTCGGTCGCGGATCTCGACGGGGTCGGCGGCGGCTTTATCGGGGCATTTCCTACTAAATTCATCAAGCATTCGGTGGCCTTGCGGACGGCCGCCGCTGGTGCATATCGAATTCCCGCGAGCGTCGCGCTCTAGAGCCACGACGCTCCAGGTCAAGAGTTCCAAGCGTTCATAGGAACAACCCTCCGCAACTGATACGGCGCCGACGGGCGCCCTTTTTTTGCCCGCTACGCTTCCCCCAACGGCACGATCCGATCGACCGAGCCGACCGTTTCCGGCCGGTGGCTGACGATCACCAGTCCAATTCCCGTTTGCCTTAGCCCGTCAGTAATTGCTCTCTCGCGGGCGAGGTCGAGCTGATCGAAGGTCTCGTCCAGGAACAGGATCTGCGGCTGCCGATAGAGTGCGCGGGCCAGCAGGACGCGACTGCGCTGGCCGCCTGAGAGCGCCACGCCGAGGCTTCCGACGATGGTGTTGTAGCCCATCGGCATCGCGCCGATCTCGGCATCGATCATCGCCAGTCGGGCGCAGGCCCGCACCCGTTCGGGGTCGTGTTGGGGGTCGAAGAAGCTGATGTTGTCCTCGATCGTTCCCACGAACAGGTGGTCGTCCTGCATGACGACGCCGATTCGGCTGCGATACGCGGCCTTGTCCCAGTCCCGCACGTCGCGCCCGGCCGCGGTTAGCGTGCCCTCAGTACGGTCGAGCAGTCCCGCGAGAACCTTCACCAGCGTTGTTTTTCCGCTACCCGAAGGGCCGACGATGGCGACGGTCTGACCCGGCCGGGCGTTGAAGGTCATGCCTCTGAACACGAAACCCTCGATCCCATACGCGAAGCCAAGATCCCTGCCCTCCAGCACGAATGCTCCGGCCGGCGCATCGGCGCGCGCCACCGCCGGCAGCTCCGCGGCACTCTCGGTCGGCGCCAACGCGATGTCGGCGACACGGTCGGCATGGAGGTCGAGCATGCGGAACTCGATCGTCTTGTCGACCAGGTTGTTGACGCGCGTGATGAACAGCAGCTTGAACAGCAGGAACGCGAACAGCATGCCGACCGACAGTTGCCCTTCGAGCACTGCATACGCGCCGAGCCAGATCACCAGCACGTTCTCCAGCCCGAAAATCAGCACGTTGGCCGCGCGCTGCAACAGCGCGAGGTTCTGAACACGCACGTCGGCGTTGGTCTGGTCGACGACGTGGTTAAGGTAGGCGACGCGCCGCTCGGTCTCGCGCAGGTTGAGCTTGATCGCCATCATTCCGCGCAGCGTTTCGATGAAGTGCGTCGCGGCTTTAGCCTCGTGCACGATGCGCTCGTCGGTCGCGCGCCGCTGCGGACCGTACATGGCCCAGCGCAGCGCGCCGTACAGCAGCGCAGCGATCATGACGATGATCGTCAGCGTGCCGCTGTACCACAGCATGACTGCCAGCGTGACGATCACCATCACGCCGTCCATCGCGGTCTCGAGGAAAGTCAGCGTCAGCGTGCGCTGGATCGCGTCGACCGAGCGGAAGCGCGAGACGATGTCGCCGATGTGCCGCTTCTCGAACCACGCCAGCGGCAGCCGCATCAGCCGCGCGAACAGCGTGTCGAGCAGCTGTAGGTTGAGCCGCGTACTGATGTAGACGCCGAGCCAGGAACGCAGTGCGGTGATGACGGCGATCGTGACAGCCAGCAGCCCGAAGCCGATGCCCAGCACCGCGAGCAGGTCGCGGTCGCGCCCGACGACTACGCGGTCGACGACGAGCTGCAGGAAAAACGGCGAGGCGATCGCCAGAATTTCGAGTACCAGTGATAGCAGCAGCACCTGAACGATCGCGGCGCGTAAACCCGTGGCAGTCTTCACCAGCTGCCAGGCGCTGATCTTTTCGCGCTCGTCGCGTTCGGCAAAGCCGCTGCTGGGCGTCAGCTCCATCGCGACGCCGGTGTAGTGGTCCGACGCTTCCGCCAGCCGCAACACGCGCCGTCCGCGCGCCGGGTCGTTGACGGTGATGCTGTCGCCGGTCGCCTTCGTCAGCACGACGAAGTGGTTCATGTCCCAGTGCAGGATGGCGGGCAGCTTGAGCTGCCTGAGGCCCTCGAGCGGGACCTTCACGCCGCGCGCCGCGAGCTTCATCGTGTCGGCGATCGCGCTGATGTGCTTCAGCGTGACCCCCTTCATCGACGGCGCCAGCCGCAGCCGCATGGCCGACAGGTCCGTACGGAAGCCATGGAAGCTCGCGACCATGGCGACGCAGGCGATGCCGCATTCCGGCGCCTCGCTCTGCAGGATCATCGGCACCCGCTTACCCAGCATGGCCCGCCCCGCGAGTTTCGCGGCCCTCCACGGTCACTGGAAGCGCTCTTTCAGCGACAGCACCGGTTCGAACACCCACTCCCATACGCGACGCTTCTCCTGCAGGATGTCGGCGTTGACCATCATCCCCGACCGCAGCGGCAGCTTTTGGTCACCCGCCATGACGTTCTGCGCTTCGAGCTTGACGTCGACGCGGTACACGGGCTCCTTCGCGACCAGCGGGCCAACCTTCTCGCCGGTCGACCACACCGTGCGGCTGACACGCTCGACCGTGCCGCGGTACTGCCCGAAGCGCTGGAACGGAAAGGCGTCGTAGCGCAGCACGACTCCCTGTCCCGGCTGAACGAACCCGATCGCGCGCGTCGGCACCAGCAGCTGCGCGTGCAATCCGCTGCCCTTGGGGACGACGATCGCGAGCGGCGCACTCTCGGCCACGGTCTCGCCGCGCGCCGCCGCGATGTTTGTTAGTACGCCGGCCATCGGTGCGCGGATCACGTTTTCCCGCTTGGCGTCTTCCTGCACGCTGCCCTGCTGCAGCTCACTCATCTGGCGGCGGATCTGCTCTAGCTGGGTCTGGGACTTGAGGGCGACCGAGGGCTGGTCGGCGTGCGCGGCCGACAGTTCGCGCTCGACGCTCGCACGCTGCCGCTTGAGCGCCTCGACCTTGACCTGCTGGTCGAGCACGTTGTTGCGGAACTCGATCAGCTTCGATTCGGAATAGAACTTGTCCTTGAACAGTTCCTCAGCGCGCTGGAACTCGTTGCGCGAGGAGGCGAGCCGGCTCTGCTGTGCCCTGATTTCGACGTCGAACTGGGCGAGTTCCCGCTCGAGGTCGGTGATCTTGCGGCGCAGCGCATCGGCCTGCTGCTGACCCAGCAGCTTGACCTGCTGCTGTTCGCGTTCAAGCACCAGACGTCGCTCACTGATCTCGCGCTGGACGAGTTCGCCCGATGTCACACCCGAGGCGGTGCCACGCTCGAACGACAGGCGGATCAGAGGTTGTCCGGCTTCGACCTCGTCGCCTTCATTGGCCAGCAGTTGCGCGACCGTACCGGGCTCAGGCGCGAGGATCCGCGCCGCACCGGCATCGAGCGCGAGGAAGCCGTCGACCCGCTCGCGTCGCGCATACTCGCCCCAGATCGTGAAGGCGACCAGCGCGACGGCGAAAGAGAGCGCCAGCGCGGTGAAGACCCACAGCGGAACGGGCCGCGCGAGGGAGACCTCGCCGAGCAGCTTCTCGCGCTGCGCGTCGATCGCCTGTTGTCGGAAGAGTTGTTTAGGCGGTCTGTCCATGGGGCGACGCGCATTATGGGGCGGCGGCCCGCCTGTGTGGTGAGCGCCCGCACTCGCGGCCTCACAAATCGACGCTAGCGTCGCGTTATATCGACATAACCGATGGGCTGCATCCGTCCGAGGGGTCGCGCCTACGATGCTGTGGTCCTATCAGAGGCTTGTCGATGCTGCTTCGAACATTGGGGCTCGCCGCGGCCCTTATCGTCGCCCCGATCGGTGCTGCCATCGCGCAAGACGCCGATCCGGCGGTTGCTCAGGCCCGGCTCGCCGCCGATGAAGCGCACGAGCAGCTCGTCGATCGTTACCGCGCGATCTGGGTCCGGCTCAGCCCGTCGCAGAAGTCCGAATTTTCGGCGCGCGAGCGCGCCTGGCTGAACGGCGGCCGCGCGGAGGAGGAGCAACGCTGCGTCGCTTCACTTTCCGCGGCATCGGGGGCGCTCGCCGTGCAGACCTGCCGACTGGCAGTCACCGAGCATCGCATCGCGATGCTGTCCGCGTCCGCGGGCACATCGACCCTCGCCCGAACTCACTAATCCACGGCGCACTCCGCCACCCGCCGGGGCTCGGCGAGCGAGCCGGCCTCGCCTAGGCCGTTCCGTCAGCGCGGGAAGTAGAGCTTCTTCTTGTCGAGTTCGTAACTCCAGGGCAGTCCGTCGACCTTCCAGCCGTTGACATTGCGCCGGCCCTTCTCGGACAACTCGCCCTCGAAGCCGTAAACGACCACGTACACGCGCTTATAACCCGAGTCGTTCAACAGGTCCGCTGCACGCGAACTCCGCTCTCCGTAGCGGCAAATGAGCACGACCGGGTCGTCCTTGGTCAGCCCCTTTTCCTTCAGCCGCCTCTCCATCTCGGGCACGAAATCGTTGAAGGGCTCAAGCTTGTAGAAGTTGCGCTTCTCGTCCCAATCGGTCATGAACTCCTGGAACTCGACATACGGAACCAGCGCGTCGATGCCGCCGGCCATCCCGAGCCACTGCGCCTCGGCGCGCGTGCGCACGTCGACGAACAGTACCTTGCCCTTCTGCGCCTTGACGAACTGGTGCGCCTGTTTCGGCAGCAGGTAGAGCTGCTGCTTGCTGCGCATTTCTTCCGGCACCTTGGCGGGGCTGATGGTCTGCGCCGTTGCCACCGGGGCGGCGACGAAGAACAGCATCGCAACGAGACAGACGACATACTTCACAAGACTCTCCGGCAACGCCTCAGGAAGGCGATCTATGTTAATTGAAAGCGGTCGGAGGCCGAACCGGCATCGGTCGTGCAGCCGAAACCAGTCAGTTATCCAACGCCAACGCATCTCCCGCATTTGGCATCAACAAGCCCTAGTATCACGCGCGATGCATGGCTCCCCACCGCGCGTTGTGTCCTACCTGCTGCTGGCCGGATCGATGACGCTCGTCGGCAGTTATGTCGCGCTGTCGAAGCCGCTGACCGCCGCGATCCCGGTCCTTGCGCTCGCGTTTCTGCGCTTCGCCATCGCCGCCGTCGCGATGGTGCCCTGGACCTTCCGCGCGCCGACCGAGTCGCCGCTGTCAGGCACCGAGCACCGGCTGCTCTTCGTGATGTCGTTCTTCGGCAACTTCCTCTTTTCGGTCTGCATGCTGTACGGCGTGTCGATGACGACTGCGACCGCGTCCGGCGTGATCCTCGCAACGCTGCCGGCAGTCGTCGCCCTGCTGTCCTGGCTGGTGCTGCGTGAACACCTCGGCGGTCGCGTCCTGCTCGCGGTCGCGCTGGCGGTGGGAGGCATCGCTCTGCTGCAGCTGGCGCGCTCCGACGAGCCGGGCTCGCGCAGCACGACGTGGCTGGGCAACGTACTGATGTTCGGCGCGGTCGTGTGCGAAGCGACCTACGTGATCATCGCCAAGCGGCTTGCCGCGTCGCGGGCTCCGCTGCGGGTATCCGCATGGGTCAATCTGTGGGGTCTGGTATTGATCACGCCGTTCGGCCTGTGGCAACTCGCGCGCTTCGATCTCGGCACGCTCGATGCGCCTATCTGGGCTCTGCTGGTGTTCTATTCGCTGGCGGCGAGCCTGTTCGCCGTCTGGATGTGGGTCGCCGGGCTGAAGCATGTACCCGCCAACCAGGCCGGCGTGTTCACCGTTGCGTTGCCGCTCGCGACGACTGCCATCGGCGTTTTTGTACTGGGTGAATCCTTCACGCTGATTCACGGGATCGCGCTGGCGCTCGCCACCGCGGGTGTGCTCCTGATCACCACCGACCGCGTGCGGACCGTCGCATGACCGCCGGCAAGCCCCTGCGACCTGGAACCTATCCCGAGCTCACGGTACGAAGTCGCGCCGCGTGGCGCCGATGGTTACAGAAGCATCACTCGTCGAGCCGGGGCGTCTGGTTCGTCCACTTTCGCAAGGAAAGCGGTGAAAAGAGCGTCACCTACGACGATCTGGTGGAAGAAGCGCTGTGCTTCGGCTGGATTGACAGCACGATCCGCAAGCTGGACGACATGCGCTACGCCCGTCTGATCACTCCGCGCAACAATCCGGGTAACTGGTCGGAACCGAACAAGCGCCGGATGAAATCACTGATTGCAGCGGATTTGATGACGGCGGCCGGCCTCGCGGTCTACCAGCCGGCGTCTGCGCTCAAGGCATCCGCCCACGCGGCGCTGCCGGCTTTCTTCGCGCGCGCATTGCGCGCAAATCCGCAGGCGCGCCGCCATTTTGACCCGCTCGCCCGGACGTACAAGCGCCACTACATTGACTGGCTTGCCAATGCCAAGCGCGATGACACGCGAGCGCGTCGCCTGGCCGAGGCGCTCCGGCTGCTGGAGGATGGACGCAAGCTGGGGATGAAGTGACCGGACAAACCACCTCCCTCGCGTGCGCTATCGCGCACGTAGGCGATTCCGACCGGCGGCCGCAGGTTCGGTGCGGCCGCGTTCCGTATCGTTGCCGTATGACGTCGGACCACCTCAGGATCGCCGAAAGCCTGCCTCCGCAGGTCCGCATCGCCGTCACGGTACTTGCGATCAACGCGAAGTCGCGCCTGCTCGAGCAGCGGCGACCGCGTGCAGAACGCCGCCCACCGCTGGTCTGCGTTCTGCTGAGTCCCTATGCCGAGGCCCGCGCGGCGGCGATGGCCGTGATCGCGCGCCATCTGAACGCGCCGGTGCAGCGCGTCGACTGGACTCGCTTGCTGTCGCCCTACGTTCACGAGACAGAACTCAACGTGGAACGTCTGTTCTTTGCCGCAGAGCACGCGGGCGTGCTGCTGCTGTTCGACGAGGCCGACGCACTGTTCGGTCCGCACGGCCGCCCGATCGATCTCTCCGACACCGCGCATGACGCGTGTACCGAGGCCTTGCTCAAACGCATGGCGCTGTACGACGGGCCGGTGTGCTTCACCGCCAGTCATCGACGCCACCTGCATCCGCGAGTACTGGCGGTAGCCGATCCGGTGATCGAGCTGACGAGCGCAACCTGACGCTACTGCGGGCCGGATTGCAGGAATGGGCGGATGATCTTGTTGGTCGGCACGCGCGCGCCCAGGCGCGCCAGCAGCAGGAACACACCCACCAGCTTGCGGTGCAGAAACATGGTGTCTGATGGCGGCATGCGCAGCAGCCCGCGCTTGAAGGCGAGATCGACGCCGAGTTCGCGCGCGCGCCGCGGTAGATCCGAAGCGCCGTAGTCGTAGCTGCCGACAGCGCGCAGCGGCTCGCAGACCAGTTCCACCACGTCCAGCGCGGCGCTCACCACCTCAGGCGGAGCGTCTTCGGCGATGTAGCCGATCTGCTGCGCAGCACGCTGGATAGCGGCGCGGTCGCCTTCGACAATGGCCCGCGTGACGCGCCGGAACCGCTCCGAAAATTCGGGCGTGAACTGCTGCGTGGCGCCGAAATCGAGTAGTACCAGCCGACCCGTTTCGGGCTGATACAGATAATTGGCGAAGTTCGGGTCGGTCTGCATCACGCGGAACTCGAAGAGTTCGCGAAACATCAGCTTCTGCAGCAGGCTGCCTAGCGCGTCGCGCGCCTTCTGCGACGCGGTAGCCAGCGACTCGAGCGGCACGCCAGGCATGTAATCCATCGCCATCACGCGCGATGTCGTGTAATCCCAATGAACACGCGGGACGACGATCCGCGGCTCGTCGGCCACCAGCCGTGCGTACTGCTCGAGGAATCGCCCCTCGGCGAGGTAATCGGCCTCCTGCGTCAACTGCCGCTTGGCCTCGCGCGCGATGTCGCTCACGTTTAGGCCAAACGGCAACAGCTGCGCCAGCCGCAGCAGTGCCGCGACATTGTCGACATCGCTGGCGATGGACCGGGCCACTCCGGGATACTGGATCTTCAGCGCGAGTTCACGACCGTCAGTCGTGCGCGCACGATGCACCTGGCCGATCGATGCCGAAGCGATCGGCACTTCGTCGAACTGCGCAAAGCGCTGCTGCCAGCCGCTGCCGTACGCGTGCCCCAGCACGCGCCGCAACTGGTCGACCGGCATCGGCGCCGCCTGCGAGCGCAGCGTCTGCAGTGCCAGCGCGAGTTCAGGCGTCAGCAGACCTTCGCTTTCCAGCGAAATGAGCTGTCCCAGCTTCATCGCAGCGCCGCGCAGATGCGCCAGTCGATCGGCCAGCCGGCGGGCTGTGTTCGCCGAAAAGCGCGGGGCATCGGCGCCCTGGCTGAGTCTGCGCAGTCCCTGTACTGCGCCCCCGACCGCGAGTTCACCCGCAGCGAGTCCGAGCCGCGCCAGGCGACCCAGCCGGCTGCGTGGCACGCGCGAAGGTGGTGGCGTCTTCTGAGTCATCCTGCACGGGCTCGCCTGCGTCGCACCACCGGAAGGCGCGTCGATGGCCGTTCGCGTGCATTCCACCCCGAACTGGTGCGCGCACCTGTCGAATCGCACGCAGTTCGCACTGAAAACGGATGGCATGGAACTTGTATTGAACTGTGGCGCGGCGAATGTGCGCTGCTGCTACTGGAGAGGGGAATGGACCGCAGACAATTCATCCAGGCCGGGGGCGCAGCCGCCCTCAGTTGTACGTCGATATCCACGGCTTTCAGCCAGGACAAGACGCCGATCAAGGTTGGCGTCCTGCATTCGCTCTCGGGGACGATGGCGATCTCCGAGACCGCGCTGAAGGAAACCGCGCTGATGACTTTCGCCGACATCAACGCCAAGGGCGGCGTGATGGGACGGCCGATCGAACCGGTGGTCGTCGATCCCGCATCGAATTGGCCGCTGTTCGCCGAGAAGGCGCGCCAACTCATCACGCAGGACAAGGTGGTCGCCACCTTCGGTTGCTGGACGTCGGTGTCTCGCAAGTCGGTGCTGCCGGTGTTCAAGGAACTCAACTCGATTCTGTATTACCCGGTGCAGTATGAAGGCGAAGAGCTCGAGAAGAACGTCTTTTATACCGGTGCCGCGCCCAACCAGCAGGCGATCCCGGCAACCGAATACCTAATGAGCAAGGAAGGCGGCGCCGCCAAGCGCTTTTTCCTGCTCGGCACCGACTATGTCTATCCGCGTACGACCAACAAGATCCTGCGGGCGTTCCTGAAGAGCAAGGGCGTGTCGGAGAAAGACATCGAGGAGGTCTACACGCCCTTCAGTCACAGCGACTACCAGACAATCGTCGCGAACATCAAGAAGTTCGCGGCAGGCGGCAAGACCTGTGTGATCTCGACCATCAACGGCGACTCCAATGTTCCGTTCTACAAGGAACTCGGCAACGCCGGGCTCAAGGCCAAGGACGTGCCGGTCGTGGCGTTCTCGGTCGGTGAGGAGGAACTGCGCGGGGTCGACACCAAGCCACTGGTCGGCCATCTGGCGGCATGGAACTACTTCATGTCGCTGAAGAACCCGCAGAACGAAGCGTTCATCAAGATGTACAAGGAATGGGCAGTCAAGCAAAAGCTGCCGAATGCCGACAAGGTCGTCACCAACGATCCGATGGAGGCGACTTACGTCGGCATCCACTTGTGGAAGCAGGCCGTCGAGAAAGTCAAGACGACCGAATCCGAGAAGGTCATTGCGGCGATGGGGGGCCAGAGCTTCGCCGCCCCGTGTGGCTTCACCATCAAGATGGACGAGACCAACCATCATCTGTGGCGTCCGGTGTTCATCGGTGAGATCCGCGCCGACGGCCAGTTCAATGTCGTGTGGAAGAGCAAGGGGCCGGTGCGGGCACAGCCCTGGAGCCCGTTCATCTCCGGCAACGATAAGAAGCCGAACTCTCCCGCCTGATCGTGGGCGGCGCGCGGGCCACCGGTCCCTGGAACGGCGGTGACCTGCGCGTCGGCCTTCGACCATCATGTCGATTCGACTGCTGCGCGCTCTCGCCTGCGTGCTGGCGCTGCTCGCAGCGCCAGCCTGGGCGGCGCTCGATCCTTTACTGGTCGCGCAACTCGGCGCGGAGGATTCCGATGCGCGCGTCGAAGCCATCCGCAAGCTGGTCGCGACCGAGGATCCGCGTGTCATCGATATCCTTAAGGCGCTCGACGGCGACGCGCTGGCACTGAGCGAAGGCGACAAGCGGGCAGTGATCGTGGCCAACGGCCAGTTGACCGACGCCGTGTCCGGCCAATCAGCCGGTGCCGCCCCGGCCAACCTCGAAACCATCGTCATCAACAACCGCATCCGTGGCGAGCTGGGTGCGGCACTCGCGGCGTTGCGCCTCGGCAGCGCCGATCGCGGCGAACGTCTGACTGCAGCGAAGGAGCTGCAGGGTTCCGACAACGAGGAGGCGCTGCCGATCATCGAGCGCGCGATCGCGAGGGAGTCCGACCCGGAGATCAAGAGCGTCCTGGCGCTCGCCGGCGCATCGCTGGCACTGAAGAGCAGCGAACCCGAACAGCGAGCGAAGGCCGCGCGCGCGCTCGCCGCCAGCGACGATCCGCAGGTGCGACAACTGCTCGCGACGATGCTGACGCGGGGCAAGGACGGTAGCTATCCGGAAGCCGACGAGTCGGTGCGCGCAGCCGCACAGGCATCGCTCGCCGAGATCAATGCACGCCTGCGCACGACCGAGATCGGTGCTTCGCTTTTTTCCGGACTGAGCCTCGGCTCGATCCTGCTGCTGGCCGCCCTCGGGCTCGCGATCACCTACGGACTGATGGGCATCATCAACATGGCCCACGGCGAATTCCTGATGATCGGCGCCTACGCGACCTACGTGGTGCAGGGTATCTTCCGCACGCATTTCCCCGGCGCATTCGACTGGTACGTGGTGGCGGCGCTGCCCGTGGCGTTCATGGTCACCGCGCTGATCGGCATGGCGCTCGAACGCGGTGTGCTCCGGTGGCTCTATGGCCGCCCGCTCGAGACACTGCTAACGACCTGGGGCGTCAGCCTGCTGCTGATCCAGGCTAGTCGCACGATCTTCGGCGCCCAGAACGTCGAGGTCGAGAACCCTAGCTGGCTCTCCGGCGGCATCGCGCTTAGCGGCGGCACCGTGCTGCCGTTCAATCGCATCGTGATCGTGCTGTTCGCACTGGCGGTGCTGGCGGCCGTGTGGCTGGTGATCAACCGCACCCGGATGGGCCTGTTCGTGCGCGGCGTCACGCAGAACCGCGCGATGGCGAGTTGTACCGGCGTGCCGACGAATCGCGTCGACATGCTGACCTTCGGGCTGGGCTCCGGTGTCGCCGGCCTCGGCGGCGTGGCGCTGTCGCAGATCGGTAATGTCGGACCGGATCTCGGACAGAGCTACATCGTCGACAGCTTCATGGTGGTCGTGCTCGGAGGTGTTGGCCAGCTCGCCGGCACGGTCATCGCCGCCTTTGGGCTCGGATCGATCGCCAAGTTTCTCGAGCCGTGGTCTGGCGCGGTTCTGGCGAAGATCATGGTGCTCGTCTTCATCATCCTGTTCATCCAGAAGCGGCCGCAGGGGCTTTTTGCTTTGAAGGGACGCAGTGCCGAGGCATAGGACCAGCGGTGAAACAGCACATCCCCCTTCGCTGCACGCACCTTAGTCTCACAAAGAACGAGGGGGCCCGGCGTGCCCCCTCGTGCTCCCCCGGCCACACTAAGCTTGAGCCGCATTGCGATGCAGTCTTCCGCTGCGCGCTCCGCGCGCGCACGCACTGGAGCGCGGAAGCATGACTCGGCTCTTTCCGCTGCGAGTGTGGACAGCCATCATCGCCGTGACCGCGCTGCTGCTCGTCGTGGTACCTGTGCTGCACCTGGTCGTTCCCGAATCGAATCCGCTGCATCTATCGAGCTTCTGGATCACGCTACTCGGCAAGTTCATGTGCTATGCGGTCGTTGCGCTGGCGATGGACCTGATCTGGGGATACACCGGCATCCTGTCGCTCGGCCAGGGGCTGTTCTTCGCGCTCGGCGGTTACGCGTTCGGCATGTACCTGATGCGACAGATCGGCCGCGACGGCGTCTACCACAGCGACTTGCCCGACTTCATGGTGTTCCTCGACTGGAAGGAATTCCCGTGGTACTGGGCGCTCAGCGATTCGCTGCCATGGACTCTGTTCCTGATCATCGCGGCGCCAGGCGTGGTCGCGTTCATTTTCGGCTTCTTCGCGTTCCGTTCGCGGATTCGCGGCGTCTACTTCTCGATCATCACGCAGGCGCTGACCTTTGCCGCCATGCTGGCGTTCTTCCGCAACGACATGGGATTCGGTGGCAATAACGGCTTTACCGATTTCAAGCGCATTGCGGGAATCGCGATCACCGCGCCGCAGACGCGCACTGCGCTCTACGTGCTGTCAGGCATCACGCTGCTGGCTGCGCTGCTTGTGGCGCGATGGGTCGTGCAGAGCAAGCTCGGGCGAGTGCTGACCGCTATTCGCGACCAGGAATCGCGACTGATGTTCCTCGGCTACCGGACGCTTTACTTCAAGCTGGCGATCTGGACGCTGGCGGCGGTGATGAGCGGAATCGCGGGCGCACTGTACGTACCGCAGGTCGGCATCATCAACCCGAGCGAGATGAGTCCGGCCAATTCGATCGAGATCGCGATCTGGGCAGCGATCGGAGGCCGCGGCACGCTGTTCGGTCCGATCCTCGGGGCGTTCGCCGTCAACGGGGCCAAGACCTGGTTCACGGTAGCGTATCCCGAGCTGTGGCCGTACTTCCTCGGGCTGCTGTTCGTCGGCGTGACATTGCTGCTACCGCGCGGTTTGATGGGTCTCTTCGCCACGCTGAGAAGCCGGCCGCCGATGCCGGCAACCATCCGGCAGTCGGCGGTCACAAGCGAAGTCGAGCGCGCCCGCCCATGAACGATTCCTCGATCCGCGCGCTGGCGAGCAGCGGCGACCTCGCCGGCTATGGCCATGTGCTGCAGCCAGACCAGGTCGACACCTCGCACGGGCCGATCTTGTACCTCGACGACATCACGGTGAGCTTCGATGGCTTCAAAGCACTCAATCGCCTGAGCCTGACGATCGAGCGCGGCGAGCTGCGCTGCATCATCGGGCCGAACGGTGCCGGCAAGACCACCATGATGGACGTCGTCACCGGCAAGACGCGCCCCGATACCGGCACGGCCTTCTTCGGCCAGACGTTCGACCTGACGCGGCTGGCGGAGACTGAAATCGCGCGGCTCGGCATCGGCCGCAAGTTCCAGAAGCCAACGGTGTTCGAGAACCACACCGTGTTCGAAAACCTCGAGCTGGCGATGAAGACCGACAAGCGCGTGCGACCGACGCTGTTCGCCAGGCTCGACGACGATCAGCAGGCGCTAATCGCGCGCACGCTGCGCACCATTCGGCTCGACGGCAGCGAGCATCGGCTGGCCGGATCGCTGTCGCACGGCCAGAAGCAATGGCTGGAGATCGGCATGCTGCTGGTGCAGGAACCGGAGCTGATCCTGCTCGACGAACCGGTGGCCGGCATGACTGACGCCGAAACCGAGCGCACCGCGGAACTGATCCTCGAACTCGAAGGATCGCATTCGATCGTCGTGGTCGAACACGACATGGACTTCGTCGGCAAGATCGCGCGCACTGTCACGGTGCTGCACGAGGGCAGCGTGCTGGCGGAAGGCGCGATGTCGGCGGTTCAGTCCGACGACCGGGTTATCGAGGTGTACCTTGGAAGGTAAGCGTGTTGATGGCGCTGCGCGCGGCGAACTGAGCGGTTCGCCCGCAAGATTGCTGCTCGATTCCACTTCTACGTCGCGCTTCAGGGCCGCGCGGCCCGTCACTTTCTTTGTCTTGCCAAAGAAAGTGACCAAAGAAAGGCGCGCCTACAAAGACGCCGCCTGCGGCGGTTCCTTGCGCTACTCGGACGAGCCGGCGGGCGTCGAAACTCGCACGATCTCGGCGCTGTGCGCCGAGCCACGTGCTTCGAACACTCGACGCCCGACACCTCCGGCTCGTCCTGCGTTGCTCAGCGTCCTTGAAGGCATTGAACCGCTCTACGCGCGGCGAGCCCTTGTAGTTGGGGCCCTCCAGGACGCCGAGCAGCACAGGGGGAGCGGGGGCTCTCGGGCCTGCCTGTCTGAGCGAGCGCAGCGAGCGAGTTTGCAGGCCCGCCCGCTCCCGCGAGCAGCGGAGGGAACCCGCGCAGCGGGCGTTCTGGCGGGCGCGAGTTTCTTTGCCTACTTTCTTTGGCAAGACAAAGAAAGTAGGGGGCCGCGCGGCCCTAAAGCGCACGGTCAAAGAAAGAAACCACCTGCCGCGTGCAGCGCAAAAGCGTCGCCATGCTGACCATCGAATCCCTCAACCAGTACTACGGCGGCAGCCACATCCTGCGCGATGTATCGCTGGCGGCGCCGACGGCCGCCTGCACGGTGCTGCTGGGTCGCAACGGGGTCGGCAAGACCACGTTGCTGAAGACGATCATGGGACTGGTCGGCGCGCGCAACGGCGCGGTCCGCTTCGACGGGCACGACATCACGCGGATGGCGCCGTACCAGCGGGTGCGGCTCGGTGTCGGTTACGTGCCGCAGGGACGCGAGATCTTCAACCGGCTCACGGTCGAGGAAAACCTGCTGATGGGCCTCGCGCCGCGTTCGGGTGCCGGCGCGCGGCGCGTTCCCGAACATATCTTCGAGCTGTTCCCGGTGCTGAAGCAGATGCTTCGCCGTCGCGGCGGCGATTTGTCCGGCGGGCAGCAACAGCAACTGGCGATCGGGCGTGCGCTGGCCGCCGACCCCAGGCTGCTTATCCTCGACGAGCCGACCGAGGGCATCCAGCCGTCGATCATCAAGGAAATCGGCGCCGTGATCCGGCGCCTGGTCACGGAACGAAAAATGGCGGTGCTGCTCGTCGAGCAGTACTACGATTTCGCCGAATCGCTGGCCGATTCGTACGCGGTGATGTCGCGCGGACAGATCACGCACCGCGGCAGCGGCGCGAGGATGAAGGAAGAACAGGTGTGGGGACTGTTGGCCATCTAGGCCTGTTCACACTAAATGCGAGCCTCGAATCGCGTGATGAATATGTTCGACGGTGACTGCGCCGTCTGGCCCGCTTCGCTCGAGCTGCACTTTCGCAGCGCTGAGGGCCGCTCGCTCTGCGCCAGCCGGCACAGCGGCCCGCTACGCGTGCAGAAGCCGCTTTATCCGGAGGGGCCGGCTCCATGCCACACGGTGCTGATCCATCCGCCCGGCGGGATCGCCGGAGGCGATGCGCTTGACGTGTCGGTCGACGTGCGGAGCGGCGCGCACGCGCTGATCACCACACCGGGCGCGGCCAAGTGGTACAAGGCGAACGGGCGGGTCGCCACGCAAAAGGTGCAGTTGAAGGTGGCCGGCACGATCGAGTGGCTACCGCAGGAAGCGATCGTCTTCGACGCCGCCGATGTGCGCTCAACGCTCGACATCCAACTGGGCGGCGCAGCGACGATGATCGGCTGGGATATCGTCGCGCTAGGACGCCGCGCAGCGGGCGAACGGTTCGAGCGCGGTCGCTTTGCGCAGACGATCCGACTGCACCGGCGGGGCACGCTGCAATGGATCGAGCGCACCTGCGTGAACGGCGCCGACGCACTGCTCGATTCGCCGGTCGGACTGTCCGGTCATCCGGTGTTCGGATGTCTGTGGGCCGCGGGGGGCGCAGTCGCCGATTGCGACCTCGATCAACTGCGCGCCGAACTCGAAGCGCAGCAGGTGCACGTGCCTGTCACACGTGTCGAGACCGATCTGCTGGTGGCGCGCACGCTCGGATCCGGCACCGCCGAGGTGCGCGCGGAGTTGACTACGCTCTGGGGCGCCTTGCGTCCGCGACTGTGCGGGCTGCCGGCACGGCCTCCTCGCCTGTGGGCCACCTGACGAGACACTTGCGATGGAACTGTCGCCCCGCGAGAAGGACAAGCTGCTGATCTTCACCGCCGGCCTCGTGGCCGAGCGGCGGCGGCAGCGCGGGCTCAAGCTCAACTATCCGGAAGCGGTCGCCTATATCAGCGCGGCGATTCTTGAAGGAGCGCGTGACGGCCGCTCGGTGGCCGATCTGATGAGCTACGGAGCTACGCTGCTGACGCGCAGTGACGTGATGGACGGTGTGCCCGAGATGATCCCTGACATCCAGGTCGAAGCCACGTTTCCGGACGGCACCAAGCTGGTCACCGTTCACAACCCGATCAGCTGAATGAGCGCGTTCGAGATCCGGCGCATCGACGCCAACGGCCTCGGGAGACGCATCACGCCGCTCGCGATGCTGCTGATCGACACGGTCGAGAACGGCGCTTCGGTCGGTTTCGTGCTGCCGCTGTCACGAGCAGAGGCCGCCGACTACTGGCGTGGACTGCGCGACTCGATCGCCAGCGGATCGCGCCTGCTCTGGACGGCGGAGCGCGATGGGGCGATCGTCGGCACCGTGCAGCTCGAGCTGGTGCTGAAGAAGAACGGGGTCAACCGGGCCGAGGTCCAGAAGCTGCTGGTGGCGAGCTCGGAGCGCCGCTCGGGTGCCGGTCGCACGCTGATGCAGGCGGCCGAGCATTCCGCACGCGAACTGCGCCGCGGCCTGCTGTACCTCGACACCGAAGCAGGATCAGGCGCGGAAGCGTTCTATCGCACGCTCGGCTACACGTATGTCGGCGGACTGCCGCAGTACGCCTGCAGTCCGGAGGGCGAGTGGCGCGCGAATGCGATCTACTACAAGACGCTTTTCACGAGGCTGAACGAATGATTCCCGGAGAGCTGCTGGTCGAAGCAGGCGAGATCGACCTCAATGCCGGCCGCACCACGGTCCGGGTGAGGGTCGCCAATGCAGGAGACCGCCCGATCCAGGTCGGCTCGCATTTCCACTTCTTCGAGACGAACCAGGCATTGCGCTTCGACCGCGCGTCGACGCGCGGCTACCGGCTCAATATCGCGGCCGGCACCGCAGTGCGCTTCGAGCCCGGGCAGGAACGCGAAGTCGAACTGGTCGCGCTTGCCGGCGATCGCATCGTCTACGGGTTCAATGCCGAAGTCATGGGAAGGCTCGATGCGCCGCCGGCGAAGAAGGAGGCGCAGCGATCGCTCAAGTCCACGACCAAACGAGTCCGCAAATGAGGATCTCGCGCGAGGCGTATGCCGAGATGTACGGCCCGACCGTCGGCGACCGCGTCCGCCTTGCCGACACCGCGCTCATCGCGCAGGTGGAGAAGGACCTCACCGTCTATGGCGAAGAGGTGAAGTTCGGCGGCGGCAAGGTGATCCGCGACGGCATGGGCCAGTCGCAGCGGTTGGCGAAGGACTGCGCCGACACGGTGATCACCAACGCGCTGATCATCGATCACTGGGGCATCGTGAAGGCAGACATCGGTCTGAAGTCCGGGCGCATCAGCGGAATCGGCAAGGCGGGCAATCCGGATATCCAGCCGCGCGTGACGATCGTGATCGGACCGGCGACCGAGGTCATCGCCGGCGAAGGCATGATCGTCACCGCCGGCGGCGTCGACTCGCACATCCACTTCATCTGCGCGCAGCAGATCGACGATGCGCTGATGAGCGGGATCACGACCATGCTGGGCGGCGGCACCGGACCCGCGACCGGCACGTGCGCGACGACCGTCACGCCCGGACCCTGGCATCTCGAGCGCATGCTGCAGGCCACTGATGCGTTTCCGATGAACCTCGGCTTCCTCGGCAAGGGCAACGCGTCGCGCATTGAGCCGCTGCTCGAGCAGATCAACGCCGGCGCAATCGGACTGAAGCTGCACGAGGATTGGGGCACGACGCCGGCGGCGATCGACGCGGCTCTCACCGTGGCCGACAAGACCGACACGCAGGTCGCCATCCACACCGACACGCTGAACGAGTCGGGTTTCGTCGAGACCAGCATCCGGGCGTTCAAGGGACGCACGATCCACACGTACCACACCGAGGGCGCGGGCGGCGGCCACGCACCGGACATCATCAAGGTGTGCGGCGAGACGAACGTGCTGCCGTCGTCGACCAATCCCACCCGGCCATACACGGTCAACACGCTCGACGAGCACCTCGACATGCTGATGGTGTGCCATCACCTCGATGCCGCGATCGCCGAGGACATTGCATTTGCCGAGAGCCGCATCCGCAAGGAGACGATCGCAGCCGAGGACATCCTGCACGATATCGGCGCGTTCTCGATGATCAGTTCCGACTCGCAGGCGATGGGCCGTGTCGGCGAGGTCATCACCCGCACCTGGCAGACCGCGCACAAGATGAAGCTGCAGCGCGGCTCACTGAGCGAAAAGGGCGCGAGCGATCCGAAGGAGCACGACAACGCGCGCATCAAGCGCTATGTCGCCAAGGTCACGATCAACCCGGCGATCACCCACGGAATCGCGCACGAGGTCGGTTCGGTCGAGGTCGGAAAGTGGGCCGACCTGGTGCTGTGGAAGCCAGCGTTCTTCGGCGTCAAGCCGTTCCTGATTCTGAAAGGCGGCATGATCGCCGCCGCCGCGATGGGCGACCCGAACGCCTCGATCCCGACACCCCAGCCGGTGCATTACCGCCCGCAGTTCGGCGCGTTCGGCGGGGCGACCGCGAAATCCTCGCTGACGTTCGTATCGCAGGCAGCGCTGAAAGCCAGAGTGCCGGAAAAGTACGGCCTGCAGAAGAAGGTCGTCGCGGTGAAGAGCATCCGTAAGCTGACCAAGCACTCGATGATCCACAATGCGCTGACGCCGCAGATCAGCGTCGATCCCGAGACCTACCAGGTACACGCCGACGGTGTGCTGCTCGACTGCGAACCGGCGCGCGAACTGCCGCTGGCGCAACGCTACTTTCTGTTTTGAAACTGAGCTGATGCTGCATCTGACGACCCTGCTCACCGCGCCATCGGCCGCGGCCGAGCCCGCACCACGCCTGCCGCTGACCTACCGCGAGCGCGTCAAGAGTCGGCTGGCGGCGATGCTGCCGGATGGTCGCGCGGTGGCGATCGTGCTGCCACGAGGAACCGTGATGCGCAACGGCAGCGTGCTGACGGACGACAACGGAGTGGCTGTTATCGTCGAAGCGGTCGCCGAGCCGCTGGCGAGGGTGACCGCCTCGTCGGACCTGGCGCTGCTGCGGGCGGTGTATCACCTGGCCAACCGGCATGTGCCGGCGCAGCTGGCCAGCGACCATTTCCTGATCGAACGCGATCCGGTGCTGGAACGCATGCTGGTCGGACTCGGTGCCCGCGTCGAGCACGTCGACGCCGCGTTCGATCCGGAATCCGGGGCCTATGACCCGCACTCGGCGCACGGCCACTCGCACGCCGGCGAGATCGACATGGTTTCGGCGACGGTCGGCGAGCAGCTCTCGATTGCTGCCCATCGCGCGCGCTCCACGCGATGAAGTCCGCGCCGCCCGTTGCGCCGCTGGCGCGTGTCCTGGCACTGCTGCAGCTCGCGAGCCCGGCATTGCCGGTTGGCGGCTATGCGTATTCGCAGGGACTCGAGACGGCGGTGAGCGAAGGTCGGGTTCAGGATGCGGAGTCGGTTCGACGCTGGATCGGCGATCTGCTGACGCTCAGCATCGCGCGCTTCGAGGCACCGGTGTGGTTGAGAATCCACGCCGCAACCCTCACGCACGACGATGCGGCCGTGGCGCGCTGGAATCGCGAACTGCTGGCCACGCGCGAGACCGCGGAACTACGCGCCGAGTCGTTGCAGATGGGGGCGTCGATGCTGCGCCTATATCCGGCGCTTGGGCTGGCTGCGCCCGCGCTCGAATCTGCCACCTATACGGCGGCGTTCGCCGTGGCGTGTGCGCAGCTCGGTATCACCGGCGAGGACGGCCTCGCCGCTTACCTGTGGACCTGGGCCGAGAACCAGGTGCTGGTCGCCGTGAAAACGGTACCGCTCGGCCAACAGGCTGGGCAGTCGATGCTGACCGCGCTGCACGCGGACGTGCGACGCGCGGTCGAGATTGCCGCGGCACTGAGCGATGACCGCCTTGGATCGGCAGCGATCGGTCTTGCCATCGCATCGGCGCGCCACGAAACGCAGTATTCGCGGCTGTTCCGTTCCTGAATGCCGCATCACCTGAATCGAACATGACACTCCACTCTGATGCACTGGTCGATCCAGCGCTGACGGTCGCGCGTCCGGCCGGTCCGCTGCGCGTCGGCGTCGGCGGGCCGGTCGGCTCCGGGAAGACAACGCTGGTGGAGATGCTGTGTAAGCGGATGCGTGACCGCTACAAGCTCGCGGTCGTCACCAACGACATCTATACGCGCGAAGACGAGCGGCTGCTGGTTGCAGCGGAAGCCCTGACAGCCGACCGCATCATGGGAGTGGAAACGGGCGGATGCCCGCACACCGCGATCCGCGAGGACGCATCGATCAACCTCGAGGCGGTCGACCAGATGTGCCGTCGCTTTCCCGACCTGCAGATCATTTTCATCGAATCGGGCGGCGACAATCTGGCAGCGACTTTCAGCCCGGAGCTATCGGATCTGACGCTGTACGTGATCGACGTCGCCGGCGGCGAGAAGATTCCACGCAAGGGCGGGCCGGGCATCACCAAGAGCGACCTGCTGGTGATCAACAAGACCGACCTTGCGCCGCACGTCGGCGCGAACCTCGACGTCATGCGCCATGACACCGAGCGCATGCGCGGTCCGCGCCCTTATGTGATGACCAACCTGAAGTCCGGCGCCGGGCTCGATACGGTGATCGGATTCATCGAGAAGCGCGGCCTACTGGTGACCTGATCGATCTGCGTTGCCAAGTCCCCCGGCGTTGAGTGCAGCACCGCCGCGCTACGCTTGGGCCCGTCGCGTCATCCGGCAAGGCGACCGGTGATTCTCCGTATCTATCCCGCCTCGCGCGGCGGCCTGCTCGCGCTGCTGGCGGCGACGCTGTTCGGTATCAGTACGCCGCTGGTGCAACGGCTCGGCGCCGGCCTCGGACCGTTCACCACCGCGGCCCTGCTGTATGCCGGCGCCGCGCTGGTCGGCGCACTATCGCTCCGGTCGGCGGAGCGCGAGGCGCGGCTCGGGCGCGGTGACCTGCCGCGCCTGCTCGCGATGGCAGCATTCGGGGCCGTGCTCGGTCCTGTCGCGCTGGCGTGGGGTCTGCAGCGCACCAGCGCAACCAGCGCGTCGTTGATGCTATGCCTCGAGGCGCTGTTCACTGCGTTACTGGCGTGGCGGCTGTACCACGAGACGATCGACCGGCGCGTGGGGTCGGCGATGCTGCTGCTGCTCACCGGCGGCATCGTGCTCGTTCTGGATCAGGGCCGCGGTGGCGGCACGCATGTCTGGGGCCTGCTGGCGGTGCTGGTGGCGACTGCGGCCTGGGGCGTCGACAACACGCTGTCGCGCGCGCTTGCCGAGCGCGACCCAAGCCAGGTGGTGATGGCCAAGGCCACGCTGGGAGCGACCGCGACCGCGCTGCTCGCGCTGGCCGCCGCGGAACCCCTGCCCTCGGTGGGCTCGGCGCTCGGGCTGCTCGCGGTCGGCGCTACCGGCTACGGCCTCAGCCTGCGCTTCTATCTGTTGGCGCAGCGGGCTTTCGGCGCTGCTCGCGCCGGCTCGGTGTTCGCATTTGCGCCGTTCATCGGCGCCGCCCTGGCACTGGCGCTCGGGGATCGCTCGGGCGGCTGGCTGATGGCAGTCGGCGGCGCGCTGATGCTGGCCGGTGTGCTGCTGCACCTGACTGAATCGCACGGCCACGAGCACGTGCACGAGGGGCTCGAGCACGAGCACGCGCACCGCCACGACGACGGCCATCATGATCACGTCCACGATGAAATGCCCGCCAGTGAACATAGCCACCGGCACCGCCACGCACCGGTGCGGCACGCACACCCGCACGTGCCGGACGCGCATCACCTGCACCGGCACACATAGCGGCAGCGCTCGATTTATCTTCGGCGGCTCGTTGTGCGCTTCGCCCTGACCATCGCGACACTGGGCAGGGCGCGCGTCCTACATCACCAGGCCGTGCTTCAGCGGCGCGACGGTCGAACCGGCGCGCTTTGCCGCTTCACCCGCAGTTGACCGTAACCTCGTGGAAGTGCGCCATGTCCGACGACGAATTGACCACAACGGCGGTCTTAACCTTGATCAACTGCAGTTGTGCCGGCGTCAGCACGACCGTGTGATTGTGGTCGCCTGTGCCTTGGATGCCGTAGCTCTTGTTGGTCGTCGAATCGAGGTCGGCCACAGGTACCACCAGCGTGTGCCCGTGATTGGCGGAAATGGCCACTGCCCCGCAGTTGCTCACCGGTGGCGGCGGTGGCGGCGCCGGCGGCGGTGGTGACGGCGCCGGCGGTGGCGGTGGCGGAGTCCCCGCCGGTGGCAGACCCGGCGGTGGCGGCGTCGGCGTCGGCGCCGGCGGTGGCGGAGCCGGCACCGGCGTGGGCGCCATTGCGGGCGCCGGATCGTCGCTGCCGCCACACGCGCTCAGGAACAGGGCCATCGCGCCGACTCCGCACAGCTCACGCCGCACCCGATCAGGCGGCGGAGGCTTGGGCAGTTCATCGGACTTCCTGGTCTGCGTCATCGGAGTCCCTTCAAAGGCCAGTCGTGTTGGATGCGCATCCGATCCGCGTCGTTCGAGTGCGAGGGCGCGGACGAACTGCGGTATATGCTTGGTGCGCATCCGAAAGTTCAGCGGACGCGGCCTGCGGCCGCATGCGATACCGCATTCCAGGCACTGACCTGCCGAGCCGCCGCGCTCATTGAACCTTTTGGCCGGCGACCGGAACCTACTTGGAATGCCATTGGCGCCCTCCGACGTGACGAGGTGACCAAATCGAGCCAAGTTCAGTAGCCAGCCGTTGGTCAGCGCACGACACGCGCGACGAAGACCTGCTGCGGCGCATCGGTGCGGGCGAACGGGCCGCGTTCGAGATCCTGTATCGCTGTTACTTCGTGCGGCTCGCACGCTTCCTGGATCGGCTCCTGGGGCGCTCGCCGGCAATCGAGGAGGTGATCAACGACACCATGTATGTGGTATGGCACCGCGCGCGGCACTACTCGGGGAGGTCGAAGGTTTCGACGTGGATCTTCGGCATTGCCTACCGCAAGGCATTGAAGGCGCTCGCGCGAGCCGACGAGCCGATCGACTTCGACCCCGCTGAGCATGCAACCGATGCAGAGCCGACCGATCACGCGATCCTGCAAACTGAGTGGCGCCTGGTATTGGAGCGCGCGCTCATGCAACTGTCGCCCGAACAGCGCGCGGTAGTCGAGCTCACCTACTACCACGGCTGCCCGTATCGGGAGATAGCCGAAATTCTGGGCTGCCCAGTCGAGACGGTGAAGACGCGCATGTTCTATGGGCGGCGGCGCCTGCGTGATCTGCTGAATTCCCACCGAAAGGACCTGCCGTGGGCGGACGAATCGTCGATCTTCTGAGCACGCCGCACCTCGCTACCGAGGCCTTGCTCCCGTGGCTGCTGAACGACACGCTGACGAGCGCCGAGCGCAGCCAGGTCGAGGCGCATCTGCGGTCCTGCGCCCAATGCAGTGCCGAACTGGCGCAGCAGAAGCAACTGCAATCGCACTACAGCGGTGCAGCGAAGCCCGATCCCGCGCTCGACATCGACGCTGCACTCGCGCGTCTGCTGCCACGGCTCGACGATCGACCGGTGCGCTCGCCGCGTCGCCCGCTGTGGCGCCCGCGCGAGCCGGTCCGCTGGTGGCAACTCGGCCTTGCCGTGCAGATGGGCGTCATCCTGGCACTTGCCTCGGCGCTGCTGCTCCAGCTCAAGCCGACCACGCAGAACGACGGACGTGGCCGCCTACCGCGGCCTTGCCGCCACGGCCCAGCGCGCGACCGGCGACGCCCTCGTGGTCTTCGACCCGAATGCGAGCGAAACACAAATGCGGGCGACCCTGCAGCGCGTCGGCGCGCGCATCGTCGACGGGCCCACGGCGGCAGGCGCCTTCGTCGTGCGGTTCGAAGACGATCCGACCGCAGCGATGCTCGCCTCGTTGCGCAGCGACCCGGCGATCGTGCGGGTCGAGAGCCTGTCAGCGCAGCTTCGATGACCATCGCCCGCCGCCGATTGCACGTTGCGGCCGCCCTGCTCGCCGCGCTAATCGCGTTGCCGCTGCGCGCCGACGCCGGGCTGGAAGGCGACAGCGCTGCGTCGACGGATCCGGACTCGATTCTGTTGATGATCCGCATGGCGCCGCCGCATGCACGGCCCGACGTCGACTACGGAGATGGCTATGCCGGGCGCTCAGGAAAGCAGGCGCGGCGCCGGGTGGCCGAAGACATCGCACGCGCCCATGGCTTGCGGCTGGTGTCGCAGTGGCCAATGCCGACGATCGGCATCGAATGCTTCGTGCTGCAGGTTCCGCCCGATACGCAGATCGCTGCGGTCGTCGAATCGGTCTCGCGCGATCCGCGCGCCGTCTGGGCGCAACCGATGCAGATCTTTCGCGGGCAGTCGTATAACGACCCGCTGTTCGACCAGCAACCCGTCGCGCTTGCCTGGCGGCTCGAAGCGCTGCACGCGGCTGCAACCGGGCGCGATGTGCTGATCGCCCAGATCGACAGCGGCGTCGAGGCCGATCATCCGGACCTGGTCGGTCAGATCCGGATGACCCACAACACGGTGGCGCAGACGGGCTATCGCGCCGAAACCCACGGCACCGCAGTCGCAGGAATCCTCGCTGCGCGCCCCGGCAACGGACTCGGCATGGTCGGAGTGGCTCCCGGCGCGCGCGTACTGGCCGTGCGGGCCTGCTGGGAGGGCGCGTCGGGCGTCGCGGTCTGCGACAGCCTGAGTCTCGCGAAGGCGCTGCAGTTTGCAATCGATCGAGGCGCCCGAGTCGTGAATCTGAGCGTCGCCGGGCCACGCGACCGCCTGCTTGCCGAATTGCTGACCGCAGCGCTTGCTCGCGGAACCATTGTCGTCGCGGCCGTCGACACCAGCGCGAATGACGGCGGATTCCCCGCGTCGCTGCGCGGAGTCATCGCGGTGGCCGCGACCGATGGACCGGCGCCCGCGACGGCAACGCGGACCCCGCTGGCAGCACCCGGGCGCGACCTGCCGACCACGTTGCCTGGCGCGCGCTGGGGCCTTGTTTCGGGTGCATCGTTCGCAGCGGCCGAAGTCAGCGGTATGGTGGCCCTGTTGCTCGAGTTGCAGCCACAGGCACGAGCCGATTGGCTCGATACGCTACTGCGCCGACCCGATGAATACAGAGTCGATGCTTCGTTGTCGGCAGCGATGCCCGTTCAGGCATGCCGCAGCGTGTCGGCTGCTGCCGGCCGCTGTGTGTGCGACTGCGCAGCAGGATCGTCGCTGTCTAGCTACGAGCAGCGCTAGGCGGGCGCGCTGGAGGGTCGCGCTTGCGTTGGCCGTGGGGTTTGGCGTCGCGACGGCGAATGCGCAACTCTCAGGGAGCGCGTCCGCCGTATCGGACTATCGCTTCCGCGGCATCACCTTGTCCGACGACGCCCCCGCTGTGCAGGGGACGCTGCTCTACGACTTCAGCAGCGGTCTTTACGTCGGAGGGTTCACATCGACGGTGCGTCTCGCGCCGGACTTCACGACGGGACTGCAGGCGCTTGGCCTGGTGGGCTACGCGCTGCGCGGGCCCGGCAACGTGTCCTGGGACGTCGGCGCGCTGTACACGGACTTCTCGAAGCCCAGCGGGCTGGGGTATGCCGACTTCCACGTCGGCGCGGCTGCCACCGACTGGAGCGTGAGGCTGTCCTATTCACCGCGCTATTTCGGTCAGTCGTACTCGGCGACGTACGTCGAAATGAACCTGACGCCTTTCAGCGAGGGGAAATGGACCCCGTTGCTGCACGTCGGCTGGCTTGCGCAAAATCAGGCGCCGCCATATGGGCCGAGCTCGCGCTGGGACGGCCGCATCGGACTCGCCTACAACTTCGAGGTGGTGACGTTGCAGCTGAGCTGGGTGGCGGCCAGCAGCGCTGCCAGTGAAGCCTACGGGCAGCGCAAGTCGACTTGGGTGCTGAGAGCGACGGCGTGGCTGCCGTGATCTGGGAGCCGCGCGTCCGCGCCCCGACCACGACGCGCACTGTCAGGCAGCGGCCCGCTCCATTTCCAGTTCGGCCTGCAGGCTCGCGACGTCGCGGTAGATCGAAGCCACGGCGAGTGTGCGGCCGTTGCGGATGTATCGCAGCAGACAGTCTTTCGCCGCGATATCGCCTTCGATCGCCAACTCGTCCCACGACTCGGCGTGGCCGACATAGTTGATCGAGACGTCGTAGTGCTGGCTCCAGAAAAATGGCACCGCGTCGAACTCCTCGCGCTTCCCGAGCAGGTTGAGCGCGGCGACCTGCCCCTGGCGCTCGGCGACGACCCAGTGCTCGACGCGGATCGAGTCGCCGGTGTGACGATCGGGCCAGCGCGCGATGTCGCCGGCCGCAAATATTCCGGGCGCGCTGGTTTCGAGGGTCGCATCGACGACGACGCCGCGATCGATGGCCAGGCCGGCGCTTTCCGCGAGCGCCGTCCGGGGTTTGACGCCCACGCCGGCGACCACCAGGTCTGCATCGATCGTGCGCGCCGCTCTTCAACTGCACTCGTCGTTCGTCGATCGCGGCCGCCGTGTCCTCGAGATGGAAGATCACGCCATGCTCCTCGTGCAGCGCGCGAATGAAGTCGCCCATCTCGCGTCCCAGGATGCGTTCCATCGGCCGCTTCTCCGGCGCCACGACGTGCACTTCGATTCCACGCGCACGCAATGAAGCAGCAACCTCGAGCCCGATGAAGCTCGCGCCCATCACGACTGCTCGCCGCGCCGAACTGGCGCGCGAGATGATCGCTCGGCAATCGGCAAGCGAGCGCAACGTGTACACGTGCTGCAGGTCCATGCCCGGCAGCGGTAGCCGGACGGGCTCGGCGCCGGTCGCCAGCAGCAGCCGATCGTAGGGAACCTTGCCCGCATCGGCCAGATGCACCTCGCGCGCAGCCACGTCGATACGCGATGACGGTCACGCCGAGCCGCAGTTCGATGCCGTGCTCCGGATAGAAGCTGTCCGGCCGCAGCGGGATCCAGTCTTCCGGCGCACGTGCCGGCCAGATAGTCCTTGGATAGATTCGGGCGGTCGACCGGCGGCGCATCCTCGCTGCTCAGCATCACGATGCTGCCCTGGTATAGCTCACGCTTCAGTCTCTCGGCGGCGGCGAACCCCGCTGCGCCGCCGCCGATGATCACGATCCTGCGCGGAGACTGTGTGCCCGGCTGCGCTGACTTTTGCCTTCGGCGCCGCTTCTTCCTTTTTGGTGCGCACGAAGACCTTGCCGTCCCGCAGCTCGGTCGACCAGCAGGCGACCGGGCTGAGCGCCGGGGCGCGCAGCGCTTCGCCGGTCCGCAGGCTGAAGCAGGCGTGATGCCACGGACACCGCACGGTGTCGTCAACGACGATGCCCTGCGCCAGCGGCCCGCTGTAATGCGTACAGGTCGCGCCGATCGCGAAGAACTCGTTGCCGCGGCGTGCGAGCAGAACGGCCTCCTCGCCGACATGGCCGGCGATCATGCCGCCGTCCGCCAGATCGTCGACCGAGATGCCCAGCGTCAGGTCGGGACCCGGCGCGTCCGGATTCGCTTCTTCCATCGCGGTCTCCGTCAGTTCATCTTCGGCGGCCAATTATGCGTCTCGCCCTGGCACTCGCGGCACCACGCATATAGCGCGTCGTACATCACGAGACCGTGCTTCAGCATCTCGTGGTCGTCGGCGAAATTGCGCGACAGCCCAAGCGACAGCGCATACAGGCCGGCCGACTGCGGAGTGAGCTCGAGGCGACTGGTATCGGCGCCGCGGACAATCTGTGCCAGTTGCGCGAGCGCGGGATCGTGCAGGCCGTAGCGCGCGAGGAACGCATCGAAGCTGCAGAGCTCCCCCGCATGCGTAAGCTCGACGCCCGGCACATCGTAGGGGATTGCACCTTCGCGCTCGGCAACCGGCAGCACGTCGACCGGCGGCACAAACAGGAACTCCGGGTGATCGTCGATGAAGCGTGCGATCAACCACGGGCAGGCGATGCGATCAATCTTGGGTCTTTCGCGAGTGATCCATTTCATGGTTGCACCTCCGTTGTCTTGTCTTGAACGTTGATTGGGACGATTGGTCGGCCGCTGTCACGCCAGCCGGTGAAGCCGTCGACCAGGTAACGCGCGTCGAGTCCCATCGCGCTGAGCGTCGCCGCCGCGCCCTGGCTCAGTTCGTGGCCGTGCGCGCAGACGAACACCACTGGCCGATCGCGCGGAACCTCGTCCTTCCAGGTAAAAAGCCCGTCGGGCGAACGCCACTCGCTGCCGGCGATCTCGGCGCCGTCGGCCTGTCGAACCTGCGCACGACGCACGTCGAGCAACGTGAAGGCGCGGCCCGCGCGCTGCCATTCCTCGAGCTCGACCAGCGTGATCTTTTCCATCTCACCTCCTAACCGACACAACAGGCGGGTCGCCAGTCCCGCCAGACCACAGGCGAAGATCACCGGGATCACGCCCACCTTGAAGCGCAGCAGCGCGACCAGCGCAGCGAGCGAGATCAGCATCGGAACCGGTTCGAAACGGCCTCCGAGACCTTCCGGCCACCAGACGTGGATCGCGAAGAAGACCGCGAGGTTGACGATCACGCCGACCACGGCCGCCGTGATGCCGGTCAGTGGCGCCGTGAAGCGCAGTTGTCCATGCGTGCTTTCGATGAACGGCGCGCCCAGCAGGATGAAGAAGAACGAAGGCAGGAAGGTGAAAAAGGTCACGACCGCCGCCGCGAGCGCTCCACCGGCGAAGAGCGCCTCCGGTCCCAGCACCTCCTTGCCCCAGCCGCCGACGAATCCGACGAAGGCCACGACCATGATCAGCGGTCCCGGCGTCGTCTCGCCGAGCGCAAGTCCGTCAATCATCTGCGCGGTCGTGAGCCAGCCGTAGTCCTCGACCGCACCCTGGAAGACATACGGCAGCACCGCATACGCTCCGCCGAATGTCAGCAGCGCTGCCTTGGTGAAGAACCACGCCATTTGCGTCAGCGTGGCGCTCCACCCGACGCTCAGTACCAGCGCACTCATCGCCGCAGCCCAGAGACCGACGAAGGCCAAGACGACGCGGATCGCATGCCGTGTCGACCACTCGGCATGCACAGGGCGCGGCGTCGTGTCGTCGATCAACGCGGGGCCGTAGGTCGCACCGACGCTTGCGTGCGCTCGACTGCCGTCGAAGGCCGAGGGAATGCGGCGTGACCCCAGCCAGCCGATGATCGCGGCACTGAGTACGATGGCCGGGAACGGGACGTCGAACACGAAGATCGCCACGAACGCCGCGAGCGCGATGGCCCAGAGCAGCGGATGCCGCAGTGCGCGCGACCCGATGCGCCACGCAGCAAAGAGCACGATCGCGGTGACCGCGGGCTTGATGCCGTACAGGATCCCCGCGATCGCCGGCACCTCGCCGAAGCTCAGGTAGATCCACGACAGTGCGATCAGGATGACGAGCGACGGCAGAACGAACAGCGCGCCGGCGACGATGCCGCCCCAGGTCCGATGCATCAGCCAGCCGATATAGGTCGCCAGCTGCTGCGCCTCGGGTCCCGGCAGCAGCATGCAGTAGTTGAGCGCGTGCAGGAAGCGCTGCTCCGAGATCCAGCGGCGCTTCTCGACCAGGTCGTGATGCATGATCGCGATCTGCCCGGCCGGGCCACCGAAGCTGATGAAGCCGAGCCGCAGCCAGTAGACGACGGCCTGCCAGAAACTGACGGCCGAGGGCGCGCCGTCGCTTGCGGCGATGGTGCTCATGTGCCCCCTTCGCCCTGCGGGCTGTCCCCCGAGGGGAGCGAGCCCTTCGGAGCGGCCGTGTGGCGCTCTGCGACCCCCGCATGCCGGCGTACAGGGCGTCGAACACGACCAGCGCAGCGTCGAGCAGGGCATCGTCGTCCTCATGCCGGGCCTGCAACCCGCGCACCATCGCTTCGATGCCCGCCGCCTCGTCACTCGCCGCCCCGCCGACATCGATGTAGTGCACGGCTTCGCCGATCCGCCGCAGCACTTCGTCGTCATCGAGTCCGAAACGCGCCGCTATCACCTCGAACGTCACCTTGCCTGCAGCGTGAGTGAATGTCGCCCCGTCGAAATCGAACCCGACCACAGACTTCGGCGGCTTCGCCTTTGGCGCCAACCAGACAAAGCGAGCGTGACGATCGACGAAGCGGCGGATCAGCCACGCGCTTGCCAGCCGGTCGACCCAGGGGCGCCGCCGCGTTGCCCAGGTCCGCCGCTGGTAGGCGGCCGGGTCGAGCCGGTCGAGGTCCGCGGCTGCCTTGCCGGTCGGCTCGCCCGGCGACCAGCGCGCTTCGCATTCGATCCGCAGCCGTTCGAGTGCGGCGGCCATCTCCTCGCCGCGGCCGTTGCCGAAGAAGTCGACGCGGCGCAGTGCATCGAGCCGTTGCTCCAGCCCGCGCAGCGCACGGCGGCCGCTGCCTTCGCTATCCGATCGCAGTGCGCGCCGGCTGCGAGCCAGGTCGGCGGAAAATGCCCGGTACTCGGCAGTCCGGTCGAACAGTCGCGCGAACTGCGCCTGTTGACCGGCGTCGCGCGCACCGAAGCCGATCACGTGGGCGTCGCCACCGGCTTCTCGCACCGCGTCGGCGAGGTCGGCGAACACGCGCGCGCACTCTGGTCTGTCAGGCAACAAATAGACACCGTCACGCAGGGCCCCGCAGCCGCTCGCCTTCAGCGCACGCCAGGTACGCACCCGCACAGCACTGGGCGAAGTCGGGAGGCTCGTTACGAGTTGTAGCCAGTTCATGTAACGACTATTACACAAAGTATTAGCTAATACAAGTTCTCTTTTGTGAAGATCCCGCGGACTAGTCGGGCATGCGGTCAGAACCCCTGCACCGGTGGCCGGCACGATGCAGGCAAAATCCGTCGATGAGCCCGGCGAGTCCCGACAACGACCTGACCGTCATCTGCCTGTGCGCTGAATGGTGCGGAGCCTGCCGCGACTACCGGCCGCTTTGGTTGGCACACACGTCGGCGCACTCGTCGGCACATTCGGCCGGCGCTCTGCATCTGTGGGTCGACATCGAGGACGAGGCCGACTCCCTGGGAGAGCTCGACATCGAGACCTTCCCGACGCTGCTGGTGTTGCGCGGTGACCGGCCCCATTTCTTCGGGCCCGTGCTGCCACAGATCGAAGTCGTCGATCGCATCCTGCAGTCGGTGGCGCGTTCGGGCGGCGTCGAAGTGCCGATCGCGCGCAGCGATGAGATCGCGATCCGTTGGCTGGTGCGGCTGGCGCAGCGGGCGCGAGATCGCGGCGCGGTCGAGTCGACCTGACCCGCGCCGGCGCCGATGCCCTTGCTGACCGTGCTCGATGCCGAACTCGCGTTCGGCCTGCAGCCGCTGCTCGACGGCGCGGCGCTGACGGTGCTCGATGGCGATCGCATCGGACTGATCGGCCGCAACGGCACCGGCAAGAGCTCGCTGCTGGCCGCGATCGCCGGGCGAATCGATCTCGACGACGGCGAAATCAAGCGCCGCGACGGGCTGCGGGTGGCGCTGGTGGAACAGGAGCCGCTGCTGCCGAGCGCTGCCACGCTGCGCGCCAGCCTGTCGCAACGCGGGAACCTGGAATCGCTGCACGACGAGCGCGAGCGCTGGCGCATCGACGCGCGGCTGGTCGAATACCTGCACCGGCTCGGACTCGACGAGGCACGCGATCCGACGCGAATGTCAGGCGGCGAGCGCAAGCGTGGTGCACTCGCACTCGCGTTCGCGCTGGCACCCGATCTGCTACTACTCGACGAGCCCACCAATCATCTCGACATCGACGGCATCACGCTGCTCGAAGACCTGCTGCTGCGCGGACCGGCACTGATCGTGATCACCCACGATCGTGCGTTTCTCGATCGCGTGGCTACCCGCATCGTCGAACTCGATCGCGGACTTCTGCGCTCTTATCCCGGCAATTACAGTGCGTGGGAACGCAGACGCGCGACCGAACTGGCGGCCGAGCAGACCGCCGCGCGCAAGTTCGACCGCTTCTGGGCGCAGGAAGAGGCGTGGATACGCAAGGGCATCGAAGCGCGACGCACGCGCAACGCCGGCCGCGTCGTGCGCCTCGAGCGGCTCCGCAGCGAACGCGCGGCGCGGCGCGAGCGCATCGGCAACCTCAAGCTGACGCTCGACGCCGGCGAGCGCTCCGGCAAGCTGGTCGCCGAGCTGACCGAAGTCAGCAAACGTTTCGGCGATCGGACCGTGGTCGACCGACTGAACCTGCGTGTGATGCGCGGCGATCGGCTCGCGTTGATCGGCGAAAACGGCGCCGGCAAGACGACGTTGCTGCGGCTGATCCTCGGCACACTCGCGCCCGACAGCGGAACGGTGCGGCTCGGCGCGAATCTCGAAGCCGCCTACTTCGACCAGTTGCGCGACGCACTCGATCCCGCCCGGACCGTCGCCGAGACCATCAGCCCCGGCTCGGACTGGATCGAGGTGGCCGGCGCGCGCAAGCATGTGGTGAGCTACCTCGGCGAGTTCCTGTTCTCGCCGCAACGCGCCGATTCTCCGATCGGCACGCTGTCGGGCGGCGAGCGCAACCGACTGTTGCTGGCGCGGCTGTTCGCCCAGCCGGCCAATCTGCTGGTGCTCGACGAACCGACCAACGATCTCGACATCGAATCACTCGAACTGCTGGAAGCGACGCTGCAGGGATACGGCGGCACGCTGCTACTGGTCAGTCACGACCGCGCCTTCCTCGACAACGTGGTTACGCAGTCGCTGGTGGCCGAGGGTGCCGGAAGATGGACCGAGTATCCGGGCGGCTACAGCGACTGGGTGGCGTTGCGGCCGAAGGCACCGGCAGCTCCGCCCGCCACGGTATTGCGCAGCACGCAGGCGCCGCCGCGCCCGGCACGAGCCAAGCTCACGTACAAGGAGCAGCGCGAACTCGAATCGCTGCCGGCCGATATCGAGGCGCTCGAACGCGAGCAGCACGAGATCACCGAACGCATGAGTCGCGCCGACTATCACCGTGCAGGTGCCGACCAGATCCGCGCGGATCGGCAGCGCGTGGTCGACATCGAACACGAGCTCGCAGCGCGTTTCGAGCGGTGGAGCACGCTCGAGGGCAAGGCCCGCGCGGCCGAGCGCGAGTCCGCGAGCGACGCCGGCGGCGCCGCCGCTGATCGAATGCGGGCTAGCGGCGAGCGTCGCGCCGCCTCAGCATCTCACCCACGACCGCGTCGAACTGTTCCTGCATCTCATACCGCAGGAACGGCTGCGCCAGAAATTGCGGCATCCACGTGTCGGCCGAAAATTCGACGTGATGACGGATTTCGGTACCGCCGGCCGCCGCGGAAAAGCGCGTCACCGAACTCACCTGTCGCAGCGAGCCGCCGATCGACTTCGAGCGGACCTCGTCGATCGGCTGCAACTCGATCTCGCGGACTGTCGTAAAAGGTCTGCGACAGCGGACCCCAGCGCGCCACGCCGCGCTGTTCGACCTGCAGGCGGTCGCCGCTTCGGCTCGTCACACGGCTGACCTCGAGGTTCGGAACGAAGCTCGCCATCGCATCGAAGTCGGTCAGCACATCCCATGCTTCGCGCGGAGAAAACGGCACCACCATGACCGCGTCGACCACGTAGAGCTCGCCGCTGCGCGACACGTCGATCTGCGTATCGACCGCCGCCAACACCGGAACGACTCCGCCCAGCAGCCCGCCGAGCAGCAGCGCGCAGGCACCTCGTCGATTCATAGGTCAAGGGTAAACGACCGACCGACGCTCGTGGCCCGCGCAGTTGCGCGGAGTGGCCAGTCGCGACCGCAAGCGCGTTAAGTCTTAGTTGCGGGGGTAAAGCGGCCGCTCGGCCGGTGGCCGGCGCCGGCATTCAGCGAGCATGGTGATCTCGGGCGTATTGCTCCATACGCCCCGTCGCGCTCGCTGGGCCTGGTTTTCGTAGGGCAGGTAGTCAGTGTCGCGCGTGTACTCCCAGCAGACCCAGGCGGCGCCGCGCCGGACGAGTTCGAGATTGACGTCGAGTTCGCCGGCGCGGACGCGGCCGAACACGCCGGACTCGCGAGTGCCTGTCTGAGTCACGACCACCGGGCGATCCGCCGTGATCGATTCGAGCAGGGTGCGCGCAGCCGGCGCATAGAACTGCGAGCCCTGCGGTGCGCCGATGTCGGCGAGCCGCACCTCGACCTCGCGCCCGGATGCGCTAACGACGATCGTGTCGCCGCTGGGAACACGCACGACGGCGCCTTCGATCGTCGTACTCTGCGCGCAGACGGTGGCCGCAAGGAGCCACGCGCCAAACGCGGCCAACGTATGGAACAGTCGAAGCGCGGCCAGTCTTCTCGAACGTGAACATCGGATCGCGCGCGGCGTTTGAAAACAGACTCGGGCTCGACAGTGTGAAGTCGACCACCGGCGACAGCAAGACCGCGCAGCGCGGCAGCGGGTCTTCCACCCGCCTTCAGGCGATGCAGCGTTGCGAGGGCAGTTGCGTCCGGCTGAGATCACCGGCAGCGAGCGCGGTGGCCGCGATGTCAGTCATCGGGGCTCAGCCCCAAATCAGCACGGCGATGGCGACCACGATGACCCAGAGTGCGGTTCCCACCACGACCGCGGGCACGAGGCCGCGCGCAGCGTCCAGGTCCGGCGCCTCGCCGTCCTTCTTGTTCCTGATTGACATGGATGAAACAACGCTCATGGCGTCGCCTTCTTTCTCGTGTCCTGGTCGGGACATAGGCGGAGCGGATCGCTCCAAATCGACACGCCGGCGGTTGGCCGGCGTGCTGTCTGCGGTGCGCGCGCCATCGGTAATGGGCGCGCTTTGTATCGGGGTCAGGACGGCAGCTGGTAACTACGGAACTTCTCGCGCAGCTTCATCTTCTGCAGCTTGCCGGTGGCCGTGTGCGGCAGGTCGTCGACAAAGACGACGTCGTCCGGCATCCACCACTTGGCGACTTTGCCTTCGAGGAACTGCAGCACGTGATCGCGCGTGGTGTCCTGATCCTTCTTCTTCACCACGATCAGCAGCGGACGCTCCTGCCACTTCGAATGAGCGACGCCGATGACCGCCGCCTCGGCGATCGCCGGGTGGCCCATCGCGGCGTTTTCGAGGTCGATCGACGAGATCCACTCGCCACCCGACTTGATCACGTCCTTGCTGCGATCGGTGATCTGCATGTAGCCGTCGGCATCGATGGTCGCGACGTCTCCAGTGTCGAAGAAGCCGTCGGTGTCGACGATCTCGCCGCCGTCGCCTTTGAAATAGCCGCCGGTGATCCAGGGGCCGCGCACCATCAGGTGACCGAACGCCTTGCCGTCATGCGACAGTCGGTTGCCGTCGTCGTCGGTGATTTTCATTTCGACGCCATAGACCGGCCGGCCCTGCTTGCCCTGGACGTCGAGCCGCTGTTCGAGCGTACTGCCCGCATGCTTGGGCAGGAAGTTGCAGACCGTACCGAGCGGCGACATCTCGGTCATGCCCCAGGCGTGCACCACCTGTCCGCCGAACTGCGTCTCAAACTTCTCGCTCATCGCGCGCGGCGCAGCCGAGCCGCCGATCACGACGCGCTTAAGGGTCAGATCCGCCATCGGGTCGAGCTTCGCGGAATCGACGTGGTTGAACAGCATCAGCCACACCGTCGGCACTCCGAGCGCGAGCGTCACCTTCTCGTCGCGCATGATCTCGTAGACGTTCTTGCCGTCGAGTCCCGGCCCGGGCATCACGAGCTTGGCCCCGCACATCGCACCGGCGTACGGCATGCCCCACGCGTTGACGTGGAACATCGGTACTACCAACAGCGTCGACTCGGCGGCGGACAAGCCGAGGCCGTCGACCGTGCACACTGAGAACGAATGCAGCACCGTCGAACGGTGCGAATACAGCACGCCCTTGGGATTGCCGGTGGTGCCCGACGTGTAGCACAGCGACGACGCGGTGTCCTCGTCGAAAGTGGGCCACTCATAGTCGACGCTGTGCTCGGCGATCAGTTCCTCGTAGCACAGCAGGTTGCGGATCGTGCTCGTAGCCGGCATGTGGTCGCGATCGGTCATCGCGATGAAGGCCTTCACCGACGTCATCATCGGCGCGAGCTTCTCGACCAACGGCGCGAAGGTCAAGTCGAAGAACAAATACTGGTCTTCGGCGTGATTGGCGATGTAGACGATCTGCTCCGGGAAAAGGCGCGGATTGATCGTGTGCAGCACGGCACCCATACCCGAGACGCCGTAGTACAGCTCCATGTGTCGGTAGCCGTTCCACGCCAGCGTGGCGATGCGGTCGCCGATCTTCACGCCGAGCGCGGTCAGCGCGTTGGCGACCTGCTTCGAACGGCGATGGATATCGCCGTAGGTGCAGCGGTGGATCGGCCCCTCAACCGTGCGCGACACGATCTCGCTATTGGGATGGAACGCGTTGGCGTGCTCGATCAGCGACGAGATCAGCAACGGACGATCTTGCATCAATGCTTTCATCAAAATGTCTCCTGCTTGAATCTGAGCTCGCCGACAGATAACCAGCCTTGTGCGAGTCGGCCAGCGAGAGTCGCCGCAGCAGTGAGCGCGAGACGCGCTTCACGTGGTATGCGCGCCGTGCCATCGGTCGGACCGGCACCAACGGCTTGCCGCGGACCACGCCATCGACGAAATCGGTAATGGTTGAAGTGCGTTCAGTCAGCGTCGGAACAGTACCGAGCTGACGTCGTTTGTTGACCCCTCGGTGCAGGGGGGCCAGTGAGTGCGGCGGCGCCCGGCGTTACAGCGCCCAGGCCAGCGCGCCGAGGACTTTCAGGGAAACGGCCCAGCCGGCAATGGCCGTAGCGATCCAGAGCGCGCAGCACAGCCGATCGCCCAGGCCGGGCAGGCTCGACCGCCAGTCTTTTGCGGCTGCGAGGGGTTCGCGCACCAAAAGCGGAGAAGCGCGCATATCAGGGTGCATTGGTGGCTCGTCCGGGACGCTGCGGTCAGCGCTGCGGAAACAGGTCTCCGGCGCTGCGCCCTCCCAGCCACATGTGCATGTGGGTGGCAACCTCGGGCGGGACAGCGTGTTGCTCCTGCCCGTGATCGTCGCCGCGCAGCGTGTCGGCCAGCCCCGTTAGGGTCGCCGCCGCGACGACGGCCAGGGCGAGCACCAACGCCAGGCGCGTGATGCGATTCTTCTTGTGCTTCGTGCGAACTACGGTCATCGCTTTTCTCCCATGGCCACTGCAGCCGGTCAACCGCAGACTACGGAGACGTGCCGGTCAGCGCCCCACCCGATTTGGTGGGGCTTTGGTGGGGGAGGAAAGCCAGGAGTGCACTGCTGTGGTCGTCAGTGCCCTCGCGGCTTCGGCAAGACCACGCTGCTCGCGCAATGGCGTCCGCGTGGCTGGAGCGAAGCAGCGCCGGTGACGACGGCGACCCTTCCGGAAAAGACATCCTTCATTGCCGCGCCATTACGCGGCGGGCTCGATCAGCGGCTTTTCCGGCCAGGCCGCTGTCGCTGTCACCGCTGGCTCGCCGGCCGCGCCGTGCCGGCCGAACTGCAGCGCCGCGTCGGCGATCGGCTCGTCCAGCAGCATTCGGCGATCGCGCTCGTAGTCCATCAGCACGCGCCAGGGTGATGCGCGACCCTGGCGCGGCAACACCGCGTGGCTGCGGCGGGCGTACCCGGACCTCAGCGACTCGAAGATGCCGGTGTCCATCGGCGCGGGGTCGCCGGTACTCGCGCGCGGCACCACGACCTCGGCGCCTACCGCGTCCATATGCGCGAAGAGACGGCACAGATAGCGGCCGGCGATATCGGACTTCAGCGTCCAGGTCGCGTTCGTGTAACCGAAGATCCACGCGAAGTTCGGCACGCCTTCGATCAGCACGGCCTTATAAGTCATCCGCTGGTTCGGCACACATGGTGCGCCATCGACTAGCAACTCGATGCCACCGAGCGCCTGCACGTTGAGTCCGGTCGCGGTGACAATCACGTCGGCATCGATCGACCGTCCCGACTTCATGCGAAGTCCGGACTCGGTAAAGGTTTCGATCTCGCCGGTTTCGACCGAGGCGCGACCCTCGCGCAGTGCGACGAACAGGTCGTGGTCCGGAACGAAGCACAGGCGCTCGTCCCACGGCGCGTAACGCGGCGTGAGGTGGCACATGTCGATGCCAGGCCCGACGTGCCGGCGGACGTGCCATTGCAGGAAGGATCGCATCAGCCGCGGCCAGCGTCGGCACGCCTTGTACAGCGCGCGCGAAATCCACAGATTGCGTTGGCGCGCAAGCCGGTAAACCGGTCCGCGCGGGAACACTCGGGCCAGCCATTCCGATACGCTGTCGACCGCTGGCAGCGACATCATGTAGGACGGTGAACGCTGCACCATCGTCACGCGCGCGGCGCTGCGCGCCAGCGCCGGAACCAGCGTGACGGCGGTCGCGCCGCTGCCGATCACGATCACCGACTTGCCAGCGCAGTCAAGATCGTCGGGCCAGAACTGCGGGTGGACGATCTGCCCCTTGAAGCGCTCCTCGCCCGTGAAGCGCGGCCGATAGCCCGCGTCATAGTCGTAGTAGCCGGTACAGCCCACCACAAAGGCAGACGAGAACCGGCGCGCTTCGCCCGCTTCGTCGACGGCGGTTACGGTCCACGATCCGGTCGCGCTCGACCACTCGGCGCGCGTGCACCTCAGCCCGTACTGGATCTTCCGATCGACGCCTGCGCGCGCCGCGGCAGCGCTGATGTATTCGCGGATCTCACTGCCACCCGCCAGGAACTGCTTATCGGTCCACGGCGCGAAGTCATAGCCCATCGTGCCCATGTCCGAGTCCGAGCGGATGCCCGGATAACGGAAAAGATCCCAGGTGCCCCCGATTCTGCGGCGCCGCTCGAGGATGCTGACGCGGCGATTTGGACACTCACGGGCTAGATGGCACGCGGTGCCGATCCCCGACAGACCCGCGCCGAGGATGATGACATCGAAGTCGGTCGACAACTTCGACGTCCAGCTATGCGTGGGCCGGGGTTACAGTGACCGGCGCCTTGCTGCGTTTGCGCACCACCTTGGTCGGCAGCAGGAAGTACGACAGCGCGGGGATGAGCACCAGCGCGCCGATCATGTTCCACAGGAACATGAACGTAAGCAGGATGCCCATGTCGGCCTGGAACTTGATCGGAGACCAGGCCCAGGTAATGACGCCCGCCGCCAGCGTGATCCCCACGAGCGCCACGACCTTGCCGGTGAACTGCACCGCCTTCTTGTAGGCATGCGTGAGCGGCTCACCCTTGCGCTGCTGCGCGAGTTGCACCGATAGCAGGTAGAGCGCGTAGTCGACGCCGATACCGACACCCAGCGCGATCACCGGCAGCGTGGCGACCTTGACGCCGATCCCGAGCGCGACCATTAGCGCTTCGCACAGGATCGACGTGACCACCAGCGGCAGCACCGCGACAATCACCGCGCGCCAACTGCGGAAGGTGATGAAGCAGAGCACGATCACGGCCGCGTAGACGTAGAACAGCATCTCGATCCAGGCCTTGCGCACGACGATGTTGGTGGCGGCGTCGATGCCGGCACTGCCCGCGGCGAGCAGGAACTGGCGGTCTTTGTCGTTATGCGACTCGGCGAAGGCCTCGGCGGCCTTGACGACGCGGTCGAGCGTCTCGGCCTTGTGATCGGAGAGGTAAGCGATCACCGGCATCACAGAGCACGACGTATTGAACATGTCGGGATTGTTGGACGAGGCCTGCTGCGCCGCGTAATTGAGCACGTCCTGGTTGCGGTTGATCGTGAGCCACTTCGGGTTGCCCTCGAACGAGCCGGCTGTGATCTGGCGTGCCGCGTCGGCGAGCGTCGCCGTAGTCTGCACACCGGGCACCTGGCGCAGCGCCCAGGCGAGACGGTCGGCGTCGATCAGCGTCTCGTACTTGAGGCACCCTTCTGTCGGCGTCTTCACGATCACGGCGAACTGGTCCGAGGACAGCGTGAAGTTCTTCGTGATGAACGCATTGTCGCGGTTGTAGCGCGAGTCGGCGCGCAGCTCCGGCGCCCCGGGATCGAGGTCGCCGATCTTGAGCTGCGTGCTGACCGCGTAGCCGACGATCGCGAGCACCGCCGAGGCGCCGATCGCCCCGAGCGCCCAGCGCCGGGTCGTGAACAGGTCGAGGAAACCCCACAGCTTGCCCAGGCCACGCCCGCGGGTCTCCTCCCGCTCCTCCTTCAGGCTGCGCTCGGCCGCGCTTGCGCTGACCCCGGTGTAGGAGAGCAGCACCGGCAGCAGGAGCAGATTGGTGAAGATCAGCACCGCCACGCCGATGCTGGCGGTCAGCGCCAGTTCCTTGATCACGGGGATGTCGATCAGCATCAGCACCGCGAAACCGACCGCGTCGGCGATGAGCGCCGTCAGCCCCGCGAGGAACAGCCGGCGGAACGTGTATCGGGCGGCGACGAGCTTCTGCGTGCCGCGGCCGATGTCCTGCATGATTCCGTTCATCTTCTGCGCGCCATGCGACACGCCGATCGCGAACACCAGGAACGGCACCAGGATCGAGTACGGGTCGAGCTCGAAGCCGAGCAGCGCGACCAGCCCGAGCTGCCACGCCACGGCGATCATCGAGCAGGCGATCACGAGCGCGGTGCTGCGCACGCAGCGCGTGTAGAAGTAGATGATGATCGTGGCGATCAGCGCCGAGATGGCGAAGAACACCATCACCTTGACCAGCCCGTCGATCAGCTCGCCGATCAGCTTCGCGAAGCCGATCACGTGCACCTTGATCTTCGGCGTTTCCTTGCCGACCACCTTGGAGTCGATCGTCTTGGCGAGCTCGTACTTGTCGCGGATCTTGCCTTCCAGCACCTTCGACAGGCCCTGGTAGTCGATGCGCTTGCCGCTGACCGGCTCCGTGTCGAGCAGTGGCACCTGGATCATGCTCGACTTGAAATCGTTGGCGACCAGGCTCCCGACGATGCCCGAGCGGGCGATGTTCTGGCGCAGCTGCTCGACGCCCTTCGGCGAGCCGTCGTAGGTGTCCGGCATCACCGGTCCGCCGCGGAAGCCCTCCTCGGTCACTTCGGTCCAGCGCACGGCCGGCGTCCACAGCGACTTGACCCAAGCCCGGTCGACGCCCGGCGTCAGGAACAGCTCGTCGTTGATCTGCTTCAACGCTTCGAGATAGGCCGGATCGAAGATGTCGCCGTCGACGTTCTCGACGACTACTCGCACCACGTTGCCGAGGCCGCGCAGGTCCTTCTGGGACTCCAGGTAATTCTTGATGTAGGGCTGGTTCTGCGGGAGCATCTTCTCGAAGCTCGCGTTCAGCTCCAGCTTCGTGGCGGCCGCCCAGACCAACGCCACCGTCGCGATCGCGCAGACGATCACCATCGCGAGCCGGTTGTTGAACACCACCCGCTCGAGCAGGCTGCCCGATTTCGGATCGAAGTCCGCGAGATTGCGGACCACCGGCATCTGGTCGAGATCGTCGTCGCCTGCGTGCATGGTTGCTCTTCCTCGCGTAGGGAGAACTCAACGCGCTTTCAGTTCGGCGACCGACACGCCGGCCACGCCCGCCTGGACAACGCGGTGGTTCCCCGCGTCGGCAAAGCCGGAAACCGGCAGCGGCCGCTCCACCGCGGCCGGACTGAAAGTGCGGCCGGAATCGCTGGACTGCACGTAGCGGCCGCCGGCGTCGGCGAGCACGATCGTGCCGTCACCCAGAATCGCGCCGGCGGTGATCGCGGCCGGCAGACCGGCTTCCACCTTCTGCCAGCTTCCGCCTCCGTCTGCGCTGCGAAAGACGTTGCCGCGCAGGCCGAACACGACGACCGCGCTCTTGTCACCGGTCACACCGAAGTAGCTGCCCTTGTACGGGAGCGATTGAGCGCGAAAGCGCTTGGCGTCCCGGTCGAGTTTCAGCACCAACCCCGCCTCGCCGGCGATGTAGATGTCACCTCCTACCGGCCGGATCGCGTAGAAGTTCAGCAGCTTGGGGTTGTCGGTCTGGTCGAACAACGGCTCCCAGGTCTTGCCGCCGTCGCTGGTCCGGAAGATCAGGTTGTACGCGCCCACAACGTAACCGTTGTTCGCGTCGGCGAACCAGACGTCGAGGAACGGCTTGTCGGAGCCTTGCTCCTTGAAGCGCTTCGCCTCCTCGAGCAGTCCTGTCGTCTCGGTCGACTGCGGCTTCGCGGCAGCCTGGTTCTGCATGTAGGTGAGCAGCAGGTCATTGGCCTGGCGACCTTCGAGCTGCAACGTCCAGGTCTGGCCGCCGTCGACGCTGTGCAGGATGACACCGTCGTGGCCGACAGCCCACCCCTTCTTGTCGTCGACGAAGGTGACTGCGGTCAAGTCGGAGCTCACCGGCACTTTGGCCTGCGTCCAAGTCGCACCGCTGTCGTCTGAGTACAGGATATGGCCGCGCTGGCCGACTGCGACGAACCGAGCGCCCGCCTTGGCGACGCTCTGCAGCAGGCTCTTCTGCGCCAGCGGCGACACCTGCGCCGGCACGGTGAGCGGATCGACGAACGCCGCGCCCCACGCGAGCGGCGCGCTCACGCAAAGCGCGCTCGTGGCAACCGCAGCGAGTCGGCGAATCGGATTCATATCTCGGCTCCTTCCAGTGGAAGCGACCTCGCGCGCCGGGGCACGGCGCGCCTTTCAGGACCCGGAATTGTGCTCCGCGGACCCGGCCAAAGTCACGGCCACGTCCGCGAAGCCCTGCTGCTAGCGGACGCCCGCGCCGGCGAGCGCCTCCGCGGACCACTGCGACGGCGGCAACGCATCACCGAACTTGTGCCCGAAGTAATGGCCCGTCAGGCCCGACATCGTGTAGGCGCCGACGGCAAAGTTGTACAGCATGTAGTTATCGATCAGCACGGCCTGGTTGTCGTATGCGAACGCCGGGTTGTTGAAGCCCGACACGAACAGTTGGCCACGCGCATCGTACTGGTCAGACGCCACCGCGACCCACGAGTCCTCGTCGAGATAGAACACCCGCTTCGCGTAGATATGGCGCTTGCCGGGCTTGAGCGTCGCCTCGACCACCCAGACACGATGCAGCTCCCAGCGCATCAGGTCTGGGTTGACGTGCCCAGGCTTCATCACATCGGCCGGGCTCTTCGCGTACATCAGCCGGTAGCCGTTGTACGGGACGTACATCTCCTTCTTGCCGACGATCTTCCACTCGTAGCGGTCCATCGCCCCGTTGAAGATGAACGCCTCGTCATAGGTCGCGACGCCGGCGGACCCGGGGTTCGGCGTGTCGTACGAGATGTCGGGCGCGAGCTTGACGCGGCGCTGCCCCGGCAGGTACTGCCAGGCCTTGCGCGGCTGCGCCACCGGGTCGACAAAGTCGAGCCCCATCAGGCCCTCGCCGGCCCGGCGCGCCGGGCCCTGATAGAGCAGCTTGAGCTTCCAGTAGCCGTCGCTGGCCTTGACGACCTCGGTGCGCTTGGGATCGTTGAGCGGGTATTCCTGCCAGCCCTCGGCTGTCAGCGCCAGCGTCGCCACGCCCGCCGAGTCGACGTTCCAGTTGTCGTATTTGAACGAGTAGGCGTAGCCCGAGTAGCGCATCAGGTGGTTCCACATCCCCTCGTTGCCCGACTTCGGGATCGGGAACGGGTAGCCTGGCAGCGAGTTCTCGACGCCGTCCCCGTTGTTGATCGACTTCGCGTTGGTGGCGTTCTTGAACGTGTTCTCGTAGATCCGCTTCGGGAAGCCCATCGTGCGGTGCGTCGGATACACGTCAAGCCGCATCGTGTTCGGGTGGCGCTTGATCAGTTCCTGTGTGCCGGCGGTGAGCTTGTCGGCGTGCTGCCCAACGTTCTTGGCGTCGATGGTTAGCCGGGGCTTTTCGTTGGCAAACGGGTCGGGCCGGATGCCGCTGCCCTTCTGGTACGTCGCCGGAATCGCGGTCAACCCGCCGGTCCACTCGGGGATCGTGCCGTCCTTGTTGCCGGCCTTCTCGGCGCCGATCGGCGTCAGCGTCGTGCCGAGCTGCTTGGCCTCTTCGGCGGTGGCGGTCGCGTAGGCCGCCCCGCTGGCGAGCGCGGCGAGCGACGCCGCGATCAAATTCTTGCGAAACATAGGTTGCCTCCTCGTTCTCAGAATGTGGTCTTGAAGGTCAGCGCGATGAAGTCGCGATCGGATAAGGTGGCGTTGAAACCGTTCAAGATGTCGGCCGCACCGTTGACGCAGGTCCCCGTGCGCCGGCGGCCCGATGCGCGGGCAGGTCGAGTAGTCACCATAGAAGCCGACGTACTTCAGGTCGATCCGGTACTTTTGGTAGATGTCGGCGGCGACGCCGATGGCGAAGTTGCCGGCACCCTTGCTCCCGCCCGCGGTGATGGCTGAGTTGCCGGAGATACCCTGCGCCCAGGACAGCGGCATCAGCAGGTCGACGCCCGGGCAGCACCTGGAACCAGGTCGGCGTGAAGTTGAGCGCGAGGCCAAAGTAGTTCTTCGAGGCCCGGTCGATCTGATTGTAGTTGTCTCGGCCCCTGAACACCGCCTCGTTCTGGCTGACGTCGAGCCAGGTCATCCAGGTCAGCTCGGCGTTCCACACTGCCGTGTCGAACACCGGAGTCTTGTTGATGATGCCGAGCGCGTTGACCAGCCCGTGCATCGTCGAGCCCTTGGCGCCCGGGGTGTCACCCTCCGGAAGCGCAGTGGTCGCGATCGAGCCCGGCAACAGCGGAACAAACGCCGCCGGGAGGACTTGGACCGGATCGGACACCAGCGGCTGATTGCGCCGGTAAGAGAGTTCCGCGCCGATGCTGACGCCGGCGATGTTCTTCGAGAGACTCACGCCGAAGATGTCGATGTCCGAGCCGAAGGCCGCGTTGTACTGGCCGACTTTACCCAGAGTGAGCACCTCCTGCAGCGAAGCCGCCTGCGGGTTGACGAAGCAGAGATTGCCTGGCAGCGGGACTCCGCCGCGCGGCGCACAGACTGCAGCCGGAACCCCCGGCACCACCGCCGGCGTCGCCATGGCTTGCGGCTGCATGTCGTAGGTGCGGCGGTAGTACCCGCCGAGCGTGCCGTCGAGCCATTCGGGGCTCCACTTCGCCGCCAGGCCCCAGTTGCCCGTGTTCTCTTCCGGCGTGATGTCGGTGCCGCGCCAGACACGCTGCGTGCCGGTCGCGTTCGTGATCTGCGACTCGCCGCCCCACAGCAAGGCGTCGCCGATTGATAGGTAGGACCCCGACTCCGGATAGCGGAAGGCCTGGTTGCTGAAGCGCTGCCAGTTGAAGAAGTACTGGGCCATCACCGAGACGTCCTGGGCGACCTGGGCCTGGACATTCAACCCGACGCGCGGACGGAACAGTTCCTTGGCTTCCGAGCCCGGCGTCGCCACGCCCTTCCACACATCGATCGGGTTCTGCGAATACGCGACGCTGTGAATCGCGCCGTTGAACAGCAGGCTCTCGCCCCAGAACACCGTCGTCTGGCCAAGCTTGACATTGACCGGCACGTCGCCGATGTCGAACTTGCCGAAGCCGAACACGTCGAGGAATTCGCCCGATGGGCCCTCCGCATAACGTTCGGTGTAGGCAGGCAGGCCCAGCGCCGGACGGCCGAAGACCAGGTGGTTCGACGTCTGCGTCGAGCTGTTGTTCAGGCGGTCGTACGCCGGATCCCACCAGCCAGCAGCGCTGACGCGGAATCCCAGTTGGCGCTTCCAGATGACGTCGAACTCGGTGAGCCAGTCGATCCGAGTGAACACGCGGCCGCGGTCGAAGTTGCGATCGCCGTCGTCGAAGTTCGGGTTCTTCAGCATCGCCTCGTCTTGTGCTTCGATGCGCTCGACGATGTTGAGCCGGACGGTGTTGTCCCAGCGCAGCTGGATATCTTCGTTTCCAGTGTTGATCTCGAACGCGCCAACCGCACCGGGCAGCGCGAAGGCCGCCGCCAGCGCGGCGCTGATGACTGTCAGTCGGAGGCCGCGGCGCGCGCCGGCGGTCTGCTCGTATTCCATGGAATGGCTCCCCTGTAGGCGGTCGTATGACCAGTTTGTTCCTGCGGCCGAAATATGGTGGGAATAGCGACTCGATGCCCCCCCCATGGCGGTGGGGGGCTGTCCCCTTTTGGGGTCGTCCCAAAGGGGCCGCGCTGGTGAGCCGCAGCCGCACCGGTCAGGCTGCGCGCGGTCGCGCGGCCGGTCGTTCCGGAGCGTCGTTGTCGTTGAACAGGGCGATGGCCTCTTCGAGTCCGCGGGCTTTGAGCAACCGCTCCAGAACCTGCGCCGGCGATCAGCGATCGGGGCGACTTCGCAGGTGAAACGCGCGGCCGCCGAAGCAACCCAGACAGCTAGCAAGCCCAGCAGCGCCAACCCACCGGACAGCAGCGCATTCGAACCGAACACGGATCGCAGCCAATCGCCCATCAGCCCCAAGCCTCCCGCGCCCAAGTGCGGAGCCTACCTTAGAGCCCGTGGGGTTGCATCGGGGATTCCGAGATGGGTTCCCGCGCGCTCGTACACTCGCTCGATGCTGAACTCGATCCGCGATTTCTTTGACCGCAACATCGCAGCGCCGGCCTCACCCGCCGACGACCGCCATGCGATCCAGCTCGCCACCGCCGCGCTGCTGGTCGAGGTAGCGCGCATCGACCGCGAGTCGACGCCCGAGGAACGCACGGCCGTTGCGCACGCGGTGCGCGAGAAATTCGAACTCGACGCGGCGGAAGCCAATCGCCTGATCGATCTGGCCGAAGCCGAGGTGAAACAGGCGACCAGCTACTTCCAGTTCACGTCACTGGTCAACCGCCACTTCACGCAGCAACAGAAGCAGCGGGTGATCGAGTTGATGTGGAAGGTGGCGTATGCCGACGCCGAACTGTCGGCACACGAGAATCACCTGATGCGCAAGATCGCCGACTTGTTGCACATCTCGCACGGCGACTACATCGCCGCGAAGATGCGGGCGCAGGACGCCGCCCGCTGAACACCGACGAAAACGCGGGAAGCGCAGCCAGACGCTTCCCGCAGATTCCTGATCGAGGTTAAGGCACCAGCAGGTTGGCGCACTGGCCCGGCTGTGCCGGACTCGCCGAGATCGACCCGCCACGGTGACTTCAGCGCGGGCAACCTTCTGATGCGGAGCGGACGCTTGTGCGGAGTCATCGACTTCGGCCAGTGCTGCGTCGGCGATCGGCCTTCGTGCAGAACCTCAAGAAGAACGCGAAGATCCAATAGTCCGACTGCGACAGCAAAAAAGGGGACGCCTGTGACGCCCCATTTCTTTGAGCCATGTCCTCGTGAAGTGAACTCGCCTAGTTCGTCGAACAGGTAAAACTCGCGGCGGCATTGACGTCGCCGCTGCCCGTGTACTTCGGCCAGCTCGGATACTCGCAGAGCGGCCTCGTGCGACCGGCAACGCCCGCCGTGTCGGTAACGATCTGCGCCGGTGGAGTGACGCCCCGCTCCACCCAGGCCTCGAGCGTCGTGAGCGAGTCCCAGGCGGCGTTGAAAACGCTGCTCGCCGCGTGCCCGTAACCAGGAATCTCGTAGTAGCGCACGAAGTCACGCACGTTGGACGCGCCCATCGCACCCTGAATCCGGGTGAGGTACTGCCGGGTCGCGCGGCTGCTCACCAGCGCATCGTGGATGCCATGCGCCATCAGAATCTTTCCGCCTTTGGCGCGGAAGGCCGATAGGTTGGTCTTGTTCGCGTCCTGGATGCCCGTCAGCTCGACGATGCGCGACTGCCACACTCCGGGATTCTCGGGATCCAGCGACAGCGAATTGAAACCGGTGTCACGCGTCACAAAGTACTTGACCCACTGATCCCAGAAGGTGCTGCCATACGGTGGCGTGGTCGCGGCCACGGGTGGCATCGGATTCGCGGGCTGCTCGGTTCCCAGTGACAACGTCAGCACAGTTGGCTGCAACGGACTGGTACCGGGAATGCCGAAGTCCGTCCCCCAAGTGACGAAGCCGGGATAGGTCGTTTCGCCACTCGCCAGGGCATAGGACAGAGTCAGCGGCGTGTTCAGGATATTGAAAGATGCAATCTGGACATCCGACAGACACGCGTCGCCGACGTCGACGCCGTTGGGGCAGCGTATCGGGTTGCCCGCAAGCATGGCGGTCGCAGGATCGAAGCCGGCATCGCAGGCGGCTTGGTTGCTGATGAGCCCATCGGCAACGCCGTCCAGCATGTCACACGCAGCGACGGCCGAGTCGAACAACACCTTGCGCTTCGCACGATTGGGATACGCGCCAGGCAGCGCGAGTTGCCGTGTCATGCGCCCGAACTGCAGGTCAAGGCTCGCGGCATTCCACGCTGGATACAGCACGATCGCACCGTCGAAGTCCTGGGGCCAGTTCTGCACCACCAGCAAGGCTTCGCGGCCGCCGGTGGAGCCCCCGGCGAAGTACGTCCTAGCAATGGTGTTCGTGGCATAGCGCGCCTTGATGATCATAACAGCGACGTCGCGCGTCTTCTTGAGGGCATCCCCGGAGAAATTCCGCAAAGCTTCGTCGTTGGTGCCGAAACTGCCGTCGCGGCTGCCTGCCGCATTGGCCTGATGCCCCGAATCACTGCCGAAAGTGACGTAGCCGCGGCCCAACGGCGTCAGCTGGTTCGTGGGGCCAGCCGGAACGTTGCCTGTGCCGGTGGCAATGGTGCCGTTGTAACCGCCGCCGCCGAACATCACGGCGCCATTGTTCCAAGTCGTGGGCAGGTTAACTTGGAACTTGATCTTGGGTGCTGTCGCATCGACCGGGTTGATGTCGCCCAGCACCCTGCAGTATTCACCGACGGCCGTCGGGCCCGTACCGGCAGCCGCCACCACAGCCGTGCTGGTGACGACCGCACCAGTGGTGGGCAAACCGATGGAAGAAGCGGAAATGGCCATTCCGTTCAACTGCGTGCAGGTCATAGGCGCCGGTACCGGAGCACTATCGTCGCTACTGCCACAGGCAACCAAAACCAGTGTGCCTGCGGCCGCTGCGAGCAGCGAGCGAAGACCGGTTCGTGCGTACATCGATATGTCTCCTCTAATGGTTGGACAGGCACATAGGAAGGGCGCCGGAGGCGCCCTTCCTATGTGCCGTCAAGATTAGTCGAGCTTCAGTTTCTCCCACCTGCTCTCGTGGCCCTCATCCGCGGGATGGACACGCGACGTCGCCAGCGCGTTGCCCGTCCAGGTCAGTCCGAGATCGAAATGGGGACGGGGTCCTCTCCAGCGGCGAACGCGTCGCCCGCTTCATATATAGTCCTCGGCCGCCCCCGCGCTGGGAGTCGATCAATGAACGCGCGCAACCCCCCCGCCCGACCCGCAGATGCTGCGGCCCTCGGCGTGCCGGTGTCGCAGAAGATCCGCGAGCGACTGGAGAAGTCCGGCCAGCGCTTCCATGCCAACGACTGCATCGCGGATCACATCGAGCCCGACGAACTGCCGCTGCTGCAGAAGGAGGTCGAGCAGAAGCTGCTCGGCGTGCTGGAAAGCCTGGTGATCGATGTCGACAGCGACCACAACACGCGCGGCACCGCGCGGCGCGTCGCGCGCATGTACCTGAGCGAGGTCTTCCGCGGCCGCTACACGCCGATGCCCCCGATCACCGAGTTTCCGAACGTCGAGCGGCTCAACGAACTGATGATCGTCGGCCCGATCACCGTACGCAGCGCGTGTTCGCATCATCTGTGCCCGATCCTCGGCAAGCTGTGGATCGGCGTGCTGCCCAACGAACATTCCAACCTGATCGGCCTGTCCAAGTACGTGCGGATTGCCGACTGGGTGATGAGCCGCCCGCAGATCCAGGAGGAAGCCGTCACGCACCTGGCGGACCTACTGCAGAACACGGTGCAGCCCGACGGCCTCGCGATCGTGATGGAGGCCGATCACTTCTGCATGCAGTGGCGCGGCGTCAAGGACACTGATTCGCAGATGATCAACAGCGTGATGCGTGGCGCGTTTCTCAAGAACCCGACCCTGCGGCGCGAGTTTCTGTCGCTGCTGAAGATGAAGAACGACTAGGGCCTGTTCACGCTAAATGCGGGAGATGGAGGTTGCCTGATGCTCGTCCGCCTGCTGTACGCCAGTCGCTCCACCGCGCCGGTCACTCACCAGATCATCGAGTCGATCCTGCAACAGTCGCGCGCACATAACCCGGCGCTCGGCATCACCGGAGTCCTGTGCCACTGTGGCGACGCCTACATGCAGACGCTCGAAGGGGGCCGCGACGCGGTCAACGCGCTCTACATGAAGATCGTGCGCGACACACGACACCATGATGTGACGCTGCTGCATTACGCCGAGGTGCCCGAGCGCCACTTCTCGGGCTGGACGATGGGTCATGTCAACATGGCGAAGGTCAACCCGTCGCTGCTGCTGAAATACTCGGACAAGCCGGTGCTCGATCCCTACGCCGTGTCCGGACGGGCGTCGCTGGCGCTGCTCGAGGAACTGGTCGCGACCGCACAGATCATCGGCCGCCCCGGCTGACTAGGGCCTGTTCACGCTCGCACGTCGGTAATCCCACGGCGGCACTGCGGCCGACGCGGCCCACAGACCAAGCCGCGTCGCACGCGCCTGCTCCTCGGCCCCCGCATAACGCATCCGATCGACAGTCGATTGCTCGTTGGCGTACTTGACGTAGTGCCACGCCAATCCGCGCCTTACCTGTTCCAGCCCGACATCGACGCCGTCGATGCTGACACGGCACACGGCGCGGCCGTAGCGGTCGGTCTTCGGGCACTCGGCCACCGCACGGCGTCCGTGCGCCAGGCCGGCGAGCGACTGGCGGGAGCGCTGGCCGTAGTCCTGCGTGCGTTCGGGCGCATCGATTCCGTCCAACCGGATCCGATGCGGCGTCTTGGTGTCATCGAGCAGCGTCAGCGTGTCGCCATCGGCGATTCCGATCACAGTGCCGACCCGCTCGACTGCTGGCGCGGCGAGCGGTTGCAGCAGCAGCGCAAACAACGTGACAAGCAGGGCGCGACGAGGTGGCATGGCGCAAGCGATGGGCCGATGCCGCCGATGCTAGGAAGACCGCCCGCCGGCGGTAGGGCGGAAAGAGCGGCGTCGAAGCCGCATTTCGGCCGTCCGGCGGCTACGATCGCAACTGTCATTGCTGGCAATGCAACTGGAAAGGAAGCGTCATGTCAGGTCGCGCGATCTCGATCGCAGCCATCGCCACCCTTGCCGTACTGCTCTCAGGCTGCGACAGCCTGAGCAAGGGGCCCTTTGCCGAAGCCAAGATCCAGGGCGGCGAAGGCAGCCGGGTTTGGGGACGCGTGACGTTCCATCAGGCCGAAGGCGGCACTTACGTCGGCCAGTCCACCGGCTACAGCGCGCCGGTCGCTTCGGCCGCGGCGCAGCTCGGCGGCCGGGAAAACCTACATCCGTGCCGACATCAATGGCTTGCCATCGAACCGACAGTTCGGCTTCCACGTGCACGAAAAGGGCGATTGCTCCGACGGCGGCATGGGCGCCGGCGGCCATTTCAATCCGCAGGGAAAACCGCACGGACGCTACGATTCGACCGACCGACCATGCCGGCGATCTGCCCAACCTGTCATCCGACGGTGAAGGCGTCGCCGTCTTCTCGTTCACGACGGACCAACTGACCGTGGCGCCGGGACCGCACTCGGTCGTCAACCGCGCGATCGTGATCCACGAGAGCGCGGACGATTACAAGAGCCAACCCGCCGGCAATTCCGGCAAGCGCATCGCCTGCGGCATCATCCGCTCGGCGGACTGAAGCGAGAACGTTCTACTCGACGAGTAACGCGGCATAGCGCGCCAGATCGATGTTGCCGCCACTCACGATCACGCCGACACGCTTCCCGCGCACGTCGACCGCCTGCTCGAATGCCGCTGCAGCAGCCAGACATCCGGTCGGCTCGACCACGATCTTCATGCGGCTTGCGAAGAAGCGCATCGCCCGCTTCAGCGCGTCGTCGCTGACCGTGACGATGTCGGCGACCAGCGCCTGGATTACCGGAAAAGTGTAGCGACCCGGGTGCTGTGTCTGCGCGCCGTCTGCGATGGTGCGCGGCACCTCGATGTGAACGATCTCGCCGGCCCGCAGCGACTGCTGCACGTCGTTGCCGGCCTCGGGTTCGACACCGATCACGCGGCAATCCGGCTGCAGGTGCCTGGCCGCGACGGCGCAACCCGAAATCAGTCCACCCCCGCCGACACAGACCAGCAGCACATCGAGCCGGCCGGCTTCCTGCAGCAGTTCGAGCGCCGCCGTTCCCTGCCCTGCCATCACGTGCGGATGGTCGTAAGGCGGAATCAATGTCATGCCGCGTTCGTGCGCCAGCCGCCGGCCGATCTCCTCGCGGTCTTCGGTGTAGCGGTCGTACAGCACGACTTCCGCGCCATATCCGCGGGTCGCCTCGACCTTGATGACGGGCGCGTCCTGCGGCATCACGATGGTGGCCGGCATGCCGAGCAGGCGCGCCGACAGCGCGATCGCCTGCGCATGGTTGCCCGACGAGAACGCCACCGCTCCGCCGGCGCACTGTTGGGGCGAGAACTGCGCGAGAGCGTTGTACGCGCCGCGGAACTTGAACGCACCCATCCGCTGGAAGTTCTCGCATTTGAAGAACAGCTCGGCCCCCGTGATCTCGTTGGCGGTGCGTGAGGTCAGCACCGGGGTGCGATGCGCGACACCTGCCAGCCGGCGGGCGGCCGCTTCGACATCGGCAGGGCTGATCGCGAGGTCCATGACACAAGCTTACGGGACCTGAAAGAGCCGGCGGCACCCTGCGTGCTGGCATATCGATATCCGGACGCGCGGCTGCCAGGCGACGCGCACGGGGGTAAGGTCGTCTGTCCAGGGCTTATTCACGCCAAGGAGCTTCCATGCGCGCCGCCAACATTCTCGAGACCATCGGCAATACGCCGCACATCCGCATCAACCGCCTGTTCCCCGGCAACTTCGAGGTGTGGTCGAAGTCGGAGCGCGCGAATCCGGGCGGCTCGATCAAGGATCGCATCGCGTTGTCGATGATCGAGGCCGCCGAACGTGACGGCAGCCTGAAGCCGGGCGGCACGATCATCGAGCCGACCTCCGGCAACACCGGCATCGGCCTGGCGATGGTCGCTGCGGTCAAGGGTTATCCACTGATACTGGTAATGCCCGATAGCATGTCGGTCGAGCGTCGCCGACTGATGCTCGCCTACGGCGCAAAATTCGTGCTGACGCCGCGCGAAAAGGGCATGCCGGGCTCGATCGAGCGCGCGCAGCAACTGTTGGCCGAGACCCCGGGCGGCTGGATACCGCAGCAGTTCGACAACCCGGCCAACATCGACGTGCACATGAAGACGACAGCACAGGAAATTCTCGACGATTTTCCCGAGGGCCTCGATGTCATCATCACCGGCGTCGGCACCGGCGGTCACATCTCGGCGGTCGGGCTGGTGCTGAAGCCGAAGTGGCCGCGGCTCAAGGTGTTCGCCGTCGAGCCCGCGGCCTCACCGGTGATCTCCGGCGGCAAGCCGTCGCCGCATCCGATCCAGGGCATCGGCGCGGGCTTCATCCCGCACAACTTGAAGAGCGAAGTGCTGGATGGCGTGATCACGGTCGAGGCCGAGGAGTCGCGCGAGATGGCGCGTCGCGCCGCGCGCGAGGAAGGCCTGCTGATCGGCATTTCCTCCGGTGCCACGCTGGCCGCGATCGCGAAGAAACTGCCTGAGCTCCCGTCCGGCAGCCGCGTGCTCGGTTTCAACTTCGACAGCGGCGAGCGCTACCTTTCCATCGAGGGCTTCCTGCCGGCCGAGTAGCCGCAGCGCTGCGGTCAGCGCGTCAGCGGCGCGGCGCAGTGACCGGCGCCTTCGACCTTTTCGTGGCCGAGCTGCCACGGCAGCGGTTCGTCGAACCGGTTGTGCGGGGTCGAGCGCGCCCAGTCGAGCGCAAGCAGGCCGATGGTGCCCGCCCAGAAGATCGCGGCGAACAGCAACGTACTCCGCTTCATGCGCTCAACCCCAGCCGAGCGCGCACGCGCACCCCGAGCAGCGAACCGGCGAACGCCGCAGCGAACCACATCCAGCCGTGCACGCTGCCGGTCGAGATACCGGAAAAGTACGCGCCGACATTGCAGCCGAACGCCAGCCGCGCCGAATAGCCGAGCGCGAGACCGGCGACGATCGCGGCCAGCCACTGCGAGGCGCGCTGCGCCTCGGGCGGCGGACACGCGATGCCACGTGCAGTCGCGGCGATCATCGAACCCGCCAGCAGGCCGAAGTTTGTGATCGAGGTGACATCGGTCAGCACCGACGAATGGATGTGCGCCTGCTGCGCAGCACGCCCCCAATACACGTTTGCGGCGAGATCGAACCCGAGCGCGTTCGCGATCTTCGCGCCCCACAAGCCGAGCCCGTAGACGATGCCCCAAGGCTGCCCGGCGATGATCAGGTTCAATACGGCGAACAGCGCCAGCAGCACCGCGCCGACATAGATGCCGCCGCCACGCCAGCGTGTCGTGGTCGTGCGGCGACGCCGCCACAGTGCGATTGCGATCGCGGCGAAGACCGCCCACTGCAACGCGAGTGTTGCCGGCACGCCCAGATGATCCTGCAGCGCGATCGGCGGCAGCGATCCGAGCGCCGAGCCACCAATCGAGGTGCGCAGCGCCGATGAAGCTGCCGATGATGAATCCGGGCAGCACCGTGAGCGCGAAGCTGTTGCCGAGTCCGGCCTTGTACAGCGTGCCGGAACCGCAGCCGTCGGCGATCTGCATCGCCATGCCGAAAACGAATGCGCCGATGACGACGCTGAGCGCGACCGGAGCGACCGCGCCGCTCAGTTCCGGATGCGTTGCGATCAGCGGGATCGACACGGTCATCGCCAGGCCGATCGCCAGGAACTGCGCGAGAAATCCGGTCGGATCGCGCTCGCGGATCCAGACGCGCCAGCCGGTGGTGAATCCGAATGAAACGCCGGCCAGCACCGCGCCGTAGCCAACGCCGACGAGGAACAACGCACCCTGGCGCAGGCCGACCAGCCAGGTCACCCCGACCCACGCGACCAGCGTCAGCGCGCCCAGCAGCAGTGCCGCGCGCCGCGATTGCGTCGCCGCGGTGGGCGGACTCGCAGGCAGGGAAACGGCAGTCGACACGGATCCCATTATCGGACCTCGACTATCGAAAGCGGCCGATCACAGCGTGCCGGTCGCTTCCTTCACTTGGAGCCAGAACTGAACGAGTCGGCTCGGCACGTTGGCCATCGGCAGGCCGGCTGCCGACCACCCGACCATCGACTCAGGGTACAGACGAACGTTCTTCTGGCCGAGCACTTCCGAGAGCACGAACCAGTTGGTCGCCGCCCAATGACCGGTGTTGCAGAACGAAACCGTCGGCTGGTCGATGCTGACGCCCTCGCGCGCCGCGACACGCCGGATGTCGTCGGGCGACTGCAGCACGGCGGTGTCGCCGACGAACCAGACGTCGTGTTCGACGTTCTTCGCGCCGACCAGCGTGCCCGGCGCACGCGCCGCAGCGTGGCGGGTCTCGCCGCGGAAATACGACGAAGGGCGCGCGTCGAGCAGTCGCTCCGATTGCCGCGCCATGACATCCGCCACCTGCTGCTGAGTGGCGATGACGTCGGCATCCAGGCGAACCACATACTGCGACGGCGCCACAGTGACGACCGCGGTCGTCACCGGCAGGCCAGCCGCGCGCCACGCCTTCATTCCACCGTTCAGGATCGACAGTTTCGACAGCCCGGCGGCTTTCAGCGTCCACACCACGCGTGCTGCGGCACCAAACTCGGTGGCATCCATCCCCTCATACACGACCGCCACCGGCGTTTGCGCATCGATGCCGAGAGAGCGGATCAGGCCGGTGAGTGCATCGACATCCGGCAGTCGACCGGGGTTGTCCTTGGGGCCGCGCCACTTCGCGTACGGTGCCGACAATGAACCGGCGATGTGCCCCTTGTCGTAGGCCGGTGCAGATGCGGCTGCCCCGTCGGGCGCGCGTGCCGCGCGGATGTCGACGATGCGAAGTTGCGGATCGGAGGCGCGTGCAGCCAGTTCCGCTGGAGTCAGCAGCGGCTGCGCGTTCGCAACGCCGGACAACGCGAATACGAAAACGAACAGAAGAAACCGGACCATCGGATATCCCGTCGAACCAGAACGTTGACCGATTGTGCGACAGCGGGCACGCCACTGCGCGTGGCGGCCGGCATGTGCTTATGCCCCTGCGAGCGACAGGGAACACCGTGCTTGCTTCGCGTCGCGGCGACTCGCATGATGGGGCCGCAGCGAGGGAGAAGCGCCCATGCATGACTCGCATCCGGACTGGCGCACGCAGGGCGTGCGCGTGATCAAGGGCAACCAGCTCGATCCCAATACCGCACAGACGCCCGGCATGCAGCGCGCCGCGGCGATCAATGCGGCAAGAGTGGGCGCGCAGAAGATCTGGGCTGGAACCGTCACCATCGATCCGGATGCGAAGACGGGCGCCCATCATCACGGCGCGCTGGAAAGCGTCATCTACGTCGTGCGCGGCAGGGCGCGCATGCGCTGGGGCGAGCACCTGGAGTACGTCGCCGAGGCCGACGCGGGCGACTTCATCTTCGTTCCGCCGTACGTACCGCACCAGGAGATCAACGCGTCGGCCAACGAGTCGCTCGAGTGCGTGGTCATCCGTAGCGACAATGAGGCGGTCGTCGTCAATCTGGACATCGAGTCGGTCGAAAAGCCCGAGACGGTGCACTGGGTCGACCCGATCCACGCCGCGCCGCCGCGCTGAGGAACGATGTTGTCGCGACGCAGCTGGTTCGCACGGCTCGTCGCCGCGCTCGCGGCAGACACGCTCGCGTTCGACGCCAGTGCCCGCGACGATTTCGCTGACGCGCGCGAACGACTAGTCGAGGAGATCGAGCGCGACATGGCGGACACGGCAGCGAGCACTGGCCGCAATCGGCTCAGTCCTGCCGTACGCCGCGCAATGCTGAATGTGCCACGCGAAAAATTCGTGCCGGCCGAGCTTGCGCGGCAGGCCTACCTGAATCGCCCGCTGCCGATCGGCCTCGGCCAGACGATTTCGCAGCCATTCATCGTCGCGCTGATGACCGATCTGCTCGAGCCGCAACCGTCCGACGTGATGCTGGAAGTCGGCACCGGTTCAGGCTACCAGGCGGCCGTGCTGGCTGCGTGCGTGCGCACCGTGTACTCGATCGAGATCCTCGCTCCGCTCGCGGCGCGTGCCCGCGCCGCGCTCATCGAAGCTGGGGTGCGCAACGTCGAAACGCGCGTCGGCGACGGCTACCTCGGCTGGCCCGAGGCAGCTCCGTTCGACGGGATCATCGTCACGGCGGCTCCGGATCACACCCCGCCCGCGTTGATTCAGCAGCTGAAGCCCGGAGGCCGTCTGGTGATCCCGGTCGGATCGGCCTTCATTGGCCAGGACCTGCAGCTGATCCGCAAGGACTCGGCGGGTCGTACGGTCACACGCAGCACGATTCCGGTGCGTTTCGTCCCGCTGACGCGCGAGCGCTGAGTCGACGTCGTCGTCGGGGTAAATGCCCGCGCGAGGCCAGTAGACTGCGACCTCGTCTCGCCTCCGCTCCTTCTTCCATGAACTATCGCCGCCTCGGCCGCTCCGGCCTCAAGGTCTCAGAACTGTCGTTCGGATCGTGGGTCACCTACGGCAATCAGGTCGACACCCGCGCCGCGCGCGAACTGATGGCGGCCGCGTTCGACGCCGGGGTCAATTTCTTCGACAACGCCGAGATCTACGCCAAGGGCGACAGCGAAGTGATCATGGGCAAGGTGCTGAAGGAACTCGGCTGGCCGCGCATCCGCTACGTGGTCTCGACCAAGTTCTACTGGGGCATGCGCACGGGCGCGAACGACAACAACACGCTCAACCGCAAGTACCTGCTCGATGCGATCGACGGATCGCTGCGGCGGCTGCAGCTCGATCATGTCGACCTCGTCTACTGCCACCGCGCCGACCCGAATACTCCGATCGAGGAAACGGTCTGGGCGATGCACGACATCATCGCGCGCGGCAAGGCGCTCTACTGGGGCACCAGCGAGTGGAATGCCGACGAGATCCGCGCCGCATGGGAGATCGCCGATCGCCGCAACCTGCACAAGCCGGTGACCGAGCAGCCGCAGTACAACCTGTTTCATCGCAAGCGCGTCGAGCAGGAATACGCGCAGCTCTACGAGGACATCGGGCTGGGGCTCACGACCTGGAGCCCGCTGGCATCGGGACTGCTGTCGGGCAAGTACCGCAAGGGCATTCCGGCGGGATCGCGCGGCACGCTCGAAAGTTACGCGTTCCTGCGCGAGAGCCTGACTGACTCGGCGAAGAACGCGGTCGTCGGCAAGCTCGAAGCGGTGGCGAAGGATCTCGGCTGCACGCTCGCACAATTGGCTCTGGCCTGGTGCGTGCGCAATCCGCATGTCAGCACAGTGATCACCGGCGCGACGCGCGTCGAGCAGATCAGCGAAAACATGAAGGCGCTCGACGTCGTGCCGGAGCTGACGACCGAGGTGCTGGCGCGGATCGACGCGATCGTCGGCAGCGCCGCGCAATAACGCGGACCGCCGCCTGGCGCGCTACCGCCCCATGCGGTTGTTGTAGGACTCGGTGATCCGATTGATCAGCGTCGGATCCTCGCTGATGTTGCCCTTGGTGCGAAACTCGATCTGCGCCGAGCCGTCGGGCCGCGGCGCCACGGTCGCCGTCACCGTGATGCTGCCCCGCGTGCCGGTCACGATGCCGGTCGCGGCATTCGCTTCGGCGACGCGCACGCCGTTTTCGGCCATCGCCGCAACCACGGCGTTGTAGGCGCGTTCGGTCGTGGATGGCGGCGGTGGCACCGGCGGCGGCACGTAGGCCACGCACGCCGCGAGCGCCAGCATGGCGGCGATCATCGGCACGATGTGCCGCGCAATGGTGTTTGTCATCGGATCCCCGCAGGCAGATACGGCCGCTAGCTTAGCGCCGGCCCGATGTCGCAAGAATCGAAGCGCGTTAGCGGTCGGCTAGCCGAACGGCCGCACGCCGATCAGTGGGCCGTGCAGCCAGAACGCAAATGCCGCCCAGGTGGCGAGGCCGATCACCACGGCGATCGCATCACGCGACACCGGGCCCGTCGCATAGACGGTTCCCGCAGCGCGATCGCGTCGCCGGGACGCGGCGTAATCGGCGCCCGCCCAGACGAGGAAGGAACCGAACAGCACGACGTCGGCCAGCGTGCCGTTGGCGAGCAGGTGCGCGAAGGCCCAGGTCTTGACGCCCGCCACCATCGGGTGCCCGACCGCCCGCTTGATACGCGTCCCCGGCACGTAGGCCGCCGCGACCAGGATGAAGGCCGGGACCGTCAGCAAGGCGGCCAGGTGGCGGGCCCAGATCGGCGGGTCGTACAGCACGACAGGATGGCCACGGGCCGCACCGTAGCCGATGACGATCAACACGAACCCGATGATCGACGCGACCGAATAAAGCCCCTTCCACGGCCGCAGCCCGAGTGAAGCAATCCGCGCGCTGCGCCAGTCGTTAGCGAAGATCCGCACCGAATGCGTTGCCAGGAACAGCACCAGCCCGACTACCAGCAGCGTCATCGCGATACCTGTCGATCGAGGGGTCGCAGTATGCCGCAGCAGGCCGGGCATCGCCGTTGAGCGCAGCGCAAGCCGGCCAATCCCGCGCAGCCACGGCGATCCGGCTGACGCGGACGTCGGTCGAGTCATGGAACCGACGACGCCATGCTGGCCTCGCCGGCTCCGATAGCGAATGGGTACGATACTTGCGTGCTCGTTCCCTCGCCCCCGCGGTCGTACCCGGCCGACGCATGTCCGAGCAGCCTTCCCCTCCTTTGCTTCGTTCGCCTACGGTGACTGCCGGGTTCACGCGTGCGCCATTTGAACCGGAACCGGATCACGACACCCTGCCGGTTGTCGGCCTCGCCGGCTCGTCCGGAAGCATCCCGGGGCTGCAAGCGTTTTTCCGGGCGATGCCGCCCCAGCCCGGCATGGCCTTCGTCGTCGTGCTCGACGGCGCTTCGCGACAGAATGAAGGAGGCCTGCCGGAGCTTCTGCGCGGTGCTACGCGCATGCCGGTTGTCCAGGTAGCCGATGTCGCGCCGGTGCGCACGGACCACGTTTATCTGATCCCGCCTGGCAAGGCGCTCGCTTCGATGAACGGGCGGCTGCAGGTGAGCGACCTCGCTCCGGAGCAGAGCCCACACATCGCGATCGACCTCAGCTTCCGCACCCTGGCCGACAGCCACGGGCCGCGTTCGGCCGCGATCGTCCTGTCTGGTTCTGACGGGGCCGGCACCGTCGGCATCAAGCGCATCCGCGAGCGTGGCGGGCTGGCCATCGCACAGGAACCCAAGGAGGCGCCGCATCCGATGATGCCGGCGGCGGCCATCGCTACCGGCTTGATCGACTGGGTGCTGCCGGTGCAGCAGATGCCCGGCCGCTTACTGCGATATCGAGCGCTGGCGGGTCGATTGCAGTTGCCTGCCGAGGAGGGTCGGGCGGCCGCACCCGGCGAGGCCGAGGGCGAGAGTGCATTCCGGCAGATCCTCGCGCTGCTGCGGACGTTGATGGGTCACGACTTCTCGCACTACAAGCGGTCGAGCACGTTGCGCCGGATCGCGCGGCGGATGCAGGTCAACGAAATCGCCGATTTGCCGGCCTACCTCAACTTCCTGCGCGCGCACTCCAGCGAGCCGATAACCCTGGTCAAGGACCTGCTGATCAGCGTGAACCAGTTCTTCCGCGACGCTGCCGCGTTTTCCGCGCTCGAGTCGCATATACCGCGGTTGTTCGAGGGCAAGGGGCCGGACGATACGGTGCGCGTCTGGATCCCGGCCTGCGCGACCGGCGAGGAAGCCTATTCGATCGCCATTTTGCTGTGTGAGTACGCCGGCACGCTGGGGGTGCCGGCACGGTTGCAGGTATTCGCCTCGGATCTCGATCGCGATTCGATCCGGGTGGCGCGCGAGGCGGTCTACCCGGCAGCGATCGCCGCCGACATCTCGCAGGAACGGCTCGACCGCTACTTCCGCAACGACGACCGCGGGTTCAGGGCCCGTCACGAACTGCGCGAGACCGTGCTGTTTGCGCGGCACGACGTGCTGAAGGACTCTCCTTTCTCGCACCTCGATCTCGTTTCGTGTCGCACTCTGCTCGACGACCTGAACGACAGCGCCCGCAGCCGGCTGCTCGACGTGATCCACTTCGCACTGCGGCCCCACGGTCTGCTGTTCGTCGGCGCGGATGGCGAGCTCGGCAGCGACGGCGCGCTATTCCGGCCACTCGAGCAGGAAAAGCGGATCTACCTTCAGCGTCCGGCGGAGCGGCCAGGCCGACGGACGTCGGGGCGCACCGACGAACCGGCCCGCGGGCTGCGGATCGATGTCCCAACCGAGAGCGCCGACGCCGAGCCTTGCGGAACAATGTGGCGCGACGTGCATCGCGAGTTCGTCGAGCAGGCAGCCGCGCCGTCCATCTTGGTGAATCGCGCGCACGAGATGCTGCACGTGTCGAAGCCCGCCTGGCGGTACCTGCGCGATCCCCGCGGCGCCGAGTCGGCCAGCCTGATGCACTCCATTCACTCGATGCTGCGCATCGACCTGCGGACAACACTGCTGCAGGCTGCCGAATCGCACTCGCAGGCGGTGACCCTCGCCGTGCCGTTCGAACTCGATGGCGAGCTCAGGGCGGTCGATCTGCGCGTAACCCAGGCGAATGACCCGCGCTCCGACCTGATGCTGGTGAGCTTCGACAACGAGCGCGCCGCGGTGACGAACGATGATCGGCCGGCGGTCAAGGCCGCAGGCTCGGGCGCACGCGAGCACGACCTTGAGCTCGAGACCACCCGGCTGCGAGGTCAGCTGCGCGATACGGTGCAGCGGCACGAGATTTCCACCGAGGAGCTGACGGTTACCAATGAGGAGTTGCAGACGGCCAACGAGGAACTGCGATCCTCGACGGAGCAACTCGCGACCGGACGCGAGGAATTGCAGTCGATCAACATCGAACTGACGATCGTCAACCAGGAGCTGAAGGAGAAGGTCGACGAACTCGCCCGCATCAACAGCGACCTGAACAACCTGATGTCGGCGACCGCGATCGCGACGGTGTTCGTCGGGCGCGACCTGTGCGTCATGCGCTACACGCCGTCAGCGGTGCCGCTGTTCCGGTTCATAGCGCCCGACATCGGGCGGCCGCTGACGGACCTGGCACACCGGCTCGATTACCGCGAGATGCTCGAGGACGCGCAACGGGCGATCGATCATCTGCAGGAAAACGAGCGCGAGGTGCGTTCGGGATCGGCCTGGTACCTGGCACGCGTGCTGCCCTATCGGACCGCCGACGATCACATCGGCGGTGCCGTCTTCACGTTCCTCGACATCACTGCGCGCAAGCACGCCGAGGATGCGCTGCGTGCATCGGAGGAGCGGTTCCGTGCGATCGTGAACCAGGCCTGGGCCGGCGTGGCGTACACCGACCTCAGCGGCCGCATCATCATGGCCAACCGGCGCTTCGCCGACATCGTGGGCCGCGGCGGCCAGGACATCAGCGGCCATCTGCTTCTGGAGTTCACGCATCCGGACGACCGCGAGCGCGAGCGCGCACTGTTCGACCGGCTCTCCCAAGCCGGTGCGCAGTTCGAGATCGAGAAGCGGCTGCTGCGCGACAACCGCAGCGAAGCGTGGGTGAAGGCCGCGGTGACCCCGATCCGCGACATACGCGGCCAGCAGCAGTCCGCGGTCGCGATCATGCTGGATGTCAGCGATGCCGCGCGCGCCCGCGAAGCGCTACAACTGAGTGAGGAGCGGCTGCGTCTGATCCTCGAGAACGCACGTGAATTCGCGATCGTCTCGACCGACCTGCAGCGGCGCGTGACCACCTGGAACTCGGGGGCCGAGCGCATGCTTGGCTACGACGAGCAGGAAATCCTGCTGCAAAGTGCGGACGTAATCTTTACACCCGAGGACCGTGCGGCGGGTGCGCCGGAGGTCGAGGCGAGCCGGGCGCTGCGCGACGGCCGGGTGTCGGACCAGCGCTGGCACGTGCGCAAGGATGGCAGCCGCTTCTGGGGCAACGGCGTGATGACGGCGATGCACGGTCCCAGCGGCAGCATCGTCGGCCTGGTCAAGATCTTCCGCGACGAAACCGCGGTCCGTGAAAGCGCCGAGGCACTCGAGCAAAGCCAGCACGAACTATGGCAGGCGCTCGCCGAAAATAGCCGCGCGCGTGTCGAGTTGGAGGCCGCGAGCCACGCCAAAGACCACTTCCTCGCACTGCTGTCGCACGAGCTGCGCACGCCGCTGACTCCGGTGCTGGTGGCCGTGCAGGCGCTCAGTGTGCGGCCCGACCTGCCGCAGGATGCACGTGATGTCCTCGAAGTCATCCGCCGCAACATCCGTATCGAAGCGCACTTCATCGACGATTTGCTCGACCTGACCCAGCTAACGAAAGGCGAACTCGAGGTCCTGCGCGAGCCGGTCGACCTGCATGAAGTCATCCGAGGTGCGCTGGAAATCTGCGAACCGGGCATCCTGACCCGCAAGCAGCACCTCGAAGTCGCGCTCGAAGCCCCTCGTCACCGCGTAAGCGGCGACTCCCGCCGGCTTCAGCAGGTGGTCTGGAACGTCGTAAAAAATGCCTCGAAGTTCACTCTGCCAGGAGGAGACATCCGCGTTACCTCGAGCAATGACGATGATCGCTTCCGCCTCACGGTGACCGACAGCGGCGTCGGAATCGAGCCGCAGATGCTGCCTGTCATATTTGACGCATTTACGCAGGGGAGCGAGCGCATTTCCCGCGAACAGGGGGGGCTCGGCCTGGGACTTGCCATCTCTAAGGCAACCGTCGAGGCGCATGGTGGCCGCATGGCCGCGGACAGCGCCGGTACGGACCGCGGCACGACTATCACCATGGAGCTGCCGTTGGTTTGAGCGGAACCTTGACATGCTGGCACAGACACCAACCCACACTCCCGCGCGCACACGCGATCCGGCGACGCCGCTGACCGTGTTTGTCGTCGAGAACCACGAGGACACGCGCGCGCTGCTGCGTCTGATGCTGGAAGCGCTGGGACACCGTGTCGTGTCCGCGCGGAGCATGAAGGAGGCGCTGGAACGGCTGCCGTCCGCCGACTGTGACGTGCTGATTTCCGACATCGGGCTGCCGGACGGCGACGGCTGGGAGCTGATGCGCCGGTTGCACCTGCCGCGCCCGATTTACGCGGTCGCAATCAGCGGGTACGGCATGAGCGCGGACTGCGCGCGCAGCCGCTCGGTCGGCTATCGCCACCACCTGGTCAAGCCGTACGGCGTCGAGCGGCTACCCGAGATCCTTGAGGAAGCCGCCAGCGAACGCGGTCGGCGCGATCCCCGGCAACGCGCCGGCCACTGACTCGTCGGGTCAATCCTGTAAGCAGCTCTACTTCGGGTGCTTGCTGCCCGAAGACTTCTTCGTGGTTCGCTTTTTCGGCACCTTGCCGCCCGCGGCGCGCGCCTCGGACAATCCGATGGCGATCGCCTGCTTCGGATTGGAGACCTTCTTGCCCGAGCCGCTCTTCAGCGTGCCGCGCTTGAGCTCGTGCATCGACTTTGCGACTTTCTCCTGGGCTTTCTTGCCGTATCTCGGCATAGCTGCTCCTTGCTGAGCCAGATTGGCTCAACGAGCAACCCACTTGCCCGCACCGCAGCACCGAAGGTATCCGGCGGCGTTTAGCCGCGCGGCGTGTCGTCGCGTCCCCTATCGCGACCCTTGTCGGGCTCCTTGTTCGCCGCCTCATAGAGCGCCGGGGTCGCGCCGCCGCGCGCAAGCAGCTCGCGCAGGTGCTGCACCGAGCTGCGATCGAGCGTGTTGCCGCCGTGATGCGGCCGATGCAGGATGCCTTCGGCGTGCCCCAGCTTGACGCGGATGCGCGCGCCCGACAGCGATTCGAGCTCGGCGCCGAGGTGCTTTAGCAGCGATTCGATTTCGCGCCAATGGATATTGGTGTTGACCGGGTCGTGGAAGATATCCCGCAGCAAATGGACGTGTTTTTGGCTCATGGTCTGAAACGGGTCGTCGCCTGCGCGACGATACCCGGATTGTCCGGCCGGCTGCATCGGCCGGCGGCCTGATACCTAACGCGGCAACTGGTACGGCGCGGGGGTATCGGGCGGCGGGATCGCCGCGTTGGGCGGCGGCGCATTGCGTGGCGGAATGGCGGCGTTGGGCGGTGGGGTGGCCGCGCGCGGTGCGGCGCTCGATCGCATGGCGGATGCATAGCCAGCGGGCGCCGGCACCTTGTTTCCGAGCGCATACATGCACTGGAAGTAGGCGCTGTCATAGACCTGCTGAGTGGTCGCGGCCGCCGCGTATGCATTGTTCGCACCGACCACGCTTCCGGTAAACAGTCCCATGCCCGCACCGACCGCCGCGCCTTCGCCGCCGCCGATGAGCCCGCCGATTGCCGCCCCGATCACGGTTCCGACCGCGGCACTGCCGACCCCGGCCGCGGCCGCCGCATCGCTCGGCGCACCGCTCCGGTTGACCGCTGCTTGCCGGCACTGCGCATCGTCGATCTGGAACTGGTCAAAAGCCTTGCGACTGCCGGGCATCGCAGGCATCGAAGGGCCGGTCGGGACAACGGCGCAAGCCGTCATCAGCAAAGCGCCGGCAACGACGGCAAGGCGACTTAGCACGGAGCGTGACGAGTTCATGAGGAGCCGATCACTGCCCTGGAGGAACCTGCGGAGTGACACGTTGCCAGCCCTCGGCGCAGGTCTGGACATACGGGTAATACCCGCGAGAACTTGCGCACCAGTACCACCACTGTTCAGGTGGCGGCGGGGGTGTGGTCACCGCCGGTGCATCGGAGGGTCGCTCTACGTAGAACGGCTCGCCGTAGGTGGACCAGACGGTGCCGGCGGGCGGCGTCACCACGACCGGCGCGCCGACACTCCATCCCCAGTTGCCTCCTCCGTAGCCGCCCCAGGCCCAACCGGGCCACCAGCCGACGCCCCAACCCCAACCGCCCCAACGAGGTCCCCAATACGGACCCCAGGGCCGGCCGTAGTAGCCGTAGCCATAACCGCGCCAGCCACCGTAGTAGCCACCGTAATAGCGGCCGGCTGGATAGCCCCCGTAGTAACGACCCGCCGGATAGCCGCCTCGATAGCCACCCGCCGGATAGCCGCCGCGATAACCACCGGCCGGATAGCCGCCTCGATAGCCGCCACCCGCGGGTGGACCGCCGCGGTAGCCACCGCCACCGCCATAGCCACCGCCGCCGCGGTAGCCACCGCCACCGCCACCGCTATAGCCACCACCGGCACGCTGCGCGTCGGCAGCGGAAGGCAAGCTCGCCAATGTGAACGCCGCGATCAGGGCGGCGGCACCAAGTAAGCGCGTCTTCATCGCTCTCTCCTGTCGCCCTAACGGGCATTGCCAGGGTTTCGATGACGCCGGCCGACCAGCGGCCGGCGACTCCGATGCTACGCCCCGGAAGTCGGTCCGGGCGAAGGTCACGTAACTATGTGTAACCGACGTTCGCGTACGCTCTCGTTCCGATGTCGTCAGTCGTTGAAGAATCCCGCGGTCGCCGCTGCGCCAGTTGTGGCGCGTCTTTCGACTGTGGCCGCGATGCCGGCACCCCGTGCTGGTGCAGTGCGCTGCCGCCCCTGTCGGCCGATCGACTGACTCCGGGCGCCGAGTGCCTTTGCCCGGCGTGCCTGCGCGGGCGGCTTTCGTCCTCCCCAAGCGCGCAAGAGCGATGACGTCGATACTGTCGATCGACGATCTGCGCGATGCGATCGGGCGCGAAGTGGCGATCAGCGACTGGTTCGAAGTCAGTCAGTCCATCATCGACGAATTCGCTGAAGCCACGCGCGATGCCCAGTGGATCCACGTCGACACCGAGCGCGCCGCACGCGAATCGCCGTTCCAGGATTCGCAGGGCCGGCGCTGCACGATCGCGCACGGCTTTTTGACGCTCTCGTTGCTGACCTGCTTCATCGAAAGCTGCCTCAAAATCACCGGCGCCCGGGCGGGCGTCAACATCGGATTCAACCGCATCCGCTTCGTTGGGCCGGTCCCGGCCGGCAGCCGCCTGCGCGGTCGTTTCGCGCTGGCCCGGTTCGAGGATCTGCCAGGCGGAGTGCAGCTGACATGGCAAGTGTCGGTCGACCGGCACGGCGACGTGCGCCCGGTGCTGGTCGCCGAGTGGATCACGCGCTTGATGCTTTAACCGCGCGTCACCTTTTCCGCGCGAGCGTCAGGCCGTCGCTGATCGGCAGCAGGCTGAGGTCGATGCGCCGGTCGCCCAGAAGCTTGGTGTTGAGGCGCTGCAGCGCCGCGGTATCCGGATCCTTCGATTCGTCGACCGGCTCGGCGACGCGGCCACTCCACAGCACGTTGTCGATCGCGATCAGACCGCCGACGCGTAGCAGCCGCAGGCAGAGCTCGTAGTAACTGTCGTAGGCCGACTTGTCGGCGTCGATGAAGGCGAAGTCGTAACGCCCGCTTTCGCCCGCGGCAATTCGCGCATCGAGCGTCTCGAGCGCCGGCGCGAGCACCAGGTCAATCTTCGATGCGACTTGCGCGCGCTCCCAGTACGGCCGGCCGACGCGCGTGAACTCGTCGCTGATATCGCACGCCAGGACGCGACCGTCGTCCGGCAGCGCCAGCGCGACTGCCAGAGCGCTGTAGCCGGTAAAGACGCCGACCTCGATCGTGCGGCGTGCACCGATGAGCCTGACCAGCATCTGCAGCAGCGAACCCTGCTCCGGCGAGATTTGCATATTGGCGTGCGAATGCGACGCAGTCGCTTCGCGCAGCCGGGCGAGTTCCGGATGTTCGCGGTTGTGATCCAGCACGTAGTCGTGCAGGCGGTCATCAAGTGTCAGCGTGCGGCGGCTCATGTGTTGTTCGCTTCCTTCAGGCCCCGTAGCGCTGCCGCGCCAAAGCCGCTCCGGCGCCCAGCGCGGCCAACTTGGCAAGCGCGACCTCGCGTTTCATCGGCGCCATGCCGCAGTTGGTGCAGGGAAACAACCGGTCCTTCGCGACGAACTGCAGCGCCTTGCCGATCGTGTCGGCCACCTGCTCCGGCGTTTCGACCACGTCGGAGGCCACGTCGATGACGCCGACCAGCAGGTCCTTGCCTTCGAGCAGCTTGATCAGATGCATCGGCACCTTCGAGTTCATGCACTCGAGCGACACCTGCTTGATCGTGCTCTTCGCAATCGCCGGGAAGATCTCCTCGTACTGACGCCATTCGGACCCGAGCGTCGCCTTCCAGTCGACGTTGGCCTTGATGCCGTAGCCGTAGCAGATGTGCACGACCGTCGTGCACGTAAGCCCCTGCGCCGCGCGGTCGAGCGCGGCGATGCCCCAGGCCTTGACGTCGTCGGTGTAGACGTTGAAGGCTGGCTCGTCGAACTGGATCACGTCGACGCGTTCAGCTTGAAGCGCGCGCGCCTCCTGATTCAGCAACTCGGCGAACGCCATCGCCATTTTTGCGCGGTCGCCGTAGTAGCGATCGGCAACGGTGTCGACGATCGTCATTGGGCCGGGCAGCGTGATCTTTAGCTTCTTATTCGTATGTCGACGCGCAAGCTGCGCCTCGACCTGGTGGACGCGGCCCTTGAGTCTCAGCGGGCCGACGACCTGCGGCACCATCGCCTTGTAGCGATCCTTGCGGATGCCCATTTCGACCTTGTGCGCGAAATCGATGCCGTCGACGAACTCGAGGAAGCCGTGCACGAAATGCTGGCGCGATTGTTCACCGTCGCTGACGATGTCGAGTCCTGCGTCTTCCTGTTCCTTCAGCCACAGCAAGGTCGCATCGCGCTTGGCGGCGGCGAGTTCAGCGCCGGAGGACTTCCACTGCGGCCACAGCTTGTCGGTTTCGGCGAGCCAGCCGGGTTTCGGCAGGCTGCCTGCAATCGTCGCTTCGAACATCGGTGCTCCTAGACGAACCTATCTCAACGATACGCGGCCGCCGGGGTTCAAGTCACGCGAGGTCGTCGATCAGCCGGTCCTTGTCGGCCCACAGGCCGTTGACCCACTCCTGCATGCGTGCCCGGAAGCTGGGGTCGTTGACATAGTCACCGGCGACCAGTTCGGCCGGAATCTCGCGCTGCCGCACCCGCACCGTCGCCGCTCGCAACCGCCCCGACATCAGTGTCCAGAACTCCGGAGGGCCGTCCGGGTACACGATGGTCACGTCCAGCAGCCGGTGGAACTGGCTTCCCAATGTGACCAGCGCGGTCGCGATGCCACCTACCTTGGGTTTCAGCAGGTGCCGGTACGGCGAGCCCTGCGCATCGTGCTTGGCGCGCGTGTAGCGAGTGCCTTCGAGGAAGTTGATCACCGACGTCGGCACCACGCGGAACTTCTCGCACGCGGCGCGCGCCCGCGCCAGGTCGGCCGCGCCGCTCATCCCGCCGCGACGGCGCATGAACGGAAAATCGAGCGCCCACCAGGCGAACCCGATCACTGGCACCCAGATCAGTTCGCGTTTCAAGAAGAACTTCAGCATCGGAATGCGACGATTGAAGATCTTCTGCAACACCAGGATGTCGACCCAGCTCTGGTGGTTGCTGGTCACCAGATACCAATCGCGTGCTTCGAGCCCCTCCATACCTTGCACGTCCCAGCGCGTCTCGCCAACCCAGTCCATCCACGTGCTGTTGAGCCCGATCCATGCGGTGGCAATCACGTTCAGCGCACGGTCGACCACGTGCCGTACCGGCGTGAACGGCAGCAGCAGCTTCGCGAGCGCGAACGGCATCATCAGAGCCACGCCGATCAGCGTGGCGAGCGTCATGGTCAGTCCAACCAGCGCTCCTTTCAGGTGGTCGATCATTCCGCGATCAGGTCCTTGCAAACATCAGCGCGCAGGGTACCCGAGCCGCTTCCCGGGCCGCCCCAGCCACCGTTGCGGCAGGTCAACCGCAGCGCTTTCCCGCTCACGCCAACGGCTCAAGAACCTATCTCAGAATCCGCGGTGGTCGCGGCGAGGTCGCATGGGGATGCAGGGCTAGACACGGCGAGGGGACCATTGCGTGCTGCAAGGACCCGAGCCGCAACAACGCCATGCGCCCCATGCGACCCCGCCCCGCAGGGTTGCCACGAGAAGCGGGCGGCTGCGGTGTTGGCCGGCTCGGCCGTAGGCTCGGCTACTGTCCTTCGCCAGCCGCCTTGCATCCGCCCGCTTCTCGTGGCAACGCGATCCATCGGGGACTCTGAGATAGGTTCTGAACTCAGACGGCCGGACTAACCGATCGAGCGGCATTGAACCAAGGATGGACGGCATCGAGGCCGCTTTTCGGCGCTTGTGCGCACTGACGCACTGCCAACATGCGCTATCAAGATTCGCGCCGCGGTGGCCGGACGCCGCGGCACAAACGGAGTCGGACTCGCCACCCCGGGTGAAACGCAGCAGGACTGAATGACCCATCAACCTTCCGATCTCGCAGAGCCTCCGAGTACCGCACTCGAGGTCCCGCTGCGCTATCGCCATACGGCCTCGTACGGCGAGAAGGTGAAATGGCTGCCGCCCTACCGTCTGATCCCTTCGTTCGCGAGTGCCGATGGCCAGAGCGCGGTTTACCGGCGCCGGTCGCAGGTGGTGCTCACGAGCGATAGCGAGAACGACGCGGGCGGCCAGGCGACGAGCTTCGCGTTGCCCGACAGCGAAATGAAGGTGCGCATCGACCAGTACGGATACGCCCGGCTGATCCGGACAACGCGCTCGAATCAGCACGTCGATCCGCTGTCGAACCTGGTCGACGGGGCCGCCGACATGGAGCGCGAAGCAGCACTCGCCGTCTGCGCACACCTGAACGAACACGTCGACGCGATGGCCTATCCGCAGCGCTGGACACCGTCGCCCGCCGTTCAGCTCGTGCCGTTATCGGTGCGCCCGTTCGCCGACCCTGCGCCGGAATCGCCGAAGCCGATCGCTCACAAGGACGGCAAGAAGGTCTACGACAATCGCGCGATGACTGATTACCTCGACGATCGTGCCAAGTGGATGAAGCGTCGCTTCGCGTGGGAGTCCACGCAGAAGGAACTGCAGGAGCACAGTCAGCGCGCAGCGCAGGGCGACGCGGATGCGATGCGCGACCACCTGCTGACCTGCCTGAAGGACATCTTGTGGCCGCTGCCCGCGACGGTCAGCTTCACTTTCGACGACGTCACCGGCATGCGGATGGACGTGCAGCTGCCATTGCTGCCCACGCTGCCTGACCGCGAGGCGGCGATCGATTATGGCAACCGCGTGGCCGTCCGCCGCATGTCAGAAGTGATCCATACCAAGCTGCACAACCGCCATGCGCTCGGGCTGGTAGTGCGGCTGATGGGCGAGACCTTCGCCGCGCTGCCGACCGTGCAGCAGGTGACCATCTCGGCCCGGCAGCAGCCGCCCGACCGGCGGCCGCCGCGCTATGTCGTCACCGCCCGCTCGTCACGCAAGCCGTGGATCACGCTGCACGAGCGCGGCGTCGTCACCGGCGATGCGAGCCAGTGCCTGGACCAGATCGAGTCGCGCGTCAACCTCACCGGGCTCGGCGCTTTCCTGCCGATCGAAGCGTTCGACTGAATCGCCGCAGTACGCCGGTCGACGTTCGACCCCTCGGCCTGCACCACAAAAAAAGAGGCGCCGGACGCGAGCCGTCCGGCGCCGCTCGATGCGCGAAGACGAGGGGCTACGCCTCGGTCAGGCGTGACTCCTCCCGCGCGCTCCGTTTCCGCATCACCAGCGAATGCTCGGCGCGATAGAGCTGCGTCTTGATCGCCACGACCCGTTCGGGCACGTGGCGGCGTGCAAGTGACAGCGCATCGCCGAGCTGCGCGACGGCATCGGGCAGGCGCTCCGGTTCGTCGCGTTCGGCCAGAGTCAGCAGCGTACTGCCGTAGATGTAATTGAGCTTGGCCCTGGCGACTGGATCGTTGGCGATGCCCGCTTTCGTGTCGGGCGTCAGTATCGCGGCGAGCTGTTCGCAGATCTGCGCCAGTTCGTCGGCGCGTGCCGCTGCCCAGCGCCATGGCCAATTCCACAGCGCGTCGTCATCCCGGTCGCTCAATTCAGCTTGTAACGCACGGCGTTCAGAACTCATGCTTCGGGTGTCCTGATCGTTGGCGGTGAAGGGGGCCGTTCGCAGTGAAGACAATCTTGCGGGAACGGTGCTACGACGTGGTGACAGTAGCGAGAGTGGTTTCGGATGCGGATCCCCTATATGCGATCACAAAACCCCGCTTCACCATGCGGTCGCTGCAGCGCCGCAGCAATATGCGTGCCGCTCATAAGAATATGCCGGCGTTACGGTGTTTCGGCGGCGCACTGAAATCCTTATAGCGGCCTTGCGTGTGCTCGCGCCGATTCAAACAACACAGCGACCGACGAGCCCGCTCCCGCAGAGGAATCCCCGTATGTCTTTACCGCAATTGTTACGCGATGGCCTGCGTCTGCCGGTGATTGGCGCGCCGTTCATCGTCAGCGGGCGGCAGACCTAGCGCAGATCGAACTCATACTTCTCGAGTCCGCGGCCGCCGGAAGCAAGCACCGGCGCCGGCTTGTCTTTCAGATAGCGATCGAGAAACTCAATGCCGTACAGGTCGATCAGGTACGCATTGCGATTGGCCTTCAGGCAGCCGACCACGTTGGCTTGGCCGACGCAGATCAGGTTGGTCCATTCGAAGTGCGTGCCGCCCTTGAGCTTCACCAGGAACTTCGGCGCCGCCGACAGCGCATACGCGCCTCGCGGCCCTTCCAGGCTCGGCGTGATGCCCCAATCGAACTGCGCGCCCTGGTACATCACCGGCGCGGCGAGCTTGTCGATCGTGCCGCGTAGAACAAACGGCGCTACGTACGGCGACAGCGCCAGCACCGCCTTCACCTCCGGCGTCTTCCATGATGGCCAGCCGCCCGCCATACCGACCACGGTATAGCCGCCGAGCGAATGACCGACCGCGCCGACGCGCGTCACGTCCGCGATCTGCGAAAGCTGTGCGTCATCCGCCACGCGCCGGATCGTCGCGCGCAGATCCTGCAGGCGACCGAGCTCGCTCTTGTCGTTCCACGACTTCGGATGGACGAACGACTGGTCAGTACGCAGGTTGTTCAGCCTGAGGTCTTCGCGGTCGATGCCGCAGGTGGCCGAGTCCGCGTGGTCCGGCGCCGCGACCACATAGCCGTGTCGCGCCAGTTCCTCGGTCAGGAAGAGCGTCTGTAGTGCGCAGCCACCGAGCCCGTGCGAGAACAGCACCAGGGGCACGCGCGGGCACGCCGCGGGCGGCGCCTCGAACGCCACGCTGCCCATGAAGCCGTTGTTCGAGCGCGTGTACGGAAACGGCTTCTCGGCCGCCGCCGCCGGATACCACACCGCCACCTTGCGGCCGCTATCCAGCGTCAACACGCGATAGCCGGCCGCCTGCCGGCCGCTGCAGTCGGCGGCGTGCGCAATACCGACGACGGCGAGGCCGAGCAGAACCGCCGCGGTGAGAGATCGAAGCGAATTCAACATGCAGTCAGGCTAGCGGAGGGGCGGCCACTCGGGTCTGGCGGTTACGCCTTGTTTCAAGACCGACTCAGGGCCCGTCCGGCTTCGCATTGATTGTCTGACATTTCGTGTCGGTTAGCCCAGACTCCCCCGCATGACACAAGACACCCTGTCCGATCTGCTGCGCAGCGTGCGCCTGCGCGGGGCGCTCTACTTTCACGTCGATTGCACCGAACCATGGGTTACCGAAGTGCCGCACTCTTCCGAGATGGCACCAGCGATCATGCCGGACTCGGAGCACATGATGGATTACCACGTGGTGATCCATGGCACTTGTTGGGCGGCGGTGGACGGCGAGGCTCCGGTACACCTGCACAGGGGGGATGTGATCGTCATTCCGCATGGGGACGCGCACGTGCTGTCGAGCGCGCCGGGCATGCGAACGAAGCCCGACATCGAGTTTCTCTACCAGTCGCGGCCGCCGCAGTTGCCCTTCATGTTGCACCAGGGCATGGAGCGCCGAGTGGGGGACATGCCGGCCGGCGCGCAGTCGGTTCAAACCAGCGTGCTGTGCGGATTTCTCGGCTGCGACCGCCGACCGTTCAATCCGCTGCTCGGCACGCTGCCGCGGATGATCCATGCGCCGGCGTCCGAGCTTGCCGGCGACGCCGACGACTGGATCGCGCATTTCGCGCGCTTGGCCGCGGCCGAGTCCGAGCGCAAGCGGCCCGGCGGTGAAGCGGTGCTCGAGCGCATGAGCGAGATGATGTTCGTCGACCTGCTTCGTCGTTACCTGGAGCGCTTGCCCGCGGAACAGCGAGGCTGGCTCGCCGGGCTGCGCGATCGCTATGTCGGTAGGGTGCTAGGCCTGATGCACGAGCATCCCGCGCAGGCCTGGACGATGGAACAAGTGGCCGACCGCGTCGGCCTGTCACGCTCGGCGCTTCACGAACGGTTTGTGCAATTCATCGGGTTGACGCCGATGCAGTACCTGACGAATTGGCGCATGCAGATCGCTTCGCGTCTGCTGACGCAAAGCAGTGCCACATTGGCCTCGGTGGCGCTCGACACTGGCTACGAATCGGAAGCGGCATTCAGCCGCGCCTTCAAGCGCGCCGTCGGCGTGCCGCCATCGTTGTGGCGCCGTGAGCGCAGCGCATCAGCGAGATCTGCGCCGCTCGGCGCCCACGCCTGACGAGGCGCCGAGCGGGCACATGCTCGCTGAAGGATGCGCGCGAGCTACTTCACTACCGACCCGAGATTGTCGAGTCCTGCGCGGTAGACGCCCGAGATCGCTTTCTTCATTTCCTCCTCGGACGCGCCCTCCTTGACGTGAAAGTTGGAACTCCACACGACGTTCGAGCCGCCGTTTATCGCCCTGACCTCGAGCTTGGAGACGTAGTCTGTGATCGGCAGCGGCGATTCGGTGATGCGGTATGAGTAGGTCTGCGACGCGGCGTCGTGCGCGACCAGTTCCTCGGTGAACTTGGCGCCGTCCTTCGTGGTCAGCACTCGCACTGTGCCCTTGGTATTGCCGTGGCCCTTGACGATCTCGGTGCTGGCGAACGCCGGATGCCACGCCTGCCAACTATTGAAATCCTTGATCTTTCCCCACGTTTGGGACGGTGGTGCTGCCAGGTTGACAGCTTCCGTGACCGATACCGTCTTGTCGGCGGCCAGCGCGCCGGCGGCGGCGCCGGCCAACATGAGGCCGACGATTGACTTCGCATTGTTAGTAGTCATTCGATACTCCGTTGGATGGTTGCGTCCGCCCGGCAACGCGCCGGACGACGGACGAAGTATCGAAAAGTCGCGCCGCTCGCGGAATGATTGAGACACCGGCCGGCGTGATCGTCGCACCGGCTTTGCTGACCGCGACAGCAGCGTCTCGGTCGCGATTCGCGGCGGGTTGATGCGGAAGCGCTTGGCCGCGCACCCCTGCGCGGCGTACGCTTCAAGATCATCGTGCACCACGGCCGAACGATTGTTTCTCACTGACGCAGAGGGAAACCCAATGGGCAATCGACTATTCACGGCGGTCAAGCGAACGGCAACGGCGTTGGCAGTCTTCGTCGCGAGCCCGGCGTTCGGCGCGGAGTTGTACACGCAGAATTTTGAGGTCAATCCAACAGCGAGCTGGACCGTCAACGGCGGCCCCAGCGACGAAGCAGCGAGTTTCTTTTTCGATTACTCGACCGTCGGCATCCCGAGTGCGCCCAGCGCGATGGGCACCCGGGGTATGAAGCTACAAGCCAATCAGAGCAGTGGCATCTTCGGCGGCATGAGCGTTTCACCCAACGGACAGAACTTCGGCGGCATCTACACCGTGAGGTTCGATTGGTGGGCCAATTTCAACGGGCCGTTCCCTGCGGGTGGCAGCGGGTCCACCCAACTGTCGACCTTCGGCGTGGGCACGAGCGGAACGCTGGCCCAATGGCCCGGCGGCACGCAAGACAGCATCTGGTTCGCGGCAACCGTCGATGGCAATTCCAGCTCCGATTGGCGCGCCTACTCACCAACCGCCCCGACCAGATATCCGGACACTGCGGCCGGCATCCATGCAGCGGGCGCCTTTTCCGGCAGCAGCAATGCCAGCGACGCCTACTATGCAGGCTTGGGTAACAACGCAGCTCCGGCGGCGCAGCTTGCGCTCTTTGCTCAGCAATCTGGTACCACGCTCGTCGGTTCGGCCGGCATGGAGTGGCACGAGGTCGAAATCGCGGTGGGGCTGTTGAATGTCACTTGGACCGTCGATGGCTTGCTCATTGCGACTGTCCCCCTGTTGGACGATACGGCGAACACGGGCAACAACATTTTCTTTGGGCACTCCGACACGAATCTCACGTCGAGTACCGACCCCAACGACGGTGCTTTGCTCTTTACCCTGATCGATAACATCCGCGTGACCGACAACGCCATCGCGGTGCCCGAGCCCGGGACGCTTGCCCTTCTCGCCCTCGGCCTATCAGGACTCATGTTCGCCCGCCGCAAGCAGTAATTGATTCCGCGCTAGCACAGACCGCGATTCAATCGCCGCCTAAATTCCGCTCAGACCTTGCGGAACACCACCACGGCAAGCCCGGCTGACAGCAGCGTCGCGCCCCACAGCGGCGCGGGAACCAGCGCGAGCCAGATCAGGTGCACATAGGCGGCTGACAGCAACGAGATGAACAACCGGTCGCCGCGCGTCGTGACGATGCCCAGCACACCGCGACGCGGCGCCCCGCCGGGCGCGCGCCATTCCCAAACCGCCATGCCGAGCAGCAGCAGCGCGATGACGATGAAGAACGCGGCCGTCTGCCACGTCCACGCCATCCATCCGAGTCCGATTCCAACAGCAGGTGCCGGCGTCATCGCCTGAATCTCAAACTCGACCGAGGGCAAAGCCCTTGGCGATGTAGTTACGGACGAAATAGATGACGAACGCGCCCGGCACGATCGTCAGCGCACCGGCCGCGGCCAGTAGCCCCAGTTCGTAACCCGACGTGCTCGCGGTGCGCGTCATCGTCGCTGCGATCGGCTTGGCGTCAACCGAAGTCAGCGTCTTGGCCAACAGCAGTTCCACCCACGAGAACATGAAGCAGAAGAACGCCGCCACACCGATGCCGGCCGCGATGGTCGGAATGAAGATGCGAATGAAGAAGCGCCAGAACGGATAGCCGTCGACGAAGGCGGTCTCGTCCAGTTCCTTCGGCACACTCGACATGAAGCCTTCCAGGATCCAGACCGCCAGCGGAATGTTGAACAGGCAGTGCGCCAGCGCGACCGCCAGGCGTGTGTCGAACAGGCCGATCGCCGAATACAACTGGAAAAACGGCAACGCGAACACCGCGGGCGGCGCCATCCGATTGGTCAGCAACCAGAAGAACAGGTGCTTGTCACCCAGGAATCGATAGCGCGAAAACGCATACGCCGCCGGCAGCGCCACCAGCGACCGACAGCACCGTGTTGATGGCGACGTAACTGATCGAATTCAGGTAGCCGCGATACCAGGTCGGATCGGTGAAGATCTTGCGGTAGTTGTCGAACGTGAATTCCTGCGGCCACAGCGTGAACGACCCGAGGATCTCGTTGGTGGTCTTGAACGACATGTTCAGCAGCCAGTAGATCGGCAGCAGCACGAACACGATGTACAGCGCGGGCACGAGCCAGGCGTAGCGCTTCATCTCACGATGCCTCGTCCCGCGTCATGACGGTGTAGAAGATCCACGACAGCAGCAGGATGATCAGGAAGTAGATCAGCGACATCGCCGCCGCCGGCCCGAGGTCGAATTGGCCGAGCGCGATCTTGACCAGGTCGATCGACAGCACCGTGGTCGAGTTGCCCGGTCCGCCGCCGGTGACGACGATCGCCTCCGTGTAGATCATGAAGCTGTCCATGAAGCGCAGCAAAATGGCGATCGTCAGCACGCGCTTCATCTTCGGCAGCTGGATGTAGCGGAACACCGCCCAGCGCGATGCGCCGTCGATCTTCGCCGCCTGGTAGTAGGCGTCCGGGATCGCCGACAGGCCCGCGTAGGCGAGCAGCACGACGAGCGAAGTCCAGTGCCAGACGTCCATCGCGATCAGCGTGGCCCACGCGGCCAAGCGGCTGGCGCGTGAAGTTGTAGTCGATCCCCATCGCGTTCAGCGTATGGCCGAGCAGTCCGATATCGGGCAGCGCGAGGATGTTCCACATCGCCCCGACGACGTTCCAGGGGATCAAGAGCGGCATCGCCATCAGCACCAGGCACACCGACACCCACGGCCCCTTGCGCGGCATTGTCAACGCGATCGCCACGCCGAGCGGTACCTCGATCGCAAGGACGATTGCCGTGAACAGCAGCGACCGCTGCAGCGATTCATGAAAGCGCGGCGAGCGCAGGATCTGCTCGAACCACTTGACGCCTTCGAAGAAGAACACGTTCTCGCCGAAGGTCTCCTGCATGGAGTAGTTGACCACCGTCATCAGCGGGATCACCGCGTTGAACGCGACCAGCACGACGACCGGCACGACCAGCCACCAGGCTTTCTGATTGACGGTCTTGTTGTTCACGTTGGCTCAGCCTGCGATCCAGCCGTCGACATACAACTGCGTGTACGCCGGATCGAATTTCAGAAATGCACGCCCGGACGGCAGCGCCGTACCTTCGGCCGCCAGCAGCTTGATGATCGTCGCCGTCGCCGGCGGCTGAGCGTCTGCCATCGTATCGACGATGCGGTACCGGCCGCTGTCGGCCACCTTGAGAATGCGCACGGCGATACCGTTTTCCGCGAATCTGACGAATTCCGGACGCACGCCGATCTCGAGCCGCGCACCGTCCTGCGGCACCTTCAGCGGCGTCGCGATCTCGACCGCGTGGCCGGCGAATCGGGCAACCCCGTTCTCGAACGTGGCCGGCAGCACGTTCATGCCGGGCGACCCGATGAAGTGGCCGACGAAGGTATGGCGCGGCCGTTCGAAGAGCTCCACCGGTGTGCCGGACTGCACGACGGTGCCCTCGTTCATCACCAGCACCTGATCGGCGAACGTCAGCGCCTCGGTCTGGTCGTGCGTCACGTAGATCATCGTCGGCCGCAGCCGCTGGTGCAGTTCCTTCAGCTTGCCCCGCAGCCGCCACTTCAGATGCGGGTCGATCACGGTCAGTGGCTCGTCGAACATGATCACGTTGACGTCGTCGCGCACCAGTCCGCGTCCGAGCGAAATCTTCTGCTTGCCGTCGGCCGTCAGGCCGGCCGCGCGCTGCATCAGCATCGGCTCCAGGTCGAGCAGTGCGGCGATCTCCCGCACGCGCTTGTCGACTTGCGCGGCGGGAATGTCGCGGTTGCGCAGCGGGAACGCCAGGTTGTCGAACACGCTCATCGTGTCGTACACGACCGGGAACTGGAACACCTGCGCGATGTTGCGCGCGTCAGGCGGTGCCGCGGTCACGTCGCGGTCACCGAAGAACACCGCCCCTTCGGTCGGTCGCAACAGGCCCGAAATGATGTTCAGCAGCGTCGTCTTGCCGCAGCCCGACGGGCCGAGCAGCGCATTGGCGCTGCCTTCGGCCCATTCGACGTCCAGGCGCTTGACGGCCCAGTCGGCGTCAGTAGCCGGATGCTCTCGATAGCTGTGCCGCACATTTTTCAGGCCGATGCGCGCCATCGCTACCTCGGCGCCATCACGTGGCCGCCCGCACTGACACAGGCCCCACGGCCATCGAAAAACAGACCGCGCTCGACGTCGAGCCTGAAGTCGGCCACCTCGCCGACGGCGAATCGGTGCACGCCGTGCGATTGCGACACCCATCCGAGGCCGTTCAGATCGAAGTGCACGACGCTTTCGGACCCGCTGATCTCGGCGACCGACACTTGCCCGCTGACCCGCACGCCGCGAATCGGGTCGACGTCCACGCCCACCTTCGCATCCGTTTGCACGCCGGGCGCGGCCGGCTGCACAAGGTGTGGCCGCAGCCCGAGCGTGTATGCGCCGTCGGCCAGCGCCGCCAGTTCACCGCCAACGTTCCAGCCCACGACATTGCTGATCTCGATCCGCGAACCGCGCTTCACCACGGGTGCCGTATTGATCGGTGGATCGGAAAACACCTGCGCGGTCGTCAGATCGGCCGGGCGGCGATACACGTCCTCCGTCGGGCCGAACTGCGTGATCGCGCCCTCGTGCAGCGTCGCCGTGTGGCCGCCGAGCAGCAGCGTCTCCGCAGGTTCCGTCGTCGCATACACGACCGTGCAATCACGATCGGCGAACAGCCGCGGCAGTTCATCGCGCAGACCCTCGCGCAGCTTGTAATCGAGGTTGGCCAGCGGTTCGTCCAGCAACACCAGGTCGGCGTCCTTCACCAGCGCACGTGCCAGCGCAGTGCGTTGCTGCTGGCCGCCCGACAGCTCGGCCGGTCGCCGGTCGAGCAACGGGGAAAGCTTCAGCAACTCGGCGATGCGCCCGACGCGCTCTTTCACCTGCGCGCTGCTCACGCCGGCAACCCGCAACGGCGAGGCGATGTTATCGAATACCGTCAAGTGCCCGTAGTTGATGAACTGCTGGTAGACCATCGCCACCCGCCGTTCGCGCACGGGCACGCCGGTCACGTTCTTGCCGTTAAACCAGATTTCGCCGGACGTGGGCTTGAGCAGGCCGGCCATCAGGCGCATCAACGTCGTCTTGCCGGCGAGCGTCGTTCCCAACAGGATGTTGAAGCCTCTGGGCGCGAGTTCGACGCTGGTGGGGTGGATGTGCGTCTGCCCTTCGACTCGCAGCACGACATCCTTCAGTGCGAGGCTCATGTTGCCGCCATTGGTCTGAGCCTGCGGATTATCCGGGCCAACCCTCCGCCCTCTGTCCCGGGCAAGGCGACAGAGGGAAAGGGGTCGTTCGACGCGAGCGGGAGGAGCCTCCCGCCGCTATTTCTTCACCGTCCAGCGCTTGATCAGCTCGTCGTAGTCGACGGTGACGCCTTTCGGCTTCTCGTTGGCCAGCTTGGCCTTCGGGCCGTCGGGCTTGCCGAGCCAATCCTTCGGATCCTTCTTCGGATTCATGCGCGGGCCACAGCCGCCGTAGGTCTTGGCCTTCTCGTCGGCCGCCTGCATGCGTGCCATGACGTCGTCCATCTCACCAGCCAGGCGGTCCATCGCCTGCTGCGGCGTGAACGAACCCGAATTGACGTCGCCGATGTTCTGCCACCACAGTTGCGCGAGCTTCGGATAGTCGGGCACGTTGACGCCGGTCGGCGTCCACATCACGCGGTCCGGCGAGCGGTAGAACTCGACCAGTCCACCGAGCTTGGGCGAGCGCTCAGTAAACGACTGGTGCCGCACCGTGCTGTCGCGGACGAACGTCAGCCCGACATGGCTCTTCTTCACGTCGACCGTCTTCGACACCACGAACTGCGCGTACAGCCAGGCGGCCTTGCGGCGGTCGAGTGGGGTGGACCTGAACAGCGTCCACGAGCCGGCGTCCTGGTAGCCGAGCTTCATGCCCTCTTCCCAGTACGGACCCTTGGGCGACGGGGCCATCCGCCACTGCGGCATGCCAGCGTCGTCGACCGTGTTGTTGCCGTCCTTCTTGGGCTTGACCATCTCGGAAGTGAAGGCCGTGTACCAGAAGATCTGCTGCGCCACGTTACCCTGCGACAGTGCCGGCAGCGACTGGTAGAAGTCGTAATCGGCCGCGCCCGGCGGCGCGTATTTGCGCAGCCATTCGTCCCACATGCGGATCGCGTACACCGACGCCGGGCCGTTGGTTTCACCGCCACGCGAGACTGACGCGCCGGCCGGATTGCACTTGCCGGCTTCCATGCGGATGCCCCACTCGTCGATCGGCCGACCGTTGGGCAGACCCTTGGAACCGGAGCCGGCCATCGAAAGCCACGCATCGGTCATGCGCCAGCCGAGATCCGGTGCGCGCTTGCCGTAGTCCATGTGGCCGTAGATGCGCTTGCCGTCGATCTGCTTGACCTGCACGCTGAAGAACTCAGCGATGTCTTCATACGCCGACCAGTTGACCGGCACGCCCAGTTCGTAGCCGTACTTGTCCTTGAACGCCTTACGGATCTCAGGGCGCTTGAACCAGTCGTAGCGGAACCAGTACAGGTTGGCGAACTGCTGGTCGGGCAGCTGCCAGATCTTGCCGTCCGGCCCGGTCGTGAAAGAGATGCCGATGAAATCCTTCACGTCGAGCGTCGGCAGCGTGACGTCCTTGCCTTCGCCCGCCATCCAGTCGGTCAGGTTGACGGCCGACTGCAGCCGCGCGTGCGTGCCGATCAGGTCCGAGTCGTTGATATAGGCGTCGTACAGATTGCGGTTGGTCTGCATCTGCGTCTGCACCGCCTGCACGACCTCGCCTTCACCGAGCAGTTGATGGTTGACCTTGATGCCGGTGATTTCCTCGAACGCCTTGGTCAGCGTCTTCGACTCATATTCGTGCGTCGGGATGGTCTCCGACAACACGTTGATCTCCATCCCCTTGAACGGCTTGGCTGCGTTGATGAACCACTCCATTTCCTTCAGTTGCTGTTCCTTGGTCAGGACCGAAGGCTGGAATTCTTTGTCGACCCATCGCCTGGCCGCATCCATGTCGGCGTGCGCCGTCGAGGCAACCGCCAACGCAGCCGCAGCTACCGCAAAGAAAAGTGACAGTCGGTGTCTTTGCATTGTTTCTCCTTCGCTTTTTCTTCGTCGATGGTCTTTTTGTCGGACGCCTCGGCATTCGCCGTGCGACACGCGAACCGATGCAACCCGCCGAGCGGGTGATCCTAGGAGCGAACCAAAACGAAAGTCAATTGCCGGATCCTCCGCGATCGGTGCCGTAGCGGCTTTGCGGAACTGATCGCAACGAGACGGGCCGCAGCTCGGCACGAAGACCATCCGTCCGACACCGGCAAAGACCGATCTTGACGTTTAGCGTCTTGTCGTTAAGGTGACGCTTGACTGAACGAGGCTGCTTTCCATGAGTGAAACGACACGCGCCACGATTATCTTGACTCCGACCTCCATCGAGCGCTACGGCTCAAGGCCGCCAGTACTCACCGCTCGGTTTCCGAGTTGGTCACCGAAGCTGTGCGCGAGGCGTTGCGGGAGGATCAGGAAGACCTTGCCGCAGTACGGTCGCGCGCGGCCGAACCGTCGATGGCATACGAGGTCTTCCTGAAAAAACTCAAAGCCGATGGTACGGTTTGAACTCCGGTTCAACCATCGGTCGTCAGGATCTGGCGCGCGTCATTTCCCTTTGAACGCGCCGATCAAGTACGACTCATTGCCAATCTGGGTGACACGGCCGGCAACGGTGTAGGTCTCCAGATTCACCAGCCAAACCACTCCGCTGTTGGCGGCGCCTTTCGGGGCGCCGGTGATCGCCGCGTATTTGCCGTCCTTAGTGAAGGCCACACCGCGTGGGCGCGACGGTTTTCCGTCGGGCGTCACAAGGGGCAGGCGCTTGATTTCGGCGGGCTGCCCGGCGAGCGCCTTGGCCACGTCGACGATCGAGATGTTGTTGGTGCGGAAGTGCGTCACAACGATGCGTGTTCCATCGGGCGTGAAAGCCGCCACGAACGGGCGTGAGCCCACCTTGGGGTCGTCGGTGCCCAGCATCAGGCGGACGACTTCGGCGCGCGACGGATTGGTGAGCGCTTTTTCAACGTCGATGATGGAGATCGTGTTGTCGGGTTTGTCGAGCGCCAGGTCTTCGCGCGATGCCACCGCCACCAGTTTGCCGTCGGGGCTCGTGGAAATTCCAAAGCCGCCCATTTGCGTCGGGATGCGCGCAATCTCGGCACCGGGGTCGCGCGCCAGCGCCTTTTGCCAGCTGATCACGCCTACGTCGTTAGTGCCGCCGTTGGCAGTGAACAGCGTGCCACCGCCCAGCGGGCTGAAGGTAATGCCATTGGTGCCGGCAAAGCAGCCGATCTTCGGGTTGGGCGAGGCATGCGGAATCGGTGATACCGGGCACGGGAACCCGGGCTTGCCGTAAGCCTGCTCGACTTGGTAGATCACGGTGTTGGTGGAAAGATCGACCACGCCGATCAGCCTGCCACCGTCTTCACTGTCCGGCGTTTCCGATGCGGCCGCAGCGGCGGTCTTGCCGTCCGGCGCGATGGCAAATCCGGTGGCACCGAAGTTCTTGCCGTCGATGTAGGCGATGACCGCATTCAGGGTGCCGTTGTTGGCCGGGTCGGTCGCTTTGGTCAAGTCGAGCACGGTGTAGGTGCCCGGCCAGCCATGCTGAAAACTTGCCGCCTGGGCCGGCGTGGATTTTCCGGAATGGTTGGATATGTAGGCACGGCGCTGGTCGGGTGACACGACCACTGAGATCGGTTGGCCACTGGCCACGGTGTCGAGTTTCCCAGTGGCGTTGGCGTCGATGTCGGGCGTGACGCGCAGGCGGTTGATGACCGCGTTAGGCGTGCCGTCGTTGGCCGGGTCGAGCGCTTTGTCCACGTCGATCACGATCACCGTGTTGTCCCAGCGGCCACTGGCCATCAAATAGTCTTTGGAACCCGAGCCGCCGCTGCTCGCACAGGCGCCCAACAGCAGCGTGGCTAGTGCCGCCACCACTGCGCGATTGCGATTGGAGAAAGAAAACGTTGCAGCGTTTTTCATGGGTTTCTCCTCGACAGCCAACCAATGTACTGCAGCCAACAGCGTGCGAACAGTAAAAGCCGGGTACTCGCGCGTGTGCACACATCCGGCGTGGGCTGCTGGTGAGCAAGACCGAACGGCCGCCTCGAAGGACCGACTCTATTCGGTCCCTATGGGTGAACCGGTCGCTCTCCCAACGGACCGAAGAAAATCGTCTTCATCCTGTCCGCCCCGAGCACGCGCACGAGTTCGCGCATCACGACGTACATGAGGATCATCACCGACAGCAGAATCTGGACCGCCCAGAAGTGCGGCCAGACGATTTCCGCGAGCAATTTCTGATTCGCTGCGGCAAAGCCGGGCGCCACCTTCCACGCGTCGTACAGGTGCTCAAGGTAGTGAACAACGAGCGCGACCAGGAAATAGATCACGGTCTTCCATCCGATGTTCCAGATCAGCGGCCGCTCGGGAAAGCGGTTGATGAACGGCATCATGTCCGCGATCAGAACCGACTTGCCGAGGACCAGCGCCGATATCGCGACCGAAACCGTGGTGTCGACATGAATGCCGGTGCTCTTGATCAGCAACGCGCGAATCAAGGCCACGATGTGAAGAATCACGAAGAAGTAGAGCGTCGGCGGCACCATCGCCAGCAGTTCTTCCTTGAGCTTTTCGGTCGCTTTGCTCATATGTTCTCCAACTTCACTTCGTCAGTCCCGGCAGCCACAGCGAGATCGCCGGGATGTAGGTCACGAGCAGCAGCGCGAAGCACATCGCGCCGTAGAACGGCCACAGTTCCTTCGACACCTGTTCCATCGTGACCTTGCCGATTGCGCAGCCGACGAACAAGGTCGTACCTACCGGAGGAGTGATCAGACCGATACCCAGGTTGAGAATCATGATCATGCCGAAGTGGACCGGGTCGATGCCGAACTTGGCGATGACCGGCAAGAATATCGGCGTGCAGATCAGCAGCATCGGCGCCAGATCCATGACTGTGCCCAGCAGCAACAGCAGGATGTTGACCAGCAGCAGGAACACGTACTTGTTGTCGGAGATCGCGAGAAAGAACTGCGTGACCTTGGCCGGGATCTGCATGATCGCCATCATGTAGCCGAAGGCGACCGAGAAGCCGATCAGCAGCATCACCATCGCCACCGTCTTGATCACGCGGTGAACAAGCCGCGGCAGCTCGCGCAACTTGTAGTCGCGATACACGAAAAACGTCACCAAAAAGGCGTACACGCACGCGACCGCGGCGGACTCCGTCGGCGTGAAGATGCCCGAAAGAATTCCGCCCATGATGATCACCACAGTGCCCAGGCCCCACAGCGCGTCGATGATGATCCGCGGCAAGGCGCTCAACGGCACCGGCTCGCTCTTCGGAAAGTCGCGCTTGTGCGCCGTCCACATCACGAGGCCGATCAGGCACAGCCCGAACAGCAGGCCCGGAAAGATGCCGGCGAGAAACAGATGCGCGATGGAGATCGTGCCGCCCGCTGCCAGCGAGTAGATGACGGCGTTGTGCGACGGCGGAATCATCAGCGCCTGCACCGACCCGCAGATCGTGACGTTGGTGGCGAACACGCGCGGGTAACCGGCCTTTACCATCTGCGGGATCATCACCGAGCCGATCGACGCCGTGTCGGCGACCGACGACCCCGAGATGCAGCCGAAGAGCGTACTGGCCAGGATGTTGACCAGCGCCAGGCCGCCGCGAATGAACCCGACAAACACTTTCGCGAGGTTGACCAGGCGCGCCGCCATGCCGCCTTCGGCCATGATGCCGCCCGCCAGCACGAAGAACGGAATCGCCAGCAGCGCGAAGTCGTCGGTGCCGTCCGAGATCTTGAGCATGACGGCTTCGAGCGGAATGTCGACCCACAGCGCCGCGATCAGCGCGGACAGCCCCAGCGCATACGCCACCGGCACCCCGAGCGCGCACAGCACGGCGAACGATCCCAGCAGGGCCAGGATATCCATCGCCTACTCGAGTTCCGCGGCGTCGTCGCGGTACATGACCGACGTCTTGGGCGGGGTGCCGATCCACACGCGCTCGATCAGGAAGAGCAGCGTGACCAGGCCGCTGACAGGAATCGGCGCGTAGACGACGGCCACCGAGAGCGACGGAAATTCGGCCATGGTCTGGAAGTGCGTGACGATGCACAACTGGATGCCGTAGAAGATCATGAAGAGCGCCGTCGCTCCGACGCACGCATCCACGCCCCACAGCATCAGGCGCCGCGTGCTAGGCGTCACCGCGTTGAGCAGGGCCTCCACCGCCACGTGCACGTTGGCGCGGTACACCGCGGCGCCGCCGAGGAACGACAGCATCACCATCAGCACGACCGCGGCGGGCTCGGGCCACGACTGCGGGTTGTTCATCGCGTAGCGCATGAACACGCCGACCGGAATCATCAGCGTGATGACGACCAGCCCCAACCCCGCAATGCCGATGCAGGCGATATACAGCCACTCCATCGCCTCGCGGTAGCGCTGCTTCGCCGTCATGCGGGGATCGACCGGGGACACAGAAAGGGCACGCGGTCGGAACGGCGCCGCGTGCCCTGTGATCTACTTACTTGGTCTCTTCGATCTGCTTGAGAAGCACCGCGTACTTGGCGCCGTACTTGTCGCGAATCGGCTGCGTCGCCTTGTAGAACGCGGCCTTGTCGGCCGGCACGAACTTGACGCCCGCCGCCTTCAGCTTGGTCTCGGCCTCGCTGACGTAGGCGTCCCACAGCTGGCGCTGCTCCAGCTGCGCTTCACGCGACAGCTTGCGCACGAGTTCCTGGTCGCTCTTGGACAGCTGATCCCAACTGCGCTTCGAGAACACGAAGATCTCGGGAATGATCAGGTGACCGGTCAGGCTGTACACCTTGCTGACCGTGTAGTGGTTCTGCGCCAGCAGCGTCGGCGGATTGTTTTCGGCACCGTCGACCACGCCGGTCTGCAGCGCGCCGTACAGCTCGTTGAAGCCCATCGCGACGCCGTTGCCGCCCATCGCGTTCATCGTCTCGACGAACAGCGGGTTGCCCATCATGCGGATCTTCTGGCCCTTCAGATCCTCGGGCTTGGTGACCGGCTTGTTCGAATAGACGTTGCGCGTGCCGGCGTCCATCCACCCAAGCACCACCAGGCGCGACTGCGGGCTCGCCGTGATCTTCTCGAGCAGCCCCTGCCCGATCGGGCCGTCGATCACCTTGCGCATGTGCGCTTCGTCGCGAAAGATGAACGGCAGGTTGAAGACGTTGAGCTCGTCGACCACCGGGCCCATCGCACCGACCGAGATGCGCGCGATCTGCAACGCGCCGACCTGCGCCTGCTCGATCATCTCTTTCTCGCCGCCGAGCTGCATCGACGGGTACATCTGGATCGTGATGCGGCCGTTGGTCTCCTTCTCCAGCTTCTTGCCCATGCGCTGGATCGCCTCAACCGTCGGATAGCCGAGCGGGTGAACGTCCGAAGCCTTCCAGACCTGCTTCTCCTGTGCCGATGCGGTGCCCGCGATGCTCGCGGCGCAGACGACCGCCGCCGAGGCGCACACCTTCACAAAATTGCGACGCTCCATATCTGTCTCCTTTCAACCGATCTTTGTTGTCTTGTTTGTTCTATTTCCCAAAAAATGTAGCATGGCCGTTCCGTTCTGAGCCATGTTTCATCCGAGTTGGCTGATTGACAGCCCACTGGAGAACCTATGCAACTGAAAGGCTCCTGCCACTGCCGCGCCGTGCGCTTCACGCTCGAATCGGATTCGCCGGTGCCGTTCATGCACTGCCACTGCACGATCTGCCGCAAGACCGCCGGCTCCGGCGGCTATGCGATCAACCTCGGCGGCGACGCCGCGAGCATGAAGGTGACAGGCAGCAAGAACGTCACGCGCTTCCACGCCCTGATCCGCGAGCCGCGCCAGCGCGCCAAGCGCTCGCCGGCGTGGCGGCACTTCTGCAAGAAATGCGGCAGCCCGCTGTGGCTATGGGATCCGCGCTGGCCCGAGCTGATCCACCCGCACGCCTCGGCCATCGACACCCCGCTGCCCAAGCCGCCCGAAGTGGTCGAAGCCGATCTCGCCAACGCCCCCGACTGGGTCGATGTGCCGAGCGGCAAGAGCCACGTGCACTGCGAGGGCTGGCCGGGGGAATCGCTGCGCGAATGGCATCTCCGGCATGGGCTGCTGGCGCCGAAGGCGAAGAAGGCACACAAGCAGATCGGCCGCCTGGCATAGCGGCGCCGGAAGCAGCCTTGCCCAATCGTGTGGCGCGGGAACCGAGCGGCCGTGGCACAACCGGGTGCCTGCTGCTCGATCCTGACTAGATCAGACGCCGCAGGGGTGCTTGCCTTTAGCTGGCGCGCGGAGGCACTCTTGCCAGCGCCCGGCGAAACTTCGCCGAGAAACGACGACTATCTGCCGGCTAGTTTCGCGTGCCTTTGCACCTTGGATAGCGCGAACAGCCCCAGAAGTAGTTGCCCGAGTTTCGTCCTCGGCGTGCAAGCCGCCTCACCATTGTGCTGCCGCAGCGCGGGCAGGTGAAGACAGCGCTGCCTGTAGAGGGCGTCGGTCTGTTCGGAATGGGCGACGGACTATATGGCGACGGCGAAGGTTGTGCTTGAGTACGAGGTGGCGTACCCGGCGCCGGCACGGGAATGCCAAGGAAGACCAGATCCGCTTTCGCTTGCTCCCGCACGGCGTGGACTCGCTCGAGCATCGGGTCGTTCCGTGACGCAAACTCGATAACTCGCCTTGCTGCCGTTTCAAGACTCTGCGCTCCCCCCAAGAGCTTTTGCCGCAACGGAACCGCCTTGGCATGGATCCCTGAACAATGGATTTTTCAGCAGCTCTTCGAGCGCGTTTCATGGAAAGTGCTCGATAAGCACCGGCCGATTGACCTGCCCCCTGTCGGCATACCAATCGATTGGCGGAAGTCCGGGTTGCAAGGCTAGTTGATGGGTTGGGTTTTGTCGTTTGGTGTCTTGAGCAGCATCGCCGGCGAGCCGGCGATGCTGCTCGGCGAACCGGGCCGGTGGTATGCGGCCCGAGGCTGCTGTGCGGCCGCACCTCGTTGTAATCCCGGCGCCATTCCGCGACCGTCGTGCGGGCCTGCTGCAGCGTCTCGAACCATTGCTCGTTCAGGCACTCGTCGCGCAGTCTGCCGTTGAAGCTCTCGATGAAGGCGTTCTGCATTGGCCTGCCTGGGTCGATCAGCCAGGTGCCGGATGCCCCTGGCCTGCGCCCAGCCCATAAACGCCCGGCTGGTGAACTCGGGCCCGTTGTCAGTGCGAACGACCCGTGGATAGCCGCGGAACCGCGCTGCCTGATCCAGCAGTCGGGTGACGTACTCGCCGCCGATGCCGTAGTCCACGGCGATGTCCACGCACTCATGGCTGAAGTCGTCGGCCACGGTCAGCATCTTGATGCGCCGGCCGTTGACCAGGCTGTCGCTGACGAAGTCCATGCTCCACGCCTCTTGATCGCGCGCGCTGGCGCGCAGCGGCTGCCGCTCGCCGCTCGGGCGCTTGGCCTTGCGCCGCTTGCGCACGGTGAGGTGGGCCGCGGTGTAGAGGCGATAGATCGCGCTTGTGATTGATGGCCGGGATACGCCGGCCGCAGCAGGTCGTGGATGCGCCGGTAGCCGAATCGCCGCCGCACTGGGCCAGTTCGACGATCTTGCCGCTGCAGCTCGATGTTGAGCAGACTGACCACCGGCGGGTGCCGGTACGCATCACGGGATAGCCCCACAAGACGACACGCGCGCCGCTCGGACAGATGATGCTCGCCGATCATCTTGCCGACGGCCTCGCGCTTGACCTGTGGGGCTAGCGCTTTACCCCGAGCACGCTCTTGAGCGCATGCATGTCCAGGTGCGCTTCGGCCAGCAGACGCTTGAGCTTGGCGTTCTCGGCCTCGAGCTCGCGCAACCGCTTCGCATCAGCCACCTCCATCCCGCCGAACCTGGCGCGCCACTTGTAAAACGTGGCATCGCTGAAGCCGCCCTTCCTGCACAGATCCTTGATCGGCGATGCCGGCCTCTGCCTGCTTCAGGAACCCAATGATCTGTTCTTCTGCTGAATCTGCTCTTCTTCATGTCCGCCATTCTCCTGAAAGACGGACTCCACTACCTTCACACTGGTACGGCAGGCAGGGGGCAGGTCACCGATTCTCAAACTGATGATTCGCGGCTACGCGGGCGTCTACGCACTCTACAAGGGCGAAAAGCTCTACTACGTAGGCCTCGCAAACAACTTGATGAGTCGCGTCAACCATCACTTGAAAGACCGCCACCGAGGGATGTGGGACAGGTTCAGCGTCTACCTGACGACGGACAACGCTCACATGCGGCCGCTTGAAGCATTGATGCTTCGCGTGATCAATCCAGTCGGGAACAAGGTCAAGGGGAAACTGACTGGTGCGCAGGACGCGGTACGTCATGCATCGCCGCCGTTCGAAAACACGTGGGGCTGCGGGAACGCTGGTACTCGCAAGGCTCGTCGAGCGCCCGATGCCCCTTAAGGCTTGGTACAGGGGCAAAGAATTCAGGGCGACGTTTCTTCGCGAAGGGCATATACACTTCAAGCGCGAGATGTTTGATTCGCCTTCAGGAGCCGCGAAAGCGGCCGCGGGGCGCGGCAAGCGCGGCTGGGTGTCCTGGCACTTTCGCAATCCGCGCGGGGAGTGGGTGAGACTCGGAGAGTTTGAAGCACTGAGTGCCTCGGTACGAGGGCATGAGAAAGGTCTCTCAGCCGATCAAGCCCGAGGTTGATGTCCTCGAGTTCCAATCAGCTTGTCGACCGGCACCCATCGTCACCGTCGAATCAGTTGACGCGTGAGCTCGTACACGTACGCGTGCGCACCCGGCGCCTGGCTTGCGCGGTGGCCGGCAATATTCAGTGTCGAAACTGCCTTCTCCTGAACGAACCGCGAAGCGAGCTCTGCAGCTCGACGCGCCGAAATCTCTGACGCATCGAGCAGCTTGTAGGGTCTCTTTCGGCGGATGCTGTGGAGGAGAGTCTGCTCCGTTCCACCCTTCAACTTTTCAAAGTAGACGATGAGCGTCGCTCCGTGGATCTTCATCGCTTCCTCCCCGCTCCGTTAAGGAAACTCAGTGCCAAATCACCTAAGTCGTCGAGTGCGAGGCCGCGAAGTAGCGGCGTGCAGCGCCTTAGGGAGAGCAGGCAGCGCGCGCGCGTCGCAACTGTTCGGTCGGGACGGGCAACTTCGCGGGATCTTCGCCCGGGTAGTAGAGCTGATTGGGCGGCCAGAGATCAAAGTCAGGCGGAGGCCAGCCGCGGACCGAAACGACGCCGGGCACCATGCTCTTGAGGTCGATGGCACCGCTCACCAAGTCGCGCTGGCAGGCAAGCAGAATCCCACCCGATGCCGCGACCTGGCCCCGCATCGCAGCGAGCTTGCCGGAGGCCTGACGACTAAGCGCTTGCGATGCCGGCGCCAGCACCAGCACGAAGTAGCGCTGCCCGCCTGCGTTCTCGGCGAGTGCGGCCTGGGCTGCCTGCTCGAAATCGAACTGGTCGCCGGCGATGTACAGGCCGCCGGGCGCCTGCGCGACGAGCGCCGGCGCAGCGAATGCCAGCGACAGTGCAACCAGTGAACGACAGGACAGCAACGCACGCATGGCGAGCCTCGCTCCCGAATCGTGTAGCACGCAGCCATCTTAGCGTTCTACTCACCTCGCCGGCCAGCCAGTTGCTAAGACTCCAGCCCCAGCCCCCGCACAAGAAAATCCGTTAGCCCATCGACCACCTGCTCGTGCGTCAGGTCACGGTAGAGCGACCAGCGGCGCAGCGCGAGCATCACCGGCAGGAAAGTCAGGATGTGCGCCGCCAGGCCGGTGTTCGGCCTGCGTCCGCGAATCTCCCGCAAGGCCTGGCCGACGATCGTTTCGAACATGCCGATGAACTCCTCCACGCGCGCCAGGATCACGCGCAGCGAGCGCGGCTCAAGCAGGTGGCTGTCCTGGTAGATGAGCAGGATCTCCTCCTGGTGCTGGTACATCACCTCGCACACCGCGTGCACGGCGGAGCGGATGCGCGCGGCCGGGTCGTGGCTTGACGCGAGCGCCTTGCGCGTCTCTTCCTGGTACTCGGAGACGATGCGGTCGCACACTAGATAGAGAATGTCGTCCTTCGAGCGCACGTAGTTGTAGATCGTGCCCTGCGTCATGCCGGCAGCGCGGCCGATGTCGCGCACGGTGGCCTTGTGGAAGCCCTTCTCGATGAAGACGCGGATCGCCGCCGCGATCAGTCGTTCGCGCTTCTCGCGGACGAGCCCGGCATCCTTGGTCGCGGCCTTTACTGGCCGCCTTTGCGGCGGCGTTCGTTCGGCCGGCCGGACGATTTCGGGCACTTGGTTCTCCTCCCTCTGCTAGCCGCCTTCCCGCCCATGCTGAGCGCCCGCTCGGCACGTCTCGGCGGCGAAGATTTGGCAAGAGTCTCGACGATTCTGCTCCGTCCGAGAGGGAACGTCCTAGCCGCGCTGCACCTTGACCCTGCTCTGGGCGGTTCTTACGCTGAGCACGTAGTCAGAACGCCTAAGCCGGGCAATGCCCGAGAGGAGACAACAGATGAAACGGCTACTGTCGATCTGGACAGGCGCGCTGCTCGCGCTCGCCGCCCCGTTGGCGGCGGCGCAGCAGCAGGGCGTCACGGCGGACACGATCACCATCGGTGCGTACGGGCCGATCACAGGCCCCGCGGCGTACATCGGGCTGGGCGGCCGCGACGGCATGATGCTGGCGGTCAAGGAGATCAACGCCGCCGGCGGCATCCACGGCCGCAAGATCAACGTGATGTTCGAGGACGACGCGCATTCGCCGACGCGCGCGCTCGCCGCGGTGAAGAAGCTGGTCGAGCAGGACAAGGTGTTCGCGATCATGTCGGTGGCCGGCAGCAACGCCACCGTGGGCACGATCGATTACGTGCGCGACAGCGGCGTCGTGATGTACGTATCGATCGCCTCCGCACCGCCGGTGACGTGGCCGCACGCGCGCAACATGTTCCGCGGCGGCACCACCGAGACCGCGCGCTACGGCGAGCTGTACGCCGAGTACCTGGCGACCCACGCCAAGAACAAGCGCATCGCGATCATGCACGGCCGCGAGGAGTATCCGCGCAACGAAGGCGAGGCGACCATCGCCAAGCTGAAGGCCTGGTTCAACCTGGAGCCGGTCGCGCGCGCCGAGTTCAACATCAACGACAAGGACTTCACGTCGCAGCTGATCACGGTGCAGAAGGCCAACCCGGATGTGATCGCTTTCTTCGGCAACCCGGCCGAGGCCGCGATCGCGATGCGGCAGGCGCGCGAGCTCGGCATGAAGCAGCCGTTCTTCGTCGGCAGCAACATGGTCGACCCGGGGCTGGTGATCGCTGCGCGCGCCAACGCGGAAGGCGCAACCGGCTTTTCGCTGATTCCGCTGCCTGCCGGGAGCGAACGCGCCCGAGATGAAGACGTGGGAAGCCAACTGGCGCAAGGAGTATCCGAACGCGCCGGCCGGCCGCCCCAACAACTTCGACTTGCTGGCGTACGGCGACATGCACGTGCTGGCCGAAGGCATGCGGCGCGCGGGCAAGGACCTGACCACTGACAGCCTGATCAAGGGGCTCGAGAGCATTCGGAACTACCGCATCGGCCCCGTGGCGACACCGCGCACGTTCGCAACCAACCACCACATCGGCAACCTGACGCTGGTGCCGATGACGGTCAAGGGCGGCGAGTGGCAGCCGGTGGCGGGGTGGACCAGCAAGCACGAGAGTGACATCCTGAGCCGCTACAAGTAGGCCGCTCCTCGCCTTCGCCTGATTCAGCGTCCGCGCATGCGGCGTCAGCGCCGATGACGGTCACGCTCGCCTTCCAACTGGCGATCGCCGGGCTCAGTGTCGGGAGCATCTACGCTCTCGTCGCGCTGGCGATCGTCATCCCGTTCAAGGCCTCGGGCGTACTCAATTTCGGCCAGGGCGAGATGGTCACCGCCGGCGCGTACATAGCGCTGGTGCTGACCACGCTGGCGTTGCCGTTCCCGGTGGTGCTGGCGCTGGTGCTGGTGTTCAGCGCGGTCGGCGGCATCGCTCATCGAGCGAGCGCTGATCCGGCCGATCATCCGCGCGCCGGAGTTCACGGTGGTGATCGCCACCTTCGCGATCGGCCTGCTGATCAAGTACGTGATCCAGTTGCGGTTCGGCGACAGCCCGGCCGCGCTCGACGGGCCGTTCGGCATGGAGCCGCTGCTCCTCGCGGGGCTGCGCTTCAATCCGACCTCGGTCTGGATCTTCGTGTGCATGCTGGTCGTCACCTTCGCGGTGATCGCCTTCTTCAAGTACACGCGGCTCGGCAAGGCGATGCGCGCGGTGTCGATTAACGCCGAGGCGGCCCGGCTGATGGGAATCCGCGTCGATTCGGTGTGGCGCTGGGCGTGGGCGATCAGCACCGCGATCGGGGCGCTGGCCGGCCTGCTGGTGGCACCGGTGATCGGCGTCAACCCGGAGATTGGCACGCTGATCCTGCGCGGGTTGGTGGCGGCGGTGATCGGCGGCTTCACCAGCGTGCCGGGCGCGATCATCGGCGGACTCGCGGTCGGGCTGATCGAAACGTTTTCCGGCGTCCTCGTCAGCAGCACCTTCAAGAACCTGGTGCCATTCATCATCCTGATGCTGCTGCTGGTGTTCCGTCCATATGGGTTGTTCGGCGTGGCAGAAGCCAAGCGCGTCTGATGCCGAGCCGGCAGACCGTCCTGGCCGTCGTTGCGCTCGTGCTGCTCGCCGGGTTGGGCTTGTATGTCGGCAACTACACGACCTACCTGCTGAACCTGGCGATGATCGCGGTGATCGCGGCGGTCGGCCTCAATCTGCTGACCGGCAACACCGGGCAGATCTCGCTCTGCCATTCGTCGTTCATGGCGATCGGCGCCTACGCCTCGTCGCTGCTGGCGGTGCGCTACGGCGTGCCGTTCTGGGCGGCGATCCCGGTCGCGGCGTCGGTCGCCGCGCTGACGGGCGCGCTGCTCGGCCTGCCGGCGAGCCGGCTGCATGGGATCTACCTTGCGCTCGCAACGCTCGGCTTCCTGCAGATCGTGCAGATTGTGATCGAGGAGTTCGCGGACATCACCGGCGGCGTGCGCGGGCTCAATGTGACGAAGCCGACATGGCTCGGTGCGACCGCGGTGTCCGAGTACCAGCTCTACCTGATCGTCGCGGCGCTGCACGGTGTTCGCCGTGTGGACCGCCGCCAACATCCTGGCGTCTTCCTACGGGCGCGAGATGAACGCGGTGCGGTTGAGCCCGCACGCGGCGCAGGCGCTCGGCGTCGCGGTGGCGCGCGTCAAGCTCGGTGCGTTCGCGCTGTCGGCGGCGTATGCCGGCGTGGCCGGCGGCTTGATGGCGATCGTGGTGGGCTTCATCGATCCGATCGAGTTCGGCGTGTCGGCCGCGTTGCGGCAGATCACCTACATCGTCGTCGGCGGCATGGGTTCGGTCGCGGGCTCGGTCATCGGCGCCGCGGTGCTGTCCGGACTGCCGGAAGTGCTGCGGCCGGTGCGCGAGTACAGCGACCTGATCTACACGCTGATCCTGCTGGCGTTCCTGCTGTTCATGCCGCATGGTCTCGTCGTCGTGTGGGACTCGGGCGCGGCTCAGCGCCGCGGCGGGGGATCGACCGGGTGCGCGCGCGATGACCGACCGGCTGACGCTCGAAGGCGTGACGGTCCGCTTCGGCGGCGTGGTCGCGGCGCGCGAGGTGTCGCTCGCGGTCGCGCCGGGCGAGATCCGCGGGCTGATCGGCCCGAATGGCGCTGGCAAGACGACGGTGATCAACGCGATCACCGGCGCGGTGCCACTCACTGCCGGGCGCGTGCTGCTCGACGGCCAGCCGATCTCGGGCCATGCGTCGCACCGCATCGGCCGGCGCGGCGTCGGGCGCACGTTTCAGCACGTCGAGCCGTTTTCCGAGATGACGGTGCTCGACAACGTGCTGGTCGGCGTCGGCCGCCGCAGCCGCGTCCCATTCTGGAGCGCGGCCCTGGAGACACCGTACGCGCGCGCACGAACGAGATGCGAGGCGATCGAGTTCGCGAGCGAGACGCTGGACGCCTTCGGGCTGCTGCCGTACCGGAACACGCGCGCGTCGGACCTGCCGTTCGGCGTGCTCAAGCGGATGGACCTCGCGCGCGCGCTCGCCGCGCAGCCGACGCTGCTGCTGATGGACGAGCCGACCTCGGGCATGAGCGAGTCGGAGGCCGACACTGCGATCGCCACCGCGCGCACGCTGGCCGAGCAGCGCGGCATCACGCTGCTGGTGGTCGAGCACAACATGCGGGTGATGATGGCGCTCGCAGACCGCGTCACCGTGATGCAGTTCGGCGCGGTGGTGGCGGAGGGCACGCCGGAGGACATTCAGCGCAACCGGACCGTGATCGATGCCTACCTGGGCGAGGAGGCGGCCGATGCTGGTCGTTGAGCAAGCTCGTCTCCGGCTACACCGGCATCAACGTGCTGAACGAGGTGTCGCTCGAGGTGCCGACCGGCGCGATCGTCGGCGTGCTCGGTGCGAACGGTGCCGGCAAGACCGCGTTGCTGCGGGCGATCTCGGGGCTCAACCCGGTGCGCGGCGGGCGCGTCGTGTTCGATGGCGAGGACCTCGTCACGCTCGTCGACCGATGCCGATCGTGCGCCACAAGGTGATCCACATGCCGCAGGGGCGGATGCTCTTCGGCGGGATGAGCGTGCGCGAGAACCTCGAGCTCGGCGCGTACCTGGTCGACGACCGCGCCACGTTCGACGAGCGGCTGCAAAAAGTGTACGACCTGTTTCCGATCCTGAAGGAACGCGCAGGGCAGACGGCGGCGTTTCTCTCCGGCGGCGAGCAGCAGATGCTGGCGCTGGGGCGCGCGTGGATGTCGAGCCCGAAGCTGCTGCTGCTCGACGAGCCGTCGCTCGGGCTCGCGCCGAAGATCTTCGACGCGATCATCGACTCCGTGCGCGCGATCCACGCGGCCGGCGCGTCGATCCTGATCGCCGAGCAGAACGCGCGCAAGGTGCTGCGCTTTGCCGACCACTGCTACGTGCTGGAGAACGGCCGGGTGGCGTTTCACGGGTCGGGGCCGGAGCTTTTGCGCGACGAACGCATCGAAAGAACGTATCTGGGAGCGAGCCACTGATGAAGATCATCGACGTCCATTCGCACTGGGGCACGAAACGCGGCTACACGCTGCGCACCGAGGAAGAACTGGCCCAGCAGAAGAAGACCTGGAACTCGGAGCCGACCTATCACACCGAAGACGAGATGGCGGCGTATTTCCGCGCCAGCAACGTGCGGGCGATCCTCGACTTCGGCTTCACGAAGTTCATTCCGCTCGCCGAGGCGGCGGCGGTGCACGACTATGGGTTCGAGACGCAGCGCGCGCACCCGAACGAGATCATCGGCCACTGGATCCACATCGACCCGGACGACCGGCCCGGACGGCGTGCGCGAGCTGCGGCGCTGCATCGAGCAAGCGCCGGGATTCCTCGGGTTCGGCGTTTCGGGCTCTGGCAGCGGCCCGGCGAGCGACCCGAAGTGGTTCCCGTTCTACGACCTTTGCATCGACACCGGCGCGTCCCGTGCTGATCTTCGTCGGCACGACCGGGCTCGGCGCCGGGCTGCCGGGCGGCATGCGGCATCCTGCTCGACGACTGCCATCCGCGGCATCTGGACTTCGTCGCGGCGAAGTTTCCGAAGCTGACGATCGTCGCCGCGCGGCCCGGCTGGCCGTGGCAGAGCCGAGGTGATTGCGGTGCTGATGCACAAGCGCAATATCTGGTACGAGCTGCACGGCTGGTCACCGAAGTACTTCACGCCGGACCTGAAGCACGAGATTCCGCGCCGGCTGCGCGACCGGCTGATGTTCGGCGCCGACTATCCGCTGTTCACCTACGAGCGGCTGGAGCGCGACTGGCGCGCCGAGGGCTTCGACGAGGAAACACTGAACAACGTGTTCCATCAGCAACGCCGAACGCTTTCTCGAACAGGTGAGGCGCAAGTGAATCTCGAACTGAAGGACAAGGTTGCGATCGTCGGCGGCGCTAGCAAGGGCATCGGCTACGGCATTGCTCGCATCCTGGCGAGCGAAGGCGCATCGGTCGCGATCATGCGCGCGGCGCGAGCCGGATCTGTCGGCCGCGGCCGAGCGGATCCGCACCGAAACCGGCGTGCGCGTGGTGCCGATCGCCGGCCGACGCGCGCAAGGCGGACGACTGCAAGCGCATCGTCGAGACTGTGACGGCGCGAGTTCGGCGGTGTCGACATCCTGGTCAACAACGACGGCGCGCCGCCGCTCGGCGAGATCATGTCGTTCGACGATACGGCTGGGCCAAGGCGGTCGAGCAGAACCTGATGTACGTCGTGCGCATGGTGCGCGAGGCGGTGCCGTCGATGCGCGAGCGTGGCGGCGGCAGCATCCTGAACATCACCGCGATCTCTGCGATCCAGCCGATCCCGGGCTTTGCGCTGTCAGTCGCGACCTGGTCGGGCGTGATCGGTTTCGCGAAGACGCTGTCGCTGGAAGTCGCGCAATACGGCATCAACGTCAACACGATCTGCCCGGGCTACGTCGATACCTCGCGGCTGCGCACGGTGTTCGCGGCGGGCACGGAGCCGGCAGAGGTCGTGCAGGCGCGGCTGCGCCAGGAGATCCCGCTGAAGCGCATCGGCACCGTCGACGACATCGGCAACCTCGTCGCGCTGCTGGTGTCGCCGAAGGGCTCATACATCACCGGCACCGCAATCCAGGTCGACGGCGGCCTGCTGCGCGCCGTGCGTTAGGAGTTGTCATGATCGAAGCACCGCCGTCCCGCGAGCCAGGCCGCGATCGACGAATACACCGCCAAGGGCTGGTGGCGCGATCGCACGTTTTTCGAAGTGATCGAGCGGCACGCCAAGGAGAACCCGCAGCGTGAGGCGATGGTCGACAACCGCCGGCGCATTACCTATGCGCAGCTATGGGCCGAAGTGAAGCGGTTCGCCGAGTTCCTGCGCCGCCAGGGTGTCAAGCGCGGCGACGTTGTCACGCTGCAGTTGCCGAACCGCATCGAGTTTCCGGTCGTGTTCTTCTCGCTCGAACTGATCGGCGCGGTCGCCAACAAGATCAGCGCGGATTTCCGTGCGGTCGAGGTCGAATACATCCTGAAATTCTCGAAGTCGCGCGTCTACGTCTGCGCGAGTCAGTTCAAAGGCTTCGACTATCTGGCGATGATCCGCGAGCTGCGCCCCAAGCTGCCTGATCTGCAGATGGTCGTGTGCGTCGACGAAGTCGATGCGGCCGACGTGCGCAGCTTCGGCCGCGTCATCGACGAGACGCCTGAGATCGCCGACAAGGACCGCGTGCGGATGGATCCGTTCGAGATCATGCGGATGTGCTTCACGTCGGGCACCACCGGCAATCCGAAAGGCGTCCTGCACTGCACGAACACAACGCTGTGCACTTCTGAGCTGATCAACCAGGAACTGAAGGTCACCGAGCGCGACGTGCTGCTCGATTACCTGCCGGTCGGGCTGAACTGGGGGTACATCACGCTGGTGCAATCGGTGATGGCGGGCGCCAAGGTCGTTCTGATGGAGCGCTTCACTGCCGAGGCCGCGCTCGAGACTGATCGAGCGCGAGAAGGTGACCTATATCCCGACCGCGCCGGCATCGATCGTGATGATGCTGAATTCGCCGGAACTGAAGAAGCGCGATCTGAGTTCGCTGCGCGTCGTGATCACCGGCGGCGCATCGGCAGCGGTGGAGACAATCAAGGCGTTCCAGGCCGCGCTGCCGAGCGCACGCCTGATCGAGCTCTACGGCATGCTGGAAACCGGATTTCACTCGTTCACGCGGCTCAACGACGATCCGTTGAAAGTCACCGGCACGGTCGGGCGCTGCGTCAGTCAGATGGGGCTGCGCATCATCGACGACGAGGGCAAGGACGTCCCGCACGGGGAAGTTGGCGAGATCGCCGCGATCGGGCCGTCAGTGCACTTCGGTTACCTGAACAACCCGGACGCGAACCGCGACAGCTTCACCGCAGACGGCTGGTTCCGCACCGGCGACCTCGGACAGTTCGTCGACCAGGAAGGCAACGTTCGCATCGCCGGGCGAAAGAAAGAAATCATCAACCGCGGCGGCAAGAAGTACTTCCCGCGCGAAATCGAAGAGCTGCTGTACCAGCACCCGGCCATCCTGCAGGTGGCGATCGTCGGCGCGCCCGATGCGCGGCTCGGCGAGAAGAACTGTCTGTGTGCGGTGCTGAAGCCCGGCACGTCGCTGACGCTCGACGAGGTCGTCGCTTTCCTGCGCGGGCGGGTCGCCGATTACAAGCTGCCGGAGCAGCTGGTGATCATGGAGGCGCTGCCGATGACGCCAACCGGGAAGATCCGCCGGCCGGAACTAGTTAAGCGCGTGCAGACAATGGGCTGACTGGTTGCTCTGATGCTCATCGGCCAATCTTGACGTTTTAGCGTCTTGTCGTTAAGGTGACGTCTGTTTGGCTAAGCGAGACGTGCTTTCCATGGGTGAAACGACACGCGCCACGATTTATCTTGATTCCGACCTCCATCGAGCGCTACGGCTCAAGGCCGCCAGCACTCACCGCTCGGTTTCCGAGTTGGTCGCCGAAGCTGTCCGCGAGGCGTTGCGGGAGGATCAGGAAGACCTTGCCGCAGTACGGTCGCGCGCCGCCGAACCGTCGATGACATACGAGGTCTTCCTGAAGAAACTCAAAGCCGATGGCACGGTTTGAACTCCGGTTCAAACAATCGGTCGTCAAGGATCTGCGAGGGATACCGAAGGTAGAAGTTCGCCGCCTGCTGAAAAGGATGGAGGCATTGCGCGACGACCCGCGGCCTGCGGGCTGCGAGAAGCTAACCGGTCGCGACGTGTATCGAATCCGGCGGGGCGTCTATCGCATTGTCTATTCGGTCGACGACGCCGGCATCGTCGTCGAGGTGATCAAGGTTGGACATCGCAGCGATGTCTATCGCACTCCTTGATCACCGGATGTGCGGCCTGCGGAGGGCCGCCAGGCCGCTGCCCGTCGCCGTTGGTAGAAATTCGGGTTCGCTTCGGCGCTGGGCGAGGTTCTGTCGGCAATATCCGGGCGGGCCTTGGCTAGATGCTGCCTGGCACGTTCGGCGCTGCGGTCACGACGCGCTCGGAAAAATACCGCTGCACCTCGCCGTTCTGCAGCCGGACGCCCGCGAGCCCGATGTGTCCATCGGGTCGCAACAGGTAATAGCTGGGGCCGCGGATTCCCACTCGCGCCAGCGCGGCGGCGTTGGTCGCCAGGTCCGGAATCTGGTGGATGACGAGCGGCTGGTCGGTCGGGACCGCCGCGGTTGATTGGCCGAACAGGATCAGGTTGAAGCGCGTGTCATCCAGGCAGGCGAAGACATCCTCGGCCGCCAAACCCGACCTAAAGACGAGCTTCAGCCACGGGAAGCGGTCACCGGCGCGCGGCGAGCCGTCGGGCAGGCCGGGATTGGTCTGCGACAGCGGGCTCGTCGGATAGCGGATGCCGATCTGTGAAATGAGGCCGAACGCGAACCTGCGCGCGGCAGCGAAGCGCAGAGCAAACGCCGGGATGCGCGCGAGCACGCGCGTGCGCAGAATCCGGCTGACCCAGTTGTCGGATACGACAAACGAGAAGAGGCGGTCGGTGGTTTCCAGCAACCGCTCGGCGACCGGCTCGCGCTCGGCCCCGTAGGAATCGAGCAACGCTTCGCGGGCGCCGCCCTATACGACCAGCGCGAGCTTCCAGCCGAGGTTGTAGGCGTCCTGCAAGCCGGTGTTCATGCCCTGGGCGCCGACCGGGCTGTGGATGTGCGCGGCATCGCCGAGCAGGAAGCAGCGGCCCGCGCGGAAGCGCTCGGCGCGGCGGTGATGGATGCGATAGGTCGAGAACCAGTGGCATTCGTTGAAAGTGAGCGCTGCGGACGCCTGCGCGCGCAGAGTCGGAATCACTTGCTCGAAGGTGAGGTCGTCGCGATTGCGCAGCTCGGGCGGCAGGATGCCGACCAGGCGCCAGTGATCCTGCCCGCGCATCGGGAAGAACAGATGAAAGCCGTTGGTCAGGAAGAAGACGTTGAGTTCATCGGCGACCATCGGCCCGGTCATCGTCGTGTCGGCGATGAAGAACACGTGCTGGTAGGGCGCGCCCGGAAAGGCGACGCTGTTCAGCTCGCGCACGGCGCTCTTTGCGCCGTCGCAGCCGGCGACCCAGCGCGCTTCGAGCGTGTGGGTTGAGCCGTCGGGCTGGCGGATCTGCGTTAGCACGCGGTCAGGCTTCTGTTCGAGGCCGATGAGCTCGGTGTTCCAGTGGACGTCGCGGCCGTGAGTGCGCAGCTTGTCGCCCAGCAGGCGTTCGTTGTCGTCCTGGCCGAGGATCATCAGAAACGGATAGGGAGAGAGGTCGCGGCCGATATCGCCGAGCGGGATGCGCGCGGTGCGGCGGCCGCGCGACCAGAAGTCGGCGCCGGTCGCGCGCTGGCCGAGCTCGAGCGCGCGCTCCATCAGGCCGAGCTTGGCGTAAATCTCCATCGTGCGCGCCTGCACGCCGAGCGCACGCGTCTCGCGCGCCGGCCCGGCATGACGATCGATGATCAGCGCATCGATGCCATGGCGCGCGAGCTGGTTGGCCAGCATCAGGCCGGTGGGACCGGCACCGACGATCAGGACGTCACAGTGCTGGGGAAGGGTTGGCATGGAGGCGCGAGGGCGGATCAGATGTTGTGGCGCGCATCATCCTCTCGGATACGGAAGCGACCAAGCCGCTTGGGGCAGCGTCAGACGCCCTTGACCGGCTACGCGGAGGGCTTTTGAACGGTGGAACTGGGGCTCCAGTTGGTACGGTTGCTGGATGCTACCGAGTTGGCTTTCTGGCACGATGACAGCTCTGGAGCGAACGCTTGCCGAGGTGTGCAATGGACGAGACCACATTGCTGGACCGGATCACCGTCAATCCGCAGATTTTCGGCGGCAAGCCAATTGTTCGCGGCCATCGTCTGGCAGTCGAGCAAGTCCTAGGAATGCTCGCGGCGGGTGACAAGACCGAAGAAATACTCGCGGCCTATCCCTGGCTGGAGCCCGACGATATTCGTGCCTGCATCGCCTACGCGCATCGCCTCGTCTCGCACGAGCGGGTTGAACCTCGGATCAGCGAAAACGCGGCTTGAAGCTGCTGCTGGATTCGTGCGTATCGGGCGTGCTGAGGGCGCCCTTAGAGTCCGCCGGTCACGATGTCGCATGGGCTGGCGATTGGCCGGCCGACCCTGGTGATGAAGAGATTCTCGCCCGTGCGCACGCCGAAGGCAGGGTCCTGGTCACGCTGGACAAAGACTTTGGTGAGCTAGCGATAGTGCGCGGCGTCGCCCATAGCGGGATCGTGAGGCTCTCTGGACTGCGCTTGGCATCTCAGGCGGCTGCGATCCTTAGCGTCCTTGACTTGAACGGCGACCAACTCGCGGCCGGTGGAGTCGTGACGGTCGAACCTGGCCGCGTTCGTGTGCGTGTCACACGTGAGCCGTGAGACTCCCCTGTTGGGTAGTCCGTAAAGGATCCTCGTTGCGGTATACCCAAAAGGGGACCCTTCGTTCCCAACGTGGGAACGATTAGCAGGTGCGATGGAAGCGCATCTCGAAATCCGTGATGTCTTTGCCGTGCGCGTGGACGCCGGCGGGCGGGTCAGCCGGCTGCGCGTGTACGGCGTCTCGGACCGCAACGATCAGCGGATCCGGGTCGATGTGTGCGTCGCCAACCTCGAAGAGTCGGGCGCCGCGTGGGTGGGCGTCGACCAGTACGCCTCGGCGATGGCGCGGTTCATCGATCCGGCGCGAGCGTTCAGGCGCGATCGCACGCTGCCGGTGTACGCGGTCATCGATCCGACGGATCGCAAGCGCGCGTTTCTGTGGGAGGCGCAGATCGACCTGCTGGGCGTACCGGCGATGCCGCCGGTCGCCGTCGGCAAGCAGGCGGTGCCGGTCAACGTGCGCGCCAGTTACACGCTGGGATCGACGGCGACCAGCAGCGTCCGCAAAGTGGTCGACCTGCTGCCGCAGCGCGAATTCGACGTCGGCGTCCTGCTGGTGCACGGCATCGGCCACCAGCGCCGCGCGGAGACACTGTCGGAATGGAGTGCACCGATCGCGCGCTGGATCGATGCGTGGCTGCAGGGGGCGACGGCCGCCATCGCCGGCAAGCTACGCGACGCACCGCTCGCGGGATGGTTGCCGAGCCTGACCATCCGCGAGAATCTGAGCGAGTACGACGTCGACTACCTCGATCGCGTGGCGTACGCGCGCGACCTCGTCCGCAAGGCGCTCGACCCGACGGCGGCAGAAGCGCTGATCACAAGCACGAATCAATTCAGAGCACCGACCGCGGAAGAGCACGCCGCAGCCAGCGAAGTGGCCCGGAAGATCGCGCAGGACCTGAAGGCCAGCGCGGTCGGCGGGGGCGCCGAGTTTCGTGAGGCCTACGTGCTGGATGTCGGCAGCCGCGGTTTCGAGCCGTCGTCGGTCGAGATGCACGTCGAGGCGATGGATGGCGACGGCTACCTGCGGCGCTCGCGCTGGATGCTGGCGGAATCGCACTGGGGCGAATCGTTCTGGGCGCCGTCGTTCTTCCGCTTTGCGCGCTGGTGCCTGCTGACGGCGCCCACCGTGCTGGTCCACTACATCACGATGGCGCGGCTGCAGCACCGCAAATCCCTGGTCCGCTGGTTTCTGAGTGTGCTGGGGCTCTCCGCTTCGGTCGCGCTGGCGGAATTGGCGTTCGTTCTGTTGATGGTGTTGTGGCTGATTCCGTGGGAGCGGCTGCGCTCGTACGTGCTGCGGGTGCAGTTCGGGCTGGCGGGCGTGGTCGGCGACAGCTACATCCTGCTCGAAGACCCCGTGCAGCGCCGCGCGATCATCGATCGCGTGCAGCGCGACCTCAACTGGCTGGCGCTGCGCTGCGAGCAGGTGGTGGTGATCGCGCATTCGCAAGGTGCGGCCGTCGCGGCACTGGTGCTGTCGAACCGGGAACAGGCGGGTGTGGCAAACATCCACTCGTTCGTGACACTCGGGGCCGGCGTGCAGACGCTAACCGCCATTCCGAAGGAGTCGCACAAGCGAGCGGTGCGGCTGGCCGGCTGGGCCGCGATCGGCTGCGCGTTCGCGCTGGGCGTTGCGATCGTCCTCGCGCTGACGAGCATGTGGCCGGCGGCGATGGTGCTTGCCATCGTCGCGCTGGTCTGCCTATCGATCGCCGCCGCGCGCGGCTACAACGCGCATGAAGGCCGGCCGACTCGCCTGCCGCTTGCGGCGTTCTCCAGCCCCTGGCTCGACTTCTTTGCGGCGAAGGATCTGGTGCCGTTCGGTCCGCTGGCGAATCCGGAGGCGAGCGTCGGAAACTATCGGCCGAAAGAGGTCAGGAATCGCGACTCGTATCTCGCGGACCACGTGACGTATTGGCAGAACCCGGAGCAGGTCGTCGGTCCGCTGGTGCGTGAGATCGGCGGCGCGGCGGGATTCACGCCGCTCACCAATCTGCTGCCGGACGATGCCGCGGTGCTCGAGCGGCTCGAGCGTGCGCGTATCTCGCGGCTCGGGTTCCTGCGCGCCGCGCGCGGCGTGACCCTTCTCGCGACGGCGCTGCTGCTGTACGCGCAATGGCCGGCGTGGGTTGCGATCGGGCGGTGGGCGCTCGCGTGGCTAGAGCCGAAGGTCGGCTTGGCTGCCACGGACGTGCCGGCGCCGGAAGTTGGCGTGTGGCTACAGGCGCTATCGATCGTGCTGCCGTTGCTGATCTACAAGACGCTGGTCAAGTCGATCTTCGATGCGTGGACGACGGCGGAAGTGGAACAGCTACTGCGCCGCTCGGCCGGAGCACCGGCAACGCAGTGGACGGTGACCTTCACGCTGTTGCTCATGGTGGTTCTCGCTGCGGCGATCTACTTCATTTTTCCGCTGACGCCGTGGGTGATGACTGCGTCGACGGTCGTAGTCTCGGCGGTACTCCTCTGGCTGGCGTGCCGCGTCCATGCGCAGCGTGCACGCCCTCTGGCCTGAGGTCGACGCTCAGCCGTCGCTCCGTTTGCGCGGGAAGCTCACCCGGCGACGGTGACGCCGACGCCAGTCGTCACCGAAGTGCGTCTCGTCGATCTCCTCGTGCAGGTTGGTCGCCAGGATCACGATGCCCTGATGCGCCTCGATCCGCTGCAGCAGGTAGGCGATTTCGACATTCGAGTACCGATCGTGCGAGTCCTTCACATCGGTTCGCCTGCCAAACAGCGCATCGGCTTCATCGAAGAACAGGATCGCGCCGGTCCGTTCGGCCTCTTCGAAGATTGCGTCCAGGTTCTTTTCAGTCTCGCCGATCCACTTGCTGTCGACCTGCGCCAGATCGATCCGCAGAATGTCGTGCGCAATGCGCCTGGGCCACCACGTGGGCGGCCAGCGTCTTGCCGCTGCCCGCCGCACCCTGGAACAACGCGACGAGGCCGTGCAGGCTCTGCGCGGTTTCGCCGCTTGGCGACGGCCATCCCGATGGCTGCCAGCAGATCCTGCGCAATCGCCGGCATATCAACCGGCGGACTGGTGATTGTCGGCGACTCGACGGGCTGCGAGTACTGATCAACTGACTCGTCCGACACACCGCTGGCGGCGAGCCACTGCTCCACTGCGCCCGCCAGATCGGCATCGTCGGCCAAGCCTCCGGGCTCTACCTGCGCCGAGCCAATCGAGCAGCGTTTGCCGCCAGCCACTCGAACACCCTACGACCGGCCTCGGCCTGCGTCCGATAACGCGCGACGTTGCGCGCGCCGCCCAGCTCGTTGCGGTTCACCTGATCGATCACCTGCCACATATCGCGCGCGCCGAAAGCCTGCAGCAACTCCGGCTCGTTCAGCAGGTCGACCATCTGCCGCACGTGTTCCGACAGCATGCGGGCCGCGTGCCGCACTGTCCCGCTGCCGTGCGCCGAAGCGTTGGCTGCGAGCGCGCGCGCCGCATCGCGCACGCTGGCGTTGGACACGGTCGCTGGCGCTGTCGGCCGCAGCAGGTTATCTACGCTCTGCTGCCGAACGTACATCGACACCGCCACCACGAAGCGCATCCACAGCGACAGGAAGCCGCGGTTCGGCTGCCCGGCAACCGCCGAGCCGCCCGGAGCACCCAACGCCCGTGCGTAGAAGCTCGCACGCTCCTGTGCCGTCATCCGCTCGCCGCCGCGCGCGTACCGATCAAGCGTATCGGCAGCCCGACCGGGCCGGAGCGGCAACAACCCCTGCGCATATAGCTCGACGATCCGCTCCACCACCCGGAACACGCGCATCTGTTCCAGCATGTAGGCGAAATACGATCGCCCCGACCGCGTTCAAGTTGTCGGCCACGATGTCCAGGTCGGCTACGGTGTCCAGATCAGTGGTCATGGATCCTCCTCGGTGGCCAATCGTGCGCGTGCAGCCTGTCGCCGTCACTCACTCGCCTAGGTGACGGCGCCAAGCAGGACCTACCCATCCACGATCACAAAATGTGATCTTGAAGCGGACGCATGGCCCGATTTCTGTTTTTCTGCTATTCTGCATTCATGAAGACCACCGTCACCATAAACAGCCGCGGCGTGGTCACGCTGCCGGCCAAGCTTCGTCAGGCGCTGGGTCTCAAGGCCGACGACACGCTGATTGCGGAAACCACGCCTGAGGGGCTGTTGCTGCGCCCGGCCATCACGCTGCCGGTGGAGCTCTACACAGCGGCGCGCGAGCGCGAGTTCGACGAGGCCGAAGCCGAGTTAGCAGGCTGGCTTGCACGTGAGCCGACGCCCGCTGCGCCGGTCCGCCCGCAAGGCGAGGCGTTAACGCCCGCTGCCATGCGGGTGTACCTGGACGCCAACATTCTGTTCTCGGCAGCCAAATCAGATGGCGCCGTGCGGCATCTGGTAAGACGCTTGCTCGAGCGCGGGCACGAATGCTGGGTTGACGCCTACGTCGTGTTCGAAGCACGGCGCAACTTGGAGGCCAAGGGTTTCGACGCGTTAAACGTGCTGGACGCCCTGCTTGCACATCTGCGTGTGGCGCCAGCACAGCCGACGACCGAAGGCCGAGCCGAAACTGCGTGGCTTCCAGACAAGGACCGTCCAGTGTTGTCGGCCGCCATCCGATTGGGCTGCGATGCCCTCGTCACCGGTGACCGCGCGCACTTCGGCAGTGGATACGGGCGCGCCTTCGGCGGCGTCGAGATCCATTCGCCACGCTCCCTCGCCGAGCGCCTATGGTCTAAACAACGATGACGGTCGACAACCTTCTGGCCTCACCCTGGTTGCTCGCGGCCGCCGGCTTCGCCCTGCTCGGCGTGCTGCTGCTCTTCGCGAGCCTGGCAGCGTTGTTTCGTCTGCACCCGTTCAGGTTCCTGCTGCGGTTGCTGGCGGGGCTGGTGGCGATCGCGGTCGCAGCGCTTGCCGCGGCGGTCGGCATCGGCACACACGGCTATCAAGCGTTGACGCACGAAACGGTGGCGGCCCAGGTGCGCGTTCAGCCGGTCGGGCCGCAGCGGTTCAACGCGACGCTACGTTTCCCCGACGGGCGCGAGACGAAGCACGAGCTGGCGGGCGACGAGATCTACGTCGACGCGCACATCTTGAAGTGGAAGCCGATCGCCAACCTGGTCGGACTGCACACCGCCTACGAGCTCGACCGCATCGCGGGGCGGTATCACTCGCTGAAGGACGAAACGACGTCGCCGCGCACCGTTCACGCGCTCGGCGCAGACAAGCCGATCGATCTCTTCAATCTGCGCCGTCGCTACGTCTTCCTCGCGCCGCTGCTGGACGCCGAATACGGCTCGGCCTCCTTCGTGCCGGTGACGCAGCCCGCGGAGTTCGACGTCATGATCTCGACCACCGGCGTGCTGATTCGCGAGCGCAAGCCGTAGTCCGTCAGCACGATCCACGACCGTGGCCCGAGTCAGATCCTGACTTTCGGCGCCTTGAACTTCCGATCAAGCACCCACCGTCCCCGGCTGAAGTTCACCCGCGCGAGCCCAACCGCGGTGTCATCAGCGCCTGGAGCCAGCGTCACGCTAAATGTTTCCGTGATACGCGAGAAGTGCACTTTCGACTCAGCTTGCGGATCCACCGCCGGCGCCGCTACCGGGCGGCACGGCTGCTCGGCGTAGTGCAGCAGCACCAGCAGCGATTTGCCTTGAGCGGGCAGCGGTAACGAGGTTGGCGCGCAAACCTCAATCTCCTTGCCGCCCGGGTTAAACGCGAGGCCGGGTGCGATGACCACTTGTGCGCTGCTGCCCGTGCGCTCGAGCTTGACACTCAGCCCCGTCACGACGCCGGCCCCATGCAAGCACGCGGTTGCGGCGGTGAGTCTTGCGCAGGATGTAGTCCTGCTCAGTGGTGAAGTCGTCTACGCTAAGCAGCTTGCCGTAGAAGTAGTTCACGCGCTGCGGGCCCGGTGGGCAGTCGTCCGTGCCGGTCACGCCGGCCAGTGAATCGGCCAACCGCGCTACGTGCCGAGCCAACGCGCGGCCATTCGCGTCGATGGTGTTGCTGCGGTACTGCAATTCAGTCAGCGCATACGAGAGCAGTTCGAGCACCGTGATGCCGGGATCATGCGTGTTGTGCGCCGTCCAGTCGGGTACCAGCCGCGTCATTGCACGCTGCATGGCACTCGCCAGGGATTGCCACTGCTCTTCGTTGAGCTTCCGCATGTCGTCGCCTCTTGCGTCGCCTCTGACTCAAGTAATTGTGCTCGTCCCGATGCATGCCTTCGCGCCAGGCTCCGGGCGAGCCTCATCGCTTGACGACATCGACGCGGTACATTGAGGGCCGGACCCTAACGCGCGACCGCGCACTCCATGACCCTCACCCACATCCTCGTCGACTTCGAAAACGTCCAGCCCAGCGCGACCGACATCAGCCTGGTGCGCGGCGATAGCCTGCGGCTTTGCATCTTCCGCGGGCCGGGGCAGATGAAGTACTCGGCCGACGTCGCGGAGGCGTGGCAGCCGCTGGGCGAGAACGTCTCGTTCATCCGCTGCGCCAAGGCGGGGCGCAATGCGGTCGACATGCACATCGCGTTCTACCTCGGCGAACTGATCGCGGCGCAGGGCGGCGGCAAGCAAGTGCGCTTCGTGGTGGTGTCGCGCGACACGGACTTCGATCCGCTGCTGATGCATATCCGCGGCCAGGGTTTCGAGGCGACGCGTGCGGCGTCGATCAAGGCGGCGCTCGATGGCAGCGGTGCCGAGCGCGCTGAGCCGCGCGCGGCGAAGTCGCGCGGTGCGCCCGCCGCGAAGGCCGCGAAGGCGGCCGCGGGCAAGACGCCTGCGGCGAAGAAGGCGGCCGCGAAGAAAGCGGCCGCGGTGAAGAAGCCTTCGGCCTTGCTCGCGCCGGCTGCGACGAAGGCTGAAGCGCCGGTGAATCGCGGCACTGCTGCCGCACCCGACGCAATCGCCAAGGTCATCGCGAGCCTGCAGCGCATGGGGGTGAAGCGGCCGGCCAAGCGCAAGGGGCTCGAGCGCCACATCGAGTCGCATCTCGGCCGCAAGATGGACCCGGGCCTGTTGCCTGCGCTGATGGACCAGCTCGAGCGCGACGGTGTGCTGGTGTTCAACGACAACAAGGTCGAATACCGGCTACCGAAGGCGAAGAAGTAGCGCCATCGCTCAAAGACGCGGCGCGCGCGCGTAGAAGCTCGAGGTAGGCGGCAACTGGGTGCGCAAGCGCGCCAAGGGCACGATCAGGGCGAGCAAGCCCAACGGCAAGTGCTTGAGCGCGACGGCGCGTTGAGGGCCCATTTAGATAGACGGTTCTACCTTCAATTGACAGGCGCTGATGCGGCGCATCGTGCGACCATGAAACCGTCCGGCGCAGGTTCGCGCCGGGCTGACTCAAAGCGAAGGAGGAACCATGGTCAGGACCCCGACGAAAGGCCGCAGGGCCACACCGCGGCGCGGCGCCCGCGCGGCCCGGACGGCGACACCGCCGGTCGTTCACCCGATGAAGTCGACTAAAGCGAAGGCGCGCCTCGAGGGCGTAGAGCGCAGGTTGCTGGGCACGAAGCGCACTATGACGCGCTTCGCACGCAATTCTTCGCGCGAAGTCCTCAGCGCTGTACAGGCGCTGCGTGCGCCAATGCAGTCGATGGCGCGCACCTTGCGCCTCGCTGGCCGCAACATCGCGCGTGATGCGCGCGCCGCGTGGCTCGACATCCTGCCGATTCTCGCGGTGAAGATGCCCAAGGCGTAGCGACTCAGGCAGGGCGCCGCACCCAGACCGCGGCGCCCCCCGCCCCTTTACGGTTACCGACGGTTACGACATTCGGGTCGGCCTGCCCGCGCGGTGGGTCGTTGGTTGTCTATCGGCGCATGGTTCGCCGTGGACAGGAGTCCCGCATGTCGAAGCGTTGGTTTGCATTCGCTGCGCTGGCCGCCGGCTCGGTGGCGTTGTCGGGTTGTGTCGTGGCGCCGGTCCGTCCGGCGTATGGGTACGGTTACGGTTACGGCCCGTACTACCGCGCGGCACCGCCGCCCGCGGTCGTCGTCGTCCCGCGACCGGTGCCCGTTTACCGCTATGGGCCGTATCCGCGGCGCTGGTAGATATCAGTCGGCTCGCACCGCATCGGCCAGCGCTTTGACCTTGGCCGAGGGCGCGTTGCGCCGCCAGACCAGCAGCGTGCGCGCATTGCGGTAGCGGCCGGTCATTCGATGGATCGACAGCCGCTTGCGCTCGGTGAAGGTGTCCAGCACGATCTTCGGCAGCAGCCCGACGCCCATGCCGGCCACCGCGCAGCCGAGGATCGCGTGGTACGACCCCATCTCGATCACGCGGTCCACTGGCACACGGTGCTCGGCGAACCAAGCCTCGAGCCGCATGCGGTGCGGGCAGCCGTGCTCGAACACCAGCAGCGTGCGTCCCTGCACATCTTTCGGCGAGCGGATCGGCGGATGCCCCGGCCCGGCGATGATCACGTAGTCCTCGACCCACGCGACCTGCGATGCGAGCCGCGCGTCATCGACCGGCTCGGCAACCAGCGCCGCGTCGAGATCGCCGGCGATCACGCGCGGCAGCAGATCGCGCGGTGCGCCGGTGCGCAGTTCCACGGTGAGTTGCGAATACTTGCGCGCCAGGTGTGCGAGCGGGCGCGGCAGGCGCGCCGCCGCGGTGCTCTCCATCGAGCCGAGCCGCAGCACGCCGCGCGGGCCGGACTCGTGCAACGCCTCGCGCGCCTCGCCGGCGAGCGCGAGCAGGCGGTCGGCGTAGCCGAGCAGCACGGTGCCGGCCGGCGAGAGCTGCAGGCGGCGCCCCTCGCGCACGAAGAGCTGGACGCCGAGGTCTTCCTCGAGCTTGCGCACGCGCGTCGTGACGTTCGACTGCACGCGATGCAGCCGGTCGGCCGCGCGGGTGACACCGCCGGACTCGACGACGGTGCGGAAGACATGCAGGTCGGAAAGTTCCATCGCCTCGCCCCTATATCTCGTTTCGTGATGAGTTTGATCAGAATAATTCATTTTTCAAGAAGATGCTCGGTCCTTACATTGCGCTTCATCAACCCGTTCCTGAAGGACCTTCGATGAACACGATGGACGGATACAGGCTGGACGGATACCGACTGCATCTGACCGCGCGCCGCGCACGCGCCAAGCTGCAGGGCGAGATGCTCTGGCGTCTCGCCGCTGCCACGCGCCGCGGCTGGGTGCGTTTCTTCACGACGTGCAAGCGCCGCCTGCGGCTGCGCGAGATTGCGGAGGCCTGACACTTCTTTCGCCAGCCAGGGCGGACCGCCCACGACATCTACCGGTGGGGTAAGCCGCGGCTAGATCACCGCGCAGCGCGCTTCGTCGGCACGCCGGTTGCCGCGAATCGGCATTCGGGCCGACTCAAGGAAGAAGCAGGTGAACCCGCGCTGCCGCGACATCGTGGTGATCGGCGCTTCGGCAGGTGGGGTCAGTGCGCTGCGCTTGCTCGTGGGCGCATTGCCGGCGGATTTTGCGGCTTCGGTGTTCATCGTGCAGCACCGGGCGCCGGATGCGCCGGAAGTGCTGCCTGAGATCCTCGACCAGGCCGGACCGTTGCGCGCTGCAGCGGCGCGCGACGGCATGGGCTTTCATCCGGGGGCCATCGTTGTGGCACCGCCCGATCTGCACCTGGTGCTGACGCAGGATCGCTGCCGCCTGCTGCAACCGCCGCAAGAGATCCACCACCCGTCGTCGATCGACGCACTGTTCCGTTCGGCCGGCGAGCATCTTGGGCGGCGGGTCATCGGCGTGATCCTGACCGGCCTGCTCGACGACGGAGCGGCGGGGCTGTTGGCGATCAAGCGCTGCGGCGGGCTCGCCATCGTGCAAGACCCGGTCGATGCCGAATTTCCGGATCTGCCCCGCAATGCCCTGGCGGCTACGCCGGTCGATCACTGCATCTCGCTCCCGGAGCTGGCGCCGCGACTCGTTCAATTGACCGCGCGGGATGGGTTAACCCGGGGCGTCGAGCCGGACCTCTGACGGCGCGCAGTTTTTTCACACGCGCAAGCGAAGGGTTTCGCGGCCGCAGCGACACAGCAGTTGCGTTGCGGTCCGCACGACGGCGTACCATGATTCGGCGTACCGCATGATCGCGAAGGAATGATTCCCGGCCTGTCCGCGTCGCCCTTTTCTGCGCGCCGTAGCCCCGTTCCAGTGCCGCACCATGCCTGAAGAAAAGACCGCCGAAACCGTCCAGAAGTCCGATCTCGACTTTCCGGTCGTGGGCATCGGCGCGTCGGCCGGTGGCATCAAAGGACTGATCGAGTTCTTCAGCGAGACGCCCGGCGATTCGGGCATGGCGTATGTGATCGTGCTGCACCTGTCGCCCGAACACGTCTCGCACGTCGACGAGGTGCTGCAGAAAGTCACCGGGATGCCGGTGGTGCAGGTGAGGGAGTGCACGCCGATCCAGCCGAACTCGGTGTACGTGATCTCGCCGAATAGCGACCTGACGATGCAGGACGGTCATCTGGATCCGACGCCGACCGGCCAGAGCCACCACCGGGGCGTGACGATCGACCGCTTTTTCGGCACGCTCGGCGAGGTGCACGGCAATCGCGCCTTCGGCATCGTGCTGTCGGGAACCGGCTCGGACGGCACCAACGGGCTCAAGGCGGTGAAGGCCGCCGGCGGAGTCACCTTCGCCCAGGAACCGGAGGACGCGCAATACGACTCGATGCCGCGCAACGCGATCAGCAGCGGCGCGGTCGACTTCGTGCTGCGCGCGCGAGAAATGCCCGAGCGGCTGGCGGCGCTATGGCGCAGTGCGCGCGCGATCGCGCTGCCACAGCTCGAGGACAAGCCGGCCCCCGAGGACGTCACCGCGCGTACCGAAGAGGCGCTGCGCGAGATCCTGGCGTTCGTGCGCGCTCGCACCGGTCACGATTTTTCGCAGTACAAGCGCGCGACGCTGCTGCGGCGGATCGAGCGTCGGCTGCAGGTCAACCAGCTGCGCGACCTGATCACGTACCGCGATTACATCCGCGAGCAGGCGGGCGAAAGCCGCCATCTGCTGCGCGACCTGCTGATCAGCGTGACGTCGTTCTTCCGCGATCCGCAGGCGTTCGCTGCGCTCGAGAAGTCCGTCGTGCCGGCGCTTTTCAAAGGTCGCGAGCACGGCGGCAAGGTCCGCGCGTGGGTGGTCGGTTGCGCGTCGGGCGAGGAGGCGTATTCGGTGGCGATGCTGCTCGCCGATCACGCCTACCGGATGCCGGCGCCGGTCGAGATCAACGTCTTCGCGACCGATATCGACGAGGACGCGCTCGCCGTCGCGCGCACCGCGTTTTACCCCGAGACGATCGCCGACCAGGTATCACCCGAGCGGCTGCGGCGCTATTTCACGCACGAACAGGGCGGTTACCGGGTTCACAAGACGCTGCGCGACATGGTGATGTTCGCGATGCAGAACGTGGCCCAGGACCCGCCGTTTTCGCGAATCGATCTGATCACCTGCCGCAACCTGCTCATTTACCTGAACCGAAACGTGCAGGAAAAAGTCCTCGACATCCTGCACTTCGCGTTGCGGTCCGAGGGCTATCTGCAGCTCGGACTGTCCGAAACGGTCGACGACGGCAAGGATGGTTTCCTCGCAATCGACAAGACCCACCGCATCTACCAGCAGCAGCCGCGCGCGCATCTCGGGATCCTGATGAGCGCACTGCCGTCGCTGACGCCGATGCGCAGGCCGGGCGACATGACCGCGCTCCCGGCACGGCGGCTGGTCGCGTACGGCGAGCTGCACCAGAACCTGCTCGAGCACTACGCGCCCCCGAGCGCCATTGTCGACGAGCACTACGACATCGTGCACCTGTCTGAAAACGCGGGCCGGTTCCTGCAGCTGGGCGGCGGCGAACCGTCGCTGAACCTGCTGCGCACCGTGCCCGACCCACTGCGCCACGAGCTGCGCGCGGCGCTCGACCAGGCGATGCAGACGATGCGCACCGTCGAGCGGCGCGACGTGCTGATCGATCGTGGGCCGCAGCAGATGCCGATCTCGATCAGGGTGCACCCGGTGCGCGAGAAGGTGACCGCGCGCACCTTCGCGCTGGTGTTGTTCGACGAGTCATCCGAAGCGGAAGGCACACGACCCGAGGTCGACGTGACGGCCGATGCCTCGGCGGGACGCCTCGAGTCGCGGCTGATCGACACGCAGACCCAGCTGCGCGCGGCGGTCGAACAGTATGAAGTCCAGAACGAGGAGCTCAAGGCCAGCAACGAGGAACTGCAGGCCACCAACGAGGAACTGCGCGCCACCACCGAGGAGCTCGAAACCGGCAAGGAGGAGCTGCAGTCGATCAACGAGGAACTGACGACCGTCAACCAGGAGCTGAAGAACAAGGTCGACGAAGCCACCCGCATCACCGACGACCTGCAGAACTTCATCACCTCGACCGAGATCGCAGTGCTGTTCGTCGACCGCGACCTGCGACTGATGCGCTACACACCGTTTGCGCGCGAGCTGTTCAACGTGATCCCGACCGACATCGGCCGACCGCTGCTCGACATCACGCACAAGCTGGAGCAGCCGTCGCTCGAGAGCGACATCCTCGATGTCTTCCGCACCCTGCGCGTGGTCGAGCGCGAGTCCCGCAGCGGCAGCGGCCGTTGGTATCTGATGCGCATCCTGCCGTACCGCACCACCGAGGATCGCATCGGTGGTGCGGTGCTGACCTTCATCGACATCACGCAGCGCCGACAGGCCGAAGGCATGGTCCAGCACAACCAGGCCTGGCTGCAGTTGGTCGTCGACAGCGTGGTCGACCACGCGATCTTGACGCTCGACCCCGAGGGTCGCATCAAGACCTGGAACCCCGGCGCCGAGCAGATCTTCCAGTACACCGCAGAGGAAGCGGTCGGCCAGCCGTTCGCGATGCTGTTCAACGAGGAGGATCAGGTGGCCGGTGTTCCGGCCGCCGAACTCATCAAGGCGAGCGAGCGCGGCCGCGCCAGCGACGATCGCTGGCAGCGGCGCAAGGACGGCTCGCGGTTCTACGCCAGCGGCATCACCGCTCCGCTGCTCGACAGCGCGGTATTCGGTTACGTCAAGCTGCTGCGCGACCTCACCGAGCAGCGGCTGGCAGCCGAGCGGCGCGAGGAACAGCTGAATATCGAACGCAGCAGCCGCGCTGCGGCCGAAGAAGCCATGCGGATGAAGGACGAGTTCGTCGCGACGCTGTCGCACGAGCTGCGCAACCCGCTGGCGCTGATCCTGATGCAGGCGGAATTGCTGCTGCGGTCGGAGGAGCTGCGCTCGCAGCCGAAGTTCGTCAATTCGGTCGAAACGATCCACCAGATGGTGCGGACGCAGGCGCAGTTCGTCGAGGACCTGCTCGACGTGTCGCGCGCGCGCACCGGCAAGCTCGACATCCAGCGCCAGCTGGTATCACTGCCCGACATCATGGCCGACTCGATCGGGGCGCTGCGCAAGCAGGCCGACGAAAATGGCGTCGCGCTCGATGCGCACATCACGCAGGAGTCGATGGTCGTCGAAGCCGACTCGGTGCGCATCAAGCAGATCGCCTGGAACCTGCTGTCCAACGCGCTGAAGTACACGCCGCGCGGCGGCCGCGTGGCCGTCACCCTCGACCGCGACGGCGACAGCGCTCTGCTGATCGTCGAGGACAACGGACAGGGCATCCCGCCCGAAACGCTGCCGCATGTGTTCGATGGATTCCGGCAGGGCGAAGTCAGCCCCAAGCGCCGGCGAGGCGGGCTGGGCATCGGACTGTCGCTGGTCAAGCAGCTGGTCGAACTGCACGGCGGGCGCGTGAGCGCGGAATCGCCCGGCATCGACCAGGGAGCCCGCTTCACCGTGTGGCTGCCGCTGCAGACTCGCGACCCCCCGCGCAGCCTGCCGGTTTTGCGCGAACGGCGCGCGAACGGCGCGCGGCTCAAAGGGGTACGGCTGCTGGTCATCGACGACGCGCTGACCAACGCCGAGACACTCTCGGAGTTGCTGCAACTGGAAGGCGCGAAGGTCGACGTCGAAACTTCCCCTCGCGGCGCGATCGAACGCTCGCGCAAGCAACGCTTCGACGTGATGATCTCCGACCTCGCGATGCCGGCGATGGACGGCTACGAGATGCTCCAGAACATCCGCGCCAATGCGAAGAACGGCCGCACGCCGGCCATCGCCTACAGCGGCTATGGCGGCCCGGACGTCGTTGCGCGGGCCATGGAGGCAGGCTTCGATTTGCACCTCACGAAGCCGGTGGACATAGAGCGCCTGATCGACGCGATCAACACGGTGCGCCCTCCCCCCGGACGTAGCGCGGGCGCCGGGCGGCGAGTGCCGCTCGGCTGAAGACCTCAGTGCACGACCGCGGCAGCGCGGAGCGCGGCGCACACCGACGCCACATGCCGGTGATCAGTGCCGCAGCAACCGCCAACGACCGAGAGTTTGCGCAGTAGCGGACGCAGCGCGCGGTAGCGCCCGGCGAGGTCGTCGGGATCGCCGGCGTCGAGGTCGGTGCTCTCGTCGAGCTCGGCATGGCTGCGCCGCGAGGCGTTGGCGCGCAGGCCGCGGATGCGGTCGAGCCACGGCGCCCCCGCATCCAGCACACGCTCGAAGTGCGTCGGGTGCGCGCAGTTGATCATGTAGTAGGCGGGATGTCCGCGCGACAGATCGTCGGTGCGCGCGATGGCGTCGCCCAGCGTGTCACCGCTCGGCAGCCGGCCGTCGGTCTCGAGCGTGAACGACACCGCGAGCGGCATCGTGGCCGCGCGCGCGGCCTGCGCGATGCCGGCCGCTTCCTCGACGTAGTTCATCGTGAACACCGCGACCATGTCGGCGGCGGTATCGGCGAAGGTGTCGATCTGCGCGGCGTGGTACTCGCGCGCCTCGTCGACGCTCATGCGCGCATCGGGCCGGTAGCCGTCGCCGCGCGGTCCGATGTTGCCGCTGATCACCATCGGCCGCTCCGGTGCCTCGAATTCGCGGCGGATCTCGAGCATCAGGTCGATCGCCTTGCGGTTGGCGGCATCCAGCGCCGCGGCGTCGTAGCCGAGCTTGGCGCCCCAGTCGCGGTTGGCGCGCCAGGTCGGCGCCTCCAGCACCATGCCGAGGCCATGCTCGGCGGCAATCCCGGCGTAGCGCGCGAAGTAGCGGCGCAACCGCTCGGTGCCGGCGTCGTCCTTCAGCAGGTCGAAGGCAGCAAAGTACGGGAAGATCGATGCCGTCGTGGAAGATGAAGGTCGTCTCCAGCCCGCCGTCGGTCACGAACAGGCGTTCGCCGAGTTGCGGGAGCTGATCGCGGTACTGGCTCATGGCGAATTCTCCGGAAGGACGATTCAGGCGGCGCGTGTTTGGGCGGGGGGCTCCGATGGCACGGAAACGTCGCGCGCCAGCAGCATGTCGATGATGCGCGTGGATGCGCCGTCGTAGAAGCCCGAGACCGGCGCAAAACCGCGGGGATTATGGAAAGTACCGAACAGCAGATCGAACACCGGCAGGTCCGAGTAGTTGCGCGCATGGACGCCGCGCTCGTGGTGATGCGAATGCGACTCCGGGCCGCTGCACCACGTAGCCCAGCCACTGCGGCGTGCGCACGTTGGTGTGCTGGAACACGGCAAGCAGCGTGGTCGCCAGCAGCACGACCGTGGTCGCCTCGGCGGTGATGCCAACCACCAGCGTCAGCGCCAGGCTCGACAGCACGGTCCAGCCGATCATGTCGAGCGGGCTGAACCAGAACGCGCCGTAGGTGTCGACGCGTTCGGCGCTGTGGTGCATCTGATGGAACAGCCGCCACAGCACGGTGGAGCTATGCATCGTGCGGTGCCAGACATAGACGCCGAACTCATAGACCAGCACGCCGACGGCGGCGCCGCCCCAGGTCCCGAGCGAAGTCAGGTCGAACAGTTGAAACTGAGCGAGCCACTCGGTCCACAGCAACGGCAGGTACGATGAGATGAAGAAGTAGGCGGTGAACGCACCGAGGCCGAGCAGCCGCCAGCCGCGCACGTCGGGCAAGCGACGTGCGGGGGCCAGCGCCTCCCAGGCGATCAGTACGCCGACGATGGCGAACACGGTGAGTGAAATGGGGTCGAGCAACAGATCGATGGGGGATGGCATGACGGCGCTCCGTTTGGTTGAATCCGCAAAGGACGCCACGGTAGGGCCGAAGCGACACCGGGACTAAAGCCGTTTCGGCAACGAACACGACATTTCGGCCACGCAGCGCGGCCTGGAGGGACTTCAATGGCGCAAGAAGCGGTGCGCGTGGCGATCCTCGCGTTTCCGGAGGTGACCGCGTCGACGGTCTATGGCCTGTACGACATCCTGATGTCGGCCGGCCGCGACTGGGGCGTCATCGTCGATGGCCGGCCTGGCCCGTCACTGATGCAGGCGACCGTGGTGTCGCGTTTCCGCGAGCCGTTCGCAGTATCCAACGGCGTTCTGCTCACGCCCGAACTGACGCTCGACGAGTGCCCGACGCCCGATGTCGTCTGCGTACCCGACGTCAACGTTCCGCCGGGTGAATCGCTCGACGGCTTCGCCGCCGAGATCGAATGGCTCGCGCGCTGCCATGCCGCGGGCGCGACGATCGCCACCGCCTGCTCGGGCGCGATGCTGCTCGCGCAAACCGGGCTGCTCGATGGCTGCGATGCCACCACGCACTGGGCGTACTGCGACACGATGCGCGCACCGCCACCCACGCGTCAGCGTGCATCCGCAGCGCGCACTGGTCGCCTCCGGCGAGGGGCAGCGGCTGGTGATGGCGGGCGGCGGTACCTCCTGGCTCGACCTCGCGATCTACCTGATCTCGCGCTTTGCCGGGCTGGAAGCCGCTATGCAGGCCGCGCGCATCAACCTGATCGAGTGGCACGAGGTCGGCCAGCAGCCCTTCGCCCGGCTGGCACGCACGCGCCAGGCGGAGGACGCGGAGATCGCACGCTGCCAGACCTGGATCGCGCACCACTACGCCGAGCCGGCGCCGGTAGCGGCGATGGTGCGCCTCTCCGGGCTGCCGGAGCGCTCGTTCAAGCGGCGCTTCCAGCAGGCGACCGGCATGTCGCCGCTCGAGTATGTACACACACTGCGGCTGGAAGAGGCCAAGCAGATGCTCGAAGCCGACAATGCGCCGATCGAAGCGGTCGCCAACGAGGTGGGTTACGAGGACGCGGGATTCTTCAGCCGGCTGTTCCGGCGCCAGGTGGCGCTGACGCCAGCGCAGTACCGCAAGCGCTTCGGCACGATACGACGCGCGCTGCAGAACGCGGGCAGCGGCCACCGCCTGATCGTGCCAAAACAAGCAACGGCGCTTCGCGGGCGCCGTTGCTTGGGTACAAGAGCCGGTTAGCAGAGCCGCAGACGCGCCATTGAACCCGCAGCCTTCTAGGCCGCGACGGTACCCTTTCGGCGGTGTCCACGGTCCGCAGTTGCCGCCGCAGGATCTTGCCGATGTTCGTTTTCGGCAGCGGCTCGGCGGAACTCGACGTACTTCGGCACCTTGTAGCCGGTCAGATACTCCCGGCAGTGCTCGAGGACTCTGCCGCGGTGAGCGCCGGGTCCTTTCGCCGACGACGACGCCTTCACGGCCTCGCCGGAGCGCGCGTCCGGGACGCCGATGCAGCCGGCCTCGAGCACGCCCGGATGCGTCGTGAGCACGTCCTCGACCTCGTTCGGGAACACCTTGAAGCCCGACACGATGATCATGTCCTTCTTGCGGTCGACGATGTTGCAGTAGCCGTCGGCGTCGATGCATGCCGATGTCGCCTGTGTGCAGCCAGCCGTCGGCGTCGAGCGTCTTCGCCGTCTCGTCCGGCATGTTCCAGTAACCCTGCATGACCTGCGGACCGCGCACGCAGAGCTCGCCCTCGCCGCCGAGTTCGCGTCCTCGTCGTCGAGGATCGAGATTTCGGTCGACGGCAGCGGCAAGCCGACGGTGCCGGCGGATCGCTTGATTCGGCAGGTTGCAGGCGACCACCGGCGAGGCTTCGGTCAGGCCGTAGCCTTCGATCAGCGGCTCGCCGGTGGCGCTGCTCCAGCGCTCCGCGACGCCGGATGCAACGCCATGCCGCCGGCGACGCCGAGCTTCAATTTCGAGAAGTCGAGCTCGCGCGAACGCCGGCGGTTGAGCAGCGCGTTGTACAGCGTGTTCACGCCGAGATGAACGTGAACCGCCAGCGCTCGCAGCTCGGCGATGAACGCCGGGATGTCGCGCGGATTGGTGATCAGCACGTTGAGCGCGCCGTGCCTGCAGAACATCAGGCATCACGGTGAGCGCGAAGATGTGGTAGAGCGGCAGCGGCGTGATGACGATCTCTTCGCCGTCGTCGCAGGTCGCGCGCCACACGCCGAGGCTGCTCGAGGTTCGCGACCAGGTTGCGGTGGGTCAGCATCGCGCCCTTGGCGACGCCGGTCGTGCCGCCGGTGTACTGCAGGAACGCGATGTCGTCATGCGAGCGAGCGCGGACGTCGTCGAACGGCAGCGCGCGCGCCCGCCTCCAGCGCTTCGCGGAACGAGACGGCGTCCTCGATGCGCCACGCGGGCACCATGCTTCTTGACGCGCCTCGCCACCAGTTGATCACCACGCCTTCGGGAACGGCAGCAGGTCGCCGAGCTGCGTGGTGATGACGCGTGCGCACCTGCGTGCGCGCGATCACCTTCTCGAGCGCATGCGCGAAGTTTGCGAGCACGACGATGGCGGCGGCGCCCGAATCCTTCAGCTGGTGTTCGAGCTCGCGCGCGCGTGTACAGCGGATTCGTGTTGACCACCGTGAGCCCGCCCGCAGGGCGCCGAACAGCGCGACCGGATACTGCAGCAGATTGGGCATCATGAGCGCGATGCGGTCGCCCTTGCCAGGCCGGCCACCTGCTGCAGGTAGCACGCGAACGCGCGGCTCGCCGATCGAGCTCGCGGTAGGTGATCGCCGCGCCCATGTTGCGGTAGGCCGGCAGGTCGGCGAAGCGCGCGCACTTTGCTCCAGGATCTCCTTGAGCGACGTGTAGGCCTTGCACGTCGACTTCGGCCGGAACGCCTGGCGGGTACTGCTCGAGCCAGAGTTTTTCCATGGCATCTCCTTACGCTTTGCGCCAATCTGTATCTGTTGTAGGTGGACGCGCCGCAGCATTTGATGCGCAAAGTCAAGAGCACGGCGAGCCAGTTCGTGTTCTCAGCGAAAAGCGGATCGGCAAATAGGCCTTCGCTGCTCGCGCTAAAGCCGGGAGTGCGAAGGCGAATGGCGGGATGCAATGCGGCGTCTGCTTTGCGGCCAACGCGCATCTCCCCGCATTTAGCGTGAACAGGCCCCGCGCTATGCTGGCCAGCGAGATTCGGACCTGAATGACCTCGACGACGACCCCTGAGGCGGCGCCATCACCCTCTCTTGGGTGGCCGCCCCCGCCGATCACGAGCAGCTGATCGTGATCGGCGAGTCCTTCAGGTTGATCCGGCGACCGATCGGACCCGGTGTTCGAGTTCGTGAGTAATGCGTCGCTGTGGACCCATTGGCATCCGGCAACCGAAGCCGTCATCGCCCGCCTCATCACGACCCCTGCAGACCGGTGACCGGGCCAAGGAATCGATCCGCGTCGGCAAGCGCCGCCCCATGTCGGCGACGTGGATCGTGCTGGCCTGCGAGCCGCCCCACCTGTGGGTCATCGCGGCCAGCCCGCCTGAGGGCGACGCCCGGATTGCATATGAATTACGCGCGGACGGCGATGCGCTGACCCGCTTCTTCAGGACGCTGGCGTACCGTTCGCGCCGCTGGCCGTGGACGATGCTCGACAGCAACCTGAGCCGCTCGATACTGACGAGGCAATCGGAGCACGCGATAGCCAACCTGAAACGCGTGCTCGAGGGCCGGACCCACGGATAGCAGCCAGGGCGCTTGCAGTATGCTGGCGCCGTCTTTCGACTCGGCACAGAACAAGACCGGAGAGGGACTTCCGTCACGTTCGGCACCGCCGTGCCTCAGTTTCCCTGCATCGATGAACAGCAACGCCCCTACGACTGCCAGCCAGACGGCCACGCCGACACTGGCGCGGGAGATTGCCGAGGAAATCGTCCGTACCCTCAATCTCGAGGTCGCGCCGGCCGATATCGACCCCAGTGCACCGCTCTATGGCGACGCACTCAGACTAGATTCAATCGACATTCTTGAAGTTGCATTGCTGGTATCGCGCAAGTATGGCTTCCAGCTGCGCGCCAACGACGAGAGCAACGTGCGGATCTTCGGTTCGCTGGAAAGCCTCGCGAACCACGTCGCCGCGCACCGGACCAAGTGATCACCCGGCAGCACGCTGCCTTCGCCGCTGCGATCGCCGGCGCCGCCGGCTGCCTGACACTGGCCTTTCTGAGCGCCACCGCACGCCTTCCCGCAGCGCTTTCAATGGCGGTCGTGCGCTACTCGCGCGGAGTCACGGCGGCCTGGACAATCTACTTCGTCGCAATGACGCTGCTGTCGGTGATGCTGTATGTCGATAACAGCGCCGCAGTCTGGGCGGCGTTTGTCACGTTGGTGTCCGGACCGCTGGTGGCCCTGATGTTCGTTTCCGAGTTCGCACTGCGGCGGCACGAGCTGGCCGCGAACCATTGTGCGTCGATCGCGCAGACCGTGACCGGATTCCGCGCACTGATGCGCTCGTCTGCCACGGCGGGCCTGGCCCGCCAGCCCCATGCGTAGTTGGAGCGTCGCGCTCGGCCACGTACCCGGCCCGGAGGAAGCGTGGCCGCTGGTGGCGCACGCCAGCGGCGAGCTTGATCGGACGTTCGGGTGGCGCGCCGGGCAGCCAATCAGCGTCGCCGCCTTCCTGCACGACGTCGCGACCGCGGCGGGAGAGCTGCCCTCGACCGCGCATGTGCTGAATGCCTGCAGTGACCGGTATCTGTTCGCGGTCGGCCTTGCAGCCTGCGCACAGCGCGGCATCGTCACGCTGTTGCCGCCAGCCCGCAGGCCCGGGGTCATCGCCTACCTGCGAACCGACGCGCCCGACCTGGTGCTGCTGCTCGGTTGCGATGACGAGGCAGAGCCCAGTGGCGGGCTGCAGGTGCACCGTGTCGAGCCGGGTCGCCGCACCCCTCGACGGCGACGCCGACCATCCCCTTGCTGGCCGGTGCACAGCTGATCGCGCGCATGTACTCCTCCGGTTCGACCGGGCATCCGCAGGCGCAGCCCAAGTTCTGGGGCAGCCTGGTACGTAACGCCGCCGCCGAAATGCACCGGCTGCAAGAGGCCGCGCCGGAAGGCGTTGCACTGGTCGGCACCGTGCCGCCGCAGCATTGCTATGGGTTCGAGTCGACGGTGCTGATAGCTATGACCGGCGGCGCGACGCTGACGGCTTCGCGGCCGTTCTTTCCGGCCGACATCGCCGCGGAACTCGATGCGCTGCCGCGACCGCGCGGGCTGGTGACGACGCCGTTCCATTTGCGCACGGTGCTCGACGCCGGTCTCGCGCTGCCGCCGCTCGATCTGGTGCTGTGCGCGACCGCGCCGCTGAGCCCGGCGCTGGCCGATGCCGCCGAGCGCGCCTTTCGTGCGCCGCTGATCGAGATCTATGGTGCGACGGAGAGCGGGCAACTCGCCACGCGCCGCACGACGCGCGAGCAGTGCTGGACACCCTACGCGGGAGTGCGCGTGACGCAGCAAGAGGGTCAGGCCTGGGTCGAGGGCGGCCACGTGCTGACGCGCACGGCGCTCGCCGACTTGATCGAACCCGCGGGCGATGGCGGTTTCGTGCTGCTGGGACGGCAGGCCGACATGGTCAACATTGCCGGCAAGCGCAGTTCGCTCGCCTACCTGACGCAAGTGCTGTTGCGCGTCCCGGGCGTCGTCGACGGCGCGTTTTTCGTTCCTGAGGACGCGAACGGCACGGAAATCACACGCCTCGCAGCCGCCGTGGTTGCACCAGCGCACACTTCCGGCGCGATACTCAACGCGTTGCGTGAACACCTCGATCCGGTATTTCTTCCGCGGCCGCTGCTGATGGTGCCGTCGCTGCCGCGCAGCGACACGAGCAAGCTTCCGGTCTCCGAACTGCGTGCACTGCTGCGCGCGGCACGTGGCTCATGAACGCGCCGCTTGATGCACCACTGGCTCTTCCGGCCGATCATCCGGCACTGGCCGGACACTTTCCCGGTCATCCGATCTATCCGGGCGTCGTTCTGCTCGATGCCGCGATCGGCGCGATCGAGGCGCATTTCGGCGCGACGGTGTGCGGATTGCCGGTCTCGAAGTTCCTTGCACCGGTGACGCCGGGAATGCCGTTGACACTGCATGCCGAGCGCGACGGCAGCGATGTGCGCTTCGAACTGGTGATGGCCGGCGGCTCGCGCGTAGCCACCGGTAGCACACATCTCGGGGAAGAGGGCACGTGAGCATGTCGACGCCCGCTGAGTGGGCACAACGCGACGAGCGCGGCAGCCGCGCGGCGCTGACGCTGATGCGCTGGCTGTCGCTCAGGCTCGGGCGCACCGCCTCGCGCCTGGTTCTTCCCGTTCATCGCGCTGTATTTCCTGATTGCAGCCCCGGCCGCACGTCGCGCATCGCGCGGCTACCTGACGCGTGCGCTTGGCCGGCGTGCGACCTGGCTCGATGTACTGCGACATTTCCATGCGTTCGCTTCTACCGTGCACGATCGCGCCTACCTGCTCAACGACCGCTTCGACCAGTTCGTCTTCGAGGTCGAATCCGCCGACGAAGTCGACGATGCGCTCGCCGCGGGGCCGGGTGCGTTTCTTGTCGGCGCGCACTTCGGCAGTTTCGAGGTACTGCGCGCGGCAACGCGCAGCGCGGCGGCACGGGGCCATCGCTACGACGTCACGATGGTGATGTACGAGGAGAACGCGAAGCGCATCAATGCCGCCTTGCGGGCGCTGAACCCGCAGGAGGTGCCCCGCATCATCGGACTGGGACACGCCGATGCGATGCTGCAGGTCCAGCAGGCGCTCGACGCCGGGCAACTGGTCGGCTTTCTTGCGGATCGCACGCTGGCTCGGCAGCCGGCGCTAAGTTTGCCGTTCCTCGGCGACGAGGCACCGTTTCCGCTCGGTGCATTCCGCCTCGCGGCGCTGCTGCGCCGGCGCGTGCTGCTGATGCAAGGCATCTACCTCGGCGGCAACCGCTATCGCCTGCGCTTCGCCCCAGTTGCCGATTTCTCGGCCGTTGCGGGCGGACGCGACACGGCGGTGAAGGAGGCAGTGCGGCGTTACGCCGCTGAACTCGAGCAGGCATGCCGTGCGCATCCCTACAACTGGTTCAACTTCTTCGACTTCTGGAAGGACGACAGTGCGACGGATCGCTAGCGCGCTTCTCGTCGCGCTGCTGGCGTCGCCTGCATCGTCGGCCGACGCGTGGAGCGTGCCCGATCTGATGTCGGCGCTGGCGGCGCGCGGTAGCGCCGAAGCAACGTTTACCGAGCGGCGCTACGTGCCGGTGCTCGAGCACCGGTGCAATCGTCGGGCACGCTGCGCTTTGTTGCGCCCGATCGCATCGAGAAACACACGCTGTCGCCGCGCACCGAGTCGATGGTGCTTGCCGGAGACCAGCTCACGCTACGTCAGGGCCAGCGCACACGCAGCCTGGCGCTCATCGATCTTCCCGACGGCGGACTGGCGATCAGCAGCCTACGCGGCACGATGGCCGGCGACCTCGCGGCATTACGCCGTGGCTGGGAGGTCACGCTGCAGGGCGAGCGGCGCGGCTGGACGTTGAAGCTGACCCCGCTGACCGCCGCGGCCGCGCAGTACATCGAGGCCGTGCAGATCCAGGGCCGCCAGGACCAGATCGACCGCATCGAAATCCGCCAAGCCGACGCGTGCGTTCGGTGATGGACATCGCGCCGGCGGCCGCCGATCCACCCGCGGCCGACAAGCCGCGATGACACCGCGCGGGCGCGTCACCGCGGTGCTGTGGTTGGCGCTGGTCGCGATCGCTGCATGGCAGGCGCTGCGCACGCCGATCCGCACCGATCTGTCGGTGTTTCTTCCGCGCGCGCCGGCGCTGGAGCAGCAGATTCTGATCCAGCAGTTGCGCGCGGGCGCGCTGGCGCGGCTGGTGTTGGTTGGCATCGAGGGCGGCACCGCCGAGGACCGCGCGCTGGCGTCGCGCGCGTTGACCAAGGCGTTGCGCGCCGACTCGCAGTTCACCCAGGTCGCCAACGGCGACGGCCATTCGCTGCAGGCCGATCGTGCGTTCGTGTTCCAACACCGTTACCTGCTGAGTCCGCCGTCGACGCCGGGCGCTTTTCGGTCGAGGGTCTGCGCGCAGCGATCGGCGAGACGATCGACGCCGTGGCCGGACCGGCTGGCATGCTGGCAGCGTCACTGCTGCCGCGCGACCCGACCGGAGAAACGCTGCAGCTGATCGATACGCTGACGGGTCGGGCGTCGCCGCGCCGTGTGGCCGGATCTGGGCTCCCGCAACGGCGAACGCGCGCTGATGATGGTCGCGTTGCGCGCACCGCTGATCGACTCGGACGCGCAGCAGCGTGCGTTGGCGGCGCTGGACCAATACTTTCGCGTGCTCAACATGCCCGGCTTGCACCTGCTGACGAACGGTCCGGCGGTGTTCGCCGCCGAGTCGCGTCAACGCATCATCACCGAAGCGGCGGCACTGAGCACGCTGAGCACAGTGCTCGTCGTGACTTTGCTGTGGCTGGCCTACCGCTCTGGCGCACGGTGGCGCTCGGGCTGGTGCCGGTGGCGTGCGGCGTGTCGCGGGATTTGCGGCCGTCGGCGCTGGCTTTGGTTACGTGCACGGCGTAACGCTGGCATTCGGCGTGACGATGATCGGCGAGGCGGTCGACTATGCGGTGTATTTGTTTGTACAGGCAGATGGCGGGAGCGATCCGAACCGCTCTGCGCGCTGGACTGAGCAGCTGTGGCCAACGGTGCGCCTCGGCATGGCAACCTCGATCGCCGGTTTCTCGGTGCTGCTGCTGTCGGGATTCCCGGGGCTTGCGCAACTGGGACTGTTCGCGATCGTCGGGCTGATCGGCGCGGCGCTGGCGACTCGTTACGGCCTGCCGCTGCTGGTCCCGAAAGGCTTCCGGCTACGCGATCTCTCCGCGGTTGGTGCGCGGCTCGAGACCGGCATGCACGCAGTGATGCGTTGGCGTCGCTGGATGTGGCTGCCTTGCCTCGCCGCCGCGGCGCTGATCGTCTGGCAGAGTGGACAGCTGTGGCAGCGCGAGCTGACGGCGCTGAGTCCGGTGTCGCCGGCAGCGCGCGAGCTCGATGCGACGCTGCGCGCCGACCTCGGTGCGCCGGATGTGCGCTACGTCATCGCGGTACCCGCCAACGACCGCGAGGCCGCGCTGCGCGGGGCCGAGACCACTGCAGCGCGCCTGGCCGCGCTGGTGCAGCAGGGCGTACTGGCACACGTCGACACGCCCACACGCCTGCTGCCGAGCGAGGCGACGCAGCGCCAGCGGCAGGCCGCGCTGCCGCCCGCTGCCGAGCTGCAATCGCGCCTGGCGGCGGCGCTGCATGGACTGCCGATGCGCGCCGACAAACTGAGCGGGTTCGTCGAGGATGTCGAGCGCGCGCGGCAGGCGCCATTTTTGAGCGCCGAGTCGCTCGCCGGCACCTCGCTGGCGCTGGCGGTGCAGTCGCTGCTGGTTGAACGCGAGGCGCCGGCCGCGAACGAGCCTGGCTGGCTCGCGCTGCTGCCGCTGCATGGCATTGCCGCAGCGCCGATCGACGTGGCCGCGGTCCGGGCGGCGCTATCCGCTGTCGAGGTCAGCGGGCACGCACCCTTGCTACTCGACATGAAGGCGGCGGAGCCACACGATGTACGCCGACTACCTGCGCGAGGCTGCGTGGCTGTCCGCCGGCGCGGCGCTCGCGATCGTGTTGCTGCTGGCCACGAGCCTGCGTAGCCTGCCGCGCTTGACGCGCGTCGTGCTTCCACTGGCGGCCGCGGTGCTGTGCGTCATCGGCGGCCTGATCGCCGCCGGCGTGCAACTGACGCTGCTGCACCTAATCGGCCTGCTGCTGATCGTCGCCGTCGGCTCCAACTATTCGCTGCTGTTCGACCGCCGCAGCCGGCCCGACCCGGGCACCGGTACTGCCGATGCGATGCGCATGCTGGTGTCAGTGGCGCTGGCCGGCGCGACAACGGTGCTTACCTTCGGAGTCCTGGCGTTTTCCAGCGTCCCGGTGCTCGGCATGCTCGGCAGCACGGTGGCGCCGGGGTGTTGCTCGCGTTCGTGTTCTCGATGGCGTTCGCAAAGCCGCCACAGCGCGATGAACGACGCTGAACGACTCGCCATTCGCGTCGACACGGTCGGTGCGCCGCGCGCTGAAACAACGCTGACCCTGGTGCTGCTGCCGGCCGCTGCGACCACCGCCGACGACTTTGCCGGCGAAGGTTTTCTCGATGACCTGACGGCGAACGGCATCGCCGCAACCGTCGTACGCAGTGAGTTGCCGGTGGACATCTACGCGAGCGAACGGATCGTCGGACTGCTGCGTGACCAGGTGCTGCAGCCACGGCGCGACGGTCGAGGGCCTCCGCTGTGGCTGGTCGGCATCTCACTCGGCGCGATGACGGCACTCGCCTGCGCGGAGGCGCACCGCGATCTCGTCGATGGCGTCTTTGCAATCGCGCCGTGGCCGGGCCTGCGTCCGCTGTGGAGCGATGTGCCGGCCGCCGGCGGCCTCGCGGCCTGGGCCGCGCAGCAGCGCGACGTGCACTTCGACGACGAGCGCCGGGTATGGCGCTGGCTCGGTGAAGGTGCCGGCGGAGGTCCCGAGATCGTCATCGGTTACGGCCGGCAGGACCGTTTTGCCGAGGGCCAGGAACTACTCGCGCAAGCCGTGCCGCCGGCGCGCCGTTGCATCGTCGACGGTGCGCACGACTGGCCAACCTGGCGCGCGCTGTGGCGCGCGTTCCTCACCAGCATCGGACCGCGCTGGCAAGCGCCCGCGGACGCCAGACGGTTTTCGGCAGAATCACCGACTTACCCGCGACATTTTCCCCTCCTTTCCGCTGTTCATGCTGCGCTTCCTTTAGTACACCGCTGTCACCGGGCTCGGCCACGGCGTCCAACCGCTCGCGCGAGCGCTGGCAGAGCGGCGCTCGGCGCTGGCGCCTTGCCGCTTCGAAACGGCCCGGCTCGACACGATGATTGCCGAGGTCGAGGGAATCGACGCCGCACCGCTGCGGACGGACCTCACGGCGTTCGATTGCCGCAACAATCGGCTCGCGCAGCTGGGCCTCGCGCAGGACGACTTCACCGGCCGTGGCTGCGGCTCGCGCGCGATACGGCGCCGATCGGATCGGCGTATTCCTCGGCACGAGCACGTCGGGCATTCTGCAAACCGAGCTCGCGTACCGCCGGCGCGATCCGGCGACGGGCGCGCTGCCCGCCGACGATCGTTTATCGCGCGACGCAGAATTCGTTCTCCGTTGCGGATTTCGTGCGGCGGACGTTGCACTTGGCGGGCCGGCCGCAGCGGTTTCGACGGCGTGCTCGTCGAGCGCGAAGGTCTTCGGCTCGGCCGCGCGGATGATCGAGGCCGGCGTGATCGACGCCGCGGTGGTCGGCGGCGTGGATTCGCTGTGCCTGACGACGCTTGTACGGCTTCAGCTCGCTCGAAGCTGCTGTCGACGCGGCCCTGCCGCCCGTTCGACCGGGATCGCGACGGCCTGTCGATCGGAGAAGCGGCGGCCTTCTTCCTGGTCGAGCGGCTGCCCGCGGAACCGTCGCCGGACGCCATCCTGCTGCTGGGCGTCGGCGAGTCGAGCGATGCCTATCACATGTCGTCGCCGCATCCCGATGGCATGGGAGCACGGATGGCGATGGAAAAGGCGCTCGCCGGCGCGGGACTCGCGCCCGCAGCGATCGACTACATCAACCTGCATGGCACGGGGACCCGCAGCAACGACACCGTCGAGGGGCGCGCCGTGCTCGCGCTCTTCGGCAAGCGCCACGCGCTGCAGCTCGACCAAAGGGGCGGTCGGCCACACGCTGGGCGCTGCCGGCGGCGTCGAAGCCGTGATTCAGTGCGCTGGCGTTGCGCCGATGGCTTCATGCCGGCGGGCGTCAACATCGAGGAGCTCGATCCCGCGCTGCCACTCGCGTACCTGCTGCACGACGCGGCGCAAGCGCCGTCGCGCGTGCTCAGCAATTCGTTCGGCTTCGGCGGCACCAACTGCAGCCTCGTATTGGGTCGCGCGGATGCGCGCAGCGGCGGGTCATGATGCCGGGCCTGGCCGCCTATATCGACGGGATCGGCCTCATCGGCCCCGGCCTGCCGGACTGGACGGCGGGCCGCGGCCGTGCTTCCGGGCAACGCCCGCTACGTCGCGCAGCCTGCGCAGCTCCCGGACGCGGCGACGTTGCCGCCTGCCGAACGCCGGCGCGTCGGCCGCGTGGTGAAGCTTGCGCTGGCCGTCGGCTATCAGGCGGCCTGCCGCGGCGGGGCAGGATCCTGCGCGCCTGGCGACGGTCTTCGCGGCTTCCGGCGCGGACGGCGATATCTGCCACGAAATCTGCCAGATGCTCGCGTCAGCGACCGATCGCCAGATTTCCCCGACCCGGTTCCACAACTCCGTGCACAACGCTCCCGCCGGATACTGGAGCATTGCGGCCAGGGGGCCAGGGCTCCGTCCACTTCGCTGTGCGCATTCGACGGCAGCTTCGGCGCCGGATTGCTCGAGGCGTCTATGCCAGGTGCTGGCGGCTCGCGATCCCGTGCTGCTGATCACCTACGATACCGGGTACCCGGAGCCGCATGCACGCGGGTGCGGCCGATCCCCGACGCCTTCGGCATGGCCCTGCTGCTGTCGCCCGAACGCGGGGCGTGCACGCTGGGTCGCGTCGATGTGGAGCTCACGGCAGACGCCGCCGATGTCGCTGGTCGACGGGAGCTCGAATCCCTGCGCACGGGGTATCCTGCGGCACGCGGGCTGCCACTGCTGACGGCGCTTGCCCGCGGGCAGCCGCATCGGCACGTGCTCGACTATCTCGATGACCGCCGCCTCGCAGTGACGATCGATCGCCGTGATTGGCGCGACGCTCGACATGCCGGGATCGCGAGCCGCATTCCGCACAAGCACGCGGATGTGCCTGCTGGACGGCGTGGTGGAATGGGACGAAGTCCGCGTCGTTTGCCGCGCGGCGAGTCACCGCGATCGGCGACAATCCGCTCCGCGCGCACGGCCGGCTCGGTGCCGCCTGCGGCATCGAATACGCGGCGCAGGCCATGGCCGTGCATGGCGCGCTGCTGGCCGCCGAAGGGGCACCGGCCGCGAATCGGGTATCTGACCAGCGTGCGCGAAGTCACGCTGCGCGCATCCGCGGCTCGACGATGTCGCCGGCGGATCTCGAAATCGAGGCGCTGCGGCACTGCCGGCGACGGCAACAACGTCGTCTACCGGTTCACTGTTCGGGCCGACCAACGCGAGCTCCTCTGCGGGCGCGCGGCCGTCGTGCTCGACAGCGACCGAACGGCGCGCTTCCGGGCGGGAGGCAACGCATGAGGCGGGCGCTGGTCACCGGCGGTCGGCGGTGGCATCGGGGCGGCCGATCTAGCGGCGCGCGTCTCGCAGCCGAGGGCTGCCATGTGTACGTTCACGCCAACGCCAATCCGGATGCGGCGCAGCGTTGGTCGAGGAGATCGTGCCCCGGGAGGCTCGCCGAGGCGGTCACCTTCGACGTCACCGACGCCGCAGGCGGCGAGGGTCGGCACTCGACGCGGCATGGCCTTCAGCAGCGAGCGTCCCAGCCGCGATGCGGGCTTCCGTGATCTCCAGCAGGCACATGCGCCGCCGGGCCGGGCACGCGGTGGAATCGCGTCACGCCGCTGCACGGTCTTCAACGTCACGCAGATGCCGTCGACGATGCCGATGATCGGGGGCGGGGACGGATCATCAACGTCTCGTCGGTTGCCTGCCATTGCCGGCAATCGCGGCCAGGTGAATTACTCCGCCGGCCAAGGGGGCGCTCAACGCGGCGACCAGGTCGTTGTCGATCGAGCTCGCCAGTCGCGGCATCACCGTCAACGCCGTGGCGCCGGGCATCATCGCAACGCGATGATCGACGGCAAGCTGGAAGCCGGATCGTCGAGCGGATGGTCCCGATGAAACGCGTGGGACAGCCGGCCGAGGTCGCCGAACTGATCGCCTTCCTCGCCTCCGACCGCGCGGCTTTACATCACCGGCCAGGTCATTTCGATTCAACGGCGGAATGCTCTGACCGCGGCGTGCGCAGCTGCGAATCGATGCGCGGGCAGAGTGCGGCTTGTTCAGTTTCACGTCGGCCTTGGTCCTGCGCGCCACGCAGCAGCGGCAGCCGCAACAGGAAGCCGAAGAAGAGCCGCGTGTGCATCCAGGTGAGCAGCGCGTTGTCGCGCAGGTAGTTGAAATGCGAAACGCCGCCCTCTTCAGCGGTGAAATACTTGACGGGCGCCGGCAGGTTGACCGGCTTGACGCCCATCCAGCACAGGCGCACGACAGCCTCGGGGTCGAAGTCGAAGCGCCGCATGAAACGCTCGCGACTGCATCACCTTGCGCAACGGGGCGATCGGATAGACGCGGAACCCGAACAGCGAGTCGCCGACGCCCGCCCAGAGCGTCTCGAGGTTGGCCCACCAATTCGAGATCTGCCGGCCCTTGACCCGCAGCGCCGGCGCGTTCTCGTCGAACACCGGCTTGCCGAGAATCATGCAGTCCGGCGCCCGCATCGAAGCCGCCATGAATTCCGGGATCAGCTCGGCCGGATGCTGGCCGTCCGAATCCATCGTCAGCGCGTGCGTATAGCCCTGCCGCGCCGCGAAGTCGAGCCCGCGAAGCACGGCGGCGCCCTTGCCCTTGTTGCGCGGATTGACGATGATGGAAAGTGCCGGGTCCTGCCCGGCCATCCGTTGCAGTGCCTCGCCGCTGCCGTCGGTGCTGCCATCGACGACGAGCCACACCGGCGCCCATTGTTGCAGCGCGTCCTCGACCGTGCGCAGTACCAGCGCGCCGCTGTTGTAGCTGGGGATCAGCACCAGATGCGTGGTGGACGGTGACCGGGCTCATTCGAACCGCTGCTGACCGGCGGGCGTAACTTCGCTTGTGCCAGTTCGCCCAGGAAGTGCTCTTGCAGTTCGGCCATGAACCGCGCCGCGTCCGAGGGAGGCTCGAACCGTCGGCCGAGACGTAATCTATAGCGCACCGGTAGCCGTGGTGCGCGAAACAGCGGCCAGCCTTTTGAAAAAAACAGTGTGTCGGTCTCGATGATCACGGTCTGTACCGCGCACGCGCCCGATGCGCAATGATGGCGATGGCGCCACGCAACGGTCCCAGTGGCCAGGCGTTGGTGCGCGTCCCCTCTGGAAAGATCAGCACCTGCGCCCCAGCAGCGATGCGTTCGCGAGCCACGCGCACTGCTCCATCATATTGCGGCTGCTGATGTAGCCCGCCAGATGCGCCGGCGCGCCCCAGAACGCACTGCTCTCGAGTTCCGCCTTCATCAGCGGCACGCCGTCAGGCAGGCGCGACAGCAGCATCAGCGCATCGAGCAGGCACGGGTGGTTGGCGGCGATGATCAGGCCGCGCTGGTCCAGGATCGGCGTGAGTTCGTCGAGCTCGATGCTGGCGCCGCCTATCGCACGCATGTTGGCCAGGTAGAAAGCGAAGAAGCGGCGGGCGACGCTGCGCCCAACGCGATGGCCGATCGCGCGTGGCAGCATCAGCCGCAACAGCGCCGCCACCGGTGTCCATAGCAGCGTTCCGACTCCCAGCAGGCCGAGGCACCAGAACAGCAGCAGCTGCGCCCTGATGCGCTCGAAAAGCTTCGTGGGCGCGATTGCCCGTTCCCGGCGTCGTCATCCTTAGAGATGGCGGCCGGCCTGAGTCAATGGTTGACCGCTGGACTGTGTGGCGCCGCACGGCGCCGCGACCGGCATCATGCGGGCGTCGGTTGCGGCGCGCTGCCAGCCGCCTCGATTTCGAACAGTAGATTGGCACGGCGGATGTTCGGCACGTACCAGCGGCACCGGCGCGTCCGGCAGCCGCCGCTGCAGCTGGCGACGCACGGTGTCGGCATCGTGGGCACGGCGCACGTAGGCCTTCATCTTCAGCCCATTCACCGCGAAGAGCGGTTGGCGGCCACCCGGTGGGCCGCGTCGACCACCGCCTGTACGTTGCGCAGCGATTCATCGACCTGCTCCGCGACGTCGCCGGGATGCAGCGTTTCATGGCCAACGATGCTGGCGGTGCCGGAGATCGTCAGCATCGCGATGGCGTCATGCCGGTAGAGCGCTGCTCGCGAGAACGTCGGCGGTCGCGGGCCGTACTGCTCCGGATAACGATAGGCGCTAAGTTGGCGCGGGTTCTCGATGGCGGTTGGCGCCGCACGCCCGGCGAGCACCATGACGGTCATCGCGGTGCCGCTGCAGCCGAGCGCGCACGCCGCTGGCGGTGACATATCCGGCGAGCGATTCGCCGCGACGAACGACCGATGCCGACCGACGTTGAAGTGCCGGTAGCGCTCGAGCCCATCCTCGTCGACGTTGATGCGCGGAAGGTAATTCCAGAATCGAATCGGATGCGGGTAGCCGGCCTGCTGCAGCAGGTCGAAGAGACCTGCATAGGCCGCGTGCGCGGCGGCTTCGAGCGCACAGTGGCGGCCGTCGCTGAACGCTGCTTCGTCGACCGTCAGGTGCCCGAACAGCAGCGAGCCATCAGCCGACCAGGTGATTTCGCCGTTCGCTCCGTGCCGACCTTGGATCACCGGGCCGGCGCCGACTCGCCATAGCTCGGCGAATCCGTGCGCGGCTGCCAGCGGCATCATGTCGACGACCGCACACGCCGCGGCGGCGCGCTCGCCGATGTGGCGGGCGAGACGCCGTCCGGTGTCCGCACGATCGCCATACACGATCCCTCCCCAGCCAGCGTCCCCACTCGCCGGTCGGCCCGGCGGCGCTGTCGAGCGGCAGCATGATGGGTTCGATTGGTTGCACTGGCATCGTGAGTCGGCAGCGAATCAATTCAGGGTGGTCGCGTGGCGTCGGAACGCAAGCACCGCATTCGAGCCGCCGAACGCGAACGAGCTGGTCAGCGCGGCCCGCAGCGGCAGCGACTCGCCGACTCGCGCGACATGGCGCACGCCGGCACACGCCGGATCTACGTGGTCCAGGTGCGCCGTCGGCGGTACCTGCTGCCGCTTCAGCGCCATCACGGTGATCAACGCCTCAACAGCGCCAGTGGCGCCCAGCATGTGACCGAGCATCCACTTGGTGGAGCTGACCGAAACCGATCCGGCATGTTCGCCGAACACCGCACGCAGCGCCTCGATCTCGACCGGATCGCCCTCGACGGTGCCGGTGCCGTGCGCATTGACGTAATCCAGTTCATCGGGGGCGAGTTCGGCATCCTTCAGCGCCGCACGCAGCGCACGCATCTGTCCGGCAGCCAGCGGCTGTGACAGATGGTGGTGATCGCAGCTCGCACCGTAGCCTGCCAGTTCTGCGTAGATGTACGCACCGCGGCGCTGGGCGTGCTCGTACGATTCGAGCACTAGCGCGGCTCCGCCCTCGCCCAGTACCAGTCCTGCGCGGTCGGCATTGAACGGCCGGCAGGCGGATTTCGCCGCGTCGCCTTCGCCGGGCGCGAGCACCCGCATCGCCTGCCATGCCATCAGTATCCCGGCCGTCAATGGCGCCTCAGAGCCACCGGCGACGACCAGTTCCGCTTCGCCCAAACGGATCAGCCGCAACGCTTCACCAATTGCAATAGCCGACGAAGCGCAAGCGACCGAGCTCGTCGTTGCGGCGCCGCCGAGTCCGAGCCGCATCGCGATATGGGCCGCGGCCGCGTTGTGCATCCCCATGACGATCAGCAATGGCGACGCTCGACTGCGACCCCGCTGCAGCAGGTCGAAGTAGGCCGACTCGATCGAGCGGGTGCCGCCCAGTCCGGTGCCCCAGCACACAGCGCCGTTGAGTCGTTCCTCGGGCGCTGCCGTGCACGGCAGCCCGGCATCCTGCCAGGCCGCCAGAGCAGCCGCGACGCCGAGTTGCGCGTAGCGGTCCGTCAAGAAACTCGTCGTTCTCCCGATCGCGGTTTCGGGATCGAAGCCATCGCAGTACACCGCGGGGACCGCCGTCGCGCCGTTTGGAAGCGCCGGATCTGGCGTAAACGGGCGGATGACGGATTCGCCCGCCATCAGGCGGTCGAACACGGAGCCCAGGTCGGTACCGGACGGCACGGTCAGACCGAGACCCGTGACCGCCACACGATGCCGGATCATGTACCCGTCTTTAGCTGTGCCGCTGTCAGCGAGTCGAACAGAAGAATGAGTTCCGCCACCGTCTCAGGTCGCGTGTCGACATCGGTCACGCGGACATTCAGCGATTCCTCGAGTTCGAACATCAGATCGATGAGGATCAGCGAATCGACGCCAATGTCCTGCAGCGTCGCGTCTGGCGTGATCCTGGCCGAATCGATCGATACCCTGGTTTGAAGGTACTGGCGCAGCAGTTCGAGTGTTTGCATGTCCCGCATCAAGCCGAATCAGGTGGCTTCCATTATGGGTAGTTATACCATCCGCACCGGTCGGTCTACCTCTGAGAAAGCTTGACAGTACGCGGGCAGTTGCAGGGTTTTGTAGGCGAACAGCCGGACCACCGGGCAATCGGGCGTCCGGTCAAGAACGAACAACACGGAGGGCGTATGCCTCGGGCTTTTCTTAACTGGGTTTGGCTGCTGGCGCTGGTATCGGCTGCCGTGGCATCGGCACCAGCGCTCGCCGCCGTCGATCTCACCGAGTGGAAGGACGTCGCCGCGGTCACCGGGTCCGGAACTCCGGCGTCTGCCGAGCAGATCAAGCGTGCGTTCATGGCGAGCGGCGCCCAGCGCGGTTGGGTGTTCACCGACAACGGCGCCGGCAAAATGACCGGCAAGCTCGTCTTGCGCACGCACACGCTGATGATGGAACTGAGCTACGAGGCTGGCAGGTATTCGCTCAGGTATCTTGACAGCGTCAACCTTGATTACAAGGACGACCGGCAAGAAGACGATCCATCGCGCCTATATCAACTGGAACACCAACCTGATGAACGACGCGCGTGCGGAGCTGATGCGGATGTGACCGCGTCGGAATGGACGCGCCCAGCGTCACAAACCGAAGCAGGCGCGGAAATCAGCTCGCCCCGCGCACCCAAGCTCTCCGCGTAACGCGTCAGCGCGGCGAGGAATGACTCCCGTTCCCTCGCCCACTGCACATGCAGTGCCGCGCCGGCGCGATCGCCTACTTCTTCGTCGCGTAGGCCTCGAGCAGCAGGTTGCGCTCCGGCATGTCCTGCAGGACGAGGCGCCCCATCGACGTGTCCGCCTGCAGTCGCCCCGGCGATTGCGGCGGCGGCAGAGCGTGGTGCAGCGACAGCGTCTTCACACGCTCGCTGAAGATCGGCGCCGGCGCCGGCCCCGCCGGGCGCTCCCAGACGTAGGTGATCGCCTGCAGCATGCCGTCGGTGTCGAAGTCGTAGAGCGTCGCCTTGATGCGCGGGTCGTCGCAGGCGCTGCCGCGCAGGTCGATACGCAGGTTGTTCGTGTTCGGCACCTTGCCTTCGATGGCGGCTTCCTTGAAGCGCACGTCGGACATCGCCCGCACCTGGTTGACGCCGACCGTGCCGAGTTTGTCGAGCAGCGTCTGTCGGCAGACCTCCGGTGACGGGCGCGACAGCGTTGATCCTGTCGGCGCCGCCACCGCCACCTGCGCGGGCGGCGATGACGGCGCGCGTCCCGATGCGGCAGGCGGCGCGTTCGACGAGGAAGCGTTCGCGGCTCGTGTACCGGCTGCGGACGCGTTGGCCGCTTGCGCGTTCGCGCCGACGCGGACGAACGTGCAGGGGTCGGCGCCGATGCGCGTCGACGTCAGCTCCTGCACGCGATCGGCGCCAAGGATCTTGAAGACGAAGAGTTTCCCCGCCTTGGGGATCACGCCGATGATGCCTTCGTTGCCGCGGTAGTCGACGTCGGTCAGCTTTGTCTCGCCGACGCCGGCATCGATGCCATAGAGCGCTTTCGGCCTGAAGTCCCAAATGCCTTCGCCGAATACCATCTCGCACGCCGGCTGCGAAATCATCGCGTTGAGCTCCGCGAGGGCATTCGCCGGTTTCTTCTTGGTTCGGTCAAGTCGCCACTGACCGAGCAACGTGTTCTTCTGCGGCGGTATGGGCGGTGTCTTCAGGAACAGCGCGCGATCGCGTTCTACCTCGCCGCTGAGCTTCTCCTGCAGCTTGCGCTGGTTGTCCATGAACTGCCGATAACTCTCGGCAGATTGCGCAGACTGCCGCTCACTGCGCTCCTGGTCGTCCTTGTCCTTCTGCTGTTGCTGCTCTTGCTGTTGTCGCTGGTGTTCCTGGTACATGGGACTGCGCGGGTCCGAATTCGAATACTGCGCCAGCGCGGCAGAACACATCAGAAAGGCCAGTCCGGCACACCACGTCTTAGTCATCGGTTCTCCTTTCCGACTCCTTCTGTTGCCGGCGCGCGTTGTCCATCTGCAGTTGCCGTTCTGCGCTCAACAGATCCAGCCCTTGTTGCGCTGGGGCTCCATCTCGATCGTCGACGTGGAGCCTCCACGGTCTGCTGCCGCGTACTGGATGTGCAGGTAGAGCGGTTTGCGACCGGCCAGTGTCGCGCGATAGATGCGTGAGCCACTCAGCCGCTCGTCCGGGCAGGCGCCGCGGACTTGTTCGAGTTTCGCGTCCTTCGGAAACTGCGCCGCGAGCATCTCGGGCACTTTGGCGAGCTTGATGTCCTTTGGCCAGTTGACGGTGGCCGACTGCAAGGCGGCCTTGTCGCCGACCAGACTGATGCCGCCGGGGCCAACACCGTTGATTGGCACCGTGCCGTTCCAGTAGTACTTGTTGCCGCCCTTGGCGGGCGCCTTTCCTTGCCACTTTGTACCCGCCAGCTTGGCAAACGCCGTCCAGTCGTTGGTTGTCTGCAGCGACGCGGCCGGGGCGGCCAGCGCCGCGGCAATGTCGCCCAGGGTTGCCGCATGCGATGCGCCGAGGAGAGCCGGGCCGAGTGCGATCGAAGCCGCAATCGCGATCCGGACACCGAAGTGGCTGTGAGCAGCCAGGGTGGGGCACGCATCGATCACGATCAGACTCCCAAGCGAACGGGTCACTGCACGGCGACTATTGCGGCGTCGAGCGCCACTCCTTCTTCCACAGCGTGGCCAGTTCGGCTGCGACCGGCGCCGGCGGATCGCCGATCTCCGTTGTCTTGCCCTTCTCGTAGATCGTCCCGTAGACGACCTTCTTCTCGGGTGAATAGAGGATGACCGTGCTGTTGTTGTTGCAGTCCTGGTTCTTGCAGAATGCATTCTTCACGTAGCGCTGCCCGGCGACGGTGATGAACTTGTCTTCGGGCGCCGGGCCGTCGCGCTTGGCGAGCCACGGCGTGTTGGCCTTCGGCCCGAGCGCCTTCATGTAAGCCGACTTGAACGCGGGCTCCTTCAGGTACTCCCACGCCTCCTTCTGTTTCGGCTGCGCGTGCGACGCGGCCGTCAACGCGACGCCGATCGGCAAGATCAAGGCGGCGCCTAGGAGTCGATGCAGGTTCATGGTGGATTCCCGTAGGTGTTGCAAAGCTTCGACCGGACCACTCACCCGGCACGCACCACCGAGACGTTTTTCGGCTGGGTCATGCGGTCACGATGACCCGAGTTGACCTGCGTGATCCAGTCTTTGACGCACAGGCTCAGGTACTCGTACTTCTCCGCCGTGGCGAAGACCGTGATCTTGCCGCGCGAGAAGATTGCCGCTTCGACCAGGCCCGGCGAATACGGGTTGACGCAGATGACGCCTTCTTCCTCGCCGCCCTTGTGCGGTGCGTTGCCGCTGACGACGAGACTGCCGCCGTCGTAGGCGATCGCTCCGCGCACGTTAGTGTTCTGCATTAGCTTCGGCAGCTGGCTCCCGACCACCCGCTTCAGTTCGGCGCTCACCGCGGGCTCTTTCAGCAGGCCGTCGCTGTCGTCACGGCCAGGCGACGCCGTGTACTTGGCGAGTAGCGCCTTCGCCTGCGCTTCGCGCGCCTTGGCCTGCTCCACGTTCTTCTGTTGTGCCGGGGTCAGTGTCTGGGCTGTCGCGTACTGCGCACCCGGAGCCGCGCCGAGCGCGGCCAGGGCGACTGCGGCGAGCCAGCGCCCCGCGCCGGGTCCTGCACCGTCCAGGGCCGCTGTGGTTTTCATGGGCCGTCTCCCTCTCAGACGCGGTGTAGTGCTGCGCGACGCGTCCAGCCGTCAGAACTTCGGCGCAGGCAGGGTGCTCGGATCCGCCTTCTGACACTGCATGCCGAAGCGCGCCAGTATCTGGTCGTCGCTGTTGCGGATGTCGCCTTCGAGGTTCCCCGTCTGACGATCGATCGACAGCCGGATGTAAGCGAGTCGTTTCAAGCTCGGGTCCCAGGCAAACAGCTGGCCGCGGTACCAGTCGTAGTAGAGCTGCGTGCGAGCCTGCGGCGAACGGTAGGTCATGCTGTACGTCGCCGGCGAGACCTCGTACTTCATCTTGTCACCGACCGGCAGGATGTTCGAGCGCTGGATCAGCGCCGACTGGTTGTTGTCGCGCAGCGCGAGGTCGAGGTTGGCGCCGGTCTTGCCGGCGCCCGACGCCACCTGGCCCTCGCACTTCAGGTACAGGCTGAAATACTCCGCCGATGCGAACGCGTGCGTGCCCAGCAACACGAAGCCGACGCCAGCCGCCACGAAACCGCGAAGTCGCGGAATGCGCTTGTTCATCGGCGACTCACTGCCGAGGCTTCGAATCTACTTCGCGCGAAGCGTCCGTGCTCCCGCCTTGAACGCCGAGTCGGCCGCCCGTTCCGAGCCCGCCCCGGACCGTCTGCGCCTTGTAGTTGCGCAGCGCCCGGACCATCTTGTTGTACGAATCGGTGAAGGCGGCAAAGATCACCTTGCCCTGCGGCGTGCTGGTGTAGGCACCCCCGGCGCCACCCCCTGCGCCGCCGAAGATGGCGCCCATCCCGGCGAAGTCGATGTTCTTCGAATAGCCTTCGGCGGCCGCGAGCTGCACGGTCGAGCGGTTGTCGACCAGAGTCAGGATCGCTCCCGCTTCGTTGGTCGACATCCCTCCTGCGAGGGCGCCGACGACCGCCCCGGCTCCGGTGCGGCCCAGCAGACCCCCGAGGCCACCGCCGGCGCGCGTACCGCCCCGGTCGGACAGGATCACTTCCGGAATCATCGTGTAATCCGCCGCGGCGATCTGGCCCTTGCCGTAGTTGCTGCCCGCGCGCCCTTCCTCGCCGCGGATCAGATCTGACTCGCGGTTGCGCGCCGCCAGGCCGCGCCCGCGGTCGACGATGACGAAGCAATTGGACTGCTGGATGATCAGCCGCAGCGCCGGAACCGTCGAGCCCATCTTGTACTGGCTCTGATAGGCGGCGTACCAGCCGGCGTTGGTCTGCTCGTCGATGCTGATCGTCCCGAGTGTTTCCGGGCAGTTCTCGAGCTGGCTGTTGGCTTCGTTACTCGTTCCGCCGGCCGCAGAGCCCTGCGCCTGCGTTGCGTGTCCGCCCCCCGGTTGCGGCTGTTGCTGCGCCAGACCCGCGGTCCCGTAGGCGGCAGCCCCGACGCCGAGCAGCAGCGGAAGCAGCAGCTTGGCGTATGGGCAATTTGAGCGCGATTCATGAGTCTGACTGGCGTTCGCACGGATCATCTGCATGGTCAACCTCCCACTGGTAGATCGTTGTCAACTAGCCCACGTCTCGGTCACGCGAAGTTTTTGTTACGAATCTCCGTGTGCCGCACCGCTCACTCCTCGCTGCCGTGCTGTCTTCCGGAATGCACCGTAGCTAGGAAGGCGTTACCGCGCCGTTACCGCGCTCGGCTGACGGCTGCCAGCAAGGCGCGGTTGACCGGATTGCGGTTCAAGAAAACTGTCACGGTACGCCTCAGGGACTTGCGGCAGGGCATTTTTTTGGATCCATTCGACCCCCCTGACCAGGCAGGCGGCTGCGCGATCGGGATCGCGGCGCGCGAGAAAGATGTCGCGCCCGATCGCCGCGGCGGTCGCCGGGTAGAGGTCGGTCGCCCGCTGCGTCACGAGCAGCGGCTCGAGTTCATCCCAGCGCTCCGCAGCCGACGCCGCGTCGCCCGCCCGCAGGGCAGCGCGCGCTGCCAGCAGCCGTGCCTTCATCGCGATGCCGCCGTACTCGCGCGCATCGGCGGCGCGCTGCACGGCATCGCACAGGTCGAGCGCCTCGGCGGCGTCGACCACTTCGGCGCGCTCGAGCGCGAGCAGCGCCCCGACGTAGTAGTCATCGCCGCGCGCCAGCTCGTCGATCGCACGCTGAAGATCGGCCGCCGGCGATGATCCCAGCAGCCGCGCGAGGCGTGCGGCCAGCAGAGCGCCGCGCGCGACGACGTGCTTGACCGTGGGGGTTTCGTAGCCGAGCGCCTTGCGCGCGCGGGCGAACTGGCCCAGGTCGATCAGCGTCATCGCAAGGTTGTTGCTGCAGACTGCTACCCACAGGGTTTGCCCGTCGCGCCGGAAGCAGTCGAGCGCCCGCTCGAATGCCTGCAACGCGCTGCCGTAGTGCCCGAGCGCCACGCCATAAAGGCCCACGTGGGCCTCGATGACGCCGCCGATCGGCCCACCGGTCGCACCGAGATCGACCTGCAGGGCACGCGCTCGCAGCGCATGCTCGTAGGCTTGGTCGATATGACCGAGGTTGCCGTGAACGGTCGCGAGGTTGGTCGTCAACATCGCGAGTTCGGCGAGGTCGCCCTGCTCGCGCGCGCATTCGATCGCGCGCGCCAGGGCGTCGGCCGTACGCCGCAGACGGCGCGCCGAGTTCAGCACGTAGGCCATGTCGGACCAGTAGTGGCCGCGCTGCTCGACCGAGCCTTCGGCCATCACCGCGGATTCGAACGGCGCCAGCACGGCCTCCGCCTCGTCGGTCTTGCCCTGCTGCGACAGCCCGACCGCGAGCAGCCGCGCGGCCTCGAAGCGCTGCCAGCGCGATCCGAGGGCGTCGGCCAGTGCCAGCGCTTCGCGCGCGCTGGCCACGCCAGTAACGTGATCGCCCGCCATTAACGCCGCCGTAGCGCGCGCCGTCAACGCGGCGGCCCGCTGTGCGTCACCGCGCGCCGCGCCGAGCATGCCCTCGATCACCCGCTGCGCATGCTCGACTCCGCGCACCAGGATCAGGCTTTCGACACTGCCGCAGCGCGCCTCGAACGCCGCCTCCGCATCGCCGGCGCGGTCGAAGCAAGCCACTGCGGATTCACGGTGCTCGACTTCCTCGGCGCGTCGCGAGGCTTGCCGCGCGTCGTTCGCCGCGCGCAGGTGAAAGTTCGCCGCCTGCTGCCACGCACCGGCCTCGGCGCAGTGCTGCGCGGTTCGCGCCGGCGGAGCCGAGTGCGCTTCGAGGTATTCGGCGATCCCGCGATGAAGCAGTTCGGCAATCGCGCCCGGGACCGCGCGCGCCGCCACTTCACGCACCAGATCGTGAACGAAGCCGTCGCCACGCAGCACGTGCGCCCGTTCGAGTTCGACCCACGCTTCCGTCAGATCCAGCGGATGAGACTGCAGTGCATGCGCCGCCAAGGCCGCCGAGAAATCGGCACCCGCCAGCGCAGCGACCCGCGCCAGCCGGAGCGCGGCCGGGCTGAGTTGCGCCAGGCGACGTTCGATCAGCGCGCCGACTGTCGGCGTGGTCGGCAGACGGTCGCCGACGTTACCGGGCTGCACCGCAAGCGCGCCGAGCGTTTCGAGCACGAAGTAGGGATTGCCACCCGTGTGCTGGGCGAGTGGCGCGGCGAGCCGCGCGGAATCGACTCCCTCGAGAGCCAGCGAATCCAGCAGCTGTCGCACGTCGGCTTCGGACAGCGGTGGCAACATCAGTTCGATCAGCGTCGAACCGCCTTCCGCACGCTGCCATGCGGCCAGCGCGACCGGCGTCTCGGCGCCGCGCACGGCCAGTGCCAGCCGGATCTCGGTGCCGAACTGCGGCAGTAGTTCGAGCGAGGCCGGATCGGCGAAGTGCAAGTCATCGAGCGCCAGTCCGGCGAGACCGGCAGAACGGCGCGCGACGAGTGCCAACATGACGGACTGGCGAAAGCGCGGCTCGTTCATCGTGCCCGCCGGTGCGGCGCCGAGTTCGGGCAACACGCGAGCAAGCTCCGATCGCACCTGGCTATCGAGCGACACGGCGGCGTCGGCCCCCGGTCCCAGCACGGCACGCAGCAGTCGCGCGAGCAGCGCATAGGGCACGCGCTCGTCGCCGGGCCGCGCGCCGATGCATGGGATGCCGTGCGACTGGGCGAAATCGCTGAGCAAGCGCGTCTTGCCCATGCCTGCATCGCCGATCAGCATGATCGGGCGGCTCTGATTCCAGGCGTCTTCAAGAGCGCGCCATTGGCGGTCGCGCCCGACGAGCTGCGGCGGGCGGGCGATCGCGGGCGGCACGGTCCGTGACGCGCCGCCCGGCAACTCACCCGAGCGTTCGATCAGCTGCGCGAGTTCTCGCGTTTCGACGCTCGGCTCCGCATCCAGCTCGCGCCCGAGCAGTTGCCGACAGCGCGCGTAGGCGGCAAGCGCCGCGGAGCGATCGCCGCGCCGGTAATGCAGGCGCATCAGCAGCCGATGCGCCTGCTCGGACAGCGGGTCCTCGGCGACCAGCCGCTCGGCGAAGATCAGCGCCCGCGCCACGTGTCCGCTGGCGTCCTCCTGCGCCGCCGCTGCGGCGATCGCGTCACGGCGCAGGACCCGGATCCGCGTACGTGCGCTGCGGATCCAATCATCGAACTCTTCGCAGTCCTCGTAGCCGAAAGCGCCGAGCAGTTCGCCGGCGGCCGCCGACGGATCACTCACCAGCCGCGCAGGCAGAGCGGCCAGGTCATGATCGATGCCGTCGGCCAGCGCGAGCGCCGAGTCTTCGACGACGACGTCGCAGCCCGCGCTGCGCCGCAGCCGGAACAGTCGCTGGCGCAGGCTGTTGCGGGCCTTCTGAGGCTCCGCATCGGGCCACAGCATCGCGGCGGCGCGGGCGCGCGGCGTGGGTCCATCGACAGCCAGCAAGGCCAGCAGCGCGGCATCCTTCCGTTCGAGAGCAATGGGCAAACCGTTTCCCACGACCAGCGCTGGCACCGCCAGCAGGCGCAGATGGACTACCGCCGATGCCGAGATGTCGTGCACGGCCCGCTCCGCGGGGCGCAGCCAGCTCTGCAGCAAGAGGGCTGCAGTCGTTGAGCGGACCCCCAGATCGCGCACGCACGGCTCCGTCGGCGAAATCGACGGAGCAATCGTTCGGCGTGTGCGTTACCGGGACGTTATACAGAGCGGGGCAACGCGTCCATAGACCTCACGGCCGGGGCTAGGCTGCTTTGCGCGCGTCGCGAATCGCGCGCCAGACGCGCTCGGGCGTGGCCGGCATCGCGATGTCGTCGACACCGAGCGGGCGCAACGCATCGACGATCGCGTTGATGACCGTCGGCGTCGCGCCGACGGTGCCGAGTTCGCCGACGCCCTTGGCGCCGAGCGGATTGATCTTGCACGGCTGCGATTCGTCGGTGTGCGTGCTCATCGGCGGCAGGTCATCGGCGCGCGGGATGCCGTAGTCCATGAACGAGCCGGTCAACAGCTGCCCGTCGGCGTCGTACACCACCCGTTCCATCAGCGCCTGCCCGACCGCCTGCGCGATGCCGCCGTGCACCTGGCCGGCCACGATCAACGGGTTGATCACACGGCCGACGTCATCGACCGTCGTGTAGCGCACGATCTCGACCTGCCCGGTCTCGGGCTCGATCTCGACCTCGCAGACGTGGCAGCCGTTAGGCCACGACGGTCCGCCGACTTTCTGCACCGTGGTCACCGCGATGCGGCGCTCGGACTGCTGCTGCGCAAGCGCAGTCAGGTCAATGCCGAGGTCGGTTCCGACCACGCGGTAGCGTCCACTCGAGTAGGTGAGATCGGCCGCCGGCGCCTCGAGCGCTTTCGCGGCGAGTTGGCGCCCCTGGTCGATCGCCTGCTGCGACGCTGTCTGCATCGCCGAGCCGCCGATGTAAAGCGAGCGGCTGCCCATGCTGCCGATGCCCTGCGCGACATCGCTGTCGCCCTGGACGATCTCGATGCGGTCGGCCTCGATCTGCAGTGTCTCGGCCAGAATCTGCACGTAACTGGTCTCGATGCCTTGGCCCATCGCCTGCATCGCGGTGAACGCGCGCACACGGCCGTCGCCCTCGACATGCAGCCGCACGGTTTCCTCATGCGCAAGAGCACCAGTCCACTCGAGGAAGGTCGAGACTGCGCGGCCCCGCAGCCTGCCGCGTGCCTGTGACGCGCGCTCGCGCGCGTCGAAGCCCGCCCAGTCAGCGGCTGCGAGCGCGCGATCGAGCAGGTTCTGAAAGTTGCCGCTGTCGTACGTTTCGCCCATCGCATTGCGATAGGGCATCTGCTCGGGTCGCACCAGGTTGCGCCGGCGCAGCTCGGCCGGGTCCATCTTGAACTGCGCAGCCGCGCGATCCATCAGCCGCTCGATCAGGTAGATCGCTTCGGGCCGGCCCGCGCCGCGATACGCGCCGATGACATTGGTGTTGGTCAGCACCGCCTTGACCTGCAGGTCGAGCACCGGCACGTGGTAGACGCCGGTGATGATCTTCGGTCCGATCGCCAGATTGATGGCTACCCCGGCCGCGTGCCCGTAGGCGCCGATCGAGCCCGTGATGCGGACGCGCAGCGCCAGAATGCGGCCGTCGGCATCGAGCGCGAGTTCGCCTTCGGAGCGCTGATCGCGGCCATGGCTCGACGCCTGGAATTCCTCGAGCCGCGTCGCCCGCCAGCGCACCGGCCGGGAGAGTTTGCGCGCGGCGTGGGCGCAAACGACGTCCTCCGGATGCAACAGCGCCTTCATGCCGAAACCGCCACCGACATCGCCGACGACGACGCGAACCTTCTCCGGCGCAAGGCCGAGCAGGTTGGCGAGCGTGCCCTGGTAGCCGGCCGGGTTCTGCGATGTCGCGTGGAACGTGAGTCGCCCCGAACTCGCGTCGAATTCGGCCACACAGCCGCGCGGTTCGAGCGTCACCGGCGCGACGCGCTGGTTGTCGATCGTGATGCGGACTACCTGCGCCGCCGCCGCGAATGCGCGGTCGCACGCGGCAGCGTCACCATAGCTGGCGCTGCCGGCGACATTGCCCGGCGCATCGGGCCAGACGCGTAGCGCCGACGGCGCGAGCGCTGCATCGAGGCTTGCCACCGCCGGCAGCGGGTCATAGTCGACCATCACGCCATTGGCAGCGCGCTCGGCGGCCTCGCGCGACTCGGCGAGCACCACCGCCACCGGTTGGCCGACGAAGCGGACCACGTCGAGCGCGAGCGGCGGAAAGGGTCCGGTGGTCAGCGGCCCACGCGGCGCCGACTTCAACATCGGGTTCGCCGGAAATTCGCCGACACCGTCGGCCCGCAGGTCGGCGCCGGTCAGGATCGCGACGATTCCGGCGATCGAGCGCGCCTCAGTGGTGTCGATCGCACCCACCTTCGCGTGCGCGTGCGGTGAGCGTACGAACACCGCGTGCAGCGCATTCGGCATCCGGATGTCGTCGACGAAGCGTCCTCGCCCCGTCAGCAACCGATCGTCCTCGCGCCGCGTGATGGCCTGCCCGATCCCGAACTTCATGTGGTCTCCCGTTTCGTCGTGTCCGCGAGCCAGAGCCGCAGAAATCAGTCTAGAGGAACGGCATGCAGTGGGTCGGCTAGTGCGTCACGATGGCGCTTACCGGTTGACGACGCGCCGCCTGCCGCGTTCTACTTGCGGCGGCAACTCCGGCGGGGGTGGTTGGCGACGATGGAACTACTCGATCTGCTGATTCGTCCGGCATTGGCGCAAGCGGCAAGCGAGGCCTTGGCGCCGTTCTTCGCTGTCGACATCGTGCTCGTCGTCGCGATCGTTGCCCTGTTCAAAGTGTTCGCGCGCTGGCCACGATACGAGCGGTGGCTCGTGGTCGGTTCATTGGTCGTTTTTGCACTTTACGTTTCCTTTCAGCCCTTGCTGTTCTGGCTGATACCGATACTGTTGCTTGGGCTGTGGATCTATCTAAGGTTCAATACTTCGCTCCTCGCGGTTCCGGTGCCGGCCCTCGGCGCCTCAACACCGACGCGGAACCGGGGCGGGTCAACGACGCACCAGACTGCCCCGAAAACTACGCCGGTCGAGCGCAAGTCGGCTCCGGCAGCATCTCGCAAGCCGGACCCGGATCCGTGGCCACCGACGGTGTCAGCCGCTGCCGTGATCGAGAAGATCTTCCTGTCCTATCGTCGCGACGACAGCGCCGATGCGTCGGGCCGCATTTACGACCGTCTCGTGCAGCGCTTTGGCAAGGAGCAGATCTTCAAGGACGTCGACTCGATTCCGCTCGGGGTCGACTTCCGCGAACATCTGGACAGCGTCGTCGGGCGCTGCAGCCTTGTCCTGGTCGTGATCGGCGACCGCTGGATCAGCGCCGGCGCGGCAGGCGCACGGCGGCTCGACGACGTTGCCGATTTCGTCCGCATCGAGATCGAGTCAGCACTCGCACGCAAGATCCCTGTCGTCCCGGTGCTGGTCCGCGGCGCCGCCATTCCGGCTGAAACGGAACTGCCGCAGAGCCTGCGCTCACTCGCCTATCGCCATGGCATTGCGGTCCGTGCGGATCCTGACTTCCATCGCGACATGGACCGGCTGATTGCCGGACTGGAAGCGCACTTGACTCGTATACCCGCAACTATCGAGCGACATTAGGCGGCCGCCATCAGCCCGCCACGGGATCCAATTCAGCGTCATCCCCTTCTACCGCCGAACGGCACGTCCTAGCGAAGCTTCCAACGCGCAGGCGTCCAGCGCGCCGACGCCCAGCGCGTCGGCCGCCATTGCAGAAAGCGCCGCCGGCGCGAAGATTGTGCAACCGCTGCCGCGAGCGCGAGGCAGAGCGGCACGACCAACAGGAGTGCGGTGAGCGGACCCGTCATCGTCCGACGCTCAAAGCCGGCGCGTCCCTGAAGTTCCGGCACGCCAGTCGGCTGCTCGTGGACCGTCAGCTGGTTCTCGACGCGCTCGACGCCGGCAACCGATGTCACTTCGTCGAGCAGCGCGGCGATTTCGTTCACCAGCACGTGACCGCGCAGACAGACACAGCCCTGCTCGACATCCACCTCGATCGCCCGCGGATGAGTCACAACACGCCCGAGGTGCGCGCGGATGCGATCGTGCAATTTGCCGTCGCTGATCGGCGCCGAGCGCCGAAATAGCGATCGGCCGCGCGCCGCCGCACCCTTGAGATGGTCGGCGGCGCGCCGACCCTGCGCCAGCGCGTAATGACCGGCATCATTCGACGCCCCGACGGCCCGGTCACGGACCAGCGCGCGGCGACGGCGCCCGGTGGTGGGATCAAGGTAGTACATGGCGGCCGCGCCCGTGGTAGCGGCCAAGGTAGCAGTGATGATTTCTCGCATATGGCCCTCCTGCAGAAACCATCATTACGTGCATCCGGCGTACCCGCCGAAAACCCTTCCGTCAGCGATGTCAGCCTTGTTACAGGATGCGATTGAACCAGGTCAGCGAGAGCATCGCGGCGAGGGCGGCCAGCAGCGCCCCGAGACCGGCGAAGACGGCGGTGACCTCGGTCGGCCGCTGTTTCTCGAAGGCGAGCTTGGCGCCGAGGACGCGGTAGATTTTCTTCAGATCGTTCGCATTCGCGGCTCGGAAGTACTCGCCGTGCGTGGCCGACGCGATCTTCTGCAGCGCGTCCTCGTCGAGTCGCGTCCGCATCGACCAGCCGTCGACCTTGACGATCGCGCCTTCGGGCGTACCCATGCCGACGGTATAGACGCGCACACCGTGCTTCGCCGCCAACTCCGCGGCCTTCTGCGGGTCCGGGCCGACGTTGCTCTGACCGTCGGACAGCAGCACGATCGCCACCGATGTGTTCTCGCCGGGCGCTAACGACTTGGCCGGATCCTTCGCCTTGTCGACCGCCGGCACGCGGCCGGGCCGCGGGTTAATGAAGCCGTCGACGTCGATATGCGCGTCGGGCAGCGCAGTGTCGAGCGCGATCACCAGTCCGCTGCCGAGTGCGGTCCCGCGCTGCGGTTCCATTCGCTCGAGCGCGGACAGGATGTCCTCGCGCTTGTTGGTGGGCGATTGCATCACAGCCGCCGCCGCCGCGATGCCGACCACACCGATGCGCACGTAGTCCGGTTGCTCGCCGACGAACGACTTGGCGGCATCGCGCGCCACGGCCATGCGGTTGGGGGCAATGTCGGTCGCCTTCATGCTGCCCGACATGTCGATCGCCAGCATCACCGTTTCGACCCTCGAAGGCAGCGTGATCGTCGCCTGCGGTCGTGCAACCGCCAGCAACAACGCGGTCAACCCTATCAGCCACAGCAGCGGAGGTAGCGCGCGTCGCCAGCCGTGCAGCGAACCGCCAATCGTCTCGAGGCTCGCGAACTGGCCTGCCGCGCGCTGCCGGCGCCGCAGTAGCGCGATGTAGAACGTGACGGCAATCGGCAGCACCAGCAGCACCCACAACAGCCGGGGCCACAGGAAACTGAGTTGGGTGGATTCGGACATCGCTCAGCGCGCCTGGCGCTCGGCCAGCACGGCCGGAATGCCTCCTGCCGCCAACTGACTGCGCCGCTTCCGCAGCCGCGTGAACCGCAGCAGCGCCGCGTCGAGCGGCTCGTCGGTCGAGAGTTCGAGGCAATCGATACCGGCTTCTGCCAGCGCTTCACGCAGTTCGCGCTCACGCCGCTCGGCCGCTGCGGCAAAACGGCGGCGAAATGCGCGGTCATGGGTGTCGACCGTCAGCTGCTCGCCGGTTTCGGCGTCCTGCATCACCACCAGGCCGATGTCGGGCAACGCGGTTTCCATCGGATCGGTCAGTCGCACGGCGACCACGTCGTGGCGCCGCGCGAGCTGCGCGATGCGTCGGCCCCAGCCCGGGGCGCTGATGAAATCCGACACGACAAACACGACCGAGCGGCGCTTGATCAGCGGCTGAGCGAATGCCAGCAGCTCGGCGAGATCGGTGACCTTGCCCCTGCGCGCCGCGTCCGCGCGTCCGTGCGGCGCGCGCGCCCCGACCACGCCGATGCGGTCGAGCAGATGCAGCACGTGACGGCGGCCATTGCGCGCCGGGATCACCTCGTTGACGCCTTCGGCGTGCAGCACCGCGCCGACGCGGTTGCCGTAGCGGGTGAACAGCCGCGCCAGCACCGCAACGAGTTCGGACGACAGAACCCGCTTGCGCACGTCACGCGACCCAAAGTCGATCGAGGCAGACAGGTCGAGCAGGAACCAGGCAGCAACCTCGCGGTCCTCCTGGAACTCGCGCACGTGCGGAATCTGCAACCGGGCGGTGACGTTCCAATCGATGTAACGCACGTCATCGTGCAGCTGGTATTCGTGCAGGTCGGCCAGATCGAGGCCGAAACCGCGGAACAGCGTGCGGTAATCACCCTGCAGCAGCCCGTCGAGCCGCCGCAGGACGGTCCATTCGAGCCGGCGCAGCAGCCGCTCCGGATCGGTGCGGGCGCGTGCGCGGCGGGCGACGGGCTCGTTGGCTGCCGCGTCGACACCGGGCGCGACTGCGCCCGCAACCGCAGGCTGCTTAGCCTGCCGCCGCCACCCGAACATGGCTTTCGAGCGGCGCTTCGGGCGCCTGGATGGCCTGCAGCACGCGCATGATCAACGCGTCGGCGGTCTGCCCGTCGGACAGCGCCTCATAACTCAGCACCAGCCGGTGGCGCAGCACGTCGGGCACGAGGTCGATCACGTCCTCCGGCAACGCGTAGCTGCGCGCACGCAGGAAGGCCAGTGCGCGCGCACCCTCGATCAGGTTGATGGTCGCGCGCGGGCTGGCGCCGAAGGTCACGTAGCGCTCGAGATCCTTCAGCCCGTACTGGCCCGGCCGCCGTGTCGCCGCCACCAGCTTGACCGCGTACTGGATCAGGTTCGGGTCGACATAGATGCGCCGGCAATGCTGCTGCAGCTCGGCCAGCTGCTGGGTCGTGCAGACCGCAGAGACCGCCGTGGCCGGGCCGGTCACGCGCTCGACGATGACGAACTCCTCCTCCTCGTTCGGATAGCCGACCAGCACCTTCATCATGAAGCGGTCGACCTGCGCCTCGGGTAGCGGATACGTTCCCTCGGTTTCGATCGGGTTCTGCGTGGCCATCACCAGGAACGGCTCCGGGACCTTGTGCGACTCGCCGGCGATCGTGACCTGGCGCTCCTGCATCACCTCGAGCAGCGCGCTCTGTACCTTGGCCGGAGCGCGGTTGATCTCGTCGGCCAACAGCAGGTTGGCGAACACCGGACCGAGCACCGTCGAGAACTCGCCCGACTTCTGGTTGTACATCCGCGTCCCGACCAGATCCGCGGGGAGCAGATCCGGCGTGAACTGGATGCGCTTGAACTTGCCGTGGATCGTCTTGGCGAGCGTGTTGACCGTCAACGTCTTGGCCAGTCCCGGAACGCCCTCGACCAGCAGATGCCCCTGCGCCAGAGTCGCCACCAGCACGCGCTCGAGAAAATGATCCTGCCCGACGACGATGCGCTTCACTTCATAAAGCACCCGCTGCATCAGCGTGCCGACTTCAGGGGCAGATAGGGAATCGCTCATGGTTTACCTTTGTCCTATCGCGACGCTGCCGCGCCTTTCCTGCAGTTGTAATGAAAAAAATCGTCTGGCTCCGCCAGCGATTTTTTCACTTCAAAACCGCGCGAAAGTAGGTTTGTACTTTCGCGCGCCCGGCTAGAACGGAGGAATCCCCACAGCGCCACCCGCGCTTTCTATGGTGGCCGCAAAGCCGATTCCGATGAAAGTGCGCGCCGGAGTCGGGTTGAGAATCGCCGTGACGATGCCGACAACTTCGCCCTCCATCGTGATCAATGGTCCGCCCGAATTGCCGGGATTGGCCGCCGCGTCGAACTGGATCAGCCCCGTCATCACCTGCTTGCCTTCGGGCGAGCGGAAGCTACGATCCAGCCCCGACACGACGCCTGCGGAAACCGACGGCCCGATACCAAACGGAAACCCTACCGCCACCACTTCGTCGCCGGAACGTAGATTGGCGGTCGATCCAAGCGTGGCCGATTCGAGGTCGTCCGGCAGCTTGCGCGCCTTGACGACCGCGAGGTCGTTTTCGGGATAGGCGCGCACCATGTCGACGTCGGACTCGCTGCCGTCGAAGAACTTGACCGTGACGCGCTTGGACCCGGCGACCACATGCAGGTTGGTGAGGATGATGCCGTTGTCGACGATCACGACACCGGAGCCCACGCCCTGCATCTGGGTGCCGGACCCAGGTTCGTCGTTTTCCTCGCCGTTGTAGCCCTGCACGCGGACTACCGACGGCATCACGATGTCCGCGGCCTTGGCGGCCCGGGACGGCAGCGTCTTGTGCTCGAGCGTGTGCAGCACGGCGTTGTCGATGTCGTTCTGCGTCAGGGCGACCGCCTTCGGGCGCATGGTGTCACGCGCGACGAGGACCGCCAGCGCGCACACCAAGCCAGCGCAGAAGACCAGAGCGCGATCGTGGCGCGCGAGGAAGCGCCGCACCTTGCCACCGCTGCGTGGGACCGCTTCGCTGGCCGGCGCCGCCGCGGCCCTGGTGAGCGCTGCGCCCGCGGGAGCCGGCCGCGAGCCGCTGCCGGCAGGGTGGCCGGGCCGGTGGGCCGTGCTGTACAGCGCTGGCTTCTTCATCGAGTGTCCATCCTCGCCGGGAAAAAGTATCACGCCGCGCGTGTGGCTGGGTTACCGGAAAAGGGATCGATCGCCCCATCTGCACGTGACATGCCCGCGGCTTGCGAATTGCTGCAATCGGAGCGCACTTTCAAGCACCGGAACGGTCAGTGCTAGAGTGCCCGCACGGACCGCGCCAATCGCTTGGTCCGGTGGTCGACCGAAAAGGTTCTGCGAGGACCGGCGATGCGCTTTCTCTGGCCGGAAATGCTGTGGCTGCTGCTGCTGATCGTTCCACTGGTCGGCTGCTACATATGGGTGCTGAGGCGGCGCAAACGCACTGCGCTGCGCTACGCGAGCCTGCTGCTGGTGCGCGACGCGATCGACCCGGGCCAGCGGCTGCGACGGCATGTCCCTCCGGCGCTGCTCGCGCTGGCGATGGTGGCGGCGATCATCGCGCTCGCACGCCCCACGGCCTCGGTCGTGCTGCCGGCCCAGTACATGACGATCGCGATGGCGATGGATGTTTCGCTCAGCATGCGGGCGACCGACGTTGAACCGAACCGGCTGGTCGCCGCCCAGAATGCCGCCAAAGCGTTCATCGAGGAGCTGCCTGCCAACGTGCGACTCGGCATCGTCTCGTTCGCCGGCACGGCGGCGGTCGTGCAGACACCGACCGAGAACAAGGCAGACATGCTGGCGGCGATCGACCGCTTCCAGCTGCAGCGGGCTACCGCCACCGGCAGCGGCCTGATCCTTGCGCTCGGGATGCTGTTCCCGGATGACGGCCTCGATCTGGAGTCGGTCAGCATGACCCTGCGGCCGACCGGAGTACCGATCGACCGGCCACGGTACAACGACGAAGGCCGGCCGCCGCGCGAACCGGTGGCGCCGGGATCGTTCACGTCGGGCGTGATCATCTTGCTGTCCGACGGCCGCCGCACGACCGGACCGGACCCGGTGCAGATCGCCAAGTTGGCCGCCGAACGTGGCGTGCGCGTATACACGGTCGGCTTCGGCACCCTGCAGGGTACGACCATCGGCTTCGAGGACTATCAGATCTACGTACGGCTGGACGAGGAAACGCTGAAGGCAATCGCCAAGGTCACGGGTGGTGAGTACTTCCATGCCGGTACGGCGGCCGATCTGCGCACGGTCTACCAGAACCTCAACGCCCGGCTGGCGATGGAGCGGCAGCAGACCGAGATCGGTGCGCTGTTCAGCGGGATCGCCGGCGGGTTCGCCTTGCTGGCCGCCCTCTTGTCGGTGCTGTGGTTCCACCGCGGCCCGGCCGCCGCCAGGCACACCGCATCGCGTTAACAAGCGTTAGGCCGGAACCTGCTCACGCACGGAAGTGTGAGTGTCGGTGATCTTGCCTGCGCCGATGAGTTCGATCAGCCGGCGGGCGTTGGCCGGCGCGTGCAGCTTGTCGGTGTTGTCGAAGTAGCAGTACACGTCGCGCGGTTGCAGTGGCGGGTCGCGATCGACCACGACATCGGTATCCCTCGGGCGCCTGCCGCGGCTCCAGTCGGTCACCCGCCGCGCCCAGGTCTCGCAGCATCGCCTCGCTGTAGCGGCTCTTGTAGAGTTCCGTCGCGCCGTGCAGCCGCAGATAGAGAAAATCCGCGGTGACATCGGTCGGCGACGGCCACTTTCCGCCGGTGTCGGCAATTACCAGCGCGATCTGGTGCCGCCGCAGCAGATCGATGAAACGCGGATCGAGAAAGCTCGGATGGCGGATCTCGACCGCGTGGCGCAGCGGCCGCGGAGCATCGATCGCCAGCCGTGAGCGGCCCGTCATGCGCGCATCACGTCGGCGCGCGAGTGCCAGCGCCGCCGAGGTATCGTGCGGCAGTGCTGCGGCAAAAGCTTCGAAGCGCGCCTCGTCGAAGCGCAGGTTGGGCGGAAACTGCCAAAGTACCGGCCCCAGCTTGTGCCCGAGGTTGAACAGACCCGAGGCGAGAAAATTCGCGAGCGGGCGTTCGAAATCCCTGAGTCGCAGGATGTGCGTCAGGTAGCGTGGGCCTTTGACCGCGAAGACGAAATCCTCCGGCGTGGCCGCGTTCCAGGCTTTGAAGCTTGCCGGAGACTGAAGCGAGTAGAACGTTCCGTTGATTTCGACTGTGGGCAGACGCGCGGCCAAGTACGCAAGTTCGTCGGCCTGGCGCAATTCAGCCGGGTAGAACGCGCCGCGCCACGGCGCATAACGCCAGCCCGAGACCCCGATGCGAACGATGCCGCGCTCCACGACCGCGTGCAGCAAGCACCCTGCCGGCCGCCACCGCGATGCACCGACGATTCCACGTACGATCGCGGACGCATCGCGCCCCTCTCGATTCCAACACCGTGTCGCGCAAGCGTCGCCGTCCTCCGTCGGCACCACCCACCTCGGCACCGCAATCGCCGCGCGCGGCGATTGACGTTGCCCGGTCCGGTGTATCGCGCTCACGCTGGCTGACGGCCGGCATCATCGCCGTCCTGGTCTGCGGCGTCGCCGCCTGGCTGTTTCGCTCACCTGCGCCAACACCGACCCCGGTCGCGATGCAGGCTGCGACGTTCATTGGCAGCGCTGCCTGCCGCGATTGCCACCAACCCGAATACGCCGGCTGGACCTCGTCGCAGCATGCACGAGCGATGCAGCACGCGACTCGTCAGAGACAGTGCGCGGCGACTTCAACGAAGCGAAGTTCGCTTCCAGACGGCGTGACGTCGAGCTTCTTCAAGCGCGACGGCAAGTACTTCGTTCGCACCGACGGGCCCGACGGCAAGCTCGCTGACTTCGAAGTGAAATACACGTTCGGCGTCGAGCCGCTGCAGCAGTACCTGGTCGAATTGCCGGGCGGCCGCCTGCAGGCGCTCGCGGTGTCCTGGGACACGCGACCGAAGGACGCAGGCGGCCAGCGCTGGTTCCGCCAGTATCCGGAAGAGAAGATCGACTTCCGCGACGAGTTGCACTGGACCCGGCGCGCGCAGAACTGGAATTTCATGTGCGCGGACTGTCATTCGAGTCAGGTCGTCAAGGGATACGACGCCGGCAACGACGCGTTCCAGACGCGCTACAACGAGATTTCGATCGGCTGCGAGTCGTGTCACGGGCCCGGTTCGGCTCATGCGCAATGGGCACGCGCGAAGTCCGGTGCGCCGGACAAAGGGTTGCTCGTGCAACTCGACGAGAGGCGCGGCGTGACGTGGAGCATCGACGCGTCGACCGGCAACGCACGTCGCAGCCGCGAGCGGACGAGCGAACGCGAGATCGAAGTCTGTGCGCAGTGCCATGCGCGGCGCGCACAGATCGCCGAGGACTATCGCGCCGGTCACCGCTTTCTCGACCACTATCTGCCGTCGCTGATCGCCCCGAGCCTGTATCACGCCGATGGCCAGCAGCGCGACGAGGTGTTCATCTGGGGTTCGTGGCTGCAGAGCCGGATGCATCGCCGCGGCGTGACCTGCAGCGACTGCCACGATCCGCACACGCAGAAGCTGCGCGCCGAGGGCAACGCGCTGTGCGGGTCGTGCCACGCGCCGGGCAAATACGACGCACCGTCCCATCATCACCACGCCTCGGGTTCGGCCGGCGCGCAGTGTGCCGACTGTCACATGCCGAAGTCGCTCTACATGGTCGTCGACGGCCGCCGCGATCACAGCATGCGGGTGCCGCGGCCGGACGAGTCGGTCTCGCTCGGCGTGCCGAACGCATGCAATCGCTGCCATGCGGACCGCGATGCGCGCTGGGCTGCCGCTGCCGTGCGCGGCTGGCTCGGCCGCGACGCACGCGGCTTCCAGACATTCGCGCCGACCTTCCACGCGGCGGAGGCCGGCGCGCCCGCCGCCGTGGCCTCGCTGGCGGCGATCGCGAACGATGTCGCGAACGCGCCGATCGTGCGGGCCTCGGCGATCGAGCGCATGGCGTCGCTCGGGAGCGGCGACGTGTCGACGGCGCAGCGAGCGGCACGCGACGCCGATCCGCTGGTGCGGCTGGCGGCGGTCCGTCTGACTGAATCGTTGCCGGCCGGACAGCAGCTCGCGATGCTGACGCCGTTGCTGTCCGATCCGCTGCGCGCGGTCCGCATCGAGGCCGCGCGCGCAGCAGCCGGCCAGCAGGACTCGTTGAGCGCGACCGATCGCGCTGCGTGGCAGAAATCCGCCGACGAGTACGTCGCAACGCTGCGCTACACCGCCGACCGGCCGGAAGCGCGCATGGCGCTCGGCACCTTTTACGCTCGCATCGGTCGGTACGACGAGGCACAGGCGGCGTTCGCCAGCGCGCTGGCGCTCGACCCCGATTTCGTGCCGGCCTATCTGAACGGCGCCGATGCGCTGCGCCTGCAGGGCCGCGACGCTGACGCGCTGCGAATGCTGCAAGAAGGAATCGCGCGCGCGCCGCGCAACGCCGCGCTCCATCACGCTCTCGGCCTGACGCTGGTGCGGCAGCGGCAGACCAAGGAGGCGGTGCGCGAGCTTGAACGCGCAACGCAGCTGGCGCCTGACAATCCGCGCTATGCCTACGTGTACGCGGTGGCGCTGAACTCGACCGGGCGCCACGGCGACGCCCTGCGTATGCTTGAGCGCGCCACCGCACGCTGGCCGACGAATCGCGATCTGCTGATCGCACTCGCAACCATGCAGCGCGATGCGGGGCAGCCCGACGCCGCGCGGCGTACGGCACGCAGACTCGCCGAGGCGTATCCGGACGATCCCGAAATCGCCGCGCTGGCCCAGCAATTGCGCTGACGCAGCACTGCGCGATCGGAGCGCGGCTTCGTTGCCCGGGCCGGAGCCCGTTGGCGCAAGTCGAGCACATTGACTGCGCATGGATACACTGCGCCTCGCCCGCCGGAAAAGGCAGGAAGTAGGCGCCGTCGTCGAGTGTCAGCCGAGCCCCGCACCTGCGCGTTAGTGAATCCAGGCCCGAACCGGGCGCGCGGCGCCGGCTTCGGGTATTTTCGCGTTCCCGGCGGACTGAACCGGAAATTGGAGAGCGCACGATGAAAGTGCTGCAACAGATCGGGATCTGCCTGCTCGCGCTGATGGTGGCCGCAGCCAGCTTGGCGCAGTCCACGCAAACCGCGCCGTCCAAGGTCTTCAGCAACGAGCAACTGGACCAGATGCTGGCGCCGATCGCGCTGTATCCGGATTCGCTGCTAGCGCAGGTGCTGATGGCGTCGACCTACCCGACCCAGGTGAAGTCCGCCGCCGCGTGGTCGAAAGCCAATCCGAAGCAGCAAGGTGACGCTGCTGTCACCGCCGCCGAAAAAGAGGGCTGGGACCCTGCCGTGACGTCGCTGGTGGCGTTTCCGTCGCTGATCCAGCAGATGGCCGAGCATCCGGACGACACGCAGAAGATCGGCGATGCGTTCCTCGCGCAACCGAGCGATGTGATGGATGCCGTGCAGCGGCTGCGCGCCGCGGCGCAGAAGGCCGGCAACCTGAAGACGAACGAACAGCAGAAGGTCGTCGTCGAGCAGCAGAAGATCATCATCGAGCCGGCGCAGCCGCAGCAGGTCTATGTGCCGACGTACAACCCCGCTGTCGTCTACGGACCGTGGATGTATCCGAGCTATCCGCCGTACTACTGGCCGCCTCCCTACGGGTATTACGGCGGCGCAGTGCTCGCCACCGGAATCGCCTGGGGTGTCGCGATCGGCGTCGGCAACGCCCTTTGGGGCGGCTGCAACTGGGGCGGCGGTGACGTCAACGTCAACGTCAATAAGTACAACAACATCAACCGGAACAACCAGATCAGCAACGTCAGCGGCGACCGCTCCAACTGGCAGCACAACGCCAACAACCGGGAGGGCGCGCCGTACCGCGACCAGGCGAGCCGCGAGAAGTTCGACAACCGCAAGGCCGGTGCAGATGGCCGCCAGGACTTCCGCGGAAAGACCGATGGACGTGACGCCGACCGTGCGCGCGCGGATCAGGCGATGCGCGACCGCGGCGTTGACACGGGCGCTGCTTCACGTGACCGCGCCGGTGATCGCGCCGGCGACCGCACCGGCGATCGGGCGGGTGATCGAACCGGTGATCGCGCCGGCGACCGCGCCGGTGACCGGGCGGGTGATCGAGGCGCGCGGGGGCGATCGCGGCGCTGCTGCCGAGCGGCGGGCAAGGTGGCTTCGACCGCGGCGGCGGAGGCGGCCCGAGCGCCAGCACGCGTGACATGGATCGTGGTGGGGGCGGCGGTTTTGATCGCTCCTCACCGCTGCGCGGCAATCGCGACAGCGCGTTTTCGGGTGCCGGCAATGCAGCGCAGTCAAGGCAGTCGGCGGATCGCGGCCACTCGAGCGCGGGCTCAAGCTTTGGCGGTGGTTCGTCCGCCGGACGGCGTCCAGCACGGCCTCACGCCCGTCGGGCGGCGGCGGAGCGTCGCGCGGTGGTGGTGGTGGCGGGCGCGGTGGCGGTGGCGGCGGTGGGCGCGGCGGTGGGCGGCGCTAGGAAGCAGCCATGCCGAAATCCACTCGTTCTTCCTTCCCGAGCCCGACCACCACCCGCATGGGGCTGCCGATGAAATTCAGATCCGCTGTTGCGATCGCAGCGCTCGCGACCTTTCTGCTTCTGCCCTCGATGGCCTGGGCACAGAAGGCCTTCGCGACACCCGAGGCCGCCGGCAACGCATTCATTGAAGCGGTTGCCATCAACGACGATGCCGCGCTCAAAGAACTGCTCGGTGCGGACTTCCGGCGCTTCATCCCAGAACGCGTCGACGACGCAACCCGGACCGCGTTCCTCTACGCCTCATCCAAGGGCCGCAAAATCGTGACCGACGGCCCGGACCGCGCACATCTGGCGGTCGGAGCCGACGCCTGGACGCTGCCGGTTCCGCTAGTGAAGTCAGCAGCCGGCTGGCATTTCGACGCTAAGGCAGGCGCCGAGGAAATGCGCATTCGGCGCATTGGCCGCGACGAACTTGCAGCAATGCAGGCACTGCTCGCCTACTACGATGCGCAGAAGGATTACGCGACCGTGGATCGCAACGGCGATGGTGTGGTCGAGTACGCACAGCGTTTCGCCAGCACGCCGGGCAAGCGTGACGGTCTGTATTTGGCCGAACGATCCGGCGAGCCCACTCGGCCCGCTGTACGGCAACGAGACAAAGGATGGCGTCTACCACGGCTATCGCTTCCGCATCCTGAAGGCGCAGGGTCCGGCCGCTCGCGGCGGCGCCCGCGACTACGTCGTCAAGGGTCGCATGACGCAGGGCTTTGCCGCGGTGGCATGGCCGGCGAAGTGGAACGACAGCGGCGTGATGACCTTCATCGTCAACCACGATGGCAATGTCTACCAGAAGAACCTCGGCCCGGACACCGATGCCGCCGCGCGCGCGATGACGCGCTTCGATCCGGATTCGAGCTGGACCGCGATACCCGACAGCCTGCTGCTTGCGAAACCGTAGCCGGCGAGCCTCGCCTTACCAGCGCAACACGAGCGGACCGATCGCGAAGCCGATTGCGGCAGGGATCGCAACGCCCAGCACATACCAGATCGCAATGAAGGGCGCCGCCAGTTCGGGGCAGTGAATGCCATAAGCAAGCATGCCGAGCGCACCGGCGAGCGTTCCTGCCGCTGCGCCAGCGGATCGCAGCCGGGTCGGAGCGAGCGAGCGCAGCAGCGCCAGCAGCAGCACGAACGCGGGTAGCGAGAGCAGTGCGATATTCCACGGACACTGCCGCCAGGTCGACCCCAGCACGAGCGCAGCCCGATCGGCCGGTGGCGCGCCGGCCAGCACCCACGCGCCAACGATCCAGATACCCAGCAGCGGAAGCACGGCCACGCGCCATACGTGACGAAGTTCCGCCCCGGGCCGCGCCAGGCGATCGACCAGCAGTGCTGCGCCGATTGCGAGCAGCGCCGCGAAAGCCGCCCGCCACCAGAACATCGGCAGGCGGGCATTGGACGCCAGCTCCGGATTGATGCCGAATCGCCAAGCGGCGATTGGCACCGCGACACAGACACCGATGATCGACGCCGCTGCCAGCCATCGGCTCGGAGCACGCGGATCGACCGCTTCCGCCTGCGATGCGAGCGCCGTGATCAGCTCGTCGGTCTTCATCGCTGCTCACGCACGCGGGCCGCGAGAACTTTAAGTCCGCGATGCACGCCGACCTTGACGGCTGATTCCGACAATCCGGTGCGTCGTGCGGTTTCCTCGACCGACAGTCCCTCGATTTTCACGCACTCAATCGGCAGCCGCTGCTTGTCCGGCAGCCGCGCCAGCAGCACGCGCAGATCGCGCCTCGCTTCACACGCGGCCGGCTCCGCCGCGGAAGCGAGTTCGTCGAGGTCGTCTTCGAGCGGATCGTGCAGCGCTTCACGCCCCGCGCGGGCGCGCAGCAAATCGACCAGCTTGTAGCGGGCGATCGCAACCATCCAGGTCGTCACTGGCTGGGACGGATCGTAGGTATGGCGCTTGTTGTGCACGGCGAGCAACGTTTCCTGCACCAGATCCTCGATGTCGTCCGGAAGTTGCGCGAGACGCCGGCGGAAAAATGGACGCAGCAACGCCGCTGTCTCACGCAGGAATCCGGCGTACGCCGATTCGTCGCCGCGCTGTGCCGCCACGATCAGGCCGTGCAGGCGCTTCTCGCGGTCCGCGCGCGCCAGATGCGCCGGATCAGATGGCCGGGTCCCGTTCATTAGTTCGGCAAATACCCTGACGCGGTTACAGGCCGGCGCAGGAAATTTTCCGTCGCGCACTGTAACGCGCCGGGGATCTCATACGAATACCTTGTCAGGCCGTCGCGACGATCGCTCGGCCCATCCCACATTCAGGAGATCCCCGCATGAAACAGACTCTTGCCATCACCGCTGCTGGCCTTCGCTGCGATCACTTCCGGCGCTGCCCTGGCCCAGGACAAGGGCGCCTCGATCAAGGGCGAGAAGGAAAGGTGTTACGGCATCGCCAAGGCCGGCCAGAACGACTGCGCCGCCGGACCAGGCACGACCTGCGCCGGCACCTCAAAGGTCGATTACCAGGGCAACGCGTGGAAGTACGTCGCGAAAGGGACCTGCACGACGATGACGACGCCGAAGGGCAAGGGCTCGCTGACTGAAGTCAAGAGCTGAACCGTCTGCCGCGACCCGGCAAACGGGTCACGCGATTCCTGGAACGGGTGCAGAACTGTGCACCGGGTCGCGGCAGCCCTGACCGGACCGAAATGACTTTCCTCACCGCCGGGATCGGACTGAAGCCGCAGCACTTCGACGACGCGCTCGCCTGTTGCGCCGACGGATTGTGGTTCGAAGTCCACCCGGAAAACTACATGGTTGCGGGCGGGCCGCGGCTGGCATGGCTCGACGCTATTCGCGAACGGCACCCGCTCTCGCTGCACGGCGTCGCAATGTCGCTGGCTGCCGATGGCGCACCCGATGCTGCGCAACTCGAACGACTGGCGGCATTGGTCGATCGATTCGAGCCGGTGCGGGTGTCCGAGCATCTGGCATGGAGCACGTGGGGCGGCGTCTACCGACCTGACCTGCTGCCGGTGCCGCGCACGATGGAGGCACTGCATCGCGTCGTCGGCAACATTGCGATCGTCCAGGACCGCTTGCGCCGGCCGATCGCGCTGGAGAACCCGTCACATTACCTCGCGTTCGACGAGCACGAGTTCGACGAACTCGATTTCCTGATTGAAATTACGCGCCGCAGCGGCTGCACGCTGCTGCTCGACGTCAACAACGTCCACGTCAGCGCCAACAACCTCGGCTATCGGGCCGAGACCGTGATCGATGCGGTACCGGCCGACCTGATCACCGAAGTGCACCTGGCTGGGCACAGCGCCGATCCGTCGTTAGGCCCCCAGCTGCTGATCGACAGCCACGACGCGCCGATCGCCCCGGAGGTGTGGTCGCTCTACGCGCGGTTGATCCGTCGCATCGGCCCGCGACCGACTTTGATCGAGCGCGACGAGCACGTGCCGGCTTTCGCGGAACTGCTGGCCGAGCGCGACCACGCGCACGCATTGATGGCAGACACCCTCGCCGAGGCGGCGTGATGCGGCTCGCCGACTATCAGGACGCCTTCGCGCAGGCGCTGCTCGTCGACGATCCGCGTTCCGCAGAACCCGCGCTCGCGTACCTCGTGACGCAACCTGGCTTCGCGATCTATCGCAACACGGTGCTCAAGGGTTGCATCGATGCGTTGCAGGCGAACTTTCCGGCTGTCACCCGTCTGGTCGGCGAGGAGTGGTTCCGCGCCGCTGCCGCGGTCTATGCGCGCCGCGAACTGCCGACCGCGCCGACGCTGCTGACTTACGGCCAGACGTTCCCGGAGTTTCTTGCCGCGTTCGAGCCCGCGGGCGAGCTGCCCTACCTCGCCGACGTTGCCCGCGTCGATCGACTCTGGAGCGAGGCCCATGTCGCCGCCGATGACGTTGCGATCGAACCGGCGCATCTCGCACGACTTGCGCCCGCGGACATGAGCCGGCTCACGCTGCGACCCCATGCGGCCGCGCGCTGGGTCTGGTGCGACGAGTACCCCATCTACACACTGTGGCGCCGCAATCGAGACTGCAACTCAGATTCCGGCGCGGAGATCGACTGGCGCGGCGAAGGTGTCCTGCTGACACGCCCGCACGGCGCAGTGAACGATCAGACCCTGTCACGCGAAGGTGCTGCGTTTCTTTCGGCCTGCGCCGATGGCCTGAGCATCGAAGGTGCTGCGGCCGCCGCGCTCGAAGCGCGGCCGGCGTCAGATCTGGCGGCACTGATCAATCAGTTCCTGCAGGCCGGCGCGTTCGCCGCCGTGCAGGCCACAGACTTCGAGGATGCCTGACGATGATGCACTCCACGCCCACTGCGGCGGTCGCGACGACCGGACCGCGTGCGCTGTACAACCGCGTCGCCACACGTCTCGCGGGCTGGATCGGCCATGACCTGCTGGCGCTTGCCGCGCGCTTCGGCATCGCTGGCGTGTTCTGGCTGTCGGGTCGCACCAAGGTCGAGGGCTGGCTCACCGTCAGCGACAACGCCGTGGCGCTGTTCGTCGATGAATACAAGGTACCGCTGTTGCCGCCGGGAATCGCTGCGCACCTGGCGGCGTATTCCGAGCACCTGTTCCCGATCCTGCTGGTGCTGGGACTCGCCACGCGCGCCTCGGCGCTCGCGCTTGCTGGGGATGACTGCAGTCATCCAGATATTCGTCTATCCGGCTGCGTGGCCGACGCACCTCGTATGGGCGACTGCGCTGCTGTATCTCGTCGGGCGCGGGGCAGGACGCTGGTCGCTCGATGCGCGGCTCGGGCTCAGTTGATCGGTGCCGAGTTCTCTTCCTCGAGCACGACCTCGAATGAACGCAGCCAAGCGAGACGCCTTCGATACGCCGCTTCGCGTTGGACTGCCGCGCGGTTACACGCGCTGAAAAAATGTTGTTGTGCTACGCGTGTAACACGCCGGCCAGCTCGCGCGAATAAGGCCACGTGTCGATGCACTGCATGCATCGGCCGAAGCCCCGCCGGGACTCGCCCGGTCAGGGAAATGAACTTACTTGAAGGAGCACGAAATGATGCGACGAATGGCAGTTTCCGTCCTTGCGCTGGGCCTGATGGCGGCCACCGCCAGTCTCCCGGCCCGCGCCGACATGGGCGACGTCACGTTCAACATGATCTTGGGAGATGGCCGACAAGGACAAGAACAGCATGATCACCAAGCAGGAGTTCTTGGACGCCATGGGCAAGGCCTACGACATGAAGATGGCCAAAATGAAGAGTGCGAAGGACGCCGACAAGATGATGAAAGGCGATGCGATGACCAAGGACGGCTTCAAGTCGCTGATCAACGACATTCATTCGGGCGCGTAACTCGCTCAGGCGCGATCGGTCGGTCATTTCCGGGCGTGGCTGCGGTCAGCTGCCACGTTCGGGAATGCCGGCCGATCGCATACCGCGGATGCCCACGTGGCAATTTTTCACCGAAGGAGGCTCCTGATGCTCGGCGCATTGATGCTTGCGACGGCCACGGTGGCTAGCGCCGCTGCTCCCGGCTCGTGCAGCGCTGTCAGCGCGCCACACCAGACCGCGCTGGTCGAGCTCTACACCTCGCAAGGCTGCTCGAGCTGCCCGCCCGCCGACCGCTGGCTAGGCCAACTCGAATCTCGCTATCCCAGAAGCCAGGTCGTTCCGCTGTCGCTGCATGTCAGCTACTGGGATTACATCGGCTGGAAAGATCCGTACGCACGCGCCGAGTTCACTGCACGTCAGCGCGAACTGGCGCAGGCGGGCGGCAGCCGCACGGTCTACACCCCCGGAGTCTTCGTGCAGGCGCGCGAGATGCCCGGCTGGTCAACCGCGGGGCACTTTGACGCCCGCATCCGCGCCATCGTCGAAGCACCCGCCGAAGCGCGTTTAACCGTCGCAGCACGTGTCTCGAACTCAGCAGTGACGGTCGAATCGACGGCCGTCGCATTCCGCAGCACGCGTGACCCGAAACTGGTGCTCGCGCTGGTCGAAAGCGGACTGAAGACGGCCGTGAATGCCGGCGAGAATCGCGGCGAAACGCTGATCAACCACCGTGTCGTACGCGCCTGGAGCGGGCCGCTCGGCTTGACGGCCGCACCGGTTCAGTGGCCACTGCCAGCCGCGGCGGACCTTACCCGCTTATCGATTGTCGCCTTCGTGCAGGAATGGACGACGGGCGGACGCGTACTGCAGGCACTGGATCTGCCGCTGGCCGGTTGCTGAGTGCGGCGGATTCAACCTCGGCCGTACAGCGTCACCACGCAGGCGCCGCCGAGGCCGAGGTTGTGCTGCAGGCCGAGGCGCGCGCCCTCGACTTGCCGCGCCTCGCTGCGGCCGCGCAGCTGCTGTGTCAGCTCGTAACACTGCGCGAGCCCGGTGGCGCCCAACGGGTGTCCTTTCGACAGCAGGCCGCCGGACGGATTGGTGACGACTGCGCCGCCGTAGGTGTTGCCACCATCGGCGACGAACTTCGCCGCCTCGCCCGGTGCGCAAAAGCCGAGAGCCTCGTAGCTGATCAGCTCGTTCTGCGCGAAGCAGTCGTGCAGTTCGCAAACGTCGATGTCGTCGGGTCCGATGCCGGCCTGTTCGTAGACCGCGTCGGCGGCCGCTTTCGCCATGTCGGCGCCGACCAGGCTCATCATCGAGCGCCCGTCGAAGCTGCTCGCGGTATCGGTCGTCATCGACTGCGCGAAGATGCGCACCGCCGTGTCGAGGCCGTTGCGGCGCGCGTAGTCTTCCGACACCAGCAGCGCGGCCGCCGCGCCGCAGGTCGGCGGGCACGCCATCAGTCGCGTCATCACGCCCGGCCAAACCTGCACGTCGGCCAGCACCTGCTCGGCGGTCACCACCTTGCGGAACAGTGCGAACGGATTCTTCTCCGCGTGGCGGCTCGCCTTCGCCCGAATGTGCGCGAACGTTTCCAGCGGCGTGCCGTAGCGCTGCATGTGCTCGCGACCGGCGCCGCCGAAGTAACGCAGTGCCAGCGGGATCTGCGACTCGCCGACCATTTGCTCGGTGACAGCGTCGAAGCGGTCGAACGGTGTCGGCCGATCGGTGAAGACTGCGCCGAGGGCGCCGGGCTTCATCTGCTCGAAACCGAGCGCCAGCACGCAGTCGGCGCCGGCGTCGATCGCCTGGCGGGCGAGGAAAAGCGCCGTCGAACCGGTCGAACAGTTGTTGTTGACGTTGACGATCGGCACGCCGGTCAGCCCGACCTCATACAGCGCGCGCTGTCCGCAGGTCGAATCGCCGTAGACATAGCCGACGTACGCCTGCTGCACCCGCTCGTAGCCGACACCCGCATCGGCCAGCGCGAGCCGGGTCGCTTCCGCACCCATCTCGTAATACGGCGGGTGATCGCCCGGCTTGCGAAACGGGATCATTCCGACGCCTGCCACCACCACTTTCCCAACCATTGCCGCCTCCGGTCGCTACAGTGAGCGAGCGATGATCTCTTTCATGATCTCGTTGGTGCCGCCGTAGATCGGCTGCACCCGCGCATCGACGTACATGCGCGCGATCGGATATTCGAGCATATAGCCGTAGCCGCCGAAGATCTGAACGCATTCGTCGACGACCTTGCACTGCAGGTCGGTCAGGTACCACTTGGCCATCGACGCGGTCGCGGTATCGAGCGTGCCGTCGATCACCTGCTGGATGCAGCGATCGATGAAGGTGCGAGCGACCACCGCCAGTGTCTTCACCTCCGCCAGCTTGAAGCGGATGTTCTGCATCTCGATCAGCTTCTGGCCAAAAGCCGAGCGCTCGCGCGCGTAATCGGTCGTCAGCCGCACCGCCCGCTCGATCGCCGCGACGGCACCGATGCCCACCAGCGTGCGCTCATAGGGCAGCTCGCCCATCAGCTGCGCGAAACCCTTGCCCTCGATGCCGCCGAGCAGCGCGTCGGCCGGGACACGCACGTTGTCGAAGAAGAGCTCACAGGTGTCCTGGCCCTTCTGGCCGATCTTGTCGAGGATGCGTCCGACCCGGAATCCCTGCACCTTGCGCGTCTCGACCAGCATCAGCGACAGCCCGCGCGAACCCGCGGCCGGATCCGTCTTCGCGACGACCACGATCAGGTCTGCCAGGTACCCGTTCGAGATGAAAGTCTTCGAGCCGTCGATCCGATAGCCGTCACCGTCGCGCACGGCGCGCGTGCGCACGCCCTGCAGGTCCGAACCCGCAGCGGGCTCGGACATCGCGATCGCACCGATCATCGCGCCGTTCGCCAGTTGTGGCAGGTACTTGCGCTTCTGCTCCTCGGTGCCGTGATTCAGCAGGTAATGCGCGACGATGATGTGAACGTGCACGCCGAACGACGTGTCGCCGGCGGCGCCGAGTTCCTCGAACAGTGCCGCCATGTGCGCGAAGCTGCCACCCGCGCCGCCGTATTCCTCGGGGATGTCCGCGCACAACACCCCGAGCTCGCCGGCTTTCGTCCACAGCGCGCGGTCGACGTGCTGCTGCTTGGCGAAGCGCTCCTGGTGCGGAACGATCTCGGTTTCGACAAAACGGCGCAAGGTGTCGCGATAGACCTCGAGTTCGGGAGACATCCAGGGAGACGCCGCAGCAGACATGAGCAGACACCGGGCAGTGAAACCGGCATTCAAACTATCACGCCATCGACGTTGCGCAGCGGCTGGACGTGCAACCAGACTAGAACGTCGCCTCGAACTCCGATTGCCTCGCTGATGCGCTGCGCGATCGGACATCGAGATCCCGCACCGCGGCATCCAACCAGCACGCTCATCCGTATCGGTTCCTGGCGGCCCGCACGATCGCGGCCGCGCTTTCCTGAAAGGACCCGACGATGCGACTTCTGCCCATTTCCGCCCTCGTCTGTGCGGCGTCCAGCGCCCTGCTGCTCGCTTGCGCCGCCCCGACTCCCAAGCCTGTCGCCCTGAACGACGGTGAGGTTCCGCTGCCGGTCGATTACAAGTCCTGGCCGAAGTTCCTGACTTCGGTCCAGCGCCCTGACGCCAAGCAGGTGCGCGACATTTATGTCAACCAGGCCGGCACCAAGAACCGATCGGGCCAGCCGTTCGCGCAGGGCACGGTGTTCGTGATGGAAAACTTCGCCGCGCAGGTCGACGCGACCGGCGCCCCGCGCGCCAGCGCCGACGGCAAGCTCGTCAAAGGTGACCTCTTGCGCGTGTTCGTCATGGCCAAGGGCCCGGGTTACGGCGCCAACGTGCCGCCGGAACTGAAGAACGGCGACTGGGTGTACGCCTCGTACGACGCCAAGGGTGCGAAGACCGCCGACAACCTGAACGGCTGCCGGAGCTGCCATGCTCCACTTGCCGGCGCCGACTTCGTGTTCCGCGCCGACGAATTCCACGCGGCCCGCTCGAAGGGGGGATACTGATGTAGGTTGCCAAACTCGATGCGACTCTTGTCAACGGTCACAAATTTGGCGACCAGCCGGGAAGCGACGTCAGGCAGGGCTGGGCGCAATAACGCGCCTAGCCCTTTGGACCGAGATGGGCCAGAAGCGGATGAGAATCCGCTTCAAAGCGGACGAATTGCAGCTAATCGAGCATCGACGTGGAGAAGCCTTCTAACGCTCAGTTACCAGCACATCTAAGGGCGGTGCTTACAAGACTTTTTGATCAGCAACTGGTAGTTGCACCAGACGAATACCTTAGGTACCACTCTTCCAGACAAGCAATCGCGTCGAGAGTGGAAAGCTTCCTTGCCTACAAGGATTTTCTTCCTGAGTCAGGGCGCATTCTCGATTGGGGATGCCACTATGCTCCAGATGCCTGCATGGTGAGAGCGACGTTAGGGAAGGGTATCTCCCTGGTCGGGTGCGACTTCGTTCTTAACACGCATCCCTACGGCGTGTTCTGGGATTACTCTGAAATACAGTATTTTCAACTTTCTGAACCTGTAGCTTTACCATTTGCTGCTGACAACTTTGACTGCATTATCGGCGGGGGAGTCTTTGAGCACACAGCGATGGACTATGAGTCTTTGAAGGAGCTCTACCGAGTCTTGAAGCCGGATGGAACTCTGATACTCACTTATCTTCCGAATGCGTTGTCTTACACCGAATTTGTGGCCCGGGAGATTCGCAAGCGAGACTTTCATCTGCGACTCTATAGTCCATCGAGCATTTCCTCGATGCTCAAACACGCCGGATTCAATCCAGTGAAGGTTCGTCGCTATCGGTTTTTTCCGACCAATGCCCTCCAGTCCATCACGCGGCGGCTTTCCCAGTTTGAGCCCGTGATAGATCGCATTTGGCCACTTAACCTGTTCTGCGGAGATATCCTTGCGATCAGCAAGAAGGTCGCGAATTTTTGAAGGCAGTTATTAAAACAGGATCGAAGACGACGGCCACGGCGTCGGTCCGGCGTGGCTTCAGGCCGCACGCTCCGGCGCGGCTGCGCTCGCCACCGGCTCGAGGGACCCGACGCGCACGCCGAGCAGCCGGATCCGATGCGACAGATCGACACGCTTCAGGCATTCGCCGGCCGCGCGGCGGATCTCCCGCGCGTCACAGGTCGATACCGGCAACGTCTGGTCGCGAGTAACCGTGCTGAAGTCGTCGAAACGCAGCTTGATGCCGATCGTGCGTCCGGCATAGCGCTTGCGGCGCAGGTCGCCTGCGACGTGTTCGACGAGATCGGTGAAGATGCGCGACAGCTGCGCGCGATCACGCACCGCGTGCAGGTCGTGATCGAACGTGGTCTCCCGGCTGATCGACTTCGGCTCGCTGGCCGTGACGATCGGACGGTCGTCGCGTCCAAGCGCGGCGTCGGCCAGCCATGACGCGTAACTCGCGCCGAAGTGCTGCGCCAGCCAGCCACGCTCCGCCTGCGCCAGTTCGCCGATCGTCGCAATACCGAGTCGCGCCAGCTTCGCCGCCGACTTCGGGCCGACGCCATTCAGGCGGCGCACCGACAGCGGCCACAGCCGCGGCGCGACATCCTTGTCGGTCACGACCGTCAGGCCATCGGGCTTATCGAGCTCGGACGCAATTTTCGCGACGAGCTTGTTCGGCGCCAGTCCGATCGAACAGCTGAGCCCCGTCGCATCCCGTACCGCCTGCTTGAGTTCCGCACCGAACTCGCGCGCGCACCACCAGACGTTCTGCGCGGCATCATCGGGGTCGACCGGTTCGCCGTCATCCGGAAGGCGCGCCGCAACGACATCGGTCAGATCGACGTAGATCTCGTCGATGCCGCGATCCTCGACCTGCGGGGCGAGAGCCCGTACCGCAGCCTTGAACAACCGCGAGTACTTGCGGTACTCGTCGAAATCCACCGGCAGCAATACGGCGTCCGGCGCCTTCGCGGCCGCCTTCATCATGCCCATCGCCGAATTGACGCCGAGCGCCCGCGCTTCATAGGTGGCCGTAGTCACCACACCGCGACCGGCATAGCCGCGAAGGGTCGAATAGCGTCGTCGCCGCTCGCCGCTGACCGGATCCGTTTCCCACACCGGCTGGTGGCTGCGGCCGCCGCCGATCACCACCGGTCGGCCGCGCAGGTCGGGATAACGCAGCAGTTCGACCGACGCGTAGAACGCATCCATGTCGAGATGGGCGATGACGCGCGAGGGAGTCATGGTCGTGCGGCAAGCCTAGCGTTTATCCTGCCGTATCGCATTCCTGCAGGTGCGCGCATGAATCCCTCTTCCGTCCCCAGCACCCAGGTTCCCGCCGAGCGCGAGGGCGAGTCATCCGAAGCGCGCCGGTTCGGTATCCCTGCCAGCGGCTGGCGCCGCCGGCTCTTCGTCGTGATTTTCGAATCCGACACGCGGGCAGGAAAGCTCTTCGACATTGTGCTGATGTGGACGATCGTGGCCAGCGTGATCGTCGTCATGCTGGACAGCGTCGCCAGCATTTCGGCGCGCTTCGGAACCCTGTTCTATGCCCTTGAATGGGGTTTCACACTGCTGTTCACCGTCGAGTACGTTGGGCGGCTGTCGTGCGTCAGGCGCCCCGACCGCTACGCTCGCAGCTTCTTCGGCATCGTCGATCTGCTGTCGGTACTGCCGGCTTACCTAGCACTGTTCTTCCCCGGCCTGCATTCGCTGATCGACATCCGGCTGCTGCGGTTGCTGCGGGTCTTCAGGATCCTCAAGCTCACCGAATACATACAGGAGTACCGCAAGCTCGGCACAGCGCTCCACGCCAGCCGGCGCAGGATCTTTGTCTTCATCGGCACCGTTTTCATGGCGGTGGTGCTGATCGGCACCGTGATGTATCTGGTCGAGGGGCCGGCCAACGGATTCACCAGCATTCCGATGGCCGTTTACTGGGCGATCATGACGGTGACGACCGTCGGGTTCGGCGACATCACGCCACAAACCGACCTCGGACGCACGATTGCCAGCTTCAGCATGCTGCTGGGCTGGGGCATCCTGGCCGTTCCGACCGGCATCGTCACGGCCGAGATGACGAGCCAACGCCTGCGCGACACCGACCGAATGCGGCGCTGCCGGTCGTGCGGCAGCCCCAACCACACGGATCGAGCACACTATTGCCAGAACTGCGGCGCGGCGCTCGATCCGGCATCCGAAGCTGTCCGTCAGCCGTAACTTTGGTAGAACTATCCAAGAATGCTGGACGAAGCCGAAGTTAAGCGTCTGCTGCTCGAGTCCGCCGCGCGCGGACGAGCGAGCGCTAAGGCGTTCGAGCGCCTGTATCGGCTCACGGCCCCGTTGCTGCTGGGTGTTGCGCTTCGCATCGTGCGCCGGCGCGAAGTCGCCGAGGAAGTGCTGCACGACGCCTTTACGCGGATCTGGAATTCCGCGGGAACTTTCGATCCGGTCGGCGGCGCACCGGTCGGCTGGATGACGGCCATCGTGCGCCATCGCGCACTCGATGTGATGGAGAGCCATGACGTGGCGCGTGTCGATTCGTATCACGAGAAGGTCGATGAGGACCCGGAGGGCGCACTCGATCGCCTGTACGACTGGGGTGGCGATGTCGGCGAAGACGAGCGCCTCGACGCGCAGCGCGTGCGCGCCTTCCTGCGCCGCTGTCTCGGAGAACTAGCGGCCCCCGAGCGGCAGGCCCTGGTACTCGCGTACGACCAGGGCCTGAGCCACGGCGACCTGGCCGCGCACTTAGGAAAACCTCTCGGTACCGTGAAGAGCTGGATACGCCGCGGCATGGATAACCTCAGGCGCTGCGTCGAATCCTGCCTGGAGGCACCGCGATGAAGCTGGCGCGCCATCGCGCTCTCGACGCGCTGTGCGGCGAATACCTGTTGGGGACGCTGCGCGGCTCCGCGCGCAGGCGCTTCGAGCGCGCCTTGCGCGACGAGCCGCTGGTTGCGCAACGGCTTGCTCGCCTGGAGCGCACCTATGCGCCGCTGCCGGGCGAAGGCGGAGCAGTCACGCCGAATCCCGCAGGCTGGGCGCGCCTGCGACGCGAGTTGAAACTTTCACAACCCTGGCATGCTCGGCTTGGCTGGCCGGCCTGGGCCGCGCTGGCAACCGCAGTGGTTGCGCTCGGCATCGCGCTCACCGTGCTGCGCCCGCCTGCAGAATCGCTGACCGAGCTGGCGCAGCTCGCGGGCCCCGACGCTCCGACGACCGTCACTGCGATGGCATCGCAGGACCGGCGGACCCTCGCGCTGCGCGCTGCGCGACCGGCCGCAGCGCCCGGCGGATCGAGCTACGAGCTGTGGCTGCTGCCCGCGGACGGCGGTCCGCCGATCTCTCTCGGAGTGCTGGCTGCGCTCGACGCTCGCCTATCAGTGCCCGCGGCACTGAGTTCACTGATGCGCGTTGGCGCCAAGCTCGCGGTGTCGGTCGAGCCACGCGGAGGATCGCCCACCGGTGCACCCACCGGCCCGGTGATCCTGGTCGGTGCCATCAGCTGAGGTCGAATCCAAATCGCATCGTGATCCGTATCGGCGGTAGCAGCCGTTCGTGGCTGCACCACGACGGAGAGAAACGATGACGAACCTAGTGCCACTGGCCCGCCGCCAGTTCCTGTCCCAGTCCGCGTCGATGACGCTGTCGGCCGCTGCCGTTGGTGCGCTCGCCGGCGTTCCGCGTCTCGCACGCGCGCAGGGCGATCCCGCCAAGGACACCGCGATCCTGAATGTCGCACTCGGACTCGAGCACGAGGCCATCGCCGCCTATCAGCTCGGCGCGCAGAGCGGGCTGCTGCAGAAGCCGGTGCTCGAGACGGCCGTGCTTTTCCAGTCGCACCACAAGGGCCATCGCGATGCACTCGCGGCGACGATCCAGAAGATGGGCGGCACGCCGGTCGCCGAGAAGTCGCTCGACGACTACGCGAAGGCGCTGAACGCCGCGATGCTGAAGAACCAGGCCGATGTCCTCGCACTGGCGACGCGGCTGGAACTGGGCGCAACCAATGCCTACCTCGGTGTCATTCCATCGTTCCGTGAACCTGCACTGGCAAAGATCGCCGGCCGCCTGGCCGCGGACGAAACGATGCACTGGACCGTGCTGTCGAGTGCGCTCGGCCGCACGCTGCCCGCAGCGCCGTTGTACTTCGGCGCCTGATCCCGACGGCGCCTCATGCCTCGGCTCTGGTGCCGGGGCTCGGCGAACCCTGATGCTGCCACCCGGCTGCCTCGTCGGCGCCGCGCTGCTGCTGCTGTCGCCGGCTGTCGCGGCCGGCGACGCCGTGCGAGGCGGCGAACTGTATGACGCCCGCTGCGGCGCGTGCCACTCGGTGGACGCCGATCGGGTGGGACCCCGCCATGCCGGTGTGCTGGGTCGGCGCGCCGGCGCGGTGGCGGGGTACGACTATTCGCGGGCACTCAGGACATCGACGATCGTCTGGGATGCGATGACGCTCGACCGCTGGCTCGCCGATCCCGAAGGCGTGATTCCCGGCCAGCGCATGGGGTACCGCGTCGACGATGCGCGCGACCGCGCCGATCTGATCGAGCATCTGGCAACACTGCGGTGACGCGATCGGGCGATCGGTCATTGTGCGATCACGCTTGACGGCTGCGCGCTGCGCGGATCGATAATCCGCGCTCGCGCAGACTGGAGGCGGATCATGAGCACGGCTCCCGCGGTTGCCCGCACCGTTGCCGAGTGGGTGGCCGATTTTCTCGTGGCACGCGGCGTCGATCGGGTCTTTGGGCTGCAGGGCGGACACATTCAGCCCATTTGGGATCACCTGGCGCGCAAGGGCGTGCGCATCATCGACGTGCGCGACGAAGGCGCGGCGGTCCACATGGCGCATGCGCATGCGGTGCTCGGCGGCGGCCTCGGCGTGGCCCTCGTGACCGCCGGTCCTGGCGTCACCAACTGCGTGACGGCGATGGCCAACGCGCAGCTCGAACGTGTTCCGGTCCTGCTGATCGGAGGTTGCGCTCCGGTGCCGCAGGACGACCTGGGGCCGCTGCAGGGGATCGACCACGTCGCGGTCATGCGGCCGGTGACGCGCAGCGCGCGCACGCTGCGCGTGGCCGGCAGCCTGCTGCGCGACCTCGACAAGGCGGTCTCGACTGCGCTCGGAGACGGCAATCCACCGGGGCCGGTTTACCTCGAGATCCCGACCGATGTGCTGCGGCAGACGGTTCCGCCGGCGGTCGCGCTGCCGGAATACCTTGCCGCCGGCACCGCGCCACGCATTGCCCCTGACCCGGATGCGGTCGAGCGGGCCGCCGCAATGATCTCGCGCGCGCGTCGCCCACTGGTGTTGACCGGACGCGGCGCACAGGGCGCGGCAGTCGAGCTCAACGCGCTGCTCGATGCTTCGGGCGCGCTTTACCTCGACACGCAGGAAAGCCGGGGGCTGGTCGCGGCCGACCACCCCTCGGTGGTCGGCGCGGTGCGCGCACGCGCAATGCAGGAAGCCGACCTTGCGATCATCGTCGGCCGTAAGCTCGATTACCAGACCGGTTACGGCTCTCCCGCGGTATGGCCGAACGCGCGCTTCCTGCGCATCGGTGACAACGCCGAAGAGCTGCGCGAGAACCGGCGCGGAGAAGTCGAGATCTTTGCGCATCCGGCACGCGCGATGGCAGCGATCGCGCACGCACTGCGCTCGACAGCAGTCCGAATGCGACGCGGCCTGGTGCGAGACCCTGCGCAGCCAGCATCTGCAGCGCGCGGCAAAGTACGCCGAAGGCCTCGCTTCCGCGCCGCGCAGGCAAAGATGGCCACATGCATCCGAACCGCATCTTCGCAGCGCTGCGCAAGCTGCTGCGCGCCGACGCGATCACGATCGCCGACGGCGGCGACATCCTGAGTTTCGCGCGCATGGGGCTGGAGCCGCGCACCTACCTCGACGCAGGCGCGTTCGGCTGCCTGGGCGTCGGCATTCCCTACGGCAACGCCGCCGCGCTGCTGCATCCGAACCGGCAGGTCGTCGTCATCACCGGCGACGGCGCGTTCGGCATCAACGCGATGGAGATCGATTCGGCGCAGCGGCACGGCGCGAAGGTCGTCTTCATCGTCGCCAACAACGCCGCGTGGAACATCGAGCGCCTCGACCAGGAAATGAACTATGGCGGACGTGTCGTCGGTACGACGCTCGCCTGGAGCGACTACGCCGCGATGGCGCGCGCATTCGGCCTGCACGGCGAGCGCGTCACCGATCCCGACCGTCTGCCGGCCGCCCTTGCAGAGGCGTTCGACAAAGCGCCGGCACTGGTCGACGTGGTGGTAACGCGCGATGCGCTGAGTTCAGACGCCGGCAAGGGGCTCGGATGGGTACCCGACCACCATGCTCTGACGGCGTGGGACGACGCCGAACGGGCGCGACGGTCATGAGCGCCGCACGGGCATGGCGCGCAGCGCCATGCCACAGAGAAAAGGGGCAGCATGAGCCGAGTGCTCAACGTCGGCGAGATCGTCGCCGCGCACGCGCGGCTCACGCCGGACAAGATCGGCGCGCGCGACTCGAAACGCACGCTCACGTTCGCGCAATGGAACGAGCGCAGCAACAGCCTCGCCAATGCGCTGCTCGGACTCGGCCTTGTCAAGGGCGACCGCGTCGCGCTGCTCGCTTACAACTGCATCGAGTGGCTCGAACTGTATGTCGCGCTGGCGAAGGCCGGTTTGGTCGCTGTGCCGGTCAATTTCCGGCTGACGACGCCGGAGATCGAGTACATCGTGCCAACTGCGAGGCGCGCGCGATCGTCGTGCAGGACGCGCTGCTCGAGAGTATCGAGCCGGCGCGGCCGAACTTGCCGCTGATCGGCAACGAGCGCCTGGGTTCACTTCGGCGGAGAGCGCACGCCGCGCGGCTGGCGCGGCTACGAAGCGCTGATTGCGCGCGGATCGGCGCGCAGCGCCGGAGCAGCGAGGTCGAGCCGAGCGACACCTGGGCACTGATGTACACGTCGGGAACCACGGGACGACCGAAGGGCGCGATCCGCAACCACCAAGGCAGTGCGCTGATCTCGCTGGTCACCGCGCTCGACATGGAGCTTTCGCGGCATGACACCGCACTGCTGGTGATGCCGATGTGCCACGCTAACTCACTCTACTTCAGCTTCACCTTTACCTACCTGGGAGCGACCTGCGTTGTCGACGACCGGCACAGCTTCGATCCAGAGGCGCTGCTCAGCGCGATGGCGCAGCAGCAGGTCACGTTCACGTCGCTGGTGCCGACGCACTACATCATGATGCTGGGGCTGCCGCCGGAGGTAAAGGCGCGCTACGACGTGTCGAGCATGCGCAAGTTGATGATCTCCTCGGCGCCGGCGCGCCGCGACACCAAGCTCGCGATCCTCGATCACTTCCGCAACTCGCAGCTCTACGAGCTGTATGGCTCGACCGAGGCCGGCTGGGTCACGCTGCTGCGGCCCGAGGAGCAGCTGACGAAACTCGGATCGGTCGGACGCGAATGGACCGGGGCCGGCCCGATACGTCTGCTCGATGCCGACGGCCACGAAGTACTGGACGGCGACGTCGGCGAACTGTATTCGCGCACGCCGTATACCTTCGACGGCTACTGGCGCAATCCGGAGAAGACCGCCGAGGCGCTGCGGCCCGACGGCTACTGCAGTGTCGGCGACCTCGCGCAGCGCGATGCGGACGGCTTCATCCACCTCGTCGACCGCAAGAGCAACATGATCATCAGCGGCGGCGAGAACGTCTATCCATCCGAAGTCGAGGAGGTCGTCGGACGCTGCCCGGGCGTGAAGGACGTCGCGGTGATCGGCATCCCGCACGACAAGTGGGGCGAGGCCGTGCACGCGGTGATCGTCATGCATGCCGACGCCGTGCTGACCGAGGATCTCGTACTCGACTTCTGCCGCGACCGTATCGCCGGCTACAAGCGGCCACGCTCGGTGTCGTTCATCCGCGAGGACGAGATGCCGCGCACTGCGACCGGCAAGATCCTGCATCGCCGGCTGCGCGAGCGCTACGAGCGCCACTAGAAGGTGTAGGTCGCGCTCGCACCCACGAGGAAGTTGCGCGTCGGCGCCGGAGCGTAGTAGCGGCCATTGGCATCGCCGACGATTACCGCGCCGATGTATTCCCGGTCGAACAGGTTGTTGCCGCGCGCGAACTCGCGGAAGCGCCAACGGCCGACCTGCTGCGTCAGAGCTGCCCACAGGTTGACGATCGTGTAGCCGGCCGCATAGGCCGAGTTGAAATCGTTGACCGGCACCGACCCGTTCGCGACGACCTCGAGCGCGCCGCTCAGTCCGAGCGCCGAATTCTGATAGGCCAGGTCGGCGAACAGACTCGCATTCGGCACGCCCGGGATGCGGTTGCCGTCAGGCACCACGGCCGTGTTGGCGCCCGTCACCGGGTTGCAGAACGCCGCGAGCGGCGCACAGGTACGGAACGACGAGTCGAAGCGCGCGTTGAGCAGCGTCAGTGCGACGTGAGTGGAAAACCCCGCGCCGAGTTCGCTCTCGAGCATCAGCTCGGCACCGAGTCGCGAGGAATCGCCTGAGTTCAGGAACGACGATCGCCCGCCGGTGTTGCGCGCGATCACGATCTCGCCCTCGGTCTTGATGCTGAAAACGGCGACGTTGATGCGGGTGGCCGCGCCCACGATCGCCTTCGCGCCAATTTCGAACTGGTCGCTGATCGTCGGCTGCAGCGAAAAATTGAGCCCGCTGGCCCCGTCCGGCCGATACGCCAGTTCGATGGTGGTTGGCGTCTCGAATGCATGACCGTAGCTCGCATACAGGTTCAGTCGCGGCGTGACGCTGAACACCACGCCGACCGTCGGCGTCCATTCGTTGTAACGGGTCGAGCCGCTGTCGTCCGGATTGCCGGTGGCGATGTAGCGATCCTCGGAGGTGAACTCGACCGTCGTGTAGCGCACGCCGGCCGAAATCGGACCAGCGCGGCGAGAACTGCCAGTCGGCCTGCAGATAGACGCCGAGGCTGTCGACGATGTTGTCCTCGTCGCGTTTGAGAGCGCCCTGCACCCCGAAATCGTTGATGAAACCCTGGCGCGCCTCGGTCGAGCCCTCGTATTCGGCGCCGGATGTCACCGTCAGCGGTCCGCCGAGCACGTCCTGCCGGTGCGTCCAGCGCACGCCGCCACCACCCAGCTGGCGATCGAGCGACGACACGCCGCCCGAGCTGGTCGCGGCCAGTTGCGCGTCCAGCGGGATGGCGAGGAATTGTTCGTTGCTGCGGCTGCCCGCATACGCGAACACACGCAGGCTGTCGTACGCGCCCAGCGTTGCGTCGTACAGCAGCCCGCCCTGCAGGTTGTCGAGCGAGCGCTGCGTGTTGAACGCGAGCGCGACCGGCTGCGCCTGCCGCGGGTTCTGCTGTACCTGCGCCTCGGTCAGTCCGAGCGGGTCCTGCGCGTCGGGCTGGTTGAACGCGGTGGCGACCAGCGTCAGTCGGTTGTTCTCGTTGAGGCTATAGCCGAGCTTGACGGTCGCCTGCGTCTTGCGCGCCGCGCTGTGGTCGCGGTACCCGTCGGTGCTGAAGTAGGAGAGGTTCGCAAAGCCGCTGAATGCAGCGGTCGCGCCGCTGCCTTTCAGACCGTAGCGCTGGAAGCCGTAGCTGCCGAACTCGATGTCGGGGATGATGGTCGGTGGAGTCGCGCCGGTTTCGCTGAACACCTGCACAACGCCGCCCGAGTGGTTGCCGTAGAGCGCCGAAAACGGACCGCGCAAGACCTCGATCCGTTCGGCCGCGCCCAGGTCGAACATGCCCGGGTTGCCCTGCCCGTCGGGGGTGCTGGCCGGGAGTCCGTCGAGCAGCAGCTTGACGCCTCGGGTGCCGAACTGCGAGCGCGCGCCGAAGCCGCGGATCGTGATCTGCAATTCCTGCGCGAAGTTCTCGCGGTTCTGAACGAAGGTCCCGGGCACCCGGTTCAGGTCCTCGGAAATGTTGACGCGCGGCTTCGCCAGCTGGATCTCGTCGCGAGAAATCGAATCGACCGACATCGGCAGGTCGAAGGCGCGCCGCTCGGTGCGCGTTCCCGTGACGACGACCGGCTGCATCGTGTCGGTCACTTCCTGTGCCGGCACGCTGCCCCCGGCTGCGGCCAGCAGTGCCATGACTGGCGCGGTGGACAGGCGGGTCATGCAGATGTGCGGCATGAAATCTCCGGGATCGACGGCATCAGCGGTCGGACTCATCGACGAGTTCGCGCATCATCGTGTAGCGGACGATACCCGGCGCATAACCGTCGATTTCGAGCTGGACCGAATAGCCGAGCGATCGATACAGTGACGGCGCCTGGAAGCTGAAGGTGTCGAGGTAGACGCGGCGGCATGCGCGCAGCAGCGCGCCACGCTCGAACTCGCGGACCAGCCGGGCACCGATCCCCATGCCGCCGATGATCCGCGTCGACCCACAGCTGCTGCAGCTCACAGCACTCTCCCCACGTACGCCCGACCGCGCCGCCGACCAGCCGACCTGAGGGCAAGCGGGCGAAGCAGGCCAACGGTCGAACCTCGTGGAGCGGAGCGGCCGCTTCGTTGTACGACCCGAGCCCTGCATCGACCGCTGCGGCGTCATCCGCCGGCAGCTGATCGTGCAGCGTGAACTCGAGCACCTGAGAGGAATTGAAGGCTGTAGTCACGGCGAAGGACGGAAGGTTAGCGGCCCCACGCGGCCGTGCCCAGTTATCGATATCCGTGTCAGCCCGCGGCCGTCTCGCGCAAGATTTCCAGCAGCCGGCCGGGCTCGCTCACCATCGGCGTGTGCCCTGTGGCGATTTCAAGAACGCGCCAGCCGGGCTCGCCGCGAACGCGCGCACGCGACGCGGCAACCGAAGGCAGCGCCGGCCGGTTGCAATCGACGAAGGTTCTTGGCAGCGCCGCCACGCGCGCTTCGTCGAACTCCAGCGGCTCCTCGTACATGCCGCCCGGGTGCGGACGCTGGCGCCGACCGACCCACTCCGCGTCTGCGCCGGACAGCCCGAAAGCGGCAGGATCCGGCGGCGGAATCGCGCCGGTCCGAGCGATACTGTCGCGCCGCGACTTGCGCGTGGCGTCGTCGTGGATGCTGGACCAGCTCTCGCCGCTGCGCGCGACGACCGCGTCGAGATAGACCAGGTGCCCAATGCGCTCGGCCATGCGGTTCGCCACAGCGGTGATCAGCAGTCCCGCATAGCTGTGGCCGGCCAGGATCACTCGAGTGAGTTCCTCGGTCTCGATCACCGCGGCGACGTCATCGATATGGGTCGCCAGCCCGATCGAGGGCGACAACTGATGCGCGCGCTCGCCGACGCCGGTCAGGCTGACCGGATAGGCCCGATGCCCTCCCGACCACAGCCCGGGTAGCACCCGCTTCCAGCACCACGCTCCCAGCCATGCGCCATGCACGAGCACGAAGTCCGCCATCGCTGCTCCTTCTTGTGATCCGTGGTAAGCGGTCTGCGCACCTGGCTAGGCCAGCTTCCGTGCCAGCACTTCGACCGGCGCGATGCTCGCGGCCGCCAGCCCTCGAGCGACATTCGCCATCGCCGCCGTCGCGAGTTCGCCATGGATCAGCATCACGGCGCGATGCGGCGGTTTCTCGCCGCGCTCGACCATCGCACGCGAGCGCCGACCGAACTCCAGCGCCTCCTCGCGCGTGCTGCGCATCCGGTCGACCTCGAAGCCGGCGCTCGAGCAGGCCAAGCCGAGTGGCCTCGGCCGTGGCCAAGAAGCTCGATTCCGCGCTCGCGGCCCACGGCGTCGGATAGTCGAGCTCTGGCCCCTCGCCGCGTGTCAGTTCCGACAGCACCAGCCAGCCGCCCGGCTTCAGTACCCGACGGATCTCGCGATAGAAGCCTTCCTTGTCGGCAATGTTCATCGAGACGTTCATCGAGTACGCGCCATCGAACGTCGCATCGGCAAACGGCATGCTCAGCGCATCGCCGACCTCGAACGTAACCTGCTCCTGCAGGCCGACCGACTTTGTGAGCGCGCGCGCCACCTCGCAGAATTCGCGGGTCAGGTCGATGCCGGTGACCCGGCAACCGAAGTGGGTGGCAATCACGCGCGCTGGTCCGCCGATTCCGCTGCCGATATCGAGCAGATGGTCGGTCGGTCCGGCTTCCATCAGTCCGACCATCTCGTGGGTCGCCTCGATGCCGCGACCATGGAACTGATCGTAAGGCGCAAGCGAGTCGATCGTCGGCCGGTCGGGATCGGCACCGTCGGCTGCAAGAGCCGCCTTCAACCGAGCGAGCAGGCCGCCGCGGCCGTAGTGGGCGACGATGTCAGGCGCAGAAGTCGTCATCCGATCCTCATCCGAATCCGATCAGGCGCGAGCCTAACGGGATCGACTCAGTCAGGCCAGCCGGCGTCAAGCGATCGGCGCTTGCGCCGCGGAGCGCGCGCGCCCAACATGCACACGAACGCTGCATGCACCGCCCGCTGGCATGAACATCACGGATCTCCCGGCTCACGCGCTGTCCACCGCGATCCGCGCGCGCGAAGTCTCGTGTCGCGAGGTGATGCGGGCCACACTCGCGCGCATCGCCGCGCTCAACCCGGTGCACAACGCGATCGTCAGCCTGCGCGACGGCGATGCGCTGCTGCGCGAAGCCGACGAGCACGATGCGCAGCTGGCCCGGCATGTCGCCTCCGGGGAGCCCGTCGGCTGGCTGTACGGCATCCCGCAGGCGATCAAGGACGCGGCTCAGACTGCCGGCTTGCGCACCACGTTCGGCTCGCCGCTGCTGCGCGAGTTCGTTCCGCGCGAGGACGGATTGATGGTCCAGCGCATGAAGGCCGCTGGTTGCATCGTCATCGGCAAGACCAACACGCCGGAATTCGGACTCGGCTCGCATACCTTCAACGAGGTCTTCGGTGTGACGCGCAATGCTTACGACCCGTCGAAATCGGCCGGCGGCAGCAGCGGCGGAGCGGCGGTCGCGCTGGCCACGCGCATGCTCGCTGTGGCCGACGGCAGCGATTTCATGGGCAGCCTGCGCAACCCAGCGGCGTGGAACAACGTATTCGGCTTCCGTCCGAGCCTTGGTCGCGTGCCGCTGTGGCCGGCGCAGGACGTGTGGGTAACCCAGCTCAGCACCGAAGGTCCGATGGGACGCAGCGTGCGGGATGTCGCACTGCTGCTCGAGGTGCAGGCCGGCTACGACGCGCGCGTGCCGCTTTCGCTTCCGCGCGAGACCGCCGGTTACTCGCAGCCGCTGGACGGATTCGATCCGCGCGCGGTCCACATCGGCTGGCTGGGCAACCTAGAAGGTTATCTGCCGATGGAACCCGGCATTCTCGAATGCTGCGAGCGCGGCCTGGGTCGCCTGCGCAACGCCGGCTGCGCGGTCGAGGCGACCCCGCCAGAATTCGACCCGGCCCAGGTCTGGCAGGCTTTGCTGCTGTGGCGGCGCTGGCTGGTCGCCGGCCGCATCGCTCCCCACCTGGCACGCGCCGAGAATCGCGCGCTGATCAAGCCCGAGGCACTGTGGGAATACGATCAGGCCGCTAGCCTGACCGGTGCGCAGATGCTGGCAGCGAGTTGCCAGCGCAGTGCGTTCTACCAGCGGATGCTCGCGCTGCTCGCGCGTTTCGACTTCCTCGCCTTGCCGACCGCCCAGGTATGGCCGTTCGATGCCGCGCAGCGCTGGCCGCGATCGATCGACGGACGCGAGATGGACACGTATCACCGCTGGATGGAGGTGACGATCTACGCGACGTTTGCCGGGCTGCCTTGCATCAGTGTGCCGGTGGGGTTCAACGCGGCAGGGCTGCCGATGGGCATGCAGCTGATCGGGCGCCCGCGCTCCGATACCGCCGTGCTGCAGTTGGCTTACGCCTACGAGCAGGCCGCGCAGGACGTGCTGCAGGTTCGGCCGCCCGAACCGGGCGCGCCCGCCGCACGGTGAGACGGCCGGAGCTTTACTCGGAGAACTGGCGAGGCGGAGTCTGCAGGCTGCGCCACAGTCCAGGCAGGTAGAGCCCGCGGCGAATCAGCTGGCCCGCCACCATGATGACGATCTGTGCGATGTCCGCGACGGGCCGGAAATGGCTGGGCCGCGCGGTGCCGTACAACGCCGGCACCCGGACCGCGAGTGTTTCGAACTGCCGGTGGCCGCATTCAATCAGCAGTTCGCTTTCGAATACGAAGCCTTTGCGTCGACTGCCGTCGACCGCCGGATAACGCTGGCCAAGGCGCGGCAGGACTGCGCGCAGCGCTTCGGCCGGGTAGAGCCGAAAACCCGACTGGCTGTCGGTCACTGGACAACCCGACGCCCACGCGATCCAGAAATTCGCGAATCGATTGGCGCGGTACCGCGCGGACGGAATGCTGCCGCGATCGGCGAGTCGAGCGCCGACGACGATCGTCCGTCGATGCTGGTCCGCGGCTCGCATCAGCCGCGCGATGTCAGCGGGACGATGTTGACCGTCGCCGTCCATCGTGATGATGCGATCGGCGCCCGCGGCGATGCCGAGCTGCATCCCGTCGATCAGCGCGCGCGCCTTGCCTTCGTTGCGGCCGTGACGTATGACCCGGACCCGCCGATCGCGCGGCAGCCGCGCGACCGAATCGTCGGTCGAGCCGTCGTCGACGACGATGACCTCGTCGATCAACGCCGACGTCCCGCTCAGCACTTCATCGACGAGCCCACCGAGCACCGCTCCCTCGTTGTAGGCAGGAATGATCAGGACAGACTTCAATCGCGCCTCATGTCGGCATTCCCGGTTACGTCAGCTTCAAGGTCAGCTCGCCGCGCGCCGCGAGTGTTTCGCCGCTGCGAACCTCGAATCGATAGCTCGCCGCCTCCGAAGAAGCGAGCACGCAGCGCGCGGAGATCGCCAGCGGTTGCGGCAGGCGATCGAGCCAGCGCACGTGAAACTCTGCTTTCCTGATCTGCAGCAGCAGCCCGCCCGCTGCAGACTGCTCGCGCGCGGTCAGGCAGCGGTGCAGTGCCGCCGCCTGCGCGCCGTATTCGATCGCATGCTCGGCCGCCACACCCTCCGGCTCTCGCAACGGGTGGTCGGCGCGCGCGGCGTCCGCCAGGCAGAGCAGCGCGTCGTCTTCATCCGCCGATGCCGAATCGATCAGGCACATCGCCGCCTTCTGTGGCAGCAGGCGCTCGATCTCCTGGCGACCCAGTACCGTGCTCATGACGGAACGCGCTCCACCGCGAGAACGCCGCCCAGGTGCGACACGTGGCGGCGCCAGCTGAGGCCCGCTTCGCCGCTGCGACGGATCGACGCGTCGAGCGAGGGACCCCCGATGACGGATTCGGACGGAGCCGCGTTCAACTCACAGCGCCAGCCGTCCGGGTGGATCGCCGGTTCGCACCAGCACGCGAGCGTGAAGTCCTGCAGGTCGGGTCGTACGCGCTGCAACTCAGGAGGAAAGCTGCGGCTCGCGTACAGCATCACGACCGGCCCGTCGCGGACGACGGCCTGCAGGCCCGCCTCCAGCAGCGCCACTTCGAGGGTTTCATCGTCGCAGGCAATGGCGGTCGAGGTCGCTTGCGACGCCAGACCGATCGTCCAATAGCCGGCGGGCGAGTTGTGCACGGAATTGTGGAACTGGGTCGGGGAGACGGACTCGTGCGCGCGCAGCGCCCCCAGCAACTTCATCAGCACCGCGCCATCGCCGTCCGCGCTACCGAAGACCAGCGGCGCATCGAGCAGCTCGGCGCGTTCGCGGCCTGCCGCCAGCCTCTCTGCGACGCGCAGCGCCGCCGTCGTCAACGGATTGAGGCGTCGGCGCTCGGCCGCCGGCAGATCGAGGATGCGGGACTCGGCATGGGCAGCGCTGACCCGACCCGCGCAGCGGATGTCGGAGGATGCGTCGCTCCACGCCCAGGCCGACACGCCGAACGCGACTGCGCTCATCGGCTGCCGCCTGTCCGTGTTCGCCCGAGGATCAGCGAACAGTTGCTTCCTCCGAAGCCGAACGAGTTCGACAACACTCGCTCGATCCGGCCGGGTCGAGCCGATACGGCGAGGTCAATCGGAAACGCCAGATCTTCGCGCTGGATGCCGACATTCCCCGGCACGAGCTGGTACTCGAGGGCCAGATCGCAGATCAGCGCTTCGATCGCGCCCGCCGCGCCCAGGCAGTGTCCGGTCGCGCCCTTGGTCGAACTGCATGAAGCTTGACTCCCGAATAGTCGCGACACCGTGCTCGCCTCAACGGCGTCGTTGGCTTCGGTGCCGGTGCCGTGCAGGTTGACATAGTCGATATCCGACGAGCGCAGCTCGGCAACGGACAGTGCATCGATCATCGCCCGTTCGGCTCCGAGGCCTTCGGGATGCGGCGATGACATGTGATAGCCATCGCTCGACTCGCCAGAGCCGAGTAGCGCGCTGGCTCCGGCCCCATCCCGCACCAGCAAGGCAAACGCCGCGCCTTCGCCGATTGAGATCCCGGCGCGGTCCCGCGCGAAGGGCCGCGCCGGTGTTCTGCTCAGCAGTTCGAGCGACTTGAAGCCGTACAGCGTCGAATAGCACAGCGAATCGGCTCCGCCGACGACGGCGGCGTCGCACAGGCCGAGTGCGACGAAACGCGCTGCTGCCGCAAACACCTTCGCACTCGACGAGCAGGCGGTCGAAACGCTCATCCTTGGGCCGCTGAGGCGCAGGGCCGTTGCGACGAACTCGCTGACCGAACCGAGGTCATGGCGCTTCCTGAACCGGTCAGGCGCCAAATCGGCTTCACGTCCTGACCGGAACAACTCCTCGGTGTCGAGGATGCCCGCGGTGCTGGTACCGACAAAGACACCGATACGGTGCGCGCCGAGGCGTTCGGCGACGACGTCGACCTGCCCGGCAAAGCCATCCTGCTGCAGAGTGGCCCAGCTCAAGCGGTGATCGCGGCAATCCCACGCCGCGAGCGAATCCGGCAACGCTTCGTGTTCGATGCCGCGGACCCGTCCGATGCATGTGGCGACGTCGGCGGCAGCATCACCGAAATCGTTCGGCTCGAGTCCGCAGGCGCCCGAGAAGAGGGCGTCGGCGATCTGCTTGCGCCCGCGTCCAATGCAGCAGATCCCGGTGAACGCCTCGATGGTCAGTGGATAGAGGCGTCGATGCGGCGGACGATCGGACTTGGACGCGCTCACTGCGGGTTGTCCTGTCGGGCTTCAGCGACGGGGAAACGGTTTCCTCGTGTCGCAACCAGCCACCCGAGTCCGATGATGATACCGACGACCACGGTCCGGCCGACCGATTCGACGACCGCGATCCCGCTCAGCGCGAGTGCCCCGAACACGGCCAGCGTGGTCGAGCTCGCCACGACGAGCGAGAAGATCGTGTGCGCCCGACTCTGGTTCGGATCGGTAGAGTGCGGCGGCGCGTGAATGAAGAGCGAATAGTTGGTCAGTACGCCAAGCGTCAGCATCAGGGCGACCACGTTGAAAAGGGTCAACGGACCGAAGCCGACACGAACGACAGCCGCGGTCAGCACAAGTCCTGTCAGTACCGGCAGCATCACTCGCCCGCTGCGCGCGACCGACCGCAAGTCGAACAGGACGACCGCGAAGACGACGAGCGCGCACAGTGCCAGCAGCGCGACCAGGCGCTGCCGGACCGATGCCAGCAGCTCGGTCAGTCCCGCCCGCGTGTCGAACCAACCGACCTCGACCGAGGACCCGCGCACCGCTTGGCGGGCCGAAGCCAGCAACTCGTCCCGGGCGGCCCGACCCGCGATAGGTACGAGTCCCACTCGATGTCCACCTACGTTGGGCAGCAATCCCTCGACTCGCTCCCTGAACAATCCGTCGGGCAACGATTCGAGCGTCAATGTCGTCGCGCGCGCCTGCGCCGCATCCGCGAGGAACGGCTCGAACGCGTCGACGTTGAATGGTGTGCCGTCTGCCGCCCGCTCCAGGCGCGCGCGCAGCACCGCAGCCTCGGGTATCGCTGCCAGCCGCTCGGACTGCGTCTTCCGGCTTGGCAGATAGAGCGCGGCCATTTCGACGCGGTCGACCGCACCGCGCTCGCGCAGCAGCGCCAGGCCGGGCATCCACGCTTCCTGCGCCTGCAACACGCGCTCGTCGTCGGGTCCGTCGAACACGAGCACGTTCTGATCGAGCGGCAAGCCAGCGGCGCCGCGCAACGTGCGATCGGCCGCGACGCGATCCGGCGGCAGCGGATTGATTGCACCCACATCGTCGTTCCACAGTGGGCGCGCGACAAGCATCACGACGAAACCGACCGCCATCGCCGAGCCGTTGACGAACAGCAGCGCGCGCGCTGAGCCCGGCCTGCGGGCCGCGGCTGTCATGCGCCCGGCCGCGCGGGGCGGCGCCCACGTGACGCGACGCTGCGGGTCCAGCAGATCGGGCACCAGCCAGCGCGCTGCGAACCCCGCCACCAGCAGGCCGACGCCGCACAGCAGGCCGAGTTGCTGCAGTCCGCGAAACTGTCCCAGCAGCAGCACGGCGAATGCGGCGGTGCTTGTGAGCACCGCGAGCCGCAGGGTGGGCCAGACGCGCTTTGCTTCTTCTCCGATCGCCTCGCCGCGCCGTGACTGCGTCAACAGATACGATGCATAGTCGGATCCCTCATCCACCAGGATGCTGGCGAACGCCAGTGCGAGCAGATTGATGTCACCGAACGCGGCGTAGGTGGCGACGCAGCCGGCCGCAACTCCCAGCAGCACCGGCAACAGCGACAGCACGACGGGGAGTGCGCGACGGTAGCTCGCCGCCAGAATCAGCGTGACAAGGACGCTGCTGATGACAGCCAGGCGCTCGACGCGCGCCCGCGTTTCGCGTCGAGCCTCAGCAGCGAGCAGGCCCAGTCCGGTGAATTCGATGCGGACCGAGGCGTCCCGCCGTCGCGATTCGGTGACGAGCTGCCACAGCGTCGCCTCGACGAGACCTTGCGCAGCGGCGTCGTCCCCGGCTGCACGCGTCGTTGCAAACACGAGCGCGCGGTCACCGGTTCCGGAGAACCACACGCCGTGTCGCAGCGGCAGGCTCGCGCCGGCGCTCCATTGCGTGAGAAGCTGCAGCGTCTCCAACGTCGGATCGCGCGGCAGCAACTGCTCGACGAGCCACCCGCGCGAGTCACTCAGCATGGCGTGCGCCTGCTGCAAACTGGCCCTCAAGCTCACCTCGGAAAAGACCGCGGCGTCGATTCGCCGGCTCAACTGGTAGCGGAACGGCACGATCGCCTCGGCTTCGGCCATCAGCAGACCCGTGTCGCCGTTGTGCACGCTGGAGAACAGCCCCGACTTCCGCAGCTCCTCGACCCATTGGCGACTGGTGTCGGCTGCAGTGCGCGCGCTGTCCGCTTGTACGCCGATCAGGACGAGTCGACCAGCCGGACCCTGCTGGATCGCGGCCGCCAGCCTGAGAGCCGCATGAGGTTGGTCAGTCGAGATGAAGCGGGTGATATCCGGGTCGACGCGGATCAACGTCACCGGAACCGCGAGCATCGCGGCCAACAGCAACCACAGGACGAGTCGGACGTTGCGGGTCACCACCACCAACGGCTACCGCGTAAGGGTGGTGACCGTCTTGTCGCCGTTGCGCTCCAGCACCTCGATCTCGCCAACGAGTCCGTCGCTGCCGGACAGGCGAATCGCGCGGACCACGCCACTGGCTTCACGGGGCTCGAGTTGCAGCGTCCAACGATCCAGCGATCCCTCTGCGGTCGCGCGATAGACCGCATCTAGCTCCTTCATCTGGCCGCCGAGGACGGCGCGCAATGCCTGGACCAGCGCGACCTGCGGTGTGCCCGCAATCAGGGTGAGCTCGGTCGTCGTGCCGGCACGCTCGATCTTGACCTGCATGCCGTCGATGACGACCAGTTCGGCGACCGGGTGCAGGGTCTCGCGCTCAAGCCGGCCGCCCGATTGGTAGCGCAAGCGGCCGCGGGACACCAGCGGGGCCTTCAGCAGCCGCGCCGTTCGCACCTCGCGGAATTCCACTTGCGGTATGACCGCGGCCGACACGCGCTGCAGAATTTCGGCCGGCATCACCTCGTCGCGCGGCGCCTGTGCGCCGAGGGCGAGCGGCAGCATCGTGAAGACCACCACAGCGGCGCTAAGCCCCTTCAACTGGCGCTCCGGTCGGCGCGAATGGATGACGATGCGACTCCCCGCCAGAAGTCATAGAAGTTGAACCAGTTCAGCGGATAGTCCCGCGCGCGGCGTTCAAGATGCTGCGCGAACTCGGCGGCTTGCGCCGCGATCAATCGCTCGCGGTCCGCATACGCTGCGGCCGCGGCTGCCTCCATCGGCTCGAAGTGGATCGTATAGCCAAGGCCGTCCAGAACGGCGCATGCAAACACCGTTGGGACGTTCAACACTGCGGCCAGTCGGTGCGCACCGAGCGGGAAGGGCGCCGGCTCGCCCATGAACGGCACCTGCACCGAGCGCTCGGCAAAGGGAGAGCGATCGGCGAGCATGCCGACGATGTCGCCATTTTCCAGTGCTGCGCGAATCTCGAGCATCGTACCCGGCCGGCCCGCCAGGATCACGTCGCGCACGATGTCGGGATTAAGGGCATCGAGCACCGCCTGCACCTTACGCGCGTTGGCGACGAACATGACCGGGCGAATTCGCCGTCCGCACAAGCGGCCTCCTGCGCCCCTCAGCGCCTCGAAGCTGCCGAAGTGGGCGCCCAGGATGATTAGGCCCTGCCGGCGGCAGGCGAGCATCGCTTCAACAGCCTCGGCGCCGACGATGCGAACCGGAATACGCGGATGCTCGCGTGACAGCCAGTAGACGCGGTCCAGCAGCATGCGTGCGAACGTCAGGTAATGGGCAAAGACCTCGGACCAGCGCGCGGGGCGCGACAGCGCTCGCGCTAGGAACTGCCTCGACGCAGCGCGCTGACGCGGCGAAAAAGTGACGAAATAGGCGACGATCGGATACAGCAACAGTGTCACCAGACTGCGCGGCAGCAGCCGGCCGAGCCGTACGATCAGCGCAAGCAGCCGCGGGCTGCCGCGCTCGGGTGCTCGTGTCCAGTCGCGGTAAGCGGTCTTCAGCCCTGGGTCGATTGCCACTCTCCGCGGGCGACCGACGTGCCTGCGATGGTGATCTCGACGCTGCCCCGGTCGTCCGACGTCGGCGTCATCGTGACATCGATCGCTTCGCCCGGACGAACCGGGCGCAGGAATTTCATGCGCTCGACCGCGGCCAGCTGCCAACCGCGCTGCTCGAGCGTCCGCGCGACGAACCGCAGCAGAAGGGCCGCAGGAACGATCGGATTACCGGGAAAGTGCCCAGCCAGCGCGGGGTGCGACGCATCGACCACATAGCGGGCCGTCGACGCCTCAGCGGACATGCTGCTCGACGCCTTCCCGTCGTGCCTCTCGCACCGGCCTGCGCGCGCCCGCTTCGACCAACTCCGCCAGCGCGTTCACGCGCAATTTCCCGTGCACGTCACGAGGCAGCGCATCCAGCAGCAGGATGGGGCGCGGCAGGAAGGCTGCGTCGATGCGGCGGGCGAGTGCGGAACGGAGGGTCTCGCTCGACAGGCGGGGCGCGACTACGAGTGCGGCCAGCCGCCGCTGGCCGATCGCTGCTCCATCGATGAACGCGCCGTCGAGGACGCCGTCGATCTCACGCAGTATCGCGGTCAGTGCCTGCAGCGAGGTTCTCTTGCCGGCGACTTTCACAAGGTCGGTGTCGCGGCCGTTGAGCTCGAATCCGCCATCGACCTGCACGACGCGATCGCGCAGTGGCAACGCGCCGCCGACCCGCTCACCGACAAGGATTGCTGTCCCGTTCGGTTCGACAACGAGCCGCAGATCGCGGGCGAGCCTCCACTTGAGATCGCTTGTCGTGCGCCGCGTCGCAATGCAGCCTGCCTCCGTACTGCCGTAGATCTCGTCGACCGACGCGCCTGAGCCGGCTTCGATCCGGCGCGCCAGATCCGACGCGAGCGGCATCGTCGCCGAAACGATCCGCGCAAGGCCGGACGGCAGGCGCCCGCCTTCGGCGAAGACCTCGAGGTGAAACGGAGTCGTCACCAGCCACTTCTCGTGCGCTCGAGCGGAACAGAATTCGACCAGATCGCCGGAGAACACGATGCGGTGACCCCAGACGGCGGCCGGGCCCCGCAGTGCCTGCATCACCAGCATCTCGAACCCGAATTTGTGCGAGTGGATGACGGTACCCCCGAGCAGCGGCGAGCTGCCGCGGAGTCCAAGCAGTTCGTCCATCGCGTCGGCACCCGCCGCAAGCTGGCGCCATGTCTTGGCATGGGCTGCGGGCCGCCCGGTGCTGCCCGATGTGAAAAAGACGGCGGCGACATGCGCCTGCGCCAGGCGGATGGGTCGAACTGGCGATGATTCGCGCAGCAACGCAGCCCGCAACGCATCGCCATCGACGACCTCTGTCGGTACCGATTGCGGCGTCATCGCTGGCCGGTCGGTGATAACGCAGTCGAATGCGCCATGCACCGCCCCTTCGGTGGGCGCCTTCAGGTCAGGCGGCGGCAGAACCACCGTCCGGCGCGCGGCCCAGACGGCCAGCACCGCCCACAGAAAAACGGCCCGGTCTTCGCAGACCACCAGGACTCTGGAACCGCGAGGGAGCCTCGCTGCCAGCGTCCACGCGGCGGCCTGGAGTTGGCCGACCGTGCATTCGCCGTCACGCCAGACGACGAGAGCGCGCTCCGCATCCGCCGGCGACACGACCGGCTCCGACGCCTCGAACAGGCGTGGAATGCTGGCGAAGGCTTCCTGCCGGAGTATGTCCGACGCGATCCGCCATTGCTGCGCCACCGGACCGACCGACGCGTCGCCGAACACATGGCGGCGCACCAGGCGTTCTCCGAAAAAGAGCAGTACCGCAGGTGCGATCGGTGCGGCCAGTCCGGCATAGCCGAGGAAAACCGGACTGCCTGCAATCCGACGGCCGACGAGAAACGCCGCTGCCAGCAATGCGATCGTCCACAGTGCGGTCAGCCAGCGCAGATAGCGCTGCGCATTCGGATGCTGCACTGTGACTGGATCCTCCGCCTGCGCGAAGCGGTGCACCAGAGGCGTCGCCCCCGGAAGCAGCGAGCGCGCGAAGATCCAGCTTACGAGCAGCAGCCCCATCGCGCCGATCGTGCCCGCCGCAACCAGCGCAGCGTCAATCATCACGGCTACCTGGATCGATGTCGGTGGATGTGCTCGGCCAGCGAGCCGAGCGAACGGAATATCTTCTCGTTCTCGGGATCGTCGGATCGCAGTTCGAACCCGTACCGTCGGGATACCAGCAGCGCGACTTCGAGGATATCGATCGAATCGAGGCCCAGGCCCTCCCCGTACAACGGCGTGTCGGGCCTCAGTTCGTCGACGCGAACATCCGGCAGTCCCAAGGCCTCGATGATCGAGTCCGCGAGTTCCCTCTCCAGCGCGTTCAGGCGCTGTACCACTACCGCATGCGCCGGCTCACTCACGCCCACTGGATTCAAATCGCGCCTCATCAGGTCTGCAGTTGACGACGGATCGCCTGGTCCAGGTTCTGCACCCACCCGTTGTAGTTCTGGTGGATCGTGTCGCCCTGTTGGTCGAGGTTGACACTACTCTTGTAAACGATACTGTAGGTCGAAGCAGTAAAAGGAATGTCAACCACGGCGGTATGAGTTCGCAGATTCAAGGTACCGACGATCAGTCCCGGCTTCTCGACTTTCATCTGCCACCCCAACCCGTTGCCCGCTCGAGTGATCGCCTGCTCGACGGTGGACAACGTCGCTGTCTGTCCGGTCGGTGCATTGACGGGCGCATCCTTGACGTTGTGGATCGGTACCGTACGGCAACCCGCCACCAGAAACGCCGCCGCGACGACAGCGATCCACACCTTCGTGTTCATCTTCTCCCTCCTCCAGTGTTGTCGGGAACCGGCCCGGGGTCGGGTCTTGTCCATCGGTTCCCCCGTTGTTTCATCATCGCCGCCGATGCCAACGTATGCTTGACATACGGCAAGGCAACACGCCCCGGCTCATTATTGCATTGCCATCATGGCCGCGCACGACTCGCCGGCCCGCCTAAAAGGACGCCAAATCGCTGCCAGTTCGAATCAATACGACCCTGCCAGGTCGAGCGCAGTCGCGAGAGAAACGGGAATTGCCGACGCGCGCTTCGAGGCGCAGCGCATTGCATTCGCCCCGGTAGTCTTCCAGATCGTGCAGGTGATGCGCCGCACCGGGCTGCTGCGCCAGCTCGTGAACGCGCGCGACTGGATCCCGCAGGTTGCTCTGGAAACTGCGACCGGCCTCACCAGTTATGCGGTCACGGTGCTGCTTGAGTCGGCCGGCGCAGCGCGAGTGGTCGAGCGCCGGCAGGACGGGCCGGACCCGCGAGCCGAGTTCGTGCAATGGCGCGCGACCACCCTGGGGCGCTTGATCGAGCGCGACCCTCTGGTGCGAGTCAACATGGATTTCGTTGCCGACGTCTGCTATCGCAGCCTCGCGCATCTCGAAGAATCGCTGAAGGAGGGTCGACCCGCGGGATTGCGCGAACTCGGGCCGTGGCAGACGTTTTACGAGGGGATGGCGGAGATGCCAGAGCCGGCGCGCTCGAGCTGGTTCGGCTACGACCACTTCTATTCCGACAGCGCGTTTCCGGCTGCCCTGGAAGTCCTGGCCGCGCGCCAGATCTCGCACGTCGCGGACGTTGGCGCGAACACGGGCCGGTTCGCTATCGCCTTCTTGCAGCGATTCGAGCACGGCCGCGTCACACTGTGCGATTTGCCGCAGCAACTCGCGCTGGCGCGGGCGAACCTGGGCAAGCTGGGTCTGCTCGAGCGGGCGAGCTTCTTCCCGTGCGACCTGCTCGACCAATCGTGCGAACTGCCGCGCGCCGACGATGCGCCCGACGCGTTCTGGATGAGCCAGTTTGTCTGTTGCTTCCCCGAGCCCGAGATACGCAGCATCCTGCAACGCGCAGCCGCGGCCGTGCGGCAAGGGGGGTCGATTTTCGTACTCGACACGTTCTGGGACGACCAGACGCATGATGCGGCCGCGTATTGCCTGATCAACACCTCACCGTACTTTGCCGCGATCGCCAACGGCACGAGCCGGATGTATCGGCTCGATTTCCTCCTGTCGGTGGCTCGCCAGGCGGGTCTAGCCGAACGACAGATCTGGCATCAGCAGGGGTGGTGCCACACGTTGATCGAGCTGGCACCTCGGTAGCCCGGCGCTTGTACACCGCGGACCGGCAGCGCGGGTAGCTCGCGCTGCCCGCGCCACTCCTTGCAGCTACTTCGCGACCCCGAGCCCGGCCCAGTATTGCTTGAAAGCCGACGCCTCGACGGCAAAGGTGCCGTCGACCACCGCCAGACTGATCGGCCTCCACCAGCTGACATCGAACAGCCAGGTCGTGCCCGTTAGGGCCTGGACCGTCGCCTCGGTGTTGCCCCACGGGTTGCGCAGAATGATGTACTTGCGGCCGTCGCGATAGTCCCAGCCGAGCACGGTGTAGCAATGCGACCCGACCACGTTCGCGTCCTCGTAGATCACTTTCTTCGGAGCATCGTCGCCTGAGCCGTAAGTCCACGCCGTCATCGGGTTGACCGTTCGGCCACCCATCGAATTGGCCCTGACGAGGTCCCACAGCTTGTCAGCAGTCTCGTTGGCGTTGTCGTAGTAGGCGCGGTGGCCACCAGTCAGCTGGGCGGTCGCCCACACGCAATCACCCCAGGCGGTCGCCAGAATGTCGGGATGATCGCCAGTGATGCCCGTCTTGAGCTTGGCGTAGGCCTTCTCGTAGACCGCGGGCCAGATCTCCCCGGCCTCGCTCGACCTTGCATAGAGAAAGTTGCCGCTGCCGTTGAGCGGTACGGTGTCCGTGACCTCGACCTCCCTCTCGAGTTGTCCTCCGGTGTCCGGCTTGAAAAACTGGATCAGGTTGGTGAATCGATCCTGGTTTTGTCCCGTAGCCCGCGTCAGGTGACGGATTCGGTATGGCATGGCCCACGCGACCGCCGACAGCGCTGCGATGTAGTAGCAGTTGGCCACGGCACCCTGGATCGGATCGAAGAACTCTGTCGACTCGTTGAAGAAGCGTCCGGCGTCACCCCAGGTGGCGTCAGGCGGAGTCCAGTCGGATGACTTGCCGACGGTTCTGGGATCCGGCGCAACCATCTGAAGCACGGATTTCGTGAACACCCGCGCAAGCGTCTGCAGGCGATCTCGATCGGGCAGCCGCAGTGTCAGGATGATGTGATTGCGAACGATCTCGGCGCGCTCGACCGGAATCGTCCCGACATGCGGCACGTGATATCGCGGACCGAGGTCGGACAGCCTTTCGATCTTCGAGATGGCATCGAATGGAACCTCGAGATCGCTGAGGTCGAGCTTCACCTCCACATCGAACAGCGGCGAGCGCTCCAGGGACCACCTGCAGCTTTTCGTTCAGGCGAAATCCGAGGTACAGCGGCCCCTGGTACTTCGGATCGAACAGTTCCTCGTAGGGCGTCTGCAGGATGTCCTCGAGCAACCGTCGCTTATCTTCGATCTGCGCCCAGTTGATGCGTCGCCCGATGACGACTTCTGCGAGCGCATACGGATTGATGACGGCGGTGCGGGGTCCGACTGCTGGATCGATGGCCGTGGCTGCGCGATCCAGGTCGACGCTTTCAATCGTTTCTGACATAGGTTCCCTCCGGACGATGGCAATAGCGGAAATGGCGGAAATGAATCCGCTGCACCCGAACGCGCGCACTTCGGCCTGAACTGCGTGCTATCTGAGTGGGATCGCCGCCCAGGAAGATCGAAGGATCGGTCCCTAGGACGCCAGCGGATTCACGCGTTCGTTGTAGCAACGCGCCTCGCCAATCTCTACGGCAGATTCATGTCGACGAATCGCAAACATGGGATGCACTGCTCATGCCACGCGGTTGGGAAAGAGTTCCCTGAGGTGCGCGTGAAACTTGTCGGCGAACTGCTCGAAGCCGGCACGCGAAGGATGTAGCTCGTTGTGCCACGAGCTCTTTTGAGGCGCGAGCGTGCCCTGCCCGTGCAGCAGCGTCACGCGAGGTTTGCTGGTCAGCACGGTCAGCCGCGCCGCGAACTGCTGCAGCATCGCTTTTACGACCTCGAACGCTGCCTGCTGGTTCGGAAATCCGCGCAGATCGAACGTGGGTTTGAGCCATGGACCGAGGAAGCACACTCCACGGCCGTCGGGGATCGCGAAGTCGTAGTCGTGAAGCACCAGATGCGTCGACGGGCTGAGCTCGTCGCGCAGAGCGATCAGATCCTCATAGCCTGCACAGACGAGATCGAGCGCGGAGGAAAAACGCGCCGTGTGAATGTGCTCGGCCGGCGGTCGGGCAGGATTCCAGGGCTTCACCCATAGCGCCATCGGGTTGTCGACGATGTCGTTACCGCCTCCGGAGAACAGCAGCACGTCCCACGGCCCGCCGGCCGGACAACCCGCGGTCAGGTGTTCGCTGAGCAGCTTGCGCTCCTCGACGCCGAGCATGTAACGCACCTCGTCGCCCGCCTTGGCCAGGTTGAGGATCGGAACGCCGAGCCTGTCTTCCAGTCGAGGGACGATGCCTCCACCGAACAGCGGGACCGGATAGTCGAACCAAGAGTCGCCTTCTGCAAAGATCTGCAGCGGCTCGAACGACGCGGCACGCGCGGCCGGCTCTGGCTTTTCGCCACGCGCCGTAGCTTTGGCGGGAGACCGCCTGGCGCCGCGCTTTTTCATGACGCTCATCGTTGCCTTGTATTCGCGCACACGTCGGGCGATTTCCTGTTGACGCTCTTTCTCCAGCCGCTGCCGCTCGGCGCCGACCGCCGCCGGCGATGCCGGAGGCGCCGCAGCCCGCACGGCGCGAGTCGCGAGCGTCGGCTGCTTCGCCGTCGCAAGAGCCCGCGCCTCAGCGAGCGTGACCGGCCCGCTGGCCGGAATCGAAGCCATGCGCGCAAGAATCCGCGTCGATTTCTTCGCGACTGGTTTACGCGGAGCAGATTTGCCACGCGCCGCCTTCTTACTTGTCTTGCCTGACTTGCGCTTCGCGGTCGTGCTCATCGGTAGCTCCTTCGCTCGCGTTCGAACGTCGAAGGCTGCGTCAACAGCGGCTACCCGCACATCCCACGAACGTGTCTCGAATCGATGCGGGGTGGCGCGGCGATTGTCGAATCTTCAGCTGACGAGCGTGCGTTCGCGAGCGCATGATCATCGGTCGCGCCGCGCGCGGCGAGCACTGAGCCTAGAACCTATCCCAGAATCAGGAGGGCCCACTTCATGCCGAGCATCAAGCTGAGCGTCACGATCCGCGCCGCACTCGTTCGCAAGTACAGCGCCACTCCGCTTGGAAGGATCGACAGCGCCATTGCCGCGTGGATCGCGGCTGATCAGTCGCGTGGCATCACGAACCGGTACGTGGCGCTCGACGACGCGGCGGCGATGACCGCGCTCGGAGCCAGCGCGATCAAGGGCAAGGTCACTGCCTTCAAGGTCAAGCGCGCCATCGACGCGCTGTTCAAGAAGCTGGTACCCGATTACCTGGTGCTAGTGGGGGGCGACGACGTGGTGCCCCACTTCGTCGTTCCGAACCCCAGCTTCAGCTCGGACCCCAACGGCGACGACGATCCTACGGTGCTCACCGACAATCCATACGCCTCGTCGCGCGCCTACAAAGGCGGCACGCTGAAGAGCTACCTCGTGCCCGATCGCGTCGTCGGCCGGATACCCGATCTGCCCGCGATCGACGGCAAGGGCGATCCGGCTGCGATGCTGGCCGCATTGAAGGCCGCAACCCGCTGGAAGCCGAAGGCGAAGACCTTCTACGGCGCCGTCGTACGCCACCTGCTGCGACACGTGGAAGAACGCCGGAGAAGCGACGATGCGCTATCTGGAGCTGCCCGTGTCGGATCTGCTGATATCGCCACCTGCAGCCGACGGTTCGACGACCGCGCGCAGTCGACTGGCGCGCAAGGTCCATATGACCAAGTGCCACGGCGTCGAGATCGACGCCCACTTCTACGGGCAAAAGGGCTCGAGCTACCCCGAGATCCTGTTCAGCGGGACACTGAAGGGCCGCGTCAAGGCGGGAACGCTCGCCGCCGCGATGTGCTGCTACGGTGCGCGCGTCTACTCGCCGGCCGACCCGGCCGCCAACCCACCGGGAGCCTTGCCGGTGCCGATCGCCTATCTGCAAGCCGGCGCAGCCGGATTCCTGGGCTCGACCAAGATCGCCTGGGTCGGCGGCGAGATCATGATGTGCGCCGACTGGATCGTCGGCTCGTACCTGAAGAAGGCGCTCGCCGGCGCCTCGCTGGGACGCGCCGCGCTGGAGGCGAAGCAGGACTACCTGCAGTACCTGATCAACCAGGGCGATAACCCGGACACCGCCGACGAGAAGACGATGATCGAGTTCGTGCTGCTCGGTGACCCGTCGATTCATCCGGTGAAGATCATCGCAGCGCCGGCCGCGATGAAACAGCCCGAAGTCGCGGCGCGAAATGCCGCGCTGCGGACCGAACGCCGTGTTGCGCGCGCGGTGGTCGCTGCCCAGGTTCAAAAAGCAATGCCGACGCGAACGGCCGCGGATGCTCCGAGCGCCGCTGTCGCCAGGAAGGTATTTCGATCCGCCGCCGGTCAGCTCGACAAGTCCCAGATGCGCATGATGGAGCCGGGCCGTGCGACAGTGAGCCGTCTGCTGCCGTCGCGATACAAGACAGCGCTACCGAGAGCGGCAGGACTCGCCAGCGCAGTCGCACGCAGCCGCGAACTCGGCGAAATGGTCGAATACACTTGGTCGGCGCGCAAGGAAGTCGATGGCCTGGCCCAGATTCTCATGCTCAAGGTGCAGGCGGATGCCGAGGGCAACGTATTGCGCTCGCGGCTTCTGTACAGCTCCTGAGCAAGCCGTCGCGCCATCTGACGCGAGGATGCGGGCCACATGCCCCGCGTGAAATCCGGCTCCTCGCGCGAGGGCCCGGAGCGCGATCTAGTCCGGGTCAAGGGGCGGCTGGAACGCGAAGTCGTCCGCCGCGGCACCGGCAGCGAGCACGACAGTTGGGTGCTGGTCAGCAAGACCCACGGCCAATTGCTGCTAAAACGGCTCGGCGCAAATCCGTTCGAACTCGGATCCCCGCCGGCCGAACCGGGCTGCGAAGTCGAAGCCGAGGGGTATCTGCTCTCGGGAGAACTGCGCTACACGTCGCTGCGAAAGATCTAGACAGCGGTCTCAGCGCTGCGCGACGACTGCGCGTTCGCCACCCGCCAGTTGCGACTCGTCGTTGTAGTGGTCGGCCAGGCTCGCCATCGAGGCGACGACCAGACTGCTGACGAGCAGGGACGCGACTGCAAAGAGCGCACGGATCAGCGTCGAGGTCGGCTTGAATTCGCGGTTCATCTGGGGTTCCTTTGATCGGGTGACTCGGTCGACGGCGGTGCGTTGTCGATGGGGGCACTGTGCGCGCCGACCCCCGCTTCAGTCCTTTGGAGCCCTGAAAGTGGCCCTTAAATGTTCTGAAACGTTGAGGCACGCATCCGATTCCACGCCGGCACTGCCGGCTGCTTGCCTGAGCGCGAGGGTTTGTCCAGACTGAGGCGGTTCCGATCCCCAGCCCGAGGATTTCGCTTGCCCGATTCGCTGCGTTTCGGCCGGATCGAAGTACGGCCCCGCGAACGGCAGCTGCTGGTCGAGGGCGTCCCCGCGAGCGTGGGCGCGCGCGCTTTCGACGTGCTGCTGGCGCTGATCGACCGGCGCGACCGCCTCGTCGGCAAGACCGAACTGCTCGATCTGGTGTGGCCCGGACTGGTGGTCGAGGAGAACAACCTGCAGGTACAGATCAGCAGCCTGCGCAAGCTGCTCGGCCCCCAGATCATCGCCACGGTTCCCGGACGCGGCTACCGGTTCACTGCCACCTTGAGCGGCGCGATGGATCACGGCTCGAGCGCGGCCCGGCCCGACTCAGGGGCGGTGCCCGAGCCGGAGGTGCGTCGAACCAACTTGCCCAGTGAACTGCCGGTGCTGTACGGCCGCGACGACGATCTCGCGGCCCTGCGCTCTCTAATGGATCAGCACCGACTCGTCACGATCGTTGGCGCAGGCGGCATCGGCAAGAGCCGCCTGGCGCAGGCGGCAGCCCACGCTTCCGCCGAACGGTACCCGGACGGTGCATGGATGGTCGAGCTCGCCGGCCTGTCAGATCCGTCACTGGTCGCGAGCACGGTGGCCGCGGTGCTCGACATCCGGATCGGCGGTCAAGAGTCGGCGCTGGAAGATCTGGTGGCCGGCATCGCGCCGCGCACGATGCTGCTCGTGCTCGACAACTGCGAGCACCTGCTCGATGCGGTCGTCGAGGTGGTTGAGGCGATTCTGCAGACCGCACCCAATGTCACGTTGGTGGCGACCAGCCAGGAACCGCTGCGAGCGCCCGGTGAGCAGCAATTCCGGCTGGTGCCGCTCGCTGTGCCGTCGGAGACCGAGGCGAGCGCCGCGCTCGAGTTCGGGGCCGTGGCCCTGTTCGAGGCGCGCGTACGGGCGGTGGATCCACGATTTGCGCTGAACGACGAGACCGTAAAACTGGCGATCGACATCTGCAGACGACTCGATGGGCTGCCGCTGGCGATCGAACTGGCGGCCGCGCGCGTGGGCACGCTCGGATTGCGCGCGGTGCGCGACAAGCTCGACGCCCGCTTCAAACTGCTTACCGGCGGCTCGCGGGCCACGTTGCGCCGTCATCAGACACTGCGCGCCGCGTTGGAGTGGAGCTATGGGCTGCTCAACGAGGCGGAGCGCGTCGTGTTCCGTCGCCTCGGCGTGTTCGCGGGCGGCTTCACGATGGAACTGGCGCAAGCGGTGGCCGGCGACGGGCAGCTCGATGACTGGGCGGTGCTCGATCACATGAGCGCTCTCGTCGACAAGTCATTGGTGGTGGCGGATCCGGGCGAGTCACCTCGATACCGGCTGCTCGAATCGGCCCGTGCCTTTGCGCTGGAGCAGTTGGCCGCGGGCGAGACGGCCGACGCGTTGAGCCGGCACGCCATCGGCATGCTGAATTTTCTGCGGCAGGTCGATGAAAGCAACCTCGAGGGCGAATTGCGGACCGACCAGTACGCCGCACTCTTGGTTCCGGAGGTGGACAACCTGCGGGCCGCACGCGCCTGGGCGACCGCAGAAGATGGGGATCCGCAGATCGCGATCGCGCTGGCGGCTCACGCGGGCTCGCTGATCGATTACGCCGCCGAGTGCGCCGACTGGTTGCTGCCGCATCGGCACGAGGTCGAAGCAGGGATCGTCGATGAGGCCGTCACCGCGCGCTACTGGCGCGCTCTGGCAGCCGGCAACATGTCCGGACGAGTACCGCTTGCGCTCGGCGCGGAGGCCGCGGAACGCGCACACGCGATGTATCGCAAGCTCGGCAAGCCGCGCCGTGTGTTTGGCAGCCTGATGCGGCTGGTCAACTATCGACAGTCGCAACGCAACAAAGCGGCCGCCGAGGCCGCGCTCGCGGAGGCGCGAGGCCTGATCCGGCCCGACTGGCCAGCGGAGTTCCACATTCACCTGCTGCGGCGCGAAGCGTCACAGGTCCGAGCGGCCGGCAAGTTCGCCGATGCGGTGGCGATCCTGCGCGATGAAGTCAGGCTCGCTTCGGCGACCGGGGATTGGCGGCTGGAAGTGATCGCCCGCAACAACCTCGTCGATCTGCTCTGGCAGGTCGGGCCGATCGAGGAGGCGGCGGTGGAGGCGCGCCAGCTTGCGCAGGAACTGCGAGGGCGACCGGCGGCGCTCACCGATATGGATGTGCTGCATGCCAATCTGATGGGAATTCTGGGCGAGTTGGACCTGATCGAAGAGGCATCACAGGCCGCGCGCGAGGCGTTGCCGCTGATGCGCCGCAGTCATAACTACTATCTGGAGGAGTGGATCTATCTCTTCTGGCGTCGCGGGCAGCCCGATACCGCTGCACTGCTGCTGGGGGCGTTGGATGAGTCGTCACGCAAGACCGGCCAGCCGACGCAACCCAATGAGCGACGTCTGCTCACCAAGGCACGCGCGGGGCTCGAAGATGCACTGGCGCCGGATGCGCTGGCCGCACATCGCGCTGCGGGTGCTGCGTTCGGCGCAGAGAATCTCGCGGAGTTGCTGTCCGGGGCGCTGGCACAGCCGGTCTCAGCTCGAGGATGACGGCCGCGGCGCTGGTGGACACCACCGGTCCCGCATAGACTCGAATTGCCCTATTCCGATCAGGCGGCCATGCCCGAGGATTCGGTCGGCAACGACAAGCGCGTACGGCAATTCCGGCAGATCCTGCTGTGGCCGCTGCAGTTGCTTCCACTGCATGCAACCAGCCAGATTCAACGCCACTGGGAGGTGCTCGAGGCCGGCGGCGACGAATGCCCGTGGCATGAAGTGCTTGACGAGTTCACCGGCGACCCCGCGCAGTTCCAGGAGCGCCACTACAACGAGTTCGTGACGTTCCTGCCCTACGTGCAGCGCTTTCTCTACGGTGAAGGCCGGCGCAGACACGGGCACCAGCGGGTCCCGCATCACGACGACCACGGGCCCGGCTCCTCACCGATGCGCGTGTTCCGGCGTGACGACGTCGCGGCGGTGCGCCTCACCACGCGCGCCGGCGAGGCGCCTCTCGTCCTTCAGATCGTGCACATCGATCTTTATTTTTTCTACGACATCGACGTCGTGCTGCTGAACGTCGAGGTGTCCGGCAGCGACCTGACCCTGACGCAGGCGCAGGAAGTTTTGTACCGCTTCGGTCGCGCGTACCCGGCCAGCTGGGAAGAGGGAGGATCGGCGCTGCACTCGATGGCGAGCGTCGAATGGCTGGCGGCCGACGGCAGCGTGCTCGCCGCCTCGGACACGAACCAACGAGATCGCTACCTCGAGTTCGTCTGCGAGCATCGGACGCCGCGTATCGGTTCGCACTGGGCATTCCTCCTCAAGCCGCTGTTGCCGCAACACGTCGATGTCAAGGGCCTGATCCGCTACCGCCAGCTCGAGTACTACCGGATGCCAGTGATGGGCTACCTGGCGGTCGACGATCCGCGCGCGCTAACCCGTGCCGACTTCATCCGACTGGGGCTGGTGACCGGCGCGGGCGAAGAGATGCCGTACTCGGAAGCGCACCTCGGCGACTTCGAGGCGCGCTACTGCTACGACCGTTTCTGGTGCGCCGTCGGTCGCGCGCCGAACACGCGCTACCTGAGTTGCGGTCACGCGCTGATCGTCGTCGGCGACGCGCGCTCGGCCTTCTTCCTGAACGCCGAGGCCGGCGTGCTCGGCCAGTTTCGCCATCAGCACTTCCTGTTGTTCCTTATCGCGCATTTCCAAAAGGCGGCGCTGCTGATGTTCTCGGATCGCCTGGCCGAGGAGCTGAGGCGACTCGATATCACCGACCCGAATCGGGTTCGCCGCTTCAAGCGGGCGATCCGCCAGACCTTCGAGATTTTCCTGCGCTTCACTCACCGCTACTGGTTTCACGAGGTCTCCGAGCAGTCGCAGGCGCGCGCGCTGTTTCAGCTGTGCGCGGGCCACCTCGCGATCGACCCGCTGTACGCGGAGGTCAAGGAACGCATCAGCGACATGAACCACTATCTCGATACCGACAGCCTGCGCCGCCAGGCCAATATGGTGGTCAAGCTGACGGTGGTCACGATCTTCGGGCTGATCGGCACGGTCGCGACCGGATTCCTCGGCATGAACCTCATTGCCGAAGCGGATAGTCCGCTCGGGCTCCGACTGCTCTACCTGATCGTCATAGTGGCCGGCGCCGCCGCGCTGACGATGTACACGCTGATCAAGTCGAAGCGGCTGTCCGATTTTCTCGATGCCGTGTCGGACGAGCGACTGTCCGCCCGAGCGAAGTTCGCGGCGTTCCTGGACGTGTGGCGAAAGAGCGGCGGCGGCTGATGCGTTCGGTTTCTCCCTCGGTCCGGGCCGCCGTCCCGCGCGGAACAAGATCGGCAGCGACCTGATCAAAGGCATTGCGATCGGTGCTCTAGCGATCGCTGGAGAAGACCATGATGTCATTGAAGCATTGGCAGGACGCGGTCAACCTCGCCCTCGGAGCCTGGCTCGTTCTCTCACCTTGGGCGCTAGGCTTCCAGGGCGAGACAACGCCGATGATGAACGCCGTCATCGTCGGGATTGCGCTGGCCGCCGCCGCACTAGGCGCGATCTTCGTTCCGCGCGCCTGGGAAGAATGGACCGAGTTCGCTCTCGGGCTCTGGTTGATTGCCTCGCCGTGGGCTCTCGGATTCGTGACGCTGCGGGAAGCGATGCTCAATACCGCGACCACCGGCATCGTCATCGCGGCGCTAGCGGCCTGGGTGCTGACGGCCGACAAGGACTACCGGATGTGGCGCAAAGGGTCGGCGGGCTGACCGCTCGCTGCCGATAACGCAGGGGCCGATCACAGCGTCTTCAGGTACTCGAGCAGACTCTCCTTGTCCTCAGCAGGCAGTGCGGTGCCGAACGGGTGTCCGCCGTTGCCGTTGGCGCGCTGTGCAGTGTCGTGCCGGGTGCCGACCCGCTCAGCCTCTGCTCCCTGCGCCACGAATCCGACGTTCTTTGGGTCGTACAGGTCGTAGCCGCGCCAGAAAAGCTTGGGCCGATTCGCGGGGGGCTCGAGCAGATCGCGCAGCGTTGGCACCGAACCGTTGTGCAGATACGGCGCGCGGGCCCAGATTCCATCGAGAAACGGCGGGTTGTAGCCAACGAGTTCCTCCTCGACCAGGCCTTTGCGGATGATTCCCATCTTGGTCACGACCTTGTTGGCCTCAATCGCGTTGCTCTTGTTCCATGTGCCGATACGCTCCTTGTCGGTGTCGATCCCGGCGAGCGCCATGCGGCGGCCCGTCTTGTCGCTCGCGTGGCAACTGGCACAGTGCTGGCTGAACACGGCCTTGCCGGCCTCGGCGCGCGCGGCGTCGATCGGAAACGGATACTTCGGCGGCGGCAAGTTGGACAGGTACTCCTGCAGCCAAGTGATGTGGCCAAGGAATTCGTCGTTGTCTTTCGGCGCCGCACCCACCACGCCGAGCGCCGAGTCGATGATGACTGAATAGGCGTCGTGGCTGTCTCCGGCGTGATTCATCGTCGTGCCCAGCGCGTTGTATTTCTTCAGGTTCCAGATCGACGGAATGTCGTCGGGACCGAAGCTGTCATCCATCGGCAGCTCGAGCATGAAGTACTTCGTCAAATTCATCGAATCGTCGCGCCCGCGGCCCCAGTCGGGGAAGTCTTTGCGATAGATCCACGCGAACTGCTTTTCGCGCTCGATCAGCCGCTTCTTGGTCATCGGAATGATCAGGAAGCGATACGCAAGCTTGTCGTCCCACGGGAGATCGGTGACGAGGTTGATCTCGCGCATCAGGACATCCGCGTTGAAGCGCGGATCCTTCGCGCAATCGACCAGGAAGCGAAAGAAGGCGACAAGATTCAGCGTATGTCCCGGCCCGGCGTTGATGAACACCGGGTTCTCGTTCGGGTTCGCGCGGTAATTCGTCGTATGGCAGACGGCGCAGGTATTGCCGACGCGCGCAAATCCCACTGTCTTCTTCGTGAAGCCGATCGGCAGTTCGCGTCCCTGCTCCCAGGAGACGCCGAGCGACGCGTAGCCGCCGGGCCCCGGCAACTTGTCGGGGAATACTCGCGGCAATACGTAGAAGATCCAGTACGGGATTCCGGCATCGCGTTCGCCACCGATCGAGCCGTAGCGGAAGCGCATCTCAGGCGTGGCGGTCACCCAGTCTTCTTGCGGCACTTCGCGGAAGAACTTGTACCAGCCGTAGAAACCAAGGGCCGCGCCGATGACGAGGAGTACCGCCAGCCAGGAAAAGATCTTTCCCCACCTCCAGCCCGATTCCCTGCCTGAATACATCGTCTGGCTCCTAGAAGGTCTTCATGAACTCGACCAACGCGTCCTTCTCGGCGGGCGCGAGTTCGGTGCCGTATCGCTTTCCTTCGTGGCCGGAATTCGAGTTGCCCGGCCTCGTCGTGTCGAAGGCAAAGAACTTCCGCCCGCCCTGTTCGGCGACATTCGAGACAAAGCCGACCCTCACTGGATCGTAGACATCGTTGCCGCGATGAAACTGCTTCGGCCTCAGTGAAGAGGCTTCGAGCAGGTCGCGCAGGGTTGGCACCGAGCCGTTGTGCAGATAAGGCGCGCGCAGCCAGATGCCGTCGAGCGGCATGTTCGCGTAGCCAAAGGTCTTGCGATAGTGGCAGTAACGATGCGGGTAGCCTGCGTAGACCGTTCCCAGATTGACCGCGAGATCGTAGGTGAAGGAATCAAGTCGATGCCGATCGGTGCCGATGTAGTCGATGTGAGTGATCCTGCCGACCTGCGGGCCGTATAAATCGTCCTCCTTCTCGTTCGGATCGACGCACGCGCGCGCTTCCGTGCCGGCTGGCGCAGTGAAGCTCCGGCCATTGGCGCCATGGCAACCGGCGCAGTATTCCGAATACAGCTTTTCCCCCTGCGCTGCCTTGGCGCCATCAATCGGATACGGATACTTCGGCGGCTCCACGGTCAGCAGCCATTGCTCGAGGCGGCCGATCGCCGCGAGATCGATCGTCGGCGGCGTGGTGCCGGTACCGAACGCAGCATTCTTGTTACGCTCCTCGGCCATCACGTTGTTTCCATCCCAGTGAAGCTGCATGCCCTGGCGCGGCTTCTGCAGCCAGATCGAAGGGAAATCGACCGGCGCGTTGCGCTCGCGCTCCGGCAGCCGATCGAGCGGGAAATTGAACAGAATCTTGTTCGGATTGAACGTGTCGTTTCGACCCGGACCCCACTCTGTGTCCTGCATCAGCGGTGCAAAGCGCCCATTGAGCATCAGCAGTCGTTCGCGCATCAGCACGACCGCGACCGGATAGATGACATAGCGATCGAGCAGCCCGAGCTTTTCGCCCCTTTCGCTCATCAGCCGGTCGATCTCCGGAACGACGTATTCGGCCGCGAATTTCGGATCGTGCGCGCAATCGAAGACGAACTTCGTGAAGCCGAACAGGTTGAAGGTATTCGCCGGCATGCCGAGCACGAGCCGCGGTTTCGCGTCCGGCGCGTCGCGCACCGTGCTTACATGGCACACGGCGCAATTGAAGAACGTTCGGTCGACGCCCTGGTAGTTCCGTAGTGACATGCCGACCGGCAACTCCTTGCCGTCCTCGAACACGAAGCCGAGCGAAGCCCAGCCACCAGGCAGATGACGGGCGCAGACCGCCGGCATTGCCTTGAAGATCCAGTAAGGAAAGCCGGATACGCGCTCGCCGCCGGTCGAGCCGTACTTGAAGTGCTCCTCGATCTGCGCGTACTCCACCGGCCGATCGGTCCCGAAGCGCTGCCAGAGGATGACGGCGACGACGAGCGCGAAGGCGGTCGGAAGTGCCAGCACCAGCATCAGGACGCGCACCCAGCGATGCCGGTAGAGGCGGGTTAGCAATCCCGCTTTGCGTGTCGTTTCGAACGATTCGTGCATGGACTCCCTCTCGATTCAGGTCCCGGGCGGCAGGCAGGGGCGCAGGTTCTCGTAGCCGAGCGCGAGCAGCGCCGACGCGTCGGGCGACCGTCCGGTCTCCGCACGCAGCCACGCGGCAGCCGTGGCTTGCAGGCCGGCGATCGCAGGACCAGGCTGGCTCTGGATCCGCGGAGCGCCCTCGTGCGACGCGCTCGGAGGCGGCATCGGCACCTTGGCGCGCTCCGACTCCGGTGCTTGCCACATCGCGAGTCGCACAAAGATGCGCGGCGCGCACTGCGCGAGATTTGCTCTGACTCGCTGAGCATCACCGGCGAGAAAATTCGGCGGCGCGCGCTCGGCTGTCCGATGGCAGCGCGCACAGGGGCCGACGAACGCCTCGGCCTCGGCGGCCAGGGTTTGCGCCGGTTCTATGTCATCTCGCGCCGTGGGAAGGCGTTGGATAGCGCAGCATTGAGCTCGTGGCTTCAGGCCCAGCGCGCCACGCACCTGCTCGCGACTGAACGGTGCCGCGGGCCAGTTGAACGAACCGATCGCCGCTCGCGCCGGGGCGAAATCCTCGACGACGGTGACCGTCGCGTGGCCCTGACTTCCGCTGCGGCTCAGCGTCACGCGTTCGATCGCGTCTCCGGAGGCAGTGCGAGCGCGTAGCCCTCCGCTGCTGACGCTCCCCTGGTTCAGGCGAAGCTGTCGCAACGGCTTGCCGCCAATCGTCAATTCTTCGATCGTTGAAGCGTCGCCGCGCAGCGTGATTTCTCCCACGCAGTCATATCGCGCGCCGACGATCGAGCAGCGCGCCGAGTAGTTCCGGCGCTTGGCCGATCGGGCGTGGCTGTGCAAAGCCGAGTCGATCTCACGAATGTCCGCTTCGGCAATCTGAGCGGCCAGGCCGCCGACGAAGCGCGCTCGAAGCAGCGGATCGCTGGCGTTCCAGACCGCAAGAGGCAACCGCGGCGTCAGCGGTTCCAGCGCGCCGGGAATGTCCACCTGAGCGATCCCGCTGGTTCCGGCGGCAAATGCCAGCGGATCGCGGTTGGGAATGTCGGGGTTTGGAATCGCGAGACCTCCAGGCCAGCGCGAAGCAAAGCCTGCGGCGATCTGCGGCTCGGCCTCAAAGGCCCGCTCGCCCGAAAGCCGGTACTGCAGCGCCGCGGTCACTGTCTGGACGCGGCAGGTCGAATCGCAGGCTTCGCGCCAGATGCGCTGGATGACACTGAATAGATTCGCGCGGTCGGTGGCATCGTCGAGCGCATTCGGAATGTCGACTCCGCGCTGAACCAGCACACCATGAATCGCGCGCTGTGAGCCGGTGTCACCGCTTTCGGCCACGCTGAGCGCAGCGGCGATGCGAGGGTTCGCATTGGTCTCGTCCCAGACCTGACGCGCGAAAATCGGCGCGTGGTTCTGATGGCACGCCGTGCACACGGCGCGCGAGGCGTATACAACCTCTGGTGTACTGCCGGCGCGGTAGTTGCGCACCAGTTGAAACTCGAATCGGCCTGCCGCTTCGTTGTAGCTGATCACTTCGATCAGGTTCGCGCGTTCCTGATAGCCGAGATACAGGCGGTCCTTCGCGAACACGGGTCCAGGGCCTTCGCCCGTGACCGCGACCACGAGACGCGGAAACGCGAAGAAGTCAGGCGCCGACGATGCGCGCTGCAGCGAACGCCCGAGAGGAATCAGGACCGAGTTCACGCATTGACCCGCAACGCAGCCGATCTGCCGCTCCAACTTGCGCACGAGTGCTTCGAACGGAAACGGCACGCCGTCGGCGACCGTCAGATCAAACAGCGAACGACCCTCGGCAGGCAGATCCGACCCTGGGTCGGCGGGATCAAGGGCCCAGCGAGGCGATGTGGCTTCGGCGCGCGAAATCAGCGCGCAGCAGGCCATGAAGAGCGCCGCAGCCAGGCGTTTTGCCATCGCGCGCGCCCGTCGACCTTATTTCGACGCTGTCAGGACCGCCCGTCGCTGCGTGCCCGGCCAGCAGTCCTCGGCTACCTGACCGGTCTTCAGGAAGGAGTCGCCGTCGCGCGTGTCAACTTCCTTGTTATAGAGCGTGAAATTGAGCAGGAATATCTTGCCGATGTAAGCGCGGCCGAGATAGAAGCCCGGGCGAACCATGCGTATCTCATCGCGCACCTGCAGCCCGCGCCGGCCCGCCAGGAAATCCGGCCCCTCGCGGTAGCCCGGGATTTCGTCGGTGTAGAAGTAGTCGATGATCACCGACTCGCGACGCGAGTCGAGCAGACTCTGACCACAGTAGAGCCGGGCAGGAAACAGCAGCCACTGGTCCTTGCCGTTGACTGTGATCTTCTGGATGGTCGACGGATCGCCGTCGATCAGCGGCGTCAGCAGCTTTGTGTCCTCGATCCGGTTCCGCAGCACGCGCTCGTCGCGGTAGAACACCTTGCCGCGCCATAGGTGTTCGCCGACCAGTTCGAGCTTGACCGTTCCGAGCCCGACCACCAGCCCGCCGAGCCCACCGATGATCTCCCGCATGCGCCTTTTGCCGGAGATGCCTTTCGGAAAGAACAGATCGCCTTCGTAGGCTCCGTCGGGGATCGGCCCGGCCGTCAACCGCGCGTAGATCTGGTCGATCTGTTCCTGGTCGTAGGTCTTCAGCGCGCCCGGCGTCAACTTCGCAAGGTCGGCAGGCGCGAGCGGCATCTCGTGCTCGACCAGCGCGAAGTCCGGCTTGGACGCATAGCCGGCTGCATACGGGGCGAACTTGATTCCGGCCGGAGGCTTTTCCTCGCAGCCGACGAGTGCGAAGCCGGTCACTAGCGACAGCAGAACGGCCGAGGCATGTGCAGCGCGCGTCATGGCGTTCTCCTAAACCGTCGCCAGGAAGGCAATCAGCGCCTTCTTGTCCTGCTCGGACAGATCCTGGCCGAAGGGGTGGCCCTGGTTCTCGATGTCCGCAGTGCATGAGCTGTAGATTTCGAGCAGGCGCGGATAACGTCGGATCGCATCGACCAGCTTCTCGGGATCCTGCGCGATTTCCTGCGTGACCGACCGCAGGTCCGCTGCGATCTTCTTGCCTTCCGCTTCGCCCAGTTGCTTGACCAGCTTGGCGTCCAGATCGTCCGGCTTGAGCTTCGCGAGGATCAGGTCGTTGACGAACGCCTTGTGCTGGAAGCTTGCCAGCCCGCCGACGCTGGTTCCTGCCGGCAGCACCAGCGTGAATCCGAGAATCTGCTTTTCTTCCTTGCCGTCCCAGGTGCGGGGCCCGAGCGCCATTCGCACCTCCTTGTCGAAGCGCGCGAGCTTGGGTACGCGCTTGTTCGGGTTCAGCAGCTCGTCCATCGATGCAACGTAGAGCTTGAAGCGGCCTTCGACGCTCGGGTCGTAGGCCCAGCAGGCCGGCGCCTTGTCGGCCGGCAGCGTCTTCTTGTCGGCGTCGACATAGGGTGAACGGTAGAACTGGTTAGCCTTGTTTGCGGGCTGGCCGCAGAGTTCCGGGCCGATCGCGTTGTCGTGCATGAAGGGCGCATGCGCCCACAGCGATACGAGCGAGATGTTGCGGTAGTAGCCGCGGCCGCCGTCGTGCGGCTCTTTGACGGCGGGGTCGGGTTTCCGCGCCCGCAGCGTCTCGGAGCCGTACTGCTCCCAGACGTGTCCTGCCATGTGGTTCGAGTGCAGCGCGCGGCAGCGGTTGGTGCCGACCCCGGTTGCGAGCGTGGCCTGGTCGGAGCCCAGCCAGTCGACCCGCAACCCGTCGGGGCGGGTCGCGCCGAAGTCACGGTTCTTGAAACTGTTCTCCGGCGTATCCGGGATCGATGAATGGCAGCGCGCACAGTTCGCCGCGAAGACGTCGCGGCCGCGCGCGACGGCATTGGCGCCGAACTGCTTGTCGAGGTCGCGCCTCAAATCCGCCGCGGTATAGCTGGCCTTGGGACTCGTCGTGCGCAGCGCATTGGCGCGCGCGACCACCAGATCGGTCGCATCGGCTTCCTTCGACTCCAGGAAGGCCAGGATGTCCGGCAGCCGATCTTCGATCGCGCGGAAGTTCGGGCAGTCACGCCGGCACTGGCCGATGTCGAACGGAGTCTGGCCAAAGTTGCGGCCGGTCGGATCGAGCTGGCGCAGATCGGTCAGGTGATTGAGCCAGCACTGCTCCGAACACGACCCGATATTGAAGTAGACGCGCTGGATCGCCTCGAGCGCGCCGATCGAGTCCTCCCCACCCTTGAGAATGTGATGGACCGTCTCGGTCGCCGTGCCGCGCTGCCAGCACTTGTTGTCGCGCCCCGGCTCACACCAGCAGTTCGCGTCCTGCTTGGCGCAGCTCGCCGTCTTGCGCCATCGATTGACCATCTCGCCGGGAAAGGTCGGCCTCGCCTTGGTATTGATGATCGCGTTGATCGTGCCGGGGTTGTGCACCTGGTCGGTCGGGATCGCCGAGGTGTCGGAGGTTCCGGGCCGCGCATGCGCGAACATCTGCGCCTCGATTGTCGCCCCCGACATGCCGGAGGTCAGTATTTCCGAGATGCGCGTGTACTGGTTCCCCAGCGCTCCTTTGATGTTCTCCCATCCGGGGTTGGCCGAGTCTTTCGGCGGATTCAGCGGATCGAACGAGATGTGGCATGAGCCGCACGCAGTGCCGATCAGGAACGGCGGCTCGATCGAGCCGTCGGCCAGGCGATTGAGCGCCGAATCGCTCGATTTCGGATCTTTCGACAGAGCGCCGCGATAGCCCTGCCAGCTGGCAAGGCTGCCGTTGACCTTGAGCCAGCGCGCCTTGTCGAAGCGGGGATTTGGGAACTTGCGAAATCCCAGTGCTCCGGTCGACGTTCCGAAAGCGAGATCGCACGCCGACTGACGCTGGTCCTTCGCCTTACTGTGCGGGTCCGCCGGATCGAGCGGCGCCTCCTGGTAGTCACAGGCCGGGTCGCGATACCCTGCCTTGCCCACGTATTGCAGCAACTCCTCGTCACCCGGGCACCAGTCGAAGCCGTAGGTCTGATCGAGGCTGGTGGCCGGACAGGCTTTCGATCCCGGGACGCAGCAACCCGGGTCGTTGATGATTCCCCAGGCTGCGAAGCGGTCGCCGCGCTCGCTGGCATTGAGCACGCGATACCAATCGATCAGCACATTGACGCGCTGCTGGAAAACGTAAGTGTGAAAGCGGGCATTGCCCGCGGTGGCCTTGTACCAGATCTCGCGTCCGGCGCGTTCCGATGGACTGAGGTTCGCTTCGCCGGCGTAGAAACCGGGATTGTCGGGCCGGGACTTGGTTGCACTCGGAGCGGCAGGCGAGGGGCCAGTCGCCGGAGCCTGCGCGACGACCAGGGCGTCCGATGCGTCTTTCGAAACGGCAGCGACTCCCAGCACCGAACCGACTGCAACCAGGGCGATCGCAAAGGTGGACCGTTTCATTCTTCCTCCCCCGTCGACGTTCGCGCCGCGCTTGAATCGGTCGGGCGGCGTCGAGAAAAACAGAATAATCCGCAAGGTTTCGGGTGGAAATAGTGGCTTTGCGGCACGGGCTCGTGAAAATCTGGTTGACGCGCGGGCCACGCGGCGACAGGCCGATGGTTAAGCAGCGCGCGAGCTCGACACTTAGCCTGCCGTCGCTCTCGCGCAGCGATGCCAGCCGACGGAGACTTCGACGTCCGCCCACGAGGAAGCGCAACGTGGACTATTTCTTCTTGTAGTTGAACTTCTGGCCGCCGACGCTGGCTTCGTACATCAGCCCGCCCTTGGCCACCGTAAATGTCGTCATTCCATTGTGGGACCTGGCGACGTTCGCGGCATCGTGCTGAGTGACGCTGGCGCCGGCCCCAGTGCCGGTGGTCGTGGTGGCGGCGGAAGCGCCGGCGGTGATCGCGACGGCTTGCGCCTGCGCGCCGAATTCGAAGTTCCCGCTCGTGAATTCCTTGAATGCCTGCTGGTTCTCAAAGAAGATGATCTGGCTATAGGCTTCGCCGCCGAGTTGGAAGCCCGCGGTAATCTGTGTCACCGAGGTATCGCCGACGTATTTGCCCTTCTCGTACACGCGGCCCTTGCCGTATGCGCCGCCGACGACCACCCCGCCCTTGCCGATGGTCGGAAACACCGCATACCCGTAGCTCTTCCCGAAGTAGCTACCGCTCTCTCGGGCTTTCTTGAACACGGCGATCGTGTCGTCGTAGTCATCGGCCCAGGCAGACGACAACGAGAACGCCAACACGAAGAAAGCTAGAAACGATGCAAGACGTCGCAACATGATTTAACTCCGGGATGAATGATCGATTTCCGCGTGGGTGCGGAAAGCCTACACCCGGCGTCGAACGGCCGCCTTGGGGGGCGGCTTTCAGGCGAGTCCGCCCTTGAAATCACGTCTGCTTTTGGGTCAAGTATCGGGCGACGCCTTGGGGCGGCTACGGCCTGGGAGTCTAGTTCCGGGCAACGAGGGTGCTTCCCTCCGGCGCCGGCGCTTCCCCGCACTGATTGCCGTTGACATCCATTCCGCCGTACGCGCCGCCGGAGCAAGGCGCTTCCGACCCGGTCTGGACCTTGGCCGTCTTCACGGGTGCCCTGGCCGGCACAGCCGCCCGCACCATCCTGCTCGCCGGCGCTGTGACGACCGTCGGCGTAGACGACCGGCCCGACATCTTTGCCAAACGAATCAGTGGCTCGTATCGATCCCAAAATGACGGGTGTTCTGCGGACACCACGACGTTATTTGGCGTGCTGCACTGGTTGCCGGTCGCATCGATGCCGCCACCGTCGCCACCCGAACACGATTGGGCGTGAACGGGTCCGACCAAAACTGCGGCCAGTGACAACGAGAGCATTTGAACTCTGTTCATTGAATCTCCCAGATCCAGTCGGATCGAACGGCCCAGTTCCAGAACGTCTGGGACCCGGGGCGGTTTCACTGCCCGTCTATCGCGTTGACATCTAACTCGGGCGAAGCTGCGGAGAAATATATGAGCGGTCTCGACTCTTAGCGTCGGACGATTCTTCACCAGCAAAGTGAATATTCGACAGAGCATCGGCGGCATGGCGCGCGCCTTGCCCATTCGTGATGTCTCGCCTGACTTGCCGGCCCGGAGAAAAGCGTCCGCTATCGGGCGAGTTGGGGGTCACCTATCTATACGACCACTCCTGGCCGAAACTCGCTTGGTCACCTCAAGTGACGCGTTGAAGAATGAAATTACAGCGCTCGTGCGCCGTGCCGCGCGGCACCTCGACCAGATCGTAGCCGCACCTGCGATACCAGGCAGTGGCTCCGACGTGCACCGCAATCGCATCGTGGAAAGTCTGGTCGCGTTCACTATCCGTTGTGTAGATCTCCTCCCACGGGGGAAAGATGAACGCCGTTCGAAAGTACGCATACTCGCGCAGCAGTGCCTGTAGTTCGATCGCCGACGGCAGGCCGACCTGAAACAGCATTCCCAAAGCATCCAGCATGCAGCGATCAAAGAACACCGGACCGGTGGCGCTTGTCTTGCTTCGGTATTGCTCCGCGTCGCGGCTCAGTATCTGTTCGGCGAACTCTCGCGCCGTTGGCCTCGGACTAAGCCCCCGGCTCGTTCGCTCCTGAATGATGGCTCGAGCCGAATCGGAGGCGCAGTCATACCCGCGCGCTCGCAGCGCACTGATCACCGTTGTCTTGCCGGAACCAGGTCCACCTGTAAGGGCAATTAACGGCATTCAGGTCCGCTTCGGGGCAGTTGTGGACATAGCTTTTCGGCCCCGCCCGACAGGAGCCGTTCGAACTGCCTCACGCGCCTCCGCTGACTGCCGCAGGTGCTCTATCAAGGTGCGCGTGACGTAATCGAGTTCCTGCGGGTCGCGCACGACAATTAGCATTTGTCGAGTGGCCCAGACTTCCCGGAGAGCAACACTGCGGATCTGGCCAAGCGCTTCGCGCTGCCCAATCACGCCAGCCGGAAGCAGCGTAACGCCGAGGCGCGTTTCGACGAGCCTGCACATTGCATCGAAGCTGCTCACCTGCATGCGTTGATGGATTGGCTTGCCGCAGTCCTTGGCGGCCTTCGCCATCAGCTGGGCGAGTGAACTGTCGGCGTGGGGACCGATAAACGGATAGCCGAGGGCTTCCGCGAAGCGGACGGACTTTCTCTTGGACAGCGGATGACCGACTGGAACGCCGAGAACAAGCTCGTCGGCGTGATACCTGATCTCGGAGAGTCCTTGCCGGGGCGTTTGACTGGAGACGATGCCGACGTCGGCAGAGCCCTCGGCAACCGCCCTCACGACCGCGGGGCCGACCCGCTCCTCGAGGGCAATGTTGACTTTCGGATAGTGCGCAAGGAAAGACTCCAGCTCCTCTGGCAGGAACTGCGTAATCGCCGACGCGACGGAGTGCAGGCGGATGTGCCCCTTTACGCCGCCCGCGTATTCGCTCAGCTCCTCGTCCATGCGACGTACGAGTAGCAGCATCTGACGGGCATGGTGAAGTAGTGACTGCCCGGCGGGTGTCAGACCGACACCTCGCGGATAGCGCACGAGAAGCGGGGTGCGGGCGCGGCTTTCGAGTTCGGCGATTCGCTTGCTGATGGCCGAGACGGCCAAATGCTGGCGCTCGGCAGCGCGCGTCAGATTGCCGCATTCGGCGACCGCGACGAAGACACGCAAGCTGGTGAGGTCGTAGTGCACCGAGCGACGTTAACGCATGGCGGCCGCGATCGGGGCGCTACGCCGCCGCCGCAGGAGGGCGAGATACTGCGCTGGAAGCTGAGATCGACTTTTTCAGGATCGCCGGAATGACGCCCCCTTCGCGCAGTAGCTCGACCTCGAGCTGAGTCTCGACTGCGGCTGTGGCGACCATGGTTTCGATGCTGCCGTCTGTGCGGACCACCCGAACCGGCACCGTGCAACGCGGCGACAACGCTTCGGGCCGAGCCTCGACTTCTATGCGGTCGCCGGGAGCGAGTTCAAGCGTCTGCGGATTCACGCCAGCGGGCAAACGCAAAGGGAGAATTCCCATGCCGATCAGGTTCGAACGGTGAATGCGCTCGAAGCTGACTGCAAGCACCGCGCGAATGCCGAGCAACCTCTGGCCCTTGGCCGCCCAGTCGCGTGATGACCCGGTGCCGTAGCGCTCGCCCGCCACGAGCACAACCGGATCGCTGGCAGCACGGTAACGCTGCGCGACTTCCCAGATGGGCTGCACATCACCGCTTGGGACATGCAAGGTGCAGCCAACCGGGCTTTCGGGTGCCAGCCGGTTGACGAGTGTCTTGCTGTAGAAGGCCGCGCGCATCATGACTTCCCAGTTGCCGCGGCGCGACGCGAAGACGTTCAGATCGTTGCGATTGTCGCCACGGTCGACCAGAAAGTCCGCTACGAAGCTGTCCGCTGGAATCGCGCTCGCCGGCGAAATGTGATCGGTCGTGATGTCGTCGCCCAATACGAGCAGCGGATACGCGCTGTAGTGGCCAAGCTGGCTGCCTTCGTGCGCTGAAGCAAACGGCGGACGACGCAGCGCGGTCGAGGCCGGGTCCCACGGAAAGCGCGGCGTCTCTGGCGCCTCGAGCGCGTGCCAGCTTGGGTTACGGCTCGCGAGCGCGAATGCACGCGGAAACTGGCTTGAGTCGACCCCTCGCTCGATATGCGCCGCGATTTCATCGCGCGACGGCCACAGCTCGCTCAGGTAGACGGGTTTGCCGGATTCGGTTACCTGGACCGGCTCTCGGCTGAGATCGCGCTCCGCATCGCCGGCGAGCGCGAACGCCACGACCAGCGGCGGCGACATCAGAAAGCCGAGATCCATGTCGGGATGAACGCGCCCTGGAAAGTTCCGGTTGCCCGACAACACCGCGACCGGATGAATGCTGCCTTCAGCGCGCGCGCGTTGAACGATTTCTGGCAACGGCCCCGAGTTGCCGATGCAGGTCGTGCAGCCGAAGCCGACGATACCGAAACCCACCGCCGATAAATCGTCGATCAGTCCGGCCCGTGCGAGATAATCAGCCGCCGCCGGCGATCCTGGCGCCAGCGAACTCTTGACCCAGTAAGGAAGCTTTAGCCCGCGCTGGCGCGCCTTGCGTGCGACGAGCCCCGCCGCAACCAGCAATCCGGGGTCGGAGGTATTGGTGCAGCTCGTAATTGCTGCTATGGCGACAGGATGGCGCGGCATGTCCGCGTGCGGCTTATCAGGCTTGAATGCAATGCGCGCAAGGGCCTGGCCAGCCTCGCTGTAGTCGAGCAGGTCCTGAGGTCGACGCGGCCCTGCGATCTGCATGCCGACCTTCGACAGGTCGATCTCAATCGTGCGCGTGTAGCGTGGACGTGCATCGGCATCGAACCAAAGGCCAACGCGCTTCGTGTAAGTCTCCACGCGATGGAGGTGTTCGACGCCGCGTCCCGTCGACCGCAGATAGTCGAGCGTGTGCTCGTCGACCGGAAAGAATCCGGTCGTCGCGCCGTATTCCGGCGCCATGTTTGCCACCACCGCACGTTCTCCGGCAGCCAGCGACTTGACTCCGGGACCAAAGAACTCGACGAACTCGCCCGAAACGTTGATGGCGCGCAAGCGCTGCGTCACAGTCAGCGCGAGATCGGTCGCGACCACGCCGGGACACAATGCGCCGGTCAGTCGCACGCCGACCACGTCGGGGATGCGCAGCATTGTCGGCATGCCGAACATGACCGTTTGCGCTTCGAGCCCACCAACACCCCATCCGAGCACGCCAATGCCATTGATCATCGGCGTGTGGCTGTCAGTGCCGATCATCATGTCGGGCACAATCCAGAGCACCCCGTCGCGGTCCTCGGTCGTGACGACCGTCGCCAATTGCTCGAGGTTGATGGTGTGCATGATGCCGGTGCCCGGCGGATGAATCCGCACGCCGCGCAGCGCCTTGGATGCCCAACGAAGGAAGCGGTACCGCTCACGGTTTCGCCGGAGTTCATGATTGAGGTTGATGCGCAGTGCATCCGGCCGTGCAAACGCCTCCACAGCCAACGAGTGGTCGACTGACACGTCAACCGGCAAGCCGGGATTCAGCACGGACGGATCAGTGCCGGTTTCAGCAAGGGCATCGCGCATCGCCGCGATATCGACGAGAGCCGGTGTGCTCGTCGTGTCGTGCATCAGGACGCGCCCCGGCTGAAATGCGATTTCGGCTTCGCTAGTCCCTGTGTCGAGCCAATCGAAAAGCGCGCTAACGGCAGCGCGTCGCTCGTCACCGCGCATATGACGCACGGCGTTTTCCAGAAGCAGTCGAAGAACGACCGGCAGCTCGCGCAAACGGTCGCCGAACACGGCCGGAAGATCGACGAATTGATAACTGCGGTCGCCGAAGGCCAACGAGCCGATCGGAAAGTCTTCTTTACCTTCAATCGCCGCAGGCATCACTGGAGACTCCCGCGCGATCCGAAGACCATGCACACCGGGCTGCCGCTGTCTGTTCGCGCGCCCGTCGGCGCCAGGTCGCCGCTTGTTGCGTCGACGCGCAGGACAACGATCGTGTCGCTGTCCTCATTCAATGCAAATACCAACTGACCATCTGGCGACAACGTGAAGAAGCGCGGTTTTCGGCCTTGCGTCGACATGACGGACCGGAATCCAAGCAGGCCGCTCGCCGGATCGACGCGAAATGCCGCAATGCTGTCGTGTCCCCGGTTGGACGCATACAGCGTTCGACCAGCCTCATCGACTGCAATCCCGGCCGCGCGGCTGTTTCCCGTGAAAGTCGAGGGTAATGTCGTCAGAATCTGAAGCGGTTCCAGCGCGCCGGTGTCGGTCGCAAAGCGATACGTCGTCACGGTCGAATCGAGTTCGTTGACGACATATGCCAACGGCAAGCGCGGATGGAACACCAGGTTGCGTGGTCCCGCCCCTTCACGAGTTGCTACGAACGGGACTGCTGCGGGTGTAAGAGTGCCGGCTTCAAAGCGAAAGCAGAACACCCGATCAAGTCCCTTGTCCGGAACAATGGCAAAACGCCCCGACGGGTCAAACGGATTGAAATGCGGCTTCGACTGCTGCTGCTCGACTCGGTGCGGGCCCGGCGGACCGCTCAGTGTCACGAGTTGGCTCACCGCGTCGAGGGAACCGTCGGCAGAGATCGGCAGTACGGCCAGGCTTGAACTTAAGTGATTCGTGACGACGAGAAAGCGACCACTCGTGTCGAGCGCGAGGTGAACCGGGTTCCGTCCTTGCGTGCTCTGGCGATTGAGAAATTGCAGCGTGCCGTTGGTCCGGTCGACCTGAAACGCACTGACCTCGCTCTCGTCGCCGTGCACGGCATACAGAGAGCGCCCGTCGTGGCTCAGCGCCAGGTACGACGGATTGACGAGGCCATCGACCAACTGCACGAGTTCAAGGCGGCCGTCTCGCGGATCGACCTCGAATACGCTTATGCCAAGTCCCCGGCCGTTGCGCTCGCGCGTTGTTCGACTGCCGACATAAGCAAACATCGTGTCACCCTTCCGGCGTGATCTTGGCTGTCTCGACGATCTCGCGGAAGCGTTCCGACCACCCGGCCACGAAATCGCAAGACTGCGCTGGCCCCGGTGGCGTCTGCTCGGCGTGCAGTGAAAGAGCAAGGGCAAGAAACTTCATCGGCATCTCCTTGCAAGCGACGGTGCTCTGCTTTCGAGGCCCCGCCATCGATTCTCGGCAATCTAGAGATTCAGGTCGCTGCTGAAAATTGTTTTCTCGCCAACGCCGGTTTCGCGGTTGGAGAACGAAGGGGGCAAGCCGGCTGGAGCGAACGGCCTGTATCGACCGATACCGGGCTGGCTGGCCCGATTGCGCGGGCCCCTAGCCACACATGGGTCGACGGCGCGGCTCCCAGGCGGAGCGTTCGCGGTTCGCGAACGCGCCTTTGGCCAATTATCAATTTTCAGACCGATCACACGTTTCTAGGATGCACGGCATCCGATCAACACAACAGCTATCCAAAGGAGACATCATGCAGATTTCGACATGGCTGCAACGCATCGGCGTTGCGATGGCCGCGGCTCTTGCCGCTACCGGATTTGCGCCCGTTCAGGCGCAACAGCCGACACTGAAGTTCATGATTCCCGCCAACCCGGGGGGCGGGTGGGACCAAACCGGACGAAATCTCGCATTGGCGATGCAAGACGCAAAACTGATCTCGGGCGCTCAGTTCGAGAACAAGGGCGGCGCGGCGGGAACCATCGGACTGGCGCAGTTTGCCAATTCCACCAAGGGTGATCCGAATGCTTTGATGATTGGCGGCATCGCCATGGTCGGCGGCATCGTTCTCAACGACGCGCCGGTCGATCTGACAAAGGTCACACCGATCGCTCGCCTGACCAACGACTGGGAAGTAGTCGTGGTCCCGGCCAACTCGCCGGTGAAAAACCTCGGTGATCTCGTCAATCTTCTGAAGGAGAATCCCGGAAAAGTGTCTTGGGCCGGCGGTTCGGCCGCGAGCACTGACCACATCCTCGTTGGACTGATTGCCCGTGCGGTCGGCGTGGATCCGGCCAAGGTCAACTATGTCGCGTACAAAGGGGGCGGTGAAGCCGTCGCTGCCATTATCGGTGGACACGTGACGGCCGGTGTTTCAGGAGTGGGAGAGTTCGCGGAACACATTAAGAGCGGCAAGATGCGCGCGCTTGCGCAATCCTCGCCGGCCACGGTCGATGGCATTCCGTCACTGAAGGAGCAAGGCGTCGATGTGGTGCTTGCCAATTGGCGCGGGGTGTTCGCTGCTCCTGGGATCACCACGCAGCAGCGCGATGGGCTGATCAAGATCGTCAAGCAAGCTACCGAGACGCCGGTGTGGAAGTCCACGCTTGAGCGCATGGGCTGGACTCCGGTCTTTCTGCCCGGTGATCAGTTCGCTACGTTCGTGAGCGAGGAGAACAAGCGAATCACGGCGATCTTCAAGGATCTCGGACTGAAGAAATAGCGTGAGCAATGTTGCCCGGAAACCAGCACGGCGTCGCGCCCATCGCTTCGCCAAGCAAGCGGGCTCCGACGGGCTCGTCTTTTGACGAACCGAACAAGCCACAACGAAGAAGTCGCATCTTCATGGACGCACAAGCTGCACCGGCCCTTCAGGAGTTGGCCCCGACGGGCGTCATTCGGGCGGCGATCAACTTCGGCAATCCAGTCCTCGCGCAAAGGGATCCGAGTACTGGGGAGGCCAAAGGCGTCTCGGTCGACCTTGCAAACGAACTCGGCCGTCGCCTCGGCGCGACTGTGCAGCTGGTGACGTTCGAGGCCGCCGGCAAGGTCGTCGAGGCCCTCAAGTCGTCAGCCTGGGACGTGGCGTTCCTGGCGATCGATCCCGTTCGTGCCGCGGAGATCGCCTACACCGCTCCTTACGTGATCATCGAGGGCACTTATCTCGTTCGTGACGAATCGCCATTGACCGCGATCGAGGAGTTCGATCGTCCGGGCATCCGGATCGCGGTCGGCAGGGGCGCGGCCTACGATCTCTTTCTTACGAGGGCGCTCAACCATGCTGAGCTGGTGCGCGCCGAGACTTCAGCGGGTGCGATTAACCTCTTCGTCGAGCAGCGACTCGACGCGGCTGCGGGAGTTCGACAGCCGCTGCTCGCCTATGCGGCGGGCCATGATCGATTCCGCGTGATTCCCGGGCGCTTTACCGCAATTGAACAGGCGATGGGTACTCCGCGCGGGCGCGAAGTTGCAGTGCGATATTTGCGCGCGTTCGTCGAGGAAGCGAAGGCGAGCGGCTTCGTCGCGCGCGGACTCGAAAGAAGCGGGCAGCGCGACGCGTCAGTCGCGCCTTCGATTTGAAGCGCATTTGACGACTTGGCGCAGAACGGCGCTCAAACTTTGTCTGCAATCGGCGCGAGCGTTAACGGTTTGGCCATGGCAGCAATTGGCCGTTGGCCGCCTCCGTGCGCCCCTGCGCTACCGCCTGTTGAGATCCTGGAGAAACGCGTTGAATTCCGGCGACGCATCCCAGTAACTCTGACTAGAAATTTCACTAACTGTGACGGCAATCTGTTAAAGAGACTGCCTACATGGGAACCTACAAGCTCACACGTCAATGTTCCCGGCATAGAGCGCATTGTTCTCGATGAACGCGCGCCGCGGTTCGACTTCGTCGCCCATCAGCGTGGTGAAGATCTGGTCGGCACCGATGGCGTCCTCGATCTGCACCTTCAGCATACGGCGGACAGCCGGGTCCATCGTCGTTTCCCACAGCTGCTCGGGATTCATTTCACCGAGCCCTTTGTAGCGCTGGCGGCTGACCGCGGCGTCGGCTTCGCTCATCAACCAGTCCATCGCCTGGCGGAAGTCGGCGACCAGCGCCTCTTTGCGCTTGTCGCCGCTGCCGCGCCGGACCTTGGCGCCGCTGCCGACCAGTCCTTTGAAGGTCTTGGCCGCGCCGGCGAGAGCGGCGTAGTCGGCACCGTGCACGAAGTCGGCGTCGATCAGAGTGGCGCGGATGTTGCCGTGATGATGGCGCTCGATCCGGAGCCGGTGCTTGTCGGTCTTGTCGTCGTGCTGCGCGTAAACATGGAGCGTCGAGTTGCCGAGCGCGGCGGTGAGCCGCCGTGCCGACGCCTCGGCCGCAACGACGTCGTCAAGGTTGAGTTCGATACCGGCCATTAGCAGTTCCAACGTCGGACGGTCGATCACACGTGAGAGTCGCTCGACGACCGCGTTTGCGACGAGATACTGGCGCGCCAGCTCCTCGAGTGCCGAGCCCTCAATCGGCAGCGCATGTTCGTCGGGAATCAACTGCGCGTCCTTCAGTGCCAGCGTGACCATGTATTGGGCGAGTTCGGCATCGTCCTTGATGTAGCGCTCGTCCTTGCCATGCTTGACCTTGTACAGCGGTGGCTGCGCGATGTAGATGTGGCCGCGATCGACCAGTTCGGGCATCTGCCGGTAAAAAAGCGTCAGCAGCAGCGTGCGGATATGCGCGCCGTCGACGTCCGCGTCGGTCATGATGATGATGCGGTGGTAGCGCAGCTTGTCGAGGTTGAAACCCTCGTTGTCTGGACCGGTGCCAATGCCCGTGCCGAGAGCGGTGATCAGCGTGGCGATCTGCTCCGAACTGATCAGCTTGTCGAAGCGCGCCTTCTCGACGTTCAGCACCTTGCCGCGCAGCGGCAGAACGGCCTGGAATTTCCGGTCGCGCCCCTGCTTGGCCGAACCGCCTGCGGAGTCTCCCTCGACTAGATAAAGCTCCGCCAGTGCCGGATCCTTCTCCTGGCAGTCGGCCAGTTTGCCGGGAAGTCCGACGCCATCGAGCACGCCCTTGCGACGCGTCATCTCGCGCGCCTTGCGAGCGGCCTCGCGCGCCCGGGCGGCTTCCACGATCTTGCCGCAGATGATCTTGGCGTCAGCGGGCCGCTCGAGCAGGAAGCTTTCGAGAGCCCGACCGACGACCTCTTCCACGGCCGGCCGCACCTCCGACGACACCAGCTTGTCCTTGGTCTGCGAGCTGAATTTGGGCTCGGGCACCTTGACCGACAGCACGCAGGTGAGCCCCTCGCGCATGTCGTCGCCGGTGGTTTCGACTTTGGCCTTCTTATCGAGCTCGTTGGCCTTGATGTAGTTGTTGAGCACTCGAGTCATCGCCGCCCGCAGCCCGGTGATGTGTGTGCCGCCGTCCTTCTGAGGGATGTTGTTGGTGAACGCGAGCAGGCTTTCGCTGTAGCCGTCGTTCCACTGCATCGCAACCTCGACACTGATCGGCACCGGCGCGCTACCGCTCGACGCCTGGCCGCCCGCCTCACCCAACGCATGAAACGCGTTCGGGTGCAGCACGTTTTTGGTCTTGTTGATGTACTCGACGAAGCCCTTCACGCCGCCGGCAAACGCGAAGTCCTCTTCCTTGCCGGTGCGCTGGTCGACGAGCCGGATCCGCACGCCGTTGTTGAGGAAGGACAGCTCACGCAGGCGCTTCGACAGCACTTCGTAGTGAAAATCGACCACCCCAAAGATCGTCTCGTCCGGCAGGAAATGCACCTCGGTGCCGCGCTTGTCGGTCGTGCCGGTGATCCTCATCGGCGACGCTTCGACACCGTCGACTCGCCTCGACCACGCGGTCCAGCACCACGCCCTGGCAGAATTCCAGCGCGTGCGTGCGGCCGTCTCGGCGGATAACCAGCCGCAGCCACTTCGATAGTGCGTTGACGCACGACACCCCCACGCCGTGCAGGCCCCCCGATACCTTGTAGCTGTTCTGATTGAACTTGCCGCCGGCATGCAGTTCGGTCAGCGCAATTTCCGCTGCCGAACGCTTAGGCTCGTGCTTGTCGTCGAACTTGATGCCCGTCGGGATTCCACGACCGTTGTCGATGACCGAGATCGAGTTGTCGGTGTGGATGGTGACGACGATGTCGTCGCAGTAGCCGGCCAGCGCCTCGTCGACCGAGTTGTCGACGACCTCGAACACCATGTGATGCAGCCCGGTGCCATCCTGCGTGTCGCCGATATACATGCCGGGTCGCTTGCGGACGGCCTCCAGTCCCTCGAGGATCTGGATGCTGCTCGCGCCGTAGTCTCCGTTGCCGTCGGCTTCCTGGGCTGGAATAGGCTGGTTGATCGATGGTTGATTCGGTACTGCTGACATTCTCTTGCTGCCTTTTTAGTCAGGACAGGCGCCGGGCCGTCCCAAGTCTGTCCTGCAAATCGATCGCGACGACTGCACGTGCGATTGCGGAGCAATCGCGTACACGAGGAGCGCTCATATCCTCATCGGCATCACGACGTACCTGAACTTCTCGCTGTCGGGCAGCGACATCAGCGCCGATCCCAGCGCATCGCCGAGCGAAAACTTGAGCTGCTCGCCCTTGACGTTGAGCAGCACGTCGAGCAGGTAGTTGACGTTGAAACCGATGTCCAGGCCATCACCGGCATAGTCGATCTCGAGCTCTTCCTGCGCGTCTTCCTGGTCAGCGTTGGTCGAGTTGATCTTCAGGCTGCCGCCGGCCAGCACCAGACGCACTCCCTTGAACTTGTCGGTGGTCAGGATGGCGGCGCGCTGCAGCGCATGCATCAGGTCTTCGCGGCCGATAACGAACGCCTTGTTGTTGGCGGCGGGGATCACCCGCTGGTAGTCGGGAAACTTGCCTTCGACCAGCTTCGAGATCAGTTCGATCTCGCCGAAGCTGAACTTCACCTGCGTTGCCGCCATCTGCACGCGCACCGCATCCTCGCTATCGGGCAGCAGGCGCGACAGTTCGAGAATCGTCTTGCGCGGGATGATCGCCTCGATCTTCGCGCTCGCGCCGCCGTTCTTGGCAACCTCGCACAGCGCCAGTCGATGGCCATCGGTGGCGACTGCGCGTACCACGGCGCCGTCGACCACGAGCAGCATGCCGTTCAGGTAGTAGCGGATGTCCTGCTGCGCCATCGCGAAGTGGACCATCGACAGCAGGTACTTGAGTGTGGCAGCCGGCAGCGAAAAGTCCGCGGTGAACTCCGCCTGCGCGACCGTCGGGAATTCCTCGGCGGCCAGCGTCTGCAGGTTGAAGCGACTCCTGCCGCTGGCTACGGCGAGCTTCTTGTTGGCCAGCGACAGCTGGACCTCGGCCTCAGGCAGCGCACGCAGGATGTCGACCAGCTTGCGTGCGGCGACCGTCGTCGCCGCGACGTCCTTGCCTGCGCCGATCGGCGCCGAGGTCTGGATCTGCAGCTCGAGATCGGTGGCCGTGAACGACACACGCTCGCCGTCCTTGCGTACCAGGATGTTCGCCAGGATCGGCAGCGTCTGGCGTCGCTCGACGATCCCGCTGACAACCTGCAGGGGTTTGAGCAACGCATCACGGCTGGCTTTGACGAGCTGCATCTTTTTCTTTTCCTCTGTTCCTAAAACGAAGACTAATTGATAGATAAGTCCGCATCACCTGGCGGGACAAGGCCGACAACCACTTATATTTCAGCCACTTGCGTCGATGTGAGCCCTGTGGACAAGCGCGCCATCGGCGCATGGTTCGCTGTGGACAGGATGGACAACTTGACGACCGCCTCCTGAGCCACCCGCAACTGTCCACAGCGGTCCACAGCCGGTCCCGGGCTTGTCCACATCTTGCTCTCAGCCCTTCAGGGTCTGCTCGAGCACGTGCAGCGCGTGATTCAACTCGCCGTTCTTGCTGCGATCCCCGCCGATCTTGCGGACGGCGTGTAACACGGTGGTGTGGTCGCGGCCGCCAAACAGCTCGCCGATCTCGGGCAGGCTCTTCTGCGTCAGCTCCTTCGCCAGGTACATCGCAACCTGGCGCGGCATCGCGATCGCGCTGGGCCGCCGCTTGCTGTACATGTCGGCGACCTTGATCTTGTAGTAGTCGGCGACCGTCTTCTGGATCAGTTCGACCGTGACCTGGCCCGTTGAGGCGGACAACAGATCCTTCAGCGCCTCGCGTGCGACGTCGACGGTGATCACGCGGCCGTGGAAGGACGAAAACGCGATCACCTTGCGCAGCGCGCCTTCGAGTTCGCGCACGTTGCTGCGCAGGTTCTTGGCGATGAAAAAGGCGACGTCCTCCTTCATTTCCACGCCCTCGCTCTCCGCTTTCTTCAGCAGGATCGCCACCCGCATCTCGAGCTCTGGCGGCTCGATGGCGACCGTCAGCCCGGAAGCGAAGCGGGAGACCAGCCGGTCTTCCATGTCCTTCAGTTCCTTCGGGTAGGTGTCGCAGGTGATGATGATCTGCTTGCGGCCGACCACCAGCGCTTCGAACGCGTAGAAGAATTCCTCCTGCGTGCGGGCCTTTCCGGCAAAGAACTGGATGTCGTCGATCAGCAGCAGGTCGAGCGAGTGGTAGTAGCGCTTGAAATCGTCGAAGGCCTTGCGTTGGTACGCGCGCACAACGTCGCTGACGTACTGCTCGGCGTGGATGTAGCGGACTTTCGCATCGGGCTTGCGGGCCAGGATGCTGTTGCCAACGGCATGGATCAGGTGGGTTTTGCCGAGTCCCACACCGCCATACAGAAACAGCGGGTTATACGAGCCGCCGGGATTTTCTGCGACCTGCATGGCTGCGGCGCGCGCCAGCTGATTGGCCTTGCCGGTGACGAACGTATCAAACGACAAGTTCGAATTGAGCCTTGCGCGCTCAAAGTGCTCCGGGCTTGGCGGCGCGACCTCCACGATCGTCGGAATGTCGGAGCCACCGGCCGCCGCAGGAAAGCGCAGCGACGCGATCGGGGTTCCGTTTTCGACGGCGAAGACCACAGCGACCGGGCGCTGGAACACGCGCGAAGCGGCCTGCGCGATCTGATCGGAAAACTGGGTGCGGATCGCGTCGAGCTTTAGGCGGTTGGGAGCGCCGATCGTCAAGGTCGCGGTCGATTCGTCGAAATCGAGGGCCTTCAGTGGCTTGATCCAGGCGGAATATTGTTGCGGCGTCAGTTCGCTTTCCAGCAATCGCGAGCAGTCGTGCCAGATATGTTGCATCGAGTGGGTCTTCCCTCTTTTGTTGTCTTCGCGAAGGTGCCCGCGGCTGATCGCTTTCCACCAGCCCGCTTTGCCCCGCCCCCGTTCGTCCGGACCGTGCGCTCCTCGACGCAGTAGGCCCGACGAAACCGCGAAGTTTACCGCAAGCGTCCGGGTTATCCACAGGACACGGCCGGCCGTCGGCCTTGGAGCAACAAAGCAAGACTTGCATGGGCTATAGAAGATTTAAGACAGTGGATGCTCACACTGTAGGCAAGTGACCGGGCGCGTGTACGACATTTCGATGCTGCAACGCACCACCAACTTATCCACAGGAAATCCGCGAAGTTATCCCAAGTGGCACCGGCTCCCGGGCCCAGAACTATCAAGGTCGGACCGCGGCAGTTTGACAGCGCAATGTCGCATCGCGTCTAATTGCGGGCTCTTCGCCGCTAGAGAAAAAGCGGAGATAAATCCGCACGTTACGCGCTCGAACCGGTGTCGATGGGCCGTGCGCGGCGGGCGCCGATCCCCGGGCGCGGGCGCAGTGGATCCCGTGCTGATTCAATCCGATCCGCATCTGCACGTGTCGCCGCAGGTGCTTACGCCGCCGAAATTGGATAACGATGGCCACCAAACGTACCTATCAGCCCTCCAAAGTCAAACGCGCTCGCACGCACGGTTTTCTTGTGCGCATGAAGTCGCGCGGTGGCCGCGCCGTTATCGCGGCGCGCCGCGCCAAGGGCCGCAAGCGACTGGCCGCCTGAAACGTCAAGGCGCGGCCGGTGTCGTGCGTTCCGATGAACTGCCGCGGCGCCCGCCCGGTGCATGCGGCTTTGCGCGCGTGCGGCGGATGCGGCGACCCAGCGAGTACGTCGCCGTCCAGGCCGCAGGGCCAGCGTCGTCGCTGCGGACCAGCGGCCGCTGGCTATCGATGACGGCGGCCTGGTCCGCAGCGCCTCGCCCGGCCGTTCGCCTCGGTATCACGGTCTCCGGACGCATGTCGCCACGCTCAATCGATCGATCTTTGGTGAAGCGCATTGTCCGCGAGGCGTTTCGCCAGGCGGCGGAACCGTTGGAACGGCTAGCCGAAAGGGACGGAGTCGCAATCGCAGTGAGCTTTCGGCTGAAGCGTCCCGTTGCGCCGACAAGTTCCGCTACTCGGCCGGCGTTGAGCGCATGGCGCAGCGCACTGCGAACCGACGCCGACGCCGCACTCGCCGCCTTGCAGCGGCACCTCGCTGCTGGTGAGTCTCGTGCTTGAGCGCCTTCTGCTCGGCCTGATCCGGCTGTATCAGTACCTGCTGTCGCCGTGGGTGGGTCACGGCTGCCGCTACTGGCCGACTTGCTCCGAGTACGCGCGTGACGCGATCGAGCAGCACGGCGCCGGCCGGGGCCTCTATCTGGCGCTGCGACGCATCGGTCGCTGTCACCCATACGGCCGCGGCGGCGTCGATCCGGTGCCAGCGACCTTCGCCTGGCGTTGCGCGTGCTCCGAAGGCCGCGATCACCGTCCTGCGGAACGGTGATCTTCACGCCGCCTCGCAACCGACCTCTCGTCGCTTGACCGACTAAACCTTTACCGGGCCATTTCGCCATGGGTACCGATTTCCAGCGCACCGTCTTATGGGTCTTCTTCGGCATGTCGCTGTTCCTGTTGTGGGACCGCTGGCTGGTCTACAACGGGCGCCCCTCGATGTTCGGGACCGCGCCGGCGCCCACGGCGCCCAGCACCGCACCGGCATCGCCACCGAAAGAGGCGGCCCCGCCGACCGTCCCGACCGCGGGCCCCTCGACGAGCGCTCCGGTGGCCGCTCCGGCCGCTGTGCCGCCGGTCGCGCCGTCAGCCTCGAAGGCGCCTCCAGTCGTCATCGACACCGACGTGATGCGCGCCACGATCGACCCTGAGGGCGCCGTGCTGACACATGTCGCGCTGGTCAAGGAGCGCGTCGCCCCGGACTGGACCGCAAGCGGCCTACTCGGCCTGGTGACCGGCAAGTCGGCCGACGGTGACAAACCCGTGGTGCTGCTCGATGTGAGCCCGCAGCGAGTCTATGTGGCGCAAACCGGTGTGGTCGGGGCCGACGCCTCATTGCCGAACCATCGCACGCCCTATGCCGTAGTAGACGGCCCACGTGCGCTGGCGCCCGGCCAGGATGCACTCGACGTGACGCTGGTGTCCGACGCGGGCGGCGCACGAGTCGAGAAGACGTACACGTTTCATCGCGGGCGCTACGACGTCGCGGTCCGGCATGTGGTCACCAACGTCGGCGCAGCGCCGATTACGCCGTGGCTTTACTTGCAGCTCATGCGCGACGGCAACAAGCCTGATGGCGAATCGGCGCTGTATTACACCTACACCGGCCCGGCCGTGTACACCGAACAGGACAAGTTCAAGAAGGTGGAGTTCTCGGCAATCGAGAAGAACAAGCCCGAGTTGCCGAAGCCGACCAACAATGGCTGGGTCGGAATGATCCAGCATTACTTCGTGGCCGCGTGGGTACCAAAGGAAGGCGACCAGCGCGAGTACTACGCGAGCATGGTCGACAAGAATCTCTATACGATCGGCACCCGCCAGCTACTCGCGACGCTGGCCCCGCAGGCGAGCGCCACCAACACCGCACAACTGTACGTCGGCCCGCAGGACCAGCACGCGCTGGCGAAGGTGGCACCGGGGCTGGACCTCGTGGTCGACTATGGCTGGCTGACCTTCCTCGCCAAGCCGATTTACTGGCTGCTCGAGTTCCTGCACCGAATCGTCGGCAACTGGGGCTGGGCGATCGTGCTGCTGACGGTGATCATCAAGGCCGCGTTCTATCCACTATCGGCGGCCAGCTACAAGTCGATGGCGCGCATGAAAGAGGTGACGCCGCGCCTGATGAAGCTGCGCGAGCAGTACGGCGACGACAAGCAGAAGCTCAACACCGCGATGATGGAGCTCTACAAGACCGAGAAGATCAATCCGCTCGGTGGCTGCCTGCCGATCGTGGTGCAGATTCCGGTGTTCATCGCGCTCTACTGGGTGCTGCTGGCCAGCGTGGAAATGCGCAACGCGCCGTGGATCCTGTGGGTACAGGACCTGGCCACGCCGGACGCTTGGTTCATCCTGCCGCTTTTGATGATGGCCACCATGTGGATCCAGTACAAGCTGAATCCGACGCCGCCCGATCCGGTGCAGGCGAAGGTGATGATGTTCATGCCTCTCATCTTCGGCGCGATGTTCTTCTTCTTCCCGGCGGGCCTGGTGCTTTACTGGCTGACCAACAACATCTTGTCGATCGCCCAGCAGTGGTACGTGACGCGGCAGATCGCGCAGTCCAAAAAGCCCGGCTAATGGCGCTGCCGCGCTGATCCGCTAGGGCGGCGGGGCAGGCCCGTTATCGCGGCGCGTCCGACGCGGCAACGCGCGCAGCGCGATCAGCGGCCACAGCCAGATGCTGGCGGTCCACAGCAGGACGCGGCCGGCAGTGAGGCGGCGCGATTCGCCGCGATGGACGAGCATGAAGACCACGACCGCGCCGACCAGCACCCACAGCACGGCCGCGGTGTAGATCCACGCGCGGGTGGCGTAGTCATCGCCGATCTGTCCCGCTACGGATGCCGCCACCATGATCGACAGCACGACGGCCAGCACCACCCCCGCCAGCGGCGCGATCAGTTTCAGCAGCGGGTCGTCGTCCATGCGGCCAGTGTAGGGACGCCCGGGCGCCCGCACACGACGGGGAAACGCTCCCCCAAGCCGCCGCGTCAGAATACCGGCCGCCATTCCTTCACGATGACTGCCGACAAGGATCCCATCGTCGCGATCGCCACGCCACCGGGGCGCGGCGGGATCGGCGTCGTGCGCGTTTCCGGCGCGGACCTCGCTCCGGTGATCGACGGCGTGCTGGGCGCTGCTGCGCGCACGCTTGAACCGCGTCACGCCGCGTACTGCGCGTTCCTGGACGGCGAAGGCGCCGCGATCGACCGCGGCATCGCGCTCCTCTTTGCGGCCCCGCACTCCTATACGGGAGAACAGGTGCTCGAACTGCAGGGACATGGCGGGCCGGTCGTGCTGCAGATGCTGGTGGCGCGCTGCCTGGAAGCGGGTCGATCGATCAGCCTGCGGCTGGCCGAACCCGGGGAATTCACGCGGCGTGCATTCCTCGCGGACCGCATCGACCTGGCGCAGGCCGAGGCGGTCGCAGACCTGATCGATGCATCGACCGAGGCAGCGGCGCGTTCGGCGGCGCGGTCGCTGACGGGCGAATTCTCACGGGCGATCCACGCACTGGTCGACGAATTGACCGAACTGCGCGCGCTGGTGGAAGCAACACTGGACTTTCCGGAAGAGGAGATCGATTTCCTCGACAAGGCCGACGCGGCGGGCCGGCTGCAGCGGGTCGTCAGGGCGCTGGACGACGTGCTGCGCCGCGCCCGCCAGGGCGCAATCCTGCGCGAAGGGGTGCACGTGGTGCTGGTCGGCGCACCGAATGTCGGCAAATCGAGCGTGCTCAATGCGCTCGCTGGCGAGGATGTCGCCATCGTCACCGCGGTGCCCGGGACGACGCGCGATCGTATCGCGCATCCGATCCAGGTCGGCGGACTCCCGCTCGACATCATCGACACCGCCGGCGTGCGCGAGACAACCGACGAAGTCGAGACGATCGGCATCGCGCGCACGCTGGCCGAAGTCGAGCGCGCCGACGTCGTGCTCCACCTGGTCGACGCCAGCCGGCCCCTAGCCGATGCGGCGGTCGATGCGGCCGTACTGGAGCGGGTGGCCGCGCGCACGCGGCGCGGAGTGCCGGTGCTGACGGTCGTCAACAAGATCGACCTCGCCGACGAGGCCGCACGCGTCGATGGCGATCGCGTCTACCTGTCGGCACGGTCCGGTGCGGGGATCGATCTGTTGCGCGACGAACTGTATCGCCTGGCCGGCTGGGAGCGCACCACCGGCGGCGAGCAGGTGTTCCTAGCGCGCGAGCGGCACCTGCAGGCGCTAGCTCGCGCCCGCGAGCACCTGGCCGAAGCCACCGCGCACGCCGCGCTCCGCGACGAGGCGCTTGATCTCTACGCCGAGGAGCTGCGACTGGCGCAGCTGCAACTCGCCAGCATTACCGGCGAGTTCACTGCGGACGATCTGCTGGGCGTCATCTTCAGCCGCTTCTGCATTGGTAAATAGACCTGACGCCGGGCATCGTTGCGCGCTCGCCGCTGTTCGCCCTGCTAAATGGGGTTCGTTGGCGGCTCCTTGCCGGCGATCCGCGCCGGCCGCATGAAAATCGTCGATGCGCTGCGCGCCGACTAGTTGGGGCGTCGTCGCGGGGTGACGCCGGCACCCGAGGTTCGGTATGCTGACAGACCGCACCTGCAACGCACACCACGACGCCAAGGAGACACGATGAAACGCCGCGAATTCACGCTGACGGCGGTAGCTGCCCTCGCCGCCGCGCAATGGCCAATGCACGCCGCAGCGGCTATTGCCAACCTCAAGATGATGATCCCGGCGAACCCGGGGGGTGGCTGGGACCAGACTGGGCGCGCGCTCGGCGCAGCGATGCAGCAGGCCAAGGCGGTGCAGTCGGTTCAGTTTGACAACAAAGGGGGAGCGGCCGGCACGATCGGGCTGGCCCAGTTCGTCAATTCTGCCAAGGGCGATCCGAACGCTATGTTGATCGGCGGCATGGTGATGGTGGGTGGCATCGTCCTCAACAAGTCGCCGGTCGACCTCAACATGGTGACACCGCTGGCGCGGCTCACCAGCGAGTACGAGGTCGTCGTGGTCCCGGCGAACTCGCCGTACAAAACGATGGGCGATCTTGCGAAGGCGTTCAAGGCCGATCCGGGCAAGGTCTCCTGGAACGGTGGTTCTGCTGGTGGCACCGACCATATTCTGGCTGGGCTGATCGCGCGTGCGGTCGGCGGCGATCCATCCAAGGTGAACTACGTCGCCTCCAAGGGCGGTGGCGACCAGATCGCGAACATTGTCGGCGGCCACGTGTCGGTCGGCGTCGCCGGGCTGGGTGAATTTGCCGAACACATCAAGAGCGGCCGCATGCGCGGGTTGGCGGTCTCCGGTCCGACGGCAATCGACGGCATCCCGTCGCTGAAAGAGCAGGGCATCGACGTCGTGCTCGGCAACTGGCGCGGTGCTTTTGGCGCTCCGGCAATCACGCCCGCCCAGCGCGACGCGCTGATCGCGGCGGTCAAGGCCGGCGTCGACTCGTCTGCCTGGAAAGAATCGCTGACGAAGCTGGGTTGGGAGTCGGTATACCTGTCGGGTGACGCCTTCAAGACCTTCCTCGACGAAGATACGAAGCGTATCCGCGGCATCCTCGATTCGCTCGGGCTGGCCAAGTAGGTCATGCTGCCGTCGACGCGCGGCGGACGTGTTGATCTGATCCTGTCGCTGGGCGTGCTGGCGCTCGGGATCTTCGCCACTGCCATCGCGTTCCAGTTGCCGGAGGCGGGCGGCTACGCCCGCATCGGCCCCAACTTCATGCCGAAGGTTGTCTCGGCGGGGCTCATCCTGATGGGCGTCTGGCTGTTGGCAGAGGTGTTCACCGGCGGTTGGCGCGAGCGCGTTCCAGACGATCCGGCCGAGCGGGGCGAGCACGCCTTTCTCTGGGGTGCCTTTGCGTGGGTCAGTGCGGGCCTCTTTGCGCAGATGGCGCTGATCCAAAACGCCGGCTTCGCCATCGCTGCGATGGTGCTGTATGTGTTGGTCGCCCGCGGATTTGGCAGCACACGTTGGGCGCGTGACCTGGTGATCGGCCTGGTGCTCGGCGTCGCGGTATATCTGTTCTTCGTGCGCTTCCTCAACGTCAATCTGCCGGCCGGTTGGTTGCAGCCACTGCTGGGGACGGCGGGCATATGACCGAAACTCTAAGCGCGCTGCTGACAGGCTTTAGTGTCGCGCTGGCGCCGAACAACCTGCTGTGGGGCTTCATCGGCGTCACGCTCGGCACGGCGATCGGAGTACTACCCGGCGTGGGCCCGGCGCTGACGGTGGCGATGCTGCTGCCGTTGACGGTGAAGCTCGACCCGACCGGTGCGCTGATCATGTTCGCCGGCATCTACTACGGCGCGATGTACGGTGGCTCGACGACGACCATTCTCCTCAATACGCCGGGCGAGTCGGCCTCGATCGCCACTGCGCTCGAGGGCAACAAGATGGCCAAACGCGGGCGCGCCGGGCCCGCGCTGGCCACCGCCGCCATCGGCTCGTTTGTCGCGGGAACGATCGCTACTATTTTGCTGACCCTGTTGGCGCCGCTGGTGGTCGAGGTGGCGCTCAAATTCGGTCCGACCGAGTACTTCGCCCTGATGGTGTTCGCGTTCGTCACGGTGGCCGCCGTGCTCGGCAGCTCGACGGTACGCGGCCTGACGATGTTGTTCCTCGGCGTTCTGTTGGGTCTGGTCGGCATCGACGACCAGACCGGTCAGATGCGGTTTTCGTTCGGCGTGCCCGAACTGATGGACGGCATCGATGTCGTCGTGCTGGCGGTGGGGCTCTTTGCGGTCGGCGAGGCCTTGTATGTGGCCGCCTACCAAAGCCGGCTGCATGAAGAGGTCGAGAAGATGTCGGGTTCGATCTGGATGTCGCGCCAGGACTGGAAGCGCTCGTGGCCGGCGTGGCTGCGCGCCACGTTCATCGGCTTCCCGTTCGGCACGATTCCCGCAGGCGGCGCGGAGATTCCGACGTTCCTGTCGTACGCGCTGGAGAAGAAGCTCACCAAGTATCCGGAGGAGTTCGGCAAGGGCGCGATCGAAGGCGTGGCAGGGCCAGAAGCCGCCAACAACGCCGCATCGGCAGGCGTGCTGGTGCCGCTGCTCACCTTGGGTATCCCCACTTCGGCCACCGCCGCGATCCTGCTGGCGGCGTTCCAGAACTATGGCATCCAGCCGGGGCCGCTGCTGTTCCAGACGCAGGGCGCGCTGGTGTGGGGCCTGATCGCCAGCATGTACATCGGCAACATCCTGTTGCTGATCCTCAATCTGCCGCTGATCGGACTGTGGGTAAAGGTGCTGATGATTCCGCGTCCGCTGCTGTACGCGGGAATTCTGGTGTTCTCGACGCTGGGTGCTTACAGCCTGCATCAATCGGTCGCTGACCTGATGACACTCTATGTCTTCGGCCTGCTGGGCTTCATGATGCGACGCTGGGGCTTCCCGGTAGCGCCCGCGGTCATCGGGCTGATTTTGGGCCCACTCGCCGAGTCGCAGTTCCGCCGCGCGTTGGCCATCAGCCAGGGCGATCCGTCAGTGTTTTTCACCCATCCGATCTCGGCGGGGCTGCTCGTGCTGACGGCTGCGCTGGTTATAGTTCCGTGGCTGGTGCGTGTCGTGCGCGAATGGCGCGCGCGGCCGGTGTGAATTCGCTTGAAGTCCACGAAGACGCCGGCAGTGGCGAGCGGTACCGCAGAACGCCACTGCGCATCGCTGCCGCGCTGCTGGTAGCGCTGATCGGCGCGGGCGCAGGCCTGCTGCTGCACGCGCCGCTGCCCTGGTTGATTGGCCCGCTCGTCGCCGTCGCTTTGGCCAGCATGGCAGACGCGAAACTGGCGGAACCGCCTGCCACTCGGCAACTCGGACAATGGGCGATCGGCGTGGCGCTGGGGTTGTATTTCTCGCCGGAAGTTCTGCGCGAAGTCGTACGGCTGGCGCCGTGGCTGCTGCTCGCCGTGGTGTTCGCGATCGCACTCGGAGCGGTCGGCAGCTGGTTGCTTGCACGTGCAACGGCAACCGATCCGCCGACTTCATTTTTCGCGATGGCGATCGGCGGCGCCAGCGAGATGGCGACGCAGGCGCAGCGACATGGGGGTCGGGTCGACCGCGTCGCCGCCGCGCACAGTCTGCGCATCATGCTGGTCGTGCTGACGGTGCCGCTGCTGTTTGCTGGACTCGACGTGCACGGCCTCGATCCGTACATGCCGCTCGCGCGCGAATTCAGCGCGACGGGATTCGTCGTGCTGGCCGCTGTGACGATGGCGGCTGCGGCCGTGATGGAGCGCCTCGGTTCGCCCAACAGCTGGATGATCGGCCCGCTGGTGGCCGCGGCGGTGATCACCGGCACCGGACACACGTTCTCGGCGCTCCCGGCGTCGGTTGTTAATGCTGGTCAGTACCTGATCGGGATCTCGCTCGGTCTGCACTTCACTGCGGAATTCTTCCGTGCTGCGCCACGCTTCCTGTCGGCGGTCGCCCTGATCACCGCGGTCTATCTGGTTGCGGCCGGCGCCTTCGGTGTACTGCTCGCGCGAGGCGCAGGCTTGCACTGGTCGACGGCCGTGATTGCGACGACACCGGGTGGTATTGGTGAAATGGCGCTGACAGCCAAGGCGCTGCAACTGGGAGTGCCGATCGTGACCGCGTTTCACGCGATTCGCATGGCTGCCGTGGTGCTCAGCGCCGGAGCGATCTACACGCTGTGGCAGCGCTGGAAAGCGCAGCGCCGCGCATGACCATCGAACTGCGTCCGCTGGTTCGCGCGTCACGCCCGTCCGCAGAAGAATTTCTGCAGGCGGCGCGCGAGTCGGGGGCGACGCTGGCGCGCTGGATGCCGTGGTATCACGCGCAATACGGGCTTGTTGATGTCGAGCGCTGGTTCGGCGAAGCCGATCGGATGTGGGAGCAGCAGACCGCGTTTCCGATGGCGATCTTCGATGTTCCCGACAATCGCCTGCTGGGCGGCGTCGGATTGCACGACGTCCTGCTCTACGGCAAGCGCGAGGCCGAGATGGGCTATTGGGTCCGCCGCTCGGCGTGTGGTCGCGGGGTCGCCGCAACCGCCATGCGCACGATGGCAGCGGTCGGCTTCAACGAACTGAAACTTGTTCGTGTATCGATCCGGATCCGCCTCGAGAACACCTCGAGCCGACGTGCCGCGGAGCGCGCGGGCGCGCGCTTCGAAGGCGTGTTGCGCCATGGTCTGGTACTGGGCGAGGCCCGCTTCGACGCTGCGATGTACTCGTTGCTGCCCGAAGACCTGATGCGTGCGTGGTCGCCTTGAGTGCGGTCGCGCTGCCGGTGTCTGCCCTCGTGTCCCTCACGGATTTCGGCGTCTAGATTTTTCGCAATCCGTGGTGTAGCGTCGAAACGCAGCCGATCACTCGCTGTGGATTCGGAACGTGGATCGATAAACAACATCTGTGCCAGCCGCCCCTCGGGCTCTCCCTGTCGCATTAAAACTCCCGGCAATCCCAACAGCACCATCGCTTGCGCGTCGCGGGCGCATCCCGCGTTCCTCGGAGTGAAATCGAATGCCGACAGGCACCGTGAAGTGGTTCAACGAAACCAAGGGTTTCGGATTCATCAAACCTGACGATGGCGGCGCGGATCTGTTCGCGCACTACAGTGGCATCAAGTCCAAGGGCTTCCGCACGCTGAAAGAGAACCAGCGCGTGGAATACCAGGTGCAGCAAGGGCAAAAAGGCCCGCAGGCGGTCGAGATCAACGTCCTCGCCACCTGATGCGACACTCGACTTCGCAGGCCCGCGACGCGGGCCATTTTTTTTTCGCGCAGGTCGCTCGGTCTCAGAGGAAAGGGCATGATCCTTGCCGTCGGGCTTGTGCGATGCAAGCATCCGGACATGACGCAGCCGTTAGAATGACCCTCTTCCCCGTCGCCGGCGACAGTCCTGGCTACCCGCCTATCCGCCGGCCACTCGCGGGCATGATCCGCGACGAGGCCAGTCAGAAGCCGAGCGTGCCGGCGTATGGAGCGCGCCAAAAATGGAGGCTCAGTTTATGAGCGCAGTGCTTGCGGAGCGATCGGTCAACCCTCCTACCTACGTCAGAAACCGAAAGCTGGTCGCTTGGGTCGCCCAGGTCGCGCGCCTGACGCGTCCCGATCGTGTGGTGTGGTGCGACGGCTCGCAGGAGGAGTTCGACCGCCTGTGCGAAGGGATGGTCTCCGCCGGAACGCTGCGCCGGCTCAATCCTGCCAAGCGTCCGCACAGCTTCCTCGCGCTGTCCGATCCGAGCGATGTGGCGCGCGTCGAGGACCGCACCTTCATTTGCAGCCAGACGCGGGACGACGCGGGCCCGACCAATAACTGGGTCGATCCAGCCGAAATGCGCGTCACACTCGATGGCGTGTTCGCCGGCTGCATGCGCGGCCGCACGATGTACGTGGTTCCGTTTTCCATGGGCCCGCTGGGATCGCACATCAGCCAGATCGGTGTCGAGTTGACCGACAGCCCGTACGTGGTAGTGAACATGCGCATCATGACGCGCATGGGCCGCGCGGTTGTCGAACTGCTGGGCACTGACGGCGGCTTTGTTCCCTGCGTTCATTCGGTCGGCAAGCCGCTGGCGGCAGGGGAGAGCGACGTGCCGTGGCCCTGCAATCCGACCAAGTACATCGTTCACTTCCCCGAGACGCGTGAGATCTGGTCGTTCGGGTCCGGCTATGGCGGCAACGCTCTGCTCGGCAAGAAGTGTCTGGCGTTGCGGATTGCGTCGACCATGGGCCGCGACGAAGGCTGGCTCGCCGAGCACATGCTGATCCTCGGCGTGACCTCGCCCGAAGGGCGCAAGTATCGCGTCGCCGCCGCGTTTCCATCGGCGTGTGGCAAGACGAATTTCGCGATGCTGATTCCGCCGCCGGCGTTCGCTGGATGGAAGGTGACGACTATCGGCGAGGACATCGCGTGGATAAAGCCCGGCCCTGATGGCCGGCTGCACGCGATCAACCCCGAGGCGGGCTGCTTCGGCGTCGCACCGGGCACGTCGGAGAAAACTAATCACAACGCGATGGCCATGCTGAATGCCAACGTGATCTTCACCAACGTGGCATTGACCGACGACGGGGATATCTGGTGGGAAGGCATGGGACCGCCGCCCGCGCACCTGATCGACTGGCAGGGCAAGGATTGGACACCCGAAGATGGCAAGGCCGGGCGCAAGGCCGCGCATCCGAACGCGCGCTTCACGGTCGCCGCGGCACAGTGCCCCGTCATCGATGACGACTGGGAGGATCCGAACGGCGTGCCGATCGATGCGTTCATGTTCGGCGGCCGGCGCTCGACGACGGTGCCACTGGTCACCGAAGCGCGCGACTGGGTCGAAGGTGTCTACATGGCCGCGACCATGGGCTCGGAGACCACCGCCGCGCAGGCTGGCGCGCAGGGCGTACTGCGGCGCGATCCGTTCGCGATGCTGCCATTCTGTGGCTACAACATGGGCGATTACTTCGCGCATTGGATCAAGCTCGGCCGCAAGCTGCAGGACAGTGGAGCGACGCCGCCGAAGATCTTCACGGTCAATTGGTTCCGCACCGACGCCGAGGGCAGGTTCGTCTGGCCGGGGTTCGGCGAGAACATGCGAGTGCTCAAATGGATCGTCGAGCGAATCGATGGACGAGCGAGTGGCGAGGAGCACGTGTTCGGCATCAGTCCGCGCTATGAAGACCTGATGTGGACCGGGCTGGACTTCGCGCGCGATCGTTATCAGCGCATCACGTCGATCGACGTGACCGACTGGCGCAAGGAGATCGCATCGCACGCCGAGCTCTTTTCCAGGCTGCAGCCACGTCTGCCCGCCGAACTCGAGCGCACGCACAGCGCGTTGGAGCGGCGGCTCGCCGCCTGATCGCTGACTGATCCAGCGCATGGGCCGCTGCGGCGGCCCGTTGCTTTGGGCGTGGCCGACTCAATTGCGCGCGCTAGGCCGAGCGCACATACTGCCCGCTTTGCTTTTGCGGCCGGTGCACGGCGGCAGCGGAGCGGCCCCATGGCTCTCATCCACTACATCACGCAGGTTCAATTCGACTTTGGAGCGATCCGGCTGACCGCGGCCGAATGCGAACGCAACGCGATACGTCGGCCACTGATCTGCACCGATCGGGGAGTAATCGCGGCCGGCCTGTTGGACCGGCTGCGCGAAGCGCTCGGTGATTTGCCGACGGCGGTCTACGACGGCACGCCGTCGAATCCGACCGAGTCCGCGGTGATGGCGGCGGTCGATGCGTATCGGTCGCATGATGCCGACGGTCTGATCGCGCTCGGCGGCGGCAGCGCGATCGATCTGGCCAAGGGCGTCGCGATCATGGCGACTCACCCCGGCACGCTGGCCGACTACGCGACCATCCTCGGCGGCAGCCCCCGCATCACTCCGGCGGTCGCGCCGCTGATTGCGATACCGACCACCGCCGGGACCGGCAGCGAAGTGGCACGCGGTGCCATCATCGTCCTCGATGATGGGCACAAGCTCGGTTTCCATTCCTGGCACCTTGTGCCGAAGACCGCGATCTGCGACCCCGAACTGACCTATGGGCTGCCTGCCCGATTGACCGCGGCCACCGGCATGGACGCGATCGCGCATTGCATCGAGACCTTCGTATCTAAGGCGGTCAACCCGCCCGCCGACGCGATCGCCTATGACGGCCTGGCGCGCGGGTTCAAGCACGTCGAGAAAGCGACCCAGGAGCCGCGCGATCCGGCGGCGCGGTGGAACATGATGAGTGCGTCGATGCAGGGCGCCATGGCATTCCAGAAGGGCCTCGGCGCAGTGCATTCGCTGTCTCACGCGCTGGGCGGCATGAAACTGGGCGAGGAACGCGTCGGTCCGCACCACGGCACGCTGAACGCGATCCTGCTGCCGGAAGTGATGAAGTTCAACGAGCGTGCGGTGCCCGAACGCGTGCAGTCGATCGCCAGCGTGTTCGGCGTTAACGGCGGCGACGAGCTCGCGCGGGCCATCCGCTCGCTGAACCGTCGGCTCGGGCTGCCGTCAGGACTGGCTGAGATGGGGGTTACTCCTGACCTGTACGACGACATCGCAGCCAACGCGTTGAAGGACCATTGTCATGCCACCAATCCGCGGATTGCCACACATGCGGATTACGTTGCTATGCTCGCCGCCTCCGCATGAGTGCCGCCGCCGAAATCATTCTCGAGACCCGTGGCCTGACGAAGGAGTTCAAGGGCTTCGTCGCGGTCAACGAGGTCAACCTCAAGGTCAGGCGGGGGAGCATCCACGCGCTGATCGGCCCGAACGGCGCGGGCAAGACGACCTGCTTCAATCTGCTGACGAAGTTTCTGACGCCCACGCGCGGGAACATCCTGTTCAACGGCGTCGATATCACGCGCGAGACGCCCGAGCACGTCGCCCGGCGGGGCATCGTCCGCTCCTACCAGATCTCGTCGGTGTTTCCGCACCTCACGGTGCTGGAGAACGTGCGCATCGCGCTGCAGCGTGTGACCGGAATGTCGTTCCAGTTCTGGCGCAGCGAGCGCGTGCTGGAAGCGCTGAATGGTCGCGCGCTCGAGCTGCTCGACCAGGTCGACCTGCGGACGTTCGCCGACGTGCAGACGGTCTCGCTGCCGTACGGTCGCAAGCGCGCGCTCGAAATCGCGACGACTCTCGCGACCGAGCCGGAGCTGATGCTGCTCGATGAGCCGACGCAGGGCATGGGTCACGAGGATGTGGCGCGCGTCACCAACCTGATCAAGCGGGTGGCCAAGGGGCGCACCGTCCTGATGGTCGAGCACAACATGAGTGTGGTCTCGAGCATCGCCGACACGATCACGGTGCTGGCACGGGGATCCGTCCTTGCCGAGGGACCGTACCAGGTGGTGTCGAACGACGCTGCGGTCAAGGAAGCCTACATGGGCACCAGCGAGACCGAACTCGAGGGCATGGGGCATTAGGATGGACGCCACCGCGCTCGATATCCGCGAACTGCACGCCTGGTACGGCGAATCGCACATCCTGCACGGCGTCGACCTGCACGTGGGCCGCGGCGAGGTGGTGACCTTGCTGGGCCGCAACGGCGCGGGCCGCACCACGACGATGCGCGCGATTCTCGGATTGACCGGTAGCTCGCAAGGGATCGATCAAGGTCGCCGGCACCGAGACCGTCGGCATGGCGACCCACAAGGTGGCTCATCTGGGCGTCGGCTACTGCCCCGAGGAGCGCGGCATCTTCGCCAGCCTGTCATGCGAGGAAAATTTGATGCTACCGCCGCGCGTCAGTGCGGAGGGCGGCATGAGCGTGGACGAGATCTACGGTATGTTTCCCAACCTGAAGGAGCGCGCGAAGAGTCAGGGCTCACGGCTGTCTGGCGGCGAACAGCAGATGCTGGCCGTGGCGCGCATTCTGCGCACCGGCGCGCACCTGCTGCTGCTCGACGAAATCTCGGAGGGCCTGGCCCCGGTCATCGTCAAGAAGCTTGGCGAGATGATCCGCGCGCTCAAGGCGCGCAGCTACACGATCGTGATGGTCGAGCAGAATTTCCGGTTCGCCGCGCCACTCGCGGACCGGTTCTACGTCATGGAGCATGGGCGCATTGTCGAATCCTTCGCGGCCGCGGAACTCAAGGCCAAGGAGGAAACGCTCCATCAATTGTTAGGCGTCTAAGTACCTACCATCCCCGAGGAGGAGATCGAGATGAAGTTGAAGTTGAAAAAGGTGGCCGCGGCGCTTGCGGCTTGTGGACTGGCGCTGGGATTTTCCAGTGCGCACGCGCAGAAGCTTTCGGACGACAAGATCGTGATCGGAATCATCACCGACATGTCGTCGCTCTATTCGGACCTGGACGGCCCGGCTGGTGTCGAGGCCATCCGCATGGCGATTGCCGACATGCAGAAGGAGTTCCCGGGCAAGAAGATCGAGGTCGTCTTCGCCGACCACCAGAACAAGGCCGACATCTCGTCGTCCAAGGTGCGCGAGTGGATCGACCAGGGCGGTGCCGACATGATCATCGGCGGCACCAACTCGGCCGCGCAGCTTGCGGGCTCCAAGGTCGCGACCGAGAAGAAACGGCCGTACATCGTCTCCGGCGCAGCGACCTCGCGTCTGACCAACGAGGATTGCTCGCCGTATATCGTTCACTACACCTACGACACGATCGCGCTCGCGAACGGCACCGGATCGGCGGTCGTGAAGGCCGGCGGCAAGACCTGGTTCTTCCTGACGGCCGACTATGCATTCGGTCACTCGCTCGAGAAAGACACCGCCGACGTCGTCAAGGCCAGCGGCGGCACCGTGGTCGGCCAAGTGCGCGCGCCACTGAATGCGTCGGATTTCTCGTCATTCCTGCTGCAGGCGCAGAACAGCAAGGCGCAGATCCTCGGGCTGGCCAATGCCGGCGGCGACACGATCAACTCGATCAAGGCGGCGAACGAGTTCGGCGTGACCAAGACGATGAAGCTGGCGGGCTTGCTGATGTTCATCAACGACGTCCATGCCTTGGGACTGAAGACGACGCAAGGCATGTACCTGACCGATGGCTGGTACTGGAACCAGTCTCCCGAGGCACGCGCCTGGAGCCGTCGCTTCTTCGACAAGTTCAAGCGCATGCCGTCGATGCTGCAAGCCGGCAACTACTCGGCGACCCTGACCTATCTGACGGCGGTCAAGGCGGTGGGTAGCGATGATGCCGATGCTGTCATGGCGCAGATGAAGAAGATGAAGATCAACGACATGTTCGCCAAGGGTGGCTACATCCGTCCCGACGGTCGAATGGTCCACGACATGTATCTGCAGCAGGTCAAGAGTCCGGAGGAGTCGAAGGAGCCGTGGGATTACTTCAAGACCGTACAGGTCATTCCGGGCGAACAGGCTTACAAGCTGCCTGGCGTTTCGAAGTGTCCGCTGAAGTAGCGTGAGGCGGTGCCGGGGCGCGAGCCTCTCTTTGCGCGCACGCCCCGGCGACTGTGACTGACTGCGATGACTGAACTGTTCGGAATTCCGCTGCCGGCCCTGCTGAGCCAGTTGCTGCTCGGCCTGGTGAACGGTTCTTTCTACGCGATGCTGTCGCTGGGACTGGCGGTCATTTTCGGGCTGCTGAACGTCATCAATTTCTCGCACGGCGCGCTCTACATGATGGGGGCCATTTTCGCTTGGATGGGTCTCACCTACTTCGGCGTCAACTACTGGGTGATGCTGATCGTCGCGCCGCTGCTGGTGGGCCTGTTCGGAATCATCGTCGAAAGGCTGCTGTTGCGGCACCTCTACAAGCTCGATCACCTGTACGGGTTGTTGCTCACCTTCGGCCTGACCTTGCTGATCGAAGGCTTCTTCCGTTCGTTCTATGGCGTCTCGGGGCTGCCCTATCAGGTACCAGAAACACTGCAGGGCTCCACCAATCTCGGGTTCATGATCCTGCCCAACTACCGAGCGTGGGTTGTGCTGGCGTCGCTGGTCGTCTGCCTCGGCACTTGGTACGTCATCGAGCGCACCAAGCTCGGCGCGCTGCTGCGCGCCGGCACCGAGAACGCGAGGCTGACGGAGGCGTTCGGCGTCAATGTTCCGTTGATGGTGACGCTGACGTACGGTTTTGGCGTCGCGCTGGCTGGATTCGCCGGCGTACTGGCCGCGCCGATCCTGCAGGTTCAGCCACTGATGGGTAGCAACCTGATCATCGTGGTGTTCGCGGTGGTCGTGATCGGTGGCATGGGCTCGATCCTCGGATCGATCCTGACCGGCCTGGGACTGGGTGTCATCGAGGGATTCACGAGAGTGTTTTATCCGGAAGCCTCGGCCACCGTCGTGTTCCTGATTATGGCCATCGTGCTGCTGCTGCGGCCAGCCGGGCTGTTCGGCAAGGAGAAGTAGCGTGAAGCTGTCGCGCGAATTCGCCGTCTATCTGGCGCTGCTGGCGATCGTCGCCGTGCTGCCGGCGCTCGGTGCGTATCCGGTATTCGTGATGAAGGTGATGTGCTACGCGCTCTTCGCCTGCGCCTTTAACCTGCTGATTGGGTTCACCGGCCTGCTGTCGTTCGGCCATGCGGCGTTCCTCGGGGGTGCCGCCTACGCTGCGGGGCATGCGCTCAAGGTGTGGGGCGTCCCGATGGAGATCGGGCTGTTGATCGGCATCGTCGCCGGCGCTGTGCTCGGCCTTGTGATGGGTCTCCTCGCGATCCGCCGCAGTGGTATCTATTTTTCAATGATTACGCTCGCGCTGGCGCAGATGCTGTACTTCGTCTTCCTGCAGGCCGGTTTTACCGGCGGCGAAGACGGCCTGCAGTCGGTCCCGCGCGGCAAGCTGCTCGGCCTCATCGATCTGTCCAGCGACGTGGCTCTCTACTACGTCGTGCTTGCGATCTTCGTGTTTGCCTTCCTGGTCATCTACCGAACCGTTCATTCACCGTTCGGCCAGGTGCTGAAAGCCATACGCGAGAACGAGGCACGCGCGACCTCGCTCGGCTACGACACGGCTCGTTTCAAGCTGCTGGCCTTTGTGCTGTCTGCGGCGCTGGCCGGCCTGGCGGGCGCGACGAAGACGCTCGTACTCGGTTTCGCCACGCTGACCGACGCGCACTGGAGCACCTCGGGGCTGGTGATCCTGATGGTGCTGGTCGGTGGAATGGGGACGATGCTCGGGCCGATCCTCGGTGCCTTCATCGTCGTGGCGCTCGAGAACAAGGTCGGCGATATCGGCATGTTCCTCGGGCGAGCGACCGGCATCGAATGGTTCAACGGGCTTGGTGAAGCGGTCACCATCGTTATCGGGCTGATATTCGTCATCTGTGTGATGGCGTTTCGTCGCGGAATCATTGGCGAGTTCAACGAGTGGTGGCTGCGCCGCCGGTCGCTGAGGGCTGCCAGCGCATAGAACTCCTCAGCCCGCGATGGCGGACCCGACGCAAGTACGGTATCGGTCCGCCGCTGGAGCACAGGCGGCCGATCTGCCCCGCTTATCGACCGAACGGCCGCGTGCGATTCCGGCGCCTTCGTCGATACAATCGATTGATCTGTGTCGACGATCCCCTAGCAGGGGACACCACGATTCCCGATGGCGCTGAACGTCTCGATGATCTATCGGCGCACCGATCGCGGTGTGCGTGAGGTCTATGAGAAATCGCACCAGTTCACGCAGAGCGAGCGGCTGATCCTGATCCTGCTCGACGGCCGGCTCAATGTCGCAGGACTGAAGACCCGCCTGCCGAGCCTGAACGACGAGCGCATCGAGCGCGCGATGCGCAAGCTGCAGGACGCCGGGCTGGTCGAACCCATGGGTTCGAAGGAAGCTGTTCAGCTGAACGACAGCAGCCCCGGGGGCGGCCTTGAACCCGACGCGGTCGCGCAGTTCCTCGAGCAGAGTGAGTTGGATCCGATCACGATCTTCGGGGACACCGAAGAGGCCGTCGCGAGCGAGCTGGTGCGCGCGCGAGTCGAGCAGGCTGCCGCTCAGCTGACGCGTGAAGCTACACGCGCGCCAGCCCGCCCACCCGCGGCCCAGCGTCAATCCGCATCAGGCCGTGAGGCAGTCACGGTAAGTGGGCGCTCACATAACTCGTTAGCCGCGCCGGGAACGACTCGGTCCCCCGAATGGGAGGCGGCGACTCATTTCGCGATCACCACGGTCAATGTCCCAGACCGGCTCGACCTGCAAGAAGAGCGGGACCGCGCCGAGGGCGATGAAATCGCTGATGAGCAACGACGGCAGGCGGTTCGAACCTGGATGAAGCGGCTGGTGGTGGTCGCTGCGATCGCGGTCGTCGGCGCGGCCCTGTTCAGTACGGTGGAGCCATTGCAGCGCGAGGTCAGCGCACCGAGGGTGGCCCAGCGGCTCTCGGAGGTGTTCCGCCAGCCGGTCGCCGTAGCCGACACCGAGTTTCGCTTCACACCATCGCCGCGAATGGTCATTCGCGGGATCCGGGCAGGAGAGGTCGGCATCGAGGAAGCCTCGCTGCTGATCAACTGGAAGGACTTGTGGAGCGCGCTGCGAGGCGGTCAATGGGTCTGGGGCGAAGCGACCATTGCGCCATTGAGCTTCACGGTCGAGCAGGCGCGAACCATCGCTTCCGCCTTGGCGGCCGGCGCCAACGCGCTGTCTCCGAAGATTTCGACCATCCGCTTCGAGTCGGTACGCATTTCGGGCACTGAGCTGCTCCCGGATCGGTACGAAGCGCTGATCCGTCGCGGCGATGATGGCCGTTTCGGCCCGCTGCTGGTCAGGCAACTGGACACCGAGGGTGCGATGAAGTTGGCGCTGCGGCCGGCGCGGACGAGCGACGGCCGCTCGGTGATCGACTTCCGGCTGGATGCCGAGCGGTGGACTCTGCCGTTCGGGCCGAAGGTGAGATGGAGTGAAGTCCGGGCCAACGGGCGGGTGGACGGCAAACTGATCGAGATTTCCAGCTATTCGCTGGCGGGCTTCTATGGCGTGATGACCGGCATGCTGTACGCAGCAAGCGATGTCGAGTGGGTGATTACCGGGCGCACCGCAGGCACCAACGTCGACATCGAGACGGTCGTTAGCCATATTCGCAAGGCGCCGGCGGGGCAGGATGCAGCGTTGGCGCCCTTCCAGGGAACGGCCAATCTGGATCTCACGGTCGTCGGGCATGGCAGCACCCTCGACGAGGCCGTGCGTCAGGCGGTGCTGGCAGGACCATTCCAGGTGCGCTGGGCGACGCTCAACGGGATCAATCTCGGGCTGGCGGCGACGCAGGGCGCTACAGCGGGTGGTCTGACGCGGTTCACCGAGTTTGAGGGGACTCTTGGTGCTTCGTCGGCCGGCGTGCGTTTCGAGGACACCGGCGGCCGAGCTGGGGCGCTGGCTGCGCGGGGCGATTTCACCGTCGATCCGGAGATGAAGGTAGCGGGGACTGTGCGAGTGGAACTCGTCGGGCAGCGCATACAGGCCATGACACTCCGGGTGCGCGGCAGCGCACTCGAGCCTCACTTCGGTCCCTAGTTCTGTTCCACGTGGAACGGGCGATAGCTCGGTTCCACGTGAAACATCGAAACTCGCCGGCGATTGATGTTGGGTCGGCCGACTATACTTTCCGGCTTGTTCGCGATGCCCATGGATTTCCCGGAAGTTTTCGACGTCATCGTAGTCGGCGGCGGTCACGCCGGCACGGAGGCTGCATTGGCGGCGGCCCGTACCGGTGCGCGCACGGTTCTGCTGACACACAGCATCGAGACGTTGGGGCAGATGTCGTGCAACCCCTCGATCGGCGGGATCGGCAAGGGCCATCTGGTCAAGGAAGTCGACGCGCTTGGCGGAGCCATGGCGCGAGCCACCGACGAAGCTGGCATCCAGTTTCGGACTCTCAATCGCTCGAAAGGTCCTGCCGTTCGAGCCACGAGGGCGCAGGCCGATCGTGTGCTCTATCGGAAGGCGATCCGACGCCGGCTTGAGAACCAGCCGAATCTGTGGCTGTTCCAGCAGGCCGTCGATGACCTGATCGTGCACGGCGATCGGGTTGTCGGTGCAGTCACGCAGTCCGGTATCCGCTTCTGCGGCCGCGCTGTCGTGTTGACTGCGGGCACGTTCCTCAACGGTCTGGTCCACATCGGGCTGCGGAACTTCGCCGCCGGTCGCGCCGGTGATCCGCCGTCGATCTCGCTCGCGGCGCGGCTGAAGGAGTTGAAGCTCCCGCAAGGGCGGCTGAAGACCGGAACGCCGCCGCGACTTGACGGGCGGACCATCGATTTCCGCCGCCTCGAAGAGCAGCCGGGCGACCGCGATCCGGTCCCGGTGTTCTCCTTCCTTGGATCGCCGCTCCAGCATCCGGCCCAGGTGTCGTGCTGGATCACGCACACCAATGCCGCGACCCACGATGCAATCCGCGCCAACCTCGACCGTAGTCCGATGTATTCCGGAGTGATCGAGGGCGTCGGGCCACGCTACTGCCCGTCTATCGAAGACAAGATCCACCGCTTCGCGGACAAAAGTTCGCACCAGATTTTTCTCGAACCCGAGGGCCTGGAAACGAACGAGGTGTATCCGAACGGCATATCGACCAGCTTGCCGTTCGACGTACAGGTCGCGATCGTTCGCTCGATGAAGGGGCTGGAGTCAGCGCACATCCTCCGTCCCGGTTACGCGATCGAGTACGACTACTTCGACCCGCGCGCGCTCAAGGCGACCCTGGAGACGAAGTCGATCGCCGGGTTGTATTTCGCCGGGCAGATCAACGGAACGACCGGCTACGAGGAGGCCGCGGCGCAGGGCTTGCTGGCCGGGATCAACGCGTCGCTGGCCGCGCGCGGGGAGCCGCCTTGGTCGGTACGTCGTGACGAGGGGTACCTCGGCGTTTTGGTCGACGATCTCATTACCCGCGGGGTCGCGGAGCCTTACCGCATGTTCACGAGCCGGGCCGAGTATCGGTTGAGCCTGCGGGAAGACAACGCCGATTTACGCCTGACCGAGATCGGACGACGACTCGGTTGCGTCGACGACGAGCGGTGGGCGGCATTCAATCGCAAGCGCGATGCGGTTGTGCGCGAAGTGGAGCGGCTCAAGTCGACGTGGGTAAATGCTCGCATTCTTGGAGAGCAAGAGTCCATGCGTGTCTTTGGGCAGGCTATCGGACGCGAATACACGCTGGCCGACCTGTTGAAGCGGCCCGGCGTCAGTTATTCCGGACTGATGAGCCTGCGCCTTCAGGATGGCAGCCTGGCGGTCGGACCCGAACCGATCGCCCCCGCTTCGGACGTTGCGGAGCAGGTGGAAATCCAGATCAAGTACGCGGGCTACATCGCCCGGCAGGGCGACGAAGTTGCGCGTCATGAAGCACATGAATCGACCCGGATTCCGTCCGAACTCGATTACGACGCGGTGCGCGGCCTGTCGATCGAAGTCAGGCAGAAACTGAAGGCGGGCAGGCCGGAAACCGTCGGGCAGGCATCGAGAATCTCCGGTGTGACACCGGCGGCGATTTCACTGCTGCTGGTTTACATAAAGCGCGTCAACAAATCCAGTGGCCGTGACGGTCAGCTCGCGGCCTGATTTCGCGGGCGCTCTGGCCGACGGTGTGACCCAGCTGGGCCTGGCCCTGGATCAGCGACAGCAGTCGCGACTTTTGCAATTCGCGGAGCTGCTGCAGCGATGGAATCGGGTTCATAACCTGACTGCCATCGATCGTCCCGACCAGCTGTTGACCCACCATCTGCTGGATTCGCTGGCTGTGGTTCAAACGATTGCCCGACGCGCTGGCGGACGGCGCATCCGCCTGCTGGATGTCGGTTCGGGTGGAGGACTGCCTGGCATCCCGGTGGCGATCGCGATGCCCGATGTCGACGTGACGCTGATCGACAAAGTCAGGAAGAAAGCGGCGTTTCTGTTGCAGGCAAAGCTTGAACTGCAATTGCATAACATCGAAGTACTGCATGGGCGGGCGGAGGAAATCCGAGCCGAACCGTTCGACATCATCACCGCTCGCGCGCTGAGCTCGCTGGATGAGCTGGTCCGATGGACGCGGCGCCTACTGGCGCCAGGCGGATGCTGGATCGCAATGAAGGGCGTGCTGCCGGTAGACGAGATTGCCGCGCTCGAGCGCGCGACTCCGGCGGTCGCGGTAATCGACACAGTTAAACTCCGCGTTCCGTGCCTCGAGGCCGAGCGTCACCTCGTGGTGATCGAACCGTTGTGATCGAACCGCAGTCATGCCTGGCACCACCGATTACTGGGCCTTTGTCGCCGCCATCCTGGTTTTTCTCGCATTGCCTGGCCCAGGCACGTTTGCGCTGCTGACTGCGACCGGCAAGGGCGGCTTCCGAGCCGGCGCTGCGGCAACCGCCGGACTGCTGGTCGGCGATCAGGTGTTGCTGTGGCTGGCCGCGCTCGGTATCGCGGCAGTGCTGCAAGGCCATCCGGCACTGTTCAGATCGCTGCAGTACGCGGGTGCGGCGTACCTGGCCTACGTCGGGCTCCGACTGGTGTTCAGCCGATCGGGAGCGAAATCGACGACGACGGAGCTGCGCCCCGATCGCTATTTCAGGCAAGCGCTGCTGATCACGTTGCTGAACCCGAAGGCGATCGTGTTCTACATGGCTTTTTTCCCGCTCTTCATCGATCCGGCGTCTCAGCGCGGAGTCATCACCTTCGGTGCGATGGCGATCACCATCGCCATCCTGACGCTGGCCTACTGCCTGACGCTTGCCGCGTTCGCGCACGCAGTGACCGTCAAGGTGCGCGCTCATCGAGTGCTCGCGGGCGCGCTGCGGCGCGTGGCTGGATTCATCCTGGTCGGCTTCGGCCTGAAGCTCGCGCAATGAGGCCGTCGACGATGTGCGCGGGGCTGCGATCCGCGTTCCTTGCGCCACGGTCCTTCTCGCTGCACGCTCACGGGATCGATCGCTGAATGGCGCGCATCTTCTGCATCGCCAATCAGAAGGGCGGGGTAGGCAAGACGACGACGGCGGTCAACCTCGCAGCAGGAATCGCTGCACACGGACCGAAGGTACTGCTGGTCGATCTCGACCCTCAGGGTAACGCGACGATGGGCAGCGGCATCGACAAGCGAGTGCTGCGCGCATCGGTGTATCAGGTGCTGCTCGGACTGAGCGATGTGACAGCTGCGCGCCAGTACGCAGAACAGGGCGGGTACGACGTGCTCGGCGCCAATCGCGAGCTCGCGGGCGCAGAAGTCGAACTCGTCGAGTTCGAAGGCCGCGAGACGCGACTGAAGTCGGCGCTGGTCGAGGTCGAAGCGCTGTACGACTTCATCCTGATCGACTGCCCGCCCTCGCTATCGCTACTGACCCTCAACGGTTTATGTGCCGCGCACGGCGTGATCATCCCGATGCAGTGCGAGTACTTCGCGCTCGAGGGACTGGCCGATCTGGTGAACACCATCAAGCGTGTGGCGGCGAATCTGAATCCCGATCTGCGCATCATCGGCTTGCTGCGCGTCATGTATGACCCGCGCATGACGCTGCAGCAGCAGGTCTCGGAGCAGCTGGTCGACAAGTTCGGCGACAAGGTCTTCTCGACCATCATCCCGCGCAATGTCCGCCTGGCGGAGGCTCCGAGTTACGGCCTGCCCGGCGTGGCGTACGACCGCGCATCGAAGGGCGCTCAGGCGTATGTCGCCTTCGGTGCCGAAATGATCGACCGCATCCGCACGCTCTGATGTTCGATCCAGCGGCCGTTCCAGATGTGCTGCGCAGCGCCGATGACGCGCTCGGTGCGCGCCTCGAGGACGCAGGCCTGTCGTCGTCGCAGCCATCACAGCAGTCGATCTACGACGGATGGCTGCTCAGGTATTCACCCGGCAAGGCCAAGCGCGCCAGATCGGTCAACGCGATCGGAGCGGGCCGCATTCCGCTCGACGCCAAGCTGGCCGCTGTGGAAGCGTTCTATCGGCGCGTTGGCCTGCCTTGCCTGTATCGCATCACGCCATTTACGCAGCCCGCCGAACTCGATCGCGTGCTCGATCGCGCCGATTATCTCGCACGCGAAGAAACCCGGGTGATGTGGCTCGATGCAGTAGCGTTCGATCGCGTTGCCGCGACCGTTGCCCTGGATTCGCGTTGAGGCCGCCGAATTCGCCGCGGTCGCGGGCACGTTACGTGGATCGCCGCCAGCCGAAGCAGCCGCCGAATCGCAACGCATCACGCGCTGCACGCTGCCGAGCCACAGCCTGGTGGTGCGCGACGGTGCCGCGGCGATCGCCTGCGGCCAGATCGTCATCGACGGTGACTGTGTCGGACTCTTCAACATGGTTACTGCGGTCGAACATCGCGGGCGTGGCCTAGCCACCGCGATCGTGGCGGCGCTGCTTGAGCGCGGTGTTCAGGCCGGGGCGCGCATCGCCTACCTGCAGGTCGACGCGGTCAATGCCCCGGCGCGTCACGTCTACCGCAAATTTGGGTTCCGCGATCGCTACGCCTACTGGTATCGCGCGGCGCCCGCCGAGGTTGGAGGACAGCGATGATGAAACGGCCCAAGGGCCTGGGGCGAGGACTCGATGCGCTGCTCGGCGGCGAGTCGTCTCCGCCATCGAGCTCGGCACCGGCCGCGCTGCCGGTCAGCCGCCTGCGACCCGGCAAGTATCAGCCGCGCACGCGGATGGATCCGCAGGCCCTCTCGGAGCTGGCGGATTCGATCCGCGTCCAAGGCGTCATGCAGCCGATCCTCGTGCGCCCGGTCGACGGCGGGCAGTACGAGATCATCGCGGGCGAGCGCCGCTTTCGTGCCGCACAGATGGCCGGCCTCGACGAGGTTCCGGTCCTGATCAAGCCGGTGCCGGACACCGCGGCGCTGGCGATGGCGCTGATCGAGAACATCCAGCGCGAAGACCTGAATCCACTCGAGGAAGCGCAGGGCGTGCAGCGGCTTATCCGCGAATTCGATTTCACGCACGAGCAGGCGGCGCAGGCAATCGGCCGATCGCGCAGTGCGACTTCGAATCTGCTCCGCCTGCTGAATCTGGCGGCCCCGGTACAGGACATGCTGCTCGGCGGCGGAATCGACATGGGACACGCGCGAGCCCTGCTCGCCGTAGATTCGGCGGCGCAAATCCAGCTGGCGCACCGGATCTCGGCGCGGGGCCTGTCGGTGCGCGAAGCCGAGACGCTCGTTGCCCGGCACGGCACGGCCTCCAGCAAGCGTCCGGCCCAGTCCGAAAGCGCGCAGCCGCGATGTCGTGCGGCTCGAAGACGAGCTGTCCGACGCGCTGGGTGCGCCGGTGCGTCTGAAGGCGGACGCGAAGGGCCGCGGCCAGCTGGTGATTCGCTTCGACAGCCTCGACCAGCTCGATGGCATCGTGGCTCGCCTGCGCGTGCACTGAGCGCGCCTAACGCGTCGCAACGCAAATTTGACCAGGGCTCGGCGCGCCTCGTAGAATCTTGCGGCTTTGGCGAAGTCGGACTCAAGATCCCGTCGTAGGGCGCTCGGAGCGGCACCATGTTCCGAATCGTCCTGCTGCAGATACTCACAACCGTCGCCGTTTCGCTGCTGAGCGCGTTCATCGGAGGGCCGCATGCAGCGATTTCCGCGCTGTTGGGGGGCGCCGCCTGCTTCATTCCGAACGGGTTGTTTGCGCTGAAGTTGGCCGCTGCGAGCCGCCGGCCCCAGGGGACCGACGCCGCCGTGTTCTTGGTCGGGGAATTCGTTAAGGTGCTTTCCACGATCGCGCTGTTGGCGCTGGTCGTCGCGACTTACAAGAACCTGGTTTGGCTGGCGATGCTGGTGTCCATCATCGCCGTGCTGAAGAGCTACGTACTGGCGCTGCTGATCAGATAGGACGGGTCCTACAACATGGCTGCAACCGACCACGCTCCGACCGCCACCGAGTACATCGTCCACCACCTGACACACCTGTCGGCGGGCAAGCAGAAGTCGGTCGTCGACTTCACGGTATTCAACCTCGACACGATCTTCTTTTCGATCCTGATTCTTTGCTGCGTGCTGTTGCTGCTGTGGCTGGCGGCGCGCAAGGTCACGGCCGGCGTGCCGGGCAGGTTCCAGGCGGCGATCGAGGTTCTGGTCGAACTGGTCGAGGAACAGAGCAAGTCGATCGTGCACGGCGACCGCAGCTTCATCGCCCCGCTCGGGCTGACGGTGTTCCTGTGGATCATTCTGATGAACGCGATCGATCTGATACCGGTGGAGTTGTTTCCGTGGATCGCTCACAACGTCTTCCACACCGAATATCTGCGTCCACTGCCGACCGCAGATCTCAACGGGACGCTCGGGATGTCGATCTCAGTGCTGCTGTTGATGATCTACTACGGCATCAAGATCAAGGGCGCGGGAGGCTGGGTGCACGAGCTGTTCACGGCTCCGTTCGGTGCGCACCCGCTGCTGTGGCCGTTCAATTTCCTGCTCAACCTGATCGAGTACGCCGCCAAGTGCGTCTCGCTCGGCATGCGGCTGTTCGGCAACATGTATGCAGGCGAGCTGCTGTTCTTCCTGATCGCGCTTCTCGGAGCTACTTGGGGCGCAGAAAGGAGCTGGCCAAACTCGCTGGCTTGGAGCATCGTGCTTGTCATTTATCTCCTCGGGACCCTTTGGCTGTTGGCTTCCCGGCGCGGAACACAGGCGCTGATGCTCCTAGTCGTTGGCGGGCTCATCTTCTTTTTTGTCCAGCCCAGTTTCTTCCTAGCTATCGGTCATGCCGTCGCCGGCACGCTCTGGTGGCTCTTCCACGTTCTAATCGTTTTGCTGCAGGCCTTCATCTTCATGATGCTGACGCTGGTCTACATCGGGCAGGCGCACGAAGCCCATTGATTGAATTGATTGCAACCCGCCACCACGTTCCGTACTGAGGAGCTCTAGAAATGACGAACGTCGCATTCGTTGCCCTGGCCACCGGCCTGATCATCGGCCTCGGCGCCATCGGTGCCTGCATCGGCATCGGCCTTATGGGCGGCAAGTACATCGAGGCCGCGGCCCGCCAGCCCGAGCTGATGAACACGCTGCAGACCAAGATGTTCCTGCTCGCGGGCCTGATCGACGCCGCGTTCCTGATCGGCGTCGGTATCGCGATGATGTTCGCGTTCGCCAATCCGTTCGCCGGCTGACGCCGAGCGCGCGTTTCCGAACGATCAACCTCAATTGCGGGTCCGGCGCCTGGCGCCGGGAGCGCATTTACCGGGTTCATCCATGAACATCAACGCGACGCTTTTCGTCCAGATGGCGGTGTTCTTCATCGGTGCGTGGGTCACGATGAAGTTCATCTGGCCACCGCTGATCAGGGCGCTCGACGAGCGCCAGAAGAAGATCGCCGACGGTCTTGCGGCCGCCGACCGCGGCAACCGCAGCCTCGACGAGGCACAGAAGAAGATCGCGCAACTCGATGCCGACGCGCGCGCGCGTGCGCAAGCGCTGATGGCTGAAACCGAGAAGCGCGCGCAGGCCGTCATCGACGAGGCGAAGGGTCAGGCGAAGGTCGAAGGCGATCGCCTGATCGCTGCTGCGAAGGCCGAGGCCGAGCAGGAAATGCAGCGCGCGAAAGAAGCGCTGCGCGACCAGGTCGCTGTCCTGGCGATCGCCGGCGCCGAGCAGATCCTGAGGCGCGAGGTCAATGCGCAGGTCCACGCCGAACTGCTGTCGCAGCTGAAGGGGAGGCTGTAGCCATGGCCGAGCTGTCGACCGTTGCCCGGCCCTACGCCGAGGCTCTGTTTTCGGTCGCGCAAGAGAGCGGGGAGAAGCTCGACGCCTGGCTTGCGGCCGCCGACGATCTCGCTGGCCTGATGGCGCACCCGCAGGTAGCCGAGGTGGTCGCCGACCCGAACCTCGACCACGCGCAGGTTTTTGGCCTGCTGACGGGCATGATGAAAGCGCCGCTGCCGGCTGAAGCGGCCAACTTCCTCAAGTTGCTGATCGAAAATCAGCGACTGACCGTGTTGCCCCAAGTGGCCGCGCAGTTCCGCGTGCTGAAGAACCGCGCCGAAGGCGTTGCCGACTGCCTGATAGAGACGGCGTTTCCGCTCGCTGACGGCCAGGTCTCGGAACTGGTGGCGTCGCTCTCGAAGAAGTTCGGCCAGAAGCTCAAGCCCGAGGTTCGCGTGAATCCCGAACTGATCGGCGGCGTTCGCGCCAGCGTCGGTGACCAGGTGCTCGACGGCTCGGTCCGCGCGCGCCTGGCAGAAATGCAGACGGCGCTCACTGCTTAAGCGGCGCCTGAATTTTTCGGAGTTGAAAGATGCAACTCAATCCCAGTGAAATCAGCGAACTGCTGAAGAGCCGCATCAAGGGCCTCGGAGTCTCCACCGAACTGCGCACGCAGGGTACGGTCGTGACTGTGACCGACGGCATCTGCCGCGTGCACGGCCTGTCGGACGTGATGCAAGGCGAGATGCTCGAGTTTCCCGACAATACGTTCGGCCTCGCGCTGAACCTCGAGCGCGACTCGGTCGGTTCGGTAGTGCTCGGCGACTACGAGCACATCCGAGAAGGCGATCCGGTCAAGGCGACCGGCCGCATTCTCGAAGTGCCGGTCGGCCCCGAGCTGATCGGGCGCGTCGTCAATTCGCTCGGCCAGCCGATCGATGGCAAGGGCCCGATCAATGCGAAGATGACCGATGTCATTGAAAAGGTCGCTCCGGGCGTGATCGCAGCGGCAATCCGTGTCACAGCCGGTGCAGACCGGTCTCAAGGCCATCGACTCGATGGTGCCGATCGGCCGCGGCCAGCGCGAACTGATCATCGGTGACCGCCAGACCGGCAAGACTGCCGTGGCGGTCGACACGATCATCAACCAGAAGGGCAAAGACCTGATCTGCGTGTACGTCGCGGTCGGGCAGAAAGCATCGAACATCGCGAACGTCCTGCGCAAGCTCGAGGAATTCGGCGCGATGGAATACACGATCATCGTGGCCGCCACGGCATCCGAATCGGCGGCGATGCAGTACATCGCGCCGTATTCCGGCTGCACGATGGGCGAGTATTTCCGCGACCGCGGCCAGGATGCGCTGATCATCTATGACGACCTGACCAAGCAGGCGTGGGCCTATCGCCAGGTCTCGCTGCTGTTGCGTCGTCCGCCGGGCCGCGAAGCGTATCCGGGCGACGTGTTCTACCTGCACTCGCGGCTGCTCGAGCGCGCTGCGCGCGTGAACGCAGGCTATGTGGAGAAGTTCACCAAGGGCGCAGTCAAGGGCAAGACCGGGTCGCTGACGGCGCTGCCGATCATCGAGACGCAGGCCGGCGACGTGACCGCATTCGTGCCGACCAACGTGATCTCGATCACCGACGGCCAGATCTTCCTCGAAACCGACCTGTTCAACGCGGGCATCCGTCCTGCGATCAACCCGGGCATCTCGGTGTCGCGGGTCGGCGGGCAGCGCAGACCAAGGTCATCAAGAAACTCGGCGGCGGAGTACGGCTGGCGCTGGCGCAGTACCGCGAACTGGCGGCGTTCGCTCAGTTCGCCTCCGATCTGGACGAGGCCACCCGCAACCAGCTCGAACGCGGCCGGCGCGTCACCGAACTGATGAAGCAGCCGCAATACCAGCCGCTGCAGGTGTGGGAAATGGCGGTCACGCTGTTCGCAGTGAGCGGCGGCGCATTCGACAGCGTCGACATCAAGGACTGCCTGGCCGTCGAAAAGGCGTTGCGCGACTACGTGAAGACCAAGCACGCCGCGCTGGTTGAACGCATCGAAAGCACGAAGGACCTGTCGAAGGAAGACGAGGCCGAGCTGACGAAGGCGATCGACGCGTACAAGAAGTCGGCCGGTTATTGATGCTCGAGTGAAGCCATGGCAGGTACCAAAGAGATCCGCCTGAAGATCAAGAGCGTGCAGAACACGCGCAAGATCACCAAGGCGATGGAAATGGTCGCGGCCTCCAAGATGCGCAAGGCGCAGGAACGGATGCGCCAGTTCAGGCCGTACGGCGACAAGATCCGCAACATCGTCGCGCACCTGGCGCTGGCCAATCCGGAGTACCGGCCGCCGTTCCTGCAGAAGCGCGAGTCGATCAAGGCGGTCGGGATCATCCTGGTCACGACCGACAAGGGCCTGTGCGGCGGACTCAACACCAACATCCAGCGCGCAGTGCTGCAGCGGATCAAGGAACTCGATGCGCAGGGCGTCAAGGCCCATACGACCGCCATCGGCAACCGGGGCTTCGGCTTCCTGCAGCGGCTCAATGCCAGCATCGTCTCGCACTACGTGCAGATCGGCGATCGTCCGCACCTGGAAAAGCTGATCGGGCCAGTCAAGGCGCTGATCGACATGTATGCCGACGGGCGCATCGACGCGGTCTACGTCGCCTATTCGCGCTTCGTCAACACGATGAAGCAGGAGCCGGTGATCGAGCAGCTGCTGCCGCTGTCGTACGAGCACCTGGTGCAGACCGAGGAAGAGAAGCGCGCGTACTCGTGGGACTACATCTACGAGCCCGACGCGCCGGCAGTGATCGACGCGCTGCTGCTCCGCTATGCCGAGTCGCTGATCTACCAGGCGGTCGCCGAGAACATGGCGTCCGAGCAGAGCGCGCGCATGGTGGCGATGAAGGCGGCGTCGGACAACGCGAAGAAGCTGATCGAAGAACTGCAGCTCATCTACAACAAGACGCGGCAGGCCGGCATCACGAAGGAGATCTCGGAAATCGTCGGCGGCGCCGCCGCGGTGTCCTGATCGCGAATCGAACCGAAGGGCAGAACTGAGGAAATCCTATGAGCACCGGAGCCACCGGAACCATCGTTCAGTGCATTGGCGCAGTCGTGGATATCGAGTTCCCGCGCGACCAGATGCCTGAGATCTATGACGCGCTCATCCTCGAGGCCGACGCCACCAACAAGCTGGTCGAGCAGGGCCTGACCTTCGAGGTGCAGCAGCAGCTCGGCGACGGCATCGTGCGGACGATCGCGATGGGTTCGTCCGACGGCCTGCGTCGCGGCATGAAGGCCAAGAACACCGGCGAAGGCATCTCGGTGCCGGTCGGAGCCGGCACGCTCGGCCGCATCATGGACGTGCTCGGCCGACCGATCGACGAGGCGGGCCCGATCAAGTCCGAGCAGCGCCGGGCGATCCATCAGCCTGCGCCGAAGTTCGACGAACTGTCGCCGTCGGTCGAACTGCTCGAAACCGGCATCAAGGTCGTTGACCTGATCTGCCCGTTCGCCAAGGGCGGCAAGATCGGCCTGTTCGGCGGCGCCGGCGTCGGCAAGACCGTCACGATGATGGAGCTGATCAACAACATCGCGAAGCAGTACGGCGGCTACTCGGTGTTCGCGGGCGTCGGTGAGCGCACGCGCGAGGGCAACGACTTCTATCACGAGATGAAGGATTCGAACGTCCTCGACAAGGTCGCGATGGTGTTCGGCCAGATGAACGAACCGCCGGGCAACCGCCTGCGCGTCGGCCTGAGCGGCCTGTCGATGGCCGAGGCGTTCCGCGACGAGGGCAAGGACATCCTGCTCTTCATCGACAACATCTACCGCTACACGCTGGCGGGCACCGAGGTGTCGGCGCTGCTCGGGCGGATGCCGTCGGCGGTGGGCTACCAGCCGACGCTGGCCGAGGAGATGGGCAAGCTGCAGGAGCGCATCACGTCGACCAAGACCGGCTCGATCACGTCGATCCAGGCCGTCTACGTGCCGGCGGACGACCTGACCGACCCGAGCCCGGCGACCACATTCGGCCACCTCGACGCCACCGTCGTGCTGAGCCGCGAGATTGCATCGCTGGGCATCTATCCGTCGGTCGACCCGCTCGATTCGACCTCGCGCCAGATCGACCCGAACGTTGTCGGCGAAGAGCACTACACGACGACGCGCCGCGTGCAGGCGACGCTGCAGCGCTACAAGGAGCTGCGCGACATCATCGCGATCCTCGGCATGGACGAACTGTCGCCCGAAGACAAGCTGGCGGTGTCGCGTGCGCGCAAGATCCAGCGCTTCCTGTCGCAGCCGTTCCACGTCGCCGAAGTGTTCACCGGCTCGCCGGGCAAGAACGTGTCGCTGAAAGAGACGATCCGTGGCTTCAAGATGATCGTCGACGGCGAGTGCGATGCGTTCCCCGAACAGGCGTTCTACATGGTCGGCACGATCGACGAGGCGCGCGAGAAATTCGAGAAGATGCGCAAGGAAGACGAAGCCAAGAAGGTCGCCGCCTGAGCGCGGCCGTCTTGAGGAGGCAACATGGCCACAACCATCCAGGTTGACGTCGTTAGCGCCGAGGAATCGATCTTCTCCGGCGAGGCGGAGTTCGTAGCACTCCCCGGCGAGGCCGGCGAACTCGGCATCTATCCGCGCCACACGCCGCTGATCACGCGCATCAAGCCGGGCGTGGTGCGAATCAAGGTGCCGGGCAAGGATGATCACGAACAGATCTTCGTCGCCGGGGGGATCCTCGAGGTGCAGCCGCACGTAGTGACCGTGCTGGCGGATACCGCGATCCGTGGCAAGGATCTTGACGAAGCGAAGGCGCGCGAGGCGCTGCAGCACGCCGAGGAGGCGCGCCGTAACGCGAACAACGACCTTGAAATCGCCAAGGCCGAGGCCGAACTATCGTCGATGGCGGCCCAGCTCGCCGCAATCCGCAAGATCCGCGGCAAGTAGGCTGGTCTAGCGTAAAAAGGGGGGCGGCTGCGGCTGCCCCTTTTTCTTTTTGGTGCCGAAAACCATTCAGGAGCATCGAATGTTCAACGGGAAGGTCATGGTTGCTACCGACGGTTCCTCATTGTCCGAACGCGCCGTCGAAACTGCGGCAGAACTGGCGCGCGAACTCAGGGCCGACCTGATCGCGGTCAGTGTCGCCGCTCCTTACCCATACAGCGCCGTCGGCGAATCCAGCGCGCTGGCCGGAGCCGACTACCAGTCAGCAGTCGGTGCCGAGGCGAGCGCGCGCCTGGCGCGCGCTACCGAGATTGCCCGGCAACGCGGCATCGCCTGCCAGACATCGATGCAGGAAACGGCCGAGGTCCATCGCGGCATCCTCGCAGCGGCCGACCAGACCGGGGCCGGATTGATTGTCATGGCTTCGCATGGTCGACGCGGACTGGCCGGGCTGGTGCTCGGCTCGGAAACCCAGCGCTTGCTGGCCGATACGACGCTTCCCGTACTGGTCGTCCGATGACGCCAACGCGACACCGAATCGTTCTGCTCGTGCTGACGAGCGTGCTGGGCGCGTGCAGCGTTCCGGCGCCGGCACCTGTCGCACCGCCCGCGCCCGTCGCCGTGGCGCCGGCAACGGCACCGGCGCCTGCTGTACCAAAGCCACCGGCGGCCGCACCCGGTAACGTTCGACTCGCGCCTCGCGATCCGGCGCTCGAGGCGTGGAAGCGCAGCGCCGCCGAACGCATCCACGCCGCCAATCGTGCCCAGCTATTCGAGGGGCGCCCGCATCACTTACTGCAGGCGGTGATCGTCGTCGAGGCGACGGTGGATCGCAGCGGCCAGGTCGTGTCGTCTCGGATCACTCGATCTCCCGGGATCAAGTCGCTGGATCAGAAAGCTCTGGCTTCGCTGAAGTCGGCTTCCCCGCTGCCGGCCCCTCCCGCAGCGCTGCTGAGTCCGGGGCAACCTGGTCTTTTCGGAGACCTGGCTGGTTCAGAACGACGGCAGTTTCCAGGTCAGGACGCTGGCGCTGCCGCAGGAGTAGCAAAAAGGCATCACTCAGGCCGCTTTCCTTGACCCAGTGCGCCGTTGACGCGGGTTTTCTGCTCGCGCGGGTCATATTTCTGTCAACCTTCGGTCCGGCTAAGCGTTAGCCATTGCGGAGCTAGGGTCTCACCCGTCCGGGTACGCCCGCCCGCTCTTTTTCCGTTAACCCGTCCCAGGAACTATTGACATGAAGAAACTGCTTGCTGCCATGATCGCCGCTTCGTTCGCGTTTGCCGGTGCCGCCATCGCCCAAGACGAAGAAGCCGACCGCCGACGAGTGCAAGAAGGCCGCCGATGCCAAGAAGGAATTGGCTGGCTGTGAGAAGCCGAAGGACGCGCCGAAGAAGTAATAGCGCTAGCTTCTGGCGACAAGGGCAGGCGGCACGCCTGCCCTTTTTTATTTTGTGCCTGCAGCCGGCGGACGATTTCGGCGGCCGTCAGCACGCCCCGCTCGACCGCCACCCGCTTGACCCGGCTCGTCGTGCCCGAAGTGATCCGGACCGAGGCGCTGGCCTGACCGAGCGCGTTTGCAAGCAACTCGACGACGGCGGCGTTGGCCTGGCCGTCACTGGCGCGAGCTTGGACCGCTATCTTCAGGCGGCCGCCGTGCTGACCGACGATGGCCGTTCGCCGAGCACCGGCCTGCACCTGCAGCGCAATGCTGATCCGTGCGTCATCCAGATGAATCCAGGGTGGCAAGGTCGGCGTGACAGAATCGCTCTTTGACTCCACGTTGCCCGCTCCGTGAGACCTGCCAACGATACCTTGCTGCGTGCGCTGATGCGCGAGCCGACCGATTACACGCCGGTCTGGCTGATGCGGCAGGCGGGCCGCTACATGGCCGAATACAACGCGACTCGCAAGCGAGCGGGAAGCTTCCTCAACCTCGCGAAGTCGCCGGCGCTGGCTACTGAAGTGACGCTGCAACCTGTGGATCGCTTCCCGCTCGACGCCGCGATTCTGTTTTCCGACATCCTGACCGTTCCCGATGCGATGGGACTCGGGTTTGTACTTCGCCGATGGTGAGGGGCCGCGGTTCGAGCGCCCGGTCCGCAACGAGGACGACGTGGCGAGACTTGCCGCGCCGGATCCGGAGCTGACGCTCGGCTACGTGATGGACGCGGTGCGTGAAATCCGGCGGGCTCTGGCGAACCGCATACCCCTGATCGGGTTTTCCGGCAGTCCCTACACGCTCGCCTGCTATATGGTGGAGGGCGGCGGCTCGGACGATTTCCGCCAGATCAAGTCAATGTTGTACGCGCGGCCCGACCTGCTGCACCGAATCCTTCAGGTCAACGCCGCTGCAGTGACCGATTACCTCAACGCTCAGATCTCGGCTGGCGCCCAGGCGGTGATGATCTTCGATACCTGGGGCGGATCTCTTGCCGATCGTGCCTACGCGGAATTCTCGCTGGCCTATATGCAGACCGTGGTATCGCGCCTGACTCGCGAGCGTGACGGTGAACGTGTGCCGTGCATTGTTTTCACCAAGGGCGGCGGACAGTGGCTCGAAAGCATTGCGGCGATCGGCTGCGATGCGGTCGGCCTCGACTGGACGGCTCAGCTCGGGGAGGCGCGCCGGCGGATCGACGACCGCTGCGCGTTGCAGGGCAACCTTGATCCGATGACGCTGTTTGCACCACCCGCCGCGATCGAAGAGGAGGTTCGCAAGGTGCTGGTGGATTTCGGTCCGCCACAGCGGTCGGACGGCCGTTGGGGCGGACACGTCTTCAATCTTGGCCACGGCATCTCGCAATTCACGCCGCCCGAAGCGGTCGCGACACTGGTCGACGCAGTGCACCGGCACAGCAAAGCGATGCGAAGGTGAGCGATCACTTAGTGGAAGCCCAAAAACAGCCTGCCGCTTGACTTATTCACAAAATCGCGCTCGGCCACAATCCATGCGGGTCGCGGGCCTGCGAAGGCCAAAACACCGCGGATCAGCGGCGTAACCCTTTGATGCGTAACAACATTACGATCATGTGACCGTGGGGCGATCCGGGCTGGAGCCAATTCCCACAGGGGTTTGCGACGGGTTCCCACCGGTTTTCCACAAAGTTGTCCACAGGTTCGGGCGACGGTGCGGCGCATTCTTATTTAATCAGTAACTTAGCGCGATAATTTGAAGCTTTAGATCATCAAACGCAAGTGGCCTCGTCAAGCTTCCTGAAGGTCCTGTTAGATCTTCCTCTGGCAGAGCCACTCGAATACACAGCGGAAGGGCGCGCTGCGCAACAGCCTGACGCGGACGTCGGACTGCGGTGTTTGGTGCCGCTGGGCCGGCGTCGCGTGGTGGGTCTGATTGTCGGTTCATCCGCGACGAGCACGCTCGCGGGCGAACGTCTCAAGCCGGTCGAGCGGGTGCTTGAAGAGGTGCCTGCCCTAGACGCTCACTGGTTTGCTTTGACTCGTTTTGCGGCGGATTACTACCAGCACCCCTGGGGTGAAGTCGCGCTGACCGCCCTTCCCCCCGCGCTTCGTCAGTTGCCGGGGCCTCGCTACGCCAAGGTGCTCGAACGCCTGCGCAAGACGACGCCAGTGCGGGATGGCAGCGACGTCACCTGGCGGCCCGATCTCAGTGGCGACCAGACTGCTTGTGTGGCAAGTCTGACGGCTGTGGAAGGTTTCGGTGCCACTCTGCTGCATGGCGTAACCGGCAGTGGAAAGACCGAGGTCTATCTTTCCGCGATCGAGCGCCGTCTGGCGGCGAGTCCCGATGCCCAGGCGCTGTTGCTGGTACCGGAGATCAACCTCACGCCGCAGCTCGAGGCCCAGGTGCGCGCCCGACTTCCTGCGTACTCAGTCGCGACACTACACAGCGGGTTGTCGGCCGGCGAACGGGCAGCCGCCTGGCTGGCCGGCCATGAAGGACGCGCTCGCGTCATCGTCGGCACGCGTCTGGCGGTGTTCGCTTCCTTGCCGAAGCTCGCAATTATCGTCATCGACGAAGAACACGACCCGTCGTACAAGGCCGGCGAAGGCGTGCGCTATTCCGCGCGCGATCTCGCGGTCAAGCGCGCGCAGCTGCTCGACATTCCGGTCGTGCTCGGCTCGGCGACGCCTTCGCTCGAAAGTTGGTCGCGGGCGCGCTCCGGGCGCTATCGCCTGTTGACGTTGCCGCAGCGCATCGCCGGCGTGGCGCGGCCGTCGCCCGCCGTCGAACTCGTCGATCCGGGCAGGACAACGCCCGAGAGCGGGATCGCGGCGCCCATCGTCGAAGCGCTCGAGGCGACCCTCGGTCGCGGCGAACAGTCCCTCGTCTTCCTGAACCGCCGCGGCTATGCGCCGGTCGTGGCCTGCGACGCGTGCGGCTGGCTGTCGACCTGTCCGCATTGCACGGCCTACGCGGTCTATCACAAGCCCGACCGCACGTTGCGGTGCCACCACTGCGGTTGGGCATCGGTCGTGCCGCGTCGATGTCCGACGTGCGGCAATGCCGCGCTGCATGCCGTGGGGCGCGGCACACAACGCATCGAGGAGTCGCTGCGTCAGTTGCTGCCATCCGCGAGGATCCTGCGCGTCGATCGTGACTCGACGCGCAGACGCGACGCCGCTGCCGAGGCCTTCGATGCCGTGCACCGCGGCGAAGTCGATGTACTGGTCGGGACGCAGATGATTTCCAAGGGGCACGACTTCCGTAACGTCGCGCTGGTCGCAGTGCTCAACGCGGACAGCCAGCTGGTCTCGCATGATTTCCGCGCGTCCGAGCGATTGTTCGCCACCCTCACGCAGGTGATCGGCCGCGCCGGGCGCAGCGGGGGTCCGAGCCGCGCGATGGTGCAGACGCGCTATCCCGGGCATCCGCTGTTCGCGGCACTGTGCCGGCAGGACTACTCGGCGTTCGCCGACGGGCTGTTGGCGGAGCGTGCGCGTGCCGGCATGCCGCCTGCGAGTCACCAGGCGCTCATAACTGCGGAGGCGCGGCGCATGAACGCGGCACTCGCGTGGCTGCACGATGCGGTCGAAGCAGCGCGGCCGCCGGAGGGCGTGCGGCTGTACGACCCGGTGCCGATGGCGCTGGCGCGGCGGGCAGGCGCGGAACGCGCCCAGTTGCTGGTCGAATCACGCCATCGCGGCCCGCTGCAGTCATTCCTGCGCGATTGGCTTAGTGGCCTGCGGGCACTCAGGAGCAGCGTGCGCTGGCAGATCGAGGTCGACCCGGCGGAGATCTAGCCATCTGACGGAATAGCCAGCCCGACTCGAGTGTTAACGGAGGTCTACACCCCGAAAGGAATGGATATGTGCAAGGCATGGACCATCCTGATTGCGCTGGCTATCGCCGGCCTGGCAGGCTGCTCAAGCATGGACAAGATGATGGGCAGCGCGCCGCCAGCGCCCATCAAGGTGATCGACGGGGTGTTGACCAACAGCAACGGGATGACGCTGTATACATTCGACAAGGATGCCGCCGGCAGCGGAAAAAGTGTCTGCAACGGCGCGTGTGCGGGTCTATGGCCGCCAGTGCTGGCAGCCGCGGATGCCAAGCCGAGCGGTGACTACACGATTGTCACGCGCGACGACGGCGCGCGCCAATGGGCCTACAAGGGCAAGCCGTTGTATCTGTGGACGAAGGACACCAAGCCGGGCGACCGCACCGGCGACGGGGTCAACAACGCATGGCGACTGGCGAAGACCTGATCCATGACGGATTCCGGCTTCAGCGCCGAAGACGTGGAACGATGGATTCCACGGCTTCGGCGCTATGCCATGGCGCTGGCCGGCCAGCGAGAAGCAGCCGACGACCTAGTGCAGGACACGCTCGAGCGTGCCTGGCGCAAACGCGCCCTATGGCAGTCCGGCATCGGATTTGCGCGCCTGGTTGTTCACCGTAATGCATAACGTGCACGTCAATCGCATTCGTGTCAGGCATCCGGTCGAGCCACTCGACGAACATCACTCCGATGCGCAGATGGCGGATAGCGCAGCGCCCGCGTCGTCGGTTGAGAGTGGTGTCATGCTTTCTGAATTGCGCCAAGCATTGATGAAGCTCACGGATGAGCAGCGCGAAGCCGTGCTGCTGGTCGGACTCGAGCAGATGAGCTATGCCGAAGCCGCTTCGGTGATCGAAGTGCCCATCGGCACCGTAATGTCACGCCTCGCGCGGGGACGCGAGCGTCTGAGGGTGATGCTTGCCGAGGATCGAACCTCAGCAGGCGCGGGTGCGTCGCTGCGGCGCGTGAAGTAATCATGGAAGAAGACCGGTTGCACGCCTACGTCGATCGGCAGGACAGCCCGGAAGAGCGGCGCGTCGTCGAAGACGAACTCGCCCGTGACGAGGAGGCAGCCGCGCGCGTACGCGCGTACGCGGCGCAAAACCAGGCACTGCACGACCTGTTCGATCCCGTACTGCTGGAACGCCACTCAGTCCAGGTGCCTCGATTCGACGCTGCACGCTGGCAACGCTGGGGCGGCCTGGCGGCAACCCTCGTCGTCGGCATAGCTTGCGGCTTCCTCGCGCGCGACTGGCTCGATGAGTCGACCTTGTCGCCGCCGATTGCGCATGCCGCGATGTACGCGCACGCGGCTTACGTGCCCGAAGTGCGGCATCCGGTCGAGGTGGCCGCCAGTGAACAGCAGCACCTGGTTGCCTGGCTGTCGAAGCGCCTTTCCACTCCGTTGCGCGCGCCGTCACTCGATGCGGCGGGCTACCAGCTGCTGGGAGGTCGGCTGCTTCCACCGACCGACTCCAGCGACCCCGCGCCAATCGCGATGCTGATGTACGAGAACGCGCAAGGCCGACGGCTGTCGCTGCTGGTCAAGCGCGAATCGACCAACCGCGAAACGGCCTTCCGTTTCTCCGAGGAGGGGGCGACGCGCGTCTTCTACTGGATCGACGGGCCGTTGGGCTATGCATTGGCCGGTGATCTGCCGCGCGACGAATTGCAGGTCGTTGCCCGATTGGTCTATCGGCAGCTGAATCCCTGATCGAGCGGCGCGGAATGAAAAACGGGCGCTGCTGCGCCCAGGTCGTTCGCCGAGCCGAGATTACTTGGCCGCAGCCGCCATGTATTCGACGGCGGCGCGCAGGTCCGCTTCGCTGGCGCTGGTTTGGCCGCCCTTCGGCGGCATCGCACCCTTCCCCTTGATCACCGTAGCCGCCATGCTGTCCACGCCGGTCTTGAGCCGAGGTGCCCAGGCCGCCTTGTCGCCGAACTTGGGCGCACCGGCGACGCCGCTCGCGTGACAAGCGTTGCAGCCCGCCGCATAGATCTTCGCGCCGTCGGGCTTGGTTGGCGCAGCCGCTGCTGCCGCAGCAGCCGGTGTCGCCGCGATCGGCGCGGCCAACGGTGCGCCGGTCGACTTCGTGAACATGTACTGCACCGCCGCCTTCAGCTCGGGATCGGTGAGATCCGCCATGCCGCCGCGCGCGGGCATGCCCCCATGGCCCTTGATGGCAGCTGCGACCGCCGCATCGATGCCGCCCGAGGCTCGCTTAGTCCAGGCGGCACGATCGCCGATCCGCGGTGCTCCCTTGAGGCCCGCCACGTGGCAGTTGCCGCACGTCTGCTGGACGATCTGCTCGCCGGTTCGCGCTGCGCTGGCAGTCGCGGCGGCGGCCGGTGCAGCCGGCTCCTTGAATTTCGCACCCGACTGGTTGGCCAGATAAACCACTGCCCGCGCCACTTCGATTGGATCCAGATCGGCGTTCCCGCCTTTGGGCGGCATGGCCTTGAATCCATCCACGGCGTGCTTGAACAGCGTATCGGCGCCCTGATTCAGCCGTGGCGCCCAGGCTGTCACATCACCTGTCTTCGGTGCGCCGGCCGCACCGGTGCCGTGACAGGCGACGCAGGCGAGTTTGTAAACGGCCTCGCCACTTTGCAGCGTACGCGGACCGCTGGGAGCGCCGGCAAACGCGACCGTGCCGACGGGCCGCAGGCGTTCGGCAATTGCCTCGGCGGTCATCGCATCGGTACCCGCACCTTCGGTGCGCTGTCCGGCGACGAACGTCGCCAGCAGGATGATCAGGATCACCGGCACCACGAACGCGAGAACGATCAGCGTGATCAACTGGCGCGGCGTCTTGATCAGCGAAGAGTCTTTTTCGCTCGACATACGGTTCCTGGCGGCGGTGCGACGGCGCTTAGCTCGCGCTTAGCTCGATGGGACGCAAGACGGCGGCACGCCTTCGGAGTTCGACACGTGGCTGCGCCGCAAAACGCGCAAGTATAGACCGCGACGTGAGTCAGACCAGCCCTTCGGGGACCGTCGGACGCCTGCGAGCGGTACGCGACGAAACCCGTTACCATCCGCCCCGTGCTCGCTCCGCACTCGCATCATCGGTGCTGCTCGTGCACCATGGCGGCGATTGCCGTGGTCGCCGCATCTTCGCCACGCGCCTGTAGCTCAGTGGATAGAGTACTGGCCTCCGAAGCCAGGGGTCGTGGGTTCGAGTCCCGCCAGGCGCGCCAATCTCGCTGGTACCGCTTCGCAGACGCCGCGTCGCGTGCACGGGCATTGCTGATGGTTCTGGCGCGGTCGCTGCGCGGTGTAGGATGAATCTCACCGCGCACGCGCGGCATTCACCTGCATCCGTTCAGACCGATGACAGATTCGCGCTCGTCCACTCCTGCCCCATCCAACGTGGTGCTGCACACCGCATCGCGCGTACTCGAAATCGAGTTCGACAACGGTGCGCGATTCCGTCTGCCGTTCGAGTTCCTGCGGGTCTATTCGCCGTCCGCCGAGGTGCGCGGTCATGGGCGCGGTCAGGAAATACTTCAGGTTGGCAAGCGCGACGTGACGATCGATTCCCTGGAGCCCGTCGGCCACTACGCGATCAAGCCCTCGTTTTCGGACGGCCACGACAGCGGCATCTTTTCCTGGGATTACCTGTACGAACTGGGGGAAAACCAGGCGCCGCCTGTGGGCCGAGTACCTCGAGCGGCTGCAGGCCGAGGGCGGCAGCCGCGATGCACCGGCGTCGGCGCCTTCGCCTGGGACTCCCGGCTGCGGTCGGCATTGATGCGGTCGGAGCACATGCGATGAGTACTAGCGACTCCGGCTCGACCGACTTCGGATTCGAGCGGGTCAGCGAGACGGACAAGGCGTCGCGCGTAGCCGGCGTGTTCGACTCGGTCGCCAGCCGCTACGACCTGATGAACGACGTGATGTCCGCCGGGCTGCATCGCGTGTGGAAGTCCTTCACCGTACGTCAGGCCCACGTCCGACCCGGAATGAAGGTGCTGGACATCGCCGGCGGGACCGGCGACATGGCGCGGGCCTTCGCGCAGCGCGTCGCACCGGGCGGCGAGGTCTGGCTGACCGACATCAACGGCTCGATGCTTGCGGCCGGGCGCGATCGCCTGCTCGATGCCGGTCTGATGCTGCCGCTGGCCCAGTGCGACGCCGAGCGGCTGCCGTTTGTCGCCGGGTATTTTGATCGCGTCAGCGTGGCTTTCGGCCTGCGCAACATGACGCATAAGGAAGCGGCTCTCGCTGAAATGGCGCGCGTACTGCGTCCCGGAGGGCAACTGCTGGTGCTGGAGTTTTCCCGCATTTGGCAGCCGCTGGCGCCGCTGTACGATGCCTACTCATTCAACGTGCTGCCCTGGCTCGGCCGCAAGCTCGCAGGCGACAGCGACAGCTATCGCTATCTCGCGGAGTCCATCCGCATGCACCCGCCGCAAGGCGAACTAGCGCAGATGATGGAACGCGCGGGCCTGCACGACGTCCAATGGTTCAACCTCACTGCCGGCGTCTGCGCACTGCACGTCGGCACGGTGTACTGAAATCGGAGATGTCATGAACAAGTGGTTCGCAGGATTGCTGATCGGAGTGATGGCGGCGACGGCGTGCGTCGATGCGGACGCGCAACGTCGATTCGGCGGCGGCAAGAGTTTCGGACGCCAGTCGCCTCAGGTTCAGCGTCAGGCCACGCCCCCGGCCCAACAGCCTGGGGCGCCGCAGCAGGCCGCCCCGGCGGGCACCGCGCAGCAGCCCGCAAACGCGACCGCGCCGGCTGCAGGCGCACCCGCCGCTGCTGCTCGCGCGGCGAGTCCGTGGCGCGGCGCACTGATGGGCCTGGCGGCAGGTCTGGGCGTTGGCCGCCCTGGCATCGTGGCTCGGCTTTAGTGAAGCGCTGACGATGTTCCTGACGGTGTTGCTGCTCGGCTTCGCGGTGATGCTGGTCATCGGCTTCGTGGTCCGGCGCATGCGCGGGCCGCAGCCCGTTGCCGCCGCAGGTCGAGTGGCTCCGCGCGGCCCCGGCACCTATTCGCACGTTGGTTACGAAACCGCGCCCGTGCCTGCTCAGCGGGCGGCGGTCACACTGCCGACCGCAAGCGTGCGGGCCGGGTCGGCTATGGACCAGTTCACGCGCGGCGACACGACCAACGTGCCATGGGGTGTTCCGGCCGGATTCGATACGCCGGCGTTCCTGACCCATGCCAAGAACAGTTTCGTACGTCTGCAGCACGCGTGGGACAGCGGGAATCTCGATGAGATGGCCGAGCTCACGACCGACGATATGTTCATCTCGTTGACGCATGAGTTGCGCAACCGCAGCGGCCGGACCCAGACCGAAGTGGTCGCGCTCGATGCCGAACTGCTGGGCATCGAATCCAGCGCGGACGAGCACGTCGCCAGCGTCCGGTTCGATGGCCGCTTAAGCGTCAACGGCGAGATTGAGCAGGTCACCGAAGTGTGGAACCTCATCAAGCCGACCAGCGGGCGTGGAGGCTGGCTGCTCGCGGGTATCCAGCAGATGGCCTGACACGCGGGTGTTCACACGCCCGACATGATCGAACGGTTGACCACGGCAGCTGCGCTGGCCGTGCTGAATCGCATGCTGGCGCGTGAAACCTGGGCGCGCGAGCGTCTCGCGCCGTTTTCCGGCAAAGTGGCTCGTTTCGACGCCCTGCCCTTCTCGTTGACGCTGAAGGTGGCCGAGACGGGCGAGTTTTGCGATGCCGAAGGCGCAGAGCCGGCGGTCACCGTGGGGCTGCAGCTGGCCGCGCTCCCGTTGGTGTTGAACGATCCGGCGTCGGCGATGCGCGATGTCGCGCTCAATGGCGATGCCGAGTTCGCGCAGGCGCTCGCCTTCGTGCTGCAGAACCTGCGCCCCGAACCGGAGGAAGACCTGTCTCGCTTCGTCGGCGATGCGATGGCCCGGCGCATCGTCGGGCTGCTGCGGATCAGCGCGTCGCACTGGCGCGAGCTTGCCGAACGCATGCTCGACAACGGCGCGAACTACTTCGTCGCCGAAAATCCGATGATCGTCGCACGGGACGAGCTCAGTGATTTCGGTGCCGATGTCGCGCGGCTGCGCGACGACGTCGAGAGACTCGACAAGCGCATGGTGCGTATGGAGCGCGCGCGGGCGTAGTCGCCAAGCTATTGCACGCATGAGCGGCTCGTACAATCCGCCGCCATGCGCCTGCTGCGACTGCTACGCATCCTGACCGTCGTCTGGCGCTATCGCCTCGACGAGCTCGCCGTTGCGAGCCTGAGGAACCCGACGCTAGTGCGGATCGTTCGCTGGACCACGATCGGTTCACCTGCCGGTACGCGCGGCGTGCGCCTGCGGTGCGCACTCGAAGACCTCGGCCCCATTTTCGTCAAGTTCGGCCAGGTGCTGTCGACGCGTCGCGATCTGTTGCCGCCCGACGTGGCCGACGAACTGGCCAAACTGCAAGACCGCGTGCCGCCGTTCGATTCCGACATCGCGATGCGCGAAATCGAGCGCGGTCTTGGCCGCCCGCTCGACGAGGTGTTCGCCAGCTTCGAACGCGAGCCCGTCGCCTCGGCATCGATCGCGCAGGTGCACTTCGCCGTCATCAGGGATGGGCCGCACGCCCGCAAGGACGTCGCGGTGAAGGTACTGCGGCCGAACATGCTGCACGCGATCGACAAGGACCTGGCGCTGCTGGAAACCGGCGCGCTGCTGGTCGAGCGGCTGTGGCAGGACGGCAAGCGCCTGCGACCGCGCGACGTCGTAGCGGAATTCGACAAGTACCTGCACGACGAGCTGGATCTGATGCGCGAGGCATCGAACGCATCGCAGCTGCGTCGCAACTTCGCCGGCTCGAAACTGCTCGTCGTGCCGGAAATGTATTTCGATTTCTGCTCGGAAAACGTGCTTGTCATGGAGCGCATGCACGGCATTCCGATCAGCCAGATCGAGCGTCTCAGGGAAGCAGGCCTCGACATCAAGAAACTGTCGAAGGATGGGGTGACGCTGTTCTTCACGCAGGTGTTCGATCACGCCTTTTTCCACGCCGACATGCATCCGGGCAACATCCTGGTCGGCATCAACGGCGACCAGTTCAACAAGTACATCGGGCTCGACTTCGGCATCGTCGGCACGCTGACCGACACCGACAGAAACTACCTGGCGCAGAACTTCCTCGCGTTCTTCCAGCGCGACTACAAGCGGGTGGCCGAACTGCACGTGGAGTCGGGATGGGTTCCACCAGGCACGCGCGTCGACGAACTGGAGAACGCAGTGCGCTCGGTGCTCGAGCCGGTGTTCGACAAGCCGCTGAAGGACATCTCGCTCGGCGTCGTGCTGCTGCGACTGTTCCAGGCCTCGCGTCGCTTCAGCATCGAGATCCAGCCACAGCTGGTGCTGCTGCAGAAGACGCTGCTGAACGTCGAGGGACTGGGCCGGCAGCTCGACCCGGAGCTCGACCTGTGGAAGACCGCCAAGCCCTTTCTGGAGCGCTGGATGGATCAGCAGGTCGGGATGCGCGGCCTCGAGGCCAAGCTCAAGCAGGAGGCGGTGCAATGGAGTTTCCTGCTGCCGCAGCTGCCGCGCCTGATGCACGCCGCGCTGACGCGCTACGGCGACGCCGAGCGACTGATCGACGAGGTGCGTGAGCTGCGGCGCGAGCAGCGGCTGACGAACCGCTGGTACGCAGCGGCGACCGGCCTGCTCGTCATCGTCGTCGGCTTGGCCGCCTGGGCCATGTGGCGCGCCTGACGCATGCGGTGCGCCGGGGACTGCATAGCGGAACGCGCAGTTTCCGTGGCTTCATTAGGCCATACGCGGCATTGACCCCGACCACTTCCACGCTATCTTGCCGCGTCCCATGTCCAAGGCGCCGGTTTCTCTGATGACGAATCCCCTGTCCCCCAAGGTTTCCGGCGCGCTTTTCGGCTGCTTCCTAGTGTTGGTCAGTGGCTGCGGCGGTGGCGGCGGCGGTTCGTCCCCGGCACCCGCGCCGCCTCCCCCACCACCGGCAGCGAATCAGTCCCCGACCTGCACGATTGCAGGCGAGTCGTTCAGCGTGGTGGCCGATGTATCGGTGCCGGTCGGTCGTACCGCGGGCGCGGTCGTCGCCGGGTGCAATGGGCCGTTGCGCGACGTGTCATGGCAGCAAACCGGCGGACCGGGCGTGAATCTGTTGTCAGCCAAGACACAGGCGATCACCTTCGATGCCGCAGCGACTGGTACACATACTTTCACCGTTTCCTTCATCGACGCCGGCGGTGTCGCACGCACCGCTACCGCGACGATCAACGTGACGGCCGCAGCCTCGCCGGTGTTGGTGACCGCGCGCGGCGACCAGGCAGTACGCATGGGCGGCAAGGCTTCCGTACGGGCCTGGCCCGCAGCGTCGGGCGGCGAGACTCTCAGCTGGACGCAGATCGCCGGGCCGGCGGTCACGATCGACACCAGCGATCCGAATCGCATCATCTTCACCGCGCCGACGGTTGTACGCGACACGGCCCTTGCCTTTCGCGTCACGAGAACGTCGGCGTCAGGCAGTGACAGCGACGACGTGATGGTGCTGGTTGAGAACTACGCCCAGGCGCCATCGGATCCGAGCAGCACCGGGCCGTACATATTCAGCGACATGCATGTGTCGCGTGTCTATGCATACAAGCCGTCCGGCCCTTATGCAGGCGTCCTGGTGACGTGTGTGAACAACGCGCAGTTGCAGTACACCGCGGCGAGCACGAATACCTGCCCACTTGCGACGCTGCCCTTGCTGCATACGACCACCGGCGGCAATGTGCCGACCGTGGCACAGATCATGGATCGCGTGCTGGTCTCGCACGATTGGATGGGCAAGGCGTTCGAGGAATTGCTGACCGCGAACCAGAGCAACGTGGACCTGATGCGGCTGTTCAATGGCGTCACCGCAGTGGTGATCGGTGCCCACGTGCGACCGAGCTTCTATTACGCGATGACCGGAGCGATCTACCTCGACGCCGACAATTTCTGGCGTACGGCCGACGAGCGCGACGTCATCGACGAGGCGTTGGACTTCCGCTCCGGTTTCGACCGCGACCTGCAGTATTCCGGGCTATGGCGGTATGTCGAAGGAAACCAAAGCATCTTCTTTCCGTTCACCGCGACTTCACGGACACCGCGCGACTTGACCTTCGTACTGAAGGAAGCCGGATGGTTGATGTATCACGAACTCGGGCACGCCTCGGACTTCCTTCCGGTAGCGGTGCGCGGAGCACTCAATCCGACTCTGTCGGTCTGGCCCAATATCGCGCCGCGCTACCCGAGCCAATTGCCTTCGGGTCTACTAAGCAGCAATTTTCCGCTGTCATCAGGACAGATGAGCGCGCTGGCGCAGATCAAGTTCGTGACCGGACCCGCCAGCGACACGACGCTGGTCAACGGAATTCCCTACTCAACCCTGAAGACTTACACGCCCAATGATGTGGCCGGCTTCTTTGCCGCCGACATCGCCACCGATGAGTACAACTACTCGACCATCCGCGAAGACATCGCGATGACGTTCGAGGAAGTATTCATGTCGCGTAACCACGGCTGGCGACGCGATGTGGCCATCACCGACAAGGTCACCACCACCTCGACTGGCAGTTCGGTCGTCGTGCACTGGGGTCAGCGCGGCCGGGTCGGCGATGCGAGCATCAAGCCGCGCGCGCAATTCGTCGTGTCGCAGCTGGCACCGTGGGTCGACCCGGCCGATGTCGCTGCACTGGCGGCGCCGATCCCCATGCGTGCAGGCGACACCTGGAATGGGAACCTGGTGCTGCCGGCACCCCCGTCGGCGCTCGCCAGCGCACAGGCTTATGCCGGCCCGCGCCTGTCGACCGAGGAAGACCGGCTGCTGCTGCGCAGGGCGCTGTCGCGTCAGCTGATTGGCGTTGCCGGGCCCGCAGGTTCGCACGGCTCGCCGAACGAGCGCTGGCTCAAGCGCATTCAGCGCTGACTCTGCAGTGCCCACCGTGCGGCGCTCGTCAGGCGCTGCGCTTGCCGCATAATCGCGCGAATTTTCCGCCGCGCCTGCCATGACCCTGATCACCTTCGTCGCCCTGTACCTGCTCGTGTCGGTTGCGATCGGCCTGTACGGCGCATCGCGCGTGAAGAACACTGCGGATTACGCGGTCGCGGGGCGATCACTGCCGCTGATCATGATCGTGACCACGACGTTCGCGACGTGGTTCGGATCGGAAACCGTGCTGGGTATTCCGTCGAAGTTCATCGAAGGCGGTTTGCAGAAGACGGTGGAAGATCCGTTCGGCGCGTCGTTCTGTCTGATCCTCGTGGGCACTGTTCTTCGCCCGCAAGCTGTACGACATGAACCTGCTGACGATCGGCGACTTCTACCGCCAGCGTTACGGCAAGGGCGTCGAGATCTTCAGTGCCGCCGTCATCCTGATCTCCTATCTCGGCTGGGTGGCGGCGCAGATCACCGCGCTCGGACTGGTCTTCCATCTGCTGTCGGGCGGTGCGCTTTCGACAGTGCAGGGGATGGCGCTGGGTACGGCGATCGTGTTCGTGTACACGGTGTTCGGCGGCATGTGGTCGGTCGCGCTGACCGATTTCTTCCAGATGATCATCATCGTCGCCGGCCTGTCGCTGATCGCCTGGTTTGCTGCCGACCTGGCCGGCGGTGCGGGCCGCGTCGTCGATTACGCCGCCAACAAGGACCTGTTCCGGTTCCTGCCGGAGCCTTCGCTGCACGCCTGGCTGTTCTGGCTGGCGGCTGCGATCACCATCATGATCGGCTCCATACCGCAGCAGGACGTGTTCCAGCGCGTGATGTCGGCCAAGGATGCAGACACGGCGGTCAAGGGTCCGATCATCGGCGGGTTGTCCTACTTGGCGTTCGCGTTCGTGCCGATGTTCATCGGGATGTCGGCCTTCGTCGTGATGCCCGATGTGGCGGCTGGCTTGATCGGCGACGATCCGCAGAAGATCCTGCCGACGTTGGTGATGGAACACATGCCGGTTTGGCTGCAGGTAATGTTCTTCGGCGCCCTGCTGTCGGCGATCATGTCGACCGCATCGGCCACACTGCTTGCGCCGTCGACCACGTTCGTCGAAAACATCCTGAAGAACTTCATGCCGCTACCTGACCGGCGCGAATTGCTCGCGATGCGCCTGACGGTGTTCGTCTTTACGCTCTGCGTGCTCGGTTATTCGATCGTGATGGAAGGCACACCGATCTACGAGCTGGTTTCCATGGCATACCAGTTCCCAGTGGTCGGTGCATTCTGGCCGCTGGTGTGCGGCCTGTACTGGAAGCGGTCGACGACGCAAGGGGCCGTCTGGTCGATCGTTCTCGGCATGAGTACCTGGGCGATCCTTGCAGCAACCCCGCTCGGTGAAGTGTTCCCGTCGGTGCTCGGCGGCTTCATCATGGCCGGCCTCGGGATGGTGGCCGGCTCGTTACTGCCGACACAGGGCAATGTCGCGCATCGTGCTCGAACGGCGTCGCACGGCCCGCACTCTCACGCGGGACACGGACACCGCGTGCGCAACGCGACGACTTCCTAGAATCCGTTCCGGTTTTTCAGCCGCGCGGTGGCGCAGAGCGCTCAGCGGCGAGCGCGGCGAAATCCTGTGCGAAACCGGCGAACCGGCGTGACAGATGCGCCTTCTGTTCTGGCGTGGACGCGTTGATCAATTGCGCGATCAACTCGGCATTGGCGAGGCGAAACTCCGCAATGCGGTCGCGGCGGTCGGGCTCGGCAGGTTGCTGCAGCTGGGCGAAGTAGGTTCGCAGCCAGGCGGTCGCGGTCGCATCACTCGGTCGCTCGCTCTGGATCCGCTGCAGCACGGCCAGCAGTTCGCGCTGGCGGCGCTCGCGTTCTTCGACCCACCAAGTGGCGCTGCCCGGGTTTTGCAGCACGGCGGCACGCAGCAACTCGACCTGCTCGCGACTCAGTTCACCGAACCAGTAGTTCGCGCGCTCTGAGTATTTCCTGACGCGGTCGTCGACCGATTCACTGCCCGCCAACTGGACGAGTTCACGGCGCGCTTTCGAGTTGTCTTTGGCAAGCTTGCGCTGCAGGCGCTCCATTTGTTCGGGCGTCAGCATCATCGCGAGCTGCGCAAGGTCGGGCGCTGCGCGCTCGCCGAGGGCGGCGAGGCGTGAATTGACCTCGCGGTTGAATGTCAGAACGTCGTCAGCAGACACTGTCCCATCGAGTTTGCCGCGCGTGGTCTCGATCAGCTGGGCATAGTCGCGCAGCTGCGTCGCGCGATGCCAGGCCATCAATCCCGCTGCGCGTTCCTTGACGAACTGATCCTGCTCGGGCGTCAAGCCGACATAGCCGTCGATCGAATAGGCGAGCAGCGTGTCGGCATGGCTGTAGCCGAGGCGTAGGCCGGTACTGCAGCCAGCCACCAGCAGCGCCGCGCCCAGCAGCAGCAGGCGTCGGGCAATCCCGGACCGTGACTTAGAATCGCTGCGCATCGAGACCTCCTGCGCGCAATGAACATCGTGATACTGGCGGCCGGGCAGGGCAAGCGCATGCGCTCGTCACTGCCGAAAGTGCTGCATCCAATCGCCGGCCGGCCGATGTTAGCGCACGTCATCGACACGGCGCGCGTGGTGTCGGCGCGCCAGCCGAATCCCCGCATCGTCGTGGTAGTCGGCTACGGGGCAAATGACGTGCGTGCCGCGTTCGCCGCCGAGCGTGATGTCAACTTCGTCCTGCAGGAGCCGCAACTGGGCACCGGGCACGCCGTGCTGCAAGCATTGCCGCACCTGGCCGCCGATGCCCATACGCTGGTGCTGTACGGGGACGTGCCGCTGGTAACGGCGGCGACGCTCGAGCGGTTGCTGGTGGCGGCAGGCCGCGACGTCGCGCTGCTGACCGTACTGCTCGACGATCCGCATGGTTACGGCCGCATCATCCGCGGCGACGGCCAGGTCCGTCGCATCGTCGAGGAAAAGGAGGCGACTCCCGCCGAACGCGCGCTGCGCGAGGTCAATACCGGCATTCTGGTTGCCCCGACGCACCGGCTACGCGGCTGGCTTGCGAGCCTCACCAACGACAACTCGCAGAAGGAGTACTACCTCACCGACGTCATCGCACGCGCGGTAGCCGACGGCGTCGCGGTGCGCGCTGCGCATCCCGATTCCGCGAGCGAGACGCTGGGAATCAACAGCAAGGGCCAACTGGCGCAACTCGAGCGCCTCTACCAGCGACGCCGCGCCGACGCGCTGCTCGAACAGGGCGTGACCCTGGCCGATCCGGCGCGCATCGACGTTCGCGGCGAGCTGGCGTGCGGCGTCGATGTGTCCATCGACATCGACTGCGTGTTCGAAGGGCGAGTCACGCTGGGCGACGGCGTGCGCGTCGGCCCGTACAACCTGCTGCGTGACTGCGCAGTCGGTGCGGGAACCGAAGTCCTCGGTCACTGCTACCTGGAGGGCGCGACGATAGGCGCACAGGCACGGATTGGCCCGTTTGCGCGCATGCGTCCCACCGTGTCACTGGCCGACGAGGTGCATATCGGCAATTTCGTCGAGGTCAAGAATTCTTCGATGGGCCGCGGATCGAAGGCCAATCACTTGGCGTACGTCGGCGATGCCACCGTCGGCAGCCGCGTGAACATCGGTGCGGGAACCATCATCGCCAACTACGACGGGGTGAACAAGCATCACACCACGATCGGTGACGACGTGCATACCGGGTCGAATTCGGTACTGGTTGCTCCGCTCGACGTCGGCGCCGGCGCGACGATCGCTGCCGGATCGACGATCAGCAAGAGTGCACCGGCCGGCAAGCTGACCGTGGCTCGCGCCAGGCAGCACACGCTGGACGGCTGGAAACGCCCGGCGAAGAAAGCGCGCTGATCGGGCGGCACCGTATCGCCTGCGGCCATCCGCTCAGACCGGCAACACCGGCGCGAATTTGCTGCGCCGGATCGAAAAGAAGCTGCGGATGTTGCGAACGTTGGCCGCAGCGGTCAGTGTCCGGTGCACGAAGGCGTGGTACGCAGCCATGTCGCGCACGTAGACGATCAGGACGAAGTCCGGCCCGCTGGCGACGCGATATGCCTGCTGCACCACGGCTTCGGCCGTCACTGCGGCTTCGAATTCGGATTGAGCTTCGGCGCTCTGGTCGTCGAGCGTGACTTCCAGGATCGCGGTCAGGCCGTCGCCCAAAACGTCCGGCGAAACGATCGCCATCTGCCGCTCGATCACGCCAGTTTCAACCAGCCGTCGCACGCGTCGCAGGCAGGTCGCTGCCGAAACATGCGCGCGGGCGGCGAGTTCCTGGTTGGTCACGGCGCTGTCGGTCTGCAGCAGCGCCAAGAGCCTTCGGTCGGTGGCATCCAGTTCGATCATGGGCTTCCCACGACGCAAATGGCGCAATGTTATTGCATGAAGAGACGTTGCCGAACGAATATTTCAATTTTGATCGAACAATGAAACCACCGTTCACGAGCCGGCTGCCTATGATGCGATGCTCCAAGGGAGGAGTTCATGTGCGGCATCGTCGGTGCGGTTTCCCAGCGCAACATCGTCCCGGTCCTGATCGAGGGGCTGCGGCGTCTCGAATATCGCGGTTACGACTCCTGCGGCGTTGCTGTCCATGCCAATGGCGGGCTTAAGCGGGCGCGCAGTGTCGTCGCGCGTCGCCGAGCTCGACGGCCAGGCGGATGAACTCGCGGCCTTCACCGGCATTGCGCACACGCGATGGGCGACGCACGGCGCGCCGAGCACCGTCAACGCTCACCCTCACTTTTCAGCGGGCCCGACGTCGGTGCGCGGCGGCCTCGACAAGACAGCGCGCGGCGCACGCATCGCTCTAGTCCACAACGGCATCATTGAGAACTACGAAGAGCTTCGTACGCGGCTCAGGTCGCTCGGCTACGTGTTCGAAAGCCAGACCGATACCGAGGTCGTCGCCCACCTGATCGACAGCCACTACGACGGCGATCTGTTCGACGCGGTCCAGCGTTCGGTGCGAGAGTTGCGCGGCGCCTATGCAATCGCGGTGTTCTGCCGTGACGAACCGCACCGGGTGGTCGGCGCGCGCGAAGGTTCGCCGCTGGTCGTCGGCGTGGGCAAGGACGAGAACTTTCTTGCGTCCGACGCGATGGCGCTGGCCGGCACGACCGACCAGATCATCTACCTCGAGGATGGCGACGTGGTCGACGTGCAGCTGGCGCGGCTCTGGATCGTCGATCGCAACGGCCGCCCGGTGACGCGCGCGACCAAGACCGTCCAGGCCGGACTGGGTGCAGTCGAGCTCGGCCCCTACCGCCACTACATGCAGAAGGAGATCTTCGAGCAGCCGCGCGCGATCGGTGACACGCTCGAACCGGTGGCGTCCATCGAGCCAGATCTGTTCGGCGAGGGCGCCGCCGACGTGTTGACCGGCGTTCGCTCGGTGCTGATCCTCGCCTGTGGAACCAGCTATTACGCAAGCTGCGTCGCGCGCTACTGGATCGAAGCGATCGCTCAGATACCGGTTGCGGTCGAGATCGCCAGCGAATACCGCTACCGGGTCTCGGTGGCGGATCCCGCCACGCTGGTGGTGGTCGTCTCGCAGTCGGGTGAGACCGCCGACACGCTCGCCGCGCTCAAGCATGCGAAGGGACTCGGCATGCACAGGACGCTCGCGGTCTGCAACGTCGCCACCAGCGCGATGGTGCGCGAGACTTTGTTGCAGTTCCTGACACGCGCGGGCGCCGAGATCGGCGTGGCGTCGACCAAGGCGTTCACCACCCAGCTGGTTGCGCTCTATCTGCTGGCGAACACAATCGCCAAGATGCACGGCCGGCTGACCGCGGATCGCGAGCAGTTGGCGATACGCCGGTTACGCCATCTTCCGTCGGCCGTGCAGAGCGTGCTGGCGCTCGAGCCCAGCATCATCGCCTGGAGCGAGACGTTCGCGCGCGTCGAGCACGCGCTCTTCCTCGGGCGCGGACTGCACTATCCGATCGCGCTCGAGGGAGCGCTCAAGCTGAAGGAGATCAGCTACATCCACGCCGAGGCGTATCCAGCCGGTGAACTCAAGCACGGGCCGCTGGCCCTGGTGACCGAAGCGATGCCGGTCGTCACGGTAGCGCCCAACGACCAGTTGCTGGAAAAGCTCAAGAGCAACATGCAGGAGGTGCGCGCCCGCGGCGGCCAGCTCTATGTTTTCGCCGACGCCGACACGCAGATCGAATCGGCCGACGGCCTGCACGTCATCCGGCTGCCCGAGCACTACGGCGATCTGTCGCCGCTGCTGCACGTAGTGCCGCTGCAACTGCTCGCGTATCACACTGCAGTCGCGCGCGGCACCGATGTCGACAAGCCGCGCAACCTCGCCAAGTCGGTGACGGTCGAATAGGACCGCGTTCGTCGTGGTTGAGAGTGTCGAGAGGTAATTATTGAGGACCCTCGTTCGCCCGCCCACAGACATAGTTCGAGCATGGGTCAAACGGAAGGTACGCCTGCCTCGGACTGACTGGCGTCGCGAACATCAGCAATAGGGAGAAAACCCCCTATTGCGTTGCAACTGGAGAATGCGCGCCTCCAGATCTGCGATGTTCGTCGCTTGAGACAGAAAAGCCTCGATCTCACGGCGACGCGCCCGCTCATTGCTGGATTCGAACCAACTCGCCAGTTTCAGAAAGATGGACCGCAGCACTTCGCCGCGGCGGTGTGAATGCACGCGAAAATCCTCCGCGCTCGTACGGGCGACTATCCCGCTCCGTGGCGCTCCCGCGCATGAAACTTCCTGGGTTGACGAAAGGCAATCGCCTGCAACCGGTACGCTGAGTTACTCGGTTGCGAAGCCTCAATAATCGACTTGCATATAAAGCTGGCCGACGCTCAACGTCGCATTCGCGTTGCGGAGCGAGCCAAGTGATCGCATTCGGCCGTAGCGGACGCGAGCCTTTCGGGTCAGAATCGCCCGGCAGCAGACGCACTTTGGACACCGCAGGATCGCGATGAACAAGCGACCGCGGCTGGAGGGGGAAGCAATGAATGAAGACGACCTGCGCCGCCTGATCGACGCGGTCAGGCTTGGAAAGCCATTGCACGTTGTCGCGGTACTACTCGTCGGCATGCTCGGCACGTGTTCGTTCGCGCAGACGCCGGTGGGCGCGCCCGACACCCGGCAGCAACCGACGAAGCCCGCGCTCGATCGTGAGCCGCCGGCGGAGGACTACGCCGCCCTGATCCAAGCGGCAAAGCCGTTCGTTGCCGCCGTCAACCAGGAGTTTCGCAAGCTCTACGTCGATGAAATGGCCGCCGATTGGGCGAATGAGACGGACATCACGCCCGAGCACGGGGCCGCGGCCGCGAAGGCCAGGGAACTGAGGTCCAAGGCGATGACGCGTCTCATCAAGGAATCGCGCAAGTTCGATCCGGTCTACGCCAAGCTCGACGCCGATACCCAGCGCCAGCTCCTGCTCCTGAGGTTCACCGGGGGGACAGCGCCCGACGATCCGGCGCAGTCTGAAGCGCTCGCCAGCATCTTGGTCGAAATGACTTCGATCTATGGCAAGGCCAAGGTCTGCACGAGGACTAAAGCCGGCGGGGACGACAAGGCAGCCGTCACACGGACTGCCGCTACCGAAGCCGGGGAGATGCACTGCAAAGACCTGGATGCGCTGTCGAAGGTGCTCCAGAACGAGCCGCGAGCCTGACGAGCTGCTCGCGGCCTGGCTAGGGCTGGCACGACACCGTCGGCAAGGCCGAGCGCCCGCTGTTCATGCGCTTCGTCGAGCTCGCCAACGCGGGCGCGCGCGGCGTCGGCTTCAAGGACGTCTCGTCGATGTGGCGGTCGCAGCTACGACATGCCGCGAGGACGAGTTCGAGGCCGAGGTCGATCGGCTGTGGGGCCAGGTGAAGCCGCTCTACGACGCAGCTGCACTGCTACACGCGCCGCAAGCTGAACAAGATGTACGGCGACAAGGTCGCAGCCGAAGACGGCCCGATCCCGGCGCACCTGCACGGCAACATGTGGGCGCAGGAGCTGGGGCTACCTCTACAAGGTGCTCGAGCCGTACAAGGGCCAGTCGCGCCGATCGACGTCACGCCGGCGCTCGAGAAGAGCGTACGACGCGGTGAAGATGGTGAAGATCGCCGAGGCGTTCTTCACGTCGCTCGGCATGCAAGCGCTGCCGGAGACGTTCTGGGAGCGCTCGATGTTCGTCAAGCCGAAGGACAAGGAGGTCGTGTGTCACGCGAGCGCGTGGGACGTCGACCTTCAACGAACGACCTGCGCATCAAGATGTGCATCAAGATGAACCAGGAAGACCTCGATCACGATCCACCACGAGCTCGGCCACAACTACTACTTCGACAACTACTACAAGCTGCCCGTGCTCTTCCAGAACGGCGCGAACGACGGCTTCCACGAGGCGATCGGCGACACGATCGCGCTGTCGATGACGCCGGAGTACCTGAAGGAGTCGGGCCTGCTCGACGAAGGTCGAGAAGAACGACAAGGCGACGATCAACGAGCAGATGACATGCGCGCTCGAGAAGATCGCGTTCCTGCCGTTCGGCCTGCTCGTCGACCAGTGGCGCTGGGACGTGTTCGCCGGCAAGATGAAGCCCGAGCAGTACAACAAGCACTGGTGGGAGCTGCGCTCAAGTACCAGGGCATCGCGCCGCCGGTGGCGCGCACCGAGCGACCGACTTCGATCCGGGCGCGAAGTACCACATCCCGGCGAACACGCCGTACATGCGCTACTTCCTCGCGCGCATCCTCCAGTTCCAGTTCCACCGCGCGCTGTGCAAGAAGGCCGGCCACACCGGGCCCGCTCCACGAGTGCTCGATCTACGGCAACAAGGAAGCGGGCGAGGCGTTCAAGAAGATGCTCGCGCTGGGCGCGTCGCAAGCCGTGGCAGGACGCGCTGTTCGCGCTGACCGGTCAGCGCGAGATGGATGCGACCGCGATCCTCGAGTACTTCGCGCCGCTGCAGACGTGGCTCGAGGAGCAGAACAAGGGCGAGCAGTGCGGCTGGTGACCTCGATGGATGCTTACCTGATCCCATGGCGGCGGGCCAGTTAGCTTGGTCCTTTAACGTCCGCTTCTTAGAGTTCTAACAGCGGTCGCTGTGGGCGGCTTACGAAGACTGCTTTCGGTCGACTGCCGCCTGTTGATCGCTCTGAAAGCAGCAGTGGCGTTGGCATTCCGAACTTAATTTCTATCGAGCGCGTCTTATGCGGCCGCAAACGGTAACTGTTCCGAACTTTGCTGGCCCTATGATCCGAATACTTCGCCTCTCAAGGCTGTTCTGAACTAAATTACTCGAGACCACGTCGCGCGACGCGTGAGCCACCGGTGGTTACCGGGACCGCCGCCGCGACCGACTGCTGTTGCGCGACGCGGCAGCCTAGAATGCTCCGTCGGGATCAAAAAATCCGAGGCTTCGTCGAGGAGGAACCATGCGCACGATCGCGAAAATCGCTGCCGGCATCATGGTTGGCGGCGCGATTCTCATCTCTCCGACCGCGGCAGTCGCTCAGTCGGACTATCCGAACCGCCCGATCAAGCTGATCGTCGGCTTTGCGCCCGGCGGCTCTACGGATATCGTCGGTCGCATCGTGGCGCAGAAGCTGGGTGAGCGGCTCGGTCAGACCGTGGTCGTGGAAAACCGGGCGGGCGCGGGCGGCACGATCGGTGCCGACGTCGCCGCCAAGGCACCGCCCGACGGATACACGCTGACTCTCGGCACGACCAGTACCCATGCGATCGCACCGGGCGCTTATTCGAAGCTTCCCTACAACCCGGTGACCGACTTCACGCAAATCTCGCTGGTCGCGATCACGCCGTACCTGCTAGTGGTGAATCCGCAGGTGCCGGCGCGCAATCTCGACGAGTTCATCGCGCTCGCGAAGAGCCAGCCGGGCAAGATGAATTACGCGTCGGCCGGCAATGGCACCGCGACCCATCTCGCGATGGAGATGCTCAAGGACGCGGCCAAGATCGACCTCGTGCACATTCCGTACAAGGGCAACGCGCCGGCGGACGTCGCGATCCTCGCGGGCGAGGTGCAGGCCGTATTCGGTTCGATGCCGGCGCTGCTGCAGAACACGAAAGCGAACAAGGTCCGTCCGCTTGCAGTCGGAACGGCGACGCGCTCGCCCGCGCTCCCCGAGGTGCCGACGGTCGCCGAGCAGGGCTATCCCGGCTTCGAGGCTGCGCTGTGGCTTGGCATCATGGGACCTGCCGACATGCCGAAGCCCGTCGTCGATCGGCTGTATCGCGAGATCGTTGCGATCGTCGCGACCCCGGACTTCAAGGCCGCGATGGACGCCAACGGCGCCGAGCCGCTCGGCAGCAAGTCGCCGGAGGAATTCCGCGAGATGCTGCGCGGCCAGGTCGACAAATACGGGAAGATCACGAAGGCGGTCGGTATCAAGCTCGATTGATCTCGATTGAACACCCCAGAAATCGAAGGAACCCGATGAACGACAATCCGCGCAACGTCGAGTACGTCATTGACATCGGCCCGCGGCCGTCGCTGCCTGTCGCCGCCAGCGAGCGGCGCTTTCCGGTGGGCCGCATTTTCTGCGTTGGTCGTAACTATGCCGAACACGCGCGCGAGATGGGCCACGACCCTGACCGCGAGCCTCCCTTTTTCTTCATGAAGGCGCCCAGCTCGATCGTACAAAGCGGCTCCACCATCGAGTATCCCGTTGCCACAAAGGACGTCCATCACGAGATCGAGATGGTGGTCGCCATCGGCAAGGGCGGAAAAGCAATCCCTGTCGAAAAGGCCCTCGACCATGTGTGGGGCTACGCAGTAGGACTGGACATGACGCGACGGGATATCCAGGGCGAGGCAAAAAAAATGGGCCGCCCGTGGGAAATGGGCAAGAGCTTCGACCAGTCGGCGCCGTGCTCGGCGCTGCGGCCCGCGACAGAGATCGGTCATCCCGCGAAAGGCGCGATCTGGGTCAAGGTGAACGGTCAAATCAAGCAGCAGGGTGATCTGTCGCAGCAGATCTGGAGTGTCCCGGAACAGATTGCCTACCTGTCGGGCCTCGTCACCCTGCAACCCGGCGACCTCATCTTCTCGGGCACACCCTCGGGTGTTGGCCCCATCAGCAAGGGCGACAAGCTCGAAGGCCACGTCGACGGCGTCGGCGATCTGGTCATCACGTACGCGCGATAGGGCTCGCCCCGCAGGGCGGCAACGCCCTGCCCGCGCGCCGGATCAGGCCGACGGTGCGCGAGACGAGCGGTTTACCAGCGGGACACTCACGAGCTGGGAGTTGTTCCTCGGCGGCATGCCGGTTCAGCGGGTGAGCCAGCCACTATCGGCCAGCGTTCGAGCCAGCCATCCGGTCAGCACAATGGTTGCGACCACGCGGAAGAAATGGAAGGCCGTTACGGCGGGGGCGCCTATGCCGTAGGTCTTCGCGATGATTGCCATTTCGGCTGTGCCTCCGGGTGCGAGGGACAGGAAAGAGGTCAGCAGCGAGACGCCCGCGACGGAGTGCAACGCCGCCGCCGCGATGATGCAGATGCCGAGCATGGAGACCGTGATGCCGACTGACACGGCCAGTATTCGTGGTGAGGACATGAAGAACTGCCGGGTCATGTGCTGACCGAGGCCCCAGCCGATCACGACCTGTGCCGCCTCGAGCGCCCCCGGGTGCAGGCGCGCGACGACTCCGTTGGCAGCGAAGCTCGCAGCCATGACCACTGGCCCCAACAGAAAGGCGTTGGGCATCCGGACTCGCTGGCCAATCCAGCCTGCTGCCACCGCGAGGCACGCGAACAAGATCGACATCGGCAACGACAGCGTTGGAGCCGTCGGCTCCGCCAGCGCGTCGCCATGCTCGCCCGTCAGACCGGCTATGAACGATGCCAGCGTCACAACGACGGTGATGCGAACGGCGTGCGAAGACGCGACCACGGCTCCGTTGGCGCCGGCCTTCTGCGCCTGCAGCGCCATCTCGGCCGATGCTCCGACCGCTGTCGAATACGCCGCAGTCATCGCGTCGACGCGCGCCCAGCGCTGGAAGAACCGTGCCGCGAGCGCAGAAAGAACGAGCGAATAGACCGCGCCGAGCACGAGCCAATGACCCATCGCAGCAACGCTGCGCAGCACCGGAGGGGTAAACCCCAGACCAAGCGCGACGCCGATCGCCATTTGCGCAATCCGGCGCCCGGCGATCGGCTGTCTGGCGCCGACGCCACCCAGAGTGACCACCGCAACAGCGATCATCGAGCCGAGAACCCAGGGCAGCGGCAAGCGAACCGATGCCGCGATCCAACCGCCGAGAGCGCCTGCTGCCAGGGTGAGCCAGAACCGCCAGTCTGCGATGCGGCTCAGCAGAGGCGGCATTCAGCCTCCGAGAAAAGCACCGCCGTTGACGTGAAGTGTCTGACCGGTGACAAAGCGGGCATCAGGCCCGGCCAGCCAGACCACCGCTTGGGCGACCTCGTCGACGGTGCCGTGCCGGTCGAGCAGCGGCTGGTGCCGTCGCCGGTGGTCGGGAGCGGCGCTGGCACTGGTGGGATTGCGCACGGTATCGATGAGGCCGGGCGCAACGCAGTTGACCGTGATGTTGTCCGGCGCCAGGTCGTGTGCCAGCGCTCGTGTCAGGCCGGCCAGGCCCGCTTTCGCTGTCACGACGTGCGCCCGCCGCGCCGCGCCGGTATGACCCGTCATGCCGCCGATGTTGACGATGCTTGCACGCGTGGACTGGCGCAGCAGTGGCAATGTCGCGCGCGCACAGAAGAACGCGCCGTCGAGTACGACCGCGAGGGTGGCCCGCCATTGCTCGACTGACATCGCGTCGAAAGCTGCTTCCTGTCGGATCGCTGCGTTGTTGACCAGGACGTCGAGGCTTCCCCAGCGCTGCTCGATGTTCGACACCATCCGAGCCACCGCATGCTCGTCGGTGACATCGGCAAGGCACAACAGTGCGTCCCCGCCGGTCGCGATGATCTCCTCGACCACGGACTTGCCCTCGTCGAGCGACGATCGGACATTGACGGCGACCGCGTATCCGTGCTCGGACAGGCGCAGCGCGATCTGCCGGCCGATGTTGCGACCGGCTCCGGTCACAAGCGCAATACCGGTACGCGCGTCGCCGTTCACGATGTGGGCGTCCGCGACGAGGGTTCGTCGCCAAAGACGACGACGCGCTGATCGAAGATGCTGCCAGCCTTCGAAGCCAGCGCCTCGGTCTCCTCCGCCGACAGGCCGCCGTAGCGGCAATTCGCGCGAAACTTGTGACGTAGTTCAGCGTCGCTCAGCGGTTTTTTGGCCCCGCCCTTGAAAAAGGCCTGGCGCTGTTCGACTGTCTCGCCGTTGTCGAGCGAGACGCGAAGGTGCCCGGTGAATTCGTTCGGATACGGGTTGTCGGGGTCGATCGTGTAGTTCACTTTGCGGGCCAGTTCGATGACCGTAGGGTCGTGGACGACGGTCTCGTCGAAATCTGACAGGCCAGCGTCGTCCCGCAGTATGCCCACCGCTACCGCATACGGAACACTGAACTTCGCTGCATAGCCGTTAGGCGGCGACTGCTTTTCGCGCAGGGGCTCCCACAGGCGGTGGACGATGCCTTCGGCGGTTTCACAGTCGATGCGCGCGATGCGTTGCGGATCGATGCCGCGCGCGCGGAAGGCGCGCGCGCAATCGATGTACGGATGCGCCATCGTTCCGCATGCGTACGGCTTGAATGCGATCGACTGCCATACCCATTCGTCGCCGAACCCGTCGAAAACCGCCTCGTAGTCGCCGCCGGCGCCCGACGCAAAGCCCTTGAAGAGGCCGTGCTTGCCTTCGAAGACGGTGCGCGGCCCGATGAAGCCTCCGCTCGCGAGGCGCACCGCGCGATAACCGGATTGCGCGGCCCATCCTGGATGGAGCCGCTTGGTCCAGGAGCCGTCCGACAAGTATTCGATGATGCCGGCTGCAAGGCTGCCGGCGATGCCAAACGCATTGGCTAGCACTTCGCGCGGGACGCGCAATGCAGCGCCGACCGCTGCGGTTGCGCCGATCACGCCCAGGATTGCCGTCGGATGGAAGCCGGCCTTGTGGATGCGGGTCGGAGCAACGCGGCACAGCCTGCACGTCACCTCGGCACCGAGAGCTATTGCTCGCAACAGATCTTCGCCGCTGCGGCCATGACGTTCGCAGCAGGCAAGCGCCGCCGGGACGATGACGGCGCCGGCGTGGACCGGGCCGCCCTCGTAGGTGTCGTCGAAGTCTTCGCCGTGTGCGGAGACGCCGTTGAGAAGCGCGGCATCCTGTACGCCGAAGCGCGCCCCATGGCCGATCGCGGTACAGGTTCCCGAGCCGTCGATCGAGTCGAGCACTGCGCGCACGTAGTCCTGTCGACGGGCGGCCACGCACAGGCCGGCGATGTCGAGCATCAGGCGCGAACCGCTGGCGCGCGCCCCCTCGGCGCGCTGTGGTTCGCTCTGCACTACGTGCGCGGCCAATCGCTCCGCAACCGCCATGGTGCGCATTTCGATCGCTGCGGGACTCACGGAAGCGCCGCCCGGGCCTGTCGCTCAGCGCGCAACGGTGCAGCTCGCGATGAGTTCGTCGACCGTCCGGAAATCGGCAATTCGCGCGGCGATGTCCGCGGCGCGAGCGGCGCGCTCGGCGCCGAGCACCGGCGCGCTCTGGTCGACGAACTTGGCGCGCAGCTGCGCGTCGGTCATCGGCCGCTCGAGGCTGCCGATCGCGTGCTCGACATACACGCGCAGAGTGCGGCCGTCAGTCGTTTCGATGCTGACATCCGCGGCATCCTCCGGCACCTTGGCATCGATCACGGCCTCGACGCGGGAGCGCAGTGCGACCACGTCCGGTGAAGTGACCACCGCGTCGGAATATTCCTCTTCGCCCGCGCGGCCAAAGATGATGCCCGCCGCGCACGAGTGATAGACGCTGAATTTCCCTTCGAGGCCCTTGCTCGGCGTCTTCTTTCCGGTCAGCTCGAGTACCAGCGGATTGACCCGTAGCACGACGCGCCGAATCATCTCCGCCTTCAGGCCGTGCGCGTTGCGCAGCTGGATGCAGCCATCAATGCTCGGATGAATCACGATGCCGCAAGCGAACGGCTTGTAGGTGTTGAGCGACACCTCCCAGGTTTCCCCGAGACGGTCGGTGATCTCGGCATAGTCGGTCTTGTCCGAGACGATGGGCATCAGGCCGCGGGACGCTTCGAGCGCCCTCGGCGAAGCAGTAAATCCGTGGCGTGCCATCAGGGCCGCCATCAGGCCGGCCTTGGCCGCGGCGCCGGGGTGAAACGGCTTCGTCATCGTTCCGAACTGCTCACGCACGCCGATCGGCTGCGAGGCCGCGATGCCGATGGCCATCGCCGTGCGTGCGGAATCGAGCTTCAGGAGACGCGAACATGCCGCAGCGCTGCCCAGCATTCCAGTCGAACCGGTGATGTGCCAGCCGCGCAGATAATGATCGGGGTACATCGCGTTGCCGACACGGCACGAGACTTCAATGCCGAGCACAAGCGCATCGATCAGATCGCGCCCCGAGGCGCCGAGATGTTCGGCGAGAGCAAGCGCGGCCGGCGCGACCGGACCCGCCGGGTGAATGATCGTTCGCAGGTGGGTGTCGTCGAAATCGAAGGTGTGCGAGCTGATGCCGTTGATCAACGCAGCGTTCGAGATGTCGACCTTCTCGGCGCGGCCCAGCAGCGACGCCTGCGGTGCCGGCGAAAGCTCCATGACCGCGCCGAGCGCCGTCACCACCGAATCGTGCTGAGATGGGCCGATGGCGCAGCCGACCCAGTTCATGAAGGTGCGATGCGCTTCGGCCTCGACCGCAGCGCTCCAGCCGAGCGAGGCGTGGCCTGCGACGAAATCAGCGAGGATTCTGGTGACTGGAGGCGCCTCGGATGTGACGCGCTGTTCCTTGACGACTGCACTCATGGGCATGCTCCAAATCCTTCCGCCTGCATCTGCGATGAGAAGTTCGTTGAGAGTCTCCACATCTAGCGGACGACCTTGACCCCTGCGGCCTGATACTGGGTGCGCAGTTCGCCTTCGATCTGCTTGATCAGCTTCTCGAGCTCCGCGGAGTTCGTGAAATGGTCGTCCAGCTGATTCTCCTCGATGTACTTCTTCCAGGACGGCGAAGCGCGCAATTTGGCGAAGCGATCCTCCCAGTAGGTCACCGCCTCGGCCGGCATCTGCGGCGGGCCGATCACGGCGCGGATCTGCGGTGTCGGCGTGATGTCGTAGCCGGCTTCCTTGAGCGTCGGCACATTCGGATATCCCGGCAGCGGGTTGTCGCTCAGGCGCGCGAGCACTCGCAGCTTTCCGGCCCTGACCTGCTCGCCAGCCTCCTGCGGCTCGATCACCATCATGTCGACATGTCCGCCGAGCAGCGCAGCGAGGCGCTCGCCGCCGCCCGGAAAAGAGACGAACGCCCAGCGGGCGCCGGTCGCATGCTGCAGCTGCTGCCTGACGATGTTGTCGCGCGAGGTGACGGATCCTCCGGATTGCTTGAGCTGCCCCGGGTTGGCCTTGGCGGCTTCGATGAAGTCCTTCAGCGTCTTGTAGGGTGAGTCGGTCCGCACTACGAATACGGCCGGATCAAAGACCAGGCAGGCGATCGGCTTGAGATCGGTCAGTGCCACGTTTGCTTCGCTCGACGTGAGCGGGCCGGCGATCCAGACACTGGTGACCAGTGCGATGGTGTTCGGGTCGTCCTTGCGCTCAGCAACCGCCGCGGCGGCAACCGCCCCGTTGCCGCCAGGCTTGTTGATGACCTGCATGCGGACCGGCAGAAGCTTCTCCTTCTCCATCATCGTCGCGATCGCACGCGCCAGCAGGTCACTGCCGCCGCCGGGACCGGTATGGACGATGACGTCCACGGTTTTGGTTGGTTTCCACTGCGCATGCGCAGTGCCGACCGACATCAGCGCCGCACCGGCGGCTGCGCAGAGTAACTTGGTGAAGGTCATTGCGTCTCCTTGTGTGCGATTACCGCTCGGGCTCCTGATCGAGCACCTGCACTCGCATCGCGTTGAATTTCTTGAACAGCGGAATGACGAGTAATACGGCGGCAATCGCCAGCAGAACCGCTGGAATCGGTCGGAACAGGATACTGATGTGTCCCTGCGACATCATCAGCGACTGCCGCAAGGCCCTCTCCATGGCATCGCCCAGCACAAGTCCCAGTACCAGCGGCGCGTTGGGGTAGCCGAGTTTGCGCATGGCGTATCCGAGCAGGCCGAAGGTCGCGAGCAGGCCGAGTTCGAACATGCTCGACGAATCGCTGTAGATGCCGACCAGCGACACACCGAGGATCATCGGATAAATCGCGAATGCCGGCATCTTCAACAGCTGGGCAAACACCGCGACCAGCGGCAGGTTGAGGACCAGCAGCATGACGTTCCCGATGTACATGCTCGCGACCAGGCCCCAGAACAGCGTCGGGCTGTCCTGGATGAAGAGCGGCCCCGGCTTGAAGCCCCACAGGATCAGCGCAGCGAGCAGCACTGCGGTTGTTCCACTGCCGGGAATGCCGAGCGTCAGCAGCGGGACTAGCGCGCCACCGGTTTCGGCATTGTTGGCACCCTCCGGGGCCGCGACACCTTCGATCGCGCCGTGGCCGAACTGCTCCGGATGTTTGGAGACGGCTTTCTCGATCCCGTAGCTCAGGAAGGATGCGATCGTGGATCCGGCTCCGGGCAGGATGCCGACGATGAACCCCACGAGCGAGCCATTGACGAAGGCGAAGCGGCAGGCCTTGATGTCCTGCCAGGTCGGAAGCAGATTCCGCAGGCCTTTCGGCGCCGGCAGCATTTCGGGCGCGGACTGCGGTTCCATGTTGGCCAGCACCTCGCCGATCGCAAAGATGCCGATGGCGACGACGACGAAGTCGATCCCGCCGAGCAGGGCGGCCTGTCCGAAAGTGAAACGCGAAGTCGCCGTGAACAGATCTGTGCCCATGGTCGCGATCCACAGGCCCAGCAGCATCGACAGCAGGCCCTTGGTCAGCGACTCGCCCGACAGCAGCACCACCATGGTCAGACCCAGCACCATCAGCGCGAAATACTCGGGCGCGCTGAACGCGAGCGACAGCTTGGCCAGCGGCGGCGCCACGAGCATCAGCGCGATGACGCCGAAGGTCCCGGCGACGAACGAAGCGATCGCGGCCATGCCGAGCGCAGCACCGGCTCGGCCCTTGCGTGCCAACTGATAGCCGTCGAGACAAGTGACGACCGACGCCGATTCGCCAGGCACATTGAGCAGGATCGAGGTCGTCGAGCCGCCGTACTTCGCCCCGTAGTAGATGCCGGCCAGCATGATCATCGCGCCGGTCGGTTCGAGTTTGAGCGTCAGCGGCAGCAGCATCGCGATCGTCGCCGGCGGTCCGAGGCCGGGCAGCACACCGATCACGGTGCCGAGGAAGACACCGACGAAGCACATCGTCAGGTTCGACCACGTCAGTGCGACGTCGAATCCCTGCAGCAAGCCGCCGATCGTGTCCATTAGCGCCTAGAAGGGGCCGGTCGGCAACGAGATGCCGAGCGCCCAGGCGAATACCGCGTAGAACGCCAGCGGGGTAATGACCGCCGTGGTAATCGCGATCTTCTGTGGCTTGCCGAATAGGACGCTGACCATGAACCACGTCATGAGTCCGAACGACAAGATGAAGCCCAGCGGCTGCAACAGCGCGATGCAGGCGACGAACGCGCCCCAGCAGGCGCCGACGCGACCCAGCTCGGGCCAGTTGACGCGCTTGCCCGCCGCGGTGGGGTCCGCCTTGAGTACAGCACCCAGGACCAGCAGCAACGACAGCACGATCATCAGGCTGCCGTACCACAGCGGGAAGAATCCGGCGCCCGGGCCGTCTTCGCCCGTGTAGTCCCAACGCAGCGACTGGCTGACGACATAGGCCCCGAGTGCCGCCATCGCGAGCCCCGACCAGAAGTCACCCTTGCGAACGAAGGCGCTCATCGCTCTCTGTCGTGAGCCATCGGCTCAGAGCTTGTAACGGCCCAGCGGAACGAGTTCGGCGATCGTGCCGCCGGGAGCGCGGAATTTCACGGGGATGACGCCGGGATCGCTGACGATCTTCGACCCGTAGGACTTGATCTGCTGCGTGGCCTTTTCCAGGTCGGCTACCTCCACCGCAAAGTGATGGATGCACGGGCCTTCCCCGGCCGCCTTCGATTCGGCCGACTCCGTGCCGGCGTCGTATTTCAGAAGCGTGAAATCGATCGCGCCGTCGGTCATGTGGCGCGACAGGTGATCGCGTGTCTTCTTCGTCTCGGAATCACGGAATCCGAACACCTTCTTGTAGAAGTCACCGGTCTTCTCGATCTCGTCGACCTTGAGGGCCAGGTGGACGATGCGATCGATCTTGCGGTCGCTTGCCACCTGCTTGTAGCGCCCGATCGGGACCAGTTCGGCGATCGTCCCACCGGGAGCACGGAACTTGACCGGGATGACGCCCGGATCGCTGACGACTTCGCATCCGTACTCGAGGATCTCCTCGGTGGCCTTGGCCATGTCTTCGACTTCGATCGCGAAGTGATGGATACACGGGCCTTCACCGGCCGCCTTCGATTCCGCCGACTGTGTGCCGGCGTCGTACTTGAGAAGCGTGAAATCGATCGCGCCGTCCGTCATGTGGCGCGACGTGTGGTCACGCGTCTTTTTGGTTTCGGCATCCTGGAAACCGAAGACGTCCTGATAGAACGCGCCGGTCCTGTCGATCTCGTCGACCTTGAGCGCGAGGTGAACAATCTTTGCCATTGAATACCTCCTGCTTAATGCGACCACCGAAGGTCCGACACTGGACGCGGACGCCGCCGACGCACGGCGTGGTGGGTGCTGCAGGACGAATGATGAATTCGGCGCGCTTGCAAGTAAATTGCAATGTTTGTTGGCATTGCTGCAATGAACGTAATACTCGATTCCCTACGTCTGGGAATCCATCGCGACAGGCTGCTGCGCGGCGTCCGGCCAGCGGCCGCTACCGTTGACGACTTCGCCTCATCGGGTATGCCGATGCGCAACGCCAGCGAGGTGGCTTACGCTTTGGCCAACCGCGCTGGCCTCGAAGGTCTGCAATTGGCCGAGACGTCCATGGCCGTGCGGCTCTACCCGGGTACCTGCATGGCGTTCCATATAACTGCACTGACAATGCTCCAGGCCCCGTTTGCCTGCGAGATGTTTTCATTCACCAGTTCGGGCACGCTGGACTGCAACACATTGCCCGTCTCATTGAACCGGAAACTTGCGATCGGCGTTGCCTCGGTCGCTCCGGTCGAATCCATTCGCCGGCACTCGACGTCCGCGTAGGGAGGGTCGCCGGCGTCCCAGACGAGAACGAACTCGACCCGCGACCCGCCATGCACGACGACGATCCGGTCGGCAGTGGGGTCCTGGGCAACTCGCAGCCCACGAAGAAGTGGTCGTCCGTCGCCTGCTTGTTCGGCCAGCTTGGCGAATGAACGGAACAAGCTGCGCATTACCGACCGCGTTCCGCTCTCGTCGGGTTCGACCTTTTTCTTCGCCGCTTTCTTCACGTGAAGTCCTTTTCCGATCTCTCTTCTAGGTCCGAAGTCCGCTATGAGACGATTCTCGTCGCCGCCGACGCCGGCCGCAACTGGCCGGAAGTCGAGGCGAATCAGTGGCGTGTTGCCAACGGTCCCGCTGAATCCTGGGCGTATGTTCAAGAGCTCAACGATTCTCGAGGCGACTGTAGTCGAAGACGCCCGCTTCGACCGGTGCCCATGCGGCGTACGCGTCGATCAGTTCATCGCTCGTAGCCCAGAAGCGTGGGTTGGTGCGGCGAACCGCGTAGCGATCGGCGAGCTTGCGGTAATCGTCTTCTGACGCTAGCGATCCGATTGCATTCGCGAGCGCGGGTAGGTCCGCTGTCTTGACGCTGAAAATCGCGTTCGGATACGCACCGAGGAAGCCCGGTACAACCGTCAGCGTGTTCTCCGCCGGAAGCAGTTCCTCCTTGAACATGTGCGCAACATTCTTGTGCGCGGTATTGCGCAGGACGCTGATGTACTGCGGCGAGGCCGTCGGCTGCTCGACTCGCAGGAACACTACCTCCGGCATCCACGCGAGGCTCTCGCCGCGGACTTTCGCCAACGCCTGCAGGTCGCGCCGCAGCGAGGGATCCGCGACCGAGGAAAGTTCGAATCGCTTCGCCGCGGCCGGAGCCACTCGCGCGCTCAGCATTTCGTACAGTTCGCGCTGTGGATCGCTGGTGCGATACGTGAGGCCGCTCGGTCGCTTGAAGTACGCGTCGCGGCCGTAGACGTAGTCGGTCACGTGTATCGGCGCGCCGCGATACCAGTATTCGGCCGTCGAGCGTCGAGCTTTCTCAGGCAGCAGCACAAGGAAGTTGAACTCGCCTTCCATGCGCAGGAAGTCCATGTAGAGGCGGCTGTTCAACTGGTGCCCGGCGTTGCCGTAGACGTCGTAACCCGCCACGAGCAGGTAGTAGATCCGCTCGAACAGCGGATAGCCGATGACCCACGCCGTCTTCGGCTGCTCGCCGACCAGACCCTTGACCACCGTCGCACTGTCGAAGTGACGGAACACGGTCAACGCTGCGTTCGGATTGCGGCCATCGCCGCTCCAGATCATCGACAGATCGTCCTTGCGCGCCACCGCGTTGCGCTCGAGCCATTCGCTTTTCGCCTGCAGGTAGTTTGCTTCGAGCTTAGAGAATTCGAGCCACGGGATCAGCGCTGGCGAGTTGCTGCCCCATTCGGCGGGTAGCCGCAGGTTGCTGCTTTCGCGCGCCAGGAGTTCGGCGACCATGGCATCGTCGCCGGCATCTGGATCGACGAAGAACACCCAGAAGCGGTCTTCGATGACATCGAGTGCGAGCTGGCCGCGGCACACCGGACCCTTGATGAAGTTCATCACGAAGTATTCGGCTTCATCGAGCATGAAGCGGTAGCGGCCGTCGAGCGGCAGGTCGTGAAACGCCGTGAACGGATTGGAGGAGACGTCGACGTCATACGACGGCAGCGCGGTCACTGTGTACGCAGGATCGAGAAACCAGCCACGGTACTTCGCCATGCGTGCCGCACTGAGCTCATAAGGCATATGCGTCTTGGCGACGATCGTCTCGCGCTCGGGAACCAGCCGGTAATAAACGCGCGCCACGCCCGGGTCGTCATACGGCCGGCGCGTTGCGATCGGCAGCGCTGGCTTGCCCGGTGCAGCTGCGGAACGGATCAGGCGCAGCGGGCGACGCTGGGTGTCATTCTCGAAATACAGCGTTCCGAGGTAAAGGTGCTCGTACAGGTAGCGGCTCATCAGCCGCTCCTTGTTCGAATCGCCGTTGAGAAAGGCTTCCCACGTGCGAACCTGCTCCTGCACCGCGGGCGACAGCGGCGGATCGCCTTCGTAAGGCGCGCCCGCAGCAATCCAGCGCTGGATCGTCGCGAGTTCGCGCTCGTCGAGTCCAGGCAGACCGTAGGGCATACCTGCGAGCGGCTGCTTGACCGCGAAGCTCTCGAACTCGTCGATGCGCGGGCAGGTCGCCTCGCGCCCGAGCGAGAGGTCGAATGCCTTGGGCAGGATCGGCGTGGCCGGCAGCGGGTGCTCGCGTTTCAGTTGCAGGCTGCGATAAAGGACGCTCCCGGCTAGATTGGTCTCGGGCGTGGCGGTGCGGTTGTTCAGCACCGGCGAAAAACCGCGCTCCCACCACTGCGAGGGCAGTTGCGCGTCGAGGAAGAGGCGGGTCGTCGGCGCTTCGCGCAGGCGAGCGGCGTCATAGACCGGCGCCCTGCTCGAGCCGCGCGCGATGCCTTCCCACGTGGTGAGCTTGAGCTGGCACGGACCGTCGTAGCACGCATGACAGACCACGCAGCGGCGTTCGACGATGGGCTGAACGTCCCTCCGATACGACATGCCCGCCTCGGGCTTGGCCGCAACGTCGTAGCGCGTCGGATCGGGCTTGCCATGGCGCTGATCGAATTCCTGCAGGGCAAGAGTTGCGCACCCGGTGACGCAAAGTGCGGTGATGGCGGCTGCAAACGGTCGCATAAGGGCCCCTGGGCGCTTTGTTAAACGAGTTCTTGGCCACGCGATGGTATGTCATCGCGTCCGCGCATCGCTCCCGCGCGTGCATCAGGGCCGGCCGTCGCTCCGCACGAGTGCGTGCAGCGCATGCAGGCGCCCTGCGCGGTGGCACCGTTCTACGGCCGGCTCATATGGCTAACGGACAACGAAGCGGTGGTAGTTGCCAGGGCTCAGCGGAGGGCATTCAGCGGAGTTCGTGCGCCGCGTGGCGCGCCACGCGGGCATCCCCAAGGCAGGTGTCGGCGGTGCGAGTCGCGAACGCCTTGGTACGGGTCGGCTCCTGGCAGCGCGCCTAGGGCGTGCGTTGCAGGAATCGCGGAATAGGCAGCGCGTCGAGCAGGCGATTCAATGGCGAAGCGGCGCGGGCACTCCGCGCGGGTTCGAGCGGGCGAGGTGCATGCTGACGAACGGGCACAAGGGGCGCCGGCTTGCGTTGTCCAGCCTCGTTGACCCGCGCGACGCCGGCGTCGTTTCGCGCAGCCACCGCATGGGGGCGCGGATCCACGGCCCGCTGGGTCGACTGCATGATGGGGAGCAACCAGTCGAGGATCGCTCTCCACTGCGCCAGATCTGACTGGACCTGCGTGGCAGGCAGATCGAACAGCGACAGTCCCTTTTCGATGCAGCGGACATAGACCTGCGATTCGCGCAACACCGCGATAAAAGGCACGCTCAGGCCCGCCGCCCAGGCGTGCAGGACTTCGGCCGACTTGGTCCGAGCATCAAGCCGCATGCCGACCGCGGCCACTTTGCAACGGCCGGTCGCAACGCGCGGGAGCGTGCGCAGCTCGGCCAGGCATTCGGCCGCCGATTCCCGGTCGAAGATCGAGTTGCACACCGGCATCAGGATGGCGTCCGCATACATCACGACGCGCGCCAGATCGAAACCGCGCAGGCCCCCGGGCGTATCGAGAACGACGTGTTCGATGCCGGCGGGTGGGCGAACCACGCTTCCGGGATCGCTGCGCCAGCCGACGATCTCGTTGCGGTGGCCGAGTTGCTGCGTCTTGCGCTGACGCAACCACGTTTGGGTCGACTGTTGACGATCAACGTCGCCCAGCATCACGGCGGTACCCGTGTTGGCGCAATAGCCCGCGAGGTTTGTGGCCAGCGTGCTCTTGCCGCTGCCGCCTTTGCGGTTGATGACGGCTACGACCGGCATCGCATGTCGTTTCTCGTGGACATTTGCGCCAACACCCCTTCGGCTCCGGCTCCCAGCAGACCGGCCCTCAGGGAATTGCAGCACACCGGGGAGTCGGTCACAGCGCGGAGAAGCCGGTGGAATCCACGGCATCTAGCGGGTGAACCACCGCTTCCGCGTCCTTTGCGGCGACGGGGGACGGGTCCAACTTGCGCATCGCCGGTAACTGTTGCAGCACGGGCGACATCGGCCGGGCAGAACGGCCATGCCTCGGCCGAACGGACTCCCCCAAAGAAATCAGCTTCCTGGCTGCCGCACGCCGCAGCACACGATAGAGTCGGCCGAACCCGAACTCACTGCCATTCGCGCGGCTATCCCAGTCTTGGCTGCTTGCTCGGCCATGCCTGCCCACCGCGGCCCACCCGTGTCGAAAACGGATTCGCTCTCCTTCAATTCTCTGTGCGCGCCTCCTGAAGCAGGAGCCCCTTCGTCGCGCACGGCCATGGAGCGCGCGTGCTAGGCGCGTTGCGCAGCCCTGCGCGACGCGCGATCGAAGCGGGCAACGCCGCCCCTGCCGGGCGCTGGTTTAGCCGTGACGAGGCAATCATGGGCACGGCGATCCACGTAGAACTGTGGAGCGACGATCGTCAAGCGGCCACTGATGCGCTCGAGGCAGTGATGCATGAGATGCGCCGGATCGACGCGCTGATGAGTCCCTTCAAGGAGTCGTCGGAACTGTCGCGCATCAACCGCGACGCAGCGCGCGAACCGGTCGAAGTAAGCGATGAGTTGTTCGGCCTGTTGGCCCGATCGATCGCCTTTTCCGAGCTATCCGCCGGAGCCTTCGACATCACGTACGCGAGTGCGGGCCACCTGTACGACTTCCGCAAGCGCATCCGGCCGACAGAGGAGCAGTTGTCCAACGCCCGCGCGGCGATCGGCTATCGCCATCTGCGGCTGGACCGCGCGACCCGCACCGTGCGGTTTTCCCGTGCAGGCATGCGCATCGACCTCGGTGGCTTCGCGAAGGGCTACGCAGTCGACAACGGCGCCGCGATTCTCGCGCGGCAGGGCGTGCGCCATGCGGTCGTGGCAGCCGGCGGCGACAGCCGGCTACTGGGCGACCGCTGCGGTCGACCCTGGACCATCGGCGTGCGCGATCCGCGCCGCGAGGGCGAGGTCGTCGCACTGCTGCCGCTCGAGAACGTCACGATTTCCACCTCGGGTGACTACGAACGCTTTTTTGATGACGGCGGCGAACGCTGCCATCACCTGATCGATCCGCGTACCGGCCGGTCGCCGCATGCCGTGCAGAGCGTCACCGTGATCGCGCCCGACGGTCTGACCAGCGAGGCGCTGTCGAAGACCGTTTTTGTCCTGGGCGCCGAGCAAGGAATGCCGATCGTTGAATCGATACTCGACGTCGATGCCGTTGTCGTCGACGCGGCCGGAAAGCTGCACTACTCGGCGGGACTGCTGGCGGGCGGAAGTGCCCCGCCGAACTAATGACTATGGCCTAGCGCCATCACTCGCGAAATCAATCAAAGCATTAATGAGCCGTTACATCAGGCAATCAATGCGGGCATGTCTCGGGACAATCGCTGGGTCCCGCATCCGCGACGTTCCATGGAGGCAATCATGAGGGACTCCCAGGTTGCGCGTTTGGCAGTTGCGTCTGCGGTCGCAGCAATCGTTTGCGTCGCGGGCTGCTCCGGCTCAGGTTCGGACTCGGACGCGCCGAGCACGCTCACGGTCACCGGCAACGTGCCGATCGCCTACGCCAAGCGCTCGACTTCGTTGAACGTCAACCCGACCAACGCGGCCCCGTTCGCCGCCGGTGGCGACCTGATGATCCGCGAGCTGTCCTCGCCGAGCGCGCGCGAGTTCAACGTCACCGCCGCGATCACGCAGGGCAACGGCGACGTGTCCGACCCCGAGGTGTCGTACGACGGCAAGAAGATCGTGTTCGCGATGCGCTGCCCGACCAGCAATACGTCGACCGTCGGCGGCGTGGCGGCGTGCACCGGACGCTGGAACATCTGGGAATACGACCTGAGTGCTGGTCTTTCGACCGGTACCTTCCGCCGCATCACCAGCTCGACCACCGACGACGACGTCGATCCGGCCTACTTGCCGGCCGACCGCGGTTTCGTTTTTACCTCGAGTCGCCAGACCACGACCAAGACTCAGGCGCTGGGCCAGTCCTACTACGCCGTCGACGAGTACGAGCGTGAGCGGGTGTTCAACCTGCACACGGTCGACCGCAACGGTGGCGCCATCACGCAGATTTCGTCCAACCAGAGTCACGACCGCAACCCGGTGCTACGACCCAACGGCGACATCATGTTCTCGCGCTGGGAGCACGTGGGCCCGCGCAACCGATTCGCCGTTTTCCGCGTCAAGCCCGACGGCACCGACATGTTCGTCCTCTACGGCGCGCACAGCGGCGGCAACAGCTTCCTGCATCCGCGCGACATGGATCCGCGCGGTTCGTACGCCGGCAAGGTGGTGTCCTCGCTGATGCCACTGTCGGGAACCCAGGAAGGCGGCGCGCTGATGCTGATCGACGCCGCGAATTTTTCCGAGCAGAACACGCCGGCCAATGCGCAGGTGGTCGTAGGGCAGGGTGGCCAGGTGCAGTGGACCGAGAAGGAGATCGATCTCGGGCGCGGCTTGTCGCAGTTCGGCCGCATCACGGCGCCGTTCCCGCTGTGGGACGGCACGAACCGTGTGCTGCTCGCCTATCGTCCGTGCGAAGTCACACGCAACGGCGTGGTAGTTCCGTGCGTGACGTTGACCGACGCCGAACGCACGATGCTCGCCGACGACACGATGTCACGCGCCCAGCAAGCGCTGCTGCCGGTGCAGGACAACGCGCCGGCGGTCTACTCGATCTACATGGTCGATCCGTCGAAGCAGACGTTCTTGATCGTCGCCGCACCGCCGTCGGGCTTCATGTACACCGACCCGGTTGCGATCCTGGCGCGACCGGAGCCGAACGCGACCCAGCCGACCGTCGTCGACGAGACGCTCAAGGCGCAGAACCTCGCGCTGATCGAGGTGCGCAGCGTGTACGACACCGACGGCCTCGATCGGATGGGAGATTCGATGCTGGCCGCGTCGGATCTCGGCGCGGGGTGCAGCACGGGCATCGCCAAGACCGCACCGACGGACGCCGCCGACACGCGCTCGCAGGTCCCCGATCTTGTCAAGATGAAGGATCCAGCCGATGCCGCCTATCGCTGCGCACCGGCCTTCTTCGTGCGCGCATTGCGCGCGGTCGCGCCGCAGGCGATGGCGCTCGGCATGCGCGAGGCGATTGGCGAAACCGAATTCGAACCGCAGCAGATCCTCGGTTACGCGCCGGTGGAACCCGACGGCTCGTTCAAGCTGCAGGTGCCGGCCGACACGCCGCTCGGCCTGGCGATCCTCGATTCCAAGGGCCGCGCGATCCAGACGCACCTCAACTGGATTCAGGTGCGGCCTGGCGAACGCCGCACCTGCGACGGCTGCCACAGCCCGCGGCGCGGGGCGTCGCTGAATTCGGGCGCGATCGTCAACTCGGTGCCGGCGGCACTGATGCCGGCGATGGCGTCGGCGCACCAGTCCGGGGAGACGATGGCATCGACTCGCACGCGGCTCGATGCGACCGCGCTGAATCTCGCCACTGATCTCGTCCATTCCGACAAGTGGGCGGACACGACCAAAGCCGGCGTCACCGCGCGCCCGAGCATCATCGTCCGCTACACCGGCAACGCCAACGCGGCGGACGACCTCGCGACCGCGGTGCCGACCAACGGCATCATCAACTACCCCGATCACATCCAGCCGATCTGGACGCGTAGTCGCGGCGTCAACGGCGCCAACACCTGCACGACCTGCCACAGCGACAGCGCCAAGCTCGACCTGCGCGCTACGGTGGCCGGCACCGGCCGGCTGGTGTCGTACGAGGAACTGCTGATCGGCGACCCGGTGATCGATTCGGCGACCGGCCAGCCGGTCACGCGCCTGGAGGATGGTGTTCCGGTGGTCGTGCGAAATTCGCCGCTGGTGGACAACATGGCCGGCAATGCGCTCGGCATTACGCGTGCGAGCCGCTTGGGCGAGATCATTTTCGGCGAGCTACTGAAGGCCTCGGCCGAGGCGCGCACTGCGCATCCGAACCCGCCGGCCACTGCCCCCGACCATTCGACGCTGCTCAACGCCGCAGAAAGGCGGCTGATCACCGAGTGGATGGATCTCGGAGGTCAGTATTTCAACAACGTGTCGGTCAGCAACAGCCCGGTGCGCACGGCGACCGCGCTCTCGCGCAGCGCGTTCGATGCGAACGTGTATCCGGTGATCAAGGCCAACTGCGTGATCTGCCACCAGCCGACCGGCAATTCCGGCGCAATGCAGACCGGCCAGTCGTACCTGCGCAACCGCTACGTCCTGACCGGTGATGCGGAGGGTGACTACAACGTGTCGCTGACGATGGTTTCCAACGCGTGCAACGCCAGCACAGTCGCATTGAACGCGTTGCTGCAGCGGCCGTCGACCGTACCTCATCCGGCCGGGGCAGTCGGCCAGACAACGGCGGTGTTGCCTGCGGGCAGCGCCGGTTACAACGCAATCGCGAGTTGGATCAGCACCGGATGCAGCACGCCCTGACCCGGTACGCAGGTTCGATCTGCGCCAGGCCGGCCAGCACCTTAGTGGCCGGCCTGGCCGCTTTATTGCTGGCCAGTTGCGGTGGCGATGGCAATCCGCTCGACAACCCGCCTACGGTGCAGAACGCGACGACGACGGGCGGCCAGAAACTGTCCTTCGTCTATTTCCAGAAGTGTGTGCAGCCGATCTTTCTGAAGCAATTGCAGATCAACCAGAACGGCGTGGTCTCGACCAACACCTGCGCCGCTGCGGGCTGCCACGACAACGTTACCGGTACCGGCGGTGCCTTGCGCCTGATCGGCAGTGCGCAGCCGGTGGATATGACGAACGCCGCCAATACACCCGACGTGATCCGCGCGACCGACATGTACAAGAACTTCTACTCGGCGCAGGGCGAGGTCGTGTTCGGCGCGCCGCTTTCGAGTCGGCTGCTGACCAAGCCGCTGACGCTCAACGTGCTGCACGGCGGCGGGCTCATCTTTCTCAGCGAGAGCGATCCCAATGTGATGCTGATCCGCTACTGGATCAGCCGACCGATGCCGCAAGGTCAGGACGAGTTCAGTTCCGCGTCAAACAGCATGTTCACGCCCGCTGACCCGAATGTCGGCAACTGCAACACCCAATGACATCGGGCTTTGTGCAGACCCGGTGGCGACTGGCACTCGCGCGAGCGGCGGCCTGCACGCTGCTGTTGCTGCTGGGCGTGGGAGCTGCACCTCCGACGTCGGCGCAAGAGAAGGTGCAGATCACCGATCCTTACGTCGAACTACGCACCGGGCCGGGACGCGGCTATCCGATCTTTTTCGTTGCCGCGCGCGAGGAGTGGATCGAGATCCTGCTGCGGCGTACCGACTGGTTCAAGGTGCGCACTGCCAACGGCGAGGAAGGTTGGGTCAATCGCGCACAACTCGAGACCACGCTGACCGAGGCCGGCACGACGAAGGCCTTTCGCGACGTGCTGCTCGACGACTACCTGCGGCGCAAGCTCGAGCTCGGCGGCGCCTGGGGACAGTTCGACGGCGAACCGATGCTGAAGATCTGGACCGCGTACCGGTTCGCAGACGCGCTGAGTATCGAAGCGACGATCGGCCAGGTGCAGGGCACGTTTTCAGGCACCGAGTACTGGAACGTCAACCTGAACGTGGAGCCGTGGTCGGATCGCCGGCTGTCGCCGTTCTTCGGCGTCGGCGTGGGTCGGTTCAAGAACATCCCGAACGCAAGCCTCGTCAACGCAGTCGTCACCGATGCCAACCTGGCCAATGCGGCAATCGGCCTGCGCTACTACATCGCCGAACGCTTCGTTGCGAAGCTCGATTACTCGATCTACACGGCCTATGCCTCGGACAGCGACACCGCTGAATACCGCGCCTGGACGATCGGCATTGCATTCTTCTTCTGACACCGACACCCACCGATGCGAAAACTTCTTCTCGCACTGCCTCTGACTGCCGGCCTCGCGATCGCCGCGACACCGGTGTTCGCTCAGACCACCCCGCCGGCCGGTACGACGCCGAATCAAACACCGAACGAACAGGTGATCGAGCCGGCGGTGCCACGGCGCGATGTCCGTGTACCGAAGATTCCGAGCAGGGACATCATTGTCGGCGGCTACCTCGGCACGTATTCGAGCGAAGACTTCGGTGCGAGCTTCGTCTACGGGGTGCGTCTCGGTTATCACATCACCGAGGACTTCTTTGTCGAGGGCGTTTACGGCACGACCAAGGTCAGCGACGAGAACTTCCGGCAGATCCTCCCGGGCGGCGTCTTTCCGCAGAAGGAAGAAACGCTCGACTACTACAACCTCTCCGTCGGCTACAACATCCTTCCGGGCGAGGCCTTCTTCGGCAGCAAGTACGCGATGGCCTCGGCGCTGTACGTGATCGCCGGCGTGGGCAGCACCAAGTTCCTCGACCAGAGTAACCAGACCATCAACTTCGGCCTCGGCTATCGCGTGTTCCTAAAGGACTGGGCAGCCATCCAGGTCGATTTCCGCGATCACATCTACACGCTCGATCTGCTCGGTCAGAGCAAGTCCACACAGAACCTCGAGCTAACCATTGGCGCGACCTTCTTCTTCTAGATCATTCGGCATGGTATCGATCGCCCGATTTTTCCAGACCGCGCGGTTGCTCGCAGTGGCCGCGCTCGCGGTTGCCGTTGGCGGTGCCGGCGCGGCGGTCACGCCGTCTGCCGGCGCGCCCGACTTCACGTTGCCCAGCCTCGACGGTCCCAACCTGCGGCTGCAGGAGCAGCGCGGACACGTGGTGATGATCAACTTCTGGGCGACCTGGTGCGGGCCGTGCCGGGTGGAGATGCCGCACCTTTCGAGGTTGTACGAGAAGTACCGCGGCTCCGGCTTCACGGTGCTGGCCGTCAACATCGACGAGGATCCACACAAGGCCGCGAGCCTCGCCAAGCAGCTCGGCATGAAATTCCCCGTGTTGCTGGACCGCGAGAAGAAGGTGAGCCGGCTGTATGACTTGAGCACGATGCCGTCGACCGTGCTGGTCGATCGCGACGGTCGCGTGCGCTATGTGCATCGCGGATACCGCGACGGTTACGAAGAGACCTACGACAAGCAGATCCGGGAGTTGCTGCGCGAATGAAACCCGCTAGCCGAATTCCATGGGCCGCGCTGCGCGGCGTTCTCCTCGGCCTTGCCGCCGCGGGTGCGCTGGGCGCGTGTGCGATGCCCGAGCCCTGGGTCAAGCCCTATGAGCGTGAGCGGCTGGCCGATCCGGTGATGAAGCTGCAGCGCGATGCCTTGTCGGCTAAGCATTTCGAGCACGTGCACGAAGTGCGCGAAGGCTCGCGCGGTGGCACCGGTGTGCAGGGGGGAGGCTGTGGCTGCAACTGACGTCGCAGCCGACCGCTGCCGTCGCGCTCTGCATCGTGCACAGCGCACGCTGCGGGCGCTGGGCGAACGCCGCCCAGGGGCGTGCGGGCTGCCGTTCGTGGCGACCGCGCGCCTGCTCGGCGCACTGGGCGGGCTGCTGGCGACGGGACACACCCAGGCGGCCGACCTACCGGAGGACCGCGCCGACCTGATGTACCACAGCTTCAACGGTGGCGGCGTCGACGCCTTCGGACCTGCGCTGCTGGTGCGCAAGAACATCCTCAACAAGGTGTCGCTGTTCGCGACCTATTACGCCGACATCGTCAGTAACGCGTCGATCGACGTGGTCACCACCGCCAGTCCGTATGACGAGACACGCAACGAGTATGGGTTCGGACTCGACTACGCGGTGCGCGATTCGCTGATCACCATGGCAGCGTCGCACAGCAAGGAGCCCGATTACATCGCCGACGCCTTCAACATCGATGTCTCGCAGGACGTCTTCTCGGGCATGACGACGGTCAATCTCGGCTACACCTACGCGTCCGATGACGTCGGCAAGAAGGGCGAAGGGTTCTTCAGTAACGCGAAGCACTGGCGCTACCGGGTTGGCGTGACGCAGATCCTGACGCCGCGCTGGCTTGCCAATGCGAATTTCGAGGTGGTGTCGGACGACGGCTACCTCGGCAGCCCATACCGCGCCGCGTTCGTTTTCGGCGCTGCAGTTCCTGAGCGAATGCCCGGCACGCGCTCCAGCCGGACGCTGCAATTCCGCACTGTGGGTGAGGTTGCCCCCAACGTCTCAGTGCGCGGCGAGTACCGCTACTTCTGGGACAACTGGGAAATCACCGCGCACACCTTTGGGCTCGGCGCGGCAGCCCGCATCGGCGAGAAATGGCTGCTCGATGTCTACGGCCGCAGTTATCGCCAGGAGGGCGCGCTGTTTTACTCCGACAACGCGACCAGTGAGACGCAGTACGTGACGCGCAACCGGCAGTTGAGCACCTTCACCTCGTTGGCGTTCGGCACCAAGGCGACTTATGCGTTGCTGCGGGAGCCGGGCCGGTACGAGATCTTCCTGAACGGCGCTATCGAATACTGGAAGACGGATTACAGCGACTTCACCGATCTGCGCACCGGCAGCCTGTATTCGTACAACGCAACCCTGTTGCAGTTTTTCGTGACAGCGATTTTTTGAGTCTTTCGAGTGAGGGACCGCAGTATGTCGAAACGCAGCCTGACGATCGCCGCCTACCTGGCTCTGGCGGTGCTGCTGCCAGCCGCGTCGGCTCAGCCGACGCCGGCGCCGTCCAACGCACCGGCTTCCACCACAGCACCGACGGCTGCAGCTCCCGCGTCGGCCACCAGCCTCGACGATCGGATCCAGGATGCCAAGGCCGATGTGATCCGGCTGAACCGCGATCTGATGGTGCTCGAGGAAGAACTGCTGTTCCCGGCCAACACGCAGGTCGCCATTTTCGTATCGATGGACGTCGGCAAGATGTTCTCGCTCGACTCGGTGCGCGTGAAACTCGACGACAAGGATGTCGCTGCCTATCTCTACACGCCGGCCGAGGTGCAGGCGCTGCATCGTGGCGGCGTGCAGCGACTTTATGTCGGCAATCTGAAAGCCGGCACGCACGAACTCGTGGCGTTTTTCACGGGCAAGGGGCCGCATGACCGCGACTACAAACGCGGCGCGACGATCAAGATCGACAAAGGCACCGACCCAAAGTACATCGAGCTTCAGATCAAGGATTCCACCGGCAAGCTGCAACCGGAATTCGAGGTCAAGGTCTGGCAGTGACCGCGTTGGTCCTCGTGAAACGACCCATCGGACGCTGGATGCGATGCGCGGCGCTGGCCGCCGCGCTCGCCGCACTCGCGAGCATTGCCCCCGTGGTGCACGCGCAGTCGGCGGGCGGCTCTGGCGTTGCGCAGCCGTCGAGCGTCGGGAGCTGGCTCGACATGTCCACGTGGATGAACTGGTGGCCGTGGCGAGACACGCGGCCGCCGCCGCCGAGCGGCGTCGAGTCTCCGCACTACGGCGACAGCCTGTTCTACTTTTTCCAGGGCCGCTACTTCACGTCGGTCACGGTGCTGATGACGTCGCAGCAGTTGGCCCGCATGGTGCCGCACGACGACGAGGCCGAGATCCTGCGCGGGGGCCTGTTTCTGTCGTACGGAATGCACCGCGAGGCTGGCGAGGTGTTCGCGACACTGATCGAGCGCGGTGCACCGCAGCCAGTACGCGACCGCGCCTGGTTCTATCTGGCGAAGATCCGCTACCAGCGTGGCCTGTATGCGCAGTCCGAGGACGCGCTGGGCCGTATCGAGAAGCGCCTGCCCGGTGCGCTGGAGGAGGATCGCGCTCTGCTACAAGCCAACGTACTGATGGCGCAGAGCAAGTACGCCGACGCGACCAAGGTGCTCGATACGCTCGCCAAGGGCCCGCGCCCCAGCAGCTACGTCCGCTACAACCTCGGTGTGGCGCTGATACGAAGCGGTGATCTGGCGCGCGGCTCGGCGCTGCTCGACGAGGTCGGCAAGATGCCCGCCACCACCGCGGAGTACCGCAGCCTGCGCGACAAGGCAAACGTCGCGCTCGGTTTTGCCTCGCTGCAGGAAGGCCGTGGCGCGCCGGCGCGCGCCTACCTGGAACGCGTGCGGCTCAACGGGATGTTTTCGAACAAGGCGCTGCTCGGCTTCGGGTGGGCTGCGGCCGCGCAAGGCCAGATGAAATCGGCGCTGGTGCCGTGGAGCGAACTGGCCACGCGCGACCCGAGCGACGCGGCCGTGCTCGAGGCGAAGCTCGCCGTTCCCTACGCGCTCGCCGATCTCGGCGCCAACGCACAGGCGCTCGAGCTGTACCAGGACGCCATCGGAGTATTCGACCGCGAGAGCACCAACCTCGACCAGTCAGTCGCCGCGATCCGCAGCGGCAAGCTGCTCGATGGACTGATCGCGAGCAATCCGGGCGACGAGATGGGCTGGTTCTGGAACATTTCGGAGTTGCCCGACGCGCAGGAGGTTCCGCTCAGCGCCCATCTCGCGCACCTGATGGCGACGCACGAGTTCCAGGAAGCGTTCAAGAACTACCGCGACCTGCTGTTCCTGTCCCGCAACCTGCAGCAGTGGCAGGAAAGCCTCGGCGTGCTGCGCGACATGCTCGCCAACCGCCGCCAGGCGTACGCCGAACGGTTGCCGCAGGTGCTGGACAAGGAGCGCGCACTGAACCTCGCTGGGGTAGAGCAGCAGGTCGAGGCATTGCGGGTCGAACTGGAGCGTGTCGAACGCGACTCCGACGCGGCAGCATTCGCGACGCCACGCGAACGCGAACTGCAAGCGAGGCTCGCTCGCGTGCGCGAGACGCTCGAGCGCGCCGGTCGGGATGCAGAAATGGCACAGGCCGACCTGGCGCAGGCACGTGAGCGCTACCGCCGCGCTGCCGGCGTGTTGCTGTGGCAGCAGAGCGATCAGTTCGCCGTTCGCTTGTGGAATGCGAAAAAGGGCATGCAGGAACTGCAGCGCAACCTGGCACAGGCGCAGCAGCGCGACGCCGCGCTCGGGGTCGCGCAGCGTGACGAGCCCGCGCGGCTCGATGCCTTTGCCAGCCGCATCGATGCGTTGTCGGCGCGGGTCGGCGCGATGGTTCCGCGCGTTGCGACGCTTACGCAGGAGCAGCAAGCGGCGGTGCAGGAACTCGCCGTGGCGGAGCTGGTGCGGCAGAAGGAGCGCCTGGCCGAGTACGGCACGCAGGCGCGCTTTGCAGTCGCGCAGATCGTCGACCGCGCCAGTTTGGCCAGGGAGGGCAGCCGTGCGGGGACGCAGTAGGGTCGCCGTCGCTCCGGCAGTCGCCGTCACCATCGTGGCCGCGCTGCTCGCCGCCTGTTCCAGCCCATGGAAGAGGCCGCCGCCGGAACCGCCGACGCTGAAGTCGCTCGCGTCGCGCCAGGTCACGGTCCAGCCCGATGTGGGTGTCAAGGCCACTGAGGAGGACGCGGCGCGCGCGTATCGCGACTTCCTCGCCGCTTCGCCGCGCGAACCGCAGCGGCAGGAAGCGCTGCGCCGACTCGGCGACCTCGAGATGGACATGGTCGACTCCCGCATGGCGACCGGTGAATCGACCGGTGCCGTAGCCGACTACAAGGCGGCCATCGCTCGCTACCAGGAATTCCTGAAGACGTATCCGAACGATTCGGGCAACGACCGGGTGCTCTACCAGCTCGCACGTGCCCACGAGCTGAGCGGCGATCTCGAGACGTCGCTCGCAACGCTCGACCGGCTGGTTCTCTTGTATCCCACCACACGCTACCGCGACGAGGCGCAGTTCCGCCGCGGCGAACTGATGTTTGCGCTGCGTGAATACCCGAAGGCAGAGTCGGCGTACCTGGTGACGGTGCACGGCGACAAGAGCTCGCCGTACTACGAGCGGGCGCTCTACATGCACGGCTGGTCGCTGTTCAAGCAGGGGCGGCTGGAGGATTCGCTGCAGTCGTTCTTCGGCGTGCTCGACCTGAAGCTTGCCGGCCGTGGCAACGAAAGCGATCTCGAGAAGCTGCCCGGGCTGACGCGCGCCGATCGCGAACTCGTCGAGGACACGTTCCGCGTGACGAGCATTTCGCTCGCCAACCTGCAGGGCCCGGCGTCGATCCCGCCCTACATCAACTCGCCGGTGCGGCGCGAGTACGAGTTCCGCGTGTACCAGCAGCTGGGCGAGCTCTACATCAAACAGGAGCGCGTCAAGGACGCCGCCGATACGTTTGGCGCCTTCGCGCAACGTTCGCCGTCGCATCCGGAGGCGCCGGTGCTGCAGGCGCGAGTGATCGATATCTATGCCGCGGCGGGTTTCTCGGCACTGGCGCTCGATGCGAAGAAGCAATATGTGACCCACTACGGCGTGGGCAGCGAGTATCAGCGCAGCAACCCGGCAGGCTGGACGCGCAACGCCGAGCCGCTGGTGAAGACTCATCTGGAAGAGCTGGCGCGCTATCACCACGCCGGCGCGCAGAAGACGAAGAAGACTGAGGATTACCAGGAAGCGGTGCGCTGGTACCGCAGCTACCTGACCTCGTTCCCGCAGGATCCGCAGGCCGCGCAGAACAACTTCCTGCTGGCCGAGTTGCTGTACGAGGACGCGCGCTTTTCCGAGGCGGCGGTTGAATACGAAAAGGCCGCGTATGACTATCCGCAGCACGCCAAGAGCACCGACGCCGGCTACGCCGCGCTACTGGCCTACGCGCAGCAGGAAAAGCGGTTACCTGCGGGCGAAGCGCAGAAGGTTCAGCTGACTGCGGTCGACAGCGCGCTGCGCTTTGCCGGGTCTTTTCCGCAGGACCCACGCGGTGCGCCGGTGCTGACCAACGCCGCCGAGAAGTTATATGCGCTGAACGACGGCACGCAGGCCGCTGCGGTCGCACGCGAGGTGCTGGCGCTGCAGCCGCCTGCGCCGACGGAGCAGCGGCGCGTGGCCTGGACCGTGGTCGCGCATACGTCGTTCGACAAAGGCGCATTCGTCGACGCCGAGCGCGCCTACGGCGAGGTGCTGGCGCTGACGCCCGAGAAGGACGCGGCACGCGCCACGTTGACCGAGCGGCTCGCCGCCTCGGTCTACAAGCAGGGCGAGGCGGCGCGCGCGCAGGGCCAACTGCCCGCAGCGATCGAGCACTACGCACGGGTGGCGAGCGTGGCGCCGCAATCGCCGGTCCGTGCCACTGCGCAATATGACGCCGCGGCCGCGATGCTGACGCTAAAGGACTGGGACGGCGCGGCGCGCACGCTGGAGGATTTTCGCAACCGCTACCCGAAACATCCGCTGCAGAGCGACGTGACCAGCAAGCTCGCGGTCGCCTACGTCGAGAAGGGCAGCTGGGCGCAGGCGGCGGGCGAGTTCGAGAAACTCGCTGCCGCCAACAACGACCCGCAACTCGCGCGCGCGGGCCTGTGGCAGGCGGCCGAGATGTACGAGAAGGCCGGTGCGCGCGCGCCGGCCGCGCGCGCCTATGAGCGCTACGTGAAGCAGTACCCCGAGCCGCTCGAACCCGCGCTGGAGGCGCGATATCGGCTGGCGCGGGTCGCGCGCGAGGAGGGCAATGCGCCGCGCGAACTGGCATTGATGAAGGAAGTGCAGCGCACCGACCTGACCGCAGGTAGCGCACGCACCGACCGCACGCGCTATCTCGGCGGCATGGCCACGCTCGCGCTGGCGCAGCCGCTGGCCGATGACTACCGCAAGGTCGCGCTGGTCGAGCCGCTGAAGCGTCAGCTGAAGCTCAAGAAGGACAAGATGGAGCTCGCGCTGAAAGCGTATTCGACGGCGGCGGACTATGGCATCGCCGAAGTCTCAACCGCCGCGACGTTCCAGACGGCCGAGCTGTATCGGGACTTCGGCACCGCGCTGATGACCTCGCAGCGCCCGAAGGGGCTGAAGAAAGACGAGGTCGAGCAGTACAACGTGATGCTCGAGGAACAGGCGTTCCCGTTCGAGGAGAAGGCGATCGAAGTGCACGAGATCAACGCCAAACGCACTGCGAACGGTATCTATGACAAGTCGGTGCGCGACAGCATCACTGCGCTCGGGAAGCTACGGCCGGCACGCTACGGCAAGGTCGAACGAGCGGGGAGGACCGTCGATGCGATTCGCTGACCGCTTGATCCGGACCGCCTGCGTTGTCGCGGTAAGCGCGATGCTGGCCGCGTGCGCGATGTTCGACCAGAAGGAGGCACCATCGCCGGCATCGTCACCGGCGCCCGGCACGGCCGCCGATGCCAAGGCAAAGGCTACGGCTACTGCGCCTGCCAAGGACGCGGCGGCCAAGCCGGAGGTGCCGATTAACCCGACCGTGCAGCGCGCCTTCGACAGCGCACGCCAGGCGCTGGCAGCAGGGAACACGACAGAAGCCGAGCGGGCCTTCGTAGCATTGACGAAGTCGAACCCGGATCTCTCGGGGCCGTACGCCAACCTCGGCCTTATTCACCGCCAGGCCGGCAAGACCGCAGAGGCTGTCGCCGCGCTCGAAAGGGCGATTCGGTTGAGCCCGCAGCGCGCCGACCTGCACAACCAGCTGGGTATCACGTACCGAATGGCGGGGGACTTCGGCAAGGCGAAGGCCTCATACGAGCAGTCGATCTCGCTCGATGCTGACTACGCCCCTGCCGTGCTGAACCTCGGCATTTTGTATGACTTGTATCTATGGGATGGCGTGCGTGCGCTCGAACTCTACGATCGCTACCTGCAGCTGACGCCCGGTGGTGACGAGCAGGTGAAGCGCTGGGTCAGCGACCTCAGGAATCGCAGCTCGCAGAAGAGCGCGCTTCAACGGAAGGAGCAGGGATGAAGCGGCGCTTCTTCGCGCTTAAACCGGGATCATTGCGCGCGACGATGGCGATCGCAGGCACGCTCGTCGCGGGCGGCGCCTGGGCACAGGACCGCGCCGACATGGACCGCACGCAGATCATCGGCAACCGCGAACTGCCGAAGGTGCTCTACATCGTCCCGTGGAAGAAACCGCTGCCCGGGGATCTGTCGAGCCGTCCGCTCGAAAGTGTGCTCGACGAGGCACTGGCGCCGGTCGATCGCGATGTGTTTCGCAGGCAGGTACGTTACGACGCGGTCATCGAGTCACGCGCCGCAGTTGCGACCGGCACGCCTGCACAGGGCGCTGGGGCGGCGGCGGAGCGCAAGTGAGTTCAGCGGTAGTTATCGGATCGGGATTGTCTTCGGAGGTCGAGTCATGAATGCATTCAGCACAGTCGTCAAGTTCTTCCAGGACAGCGGGATGTTCATCTATCCCAGCATCCTGATCATGGCGCTCGGCCTCGCGGTGGCGATCGAACGCTTCATCTTCCTGAATCGGGCGCGCACCGAGAACCGCAAGCTGTGGGACCAGATACTGCCGCTCTTGCAGAACGGCAAGGTCGACAAGGCGCAGGCCATCGCCGGCAGCGGCGACGTGGCGATCGGCAAGATCGTCACCTATGGAATCGAACGGCTAAGGACGCCGCACCGGCGCGAGGACATCGACGCCGCGATGGAGGAGGGGATGATGGAGATCGTGCCGCGGTTGGAAAAGCGCACGCACTACATCGCCACCTTCGCCAACGTCATCACGCTGGTGGGCCTGCTCGGCACCATCATCGGCCTGATCAAGGCGTTCACTGCGGTGGCCAACGTCAACCCGGCCGAAAAGGCTGAGCTGCTCGCAGCGTCGATCTCGATCGCGATGAACAACACCGCGTTCGCGCTGATGGTGGCGATTCCGTTCCTGCTGATCCACGCCTTCCTGCAGGCGCGCGCGACCGAGATCGTCGACAGCCTCGAGGCCGCGAAGATCAGCTTCTTGAATCTCGCGCAGCGGATGACCGTCGAAGTCAAGCATCGCGCGGCTGCCTAGCCGGCCCCGGTCGCCCCCGAACCGAGGAGCAAAGATGCGCGTGCGTCGCCTGCGCCGCGAGCCTTCCGGACTCGACGTCACGGCGTTCATCAACCTGATCGTCGTGCTGGTGCCGTTCCTGCTCAGCACGGCGGTGTTCACCCGGCTCTCGGTGCTCGATCTCTCTCTGCCGGCGCAATCGACCGGCGCGCTGGAACGGTTGTCGGCAGACAAGCTCAACCTCGAGATCGTGATCCGCGCCGACGCGATCGAGGTCGGCGACCGCATCGGCGGTCTGATCCAGAACATTCCGAAGACGCAGACCGGCCACTACGACATCGCCACACTCGGCACGCTGGCGCGCGTGATCAAGGAGAAGTTTCCCGACAAGACCGATGCGACAGTTCTCCCTGAGCCGAACGTCCCGTACGACGTGCTGGTGCAGGTGATGGACGCGCTGCGCGCCGGTCATCAGGTGCAGGGCGCCAAGGTGGTCGAGGTGGCTTTGTTTCCCGACATCTCGATCGGCGATGCGCCGATCCGGCAGGCGGCGGCGCGATGAAGCGGACCGGTATCCAGAAGCGAGCCGCGCGTCGAAACCGCAATACCTCGTCAGTCGACCTCAATCTGGTCTCGCTGATCGACATCTTCACGATCCTGATCTTCTTCCTGCTGATCAACACCGGCGTGGCGGACATCCTGCCCAACTCGAAGGCGATCAAGCTGCCGGAATCGACGGCGGAAAAGCAGCCGCGCGAAACGCTGGTGGTGATGGTTAGCCAGAACGACATCATCGTCGACGGCCGCAAGGTCGCCGCGGTGAGCGATGTGATCAACGCCGAGGCGGACGTCATTCCATCGCTGAAGGCCGAACTTGACCTGCTGGCGGGCCGCCAAGTGATCCGCGCCGAAAATGAGGCGTCCAAGGGCGCGATCACGATCATGGGCGACAAGGAGATTCCGTACCGCCTGCTGCGCAAGGTGATGGTCACCTGCGCACGCGCCAACTTCACCGACGTCTCATTCGCGGTGCAGAAGAAAGGCGGCGGCTGATGGTGGCTGCAGCGACTTACCTGCATACGCCGATCCTGGCGTGGTCGGTCTCGGCCGAAGATGAGGAGCGCTTCAAGCGGATCCTCAGGCAGGTGCTGGCGGTCTGCCTGGTGATTGCGCTCGTGATGCCTTGGCTGCCAGTCAGGGAACCCGATCGCACAGCAGTCGAACCGCTGCCGCCGCGCCTCGCGAAGCTGCTGCTCGATCGCGAGCCGCCACCGCCGACGATGACGCTGCCGAAGCCTGACAAACCTCTGCAGAAGGATGAAGCCAAGGCGAAGACCCCGGATGCTCCGAAGCCCGAGCCGAAGGCCTCCGTGGTCGAGGCGCGCCGACCCGAGGCGAATAAGCCGCCGGGTGAAAAGCTCGAGAACGCGCGCGCCCGCGCGTCCGGCGTCGGCCTGCTCGCAATGAAGAACGAACTCGCCGAACTGCACGCGGCGCCGGCCGCGGTGCAACTGAACAAGGACATCAAGCCGGGCCCGGGAGTGGGTTCCGGCGTCGGACCGGGCGTCGGCGCCGGAATCGGACCGGGCGTGCCGACGCGTTCGCTGATCACCTCCAATGCGACCGGGGGTAGCGGCGGCATCAACACCGCGGCGTACAGCCGCGACACCGGGGGCGGCGGCCTGGCCGGTCGCTCGACGACGCTGGTCGAAGGCGTCGCCGGCGGAGCCGGTGGCGGCGGCCCCGGCGGCGTCACGCATGGAGTTGCCGGCCGTGGTGGCGGTGGCGCCGGTGCGGGCGGCACGCTGCAGCGAAGCGGTAGTGGCAAGGCTTCGCGCTCGATCGAGGAGATCAAGCTCGTGTTCGAGCGCAACAAGGGCGCGATTTATTCGATCTACAACCGCGCGCTGCGCGAGGAGCCGGCGCTGCAGGGACGCGTCGTGCTCGAGCTTAAGATCGCGCCCGAAGGCCAGGTGGTCGACCTGCGGATCGTCTCGAGCGAACTGCGGTCGGCCGACCTGGAGCGCAAGCTACTGGCGCGGATCAAGCAGTTTGATTTCGGCGCGAAGGACGTGGACGCCATCACCGTCACCTGGCCGGTCGATTTCTTGCCTTCTTAGCAACGCAGACGAGCCTTGGCGAGTTCTTGACTGGTTACTTTCAGGGTGGCAGAGTTGGCGCGCTTAAACGCCATCTTTCCAAGCGGCGTGTGCAGCTCAATCGGATGTGCTCCCAGAATTGGAAGGACCAAAGATGATTAACGTACTGCGGCCCCTGGCTGCACTCGCACTGCTTGCCGCTGCGGGCATCGCCGCGGCTCAGAGTTATCCGACCAAGCCGGTCACTATTGTCGTGCCGTTTACCGCGGGTGGGCCCACCGACACCGTGGCTCGATCTCTGGGCCAGGCGATGACGAAGTCGCTCGGCCAAAGTGTGATCGTGGAAAACGTCGGCGGCGCTGGAGGCACCGTGGGGGCGACGCGCGTGAAGAACGCATCGCCCGACGGATACACCGTGCTGCTGCATCACATCGGAATGTCGACCGCGCCGGCGCTGTATCGCAAATTGGCATACAACCCGCAAACCGATTTTGAGATGGTTGGCCTGATCGTCGATGTTCCGATGACGATGATTGCGCGCTCGGACTTTCCGGCCAAGGATTTCCGCGAATTCGTCGCCTATGTGAAGGCGAACAAGGACAAGCTGAACCTCGCCAACGCGGGACTTGGAGCCGCTTCGCACCTGTGCGGGCTGATGTTTCAAAGCGCGATCGAAGCCGATGTCACCACGGTGCCGTTCAAGGGCACCGCAGATGCGATGAACGCGATTCTCGGCAAGCAGGTCGATTTCTTGTGCGATCAGACCACCAATACCACCGGCCAGATCAAGGCCGGAACGGTCAAGGTGTACGCAGTGACGAGCGCCAAGCGTGTGCCGACTTTGCCGGATGTTCCGACGATGCAGGAAGGTGGATTGAAAGGCTTTGAGGTCGGCATTTGGCACGCGGTTTATGCGCCCAAAGGCACGCCGAAGGCTGCCATCGACAAGCTGGTCGCTGCGATGCAGGACGCGTCGAAAGACGCAGGCTTTCGTACTCGGATGTCGGAGCTGGGTGCGACGGTTTATCCGGTCGACCAAATCGCCCCTGCCCCATTGGCGTCTCATTTGAAAAGTGAGACTGAAAAGTGGGGACCGGTCATCAAGCGTGCCGGGGTTTACGCCGATTGATTGCGTCGGCGACCGCCAAGTTTAGAAGCGGTACCAGCGCAAACTCTAACGACGGTCTCAATCGTGCGGCTCAGACCGCCTGGCCGACTCACGTCGCCCTCGCCGTAAAAGTCAGCTACACGTGCTCGACACTTAGCCTGCCGTCGCTCTCGCGCAGCGATGCCAGCCGACGGAGACTTCGACGTCCACCCACGAGGAAGCGCAACGTGGACTATTTCTTCTTGTAGTTGAACTTCTGGCCGCCGACGCTGGCTTCGTACATCAGCCCGCCCTTGGCCACCGTAAATGTCGTCATTCCCTTGTGGGACCTGGCGACGTTCGCGGCATCGTGCTGGGTGACGCTGGCGCCGGCCCCAGTGCCGGTAGTCGTGGTGGCGGCCGAAGCGCCGGCGGTGATCGCGACGGCTTGCGCCTGCGCGCCGAACTCGAAGTTCCCGCTCGTGAATTGCGGGAAAGCCTACACCCGGAGTCGAGCGGCCGCCTTGTGAGGGCGGCTTTCAGGCGAGTTGCGGACGCTTGCGCAATTCGCCGCGACTAACTTCGAAAAGTCGCGGCGAAAGAGAGGCCGCATTTCATGTGGCCATCGGCCTAGGGAGTCTTGTTCCGGGCAACGAGGTTACTTCCCTCCGGCGCCGGTGCTTCCCGCGCTGACATCTATCTCGGGCGAAACTGCGGATATCGCCGACGTATACGCGTCGCGAATCTTTGATGCGCCACGCGGTTGCGCAAGGATGACGGCTTCCTGGTGCGGCTCCCGCGGGGACATGTACATGGCGCGCACTTCGGCCAGGTTCTGCCGCGGTGAGGCCGCTTTTGTGGCCGCGCGCAACGCCAGCGTGTGCTCAGCGGCCACCGCGCGCAGGACGGCACGGATCATGTGGTCTTCGGCCTAGGGAGTTTTGTTCCGGGCAACGAGGTTAATTCCCTCCGGCGCCGGTGCCTCCCCGCACTGACTGCCGTTGACGTCCATTCCGCCGTACGCCCCGCCGGAGCAATGCGCTTCCGAGCCGTTCTGGACCTTTGCCGTCTTCACAAGCGCGCGGGCCGGCACAGCCGCTCGCACCATACTGGCTGCTGGCGCTGCAACCACCGTCGGCGTAGACGACCGGCCCGACATCTTTGCCCAACGAATCAGTGGCTCGTATCGAGCCCAAAATGACTGATGCTCTGCGGACACCACGACCTCATTTGGCGTGCTGCACTGGTTGCCGGTCGCATCGATGCCGCCACCGTTGCCACCCGAACACGATTGGGCGTGAACGGGTCCGGCCAAAACTGCGGCCAATAAGAAAGTCCAAGCGATTTTCATGCGAATCTCCCAGATCCAGCCCTATAGGACGGCCCGACCTCAGAATGTCCACGGCAGTGGCGCGACGTACAGCAACCTCGAAGAGCGAGCAGACGCGATTCCACCACCACTCCGCTTACAGCTTGCCCTTGGCAAGCAGAGAGATGGTCAGTCAGGGCGAGCAAGAAGGCGGCAACCTACCGCGAATGTGCAACCTGAATGTGCCCCCGACGAAAGTTGTGTCGACCAACTCTGTCTGCGCTTCGCACACAGGACCTGTCGCGGCGGTATGCGCCTTTTGACGGGGTAGAGCGCCAAGGCCCACGATTCCTTGACACCGGAACAGCTTGTAGGCTCATTTTTCCGATGAGGCAATCGCAGATTTCGGCGACCGGTCTCGCGAGGCCTGCCGCGTGAAGCTCAGGCTGATCGCCCAAAGCAGCCCTTGTACGATTTAGGTGCACAAAGGATCGACAGCGCGCTGTTCCGGAGGAACCACAATCGGCCGCCGGACGCAGCAGCCGATGAGCTTCCGGGATGCAGCGGTGCGGATCGCACCAAATACTCGCGCCGTACTCAGAGATGGCCAGATCGAAGCGCGCCCGGTCGGCGGCGCGTGTTCACTAGCCCACCTTTAACGGCTGCCTAAGGTCGAGTTCAACGACGTTTTACCTCCCCTTTACCGCACCTCACCGACAGGCGCGCGGAACGCTCGGAAGATGCCGGGGCTTCCTCGGCAACGGACGACGCTGCTTGAGGGACCGTCACCGGTAACTCGCACTGACGCGTGGATCCGAACACCAGCGCTCCCAACGGGCGCTGAACCGAGGTCCTGGCAACGACTGCTTTCTTCCAACTGTGAACGAGGTGAATCTGATGAACAACAAGGATGCTTACGGCCTGGCGCTGAGCGGCGCGACCGCCGATTCGTACCAACGTTACGAGCGTGCGTGTGCGCTGCTTCGCTGCTTCCTCAACGACCCGCTGGCCGAGGCACAGGCAGCGATCGCGACGGCGCCGGACATGACAATGGCCCACGTGCTCGTGGCCTACCTGAACCTGCTGGGCACCGAGCCGGGTGGATTTGCCCCCGCGCGCGCCGCCTATGCGCAGGCCGCGAAGCTGCCCGCAACGGAAAGGGAGCAGATGCACCTGCGCGCGGTCGATTGCCTCACACGGAGCCAGTGGCACGAAGCGGGTCGGGTTCTCGAAGACCTATCCATCCGCTATCCGCACGACCTGCTGGCGCTGCAGGTGGGTCACCAGGTCGACTTCTTCACCGGTCATTCACGCATGCTGCGCGACCGGATCGCGCGGGCGGAATCGCACTGGCACCACAACATGCCCGGCTATCACGCGGTCCTGTCGATGCTCGCATTCGGACTCGAGGAGACGGCCGACTACGCCGGTGCCGAGCGCCTCGGCAAGCGCAGCGTCGAGCTGGAGCCGCGCGACGGCTGGGGGTGGCACGCGGTTGCGCACGTGCTGGAAATGCAGAACCGTCGCGCCGAAGGCATCGAGTGGATGACGCAGCGACACCGCGGCGTGGAGCGAAGGCAGCTTCTTCGCCGTCCATAACTGGTGGCACCTTGCGCTGTTCCACCTGGGACGAGACGAGATCGAGCGCGTTCTGCAGATCGTGGACCAGCGAGTTCTCGGCAGCGAGTCGCCGATCGTGCTCGAGATGATCGATGCGTCGGCGATGCTGTGGCGACTGCAGCTGCGCGGCGTGCCGGTGGGCGATCGCTGGAACGCGCTCGCCACCCGTTGGCTGGCCGTGAGCGGCGAAAGCACGTACGCGTTCAACGACATGCACGCGATGATGGCGTTGACCGGAGCCGATCGCATGAGTGACGCCGACCGGTTGCTGAGTGCTCAGCGCGAAGCGCTCGCACAGGAAGGCGATAACCCGTCGTTCCTGCGTGATGTCGGTATCCCAACCACGCAGGCGATCCACGCATTCACGGCCGGCCGTTACGCCGATGCCGTGCAGAAGCTGCGCGCAGTCCGTCCGATCGCCAATCGTTTCGGCGGCAGCCACGCGCAGCGCGACCTGATCGATCTCACGCTGATCGAGGCGGCGGATCGTGCAGGCGAAAAGCTCCTGGCCGATGCCCTGCGCCGTGAGCGGGCGTTCGTCAAACACTGATCGGAGAAGACGAATGACGATGTCACCCCGTACACCCCAAGCACGCGAGGTCCGGCTGCCCAGCGGATTGCAGCTCGAGTACGTTGAGCTAGGGCCCCGCGGGGGCCCGACGCTGCTGCTGCTTCACGGCATCACCGATACCTGGCGTTCGTTCGAGCCCGTGCTGCCCTGGCTGCCCCGCGACTGGCACGTGCTCGCGCTGTCGCAGCGCGGGCACGGCGGATCGAGCACTGCGACGACCTATCGGACGCGGGATTTCGCGCAGGACGCGGCAGCCTTCGCCGAAGAGGTTTCACTGCGACCGTTCATCGTCGTTGGTCATTCGATGGGCGCGGCTAACGCGATGCGCCTGGCGATCGACCGGCCGGACCTCGTCCGCGGCGTCGTGGCTGCCGGCGCGTTTGCGAGCTTCGGCGACAAGCCGGCGCTGGTCGATTTCGTGCATTCGACGATCATGCCGCTGGACGACTCGGTGCCTCGCGAGCTGGCCGAAGCATTTCAGCGCGACACCGTGGCCGGCCCGCTTCCGGCCGGCCTGCTCGACACAATGGTGGACGAGTGCCTGCGCACGCCGGCGTCCGTCTGGCGGGCCGCCTTCCTCGGTCTGCTGGAGGACGACTTCAGCGCCGCAGTGTCCCGCATTGCGGCCCCGGTACTGCTGGCCTGGGGCGATGCCGATTCGTTCGTCCCCGAGACCGATCAGGAGCGGCTGGCTCGCCAGATTCCGCGCGCGGTCCGCTCGATCTATCGCGGCGTTGGTCATGCACTGCACTGGGAGCAGCCGGAGCGATTCGCGCTCGACGTGCAACGTTTCGTTGAGCTGCTCAACGGCCAACAGGAACAGCACGCTGTGGCGGCCTCCTGACGCGGTGGGCAAAGTCGCCGCTCATGCTGCCTGCCGCGCTGCAAGCGCGAGCAGGCGGTGCATGACGGCCTCGCCGTCCCATTGCCGACCTTTGCTGCGCAAGGCTTCGATACGTTCGGCGCTCAGTCGCTCCGCGAGCCGCGCTTCGGCGCGTTCGAGAGTGCGCTGACGGTGGAAGTCGCGCCGGGGTTGGGCACTGGCTTCGAGGGCCGCGTCCGACCAACCCAGCAGCCGTGCGGCGTCTTCCGTCTCGCCAACGAGCAAGGCCCAGAGCGCCATGTACTCCGGCATCCAGTCGATCGCGTCGGCGATTCGCATCAGCGGCAGCGTTTCCCGCAAGGCCACCGTCGCTTCTGCGGTGGCCCCGGCGTCGATCAGGGCCATCAAGTGAATCGCCGGTCGGGTCCACTGCCATCGCAGGTAGCCCAACTCGCGCAGGCGGTCGACGATGGGCCGCATGCCCTCCGCGGCTCGTTGCGGTTGATCCAAGGCGAGATCGGCCAAGGAGATATGGTGCTGGCATGCCCATCGGTGCAGTTCGTCGCCGTCGGCTTCGGCCCGCAGCGCCTCCGCTGCAAAGTGGTCGCGGTACTCCTGCCAGCGTCCGGATCGTGCCAGGGCCACGCCCTCGGGCCGCAGCCGAACCGAGCGCAGTCTCGAGCTCCACTCCGGCCGCTCGAGCGCGCGCATCCGGGCTAGTAACGCCTCGGTGTCGAGCGGAGGATCGACACGACGGCCGTGATGCGCCTGTATGCCCAGCATCCGGTACTCCTCGCGCGTCTGTCCCAGCGCACGAAACAGGTCCGCCGCGCGCCGGGCGGCATCGATGGCATCGGCGATGGGTGCAACCGGATCCACCGAACGGAACGCGGCGGCTTGCCAGAAGCGCGCCGCATGCAGCGGTGGAGTATTCGTGTCGAGCAGCGGTCGAGCGATCTCGATCCAGCGCTGCGCCTCGCGATCCATTCCCGCGGCGTTCATGAAGTACCCCGCCACGCCCACCAGCGCCACCAACCGTTGCGCGTCGCCGTTCGGACCAGACGTCCACCGCAGCGCGGCGCGCAGTTCGGGCAGCTCGGGCCATAGACGCTCCAGCCAGGGCAGCATCGGCACTTCGAAAGCCTGCTCCAATCCGTTCTTATAAGTCGCGAGTACCGCATCCGCATGCCGCACTTGTATCGCGTCGCGTTCGCCGGCTTCGTTGAGGCGCTCGAGAGCGAACTCGCGCGCGGTCGCGAGTAATCGCAGCCGTCGTTCACCGCTGTTGGCTGTCGGCAGGGCGCTGACGAGCGACTTGTCCACCAACGCATGCAGTGCGTCCAGTACCTGCCAGGGGTCGTCAGCCGCAGGTGCACAAACCTGCTGGGCGGTTTCAACGGTGAAGCTGTCGGCGAACAGCGCAAGGCGACGGAAGACCTTCTTCTGCGTGTCGTCGAGCAGTGCGTGGCTCCATTGCAGAGCTGCTCGCAACGTCTGCTGGCGTGTCGGCGCGTCCCGCGCGCCGCGACTCAACAGTTGCATCTGTTCACCTAGCCGCAGCAGCACCCCGTCGACACCCAGCAAGGGGACACGCGCGGCGGCCAGCTCCAGAGCGAGCGGAATGCCGTCGAGCTGGCGGCACAACGAGCCCACCGCTTCGGCGTTGCGTTCGTCCACGCGGAACGTCTTCTCCTGCGCCTGCACGCGTTCAGCCAGCAGCACAGCAGCCGGGCTGGCGGCCACATCGGCTGCCGAGGCGTCCTTCGATGGCACGGACAGTCCGGCCACTCGCAGTACCGTCTCGGCCTGCAGACCCAACGGCTCCTGGCTGGTGGTCAAGACTGCAAGCTGCGATGCATGGGTCAGAAGCGCGGTCACCAATTCGGCCACAGCCCCGAGCAGATGCTCGCAGTTGTCCAGCACCAGCAGCAGTGACAACGGCGCGAGCGCATGCGCGAGCGCCTCGGGGGTCTGGCTCGCCCCTTCCTGCGGCAACCTCATCTGGCGCGCGACGCTGGAGCAAACCAGATGCGGTTCGCGCAGGCTCGCGAGTTCAACGACTGCAGCGCCGTCGCCAAAGGTGGCGTCCGCCCGCTCGGCCGCCGCTATGGCGAGGCGTGTCTTGCCGACACCGCCGCTTCCGGCAACTGTCACGAGCGCACCCGGCTTCAACAATCCGAGCAGGTTGGCCAGGTCGTCTGCGCGACCGATCAGCGCGTCGCGCTGTTCTGTCGGAGGCAGATCAAAGTCCGCGGCACGGTCGTCCAGGCGCGTGACCGGAAGGCCGAAGCGATAACCATGGCCCGGCACGGTGATGACGGCGTCGGCGCCCAGCAGGGCGCGCAATCCCATCACCTGCACCTTGAGGTTGTCGTCGATCACGACGCGACCGTGCCAGACGCGCTCGAACAGTTCGTCGCGCGTCACGACCTCGCCGTGACGCTCGACCAACGCCAGCAGCAGGTCGTAGCCGCGTCGCCCGAGCTTCTGCGGTTGACCATCGACCAGTACCTGTCTCTGCGCGGGCCGCAGGCTGAATTTCCCGAAGCGGTATTCGCGAGTGTTCATTTCGACAGATCTGCCACCGATACGGCGCCGGGTTTGACCGAAGTTTCCAGACAGGCGAGGTCGACCAGGGCGATAGCGGGGTTTACGCGTCTAGTGCGTCGCATGTGAGTCCGATTCGCCCGTGCTGCTTAGGGTCATCAATTGGGGTCGGAGGCCCACCGACGGACCATGGTCCAGCAGGCCAATGCCACGCAGCAACTCAAATCACGAGGTGGCCTACTTTGCCGATATCCGCACCTCAACTGCACATCGTCACAGAAATCACTACGTCGCATTTCGCCAGAGATTTTCGCGCTAGCGCCAACAACCGGCAGCGCGTTAATGAACCTCGATTGCGATCCGTGCGCCATCAGAGCTCACCGTCGGGGGGGGGCTCCGGGGAGGTAGTAGTGCGCAGAGTAGCCTTCGATGGACACTGAGCCAAGCAAATCCATAAGTTGGTCGGCTCGGATGCCGAGTTGCGGGCCGCGCTCCGCCGCCCCCAACCCACGCCTTGGGGCTCATTGGAGTCTAATTTCGCCGTCAAAACTGACGTTCAACTTTAGGCCGGCGACCTCGAGCGTCACCTTTGCCGGGAAGGATTCCGTACCTGAAATGGCGTGAGCCGTAATCGCCTTTGCCACCGCCTGTTCGATTTCACGCTGCGAACTGACGCCAACCATTTTCAGGAATTTGCGAATACTCAGGTTGAAGGTTTCCTCGTCCATGGATGTCTCCGGTTCTCTGATGATGGGAAGCGATACCCCGGCCGGCATCAAGTATGAGCGTCGATCGCCTCGTTCGGTACGTCCATTGCTGTTCGTCCGCAATTGGCCGAAGTTTGGATTCAGGCTTATCGCACCGGCCGCGGCCGCGCCGCTTCTCCGATCTCACACTCCAGCGCTGCGCGGTCCCAATGACCGTATTCAGCCGCGGCGCGATAGGTTGTGTCGAGAAAGCTCATCAGAGCCGCTTCCGGGTGGTCAGCCGCACGCACGTCGTCGTACTTCAGAATGAACTCACCCAGCGACCGGTGAAAGAACGCGCTGGACGGCTCGATCCGCGCGCTGTCAAAGCCGGCCGGCGTTGGATACGCATAGGAATAAAACGCCGGGTAGTCGATTCCTTGGCCGCCCGGCCAGAAACCCGCGGATGAGACCTCGTGACTGTATGCCTCGCGGGTCACGGCGTCCGGAAGATTGGCGATGCCGCCGGGATGCAATGGAGCGACCCGGCCGGAGAACCGCGTGACCGCCAGATCAAAGGCGCCCCAAAAGAGATGGACCGGACTGCTCTTGCCAATAAAGCCGCTTCGAAATCGACCAAAGACACCTGCAATGTTGACTAGCGCTTGATGAAAGCGCTCGACTGCAGTTCGATCGTACGGCCGTGGCCGATCATCTTCGGCGAACGGTATCGCTTCGGGCATCTCGTTCGGGCGGCCGTGAAACTCAGCGGTGCCACCAACGGCGCGGATAGCGTGCAAGAAACGGCGATGGAAGCTTGCAACCGACATTGGCTCCAGTGCGAACTCGGACGTGGCGCCGGATGAGGCGCGCACAACCAACCGATGCGCTCGCAAGTCAAGTCGGACGGTGACCGCTTGCGTCTCGTCGGGCACCAAGCCAGTGGTGAGCCCGTCAGCGTCGACATACAGCGTGGCATGCCAGCTGTGATTCAGCCACGGCGTGCGGGCCAGTCGGTACTTTCCGACAATCTGCGTCCACAGCTGAAGCGCGCTGCAGGTCTGCGCCCATGGCGGATAGGGGATCTCAGGCCAGAAGCTGGGCATCGACCGGTCCGCCAAATTCGGCGTTAGCCCACCGCGTCAGGTATCGGCCTGGCTTCCTTGCGCGTGTCAGGCGTGTTCCCACTATCAGATATGAGCAAGGCTCGGTGGATTCATTCAGTACGTGGTGCGCGTTCGGAACACCGGCTGGCCAGCAGGCAGGACACCGAAGTTCGGCTCGTCTTTCTGCTTGCTACGTGCATCATGACCCTTCAGCGGCCCGGATCCTGAACCGGGATATGGCCACTGACGTTCGGTGCGACGTCTGGCGAACGCTCCCCGTAGGTGCTCAGATTGGCTAGGATCTTGTGCAGCTTCGCGATAGCTCCTTCGTGCGCGCTCAGATCCGCGGCGTGCATCCGTAGCTCGCGCAGCTCGTTGACCAGTTCCAACACATCGCCGGGATGAAGCTTGACCTTCCCGTCCTTGTCCGCCTCGACGCTGCACGCTGCTTCCAACTCGTTCAGCTTTTCGTCGGTCATTGCTGCCTCCGATAGGAACTCTGGAAAAACTCTGCCAAGTAACGAGAACCGCCCGGCTGTTGATCCGGAAAGGCGGTTTGCAGGCAAGTCTGATCCTCGGCCTCGAGGACTGCAATCGCCGGGTGCCCTCGATCAAAGGCGCATCGCGTCAAGAGTCCAGCTGACGAGGAACAATTCCACCTCGTGCTAGGGCGTCACTATAAGATTTGAAGGCGGTGACTCTGAAGCGCGGGGCTCGGATCGCGTGACTGTCATCCGCCAACAGGGAGGCACCATGCGGATTGAACGTGCATGGCTTGAAGAGTTGATCTTCTCCGGCGAGGCGCCTCGCCGGTTTACCCAGGACTCACCTGTGCTCCCTGATGTCTGGTTGGCATACGCCGAAGCCGCCAAGGAGGGTGATGTCAAGGATCTCCTGATCACTCCCTATCGCGACGCGCCGCCAGGAAAGATCGTCAAGGCCATCCGGGCGGTGATTCAACGAGACCGGCAGGACGAGGAATCTGCCCACGACATTGCACACAACGAGGCAATCGTGGCGGTGCGCCTTGCGTTCGCTCAGCTGATCAAGGTCACCTTGGTGCTGAGCCCGTGGTGGAAGCAGCACGCGTTGTTGGGCAAGCGCAGGCTTACGCCGGACGCACTTAGGAAACCGACGCTGGTCCGTGCACTCGTACGCGCGCTGGAGGATCTCTCATGGCGTCAGCTCACGAATGAGCAAGTGCTTCAGCCGCCCCCCGGCCGATCGCGCACCCGGACTTCGTCGTCAACAAGGCACGACTTCACGCCGGGCTTTTTGTGGTTCATCAGGGTGGGCGGAACAATCGCGCTGGGGTTACGAACCAATTCGACCGACGAGACTGCCGAAGAGCGACTGAAAACCTTCCGCGCCATTGCATGGAACTTCGAAGCCCAGGTTCGCGCTTTCGTCGATCTTCTGCCTTCCGAGGTAAGCCCGACGCCGCTCGTTTTCCTGGTGAGTCTGAATCGGCCGGCAACTTTGGCCATCGACCGTTCGGTCTCCGCGATCAAGGCAGATGCCGCTATCCGCCTGTTCAATATCCGCTGCAACCGGGTCTGCTGGGCAATCGTGGACAGCGGGGTCGACGCACGCCACCCGGCATTCCGCGTTCGGGACAAACGGGGCAAGCTGGCCCCCATCCCGCGAGGCCAAGACGCATCCGCGTACTCCCGGGTCCGGCGCACGTTCGACTTCACCCGCATCAGAGCGCTGCTGAACCCGATGAGATCGGAAGCGAGCTATCTGCAAAGGGTTCGCGATCAGCTCGTCGCACCAACGCGCAGTCGGCGTCGCGGCGCGCGCGCGGCTGCGCCGCCGCCGGACGTCGCCACGGCCGCTAAGCGGCTGCGCGCCCTTTTGCTCGACGGTCGGGCGATCGAGTGGGGCCTCCTCGTGCCACTGCTGGAGGTTCAGCACGGCACCGGATACGTCGCGCCCGTTCACGACCAGGGGACCCACGTCTCCGGGATCCTGGCCTCCGATTGGCGACGTAGCGACTTTCGCGATGACGATCCGCTGCACCCGGGGGACGAAGACCTGGTTGGCGTCTGCCCGGATATCGAGCTTTTCGATTTCCGCATCTTTAGCGGCGACGCGACCAGCGACGAATTCGCGATCATGGGCGCGCTGCAATTCATCCGGTGGTTGAACCAACAAGGTGACCAGCCGGTGGTCCACGGCGCCAACCTGTCGCTTGCGATCCGCCACGATGTCACCAATTTCGCCTGTGGCCGAACCCCTGTCTGCAGCGAGAGCACACGCCTTGTGAACTCCGGCGTCGTGGTCGTGGCAGCCGCAGGCAATGAGGGGCGCGCGGAATTCAGCTTGGCATCAGGGGGGCGAAGTGAAGGGTATCGGAGCATCAGCATCTCCGATCCGGGCAACACCGAAGAGGTCATCACGGTCGGTGCAACCCATCGGCATCAGCCCCATACCTACGGCGTGAGCTACTTCTCCAGCCGCGGCCCCACGGGAGATGGCCGCAGCAAGCCTGACCTCGTCGCTCCGGGCGAGAAGATCACTGCACCTGTTCCCCACGGTTCTGGAACGAAGGACGGCACCAGCATGGCTGCGCCCCACGTGAGCGGCGCGGCCGCCTTGCTACTGGCGCGCCACCGGGAACTGCTGGGCAGTCCTCAGCGCGTGAAGGAGATCTTATGCAGCACGGCCACGGATCTGGGACGTGAACGATATTTCCAGGGGGCCGGGCTTGTCGACGTCCTCCGCGCAATCCAGTCGGTCTGAGCGTCCCTCGTGTTCAAGCTCGAAGCACTTTCAGCGAAGCACGGCGATGCGCTGTTACTCCACTACGGCAAGGGGAAGACCCACCGCTTGATCCTGATCGACGCAGGCCCTGCAGGCGTCTATCGACTGAGCGTGCGGCCGCGGCTTCAAGAGTTGGCCGGCGGCGTCCCGGTTTCGCTTCGCATGGTGATGGTGAGCCACTTGGACGCAGATCACATCAGCGGTGTGCTGGACATGTTCGCGGACCTGCGAAAGGCTCGCGAAAAGGGCGACGCCCCGCCTTACGACATCGCCACTCTCTGGGTGAATACTTTCAAGGAGGGTTTTGCTGCGACGGGGGTGGTGAAGCCCGCTGAGCTCGCCTCAGGTGTATCGCTGGCATCGCTGGGGGATGGAATCGTTCCGCGAGGCCTCCGCTTGGACGACGACGTGCTTGCTGATCTGGCGAGCGTTCGGCAGGGCGTCCGGCTTCGGGATGACGCCAAGGCGCTGGGGACGAAGAAGACCAAAGCCAAGAAAGTCAGCCCGGCGGATCTTGCCGCCTACGTCGACGGATCGGTCTACAACCTGTCGAGCATTGTTGTCCTCGCCACTTTCGGGAAGAAACGCATGTTGCTCACGGGCGATGCACGCGGCGATGACATCTTGGCCGCACTACGGGCGGCCAAGCTGCTGAAGGGGAGTTCGCTGCACGTTGACCTGTTGAAGGTTCCGCACCACGGCAGCGAGCGAAACGTGGAGCAAAAGTTCTTCGAGCAAGTCACGGCGGATCACTATGTGATCTCGGCGGACGGGAAATACCACAACCCGGACGTAGACATGCTCAAGATGCTGACCCGGGCGCGGGGAGCGGATACCTACACGATCTGGTTCACAAACAAGGTGCAGCGTGTCGCGAACTTCCTTTCGAAGGACGCGAAGAAGGATCGCAACTACCGGGTCGAATACAGAGACCGCAAAGCTTTGTCCATCACTGTCGCACTATCGACATGAATCCCACGCTGATCGGCGGCGTCGTCTTTATCTTCACCTTCGGCGGCGCATTGCTTGGTCTCTGGTTGCGCGGTCGACTGCCTCCCGCTCACGTCACCGACGCCACCAAAGACACTGTGAAGCTGGGCGTCGGGCTGGTTGCCACGATGACGGCGCTGGTGCTGGGGCTGGTGACTGCCTCCGCCAAGAATTCGTTCGACGCGGTAGATGCCGCAGTCAAGCACGCTGCCGTCGACATCCTGACGCTCGATCGCGTCCTCGCGCGCTACGGCCCCGAGACCAAGGAGATCCGCGCTGCGATGAAAAGCTCCGTAGGTCGGAAGATCGAACAGATCTGGCCGCGGGAGCACGGTCAACTACCCCAGCTGGACCCGGCGGAATCGCCGGCCTCGATGGAAGGCTTGGTCGCCGAAATCCGCAAGCTGATGCCGCGCGATGATGAACAGCGGCGACTGCAGGCGCGGGCGGGTGACATCAGCGAGTCGCTGTTGGCCACGCGCTGGTTGCAAGTCGCGGATGATTCCACGTCGATTCCTGCCGTCTTCCTCGCAATACTTGTTCTCTGGTTGGCGACGATCTTTGCGAGCTTCGGCCTCTTCGCTCCGCGCAATGCCACCGTCGTCACGGTGCTGCTGTTCTGCGCGATGTCTGTGGGGAGCGCGGTCTTCCTCGTGCTGGAGATGGACCGACCGCTCGAGGGCGTGATCAAGGTTTCGTCGGAGCCCCTGCGCAATGCGTACGACAGGCTGAACCGATAGTCCGGCAGACGAACGGTCGGGTGGCAAACACATCGCTGTCGGACCGCTTTACATTTGTCCCCGCGGGGTCGAGCGAGGGCACGAGCAAATCCTTGTTTCTTCTTTGGTTAAGCACTTGGCTTGGTTCTTGCTCGGTCACTCCACGACACTTCCGGCCATTCCTGGTGAGCAGGATTGGCCATCGACGGGGAGTGGCGAGGGGTGCTATGAGTGCGAGCGGCGGAGAGAAGCGCCGGCGGAGGAGAGAACGCCGGTTCCTTGCGTTTCACGATTTGCTTTCGATGCGTGCCAGCCTGGCGGCCATCGGGGCAACCTTCGGATTCGTGGTGTTGCAGGTCGCTCGCACGTTCCTCAAGGTCTAGTCGCAAGGACGAACGGCGCAGCTAGTGCGGACGACCGAATGTCCGCTTGACGGCGATTCTCACTTCAACCCGCGGACGGCGGCAATTGGCCCGAGCCGTGGGAGCTAGGTCACGCGTCGAGGGGCTGCTGACTGAGCGATACCGGTGTTCGGCGTCCCGGTTGGCTCGATCAGAAGGATGTGCGCTTCTTCCTCTGCGACGGGACAGTGCTCCAGGCCTTTCGGCACAACAAAGAGTTCGCCCGGACCCAGGGTAACGCTTCCTTCTCGCATGCGGATCGTCACCCGCCCCTCGAGCACAAGAAAGAAATCATCCGTGTCGTCATGCTTGTGCCAAACGAACTCGCCTTTGACTTTGACCACCATCAGATCGTGTCCGTTGAACTGGCCGATGGTCCTTGGCTGCCAGTAGCCATTGAACATCGCAAGTTTCTCGGCGAGGTTGATTGCCTTCACGCTGTGGGCTCCCGTAGATTTCCTGTGTTCTGCGTCTAGTGTTAGATCATCACTGTCTGTCGCGCAGGTCAAGAACGGGATCTGTATCCACTTGATACGGCCGGACTGCAATGACGCGCATGAACCTTCGCAAGGCGACGTTCATCGTTGCCGCGATCGACTTCGCAGCATGGGCCTTCGTCGCTCTCGCAACCTTCTTGTCCGGATCGGATGCAGCAACCAAGGGTCTGGACGAGGCTGCCGGCCTTCTGGTGACCGCCCTGTTTCTCGTTACAGGTGCGCCTGCGCTCGCGTTGACCTTGCTCGGGCGGGCACCCGCTACCGCGCTGGCGCTGGCGATTGCATTTCCGGCCGCGTTGGCGGTCGCGTTCATTGTGGCGGTCCTGGCGTTTGCCTGAACCGCACAAATGCCAGCCCCCGCTCTCAGTGCTCTGAAGTCAGCAGGTCATACAAAACGCGCCGCGCCCGGTCCTCCTTTTCGTCCTCGTAAGCGGCGGGCGCGTCGCTTCGCGGCGTCTCGTCTACCGCCCGGACCGGGGGCTGTCGGACGTCATGGGTATTCATGGGGGCTCGCTTCAGGTTCAATTTGGCCTTGATCAGGTTCATGGCTTCTCCCGCGCGCCGAACTGACCACCGGGACGAGCAATCGGGATGCCCTTGATGACTCCGACATGCTGCAGCGCTCCGTTGCTCTCGCCGACCAGAGTGCTTAATGTCGTCCGCCCGGGTCCGTCGGTAGCAGGGAAAGGAGATAACCAACATGATTTCAGCCGGTTTCGACTACCACGCGCCCCGCTCGGTTGGCGACGCCATCAAGCTGCTGGGGTCTCTCGGGCCCGACGCCAAGCTGCTGGCTGGTGGGCATAGCCTGCTGCCGATGATGAAGCTGCGATTCGCGCAGCCGAGTGCACTGATCGACCTTGGCCGGATCCCGGAACTGCGGGGCATCACGCAGCAGGGCAATGAAATCCATATTGGCGCGATGACCACCGAGAACGAACTGCTCCGCTCCAAGCTGCTCGCCGACAAGGCGCCGCTATTGGTCGAGGGCGCAGGATTGATCGGCGATCCGCAGGTGCGTTACAAGGGCACGATCGGCGGTGACATCTCGCACGGCGATCCCGGCAATGACCACCCGGCGCTGATGCTGGCGCTGGATGCCTCCTTCGTCCTCGCGGGGCCCGGTGGCGCGCGCGTTGTCAAGGCCGACGGCTTCTTCTTCGGCCTGTATTCGACGCTGGCCGAGCCCGGCGAGATCCTCACCCAGATTCGCGTGCCGATCCCTACGGCGGGCAGCGGCTGGTCGTACCAGAAACTCAAGCGCAAGACCGGCGACTTCGCGACTGCCGCCACTGCCGTCCTGCTTCAGATGCATGGCGGGAGCGTCGTCAAAGTCGGCATCGGTTTGACCAATGTCGGTCCGACCCCGCTGAAGGCACGTGCGGCCGAAGCCGCCTTGGTCGGCAAGGCAATCGACGAGACGAGCCTGAACGAAGCTGCGCGGCTGGCGATGAGCATCTGCGAGCCGACGCCTGATCAGCGTGGTGACGCGGTCTACAAGACCGCGATGTGCGGCGAGATGACGCGGCGTGCCCTGCAGGCTGCACACGCACGCGCAAGCAAGTCCTGATCAAGAAGAAGGCGGGAGTCAAGACATGGCGAACACGCACAAGGTGTCCTTCACGCTCAACGGCAAGGGTGTCGAAGTCGCGGTCGAGTCGCGCGAGCTGCTGATCCACACGCTGCGCGAGAAGCTCGCGCACACCGGCCCGCACATCGGGTGCGAGACCTCGCACTGCGGCGCTTGCACTGTCGACGTCGACGGCATGTCCATCAAGGCCTGCACCGTGCTGACCGTGCAGTGCGACGGCTCCGAGATGCTGACCGTCGAGGGCCTCGAGCAAGGTGGCGTGCTGCACGCGCTGCAACAGGCGTTTCACGAGGAGCATGGCCTGCAGTGCGGTTACTGCACGCCGGGCATGCTGACGCGCGCCTACCGTCTGCTTAAGGAGAACCCCAATCCCTCCGAGCAGGAGATCCGCTACGGGATTTCCGGCAACCTGTGCCGCTGCACCGGCTATCAGAACATCGTCAAGGCCGTGCAGTCCGCCGCCCGCAAACTGGCGGCCGCGCCCAGCGTCGCGACTTAGCTGTTCGCATCGCGCTCGCACGAAGCACTTACACAGCATCGACCGGAGACACTCATGGGCGACCAGTCCGAACTCCAGGAACGCGAACAGAAGCTCCAGGGCATGGGCACCTCGTTGCTGCGCAAGGAGGATGCTCGTTTCATTCGCGGCCAGGGCAGCTACATCGACGACATTAAGTTACCGGGGATGCTGTTCGGCGCCATCGTGCGCAGCCCCTATGCGCACGCGCGCATCAAGTCCATCGACAAGAGCAACGCCCTGGCTTGGCCGGGCGTGGTGGCGGTGCTGACGGCCGATGACCTGAAGCCGGTTAATCTGCACTGGATGCCCACGCTCGGCGGCGACGTGCAGGCCGTTCTCGCCGACAAGAAAGTCTGCTTCCAAATGCAGGAAGTTGCGATGGTGCTGGCCAGCGACCGCTATGCCGCCGCCGACGGCGCCGCGCTGGTCGAAGTCGACTACGAAGAGCTGCCCGCCATCGTTGACCCGAAGAAGGCGATGGACAAGAACGCGCCGATCATCCGCGAGGATATCGCCGACAAGAAAGAAGTCGGCCACGGCCCGCGCACCCATCCGAATCACATCTTCACCTGGGAAGCCGGCGACAAGGCGGCGGCCGATGCCGCTTTTAAGAGCGCCGACATCACGGTGCGCGAGGAGATCCTGAACCCGCGCGTGCATCCCTGCCCGCTCGAGACTTGCGGCTGCGTCGCCTCGTTCAATAAGGCGACTGGCTACCTCACCGTCTACATGACGACTCAGGCGCCGCACATCGTGCGCACCGTGCTGGCCATGCTGTCGGGCATCGCAGAAAGCAAGATCCGCGTGGTCGGCGGTGACATCGGTGGCGGCTTCGGCAACAAAGTGCCGGTGTATCCCGGCTACGTTGTCGCCATCGTCGCGTCGATCGTCACCGGCGTGCCGATCAAGTGGATCGAATCGCGCATCGACAACATCTCGACCACCGGCTTTGCGCGCGACTACCACGGCGTCGGTGAACTGGCGGCCGACAAGGACGGCCGCATCAAGGGCCTGCGCTTCACGGCACTGGCTGACCACGGCGCGTTCAATTCGCACGTGTCGGCGACTAAGCTGCCGGCAGGCCTGTTCTCGATCTGCACCGGCAGCTATGCGATCCCGAACGCGTATGCGCGGGTCGATGCGGTCTACACCAACAAAGCGCCGGGAGGCGTCGCCTACCGCTGCTCGCTGCGGGTAACCGAGGCGATCTACCTGATCGAACGCATGATGGACGTGCTTGCGCTGAAGGTCGGTGTCGACAAGGCCGAGATCAGGCGGCGCAATTTCGTCAAGGCCGAGCAGTTCCCCTACACCACCTCGTTCGGCTGGACGCTCGACAGCGGCAACTATCACGCGGCACTGGACAAGGTGCTGAAGACCGTCGACTACGACGGCCTGCGGCGCGAACAGGCCGCCAAGCGCGCAGACCCTAAGAGCGAGACTCTGATGGGCATCGGCATCTCGACTTTCACCGAGATCGTCGGCGCCGGGCCGACCAAGGTGTGCGACATCCTGGGGATTGGTCTTTTCGACAGCTGCGAGATCCGCGTGCATCCGACCGGCGGCGTGATCGCGCGCCTGGGGACGATGACGCAGGGCCAGGGTCACGCGACCACCTACGCGCAGATCATCGCCACCGAATTGGGCCTGCCGGCGAGCGACATCGTCGTCGAGGAAGGCGACACCGACAAGGCGCCCTATGGTGCCGGCACATGGGGTTCGCGCTCGACACCGGTTTCCGGCGCAGCCACCGCGCAGGCCGCGCGCAAGATCAAGGACAAGGCGAAGAAGATCGCTGCCCACCTGCTCGAGGTGGCCGAAGGTGATCTGGAATGGGAGATCGACCGCTTCAAGGTCAAGGGCAACCCGACCCAGAGCAAGACCATGAAGGAGATCTGCATGGTCGCGCACACCAGCAACATTCCGGCTGGCATGGAGCAAGGCCTGAACGCCGTCGCGTATTACGACCCGCCCAACATGACCTTCCCGTTCGGCGCCTACCTGTGCGTGGTCGATGTCGACAAGTTCACCGGCGAGGTCAAGGTGCGGCGCTTTTACGCGCTCGACGACTGCGGCACACGGATCAACCCGATGGTCATCGAAGGCCAGATCCATGGCGGACTGACCGAAGCCTTCGCGGTGGCGATGGGGCAGCAGATCCCGTTCGACGAGAACGGCAATCACCTGGGCAACAGCCTGATGGACTACTTCCTGCCGACCGCGATGGAAACGCCGCGCTGGGAAACCGACCACACGGTGACGCCGTGTCCGCACCACCCCATCGGCGCCAAGGGCGTCGCTGAGTCGCCGCACGTCGGCGGCATTCCGTGCTTCAGCAACGCCGTGATCGACGCCTTCGCCCATCTGGGCTTGACGCACATGGACATGCCGCACAGCGCGTACCGGGTCTGGCAGCAGTGCAACGCGCTGGGAATCAACAAGCGATGAACCGAGGCGGGCAGGCGCGCGACTCAGGGCCGACGTGAAGGTCGCGCTTCAGAGGACTTTCGCCGTGCCTGCGTCGGCGGACGCCGCGTGGGCTCTGCTGCAGGACATCGAGGGCGTGGCGGGGTGCATGCCCGGAGCAAAGATCACCGAGCGCATCAACGACCGCCTCTACAAGGGAACGGTCGCCGTGAAGTTCGGCCCGGCGAGCATGTCGTTCCGGGGCGATGTCGAAGTCGTGTCGCTAGAAGCAGCCAGCGGGACCTTGCGCATTGTCGGCAAGGGAACCGACAGCACCGGTAGCTCAGGGGCCTCGATGGACCTGACGGCGCGGGTGGAGGCGATCGACGCTGCTTCGTGCAATTTGATCGGCGCGAGTGAAGTGTCGATGAGCGGCAAGGCGGCCGCCTTTGGTGGACGAATGATCGATTCGGTCGCCGATCAGTTGCTCAAGCAGTTTGCATCCAACTTTGCTGCCCAGGTGCAGGCGAAGCAAGCTCAGGCTAGCGAGTCGGCACTGCCGGCGATGCAGGCGAGCGCCCCAGCCGTGCCAACCGTTGCGTCACAGCCGAAGCAGTTGAACGCACTAGCGCTGATCTGGGCAGTGATCAGAGACAGGCTGCGCTCGTTGTTCGGAGCGAAGAGAACATGAGTGCCGAGCGCATGCTGGAACTGACTGCGATGCAGCAGGATCTGGCGCGCGCTGGCTACATCGCAGAGCCGAGGCTCGTGGCCGCGCTCCTGCTGATGCAGGATCTCGGACGGCCGTTGCTGCTCGAGGGCGACGCCGGTGTCGGCAAGACCGAGGTGGCCAAGGTCCTCGCCACGGTTCGTCACGCGCGATTGATCCGGCTGCAATGCTATGAAGGCCTGGACGCCCACGCCGCGATGTACGAGTGGAACTATCAGCGCCAGTTGCTGGCGATCAAGCTGCTCGAGCACGACGAGCGTGGCATCGCGCAGAAAGAGCAGGACATCTTCTCCGAGCGCTACCTGCTGAAGCGTCCGCTGCTCGAAGCCATCACCTGTGACCAGCCGCCGGTCCTGCTGATCGATGAGGTCGACCGGGCCGACGAAGCCTTCGAGGCCTACCTGCTCGAGTTGCTTTCGGACTTCCAGCTTTCGATCCCGGAACTAGGCACCGTGGTTGCCACCAGCCGGCCGATGGTGGTGATCACTTCGAACGGCACACGCGAGTTGTCAGACGCGCTGCGGCGGCGGTGTCTGTACCAGTACATCGACTACCCCGACTTCGAGAAGGAACTCGCGATCGTGCGCAAGAAGGCCCCCGGGGTGGCCGCCGAACTGGCGCAGCAGATCGTCGCCTTCGTGCAGAGCGTGCGCCGCATGGAACTGCAGAAGAAGCCAGGGATCGCCGAAACCCTGGACTGGACCGCGGCACTGCTGCGGCTGGGCATTTCGGTGATCGATATCGACGGCAGTGAGCGCATCATGGAAACGCTCAGCGCGTTGATCAAGACACGCGACGACCGTGCGGCGTTTCCGCGCGAGGTCGTCGCGCGGCTGGCGGCCGCATGTTGACCTCGCTCGCTCCGACGCTGGAAACCCAGGCCGCCGCACGGCTGGCAGGCTTCCCCGGCTTTCTGCGCGCCAACGGTTTTTCGGTGGGCGGCGCCGACGGTGTGCCTGCGCTCCGCACCGCGCAACGGGTTGGCGTGCTCGAACCGGATGCGCTGCGCTGGAGCCTGCAGGCGCTGCTGTGCGGTCGCGCTGATGAATGGTCGCGCTTCGACGAACTGTTCGACGCGTGGTTCCTGCCAGCTAATAAGTGGCAGCGCCCCGAACGGCGCGAGGCCGATGGCGTGGTTCCGAGCGGCGACCAGCCGCACGGCTCGCAGGAGAGCGACGCCACCGACGAGCGCGACGAGGTGCGCCCACGCCACGCGGCCAGCCGCCAGGAGATGTTGAGCTCAACCGACTTCCGCGCGCTCACCGAACGCGAGCATGCGCTCGATATCGAAGCGCTGATGCGGCGCTTCGCCCGGCAACTGAGGCACATCCGGCTGCGCCGAGAGGCACGGGTGCGCCACGGCCGCCGACTCGATCTGCCAGCGACGATCCGGCGCAGCGTGGCAAGCGGCGGCACACCATTTCACCTAGCGTGGCGCGACCGTCGGCGCGTGCGGCCGCGCCTGGTGCTGCTGATCGACGTCAGCCGATCGATGGCGCTCTATAGCTTCTTCTACCTGCGGCTCGCACGCGCGTTGAGCGCCGAACTGGCCGACATCCGAACCTTTATCTTTCACACACGCATCACCGCGGTGTCGGAAGCGCTGCATGATCCGGACCCATGGCGGGCGCAGGAGCGACTGCACCTGATCGCGCAGGGCTGGGCTGGTGGCACGCGCATCGGTGAAAGCTTGTCCCAGTTCAATCGCGAGCACGCGCCGCGCGTCGTGCACTCACGTACGGCCATCGTCATCCTGAGCGACGGATATGACACCGGTGATCCGACGCACTTGTCCGACGCCCTCGTCCAGTTGAGGCGCCGCGCGCGGCGTATCGTCTGGCTGAACCCGCTGTGCAATCGTCCCGGCTACGCACCGATCTGCCAGGGCATGCAGGCCGCGATGCCGCATCTGGACCTGCTCGCACCCGGGGCGGACTTGAACAGTATCCGCGCGGTGTTGCCTAAGCTCATCGAGGCGCTGCGTTGAGCGCAGGACGGATCATCGGCGGAGGAGATCGGGCATGGGTTGCCTGCTGAAAGCCAACGGCCTTTACAGCCGCATGACGGTCGGTGCCGTCGTTCTGGCGGCCGGCGCCGGATCGCGCCTTGGCGGACGTCCGAAAGCGCTGCTCGAACTGGGAGGCGTGCCGCTCATCCTGCGCCAGCTGGTCGCGCTCTCCGGAGCCGGCGTCGATGAAGTGGTGGTCGTGACCGGTCATCACGCCGAGGCGATCGAAGCCGCCGTGCGCCAGTTCCCGATCACGCTTGCGCACAACGCGGCGCCCGATGACGGTCAGCCCTCATCGGTCCGCATCGGGCTGCAGGCGTTGTCGCCGAAACTCGATGCCGTGATGGTCGCGCTCGCCGACCAGCCGCTGATCAACGAGCAGGACATTACGGTGTTGATCGGCGCGTTCAAGAAGCGCGGTGATGCTTCGATGGTGGTGCCACGCGTGGCGAGCGAAGATGGTGAGCGACTGCCCGGCAACCCGGTCATCTTCGACGCCGCGTTACGCGAGGAATGGCTCGCCGGCAGTGCCGACCTCGCTTGCCGCAAGTGGCGCCTCGCGCATCCCGAGCGCGTGCACTGGTTCGATACTGACAACCGACGCTACCGCATCGATATCGACACGCCAGAGGACCTGGAGCGCTTTGCTGCCAGCACCGGCCACACGCTCCAGTGGCCCGCCAACATTGCTCGCGAGGCAGTCGGATGATCGACGCCGCCCGCGCGGGACTGCTGCGCCTGACGCTGGCGCGCGCCTGTGCGTGGGGACTGTTGATCGCGGGCTGGATCGGCATCGGCAGTCTGGCGCTGCAATTCGCCTCCGCGGTGGGCAACGGTGTTGGAGTTGGCCTTGTGCTCGTTGCGCTGTGGCTGCTGGCGCTCGGCGCGGCCGCCGCCGTCAGCACGCGCGGCGGCATGCGCTCCGTGGGTACGCGTCTTGGCGCTGTGCATAGCTGCCACGATCACTGGCGTCGGCCTGCTGGAGACGGGTCGAGGCCAGGGATTGCCTGCACTGCTCGTGGCCCTGCTTGCGTGGGCTGCGTTGACCGCCCTTGCCTCGGGAGTGGTGCGCACGCTGCGGTTGTCGCAGTCCGCAGCGCCCGCACCGCCGATCGGCGCCGCAAGCCTCGGCGCACTTTGCGCGGGCCTGCTGCTGGGTGATCTGGCCGATTTGTCTGGGCTTTCAGTGCGGCTTGCAGCATTCGTCTGCGCGACGACCTTGGTCCTTGTGATCTTGCAGCGGCGGATCGAGGACCGTCCCCGCGCGTCAGGTTGCCGCGCAGGTCTGTTCGATTGTTCGCTGCCCGCTTGGCCAGCCGGCGCGTGGCGCGATCCGCTGCAATGGCCGGTCCTGCTCGCGAGCCTCGCGATGTTGCCGATGATGGCTGCGTTGCCGCTGATGGCGGCCTGGTGCCGTGCGCAGTCCATCGCGCCGCAGGCGATGGTGCTGCTGCATCTGGCGGCGATGTTCGGCCCGGCGCTGCTGCTCCGGCAATCCATCGCGCGCTGGTCGCTGCGCACGCTGTCGATGGTGTGCGCGATCCTGCTGGTGTCGGGCGCGGCGTTCGCAGCGTGGGCGGTGACGCCGTTTGATTTGCTGGGCCTAGTCATAGCGCACGGCGCCGCCTGGGGCCTGGCCTGGGGCGGTCAGCTTTGGGCGCCGGCCCGCCGGGGCCAGCGCAATGCATCACCGTTGACCGCAGCGGCGGGCTATGCCGTCCTGACATTGGCGTTCGGACTGGTCGTCGAGCACTCAGGCGCGCGCGGCGTGACCGGTGTACATGTGGCGCTGGGGCTTGCCGCAATGCTGGCGCTGCTGTTCGCTGCAGCCAGTCGCCTGTCGTCCAAGTCTGCGCGCTCAGACATGTCGGAACGGGTGGCGGCGAAGCTTCGTCAGTGAGCGAATTCCATTACGCAACCTCGCTGGCGAATTGCTCGCCACGAGTCGACCATGCGCGCTCACACGCCAACCAGGTTGCGCGGGGTGCCGCGCCAGAATAGCTCGATGTTTTCTGTCAGCTGGTCGGCCAGTGCCTGAATCGCTTCGCGGCTCGACCACGCCACGTGCGGCGTCAGAATGAAGTTCGGCAGCTCGAGCAGCCGCATGAACGGGTGATCCTGCGGCGGCGGCTCGGTCGTCACGACGTCAAAACCGGCACCTGAAATCCGGCCCTGCTTCAGCGCATCGACCAGCGCGTGCTCGTCGACAAGTCCGCCACGGGCTGTGTTGATCAGCAGCGGCCGCCGTTGCATTTGAGTGAACTCCGGCGCGGCGATCATGTGTCGCGTCGACGGCAGCAACGGACAATGCAGCGTGATGACGTCGCTCAGCCGCAGCACATCCTCGAACGGCGTGTACAGCGGTCCCATGCCGGCCACGCCTTTGTACGAGGAGAACAGCACGCGCATTCCGAGCGCCCGGCCGATCGCGGCGACCGACTGGCCGAGTGCGCCGTCGCCGATGATGCCGAGCGTGGCTCCGGCGATATCGTTGACCGGATAGTCGAAGTAGCAGAACTGTCCCGCCTTCTGCCACGCGCCTTCCGCGACCGACTGGCGGTACGCGCAGATGTTTCTGCGCAGTGCGAAAATCAGCGCGAACGTATGTTCCGGTACCGTGTTGACCGCGTAGTTGCGGATGTTCGACACGGCAATCCCTCGCGCAGTGCAGGCAGCCAGGTCGACGTTGTCGTAGCCGGTTGCAGCGACCGCGATCAACCGCAAGCGGGGCGCGGTTGCGATCGCCGCGCCGCGGATCGGGACCTTGTTGACGATCACGATGTCGGCATCGCTGATGCGTCCGGCCACCTCTTCCGGCGCAGTCTTCTCGAACGTGACGAGTTCGTCGGCGCAATCAGGTCGGCGCAGTTCAATCTCGGGCGGAAGCGTCGCGCGGTCGAGGAAGACGATTTTGGCCATCGAACTATTCCGGTCGGCCCAAAGGAAGGCATTGCGTGGCCGCCGCAACGATGGCGGCCGGCGTGATGCCGAAGTGCTCGTACAGCTCATTGGCCGGGCCCGAAGCGCCGTAACCGGTCATACCGACAAAGGCGCCCTGCTCGCCGAGGTAACGATCCCAGCCGAATCGCAACGCTGCTTCGACTCCGACCCGCACGCACCCCTTCCCCAGCGTCGCCGCGCGATAGGACGGATCCTGCAGTTCGAACAACTCCCAGGATGGCATCGACACGACTGCGGTCGAGATGCCGTCCGCCTGCAGGCGCGCGCGCGCCTGCACGGCGAGTGCGACTTCGGAGCCGGTGGCGAGCAGCGTCACTTCGCGCCGCGCGCCCTCGCCTTCGGCCAGCACATAGGCGCCCCGGCGTGAGAAGTTTTCATGCCCGCTTGAGCTGCGAACGAGCGGCAGTTCCTGCCGCGCGAACACCAGGCTCACCGGCCCCGTTTGATGCCCGAGCGCGATCTCCCAGCACTCGGCCGCTTCGACGGCATCTGCCGGTCGCATCACCAGCATATTCGGCATCGCGCGCAGCGACGCGAGGATCTCGACCGGCTGATGGGTCGGCCCATTTTTGCCGACGCCGATCGAGTCGTGGCTGAACACGAACTTCACCGGCAGCCCCATCAGCGCTGCCATACGCATCGCGGGACGCTCGTAGTCGGCGAACGGCAGGTAGGTGACAGCGAGCGGGATGACGCCGCCATGTGCGGCCATGCCGTTGGCCATCGCGCCCATCACGTGCTCGCGCACGCCGCAGTGGACATACGCGCCGCTGCGGTCGCTTGCGGTGAACGCCTTAAGACGGCGCTTGTGGCTGGTCGGCGCCTCGAGGTCGGCACAGCCAACCATGCGTTCGGGCAGCACATCAGTCAGCAGGTCGTTGATTTCCGCGGAGATCATGATCCCGCCCTGCGGCTTGTTCTGATTCACCGCACTTCGCTTGTACTCGAGCAGGACGTCGCGCCAGCCGGCGGGGAGGTCGCCGCGGACCACACGCTCGAACTCGGCGCGGTCGCCAGCCGGGAGCGCGGCCGAGCGCTTTTTCCACGCGAGGTGTTCGGATTCGCTGCGGCGGCCCGCGGCACGCCACGCACCGAGAACGTCATCGGGTATCTCGAAGGACGGATACGGCCAGTCCAGATCGCGTCGCGCCGCTGCAGCGTCTTCCGGATAGAGCCGCCCGCTGTGGCCGCCGCGCTGCCCCTGCAGGCGTGCGATGCCGCGCCCGATCACCGTGCGGCACGCGATCATCGACGGACGGGGGTCCTTGCGCGCTTGCGCGATCGCGGCCGACACGGCCTCGATGTCGTGCCCGTCGACCTCGATGACGTGCCAATCGGCCACGCGAAAGCGCGCGGCGACGTCCTCGCTGATCGACAGCGTCGTGCTGCCGTCGTCGGTGATGCGGTTGTCGTCCCAGAACAGGATCAGTTTGCCCAGCCGCAGGTGACCAGCCAGCGAGATCATTTCCTGGCCGATGCCTTCCTGCAGGCAACCATCTCCGACGAACGCGTACGTGTAGTGATCGACCAGGCCCGTGCCGAAACGCGCGCTCAGGTAGGCCTCTGCGACTGCCATGCCGAATGCGTTGGCAATGCCCTGCCCCAGCGGGCCCGTTGTCACCTCGATGCCGCGCTCCGGGGCGTACTCGGGATGACCTTCGCAGCGCGAACCGAGCTCGCGGAAGCTCTTGATCTGGTCGATCGAGATCGCTTCATAGCCCGTCAGGTACAGCAGCGAGTACAGCAGCATCGAACCGTGGCCATTGGACAGCACGACACGGTCGCGGTCCGGCCAGGTCGGATCGGCAGGATCGAATTTCAGGTGCCGGCTGTAGAGCGCGGTTGCGATCTCGGCCATTCCCAGCGGCACGCCCTGGTGACCTTCGGTGGCCCGCACGATGGCGTCGATCGACAGGAACCGGATCGCATGGGCCATCCGCTCCAGATCGACGATCTGCGGATCCGCGATGATGGCTTCGGCCGTCGTGTTCATCAGTCTCCTCGCCTGGAACGCCGCATCAGTACTCGGCACCCCGGTTGTCCGTGTAATTGCGCATCACCGCCGAGTCGTCGAGGCGCCCGTGGCCGCGCGCGCTGGCCTCGAGGAAAGCGAGGAACGCCGTATGTGCCAGCGGCGCCGCAAAACGGGCCTGCCGCGCCGCGTCGATCACCAGACCCATGTCCTTGACGAAGATGTCCACTGCGGACGTCACGTCGTCGAAGGCCTCGCGCACCATGCGCGGGCCACGGTCGCCCAGCATCCACGAGTTCGCGGCGCCGCTGCCCAGGATCTCCAGCGTCTGGTCGAGCGGCAACCCGCTGGACTTCGCCATCGCCAGCGCTTCGGCGGCGGCGACGATGTGCACTCCGCACATCAACTGGTTGATGACCTTCATCTGCGCACCGGCACCGGCGCGATCACCGAGGTGATAGATGCGCTTGCCGAAGGCGGCCAGCACCGGACGAACGCGCTCGAACGCCTGCGGGTCGCCGCTGCCCATGATCGTCAGCGTGCCGCGCGCCGCGCCGACCTTGCCGCCGGTCACCGGCGCATCGATCAGCGCGATGCCGAGCGCGGCGAGGCGCTGCTCCAGCTCGCGCACGTAGCGCGGCGGCATCGTGCTGCAGGCGACGAAGACGGACCCGTGCCGCATGTGCGAAGCCAGTCCGTCCGGTCCGAACAGCACCTGCTCGGTCTGAGCATCGTCGACCACGAAGCTCACGACGACCGCGCAGGCGGCTGCAAGATCGGCGGCGCTTTGACTTGCGCGCCCGCCCTGCGCCTCCAGCCACTGCAGCGCCTCGGCGCTGACATCGCGTCCGACCACCGCGTGGCCCTTGGCCAGCAGGTTGGACGCCACGCCGCGCCCCATGGCGCCCAGGCCGATCAGACCGACCCGGTGGCCGCCGCGGCCGCCGGTTCCTTCACTGACTTGTGTTCATCGGGCTGACCTACATCCGGATCGTCATCGCCGGCACGAAGGCGAACAGCATCAGGATGCCGATGGCGACGATGTAAAAGGGAATCAGTTCGAGCACGACCTTGCCCATGCGCACACCGGCGATTGAGCTGGTGATGAACAGCGTCGTCCCCACCGGCGGGTGATAGAGCCCGATCGACAGGTTGATGATCATCATGATGCCGAGCTGGACTGCGTCCATGCCGATGGCGGTGGCCAGCGGCACGAACATCGGCGTCAGCAGCAGTACGGCAGCAGGCAGGTCGATGAACATGCCGACCGCGAGCATGAGCACGTTCATCGCCAGGATGATCATCCACTTCTCGCCCAGCGTCTGCTGCACGAACTGCACGAACGCGGCCGGCAGCTGTTCGTAGGTGAGGATCCAGCCGATCACGCTCGAGGCCATGATGATCAGCATCACGACGGCGGTGGCCAGTCCGGCTTCGATGATCGAGTGCTTCAGCCGCTGGATGGAGAGATCCCGGTACAGCGTCAGCGAAACGATCAGCGCGTAGAGCGTCGACATCACGCTGACCTCGGTCGGCGTGGCGATGCCGAAGCGCAGGAAGATGATGATCAGTACCGGCAGCAGCAAGCGCCGGGCCGGCAAATACCATCTCGCCGCGGAAGCGCTTCCAGTTGAACGGCGTCGAATCGCGCGGAAAGCCGCGCCGCCGGCCCTGGATGTAGCAGACCAGCATGAAGCCGCCGCACATGATGATGCCGGGCAGGATGCCGGCGACGAACAGCGCGCCGATCGACGCGCTCGAGACCAGCGCATAGATGATCATCGGGATCGACGGCGGAATCAGGATGTCGATGGTCGCCGCGGCCGCGATCGTGCCGGCGGCGAACGGCCGACGGATAGCCGAGCTTCTTCAGCCACGGGATCAGCAGCGACCCGATTGCCGACGCATCGGCCACGGCCGATCCGGAGACGCCGCCGAAGATCGTCGACGACAGCACGCCGACCTGCGCCGGACCGCCATGGAAGCGGCCCATCATCGTCGTCAGCATGTCGATCAGGTGTTGGCCCAGCTTGCCGCCGACCATCAGCGTGCCGGTCAGCATGAAGAACGGAATCGCAATCAGCGGAAAGCTCTGCGTCTGCGTGACGAGCTGCTCGACGACCAGCTCGGCGGTGAGACGGTCGGACTGGAGCAGCCCGACCAGCGCGCCGGTGATCAGCGCATGCGCGATCGGCAGGCCGAGCATCGCGAGCAGAAGGAAGGCAACGAAGGCGGTAATGGAGAGCATCGGAGTTCCTTTGTGCGGTCAGCCCGCGGCGATGGTCACTTCGTGAGGCAGTCTCGAGCCGTGCCAGAGCCGGATCGCGTTGCCAGCCGCTGTCAGGATCAGGCCGACGAAACCGGCGAGCAGGCACGAATAGGTGACCGAGGCCGGAACACCCAGCACGTGGCTGCGTTCATCGGCAACGACCGGCAGCAGCTGCACGGTCGCGTGCACCAGGGTGCCGTAGGCGATCGCGAGGATCGCGCAGTTGGCGATCGCCACCGGCCGGCGCGCGCCCTCGGGCAGCTTCTCGACGAACCACGCGATCGAGATATGGGCGCCGTGCTGCGCCGCCAGCACGACACCCGCCATCACCATCCACGGGAAACAGCAGTTCCGGTGCCTCACCGGCTGACTGCAAGCTGGTCCCGGCCAGGTAGCGCAGAAACACGTTGGTGGTCAGGATCGCGAACAGCGCAACGGTGGTCACGTACAGCACGACACGGCAGACGGCGGAGATCATCGCGTCGAGCCGGTCGACCATGGCGAGCAATTTGTTGGACATGGCGTGCTCCATTGAAGGGGGAGTCCGGACTGCGTCAGGCTTCGGGCGCCGCGCCAGCACAAATGCGAGCGCGGCGCGGAAGCTCAGTTCGCGGCGCGGGCGGCAGCGACGACCTTCTTCACGAAGTCGCCTTGCGGGCCGGCGCTCCACTTGTCGACGACGGGCTGGGTGGCCTTGGCGAAGGGTGCAAGGTCGGGGCGGTTGATCTGGATGCCCTTGGCCTTCAGCTCCCCTTCGAGCTTCTGGTCGGCTTCCTGCGAGAGCTTGCGGTTGTAGGCCGTGGCCTCGTTGGCGGCCTCGCGGATGATCTTGCGGTCGGCCTCGCTCATCTTGTCCCAGCTGCGCTTGCGACATCACGAACGGCGTCATCTCGTACTTGTGGCTGGTCAGCGAGATGAACTTCTGCACCTCGTACAGCTTCGAGGAGTAGATGTTCATCAGCGGGTTTTCCTGCGCGTCGACCACGCCCTGCTGGAGCGCGACATAGAGCTCCGAGAACTTGATCTGCTGCGGATCCGCACCGAGCGCGGCCATGATGTCGATCGTGGTCGGATCGGGCGGCGTGCGGACCTTGATGCCCTTGAGGTCTGCTGGCGTGTTGATCGGCCGCTTGCTGTTCGAGACGTGGCGGATGCCGTTGTCCCAGTAGCCGAGCACCAACAGGCCCTTCGCTTCCGACGCCTTGGCCAGTTCCTGGCCGACCGGCCCGTCGAGCACCTTCCAGGCGTGCGGCAGTGTCGGGAACAGGAACGGCATGCCGAACGCCGCGTACTCAGGCACAACCGATGAGATCGCACCTTGCGAGTTGGCCGAGAAATCGACGGAGCCCGTTCTCAGCGAGGTGAGAATCGGCACGTCGTCGCCGAGCTGGGCTGCCGGCGCCACCTGTACGTCGATGCGGCCGCCGCTCTTCTGTTTGACCAGCTCGGCGAACTTCACCGAGCCTTCATGCTTGGGATTGCCGACGGCGGCGTTGTGGCCGAGTGTCAGCTTCATCGGCGCCTGCGCCTGCGCGGCGCCGGCCAGCGCAATGATGGCGCTGGCTATCAGTGCGGAAATCGGTTTCATTGTCAGTCTCCTTTGATTCTCTAGTTCAAGTAACAGATGCGCGACAGTTCGTTGCCGTCGTCGACCTGGGTTCAGTTCAAAGCCAGCCCTTGATGGATTGGGTCATGGCGGCGGTGGAAATGCCGTACTTGTCGTGCAGCGTCGGCAGTGCGCCGGCGTCCAGGAACGCGTCCGGCAGCGCAATCTGGCGGAAGGGCGGCGTGACGCCCGCGCGCAGCAGCACGCCTGCGATCGCTTCGCCCAGCCCGCCGACGATCGAGTGGTTCTCGGCGACGATCACCAGCCGCCCGCTGCGCGACGCTTCGCGCACGATCGTTTCCTCGTCGAGCGGCTTGATCGTCGGAACGTGCAGCACGCCCACGTCGACGTTGTCGGAACGCAGCTTCTCGACCGTTTCGAGCGCACGCATCGTCATGAAGCCGCTCGAGATGATCAGCGCGTCCTTGCCGTCACGCAGCAGCTTGGCCTTGCCGAGCTCGAACTTGTAGTTGTATTCGTCGAGCACCACCGGCACCTGGCCGCGGGGCAGGCGCATGTACACCGGCCCGTTGTGCGCGGCCATCGCCGGCACCGCCTGCTCGACATCGACGGCGTCGCACGGATCGATGATCGTCAGGTTCGGCATGCCACGGAAGCACGCGACGTCCTCGGTGGCCTGGTGACTCGGACCGTATCCCGTGGTCAGGCCAGGCAGCGCGCAGGCGATCTTGACGTTGAGGTTCTCCTCGGCGATCACCTGGTGGATGAAGTCATAGGCGCGGCGCGAAGCGAACACCGCGTAGGTTGTGGCGAACGGGATGAAGCCTTCCTTCGCCATGCCGCCGGCGGCGCCCATCAGCAGTTGCTCGGCCATGCCCATCTGGAAGAAGCGCTCGGGGAACGCCTGCGCGAAGATGTGCATGTCGGTGTACTTGGCCAGATCGGCGCTCATGCCGACGATTTCCGGCCGCTGTTGCGCCAGCGCCACCAGCGCATTGCCGAACGGAGCCGGGCGCGTGCGTTGTCCCTCGCCGGCGATCGAGGCGATCATGGCCGACGTCTTGAGTCGAGGCTTGTTTGCAACGGTGCTCATGGTTCAACCCCTTGCCGCGTGCGCGGCATCCAGCAGTTCAATCGCGTGCTGCCACTCCGCCGGCGGCCACCTGCATGAAGTGGTTCTTCTCGCGCGCCTCGAGGAAGGGCACGCCGCGCCCCATCTTCGTGTCGAACAGGATCACGCGCGGCCGCGGCTGCGCGAGGTTGCGTGCCTTGTCGAACGCGGCGAGAACCGCGGGCAGATCGTTGCCGTTGACGCGCTGCACGTGCCAGCCGAACGCGGCCCACTTGTCGACCAGCGGTTCGAAAGCCATCACCTTGGTCGAGTTGACCGTCGGCCTGCTGGTTGTTGACGTCGACCAGCGTGATCAGGTTCGACAGTTCGAAGTGGCTCGCCGACATCGCCGCTTCCCAGGTCGAACCTTCGTCGAGTTCACCGTCGGACATGCAGTTGTAGACAAAGGCCGGGTTGCCCTTCTGGCGCAGACCGAGCGCCATACCGACTGCGATCGGCAGGCCCTGTCCGAGCGAACCGCCCGACATCTCCATGCCCGGCGTGTAGGTCGCCATGCCGGACATCGGCAGTCGGCTGTCGTCGCCGCCGTAGGTCTCCAGTTCCTCTTCGGGAACGATGCCGGCCTCGATCAGCGCCGCGTAAAACGCGATCGCGTAATGCCCGTGCGAAAGCAGAAATCGGTCGCGGCCTTCCCATTCGGGATCGTCCGGCTTGAGGTTGAGCGCATGCCCGTAAGCAACGGCCAGGATCTCGCCCATGCCGAGCGCCTGGCCGATGTAACCCTGTCCTTGCACTTCGCCCATCCGCAACGCATACCGGCGGATCCGGTAGGCGCAGTCGGCAAGTGCGGAAAGCTTGTCGGTCATTTGGGTTCCTTGAGTGATGATTTGATGAAAGCTGCGATCAGTGAATCAGCATCCCGCCGTTCACATCGAGCGTGACGCCGGTGAGGTAGCTCGAGAGGTCGCTGGCGAGGAACAGGCAGCAGTTCGCGACATCGACCGCGTCGCCCAGCCGATTCAGCGGAATGCCCTTGAGGATCTCGCCCTTCAGTTCCGGCGTGAGCTTCCCGCCGGTGATGTCGGTCTGGATCAGCCCGGGCGTGACCGAGTTGACGCGGACGTTGTCCGGGCCGAGCTCGCGCGCCATCGCCTTGCCGAGGCCGAGCACCCCGGCCTTGGCGGCCGAATAGTGCGGGCCGCCGAAGATGCCGCCGCCGCGCTGGGCCGATACCGACGACAGGCAGACGATCGAGCCGGCCTTGCGCGCGCGCATGTGCGGGATGACGGCCTGGCTCATGTACAGCGTGCCGCGCAACGAGACGTCGGTGACCGCCTCGTAGTTTTCCGGCTTGATGTCCATCAGCTTGATCGGCTGGGTGATACCCGCGTTGTTCACGAGGATGTCGACCTTGCCGAGCTTCTCGATCACGACGGCCGCGGCGCGGTCACAGTCCGCCTTGCGCGTGACGTCGCACGCGACGCCGATGTGGCCGGGGCCGATGTCGGCCGCCGCTGCCTGGGCCGCTTCGGCGTTCAGATCGAGGATCGCGATACGGGCACCATGCTCAGCAAACAGCCTGTGCCGTGGCTTTGCCGATGCCGCGCGCAGAGGCGGCTCCGGTGATGATGGCGACCTTGTCCTTCAGCAGCATTGCGAACTCCCGCGCGGTTTGAAAGTGGACGCATGTTGCGTTCGCGACCGAATGCCAGCAAGCTAGCTCGCCTCAGGCTGCGTTGAATTTTTTCGATACCCCCGGTGCACCTGCCTCCGCTCAAGGGAATCATCTCCTTCGAAGTCGTTGCCCGCCTCGGCAGCATCAACAAGGCGGCCGACGAGCTCAACGTCACCGCGTCGGCGGTCAGCCATCAGATCAACAACCTGGAAGGATTCGTCGGGCGCAAGCTGTTCGAGCGCACCTCGCGCGGCCTCGTGCTGACGCCGGTGGGGGAGCGCTTCCGGACCGACCTGACTGGCGCGCTGGCATTGATCGCCAGTGCGGCGCTTACCGCGCGCAGTTCCGAGGGCGTCGAGGTGCTGCGCATCCACGTATCGCCGAGCTTTGCGAGCCTCTGGCTGATGCCGCGACTGCCGGCGTTCCTTGCGGAGCACCCGGACCTGCGCATCCAGCTGTCAGCCTCACATACGCATTCCGATTTCTCGCGCGGGGAAGTCGACCTCGATATCCGCTACGGCGCGGTCCGCTGGGGCGACCTGCATGTCGAAACGATCTTCGAGGAGGAGATGCTGCCGCTGGTCAGCCCAGCCTTGCTGAAGCGGGCAGTGGTCCGCAGCGCCGAGCAGCTGCTCGGGACAGCCGCTGATCTTTTCCGAC
>CAVZJO010000015.1:0-217371 GCA_963775635.1 uncultured beta proteobacterium | reverse complement strand
CTGGATCCCACCACTACAACTGGCATCGCCCTCACCAGGGCATCGGAGGACTCCCCACCTATCAGTCACCCGACTCAGCACATCACGAAACAACCTCTTGACGCTTCACAGCTAGTGGCCGAATGTGCTCCTCACTCGGCGTTGCCTCGATTCTCCGGATGAGGCTGGACGGTCAGGGTGAACGATGAAGGCAACCGCAGCGATCACGACCAGATACCCGGCTGGAGCGGGCGAGCTGGCGCGTTGTCTTGATGAGCCAGGTGGCGATCAAGGGTGCGGTGCCACCGACAAAAGCGTCAGCGTGTGTTGTACCCGATGGCCTATGGCGTCTGAAACGCAAGCGCGCTGGGAACATGTCCGCCATGGCAACCGGCATCGCCCCCTGATGCAACCGGCCCACGGAGCAGTCATGAGCACACCCGATACCATCACCCATCAGGACAAGCTGCTGACCGTCGACACCAACGCCGGCGGTTTTCTCAAAGGACTGCTCCACCCCGGCATCAGCACCTATCCGCTGTCCTCGACCCGTACAACGGCGTGTGGGTGATCCGCGTCAAGTTCGCGCCCGGAGTCACCCTGCCGCTGCACTTTCACACCGGCACCGTGCACGCCTACACCGATGTCGGGCTGCTCGTATACACCGAACATCCGGAACAGAAGCAGACCGCGGGTATGTATCTCTACGAACCGGGCGGCTCGGTGCACCAGTTCAACACGCCAGCCAACAACACCGTGGACACCGACGTCTTCTTCGTGGTGACCGGCGCCAACATCAACTACGCGTCGATGGGCGGTGATTACATGGGCATCATGGACGCCGGCTGGATCAAGAGTTTCTCGACCAGATGATCAAGGAGCAGCGGCTCGACAAGATGAACTACATCTCCGCCGCTATCCCGACCTACACGCGCTGGCGAGGTCGACAAAGCGGTCCAGGCCACGGCGAGCTGAGTTACGTAGCCCGCCGGTTGGATCCCGCGTTGACCGCCAAGATGCGCACCAAGGATCAGAAGTCGCTCGTCAACTGTGGGGCGAGCTTTCCACGCGCCTCCCGCCGATTTTCATTCCGATGATGACTGCGACGTAGCCCATCGCCAGACTGATCAGGACATAGGCCGCAGCCACGAGGGCGCTGGTCATCGAACCCTTCATCAGCACGCTCGTTGCGTAGGCAAAGCTCGAGAACGTCGACAGGCCGCCCATGACTCCGGTGGTGACCATCAAATGCCAGCCATCGTTGATGACCTTGCGATTGTGCCGAGCGGTGCTGAAACCGATCAGCAATGAGGCGACGACGTTTGCAACCAAGATATCCAGCGGGAAACCGTGCGACAGAGTGGGGACGAACAACATGAGAAACTCCCGCGCGATTGCGCCCACGGCGCCGCCAACAAATACCAGCAGTATTGCGAATCTGAGTTTCATCAGTCTCAGTCCTGCGCGCCGGCAAGGGCCGCCCCTGCCAGCGCGGCCAGCAGCCCTGCGGCGACGGACAACAACAGATAAAACGCGGCGAGGCGAGCGTGTTGGCTGGCGGCCAGCCGAGCCGCATCCAGTTGCATGCTGCTGAAGGTGGTGTAGCCGCCCAGGACACCGGTGATCACCAAGGCATTCAGCACCATGCCGTGGCCGTGGCGGTTGTCCCAGTCCACATTGAACAGGACCGACAGGTAACCGATGACCAAGCTGCCAGATATGTTGATCAGGAAGGTACCCAAAGGAAAGTTGCCCTTGTAGCCCTGGCCTACCAGCCGACCGATCCACCAGCGCAGGACGGATCCTAGGCCTCCGCCCAATCCCACCAACATGACATCCGCAGGGCTCAATTTGATCGCTCCGAATCTGCACCGGTTTCAACAACATGACGTGCGTTGCTGGTGTCCCATCCTGCTACCTACCGATCTCCTGAAACGCTTCTTCAGCGATCCGGAATGAGTCGACGCCTGCCGGCACACCGCAATAAGTTGCGACCTGCAGCAAGACTTCCTTGATCTCGTCCTTGGTCACCCCGTTGTTGAAAGCTGCTTTCACGTGCAGCTTCAATTCGTGCGGGCGGTTAAGAGCCGAGATCATCGCGAGATTGATCAGGCTGCGTGTCTTGCGCTCTAGCCCGGGGCGCGTCCAAACCATTCCCCAACAGGCCTCGGTCGCGTACTCCTGCATTGGCATCGAAAAGTCGTCCGCCGAGGCCAGCGCCTTTTCGACGTACTCCTTTCCCCAGTACTTCCTTTCGTACGACAAGCCCTTTGTCGAACATTTCGCCTCGCATGTTTTCTCCTTGTCTCACCTGACTACGTAAGCACCGAGTGGACTAGGGCCTGTTCACACTATCCGCAGCCCATCGGCGATGAGCGCGAAGTTGATGAAGGCGATAAACATGAGGTCGAGCTTCTCGAACCGCGAGAAGATGCGTCGGAAGCCTTTGAGTCGGCGGAATAGCCGCTCGATTTCGTTGCGCCGCTTGTACATGGCCCGGTTATATTCCCAAGCCGTGACGCGCAGCTTGGGTGGAACGACGGGGATAAAGCCCAGATCAAGCGCCAGCTGCCTGGTCTCGTTACCTTCGTAGGCGCGGTCCATGATGAGATGGATTGGGCTCGCTACCTTGCCCAGTTGGCGTAGCAGCTTCCGTCCCTCGGGCGCATCATGAGCTTGGCCTGGCGAGAGGGAAAACGTTATGGCCGTTCGAGCATCCGCGGCAACCATATGAATCTTGGTGGTCCATCCTCCGCGGGACTTGCCGATGGCTTGCGGGCCGTTTTTTTTAGAGCCCCGGTTCCGTCCGGATGCACCTTGACCGCGGTACTGTCCAAGGCCACCGCTTCGATCTTGATTCGGACGATCTGAGCGTGCTGCAACTGTGCGAACACCCGATCGAGCACACCGCTCTTCGACCACCGATTCATGCGGGTGTAGATGGTGTGCCAGTTGCCGAACCGCTTGGGAAGACCGCGCCATTTGCAGCCTTGCTCGGCGACGTACAGGATGGCGTTCAACACCTGCAGATTCGACAGGCTTACGTTGCCGCGCTGGACTCGGCAAACAGTCTTCGATCAGGCGGTACTGCGCTTCGGTTATCTCCATGCATTCGCCCTTGATGAACTCGACGCATGAAGCTTATTCCACAAATGTGTATTAGTGTTAACACGCCCTAGTTCGGCAACTAGGGCCTGTTCACACTATTCGCAACGCATCGACGATGAGCGCGAAGTTGATGAAGGCGATGAACATAAGGTCGAGCTTTTCGAAGCGCGAGAATATGCGACGGAAGCCCTTGAGGCGACGGAACAGCCGCTTGATCTCGTTGCGTCGTTTGTACATGGCGCGGTTGTACTGCCAGGGCGAGACGCGCAGCGGATGGGGCGGGACGACTGGAATCAGACCCAGGTCCAGCGCCAGTTGGCGGGTTTCGTTGCCTTCGTAGGCGCGGTCCATCAGCAGATACAGCGGCCACGGCGCCCGACCCAAGCGGTGCAGCAGCTTGCGGCCCTCGGGCGCGTCGTGCGCTTGGCCCGGTCCGAGGGCAAACGTTATCGCCGTTCGAGCATCCGCGGCAACCATATGAATCTTGGTGGTCCATCCGCCGCGCGACTTGCCAATGGCTTGCGGGCCGTTTTTCTCGAGAGCCCCAGTGCCGTCGGGGTGAACTTTGACCGCGGTACTGTCCAGCACCACCGCTTCGATCTTGATGCGAACGATCTGATCGTGCTGCAACTGTGCAAACACGCGATCCAATACGCCGTTCTTGGACCATCGGTTCATCCGCGTGTAGATGGTGTGCCAGTTGCCAAAGCGCTTGGGCAGACCGCGCCACTTGCACCCTTGCTCGGTGACATACAGGATCGCATTGAGAACTTGCAGATTGCCCAGGCTGACGTTGCCGCGCTGGCGCGGCAAGCAGCCCTCGATCTGCGCATACTGCGCTTCGGTGATCTCCATGCATTCGCCCTTGATGAACTCGACGCATGAAGCTTATTCCACAAATGTGTATTAGTGTTAACACGCCCTAGTTCGCCACTGCGAACTGTCCTAGGCCCGCTGGCCGAATTCACAAGCGCATGGCCGGATGCGCCATTCGTGCGTGGCCCTGCCAACCCTAAGCTTCGCTCCAGTTTCAAGCTCTTCCGCCGTGTGGCAAACCGAAGCACAGGAGAACCAAATGTACAACCCAGCCAATCGCTTTTCGTCGACCGGCGAAGCCGCCCTGATCAACGGCAGCAGAATCAACCAGGGGGGTCTTGTGAATCGGACCCACTCAGCCTCCCGCCAGCCGCGCGTGATCATCATCGGCGCGGGCATGTCCGGCCTGTGCATGGGCATCAAGTTGCTCGAAGCGGGCAATGACAATTTCCGCATCTATGAGAAGGCCGCGCGCGTCGGTGGCACCTGGCGCGAGAACACTACCCGAACGTCGCCTGCGACGTGCCGGCGCATAGCTATGCCTATTCCTTCGCGCCGAATCCGGAATGGAACTGGCGCTATGGTAGCGGCGAGGAAATCCAGCGCTATTTCGAGCGCTGCGAGCGCAAGTTTGGCCTGACGCCCTTCATCAGCTTCAACTGCAGGCTGCAGGGTCACTGAAAATGACAAAAAAGCTGATGCGACACGCGGAGGCCGCTGTCGCTCAGATCGACCGGGAGCTAGCGCAGTTTGTTGATCGCCTCAAGAGTCCCGAGGCGCGTGAAGCTTTCGCCGCGTTTGCCCAGAAACGGTCACCTGATTTCTCGAAGATCCCGGCGTGAACGGTCGAAGATCCAAGCACTGGGTTGGCGGCGCATCGAACCAGCGCTAAACCAAAAGCCAGTTCTTCCACCGTACGGCGGCTGGTTGAACAGCACCCAGCGGTTTGCGCGGGGGAACCCGACAATCAATCGCAGCGATACTGGCCGCGTGTTTACGAACCAACTCATCATTTCTAAAACCGGAACCATCCCGAGAGGCAACGACATGTCACTTATCAGTGAACTTCTAGAGAAGCCCGCTACCTTGTCAAAGGCATCGAAGTACACGGCGATGAATGGCTTCATTTACCTCGGCGCGGCAGCTACGTTCATTCTTTGGCCAGGCGCCGTGCAGACGCTTTTCATGGATGCGCCTTTCGCTGGAAAGGAAGAGGCGCTGTTTCGTGTGATTGGGATGACGCTTGGAGTCATTGGCTGGCTCTACTTGTTCGGCGGTCGTTCCGGCGGGCGACAATTCGTCGCCGCGGGTGTGCTCGATCGATGGGTACTCGTTCCCGCGGTGCTCGTGCCGCTCGCCATCGCTGGCGTTTTTCCTCATACGTTCCTGGCGTTTTCGGTTCTCGACGTCTCGCTCGCGGTTGGCGCCTGTATGCTCCGCGATCGCACAACTTGATTGCGGCAAATCGCCCGTCGACGTCGGCTCAGGGTAGGCGCCCATTTCAGCCCCTTACCGACCAGCAGCACCGGGCTTCAGTTTCACCTGTCTTCCTCCGCTCCTAGTTGCTCGTCAGGTCTTTCAGGCGAATCTCCCGTCGGGAAGAGGGGAGCGTGAGAGGCTTTCGCGGGTAGCATCAATCAATGAAAGAAACCATTCGCCGGGGTCTTTTCACACCGATCGCGGTTCGTGACCTTCGGGTTATCGCTCTTGCCGCGCTGCTCGCCGCTGCGGGTTGTGTTTCCACACCGACGCAGCAGTGGCCGGCAACGCCGGCGCAACTCTATGGCGATCTCTTTATCGACGTGCAGACGGCACGTGTCTTTCCCGACGACAAGACATTCGTCGATGCGGTGGCGAAGCGCGAGCCGCGCGACATTGTTGCGAGCTATCAACGCGAGCGGCAGGAGCCAGCGTTCGATCTGAACGCTTTTGTCGCACGTGAATTCACAGTGCCGACGCCCCCTGCATCCGACTTTCGCACAATCCCAGGCCAGGATGTGCGATCGCATATCGATCGCCTCTGGCCGGTACTCACGCGCGAGCCGACACAGGAGGTGAAGTACTGGAGCCGATTGCCGTTGCCCCATCACTACGTCGTGCCGGGCGGGCGCTTCAATGAGATGTACTACTGGGATTCCTATTTCACGATGCTCGGCCTGCAGGCGAGCGGTCAGCACGAGCTGGTGCGGTCGATGTGCGACAACTTCGCCGTTCTGGTCGAACGCTATGGCCGCATCCCGAACGGCAATCGCAGCTATTACCTAAGTCGTTCGCAGCCGCCTTTCTTTGCGTCTATGGTGGAGCTACAGGTCGCCCGCGATGGCGCCGGTGCTTACTCCAGATATCGCACGGCGCTGCAGAAGGAATACGACTTCTGGATGGAAGGCAGCGAACGACTTGGCATAGGACAGGCACATCGTCGCGTCGTACGGCTGTCTGGCGGCGGGGTACTGAATCGGTATTGGGACGATTCCGCGACGCCTCGCGAAGAGTCCTATCGCGAGGATGTTGCCACTGCGAATGCGACGCAGCGTCCTAAGGAAGAGATCTACCGCAATCTGCGCGCCGCAGCCGAGAGCGGCTGGGATTTCAGTTCCCGCTGGCTTGCCGACGGTAAGACACTGGCCAGCATTCGGACCGTGGATCTGATTCCGGTCGATCTGAACAGCGTGCTGTATCAGTTGGAACAGACGCTGGCGAGCGCTTACGAAAGCACCTCCTCTGCACGAGCGGAAGAATTTCGTGCGCGAGCCTCGGCGCGTCGGGCAGCCATTCATCGTTATCTGTGGAATCCGGATGCCAGCGCTTTCACCGATTATCTGTGGCGCGAAGGACGTCCTGCCGCTCAAATAACGGCGGCGACGGTTGTGCCGCTGTTCTTCGGGCTTGCGAGTCAGGAGCAGGCCAAAGCAGTCGCTGCGACGGTAAACGCGCAACTGCTGAAAGCTCATGGTCTCGTCACGACTGCCAACACCAGCGGCCAGCAATGGGACGCACCCAACGGTTGGGCGCCGCTGCAATGGATGGCAATCGAAGGGTTCAGGCGCTATGGCAACAACGAGCTAGCCGACACAATCGCTCAGCGTTGGGTGAAGCAGAATATCGTTGTGTTCGAAACGAGCCACAAGCTCGTCGAGAAGTACGACGTCACGGCCGTCGGCAGCAACGCAGCAGGCGGCGGCGAGTATCCACTACAGGATGGATTCGGTTGGACCAACGGCGTGCTGCGCGCATTGCTTGTGCGTTATCCGAGCTTGACGGCAGTCAAGTAAGGGGAATGAGATTCGGAACTTGAGACAACCGGCGGCATGAACGAAACTGGCGCACGCCGGCGCTGGCGCCCGAGGCTCGCCACCCAGGTCCTGATCGCCCTTGTGCTCGGCGCGGCGACCGGTGTGTTCTTCGGCGAGCTCGCGGCACCGCTCGGCCTCCTCGGGCAGGTCTTCATCGGCCTGCTGCAGATGACGGTGCTGCCCTACATCGTGGTGTCGCTGTGCGCCGGGCTGGGGCGTCTCTCGTACGCCGAAGCGAAGATCCTCGCGCTCCGGGGTGGCGGATTCATCCTGTTCTTCTGGGCCATCACGCTCGCAGCGGTGGCTGGCATCGCGCTCTCGTTCCCGGCGTGGGATTCGGCGAACTTCTTCAGCCCGAGCCTCACCGAGCCCGAGCGCGAGTTCGACTTCATCAAGCTCTACATTCCCACGAATCCGTTCTTCTCGCTGGCGAACACCATCGTCCCAGCAATTGTGGTCTTCAGCCTGGCGGTTGGCGTCGCCCTCATCGGCGCGCCGGGTAAGGCGACGCTGCTGCCTGCCTTGCAGGCCGTCGAGGGCGTGCTCTTGCGTATCGCCGGAACGGTCGCGCGCGCGGCGCCGATCGGCGTCTTTGCCTTGATCGCGCACGCGGCGGGCACGATGTCGGTAGAGGCGCTCGGCCGCGTGCAGGTCTATTTCCTGCTGTACATCGCCACGGCGCTCCTCCTTAGCCTGTGGGTCCTGCCCGGCCTGATCGCCGTGCTGACTCCGCTGCGTGCCCGTCGCGTGCTCGCGCACTGCCAGGATGCGCTGGTGACCGCGTTCGCGACTGGGTCGCTGCTCATCGTGATTCCACTCATGGAGGAGCGCAGCAAGGAGCTGCTGGACGAGATCGGACTGCACAACCCGGCGACCGAGAGTGCGGTCAACCTCATGGTGCCGATCAACTTCAATCTCCCCAACATGGGGAAGCTGCTCAGTCTCGTGTTCGTGCTGTTCGCGGGATGGTTCTCCGGGAACGCGGTGCCGGTCGACCAGTACCCCCTGTTCCTCGCCGCCGGGCTACTAAGCTTCTTTGGCGAAGTCGTCGTCGCGCTTCCATTTCTGCTCGATCTCATGCGCGTCCCGGCCGACTACTTCCAGCTGTTCCTGCCGGTGGACACCGTGACCGGCAGGTTCGGCACGCTGCTCGCGGCGGTTCACACGATCACGCAGGCGCTGCTGACGGCGGCGGCCGTCACCGGGGCCATCCGGTGGCGACTGGGCGCGCTGGCCCGTTACGGCGCGGTCTCCCTAGGGCTCGCGCTCGCCGTATTGTGGGGCTCGCGCCTGTACTTCGAGCACGTCGTTCCCCACGAGTACCGCGCCTACCAGCAGCTCGTGCACATGGAACTCGCGATCAAACGGGCGGACGCGCGCCAGCAGGACCCGGAACGGATCGCGCCTCTTGCGCAGGCGAGCGCCGGGAAACGGCTCGCGGCCATCCAGGCGCGCGGCACCCTGCGCGTGGGCTACCCGTCGGAGCAACTGCCGTGGGCTTTCCGGAACGCCGAGGGGCACCTCGTGGGCCTCGATATCGATCTCGCGCATCTCCTCGCCACCGAGCTCGGCGTCGGACTCGAGTTTGTCGACGTCGAGCCTGCACAGATGGCGCAGCTCCTCGACGACGGCCGCGTGGACCTCGTCGTGGGCGGCCTGGTGATGACTCCCGAACGGGCGTTGCGCATGCGCTTCACCGAACCCTACATGAGCGGGACGCTCGCGTTCGTCGTGCGCGATCACGAGCGCCGGCGCTTCGCGACGGTCCCCATGCTGCGGCAAGCGGGCGCATTGCGGATCGCCACGGTCGGCCTCCCACACTATGACAACCTCGTCCGCGCCGTTCTGCCAGACGTCCAGCTAGTGAGCATCAGGTCGCCAAGGGACTTCTTCGAGGCGCCGGAGGGACGGTACGACGCGCTGCTGTTCAGCGCCGAAGGTGGCTCCGCGTGGACGCTCCTCTTCCCCCGCTTCAGTGTGGTGGTGCCGCGGCCGAACGTGGTCGGCGTCCCGATCGCATTTGCGACGCCGAAGAGCGAGACCGAGCTGCACGACTACGTCAGCACCTGGGTCGCGCTCAAGCGCCAGGATGGTAGCGCCCGGTACCTGTACGACTTCTGGATCCTCGGCCGTGGCGCCCAGTCGACGAGACCCCGCTGGTCGGTAGTCCGCGACGTGCTCGGATGGATCGACTAGGTCCTCGGCCCGGATCGACGGCTCGTGAAGCCAAGTTTGCGCGCCTCTTCCTCGATCGCAGCAAGCGCCCGCGCCGCGTGCCCTCGGCGCTGGCATTCCGGTCGAACGCGTATGTCGTAGACATTAGCAACTGTCTTCAAAGTCAAGCTGCGTTTGGGTTGTGCAAATGCTTTGCTGAGTCCCATAGTCTTTGGTCGCGCAACATCGCGTTGAGGATCGTCAGCAGCTTGCGCATGCAGGCGACGATGGCCACCTTCTTAGGCTTGCCCGCAGCGATCAAGCGGCCGTAGAACGCTCGGATCGCCGGGTTATGCTGCACCGCCACCATAGGCGTATCGGGTTTGGCGCACCGACCGCGAAAATGACCGCGGCGCCAGGCTGTGGACAAGTGGACAGTTCGCGCTAGCCGCGCGAACCGGCCCACTGGCCGTGGGCAACGCTGCGCGTTGCCCACCGCGCGGGCCTCTGCCCACTTGACCACAGCCTTCCACCACGCCCCTTAACATACCCTCCAACAACAACCTAGGAGCGCTCTGCGGGAAGATACAAGGCGATTCGCTTGCACGCCTGCTCTTTCACGGCAACCACAGCGTGCCAACCGGGCGCGCTTGGTCGTCGAGGACGCTAACCAGGTAGTTGTCGGCTGTCTGGCGTCCCGGCGGAAGTAATTCCAGCATCGCCTTTCGCGCGAGTTCGAGCGACTGCTCCTTCGCCCACTGGCCGGAAACTACCTTGTCGGCTGCATAGGCAGGAACGGCCGTGGCGACGAATCGCTCGCATTCGGCGTCACTCACTGGCACGAGAACCGGCAACGCTCGCACTGATCAGAAGGTCCGGTGCCACACCGATGTGCCCGGCTTCAAGCGAAGCTGCGTGCCGCGTGAGGTCCTCTGCAATTGTCCCGAACGCAAAGGCGAGGAATGCTCGTGGAACGGCGCCGACAGCGGCGATCCGGGTGAATATTCGTAGGTGGGCTGCTGCAATGCTCCGGCGCGCGTCCGATGCGATGCGGATGTAATGCGATCATCGATTGGACAACAAGAAACAGGAGATCGCCATGTTCCGCAAACTCACCACTCCCGCTGCCGCATTTCTGGCTGCCGCCACGACAACGCTATTCCTCTTCAGCGCCGTCGCGGGTCTTGCGGATGGAGACCGCGCGCTTCTGCTGACCGCCAAGCACTCGCCCACGCTCATCGTCGGTAACACCACGGCGGTCACACGCTAGGCGCTACTGCATCCCTGCTTGAGCCCGGTCCGACCGGGCTCTTCTAGTCCGCTTCGGTCTCGACAGTCTGGGCGGCTGCTTCTGGTCGGTAGCTCTCGTCCAAGCCCCGTTAGGGCGGCGGATACATCCACGCCGGACAAGTGTTCGGCGCGGTGCAGCCGTTGAGCCGCCACGCTTCTCCGCCCGGCGGGGTCAGCGGCGTGGGCGGCTGCGTCATGCGGGCGCAGCCCGATTGCATGGCGTTGCACGCAATAACCGTGGCCAAGCCAAGCAGCCAGGAACGCCCTGGTGTCCACGTCGGCGCGTCAGCTTCCTGATTCATCAACGCCGCCTGTGGTATCGGACTGACTTGCCGTTGGACTCCCTGAGACGTCAGTACCACGGAGGTGGTGCGGCTGGAGTCAAACACGTCCGACTTAGCTGAATCTGATTCAGCCGCGCGCCCGGAAGCCGTCCACATAAGCAAGAGCACGAGTACTCCGAAACCCAGCTTCTTCATAGGCAGCGCAAGTCCGGTTCTGGCTGATATGTGCCCGACCAGCGGCGAGTGTTCTCTACCGGCCGTCGATTGGTTCAGTCGACGCAAAGCAGCCGCATCTTGCGTTCGGCGCGGTCGAACTCCTCGTCGGTCTGCGCCTTCAGCACTTCATCCTTGGCCGCGGAACACGCATTGGCCTCGCGGGCTGCCGCGGGCGGTGGCTTGGCTTTTGGCGCGCATTGCGAATCGGCCACCAGCCGCAGGTTTGTATGAGCCCCACGTTCGAGTGCAACGCAGTCACCGACGCGCATGCCTGCCTCGTCGGTAACAACCGTGGTCGTCGCTCCGCCCACGAGGATGGTGTACTCGAAAGCCTGCTTGGAGCTTGCAAGCTTGGCCACTTGCTGGCCGGCCACACCGCCGCCAACGGCGCGCAGCGCCTGGTTACTGCCCGAGTGGCCGCGCCCCGAAACGAGGCCGATGACCCCACCCACGAGCGCGCCCCCCGCCTGCGCCGACGGGTTCTCGACCTTGACGGGCTTGACGGCGGTTATCTTTCCGTAGGAGACAGCGGTGTTTGCCCACAACGGAAAACTCGCGGCGAGCGCTGCGGCCATCACGACCGGGTGTAAACGGCGAATACGGGTGCTTGACATGACATCCCCCAGAAGCGCTCGGCGACCGGCCCCTGACGATCATAGGCGAGTCTCATTGAGCCGGGTGAAGCGCGCGGCAAATCTGGAAATGTTGATTAGGGACGATTCCGCAGTCACAGACCGCCGACTGCTATCGGCCGCTAACCGAACAGCATTCACCTGGCTTCTCGAGCCCCGCGCAGCGGTTGTACAGGAGATGGCAGACCCTACTGAATCGAAGCGAAGTACTGCCCGAGGTTTTCAGCGTCCTGTTCAGTCAGATTTCGCAATCCGTCCTCGACGGCCTCTTCGGCCGTTGAGAATGTTGCGCTCAACGTGCCAGGATGGCGCCTGCCGCACTCCGGTGCTCCATCGGTGCGCCTCTACTCGTCTACTTCAAGGCAGATTACGACGCGGGCGACTTCGTCCGCAATTGGCCGATTCTGTTGAAAAACTCGGAATCTGGTCTGACTCGAAATTCCATCTGACGCCAGTGCAATCAAGGATGTCGCTTGGTAGATGCGCTCATGTTCACCAGGAGGACCGTGGTTGAATTTTTCGTGGGGCATCGCGGTCCCCCGTGTTCTGCGACTCTCGTCGCCTTCACGAGCCTCGGATTTTTCATCGAGGCAGAAAAAGGAGTTTTTCAACAGAATCGGCCGGAAGGTGTCCTGTACTACGCTGCGAGCCATGTGTGCGCAACACCGTATATCAGTGTCATCAGGCCGCCGGCGATGAGCACTGCTCCGGCAATGAGGATGACCGCAAGGCATGATCGCCCCTTGGCAGACTTCGGCACGCTCGACACCTGACTCCAATCTTTGCCCGACATGAACCACTCGCCCTCGATCGCCTATTTCTCGATGGAGATCGGCCTGGTTGCCGAGCTTCCGACCTACGCGGGCGGGCTCGGCGTCCTCGCCGGTGACACCATCCGTTCCGCGGCCGACCGCGGCCTCGACATGGTCGCCGTCACCCTCGTCCACCGGCGCGGCTACTTTCGCCAGCAGCTCGGCGCCGACGGTTCGCAAAGCGAGGAGCCGGTCCCCTGGTCGCCCGCCGAGCGGCTGGCCGAACTGCCTGAGCGGGCCACCGTCGGCATCGAGGGCCGCGCCGTCCAGGTGAGGGCGTGGCGCTACGACGTGACCGGCGTCGGCGGACATGTCGTGCCTGTCCTGTTTCTCGACGCCGACGTGGCGGGAAACACCGACCCGGACCGCCGACTGACCGACCACCTGTACGGCGGCGACCTGCGCTACCGGCTCTGCCAGGAACTGCTGCTCGGCATCGGCGGCGTGCGCATTCTGCGCGCGCTAGGCCTCCACGAGATCCGCCGCTTTCACATGAACGAGGGACACGCGGCCCCGCTCGTGCTGGAGCTTGGCTTCGAGGAAATGCGGCGCCGGGGCATGACGATGGTGACGCGTGAAATCGCCGCCGACGTCAAGCGCTGCTGCGTGTTCACGACGCACACGCCGGTGCCCGCGGGGCACGACCAGTTTCCGCTCGCGCTAGTGCAGCAGGTGATGACCGACTATGGGCACGCGTACGAGGCGCTCGCCGCGGACCTGCTGATCGACGACACGCTGAACATGACCTACCTCGCGCTGGAGGCGAGCGGCTACGTCAACGGCGTCGCGCGTCGCCACGGCGAGGTCTCGCGCCGCATGTTCGGTGAGTACGAGGTCGACTCGATCACCAACGGCGTTCACGTCGCAACCTGGACGGCGCCGCCGATGCAGGCGCTGTTCGACCGCCACATCGCCGGCTGGCGCGAGGACAATTACAGCCTGCGCTATGCGCTCAGCATCCCGCCAGCGGAAGTATGGTCGGCGCACCAGACCGCGAAGGATGCCCTGGTGGACTTCGTCAACCAGCGCAGCGGCGCGCAGTTGCACGCGGGCACGTTCACGCTCGGCTTTGCGCGCCGGGTCACGGCCTACAAGCGCCCCGACCTGCTGTTCTTTGATCTCGCGCGCCTGCTCGCGATCCATGCCGAGGCCGGGCCGATGCAGATCGTGCTGGCCGGCAAAGCGCACCCGCAGGACCACGGCGGCAAGGCGCTGATCCGCGAACTGCACGGGACGATGCAGGCGCTGCACGGCCAGATCGAGATCGTTTACCTCCCCGAGTACGACATGGCGATGGCCGCGCGGCTCGTCGGAGGCGTCGATCTGTGGCTGAACACGCCGCAGGCCCCGCTCGAGGCGTCCGGCACCAGCGGCATGAAAGCGGCCGTCAACGGCGTGCCGCAGCTATCGGTGCTTGACGGCTGGTGGCTGGAAGGTTGCATCGAGGGCGTGACCGGCTGGGCCATCGGGAACGACCCGGGCGCCGGAGACGCGGTCGACAGCCGCGTGAGCGACGCCGACTCGATGTACCGCAAGCTGCAGGATTCGATCGTGCCGCTGTACTACCGCGACCGAGATCGCTGGATCGACGTGATGCGCAACGCGATCGCACTCAACGGGTCGTTCTTCAACACCGAGCGGATGATCGACGAGTACGTGCGCAAGGCGTACGTGCCCTGAAAAGGGGACCGCGCTTGCACGCTGAGCGATGACTCTCGCCGTGCCTCAATTGGCGCGAATCTGCAGGCCGGCGGGAACGACCCGTTTCTCGAGCAGCTCGAATGCGCCCTGTATCGCGAGTGCGAGCACGGCCACTGGTATCGCGCCCGCCAGCAGCATCGTCTGATCATTCAGCGCCAACCCCGTGACGATGCGTTCGCCGAACCCTCCGGCGCCGATGAACGCGGCGATGGTCGCCGTGCCGACATTCACGACGGCAGAGGTCTTGATCCCGGCGAGCAAGGTAGGCATGGCAAGTGGCAGTTCAATCTTCCGCATGATGGTGCCGGGTCGAAGTCCGAGGGACTTCGCGCCTTCAATCATTGCGCGCGGGATTTGGGTAAGTCCGACCTGCGTATTGCGCACGATCGGAAGCAGCGCATACAGCGTGAGCGCGATGAACGCCGGCACCAAACCGATGCGTCCTGTCATCGGGATCAGAAATGCCAGCAGGGCCAGCGCCGGAATCGTCTGGATGACCCCGGTCACGCCAAAGACCAGTGGCGCGGTCGGCCGGCGCCGCGCAGCCAGCACGCCCAGCGGGATGCCGATCGCACAACTCGCTGCCAGCGCGGCGAACACGAGTCCAACATGTTCGAGCGCAAGCCGACCAAAATCGGGCGCAAACAGTAGTTGCCAAAGCGTCGGTCGCATCGCGGAGTCCGACGCGGACGTCGTGCCTCCAGCCTGCGCCGGCCGCGCACTCAGCCAGGCAGAAGCGATGGCGGCAAAGTCCTTGCCTTCGAGCTCGGCGGCGGCATTCAGGCGCCGCATCGCCGCGTTATCTAGCCTGCCCTCGAGCTGCGCCAGCGCCGCCCACGCCTTCGGAAACCGCGCCGGCACGTCCGAGCGATACAACAGCACGGCGTCGTAGCGCGGGAAGAACCCGAGGTCGTCCTCGAGCACGGTCAACTGGTACTTGTCGAGTTTGGCGTCAGTCGTGTAGATGTCGATCACGTCGACCTGGCCGCCGGCGATTGCCTCATAGGCGAGCCCGTGGTCGAGGCCTTTGGGTGCCGCGAAATTCAATCCGTAGGCGCGCGCGAGATTGGGCCAACCATCGGCGCGGCCGAGAAACTCCTGCGACAGCCCGAGGCGCAACTCGGGGTGCTGCTTGAGGTCCGAAATACGGGCGAGGCCCTTCTCTCGTGCAACGCTCGCACGCACGGCAAGCGCGTAGCTGTTGTCGAAGCCCAGCGGCACCGCTACTGCCAACCCGCGCGGCGCCAAGTGCTTATTCAACTCCGCCAGCGGCGGCACGTCAGGCAGCTTGAGGATCTCGCGCGCGATCGTGCCGGTGTAATCGGGATAGACATCGATGCTGCGGCTTTCGAGCGCATTGAGCAGGATGGCGGTATTGCCCATTCCGCGCTGGTGCACGGCCTCCGTCGCACCCGGCCCCCGTGCCGTCTGCGCAATGATCTCGCCGAGGATGTAGGACTCGGTAAAGCGCTTCGAACCGACCTGCAACGGTGCCTCGGCCGACGCTGTCGCCACGGTTAGCGTACCCAGCAGCGCAAGCAGCCTTTTCGCTGAAGTCATTGTTCGGTCACCGTATTGGCACGGTCCACGAGCGCTCCGTTCACCGGGGGCAGGTATCGGCCGACCCACGCAGCGATGATTTGCGCCGCATAACGTGCGTCCTCGGCGCGGAGCAGCAAGTGGTCGGCACCCTCGAGCGCAATGAAGCTCTTCGGATGCTTCGCGGCCGTAAAGATGGCGCTCGCATTGTCAATCCCGACGACTTCATCGGTCGGCCCGTGCATGATCAGCAGAGCCCGTCGCAGTTCGCGAATCCTCTCCGCCTGGCGCTGCCCGGCGAGGTCCAGCAGGAACTCACGCTTCACTTTGAATGGCCGGCCGCCAATGCTGACCGTGGCTTCGCCTTCGCCCTCGATCTGCGCTCGACCATCCGCAAACAGATTTGCCACGTGCTCCGGTGAAAACGGCGCGTTCATGGTCACGACTGCACGCGACTCCCGAATTCCGCCTGCCGCCGCCAACACCGCAGCACCACCCAGGGAATGGCCGATGAGGATCGACGGCGCGGCGTACTCTCGCCGCAGCCAATCGGCAGCCGCCACGAGATCCGTGATGTTGGAACTGAAACTCGTATTCTCGAACTCACCCTCGCTGCCTCCGAGGCCGGTGAAATCGAATCTGAGCAGCGCGATGCCCTGCTCGACCAGAGTCTTGCCAATATGCGCCGGCGCGCGACTGTCCTTCGAGCAGGTGAAACAGTGGGCAAAAAGTGCGAAGGCGCGCGGCGGCGTGTCGGGAAGGTCGAGTCTCGCGGCCAGCGGCACACCCAGGCTTCCCGGGAACTCGATCCTGAGGCTTGGCATCGACGGCTCCTGATTCGGTGCTGCTTGCAGTGACGAGAGTGACACGCCCCGAGCATCGAATCAATGCCAAGTTGTCTCGCGGCCCACACACAGAACTGGTAGGTGTGCAGCCGCTCAAGTGGCATTTCAGCGGCCCTTGGTGCCCCATTTGAGCAAGCCGGCGAACTGTTCGTTTTGCTTGGGCCCATGGACGCGGCGTACGCCCAGTGGTTGCTTCCCAAGTGTGGGCTATGGCGTGGTGCATTTTTGTCGCGATACTGAGCAGGTTCCGCTAATAGGCCATCAGCGCCGAGCAAGGAGGAGGGTTGGATGAAAACGCCGGACTTTTCCCGCCGCCAGTTGCTAATCCAAGGAAGTGCCGGGCTCGCGCTGCTTGCATGCACCCTGGTTCGTACAGGCGTTGCCGAGCCGGCCAGGAGAGGAAGTCGTGCCGTGGCTGGACCAGCCGGGGGCAAACCCTAGCGGCGGCGTTGTCGAGAACTTGCAGCCGTGGGAGAACCTCTCTTCTTCTTTCCTGACACCCAACGACAAGTTCTTCCGCGTGTCGCATTACGACAAGCCCGTTATCGACGACAAGAAGTGGAATCTAGAGATTGCCGGGTTGGTAAAGAAGCCTATGACACTGGCGCTTCCCGCGATCAAGGCGCGGCCCAAGCAGGAGGTCGTGTACACGATCGAATGCGGTGGCAATCATGGCTTCCCATGGTTCACCAGCGGTATTGGCAACGCAAAGTGGGGCGGTACGCCGCTCGCGCCTTTGTTGAAGCAGGCCGGCGTGATGGATCGCGGAATCGAGGTCGTCTTCTGGGGCGCCGATTCGGGCACCGAGGTCATCCGCGACATGAAGCTCCCACAGCACTTCGCGCGCAGCATGTCGCTCTCCGACGCGATGAGTCCGAACAACTTGCTGTGTTACGAAATGAACGGCGCAGCGCTGCCGCAGCCACACGGCGCTCCAGTGCGATTGATCGCACCCGGCTGGTATGGCATAGCTAACGTCAAGTGGCTGAACCGCATCGAAGTACGCGACACCCGCTACATGGGCCGCTTCATGGCGCGCGACTACGTCACGATCCGTGAGGAGCAGCGCAACGGAGAAACGGAATCGGTCGAAACCTCGGTCGGCCGGACGTTGCTAAAGTCCGCGCCGGCCAAGGTCACGCGCAAGGACGGCCAGTACCGCATCGTCGGTGCGGCGTGGGGAGCGCCAATTTCACGCGTCGAAGTGCAAATCGACGGCGGACCGTGGCGGCCGGCGACGATCGACCGTGGCGACCAGGCTAGGTTTGCGTGGACTTTCTGGTCGATCGACTGGCCGAACGCCACGGCCGGCGAACATACGATCACGACGCGGGCTGTCGATACGCAGGGCAACGTGCAGCCAGCAATGGACGATCCGCGCATCGCTAAAAAGAAAACCTATTGGGAAAGCAACGGGCAGGTCGCACGGCGAATTCGCATTGCGTAGACCTTCGAGCGCGGCGAACGATTCGACGCCTCGATACCGCACGGCCTAGATGCGCTAACCAGCGGGGTCTTGAAAACGCCTTATGGCGGCGAGCGTCCCAGCCAGCCGATGGAATGAAGATGCAAGTTCTGCACATACAGCCGATCCGCTGTTTCCGTGACGCCCGTTGTCTCCGGATAGTTCCCCGAGGGGTCCTGCATATCGGCCACCACCGTACCGTCTTCGGTAAACGCGAAGACATGCCCGTACTTCTTCGGCAACGGCCATAGCATTCGGGGCAGGCGCAGCGTCACTTCGCGCAGGAACGGTTTGTCAGACATCGCATCGACCTTCGGACTGCGGGGTCCCGTGAAGCCCAACCAGATCCGGCCGTCCAACCCGCGCATGAGGTTATCGGGGTAGCCAGGCAGGTTGTCGAGCAGTACCGCGGCCTGGGGCGAGGGTAGGCCCACGTCGATGTCGGCAGCCGAAGTGTCGATCTTCCAAACGCGAAACCGGCCGGTCTCGGCAACAAACAAGGTGCGCTCATCACGGCTCAGCGCCACTCCATTGGCGAAGCTCAGGCCCTTGGCAACGACGCGCGTGGTTCTGCCGGCCGGGTCGTACTCAACGACGCGGCCGGTCGCCGCTTGTTCCAGGATGTCCAGGACCGCGGCTTCGAAGGTGCCGCCCCACCGCGCTGGAGCAAAGCGTCCCGAGGCATCCGTGAAATAGACCTTCCCCGTGCTCGCGAGCACGATGGCATCCGCATACCGGATGGGATCGCCGCCCACCTGATTGGTCAGGAGCGTGACCCTGCGGTCGGGACCGATGGCGAGCAGTCCCTTGATCGCGTCGGCAGCGATGAGGTTGCCACTGGCATCGAAATCGAATCCAAGAACGCGTCCGCCGGTTTCCGCGAAGACCTCCTGCGCTGTGCCGTCCGGATTCATGCGGAGTATCCGTCCGCTGGCGACTGCCGCGTAGAGCTTGCCATCGCGGGCCAGCACGATGTGCTCGGGTCCCGCTTCGTCACCAAGCGATATCAGGTTGAGGCCAGCGAGCTTGTCGTTGACTGCGTGCGGGCCGGCGTAACCAGGATCAGCAGGAGCCTTCCACGCGACGGCGTGAATCGGTACCGGCCACAGGGTCAAGTAGGCGACAAGCGCAACAGCACTCAGGGCAAGCAGCCAAAGGACTTTTCTCATGCGCCAACTTTCGGCCGCCAGCCAGTTGCGGCCGTTCGACCCGCAGGCTACTCCGCATCAAAGCGGACTAAGTGGCTGGCGTTCCCGCTCCTCACGGTCGAAGCCGATTGCGATGGCGAACCGATGGTTCATGAGGTAACGCTGGTCGGCTGCAAGTTGGCCAGCACGACCTTGATTGTCTTCTCCAGGACGTCGGTCGGACTGAACTCTACGATCTCGGCCCCCGCGTAGTGCACCGGTAAATGACCCGGTGGCACGTAGTAGGCGTCGCCAGCCTCGAACGTTTCCTTGCGGTCGGGAAAGACGAAACCCACCCTGCCCTTGACCACGTAGCCCCAGCGCGGCAACGGACAGCGGTCGTCGGGCAGGCCGCGGAACAGCGCGCCGAGGTCCGCGTCCGCCGTATGGCTCTCGAAGCAAACCGAGTAGCCGCCTTCGAGGTGTTCGAGTCGCACGTCCAGTCCTTCGAGTTGGACGGAATGAGAAGCCGTGTTGCGCGATACCTTTGGCATATCTGGCCTCCGTTGAGAGTTGCGGTCCACTGGGACCTGGAGGCAAACCTACCGCCGAGGCCTGCTGCCGACATCGCACAAACAACCCAGTGCGAGACAAACACATCGTGGGTGGTATCACCCATTGCACTTCAGACAAGACGATTGCGATAGGCAAAGGCAGTTGCCGCCGAGCGGGACGACACGCCGAGCTTGTCGAAGATGTTGCTGAGGTGGCGATCCACGGTCCGGTTGCTCAGCGCTAGGTCCCGGGCGATCGACTTGTTCGGTCGGCCGGCGGCGACGTGGCGGAGTACTTCGAGTTCGCGCCGGGTTAATCCATGCTCGGTCCCGGACGCAGCCCTGCGAGCGAGCCTACCCACGCGAGCGACGTCCGGACGTGCGCGCTAGATGAGAGAAGGCGCTGCGCGCTGTGTCCAACTCCAGTGCGGCGGCTTCTTCGTCTTTCAGTAGACGGCAGGCCTGCGCGATCAGCACGCGCACTCGCGCAGCTTCGTACGGCGCCTCGAGTTGCCGCCACTGCTCGTACGCGTGCCGCAGCCTTTCAAGGGCCGCATGCGGATTGCCTTGTGCCAGTTCCAGCGCGCCGTGTGACTCGGCCGCGAGCGCGTCGAGCAAACTGCTTTTGCGGCCCTTCGCAGAGTCCTCGAGCTCTCCACAGGCTTCCCGCGCCTGCTCGAGGTTTCCGTTCGCAAGGAAGATCTCCACGCAAGCGGGAAGCAGCCTAACGCGGCGGGCCGAGTCCGTGGTCTCTGCGAGCGCGCGGCGGATTGTGCTGGCCGCGGCGGTTGTCTTGCCTTGGGCAAGCCGCAACAGCGCGAGCCCCGGCTGGGGCTCGTAACCGGATCGCGCGGCCTCCCGGTACGCGCCCTCGGCCTGGTCGAGCCGACCCTGCAAGCGGTGTATCTCGCCCTGCCGGTACAGCGCGTGACCCGCGGCGGAACTGTTCATCGACTGCGCGAATCGTGTCTTTACCCGCCGCGCTTCCTGCAATGCCGCACCCCACTGGCCGCGCAGTTGCATGATTTCGGAGCGGTGGACCAGGCATTGACCCACGTGCGCCACCATCTCTGGCTGCTGCTCGCACCATTCCGTCAGCGCCTGCGTCCACGCCTGGGCGCGACTCAGTTGGAACACATCCTGGCAATAGGCGATGACGCTGCAGTAGACAAGGCCAGTCACGACCGGTGACAGCTCGCCCGCGGTGACTGACACCATGACTTCATCCCATAGGTGCAGGCCTTCCTCGACGCGCCCCAGCCGCACTAGGGCGTGTCCGCGCTCGTGTGCGGCGAGGGCGAAAAGATCCGCGTCGTCGTGACGCTCCGCAATTCGCTCCGCTTTCCTTGCAACTGCAGCCGCGCCCTTCCAGTTGCGCTCCCCCGCGCACTCCAGCAGCGCGGGGACCAGCAAGTAACCGTGCTCCAGGTTGTCGCGCGGTCCGCGATCGGCCAAACGTTGTGCGCGTCCGAACCAGCCGGCCGCGTGACTGGCTTGTCCGCGCGTCGCAAAATTGATCCCGGCCCAGAACGCACAGCGCGCTGACGCGCGGCAGATCGCGGGCGTTCTGATAGGCGCGATGCGCCCGCTTCAAGTACTCGAGGTGATCGTCGGAACGGCCGAGCATGTAAGCGGCGAGGGCCAAGTGCTCCAGGTCTTGCGGGCCAAGCGGACGCTGCCGGTCTGCCTTCGCCAATGCCCGGAAGGCCCCCGCCCAAGCGCGGTGTGCAATCGCATCGCGGCCCTGCTTCACGGCGCGGAAAGCGTTCACGGCGCGCTGGACTCAAGAGACCTGAAAGCTTTCGTTAGGCGGGCACTCACCCGGCTGATGCAGGCGCTAGCGCAACCCCAATTTGGCGTCGCGCGGATCGGGTCAGCCGCCGCGAACCTTCGTGAACTTCTGGATCAGTTCGCTGACGGCCTGATCGACCGCCTGCTGCGCACCCTGTTCGCCGATAACCCCGGCAGCGCGATCCCGCAGCAGGTAGTGGGCCTTCGCCAGGGTATGCAGCTTCTCGAACGCCAACGGATTGCTGCGGGTGCAGACGCCCGCGTCGTTGTCGAGCACGCGCCGGATCTGCGCACGATCGAGCAGGTCCACGCCGCACAACGAGGCCATTTTCATGATCTCGCGATCGACTTCGCTGAACTGACGCTGCCACCGCTCTTCGGAACTGCCGCGCTCTGCCATTTGAACCTCGCCAAACCGACCTTGACGCCGCTCACTTTAGCAAGCGCGACACCGGCATAAGCAGCCACGGTCAAGGTAGTCTCCCCACCATGACGGATGCACTGATGTTGCTCGGCCCGACCGGCGGCGGCAAGAGCGCGCTGGCGCTCGAGCTTGCGCGGCGCTTTCCGCTGGACATCATCAGCGTCGACTCCGCGCAGATATTCCGCGGCATGGACATCGGCACCGCCAAACCGACCGCACAGGAGCGCAGTGTGGTGCCACATCATCTGATCGATATCCGCGATCCCGCCGAGCGCTACTCGGCCGCTGAATTCGTGCGCGACGCCGCCGCATCGATTGCAGATGTCCGCGCGCGCGGCCGCCTGCCGTTGCTGGTCGGCGGCACCATGCTGTACGCGAAGGCGCTGCGCGAGGGATTGTCGGAGCTGCCGTCGGCGCATGCGCCGCTGCGCGCCGAGCTCGAGCGCGAAGCGCAGCGCGTCGGCTGGCCCGCGCTGCATGCGCGGCTCGTCGAGCGCGATCCGCAAACCGCCGCACGCCTCGCACCGAACGATGCGCAGCGCATCCAGCGTGCGCTTGAAATCCTGGAAGTTTCGGGTGTACCGATGTCGCAGCTGCTCGCACGGCGCACCGCCAGCTCGCTGCGGCTCGCCGTCGTTGCGATCACGCCCGCCGATCGCGCAGTGCTGCACCGGCAGATAGAGCATCGCTTCGACTCGATGCTGGAGAGAGGCTTCCTCGACGAGGTGCGTGCGTTGAGGCTTCGCGGCGACCTCACACCGGACCTGCCGTCGATGCGCAGCGTCGGCTATCGTCAGGCGTGGGGCTTTCTGGACGGCCGCGGCACGCATGACCAGTTTCGCGCAGCCGCGATCGCGGCGACGCGACAGCTCGCGAAGCGACAGCTCACCTGGCTGCGATCACTGGCTGTCGATCAGACGATCGATCCGGCGCAGTCGGGCGGCCCGCGCGCGCTCGCCGAGCGGATCGAGTCGATGCGGGCTGCGTGACGCACCGGAGTCGGGCGTGCGGTGCGGGCGCAGTTCGTGCATGTGCTGCCTCAGGTATTCGACGGCGCTGCGCCGCTTTTCCGCTCCTCGCCCAGCACGCTCGCACGGCTCGCACTCGAACACGGCCGGGACCACGCGCATGATGCGGCCATAGATCGATTCCCAGGCCGACCGGACCGTTTCGGTCGACAGGTGCAGCGCCGCCGCGATGCGCCGGTCGGATTCGCCCAGCAACGCGCGCAGCACGACCCGCTGCTCGGCCGGCGTCAGTCCAAGCCGCGGTTCGGTGAAGTGAAATACGTGCGCCGCCAGCAGGTCGATCGCTCCGGGCTCGATGTCCGTCCGATGCTTGACGAACATCCGCGGCCGCAGATGAGGATGACCATCCTGCTGCGCGAACTCGGCCTCGGGGCGGAAGCCACCCGCGCGCAGATAGTCGGCAGCGTCGTCGCCGAATGCCTCGTAGTACAGCGACTTGAGGCGATAACCGCCGAACAGATGCACGAACCCCATCGGCGCGATGCGGCGCATGCGGGCAAGCAGCGGGTCGTGCCACGGCCTCGGCTCGTAGGCGGGGTTGCTGATCAGCGCCTGCAGGCCGTTACCCGAGTTCGCGATGCGCACTTCCTCCAGCGAGGGTAGCGGCCGCTCGCCGTCAAGCAGCGCTTCGTAGATCGTGTTGAGCAGATAGGGACGCGGCGCCTGCCGGTAGCGCAGTACGAACTCGTCGCACAGGAAGAAACCGGGAACGACGCACACGACCGGGTGGCCGGCTGCTTCGGCGTCCTCGATCAGCATCGACGGATGGGGAGCGCTCGAAGACACGAGCATCGACCACAGCGCCGGCAATGCGTCGCGCACGCGCTCGCTCAGCCGCAGACCGCCATGCGCAATAAGCAGGCGCACGCAGTGCGGAACATCGGACGGACTGATCTCGCGGAATCGCATCGCAACTTTCCCTGGATGTCTAATGATGGAAAGCCGCTCGCGCGAACGCAATCGGCACACCACGTGAATATCGTGATCTGTGTGCGCTTTGTGAAAATTCTGCTGCGGCGGCGCTTCAGATTCCGGCGTGGGTCCCCCGATTTTCGGGGTGGAGCGCGACGGCCCGCAGGAACACACTCGCTGCGTGCTGCAGCAGATTGCAGGGCAGTGTGTGGAGGTAAGAATGAGGCGAGATCCATTGCAAACGGGAAGATCGGCGTGGCGTCGCCTGCTAGCTTCGACTCTGGTCGTCGTGCCGATCTGGTGGGGGCTGGCCGGATCGGTCGACGACCGTGCTTCCGTGGCCGATCGCGCGGCGTCCGGCGCCGGCGTGGCCGGTTCATCGGTCTTCACGCCAGGACAGGGACCTTCGGCGGCTCCAGACCACGCAATGCTGTCGGCGTCCGACGTCGAACGTGCGCTGCCGCCGCCGTCGCGCACAGCGACCGTCGGATTCGAATCGAACAGGTCGTAGACAGTGATCGGCCGCGCTGACAGCGCGGCCGATCGCGACGCCGCCCGCGCTAAGCGCGCAGATGCAGGTCGTCGGCGGGATACACGATACCCAACGGCTCGATCACCACCTGGCGCGCGCCGCGCTCCACCGTTCCGGCATTCCAAGCGGCGACACCTGCCGAGCGCGCGGCGACGATGCATCGTTCCGCATCGGAACGCGCGACGAACAGTGCAAAGCCCGCACCCATGTTCAGCGTGCCATAGGCTTCCTGATCGGAAAGGCCGGCTTGCTGGCGGATGAAGTCGAGCACGGGCGGCACCGGCGGCAGCGTGTGGAACCGATACGTGAACGCACTGGGATGGCGCATCAGCTTGCGCCAGCCATGGCCGGTCACGTTCGCGCAGTAGTGCGGCACGATGCCGGCTGCGGCCAGCGCCTCGGTCACCGGCGAATACAGCAGTGTCGGCACGAGCAGCGCCTCGCCATACGACGTGCCGTCAGCGAGCGGCGTGCGGTAGCCGTCGGGTAGCTGCTCGACCAGCTTGCGCGCGAGCGAAACGCCGTTGGCGTGAATTCCGCTCGACGCCAGCAGCACGATCGCGTCGCCCTCGGCCAGCCGATCGCCGAGGGTAAGCCGCGACTTCGGCCGTACGATGCCGACACACGACGCGGCCAGATCGATGCGTCCGGGCGTGACGACCCCGGCCAGCGCCGGCGTTTCGCCGCCACCCCAGGCGACGCTGCAGCGATCGCACGCGGCGCGCCAGCCGTCGACCAGGTCGTGTGCGCGCTCGGCGTCCGCGAACCACTCGCTATCGCCAGCCGCCCAGTAGGCGTGCACCGAAACCGGTGTCGCTCCGACGGTGATGATGTCGTTGATCGCCATTGCCAGCGTGTCCTGCGCAATCGCGTCGTAGTGGCTGCGTCCGGCAATCGCCCGCATCGCATCGGCCACCAGGGCCTTGGTGCCCAGACACTCGGTGATCGACGCGAGATAAAAGTCGCCGCAGTCGACGACATAGGCCGATTCGCCCCGCGAGGCGGCCACCTCGACGAGTCCGTGACGCGCCAGGTGAGGCGCGGTGCCGGCCGCGGCGCGCTGGGCCAGGATCTTCAACGGATCGATGCTGGCGTAGTCCACGCCCGCCTGCCGGTAGTCGATGGATTTCATGACGGTGGGACCGAGGCTGCCATGGTGCGGCCGGTAAACTCGCCGCTCGCCGCGCGAACGCCAAGGCAGGCATTGTAAGTCGCGGCACGCACGCCCCCCATGACAAACCGTCCGCAGCAGCTCACCCTGGATATCGTGCAGCCCTTGCGCCCCTCATTCGACAACTTCGTCGTCGGCCGCAACGCGGAGGCCGTCGCGTCACTACGTGCGCTGGTCGTCGGCGGCGAGGAGCGCTTCGCCTACCTGTGGGGAGCCGATGGCTGCGGCAGGTCGCATCTGCTGCAGGCGTCGTCCTCGCATGGGCCGAGCCGGTTTCTGGATTCCGCGTCGGCCGACGAGCCGTTCGACCCCGCGATCCGTTGCTACCTGGCCGATGACGTCGATCGATACGATGCCGCCGCGCAGCGACGGCTCTTCGTGCTGCTGAACGAAGTCCGCGCATCGCGCGACGCAGTGCTGGTCGCGGCCGGCAATGCCCCGCCCGCGCTGCTGCCGTTGCGGGACGATGTACGGACCCGGCTCGCATGGGGGCTGGTTTACCAGCTGCACGCGCTGACCGATGCCGAGAAGGTCGCCGCGCTGCGTACGCACGCCGCGTCACGCGGCGTGCAGCTGGCCGACGAGGTGGTGTCTTACCTGCTGACCCACATGCCGCGCGACATGCGTACCCAGGTGGCGGTCCTCGATGCGCTCGATGTGTACGCGCTGGCCGCCCAGCGCACCATCACCATTCCGCTGATCCGTGAATGGAGCCGTGCGTAGAATCTTGGCGATGCGCCTCGCGCTCTTCGACCTCGACCACACGTTGCTGCCGATCGACAGCGCCGACACGTGGTCGCATCACGTGGTCGCGCGGGGCGGACTGGATCCGGCCGACTATGGCGATCGCATCCGCAGCTTTGCCGATGAATACCGCGCAGGCACGTTCGACGTCGATGCCTACGTGCGATTCCAGATGGAGCTTCTGGCCGCGTTTCCGCGCGCTAGCCTCGACCAATGGCATCATGAGTTCATGCAAAGCCACGTTGGCCCCGCGGTGCGTTCGCAGGCGCGCGCACTGGTCGACAAGCACCGCGCACAGGGCGACGAGCTGGCGCTGGTGACTGGCACCAACGCGTATGTCGTCACGCCGATCGCGCGCGAGTTTGGCATCGCTCACGTACTGGCAGTCGAACCCGAACAGCACGAAGGACGCTTCACCGGCGGCTATGTCGGTTCGCACACCTACCAGGACGGCAAGGTGCGCAAGGTCGAGGAATGGCTGGCCCAGCGCGGTCACACGCTGGCCGACTCGACGACGACGTTCTACAGCGATTCGATCAACGACCTGCCGCTGCTCGAGAAGGTTACCTATCCGGTCGTGACCAACGGCGATCCACGCCTGCTGGCGATCGCCCGCGAACGCGGCTGGCCGACGCTGCAGCTGTTCGAGCCCGCACATGCCTAGTTGTCGGGCACGCATCGCATGATCAGGCGCGTCATCGAGCGCGTCTCTACGTTGTTCACGCGCAAGTCGCGCAAGCCGCGCGAGCCGCGGCGGGTGTCGGTTGTTGATCACGGCATCGACTCTGCGCTAGTCGCACGATCCGCCTTGCGAGTGTGCGAGACGCTGCAGAAAGCCGGTCACCGTGCCTACCTGGTCGGTGGTGCGGTGCGCGACCTGCTGCTCGGCATCGCGCCCAAGGACTTCGACGTCGCGACCGATGCGACACCCGAGCAGGTGAAGTCGCACTTCCGGCGCGCGATCATCATCGGCCGGCGCTTCCGGCTGGTGCACGTGATGTTCGGCCAGGAGACGATCGAAGTGTCGACGTTCCGAGCACTCGACAACCCAGACCGCCAGACCGATGAACACGGCCGCGTGCTGGCCGACAACCTGTTCGGCCAGCAACACGAAGACGCCGCCCGGCGCGACTTCACCGTCAATGCGCTGTACTACGACCCGACCACGCGCGAAGTGATCGATTATCACGATGGCGTCAAGGACGTGCGGCGCAAGCGGCTGCGGATGATCGGCGACCCAGAGACCCGCTACCGCGAGGATCCGGTGCGGATGCTGCGCGCGGTGCGCTTCGCCGCCAAGCTCGGTTTCGAGATCGACGAAGCGACGCGCGAGCCGATTCCGCGGCTGGCCGGGCTGGTCGAGAACGTACCCGCCGCGCGCCTGTTCGATGAAATGTTGAAACTGCTGACAAGCGGTCACTCGGTCGCCTGCATCACGCGGCTGCGTATGGAAGGCTTGCACCACGGGTTGCTGCCGCTGCTCGACGTGATCCTCGAGCAGCCGGCCGGCGAGCGATTCGTCCTGCAGGCGCTGGCGCGGACCGACGAACGCGTGCGCAGCGGCAAGTCGGCTTCGCCCGGTTTCCTGTTCGCGACACTGCTTTGGCACGACGTGCTGGTCCGCTGGAACGCCCGTACAGCGCGCGGCGAGCACCGGATACCGGCACTCAACCTGGCGATCGACGACACGCTCGATGCGCAGACCGAAAAGCTCGCGATCCAGCGCCGCTTCGTCTCGGATATGCGCGAAATCTGGGGATTGCAGCCCCGCTTCGAGCGGCGCGGCAGCCAATCGGCTTACCGGCTTGTACAGCACCTGCGGTTTCGTGCCGGTTATGATTTCCTGCTTTTGCGCGCGGCCGCCGACGAGGTCCCGGCGGAACTGGCCGACTGGTGGACCCGTTTCGCCCATGCGAACGAGGCCGAGCGCGATCGACTGGTGGAGGAGGCGGCACGCAGCCAGGTGCCGGAGACAGCGGGCCGCAAGCGGCGACGTCGCTCGCGCGGAAAGGGCAGCACTGGCCGGCCGAGTCCGGCCGCAGACCGAGAAACCGGCATCGCTTGACGGTATCTGTGACAGCGTGAAACGCACTGCATACATCGGACTGGGATCGAACCAGGGCGAGGTCGCCGAAGCGCTGAACTCGGCACTCGATTCGCTGCGCTCGATCGAGCGCACCGAGCTCTCCGCCGTATCGCCGTTCTACCGCTCGGCGCCGATCGATGCGCCGGGACCGGACTACCTGAATGCCGTCGCGCAGGTGCAGACCACGCTGGAACCGTATGCGTTGCTGCTGCATCTGCTCGACATCGAATTGATGCTCGGCCGCAAGCGGCGCGGGCTGAAGAAGAATTCGCCACGCAATGTCGACCTCGACCTGCTGCTGGTCGGTGACATGATCATCCAGAGCACGCCGCTGACCTTGCCGCATCCGCGGTTGCACCTGCGGGCGTTCGTACTGCGGCCGTTGCTCGACCTGGCGCCGACGATCCGCATCCCCGGCCAGGGCCCCGCCAGCGCTTTCCTTGACTCGGTCGAAGACCAGAAGATCGAGCCAGTGGAAGCCCGGGCGACCGAATAACCCACTGCCACCGCCTGGCCCGACGGGCGCGGGGCGCGCATGCCTGAGAGCAACGACACGATCGCCGGACGCTACCGCTACGTCGCGATCGAGGGGCCGATCGGTGCCGGCAAGACGTCGCTGGCGCGCAAGCTGGCGGAGCACTATCAGGCCCACACGCTGCTCGAGAAGCCCGAAGCCAATCCCTTCCTCGAGCGCTTCTATGGCGACCGCAAGCGGTACGCGCTGCCGACGCAGCTCTTCTTCCTGTTTCAGCGCGTGCAGCAACTCGCGGAGGTGCGGCAGCTCGACCTGTTTCGTTCGACGCTGTTCGCCGATTTCCTGCTCGACAAAGACACGCTGTTCGCCCGCGTGACGCTGGCCGACGATGAACTGCGGCTGTACGAGCAGATCTTCGCCCAGTTGCGACCGCAGACCCCCGCGCCGGATCTGGTGATCTATCTACAGGCCAGCCCCGGTATCCTTGCCGAGCGCGTGGCCCGACGCGGCAATCCGGTCGAGGCGCGCATCGGCGAGGACTATCTTGCGGCGCTCGCCGACAGCTATACGCGCTACTTCCACCAGTATGAGGAGGCGCCGGTACTGATCGTGAACACCGAGCACCTGAACCCGATCGACAGTGCGGACGATTTCGCGCTGCTGCTCGACCGGATCGGGCGCCTGCGCGGCCGGCGCGAATACTTCAACCTTGCCGCCTGAAAAGCAGCACGCGAGCCCATCGATGAGCACTCATCCGCAAGCCCCCGCCGGCTCCGCGCGCAAGGCGGTCACCTTGCCGCGGCTGCGCGAGATGCGCACGGCCGGCGAGCCGATCGCGATGCTGACCTGCTACGACGCGACCTTTGCGCGACTGCTGGATGCACAGGGTGTCGATTGCGTGCTGGTCGGCGATTCGCTCGGCATGGTGGTACAGGGCCTCGATTCGACGCTGCCCGTGTCGCTCGCCGAGGTCGCCTACCACACGCGCTGCGTCGCGCGCGGCATCAGTGCCGCATGGTTGATGGCGGACATGCCGTTTGGCAGCTACCAGCACGGCCCAGAGCAGGCCTTTGCGAGTGCGGTCGAGCTGATGCAGGCCGGCGCAAAGATGGTCAAGCTCGAGGGTGGTGCGTGGCTCGCACCGACGGTCGAGTTCCTGGTCGAGCGCGGCATTCCGGTTTGCGCACACCTGGGCCTGACGCCGCAATCGGTGCACGCGTTGGGCGGCTACCGCGTGCAGGGCCGCGGAGAGGCTGAAGCCGATCGGTTGCTCGCCGACGCTCGCGCGCTCGACGCGGCCGGCGCCGCGCTGCTGGTACTCGAACTGATCCCAGCCGCTCTGGCCGCACGCGTCACCCGGGAGGTGCAGCTGGCGACGATCGGCATCGGTGCGGGCAGCGAGGTGTCGGGACAAGTACTGGTGCTGCACGACATGCTCGATGTGTATACCGGCCGCAAGCCGCGTTTCGTGCGCAATTTCATGCAGGGCCAGCCCGACATCGCGTCGGCGATCGGCGCGTACGTGGCGGCGGTGAAGAACCGGAGTTTCCCCGCTCCGGAACACGGCTACTGAGGCGGGTCGCCCGGCTCTACAATCCGCGGCCCTGCCCTGTATGGCGGCCGCTCGCCAGACTTCCGATGAAAGTCGTACACACGATCGAGGATCTGCGCGACCAATTGCGCGGGCAGAACCGCATCGCGTTCGTGCCGACGATGGGCAACCTGCACGCGGCCCACCTGTCTCTGATGGCGATGGCGCACCAGCACGGCGACCCGGTGGTTGCCTCGATCTTCGTCAACCGGCTGCAGTTCGGCCCGAATGAGGACTTCGACAAATACCCGCGCACTCTGCAGGACGACATCGACAAGCTGCAGAAGCAGAACCGGGTGTATGTGCTGTTCGCGCCGAACGAGAAGGAGATGTATCCCGAGCCGCAGAATTACCGTGTCAGCCCGCCGCACGAACTGGGCGACATCCTGGAAGGCGAATTCCGGCCCGGATTCTTCGTCGGCGTGACCACCGTGGTGCTCAAGCTCTTCTCCTGCGTGCAACCGCGGGTGGCGGTATTCGGCAAGAAGGACTACCAGCAGCTGATGATCGTGCGCAACATGTGCCGGCAGTTCGCGTTGCCGACCGAGATCATCCCGCACGAAACGGTGCGCGATCCCGACGGACTGGCGCTGTCGTCGCGCAACCGCTTCCTGACCGAGGCCGAGCGCAAGGAGGCGCCTCGCCTACATGCAACGTTGAACGCAGTGCGCGACAGCGTGCGCGGTGGCGCCTTCGACCTGGCCCGTGTCGAAGGCGATGCGCGTCGCGAACTGGCCGCGAACGGCTGGAAGGTCGACTACGTCTCGGTGCGCCGCCGCCGCGACCTGAAGGTCCCCGAGGCAGGCGAAGCCGAAGGCCGCGAACTGCTGGTCGTGTTGGCCGCGGCCAAGGTGGGAACGACGCGGCTGATCGACAACCTGGAGATCTAGAACCTATCTCAGAATCCACGATGGATCGCGTTGCCACGAGAAGCGGGCGGATGCAAGGCGGCTGGCGAAGGACAGTAGCCGAGCCTACGGCCGAGCCGGCCAACGCCGCAGACGCCCGCTTATCATGGCAACCCTTTGGGGCGGGGTCGCATGGGGCACATGCCGTTGTTGCGCCTCGGGTCCTTGCAGTAAGCAATGGTCCCCTCGCCGCGCCTAGCCCTGCACCCCATGCAACCCCGCCGCGACCACCGGGGATTTTGAGATAGGTTCTATGTCTGCGCAGACGGACGCGCCCGCGAAACTCGTGTACGTCGGCTTCTGGGCCCGCGTAGGCGCGGCGATGATCGACTCGCTGCTGCTGCTCGCCATCGTCGCTCCACTGAGCTACTGGGCCTTCGGTCCCGGCTACTTCACCGGCAGCGCCGGCTCGTTCGGTGGTCTGGCTGACTTCCTGATCAACTGGCTGCTGCCGGCGGTTGCCGTGATCGTCTTCTGGATCTACCGCCAGGCCACTCCCGGCAAGATTGCAGTCGGTGCGCGCATCGTGGACGAACGCACCGGCGGTCGGCCCTCGACCGGACAGCTGATCGGCCGCTACTTCGCCTACTACGTGTCGATCATCCCGTTCGGCCTCGGACTGCTGTGGGTGGCGTTCGACTCGCGCAAGCAGGGCTGGCACGACAAGCTGGCGCACACGCTGGTGGTCCGCGATCGCAGCGCGCCGCGCGCGGATTGAGACGGCGGCGCGCGGCCGTTTGGAAGCGCATCATCTTTCAGTGATAATCGCCGCCCCGGCCGGGATGGCGGAACTGGTAGACGCACGGGACTCAAAATCCCGCGGTAGCAATACCGTAAGGGTTCGATTCCCTTTCCCGGCACCACTCACGACACACGCATGGCCGGTCAAGCCATCGTCGATCGCGAGCTCACGCTCGACGACTTCGATTACGAACTCCCCGCGGAACTGATCGCACAGCATCCGTTGCCCGTGCGTGACGCCAGCCGGCTGCTGCACGTGACAGCGACCGGCCTGGCGGACCTGCACTTCGCGGACATCGAGCGACTGTTCGGGCCCGAAGATCTACTCGTGTTCAACGACACTCGCGTGATCAAGGCGCGCCTGCTGGGTCGCAAGCCGAGCGGCGGCCGGGTCGAGGCGCTGGTCGAGCGCATCGTCGAGCCGACGCTGGCGCAGGCGCTGGTCCGCACGAGTCACCGGCCTGCGATCGGGACGAGCTTCGTCTTCGACGAAACCGTACAGGCGACGGTCGAAGACCGACGCGGCGATTGCCTTCTATTGCGCTTCGATGCTGACGTGCGGACGGCGCTCGAACGGCACGGCCACGTGCCGCTGCCGCCCTACATCGTGCATGCCGACACTCCGGTTGACGCCGAGCGCTACCAGACCGTCTATGCGGAGCGACTCGGCGCCGTGGCTGCGCCGACCGCCGGGCTGCACTTCACTCGCGACCTGCTCGACCGGCTGCGCGACCGCGGTGTCGAAACCACGAGCGTCACGCTGCACGTCGGGGCCGGGACCTTTCAGCCGGTACGGTGCGAGCGGTTGGCGGATCACCGGATGCATGCCGAGTGGTACGAAGTGACACCCGACGCGGCGGCCGCGGTCAACGCAGCGGTGCGCGCAGGCCGGCGCATCGTCGCAGTCGGCACGACCAGCTTGCGTGCGCTTGAATCGGCCGTTTCTACGGCGATCGGCGATGGCGGCGTTGTCGCAGGCACCGGCGAGACGCGGCTTTTCATCACGCCGGGCTACCGCTTCCGGGTGGTCGATCGGCTGCTGACCAATTTCCATCTGCCGCGCTCGACGCTGCTGATGCTGGTGTCGGCCTTTGCCGGCGTCGAGCGGATCCGCGCCGCTTACTGCCACGCAATCGCCGAGCGCTATCGATTCTTCAGCTATGGCGATGCGATGCTGCTGGAGCGCACGCCGTGACGGTCGCCTTCGACGTGTCCGCGGTCGACGGCGCGGCGCGCAGCGGACGGCTGACGCTCGTGCACGGCACCGTGGAGACGCCGGCCTTCATGCCGGTGGGAACCTACGGAACGGTCAAGGCGATGGCGCCCTGGGAGCTGGCCGAGGCCGGCGCGCAGATCGTGCTCGGCAACACGTTTCACCTGTGGCTGCGGCCGGGCTTGGACGTGATCGAGACGCATAGCGGGTTGCATCGCTTCATGGGGTGGAACGGCCCGATCCTGACCGATTCGGGCGGGTTTCAGGTCTTTTCGCTGGGTCCGCTGCGCAAGATCTCGGAGGACGGCGTGCGATTCGCCTCGCCGGTCAATGGCGACCGACTGCTGCTGACACCGGAAGAGTCGATGCGCATCCAGACCATTCTCGATTCCGACATTGCGATGGTGTTCGACGAATGCACGCCGTACACGATCGACGGGCGCCCGGCCACGCCGGACGAGGCCGCAGCGTCGATGCGGCTGTCACTGCGCTGGGCACAGCGTAGCCGCGCCGAGTTCTCGCGGCTCGGCGAGGCGCAAGGCCGGGTCAACGGGCTGTTCGGCATCGTGCAAGGCGGCATGTACGAAACGCTGCGCGACGAATCGCTGGCCGGCCTGGTCGACGTCGGTTTCGACGGTTACGCGATCGGCGGTCTGTCGGTCGGTGAACCCAAGGAAGACATGTTGCGTGTGTTGCAGCACACGGCGCCCCGCCTGCCACCGGATCGGCCGCGCTACCTGATGGGCGTCGGCACACCGGAGGACCTGCTCGACGCGATTGCTGCCGGCATCGATCTGTTCGACTGCGTTTTACCCACGCGCAACGCGCGCAACGGGTGGCTCTTCACCCGCCAGGGCGATCTCAAGCTGCGCAACAGCCGCTATCGCAATGACCTGGCGCCCGCGGACGCAACCTGCCGCTGCCCGACCTGCCGACAGTTCAGCCGCGCTTACCTGCATCACCTGCAGCGGGTCAACGAAATCCTCGGCGCGCGGCTCAATACGGTGCACAACCTGCACTTCTACCTGGGGCTGATGCGCGAGGTTCGCGACGCGATCGGGGCCGGACGCTTCGAGGCTTTCCGCAGGGATTTCGCGCGCGACCGGGCGTGCGGGCCGTAGCGCGCTGCATGACCGAGCCGGGGGTCGCCCGGCGGACGAGTGACTTTCTTTGCCAAGACAAAGAAGAAAGTCACCGGCCGGCGCCGTGAGCGTCGGTCCAAGAAGGGTGATGAAGCCGCCCGCGCAGTAGCTAGGGCGCTCGATGCAGCGGGTGCCGACCGGACACCCCGTCTCCCCACCCTATAATTCGCGGGTTTCACCGCCTGATGCCATGCGCAGGCGGTCCGCTTCCACAACTTCCCACGGGAAATCCGATGTACTTCATTGCCAATGCCTACGCGCAGACCGCCCCTGCGGCGCAACCGGGCGCAGAGTCGTCGCTGATGTCGATCGGTTTCATGGTGCTCATTTTCGTCGTCTTCTATTTCCTGCTGATCCGGCCGCAGGTCAAGCGACAGAAGGAACACAAGACGATGGTCGAGGCCCTGAGCAAGGGGGACGAAGTGATCACCGCCGGCGGCATCGTCGGCAAGATCACCGATATCGCCGACCAGTACATCACATTGCAGGTCACGACCGTCAACGGCCAGCCGGTCCAGCTTTCGATGCAGCGCTCCGCGGTGCAGACTGTGCTGCCCAAGGGCACGGTCAAAGCGATCTGACGTCCTGACGCCCTTAAGCCATTCCGAACGCCTAGCCGTGATATTCACCGCGACTCCCCGCCCCGCCCCTGTAGTTGCATTCGGGCCGGGCGCCCGGCCGCCCGAAGCCCGGCCCACTGACTAGGTCGCGCGAGCGCACGTGCGCCGCTCCGCGGCGCATACGTGAGCGCGAAAACTGATGAATCGCTACGCCCTCTGGAAATACATCGCCATCGCCGTCGCCCTACTGCTGGGTGCGGTCTACACGACGCCCAATTTCTTCGGCGAATCGCCGGCGGTGCAGGTTTCGTCGGGCAAGCCGACCGTCAAGGTCGACACCGCCCTGCTGTCGCGCATCGAGTCAATCCTCAGGGATAACAAGCTCGAAACGACCGGCGTGTTCTTCGACACCGTCGGCCTCAATGCCACCGTGCGCGCGCGCTTCCGCGACACCGACGTGCAGCTGCAGGCGAAGGATGCGATCCAGCGGGCGCTCAACCCGAATCCCGATGATCCGCCCTACGTGGTCGCGCTGAACCTGATCTCGAACACGCCCACCTGGCTGAAGGCGGTGCACGCGCTACCGATGTACCTCGGACTCGACTTGCGCGGTGGAGTCCACTTCCTGCTGCAGGTCGACATGCGCGCGGCGGTCGACAAGCGGCTCGAGACCTTCAGCTCCGACATCCGCACGCTGCTGCGCGAGAAGAACGTCCGTCACGCGGGCATCACGAAGTCGGCGACCGAGATCGAGATCCGCTTTCGCGACGCGGAAACGCGGTCGCGTGCAGAAGACCTGATCCGGGGCCAGATCGGAGAGCTGACGCTGCGCGAGGAAGGCACCGGCCAGGAGCTGACGCTCGTCGCGACACTGTCACCGGCCGCGCAGAAGGAGATCCAGGACAACGCCCTCAAGCAGAACATCACCACGCTGCACAACCGCGTCAACGAACTCGGCGTTGCCGAGCCCGTGATCCAGCAGCAGGGCGCGGACCGCATCGTCGTGCAACTGCCGGGCGTGCAGGACGTCGCGCGCGCCAAGCAGATCCTCGGGCGCACCGCGACGCTCGAGATTCGACTGGTCGACCAGGAAGCGATGGCGGCCGGCAGCAGCGGCGCACTGACGGTGCCCGAGCGCAAGAACGACGGGACGGTGACGCCGGTCGTTCTGAAGCGCGAGGTGGTCGTCACCGGCAACCAGCTCAACAATGCGGCGGCCACGATCGACAGCCAGAACCAGCAGCCGGCCGTGTCGGTGCGGCTCGACGAGGCCGGCGGGCGGGCGATGCGCGCCGTTACGCGCGACAACATCGGCAAGCTGATGGCGATCGTGCTCTACGAGAAGGGCAAGGGCGAGGCGATCTCGGTCGCGCGCATCCAGGGCGAGTTCGGCAACCAGTTCCAGATCACCGGGCGCTTCTCGGTGCAGGAGACGACCGACCTGGCGCTGCTGATCCGCTCGGGTTCGCTGGCGGCGCCGATGGAGATCATCGAGGAGCGCACGATCGGCCCCAGCTTGGGCAAGGAGAACATCGAGCGCGGCTTCCGTTCGACGCTGTACGGCTTCACCGCGATCGCGCTCTTCATGGTCCTGTACTACCGCGTGTTCGGCCTGATCTCGGTGGCGGCGCTGACCGTCAATGTGATGCTGCTGATCGCCCTACTGTCGCTTCTGCAGGCCACGCTGACGCTGCCGGGCATCGCGGCCATCGCGCTGACGCTCGGCATGGCGATCGACGCCAACGTGCTGATCAACGAGCGCGTGCGAGAGGAACTGCGCAACGGCCGCAACCCACAGCAGGCGATCTACGAGGGCTATGACAAGGCGTTCGCGACGATCCTGGATTCGAACACGACCACGCTGATCGCCGGCGTGGCGCTGCTGATCTTCGGCTCGGGACCGGTGCGCGGCTTCGCGGTCGTGCACTGCCTGGGCATCCTGACCTCGATCTTCTCAGCGGTGTTCGTGTCGCGCGCGATCGTCAACCTAGCGTACGGCAGCCGCAAGAGGCTCGGCTCGCTGTCGGTTGGCCAGGTATGGAAGCCGAGCACCTGAGCGCCGCCGACTAGGAACCGACATGGAATTCTTCCGCATCCGGCGCACGATTCCCTTCATGCGCTATTCGCTGATCCTGAACGCGATCTCGTTCATCTCGTTCGGCATCGCGGTCGCCTTCCTGCTCACGCGCGGGCTCAACCTGTCGGTCGAGTTCACCGGGGGCACCGTGATGGAGGTGAGCTACCCGCAGGCCGCCAATCTCGAGCAGGTGCGCGCCGCAATCGAGCAGCACAGCGCCGGTGAGTCGCAGGTGCAGAACTTCGGGACCTCGCGCGACGTCCTGATCCGCCTGCCTCTGCAAAAGGGCACCACGTCCGGCCAGCAGGCCGAGCGCGTGATGCAGACGCTGAAGGCGCAGGACCCCGCGGTCGAGCTCAGGCGAGTCGAGTTCGTCGGCCCGGCGGTCGGCGAGGAGCTCGCGCACGACGGCGCGCTGGCGCTGCTGCTGGTGGTCATTGGCATCATGATCTACCTGGCGTTCCGCTTCGAGTGGAAGTTTTCGGTCGCCGCGATCGTCGCCAACCTGCACGACGTGATCCTGGTGATCGGCATGTTCTCGATATTCGGCTGGGAATTCTCTCTGCCGGTGCTGGCGGCGGTGCTCGCGGTGCTGGGCTACTCGGTCAACGAGTCGGTGATCATCTTCGACCGGGTACGTGAGCACTTCAAGAAGTTCCGCAAGATGACGACGGTCGAGGTGATCGACAGCGCGATCACCGCAACCATCTCGCGCACGATCATCACGCACGGCTGTACGCTCGCGATGACGCTCGCGATGTACTTCTTCGGCGGACCGGCGCTGCACTACTTCGCGCTGGCGCTGACGATCGGAATCATCTTCGGCATCTACTCGTCGGTGTTCGTCGCCGCCGCCATCGCGATGTACCTGGGAGTGAAGCGCGAGGACCTGGTCAAGCCGATCAAGAAGGACGAGGAGCAGCAGGTCCTGCCCTAGAACCACCCCATGCGACCCCGCCGCGACCACCGGGGATTCTGAGATAGGTTCTGGTGCCACCGAAGCCGCTCCACGCCGTCCGTATCTGGGACCTGCCGACGCGGCTGTTTCACTGGGCGCTGGCAGTCCTGGTGTTGTTCTCCTGGATCAGCGGACAGTTCGGCGATCGCGACTGGCTCGAGTGGCATTTCCGCTCCGGCTACCTCATCTTCGCGCTGATCGCGTTCCGGCTTCTGTGGGGTTTTGCGGGCGACCGCTACGCGCGCTTCGCGAGCTTCAGACCTTCGCTCGCGCGCGCATGGACTTACCTGCGCAGTCCTGCGCCAGCCGCCGGACACAATCCGCTGGGCGCGTTGTCCGTTTATGCGTTGTTGCTCGCGACAGGTCTGCAGGTGATCACCGGCCTGCTGTCTTCGGACGGGGAGTTCACCGAGGGACCCTGGGCGATCTTCGTATCCGAACGAACCGTGCGCCTGATGTCATCGCTGCACTCGGTCAACCGCTGGGTGCTGTTGGCACTCGTGACAGTGCACCTGGCAGCGATCGTCTGCTACAGCGTCGCGCGCGGGAAAGAGACCGCGCTCGCGATGCTGACTGGCACCCGGCACGAAATCGCCGTCGATCCCGCTGCCGATGATCTCGTTATCCGCCTCAGGGCGGCTCTGCTGTTGGCGCTCGCCAGCCTGCTCGTCGGCTACCTCGTACAACTGTAAGGCAGCGAGATCACTTCTCGCGATAGAGATCGTGGCAGGCGTCGCAGCTATTCGCGGTGGCGCGGAACGCACTGCGCACGCTGTCGAGGCTGCCCGTCTTCGCAGCGGCCGTCAGCTTGACGGTCTCGGCCTGCATTTCGGTGGCCAGTTGCTTGAACTTTTCCTGCTCCTTCCAGATCGCAGGCTTGGCCTTGGACTCGAGCAGATCGCTGCCCGGAGTGAATGCCTCGTAAGGCAGCTTGGCCATCGCCTCGACGATCTCGGCACTGCGCAGGACGGCCTCCTTGTCGTACGGAATCTTGCCCTCCGCTGCCAGCGAAATGCGGCCCATGTGATTGTTCATGACGGTGAACGCCGCCTGCCGGTATTTGACGGCGCGTTCGGGCTTGGAGAATTGCGCCAGGGCCGGGCTTGCGAGCACCACCGCAACCGCAATCGACGCTGTGAATCGCTTCATTGAGTCCTCATCAGGTCTGTCGAAACATCGGGGCGCCTCTCGCCTGCAAACGGTGGCGCGAGATCAGGACGATTATTGCGGATAACACCGGCGCGGCTCCACTACACTCCCTGAAGACTGCCGCAGTCCGATCGACGGGCGTGCGGCTTAGGCAAAGTGCTGAATGCGAGGAAGCGGCGATGGTCATGGTGCTTCCGTTCGTGATGGGCCTGATCGCAGCCCTGCTGGCCTGCTACGGTCGCGCCAAGGCGGCACTAACGCTTGGACTGGCGACGGTCGCGGTGCAGGTCTGGTGGCTGATCTACCACGCAACCGACAGCCTGCGGATTTCGCTCTGACTGGTGTCGCCGATGAGTCGCGCCCTCGACACGGCAGCCCTGTACGGCGTCTGCGGCGTTCTTATCGTTGCGTTCTATTACCAGTTCGCTCTCGGCGAATTGCCCTGCCCGTTGTGCGCATTGCAGCGGGTCGGGTTCGTCGTCGCCGGCGCGGCGCTGATCCTCAACCTGCGCAGCGGCCACGCGCCCGCACACTACGGCCTCGTGCTGCTGACTGCGGTCGCCGCGGGCGCCGCGTCGCTGCGACAGATCGCGCTGCACGTAGTGCCCGGCACCGGCAGCTACGGCTCGGCTTTATTCGGCTTCCACTTCTACACCTGGGCGTTCGTCGGCTACGGAGCGCTGGTCCTTTATGTCGGCGCGATGCTGCTGCTCGGCGGCAGGGCTGCCGACTCCGCGCCCAACGTTCGGCTGAATGGAGCTGAGCGCGCGGCGTGCGCCCTGTTCTTAGCGCTGACAGCGGCCAACGTGGTGGCGTTCGTTCTCGAATGCGGAGTAGGTCCGTGCCCGGACGATCCGACGGGCTATCTGCTGCTGCCCGGCCGCTAGGAAACGATCAGGCGCGCCGTGCCAGCTCGGCCGCCTTGCCCACGTAGGTCGCAGGCGTCAGCGCGAGCAGAGCGTCGCGTGCCTCGGCAGGAATGTCGAGCGAGCGGACGAACTCGTGCAGCACCTCGCGTGAAATTCCCTTGCCGCGCGTCAGGGCCTTCAGCTGCTCGTACGGGTGCGGCACACCGTAGCGCCGCATCACGGTCTGCACCGGTTCGGCCAGCACTTCCCACGCAGCGTCGAGGTCGGCCTGCAGCCGCTCGAGGTTGACTTCGAGCTTGCGCAGGCCGCGCAGGCAGGCGTCGGCGCCGACCAGCGAGTACCCGAACGCCACGCCGAGGTTGCGCAGCACGGTCGAGTCGGTCAGATCGCGCTGCCAGCGCGACACCGGCAGCTTTTCCGCCAGATGCCGCAGCACTGCGTTGGCCAGGCCCAGGTTGCCTTCCGAATTCTCGAAATCGATCGGGTTGACCTTGTGCGGCATCGTCGACGACCCGACCTCGCCCGCCTTGAGCTTCTGGCGGAAATACCCGAGCGCCACGTACCCCCAGACGTCGCGATCCAGGTCGATCAGGACGGTGTTGGCGCGCGCGATCGCGTCGAACAGATCCGCCATGTAATCGTGAGGTTCGATCTGAATGGTGTGCGGATTGAACGTAAGACCCAGTCCGACAATGACATTGCGCGCAAAGCTTTCCCAGTCGATCGCCGGATACGCTGCCACGTGCGCGTTGTAGTTGCCGACCGCGCCGTTCATCTTCGCCAGCAGCGGAACGCGCGCGATCGCATCGATCGCCGCTGCCAGCCGAACCGCAACGTTGGCGAACTCCTTGCCGACCGTGGTCGGGCTGGCGGGCTGACCATGAGTGCGCGACAGCATCGCCAGCTCCGCATAGCCATGCGCATACTCGCGCAGCTGAGCGTGGACACTGCGCAACCGGCCCTGCAGCACGAAGCGCCCGCGCTCGAGCATCAGCGCATGCGCGACGTTGTTGATGTCTTCCGACGTGCAGGCAAAATGGATGAACTCGGCAGCGTGCGCCAGTGCCGGAACGTCCTCGGTGCGACGCCGGATGAAATACTCGACGGCCTTGACATCGTGGTTGATCTCCGCCTCGATCGACTTGATCTCGGTGCAGTCCTCGATGCTGAAGTCGGTCACGAGCTGGCGCAGGCGTGCCTCTGCCTCGCGCGGCAGGCGCGGCAGTTCGGACAGGCCGAGCATCGACAGGTTCACGAGCCATTCGACCTCGACCCGCAGCCGCTCGCGCATGAAGGCGAATTCCGAGAACACCTCGCGCAGTTCGGCCGTCTGGCGGCCGTAACGTCCATCGAGCGGCGACAGGGCGGTCAGGGAGAGGAGTTCGAGCGACACGGGAGCTCCGCTGGCGCGGAAGAGGTCTGGATTGGAGCGAAATCAGTGTAGCAAAGCAGCATCACTCGAGGCAGCCACGCCCGCGGTTTGCGGCGCACCGATATACTGCGACTGATCCCCGACCGAGCCATTCGCGTGACCAAGAACATCCGTTTGCTGGGTTCACTGACGAGCCCATACGTGCGCAAGGTGCGCATCGTGATGGCTGAGAAGCGCATCGACTATCACCTCGAGATCGAGGACGTCTGGTCGCCCGATTCACGCATTCTGGAAACCAATCCGCTTGGCAAGGTACCGTGCCTGATCATGGAAGACGGCGGCGCCTTGTTCGATTCGCGCGTGATCGTCGAATACCTCGACGGCATGACGCCAGTGGCGAAGCTGATTCCGCCGTCGGGCCGCGAGCGCGCCGAGGTGCGGACCTGGGAAGCGCTCGGCGACGGCGTCGCCGACGCAGCTATCCTGGCCCGGCTCGAGCGCACGCAGCGCCCGCCCGATCAGCAGAGCAACGCTTGGGTCGATCGGCAGATGAGCAAGGTCAACGCCGGAATCGCAGCGATGAGCAATGGCCTGGGTGACAAGCCGTGGTGCAACGGCCACGCATACACGCTGGCCGATATCGCCGTCGGCTGTGCGCTGGGGTACATCGACTTCCGATTCGGATCGATCGACTGGCGCTCGAACTACCCGAACCTGGCGCGCCATTACGAAAAGGTCGCCGCGCGACCGTCGTTCGTCGAAACTCAGCTTCCGCGCTAGCCAAGCCGGCCGGCCTTTGTCATTCGAACGCAGGCCCGATCAGGTCGATCCGGTCGGTGCACAGTGCATCGACTCCCCAGTCGAAGAGTTCGCGCGCGCGCGCCGGCTCGTTCACCGTGTAGCAAAGGAGCCAGTAGCCGGCCTGCTTCACCGCCTGTGCGCCCGCGGCATCCAGGCGCCGGTGGTCGGTATGCACGGACAGTGCGCCCAGTCGTAGCATTCGATCGTCGAGGTTCGCAGGCACGCGGTCGCCGATCAGCGCGCGCGGCACGTCGGGCGCGGCGGCGCGCGCCGCCTCGAGCGCTGCCTCCGAGAACGACGAGAGCAGCGGCACCCGCGGATCGGCCCGTCTTGCCTGGTCGCCGCCGGCAACCAGCCAATCCGCGTAGCCGCTGGCGACCACGCGCGCGACGAGAGCGCCGGTGCGCGTCTCGTGCCCTGGCGCAGGCTTGATCTCGACGTTGCTCCACACCGAATTCGCACGGCAATACGCCAGAGCATCGGCGAGCAGGGGCACCGGCTCGCGCGCGTACTGCGCGGAATGCCAGCGACCCGCGTCGAGTTGCGCCAGTTGGCCCGACTCCCGCTCGGACACTCGCCCCGACATGCCGGTCGTGCGCTTCAGCGTGGCATCGTGCATCAGCACCGGTACGTCGTCGAGCGGGGCCATCGCATCGAACTCGACGGCGCGGAAGCCGTATTCGACACCGACCCGCAGTGCGGCCAGCGTGTTTTCAGGCGCAAGCGATCCGGCGCCGCGATGCGCCAGCACCCGCGGCCACGGCCAACGCGCGAAATGACTCACTCTTCCGCCCTCGTCCGGCGCACGTAGACGATCTTCTCGACCTTGGCGACCGTCATGCCCTCTTCATCGCGCACATCGACCACGAACAGATGCAGGTGCTTGTCGCCGCTCTCGGTCATCCGCAGGATCTGCTGCACGTCTTCATCGCGCAGTTCGAAGCGCGCCCAGACGCGGCCGCGCGCCGGCGCCAGGTATTCGACGGCCGCTGCCTTGTCCCATACCCGGTAACCCGGAGGCAGGTTGTGCAGCACCATTAGCGCATAGAACGGATCGGTCATCGCATACAGCGAACCACCGAAATGCGAGCCGAAGTAATTGCCGTTGTACCAGCGTCGCCGCAGCGAGACGGTGGCAGAACGGTAGTCGTGCGCGATGTGCTCGACCCGGATGCCGGCGCCGAGATAGGGCGGCCAGAGATTCATCCCGAGCCGCAAAAGTCGTGGCGAAGTCCTGCGTGGCATCGGGCGGAGTCTAAGGGCGGGCGTACGCCGGGCGCGCGGCTGGCTGCTAACCTCGCGCGCCATGACGACCGCCCTCGGCCATCTTCGCGTGCTCGATCTAACCCGCGTGCTGGCGGGGCCGTGGTGCACGCAGTTGCTGGCGGACCTCGGCGCCGATGTGATCAAGGTCGAACGCCCGGGCAGCGGCGACGACACGCGCGCTTGGGGGCCGCCATACCTGCGCGATGCTGACGGTCGCGATACCTCGGAGGCCGCCTACTATCTGGCCGCCAATCGCAACAAGCGATCGATCACAGTGGATCTTTCGAAGCCGGCGGGCAGCGAGATCGTGCAGAAGCTGGCCGCGCAGTCCGACATCCTGGTCGAGAACTACAAGGTCGACCAGCTCGCGCGCTATCGGCTCGACTACGCCACGCTGGCGGCTGCCAACCCGCGGCTCATCTACTGCTCGATCACCGGCTTCGGCCAAACCGGGCCGCATCGCGACCGCGCCGGCTACGACTTCATCATCCAGGGCAGCGGCGGCTTCATGTCGATCACCGGCGAACGCGACGACCTGCCGGGCGGTGGACCACAGAAAGCCGGGGTTGCCGTCAGCGACCTGATGACCGGGATGTATGCCGGCGTTGCGATCCTCGCGGCCGTGGCGCACCGCGAGCGGACCGGGACCGGGCAGCACATCGACCTCGCGCTGTACGACGTGATGGTCGCAATGCTCGCCAACATGAACATGAACTACCTGACAACCGGGCGTGCGCCCGGACGCGCGGGAAACGCGCATCAGAACATCGTGCCCTATCAGGTGTTCTCTGCCGCCGATGGGCACCTGATCGTTGCCGTCGGCAACGACACCCAGTTCGTCCGCTTCTGCGAGGTCGCCGGCCGGCCGGAACTGGCGCGCGATCCCCGCTTCGCCCGCAACGCCGATCGTGTCCGCCATCGCACGATACTTGTGCCGTTGCTCGAGGCCATTCTGCGCGAACGCAGCGTGAGCGACTGGGTCGAGGCGCTCGAAGCCGCAACGGTGCCGTGCGGACCGATCAACGACATCGCGCATGCGCTCGCGGACCCTCAGGTGGCGGGCCGTGGACTGCGCGTGGATCTGCCGCATCCGCTGGCTCACCGCGTGCCGCTGGTGGCCAGCCCGATCCGGTTCTCCGCCACGCCCGCGGTATACAAGCGCGCGCCGCCGCTGCTCGGCGAGCACACCGACGAGGTGCTGCGTGAGCAGCTGCACTATGGCGCGGACCGGATTGCCGAACTGCGCGCCGCCGGGGTCCTGTGATCGCGGCGCTGCACCTGATGATCTCAGGACGCGTCCAGGGCGTCGGCTTTCGCGCCGCGATGTGCCAGCAGGCCGCGGTGCTCGGCCTGCAGGGCTGGGTGCGCAACCGTCGCGACGGCCGCGTCGAGGCTGTTGTGGTCGGGCGGCCCGAGCAGGTGGACCTGCTGCGCGCGTGGGCGCGCCACGGTCCGCAGGGCGCGATCGTGACCTCGATCGAGCAGCGCGCCGCCACTGCCGCCGAGGAAGACGATGCGCTCGGCGCCGAATTCGAGGCGCGTCCGACCGAATGAGCGCGTGACGCCTTCGCGCGGCGCCCTGGGGAGCCTCCGCGTAACCGCTGATGCCCGCGTTGGTGCGCAATGCCGATGATCGCAAGGCGCGCGCCGAAGGTGCTTGGCGGGTGCTCAAGCACGAGGTGCGCAACGCCGCGAGCGCGGCCAGTGCGGCCGGTCGGCCGCACTCGCCGCACACGGCACTTGGTGCGCGCAGCGGCTTCGCCGCTGCTTGGCGCACAAACCCTCCGGGGCGTGGTCTTGGCGGGCGATCCGCTTTGTCGCGCCTCCTCGCCTTGCTACGAGCAATGGTCTCGTCGGACGCTTCGCGCGGCTCATCCGCCAAGACCGCGCCGCGGGAATCATGGGTTACGCGGAGGCTCCCCAGCTGCGAAAGACGCTGTTGTCGAACGACGGCGAGGTCAGCGCGGTCAGCACGTGATCGCGCCAGGCACCGTCGATGTAAAGGTATTCGTGCGCCAATCCCTCGACTCGGAAACCGAGCCGCTGCAGCAGCCGCGCGCTGCGGTGATTCTCGGGCAGGTGATTGGCCTGGACCCGATGCAGCCCCAATACGTTGAACACGTGCGCGAGCGAGCACCCCAATGCTTCGAACATCAGTCCGCGGCCCTGGTACTCCGCGTCGATCGCGTAGCCCAGCATGCAGGACTGGAATGGGCCGCGCACGATCTGCGTGTAGTTGACCCGCCCGACGATGCGGGTCGGCGCGTCCCGCGGCAGCAGCACCCAGCGCACGACAGCGCCTGCGCGCGCGTCTTCTTCGGCCCGCAGTGTCTCCGCCGCCCAGAACTCGACATCGGCAATTCCGCGCGGCCGCGGCGGATCCCACGGCCGCAGGTGAGACTCGTTGCGCTGGAAGAAGTCAGCAAGCAGCGGCGCGTGATCCCCACCCATCGGCTCCAGCACGAGTCGCGCAGTCGTCAAGCGAGCGAGTTCCATTGGCTGGGAGGCCGCCGGTCGGCTTCGACACGTAGCGGCTGTTTTCCGTTCTAATCCGCGTTCAGAATAATTATCAGGCCAAGGAGTTTCCGGTGATCGACGCCGCGCGCTCGGCGCGCTGGCTGCCGGCCTTGTGCTCGCCGTCTGCGCCACGCCACAGGCACAGACCGCGCCCTACCCGTCCCGGCCGATCCGCCTGGTTGTTCCCTATCCGCCCGGCGGAGCGCTCGACACAGCGGCCCGCGCGCTGGCGGAGCGGGTCAAGGACAGCCTGTGATCGCCGCCAAATGCTCCTTGAGCGACTTGTAAGCTGAGTCGCACACGGCGATCATTCCGCTGGTGGCGGGGACAATCCGACGTTCGCCCGGCTGCCACGATGCAGAGCCGGTCAAGCTGATTGAATCGAGACCTTCGATGCCCACATCAAGCGCGCAGCAGTCGGTGCCAGCCACCCTGATTCCTGGAGATGGGATTGGGCCGGAAATCTCCGCCGCAGTCGTGGAGATCCTCGATGCGCTCGGCAAGCCTTTCAAGTGGGACACACAGGAAGGCGGTATGGCGGCCGCGACGAAGTCGGGTGATCCGCTGCCGGCTGCCTTGCTCGACAGCATCCGCGGAACCAAGCTCGCGCTCAAAGGCCCGTTGACGACTCCCATCGGCGGCGGCTTTCGCTCCGTCAACGTGCGGTTGCGCGAAGAGTTCAAGCTGTACGCGAACCTGCGTCCAGCACGCACGCTGATTCCCGGCGGGCGTTATGACGACATCGACATCGTGCTTGTGCGCGAAAACCTCGAAGGGCTTTACGTCGGATTCGAGCACTACATTCCGATCGACGGCGACCCGCATGCCGTCGCAATCTCGTCGGGCGTCAACACGCGCGCGGGCTCACGGCGAATCGCGGAATTTGCGTTCGACTACGCCGTACGAAACGGGCGCAAGAAGGTCACGATCGTTCATAAGGCCAACGTGCTCAAGGCATTGACCGGGATCTTTCTCGAAACGGCGCTAGAAGTCGCGAAGAAGTACGAGGGCAAGATCGCGGTCGACGATCGCATCGTCGACGCTTGTGCCATGCAGTTGGTTTTGAAGCCCTGGCAGTTCGACATGATCGTGACGACCAACCTGTTCGGCGACATCCTGTCGGACGAAATCGCCGGACTGGTAGGCGGACTCGGCATGGCTCCGGGCGCCAACATCGGCGAGCACGCTGCGATCTTCGAGGCGGTCCATGGTTCGGCACCCGACATCGCGGGTAAGGGGATCGCCAATCCACTGGCCTTGTTGCTGGCGGCCGCAATGATGATCGACTACGTAGGCAAGAACGACATGGCGCGCAAGCTGCGTGCCGCGATCGATGCCGTGCTGCGCGACGACGGTGTTCGCACCGGTGATCTCGGCGGCACGGCAACGACGCGCGACATCACACGCGCAATCGTGAGCCGGCTCGCTTGAATGGCGTGTTTCCCTTGGCCGCCGCGCTGACGTAACCTAGCTCTCCGTTCGCACACAGCATGCGCACGCGGGTCGACCGACTAGCCGGCGATCACCTTGTGCACACCGTTCAATGAGGATCTGATGACCGCCGCCGAACTTCTAGTCAAGTGCCTCGAGAACGAAAAGGTCGAGTTCATTTTTGGTGTTCCGGGTGAAGAGAACATCGACGTCATGGACGCGCTGCTCGAGAGTCCGATCAAATTCGTAACGACGCGGCACGAGCAGGGAGCGGCCTTCATGGCCGATGTGTACGGTCGCCTGACCGGCAAGGCGGGCGTTTGTCTCGCCACGCTCGGGCCCGGTGCCACCAACCTGATAACGGGTGTGGCAGACGCCAACATGGATCGCGCGCCGGTGGTCGCGATCGCAGGCCAGGGAGCGACCTCGCGCCTGCACAAGGAAAGCCACCAGATCCTCGATCTGGTCAGCATGTTCAAGCCGATCACGAAATACAGCACGCAGGTGCTGACGCCAGACATCGTTCCCGAGATCGTGCGCAAGGCGTTCAAAGTCGCACAGACCGAGAAGCCCGGCTGCTGCTTCATCGACTTCCCGGAGAACATCGCCGAGATGAAGGTCGAGGGCAAGCCGATCGATGTGCAGTCCGCGTACAACCCGACCCCCCCAGACAAGAAGATCGAAGAGGCCGCAAGTCTTATCAACAAGGCCAAGTACCCAGTCGTGCTGGCCGGCAATGGCGTTGTGCGACAAGGAGCGGCCGAGTCACTGCGCAGTTTTGTCGATCTGCTGCGGCTGCCGGTTGCCAACACCTTCATGGCGAAGGGCCTGATTCCGTTTTCCGACGAACTTTTCCTCGGCACGATCGGGCTCAAGGCGCGCGACATTCCGTGGTTCGCGTTCGAGCGCGCCGACTGCGTGATCTGCGTCGGCTACGACATGGTGGAATACCACCCCGACATGTGGAATCCGAAGGCAGACAAGACGATCATCCACATCGATGCGATGCCCGCCGAAGTCGACGCCTGCTACAAGGTCGCGACCGGCGTTCTCGGGGACATCGGCGAGAGCCTGCGCGGCATTGCACTGCGCACCAAGCCGCGCTCTGACAATCCGTTCAAGGCCGTCCGCAAGGCGGTCATCGACGATCGCGCGCAGTACGCGGACGACCAGGGATTCCCGGTCAAGCCGCAGAAAATCCTGTGGGATCTGCGCCAGGCACTTGGACCTTCGGACATCGTGATCTCGGATGTCGGCGCGCACAAGATGTGGACCTCGCGCATGTACAAGGCCGAACAGCCCAACACGTGCATCATTTCGAACGGGTTCGCGTCGATGGGAATCGGCGTTCCAGGCGCGCTGGCCGCCAAGCTGGCGTATCCAGACCGCAAGGTCGTCACCGTCACTGGCGACGCTGGCTTCATGATGAATTCACAGGAGATCGAGACGGCGCTGCGCGTGAAGACGCCGTTCGTGATCCTGATCTGGAACGACTCCGAGTACGGTCTGATCACGTGGCATCAGCTGCGACACTTCGGACGCTCGAGTCACATCGAGTTCAAGAACCCCGACTTCGTGAAATACGCTGAGAGCTTCGGCGCGAAGGGCTACCGCATCGAGAAGACCGCGGACCTGCTGCCGACGCTGAAGAAGGCGCTCGCCGATGATGTCGTCGCGATCATCGACTGCCCGGTCGACTACAGCGAAAACATGAAGCTGACTGCGCGGCTCAAGGACCTCAAGTCGCCGCTTTAGCGAACCGGAGAGCCAACGTGAAAATCAAAGCTGCCGTTCTTGAGTCGATGGGTGCGAGCCACCCGTACGCCGAGTCGCGTCCGCTGAAGATCGAGGAGCTCGATCTCGATCCGCCGGGACCTGGTGAAATTCTCGTGCGCATCAAGGCTGCCGGGCTGTGCCATTCGGATCTGTCGGTCATCAACGGTGATCGGCCCCGGCCGATGCCGATGGCGCTCGGGCACGAAGCGGCCGGCGTGGTTGAAGAACTGGGTTCGGGAGTGACTGACCTCAAGGTCGGCGATCACGTGGTGCTGGTGTTCGTCCCGAGTTGCGGACATTGCCTGCCCTGTGCTGAAGGGCGCCCGGCGCTGTGCGAACCAGGGGCGGCCGCCAACGGGGTTGGCACGCTGCTCGCTGGCAGCCGCCGACTCAAGCGCAACGGCCAGCCGATCAATCATCACCTGGGCTGCTCGGCATTCGCGACGCATGCGACGATCTCGCGCTACTCGGCGATCAAGGTCGATCCGGATTTGCCGTTCGAGCACGCGGCGCTTTTCGGATGCGCGGTCCTGACCGGCGTCGGCGCCGTTGTCAACACGGCGCAGGTGCGAGCCGGCAGCACCGTTGCGGTGATCGGACTGGGTGGAGTCGGTCTGGCGTCGGTCCTCGGAGCCGCTGCCGCGGGTGCGCGACAGGTCATCGCCATCGATCTATCGGACGAAAAGCTTGCCTTGGCGAAATCGCTCGGCGCGACGCATACGTTCAATGCCGGTGCCGCCGATTGCGCGGAGAAAGTTCGGGAAGTTTCGCGCGGCGGCGTCGACACGGCCATTGAGATGGCAGGGTCGACACGCGCATTCGATCTCGCCTACAAGATCACGCGGCGCGGTGGTGCGACGGTTACCGCCGGATTGCCGCCGCCGACCGCGACGTGGCCACTGCCGCCCGTCAATCTTGTCGCCGAAGAACGCACGATCAAGGGGAGCTACATCGGAACCTGCGTACCGCTGCGAGACATCCCGCGCTTCGTCGATCTCTTCCGCGGCGGACGGCTGCCGGTCGACCGGCTGATGACGGGTACGTTGAAGCTCGACGACATCAATCGCGGATTTGATCTTCTGCACGAGGGCAAAGCCGTGCGGCAGGTCATACTGTTTGACTGAACATCATGGCGCAACCGACCAAGTCTGCCGGCACCGAGTGGCTCGATCAGGCATCGAAATGGATGCAGTCGTGGAACGAACAGGGCCAGGTCGTGTTCCAGAAATGGGCCGAGAACTGGAAGAGTGGGAGTCCGCTGGCCTCCGCTCCCGGTGCTGAAGGCGAAGTGCAGGGACCGCTTAGCCAGTTGACCGAAGTCTTCAACCGGTCGATGGCGCAGTGGGCCGCCGCGTCGCAGTGGCCAAGAGATGCGAGCGGCGCAGCCGATGCTGCCGCGCTGAAAAAGCTCTTCGATCCGTCCGAGTGGGGTCGTGCGGGCACTGGCGGTTTCGATCTGGCGCTCGAACACCTGACCGAAGGACCGACCTACGCGACGCTCTGGGACCTTGACCGCAAGTTGCTTCACGCCCAGAAGCTGTCGCAGCAAAGGCTGCGCGACATCGCCGCGTACCAGGCGATCGTTCAGGACGCGTGGCGAAAGGCCGGCGAGCGTTTCTTTAAGTCGCTGTACGACCCGAAGGGACCGGCGATTACTAGCGGAAGAGAGTTGCTGGATCTGTGGATCACGACGGCCAATAACACGCTGGTCGAGATGCACCGGACCGACAAGTTCCTCGAGGCCCAGCGCAACGTCACGCGGTCGTCCGCCGACTATCGCCTGGCCGAGCGTGCGATCGCCGAGTCTTTCTGCGAGGTGCACCATATTCCGACCCGCAGCGAGGTTGACGAGTTGCAGAAGACTGTCGTCGAGCTGCGGCGCGAATTGCGTGCACTCAGGTCACGGTCGGATGCTCGTTCGATTCGGAATGTGGCCCGAACGCCGGCGCGCAAGGCCGCATCGAAGTCGACAGCGCGCCGCACCAAGGGAAAGAAATGACCCCGCGAATCAAGGTCGATCCCGAGCAGGCCGCGCGCGAATTCGCCGAGTTTCAGCGGAAGCTGGCGCGTGGCACTGAGCTGCTGTCGAAGGTGAAGGATCGCGACGTCGAGGTTGGCAGCACGCCAAAGACGCTGGTGTTCCAGACCGACAAGGTCACCCTGCATCACTACAAGGCAACGGCAAAGACCACGATCAAGACGCCGGTGCTCGTTACGTATGGGCTCGTCGGCCGCTTCACGATGGCCGATCTGCAGGAGGATCGATCGCTGATCCGCAACCTGCTGGCACAGGGAGTCGACGTCTATGTCGTCGACTGGGGCAATCCCAGCCGCGGCGATCGCTGGCTGACGCTCGACGACTACATCGACGGCTATCTGAACGACTGCGTCGAGTTCATTCGGTCCGAGCGCGGAGTCGACCAGATCACGCTGCTGGGAATCTGCGAAGGTGGTGTCTTCACCCTCGCCTATGCGGCGCTTCATCCCGAGAAAGTCAAGAGTCTGATCCTGACGATCACTCCGGTCGACTTTCATGCCGATCAGGACAGCAATCGCCCGAACCACGGGTTCATCAACTTGTGGACCCGCAGCATGACCGGTGAAGACGTCGATCGCCTGATCGAAGCCAACGGCAATCTCCCCGGTGAACTCATGAGCTTCGTCTTTTCAATGATGACTCCGCTCGCAAGCCTGACGAAGTACAACGTCGGGCTCTACGACGTCATGGACGACGAGGCCAAGCTCCTCAATTTCCTCCGAATGGAGAAGTGGCTTCAGGACCGGCCGCATCACCCTGGCGAAGCGGCCAAGCAGTGGCTCAAGGATCTGTACCAGGAAAACCGCCTTGTCGCCGGAACGTTCGAATTGAGCGGCCGCACCGTCGATCTCAAAAAACTGACGATGCCTGTCCTCAACATCTATGCGCTCGACGACCACATCATTCCGCCGGCGAGTTCGCAAGCGTTGAAGCGATTCGTCGGCGCCAAGCGATACAGCGAGCTGGCGCTGCCCGGCGGCCACGTGGGCGTCTTTGTCAGCAGCAAGTCGCAGGGGATCGTTGGCAAGGGCGTTGTCGACTGGCTGCGCAAGCAGTCGTGACCCGCCTCCCATGCGCTGCGCGGAACCTCCCGTGAAGTGAAAAACAAGGTCGTCTCCGCCGATGAAGCGCTGGCGATCGTGCGCGACGGCGACACGGTGGCGGTATCGGGATTCGTCGGCAGCGGGACGCCGGAGGAATTGATCGCGGCACTCGAGCGGCGCTTCGTGGAATCAGCGAGCCCGAAGAACTTGACGCTGGTCTTCGCGGCGGCGCCGGGCGACGGCAAAGACCGCGGACTCAATCGCCTGGCGCACGAAGGCCTCGTCAAGCGCGCGATCGGTGGGCACTGGTCCCTGGTTCCGAAGCTCTCGAACCTCGCCGTCGCCAATCGAATCGAGGCCTACAACCTTCCGCTCGGAATCATCAGTCACCTGTTTCGCGACATCGCGGCGCACCGTGCCGGCACGCTCAGTAAGGTCGGGCTACGGACATTCGTCGATCCACGGCTCGAAGGCGGGCGCATCAACACCTGCACGCGCGACGAACTGGTACGCCTGATGCCGATCGATGGCGACGAATGGCTGTTCTACAAGGCGTTTCCCATCACGGTGGCCTTGATCCGCGGAACGACGTCGGATTTAGCCGGCAACATCACGATGGAGCGCGAAGCGTTGACTCTCGACAATCTCGCGCTCGCGATGGCGGCCAAGAACTCGAACGGATTCGTGATTGCTCAAGTCGAGCGCATCGCGGCTCCCGGCGCTCTCCATCCGCGGCACGTCATCGTTCCCGGCGTCCTCGTCGACTGCGTCGTTGTCGCGCAGCCAGGCAATCACGGCCAGACCTACGGCACACCGTACAGCCCATCGTTCGCCGGCGAGTTCCGTGTTCCGCTTGACTCGCTCAAGCCGCTTGCGAACGACGAGCGCCGCGTCATTGCGCGACGCGCTGCGTTCGAGCTGCCGATGGGCGGCGTCGTCAATCTCGGAATAGGCATGCCCGAAGGAGTCGCCGCGATCGCCAACGAGGAACGGGTGCTCGACTATGTGACGCTAACGGCCGAGCCGGGCGTGATCGGCGGAGTTCCGCAGAGCGGCCTGGATTTCGGTGCTGCCGTGAATACCGATGCGGTGATCCAGCAGAGCCAGCAGTTCGACTACTACGACGGCGGCGGCCTGGACATGGCGTGCCTTGGCATGGCCGAAGTCGACGCCGAGGGGCACGTCAACGTCAGCCGCTTCGGCCCTCGGCTGGCGGGCGCCGGCGGCTTCATCAATATCAGCCAGAACGCACGACGTCTCGTCTTTGCCGGAACCTTCACCGCGGGCGGCCTCGAGATTGCCATCGACGACGGCGCACTTCGCATCGTGCGCGAAGGACGCAACCGGAAGTTTGTCCGCAAAGTCGAGCAGATCACTTTCAACGGTGCGTACGCCGCCGAGCAAGGGCAACCGGTGCTGTACGTGACCGAACGCTGCGTCTTTCGGCGCACCCGACGCGGAATGGAACTCATCGAGGTGGCGCCGGGAATCGATATCGAGCGCGACATTCTGGCCAACATGGATTTCGCGCCGATCGTCGATCGGCCGATCCCGATGGACTCGCGCATCTTCCGCGCCGAGCTGATGCAGCTCGATGAAACGCTGCTCGGACTAGGCATGGGCCAACGCATTACGTACGACGCCGATCGCAACACGCTGTTCGCCAATTTCGAGGGCCTTCATATACGGACCCGCGACGATGTCGATCGTGTCCGGCGCACGATCGAGGATAGAGTGCAGGCGATCGGCCACAAGGTGGCGCTGGTGGTCAACTACGACGGATTCCAGATCGATCCCGCAGTTGCCGACACCTACGCCGCGATGATTCGCTACATGGAGATGCACTACTACACGACCGCGACCCGCTACACGACGAGTGCGTTCTTGCGGCTCAAGCTCGGCGAAGCGTTGACGCGGCGACGCGTCGCGCCGCACATCTTCGAAACGCGCGACGAGGCCCAGGCATTCATCCAGACCCACAAGGAAAGAAGCAGTGGCTGAGCCGAAGCGCGGGGGCGGTCGGCGCGCGGCGACCGCGCAGCCCATACTGCACTCGGTACGCGGACTGTCGATGCTCGGATTCCACAAGATCGCCATTTGGGAGTGGGGCGCAAGCAACCCCGGTCCGCCCGTCATTTGCGTACACGGGCTTACGCGGCAGGGGCGTGATTTCGACACACTCGCACAGCGCCTGGCAGCCGACGGGCGGCGCGTGCTGTGCCCGGACCTGCCGGGCCGCGGCCGTAGCGACTGGCTCGACGATCCGCTTCACTACAACTTGCTGACCTACGCCAACGACATGAACACGGTGCTGGCGTGGGCCCACGCGACCGAAGTCGATTGGGTCGGCACATCGCTCGGCGGCATGGTGGGCATGATGTTGGCCGCGCAGAGGTTTCATCCGATCCGTCGTCTCGTTCTCAATGATGTCGGCGCCTACGTCCCTTCTTCTGCCCTTCAACGGATCGGCCGTTACTTGGCCGCCGCGCCGATGAGCTTTGCCTCGCTCGAGGATGCCGAACAGCGCCTGCGCGAGATCCTGGCTCCGTTCGGCGATCTCGACGATCACGAATGGCGCCATCTGACCGAGCATTCTTTCTATCGCGATGAGAAAACATCGCGGTGGGTCTCACGCCACGATCCCGCAATCGCCCGCACGTATCGCCAATGGCAATTCGTCAGCGTCGATCTGTGGAAATTCTGGCGCGGCATCACGTGCCCTGTTCTTGTCCTACGCGGCGCCGACTCCGACTTCCTGCTGCCCACCATCGTTGCGCGCATGCAAGCGTCCGGACCGCCGATGGAAGCGATCGAGATCGCCGGCAGTGGACACGTACCGTCGCTAATGCGCGAGCATCACGTCGCGCCGATCGTCGATTTCCTCGCGCGCTCGATACCGGCCGACCGTCCGCGCAAGATTCGAGCCGACGTCGCAGTCAAGGTTTGATTACTTTGTTGCAAAGCAGCAGCCGAGAAATATATGAGTCGCCCGGACTAATCGTGTGGCTAGAATGCCCGGCACCCGTAGAGGTCGGGCAAACCCGGAGTACCGCGGCGAGCACAGGCAGGAGGCATCCTTGAACATCCGAAACCAAAAAGACTTCTGGTCCGGCGTCATGTTCGCCGTCACCACGCCGCAGCGCGCCGCCTCGTTGCCCGGCGCTCGAATCGACTGAACCGGGGGAGCAGGATGAAGATCAGGGACGCCAAGGACTTCTGGTCCGGAATCATGTTCGCCGCCTTCGGGCTCGGCTTCGTCGCGGTCGCGCGCTCGTACGACATGGGCACCGCCGCGCGCATGGGGCCGGCGTTCTTTCCGACGATGCTGGGCGGCCTGCTGTTAGTGCTCGGTGTCATCGTGACGATCAAGGGCCTATCGCCGGGCGCCGAGGAACACCGGGTCGACAAGTTCCACTTCAAACCGCTTTTGCTGGTGCTGGGTGCGGTCGTCGCATTCGGCCTGCTGCTGCGGCCGGCCGGCATGCTGGTGGCGCTGGCCACGCTCGTCTTTGTTTCGAGCCTCGGGGGCGATCAGTTCCGGCTACGCGATGTACTGCTGCTGACCGTCGGGCTGGCGGTGCTCGTGCTCGCGGTCTTCATCTATGGCCTGGGCATGACGATTCCCGTCCTGCCCGCCTTCATGCAGAACTGACGAGGTGACCCGTGGATCTCGTTGACAACCTCATGCTCGGGTTCTCCACCGCGCTCACGCTCGCCAATCTGCTGTATGCGTTCACCGGCGTGCTGATCGGCACACTGATCGGCGTACTGCCGGGAATCGGCCCGATCGCCACGCTGGCGATGCTGCTGCCGACGACGTACGCACTCGAGCCGACCTCGGCGCTGATCATGCTGGCGGGGATCTACTACGGCGCGCAGTACGGCGGCTCCACCACCGCAATCCTGGTCAACCTGCCCGGCGAATCGTCGTCGGTCGTCACCTGCATCGACGGCTACCAGATGGCACGCCGTGGCCGCGCCGGCGCGGCACTCGCTACGGCGGCGCTCGGTTCGTTCTTCGCCGGCACGGTCGGCACGCTGATCCTCGCGGCGCTGGCGGAGCCGATGGTCGAACTGGCATTCAAGTTCGGACCCGGCCGAGTATTTCTCGCTGATGGTGCTGGGGCTGATCGGCGCAGTCGTGCTCGCCTCCGGATCGCTGATCAAGGCGATCGCGATGATCGTGCTCGGCCTGCTGCTCGGACTGGTTGGTACCGACGTCAATTCGGGCGTCGCACGCTTCAACTTTGACGTGCCCGAACTGTCCGACGGCATCGGCTTCGTGTCGGTGGCAATGGGCGTGTTCGGTTTCGCCGAAATCATCGCCAATCTGGAGCACAAGGGTGAGCGGCAGGTATTCACTGACAAGGTCGGACGCCTGCTCCCGAGCATGGCGGAGTTCAAGGAAGCCGTCCCCGCAGTGCTCCGTGGCACCTCACTCGGGTCAGTTCTCGGCGTACTGCCCGGCGGCGGCGCGCTGCTCGCGGCGTTCGCGGCCTATACCGTCGAAAAGAAGGTGACGCGCAATCCGAAGGTCCCGTTCGGACAGGGCAACATCCGCGGCGTGGCGGCCCCCGAGTCCGCCAACAACGCCGGCGCACAGACTTCTTTCATTCCGATGCTGACGCTCGGCATCCCGCCCAATGCGGTGATGGCGCTGATGGTCGGCGCGATGACGATCCACAACATCCAACCGGGCCCGCAGGTGATGACCAGCAACCCGACGCTGTTCTGGGGCCTGATCGCCTCGATGTGGATCGGCAACCTGATGCTGGTGGTCCTGAACCTGCCGCTGATCGGCATCTGGGTCCAGTTGCTGAAGGTGCCGTACCGGCTGCTGTATCCGGCGATCCTCGTCTTCTGCTGCATCGGCGTGTACTCGATCAACAACAACTCGTTCGATGTCACGATGACCGCGGGCTTCGGCGTGCTCGGTTACCTGTTCTACAAGCTCAGGTGTGAGCCGGCACCGCTGATACTCGGTTTCATCCTCGGGCCGATGATGGAGGAGAACCTGCGGCGCGCGATGCTGTTGTCGCGCGGCGATCCGACGGTTTTCCTCACGCGTCCGCTGTCGCTCGGGCTGCTGATCGCCGCGGCCGCGCTGGTCGTGATCGTGGCGCTGCCGCAGATCAAGAGGACGCGCGAGGAAGCATTCCACGAGGTCGACTGAGCTTGTCGCGTTGCCTAGCCAATCGGAAGCAGTCGGGCGCGGCGAGGGTCGGAACGCAATGAATTTCGATTGGACCAATCCGTACCCGACCGTACGTACGCCGGTCTTCGCCAACAACCTGGTGGCGACCAGCCAGCCGCTCGCCGCGCAAGCAGGGTTGCGCATGCTGCAGTCGGGCGGCAACGCCGTCGACGCCGCAGTGGCCGCGGCAGCGGTGATTACGATGACCGAGCCGTGCAGCAACGGCCTCGGCTCCGACAATTTCGCCATCGTGTGGGATCCAACCTCGCGCGAGCTGCTCGGGCTGAACTCGAGCGGAACCTCGCCGGCAGCGTGGTCGCTCGACTACTTCCGGCGCCGGTACGGCGAGAACTTCGCGCACGACCGGCCGGTGCGCGGCTGGGACACGGTGACCGTCCCAGGTGCCGTCGCCGGCTGGTCGATGCTGCACCAGCGGCTCGGCAAGCTGGCCTGGAGCGACGTGCTCGCGCCTGCCATCGAGTACGCCGAGCGTGGCTTTTCGGTCTCGGCGATCGTGCACGACAAATGGCAGCGCGCAGTGCCGCTACTGCAAGACGGCCCGGGCTACGCAGAGCACTTCATGCCGCGCGGGCGCGCGCCGCATGTCGGTGAACGGTTTGTCCTCGCCGGCGCCGCTCGCACGCTGCGCCTGATCGCCGACGAAGGCGGTGCGGCGTTCTATCACGGCGAGATAGCGACGGCTATCGAGCGACATGCACGTGACACCGGCGGTGCGCTGACTGCGGCGGACCTCGCCGGCTACTGGGACTTCGTGCAGGACCACGGCTGGGTCGGGACGATCTCCACGACCTTCGTAGGCCATGACTTGCACGAGATTCCGCCGAACGGGCAAGGAATCGCCGCGCTCGCCTGCCTCGGCTTACTCAAGCACACGGCACTGGCCGAGTACCCCGTCGACGGCGCCGACTGGAATCACGTCGCGATCGAGGCGATGAAGCTCGCATTCGCTGACACCTATGCGTACGTCGCCGATCCGCGCAGCATGCGCGTAACGGTGCAAGATCTGCTCGACGATGCCTATCTGGCGCGGCGCGCGCGCAGCATCGACATGCGGCGCGCGCAGGACGCTGCTCCCGGGGCGCCGAGCGGCGGCACGGTTTACCTGACCGCAGCCGACGCGGACGGAATGATGATTTCGCTGATCCAGTCGAACTACATGGGGTTCGGATCGGGTGTCGTCGTCCCCGGCTACGGTATCTCGCTGCAGAACCGCGGCTACGGCTTTTCGATGGAAGCCGCTAGCCCCAACGTTGTCGCGCCGGGCAAGCGGCCATTTCACACGATCATTCCGGCGTTGCTGATGAAGGACGGCGAGCCGCAGATGAGCTTTGGCGTGATGGGCGGCAACATGCAGCCGCAGGGCCATGTGCAGACGCTGATCCGGATGCTGCTCGCGCGCCAGCAGCCGCAGGCCGCCTGCGATGCGCCGCGCTGGAAGGTGATGAGCGGGCTGGATCTCGAGGTCGAGGCCACGCTGCCGCTCGCGGTCGTCGAGGAGCTGTCCCGGCGCGGCCACCGCATCAGGAGCGGGAGCGACAGCTACATGGACTTCGGTTCCGGCCAGTTTATCTGGCGTCTCGGCGATCCGGCCGTCGAGGGTTACGTCGCCGCCAGCGATTCGCGCCGGGACGGACTCGCGGCCGGGTACTAAACCGCTCGGGCAGAGAAGCAAGAAGTTGACCCGACGCCGTCGTCAGCTCGGGCAATACACCCCGCGCCCGCAACGCGTTTGAGCGTCCCTTCCGGATAGAGCGGGTGCCGAGATTGCTACATGACCTCGTGGGCAGGGGGTTTTCTGCCAAGAGCGAGGTCGGAAATGAGAAAACGGGAATTTGTGGTGCTGGCGGCTGCCGCGGCGGCGTCGCCGTTCTGGCTGGCGGGCTGCAGGACCACCAGCCAGACGCCGTCGCCGACTACGGACCCGGCGGAACTGCGTCGCGCAATCGACACGGAATCGGATGCAGCGCTGGCTCGGCTGTACAAGGAAGTCAGCGGATCGCGCGAGCTGATCCAGTCCGCACAGGGTGTGCTGGTGCTGCCCAACGTCGTGTCAGGCGGCTTGATCTTTGGTGGAGCTGGCGGCAATGGTGTGCTGCGCGTCGCGGACAAGAGCGCCAGCTACTGGCGCATGTCCGAAGCCCAGATCGGCCTGCTCGGTGGCGCGCAGTCGCAGTCGGTCTTCATCGTGTTCCTGACGCCGGGGGCGCTGGAAGGCTTTACCAAAGGCAGCGGCTGGAGCGCGGGCGCGGACGCCACCGTCGCGGTGTCCAATGTCGGCAGAAACAGCGCCATCAAGGCGCCGACGCCGCAGCAGCCGATTGCCGCCTACGTGCTGACCAACACCGGCCTGATGGCGGGCCTCAGCTTCCAGGGCACCAAGTTCACGCGCCTGGCCGTCTGAACGCACTGAATGGCCGCCGGCGCAGGCCGGCGGCAGCGGCGAGCAGCTCAGACCGCTTGCTGCACTCTTTCGTGACCGACACCTGCGTCGCGGCCGGGCCACAATGGCTTCACGCGGCCAATTGCCGCGGGCCGCCGGCGCTGCTATCGATCGGCCCCAAAGCGGGCAGATGTACTTCACAGTGCGGCAACACTCGCGCTCGGATCGGCGTCTTCTCCGAGTCGCTGGGTCACTACGTGATGCCAACACCGATCGACGGCTGACGCCTCACTGTGCAATCGGCATCAGTCCGCCACGCTTGTGCTGGCGGCGCCGGCTGGGTTCCGACCTGAAACGCGGATTTTGAGAGAATCGCCGCTTCGGGAGGCGGCGCGCACGCACGAACCGGCCGGGGACACAAGGACAACCATGACCTACGCAGCGATCACCGGTTGGGGCAAGTGCATGCCGCCGTCGATCCTGTCGAACCAGGACCTCGCGACGTTCCTGGACACGACGGACGACTGGATCGTCTCGCGCACCGGCATGAAGGAGCGCCGAATCTCGCACGTCGGCGCGATCGAGTTGGCATCGGTGGCAGGCGCTCGCGCGCTCGCGTGTGCCGGGCTGGCCGCCGACGAGCTCGACCTGATCGTCTATGGAAGCTGCAGCAACGACGAGCAGGTGCCGAACAGCGCCTCGGGCGTGCAACTGACGCTGGGCGCGGTCAATGCGGCGTCAATGGACATCAACACCGCCTGCACCAGTTTCCTCTACGGGCTGTCGTGTGCAACCGCGATGATCCGCACCGGTGCCGTGAACAATGCGCTGGTCATTGGCGTCGAATTAATCTCGCCGTACATGGACTGGGCCAACCGCAACGTCGCCGTGCTGTTTGGCGACGGCTGCGCGGCGGTCGTGCTGCAGGCGAGCGACACGAAGGAAGGCCTGCTGGCGGAGCAGCTCGGCTGCTATGCGGATGCGCGCCAGATCCTGCGCGTGCGCGGCATGGGCTGCATATACGCCAATCGCGGCGTGCAGTTCGGCGACACGCTGTGGGACTTCGATGGCCAGGAGATTTTCAAGAAGGCTGTTAAGGGGATGGCGCTCGCCTCCGAGAAGGTGCTGGCCAAGTGCGGTGTCAGCGCCGACGAGATTGACATCGTCATCCCGCATCAGGCCAACCTGCGCATCATCGAATCGGTGGCCAAACACACGCGCCTGCCGATGGACAAGGTATTCCTGACCGTACAGCGCTACGGCAACATGTCGGCCGCCACCGTGCCGGTGGCGCTCGTTGCTGCGCTCGAAGAAGGCCGGGTCAAGCCGGGGGCGATGATCCTGATGCCAGGCTTCGGCGGCGGACTGACGCTGTGTTCGCACCTCGTGCGCTGGGGCGAGCGCGTGACCCCGCTCGGCACCAGCAGCGCGCAACTCGCACCGTGCACGCGCACCGCGCTCGAACTGGTTAATGACATCCGCGTCCGCAAACACGCACACGACACCTCGGAGTCCGGCCTGATGAGTCCGGTGTTCGCCGACAGTCGCGTGAGCGTTGCGCAGCGATCGGCCGCCTGATTGCCAGGCAAGGAGCGCCTGTTTCTGCCGCTCCGCCAGCGACGCTTTCCGCCCTCCACGTCGCACTTCTGGGCCGCGCAGCCTGCTACTTTTCTTGTCTCGCCAAGAAGAGTAAGCAAATGAAGACGCGCCCACGAAGGCACCCGGCGGGTGCCCTGTGCTGCTCGTAGTCGCGGGCGGGTCCCGCGATGGCGGGCCAGTCGATAGAATCGGCCGCTCCGCCTCCCGGATGCCGACATGACGACCAAAACCTATGAGCCTGTGTCACCGCAGTCGGTTGCCTTTGTCGGCCTGGGAGTCATGGGCTACCCGATGGCCGGGCACCTGGCGCGCGCCGGACATCGGGTCACCGTTTATAACCGGACCGCAAAGAAGGCTGATCAATGGGTCGAGGAGTATGGCGGCCAGGCAGCGCGCACACCACGTGAAGCGGCGGCGGGTGCGCAGATCGTCTTCTCGTGCGTCGGCAACGACAACGACTTGCGCGGCGTCATGCTCGGTGACGACGGGGCCCTATCGGGGACCGGCAAAGACGCCATCGTCTTCGACAACACGACCGCATCGGCAATGGTTGCCCGCGAACTGCATGCGGCAGCCCGCGCGCGCGGAGCGCATTTCATCGATGCGCCTGTCTCGGGTGGACAGGCCGGCGCAGTCAACGGCCTGCTGACAGTGATGTGCGGCGGCGATCCCGCGCCCTTCGAACGCGCACAGCCGGTGGCGATGGCGTTCGCCAAGGCCGTCACGCGCATTGGCGATACCGGCGCCGGCCAGCTCGCGAAAATGGTCAACCAGATCTGCATTTCCGGGCTCGTCCAAGGCCTGGCGGAAGGCATCAGCTTCGGACAGGCAGCGGGACTCGACATGAAACTCGTGCTGCAGGTGATCGGCAAGGGCGCCGCGCAGAGCTGGCAGATGGACAACCGCGGAACGACGATGATCGACGACAAGTTCGACTTCGGCTTCGCGGTCGACTGGATGCGCAAGGACCTGGGTCTGTGTCTCGACGAAGCGCGTACCAATGGCGCCACCCTTCCGGTGGCCGCGCTCGTCGATCAGTTCTATGCCGACCTGCAGGCGCGTGGCGGCGGTCGCTGGGACACGTCGTCGCTGATCCGCCGGCTGCGGCACGCACGCACCTAGTCTCGGCCGGCGATGGATGCTGCGGCGTTCGACCGCGCGCTCACCGAAGCACGGCCGGTTCTGCTGCGCATCGCCAAGCTGCAGTTGCGCAACGACACCCTGGCCGAGGACGTCGTGTCCGACACGCTGATCGCCGCGCTCGAAGGGCGCGAACGATTCAGCGGCCAGTCGCAGGTCCGGACCTGGGTCGTCGGGATCCTGAAGCACAAGATCATCGACCACTTCCGTCGCGGCCAGCGCGAGGTTTCCTTCGACGCGCTCGAGGAGGACATTGGCACCGAAGATGTCGACCGGCTGTTCCAGGCCAATGGACATCGCGTCAGCGCACCGCTCGACTGGGGCGACCCCGAAGCATCGCTGTCGCGCGTGCAGTTTTTCGATGTGCTGCAGATGTGCATCGACAAGCTGCCCGGCAACCTCGCACGGATCTTCATGATGCGCGAATGGCTCGGTGTGGAGACCGCCGAGATCTGTAAGGAAATCGGGATCACGTCGACCAATTGTTTCGTAATGCTGTTTCGCGCGCGCATGCGACTGCGCGAATGCCTGGAACTGCAGTGGTTCGGACAGGAGAAGACCAAATGAACGGCGGCTGGATCCGAATCCCCTGCAGCCGTGCGCACCGGCTGCTGTCGGCACGCATGGACACGCCGCTGACATTCAGCCAGCAGTGGCGCCTGTGGCTGCACCTGCGGTTCTGCGATGTCTGCACCAAGGTCGAACGTCAGCTGAATCTCATGCGCGAAGCCATGCAACGTCTGGGGTCTTGATCGGGCTGACCGCACTATCCTTGCTGGCAACATCCACCATCTTTCGCGAAGGTCACGCATGCGCGCCACCCTGCCCTTGCTGAAGGTCACCGACTTCCCGCCGCTGCGTCGGCGCGCGCTTGAGGTGCTGCAGGTCAACCTCGGCTACACCTGCAATCAGACCTGCGTGCACTGCCATGTGAACGCCGGCCCGAACCGCACCGAACAGATGTCGAGCGAGACCATCGATCTCGTGCTGGCAGTCGTCGACGCTCGACATGTGGCGACGATCGATCTGACCGGCGGAGCGCCCGAACTCAACCCGCACTTCCGCCGGCTGGTCTTGGAGGCACGCGAGCGCGGAGTCGAGGTGATCGATCGTTGCAACCTGACGATTCTCGAGGAACCGGGCCATGAGGACCTCGCCGATTTCCTCGCGAAAATGCGGGTCCAGATCGTGGCGTCGCTGCCGTGCTATTCGATGGAAAATGTCGACCGGCAACGCGGCCGTGGCGTGTTCGACAAGAGCATTCGTGCGCTGCGACGACTGAACTCACTGGGCTATGGTCGCCCAGGTTCTGACCTGTCGCTAAATCTTGTCTACAACCCCCAGGGGCCTTCGCTGCCGCCGCCGCAGGGGGCGCTGGAAGCCGACTACAAGCGCGCGCTGGGCGAGCACTTCGGCATTGAATTCAACCGGCTGTACACGCTCGCCAACATGCCGATCGCGCGCTTCGGCAGCACGCTGATCAGCAAGGGGCAGTTTCCGGCCTACATGGCGCTGCTGCGCGGCGCACATCGCGACGAAAACCTGGCGTCGGTGATGTGCCGGTCGCTGATCTCGGTCGACTGGCAGGGCCATCTTTACGACTGCGACTTCAACCAGATGCTCGGGCTCGCGATGCGCGCAGGTGGCCGACGCGACGCGCGGCTCCACCTCAGCGACCTGCTGACCGGCGACTACGACGACAACCCGATTGCGACCGCTGATCACTGCTACGGTTGCACCGCGGGGCAGGGGTCGAGCTGCGGGGGCGCGATTGCCTGAATCGACTTTGCGGGAACCCGCCATCGCAGCGCCGGGCCGGAATTGCCCGCCCACGTACGGATACTCGCCGAGTGTGTTTGCGCGGCCCGCCGAACTGCGTGCCGAGGTGCTCTACGTGGTTGGCGGGTTGTACGGCAATCTGCCAGCGCTGCGCGACGTCGAGCGCATGGCGGAGCTCGAGGCGACTCCGGCCACCTTGCTGTTCAACGGGGATTTTCACTGGTTCGACGCCGATGCGGACTCCTTCATCGCGATCGATACCGCGGTGCGGTCGCACCTCGCGTTGCGCGGCAACGTCGAAACCGAGGCCGCCGCCGAAGATGACGTCAATGGCTGCGGCTGCGCCTATCCCGAAAGCGTGCCCGATGCCGATGTCGACCGATCGAACCGGATAATGAGGCGGTTGCGCGAGGCGCTGCGCGCGGCCGAGCGCCGGACGCCGGGCCTTGCCAACTGGATGGCCGCGCTGCCGATGCACGTCGTCGTCGAGGTCGGCAATGGTCGTATCGCGGTCGTGCATGGCGACGCCTGGTCGCTCGCCGGATGGCGCTTCGCGGGCGACGCGTTGCATTCGACACAGAGCCAGACACTGCTCCAACGCGCCTTCGAGCAGGCCGCCGTCGATGTGTTTGCTTGCACGCACACCTGCCTGCCCGCCCTGAGACTATTCGACACGCCGGCCGGCGATCGCGTCATCGTCAATAACGGCGCCGCCGGCATGCCGAATTTCCGTGGCCGACAGTCGGGACTGATCACGCGCATTGCAACGCATCCGGTGCCGTCGGATCTCTCCGAGCGCCGCGCCTATGGCGTCGATGCCGCTGGCGTGTTCATCGACGCGCTCGAGGTCCGCTTCGATGCCACCGCCTGGGATGCCGAGTTTCGACGACTGTGGCCGGAGGGCTCGGCCGCCTCGACGTCCTATGGGCGACGCATCGTTGACGGACCGGACTACAGCATCGACGATGCGCTTGGCCGCGTTGTGCCGCGCGCGTGTTCCGCCGCGACCGCCTAGCGATCCGCGGCGGCCTGCCGCCGCGAACCAGCGCCGCGCCCTACCCATATTGCCGAAGGATCCGCCGTGAACACCAAGCGATTGCTGCTGCTGGGCGCGCTGATCGCCGCCATCGCGGCGTTCTTCATCTTCGATCTCAAGCAGATCTTCAGCGTCGAGTATTTCCAGGCGCAGCGCATGCGGATCGACGCGCTGCATGCACAGAACCCGCTCGCCACAGCCGCGGTGTACTTCGCCATCTATGTCGTCATCGCGGCGCTCAGCGTGCCTGGCGCGGCAGCTATGACGCTGATCGGCGGGGCGCTGTTCGGCGTGGTGCTGGGAACGGTACTGGTCTCGTTCGCCGCCAGCATCGGCGCCACTCTGGCGTTCCTGATCTCGCGCTGGCTGCTGGGCGATTGGATACAGCGTCGCTATGGCGAGCGCCTGCGCGCCTTCAACGAGGGGTTCGCTCGCGACGGCGCTTTCTATCTGGCATCACTGCGGCTGGTGGTCGCGTTCCCGTTCTGGCTGGTCAACATCCTGATGGGACTGACGAAGATCAGGACGCGCACGTTTTACTGGGTCAGCCAGTTGGCGATGCTGCCCGGCACGCTGGTCTACGTGTTCGCCGGCAGCAAGCTCGGCGAGTTCCGCATCAGTTTCGGGCTGGTGGCCGCACTGACGCTACTCGCCATTTTCCCGCTGATCGCGAAGTACGTCGTCGCCGCGCTGAAGGCCCGCCGCGTTTATGCGCGCTGGGCCGACCAGCGTCCGGACCGCTACGACTACAACATGGTTGTGATCGGCGCCGGCAGCGCGGGACTGGTTTCCGCGTACATCGCAGCCGCGACCAAGGCGCGCGTCGCGCTAGTCGAGCAGCACAAGATGGGCGGCGATTGCCTGAATACCGGCTGCGTGCCTTCGAAGGCGCTGATCCGCTCGGCGAAACTGCTTTCGCAGATTGCGCGGTCGCGCGAACTCGGGATCGAGCGCGCCATTGCGAACTTCGACTTCGGCGCGGTGATGGAGCGCGTGCAGCGCGTGATCGGCGAGGTCGAGCCGCACGATTCGGTCGAGCGCTACAGCGCGCTCGGCGTCGAGTGCATCGCCGGCACCGCCCGCATCACCACTCCATGGACGGTCGACGTGCACACCGCGTCGGGGCCGCGCACACTGACGACGAAGAGCATCGTGATCGCGGCCGGCAGCCGACCGTTCGTGCCGCCGATCCCCGGACTCGCCGAAATCGGCTACCTGACTTCCGACACGGTCTGGAACCTGCGTGAACTGCCGCGTCGCCTGGTCGTGCTCGGCGGTGGACCGATCGGATGCGAACTGGCGCAGGCGTTCGCTCGCTTCGGCAGCCAGGTCACGCAGGTCGAGATGCTGCCGCGCATCCTGATGCGCGAGGATGTCGAAGTGACCGACCTGGTGCGTGCGCGCTTCGAGGCCGACGGCATCCAGCTGCTGGCCGGCCACACGGCACAACGCTTCATCGTCGAAGGCGGCGAGAAAATTCTGATCGCCGACCGCGAGGGCGCGCCGGTCCGCATCCCGTTCGATGCCGTGCTGGTTGCGGTCGGTCGCGCGGCCAACACGCAGGGCTATGGGCTGGAGGAACTCGGCATCGGCACCACGCCGCAACGCACCGTCGCGACCGACGCCGCGCTGCAGACCATTTATCCCAACATCTACGCGTGCGGCGACGTCGCTGGCCCCTACCAGTTCACGCACACCGCGTCGCACCAGGCTTGGTACGCCGCGGTCAACGCACTGTTCGGCAGCTTCCGCCGCTTCGATGCGGATTACCGCGTCATTCCCTGGGCGACGTTTACCGATCCGGAGGTCGCGCGCGTCGGCTTGAGCGAGCAGGAAGCGCGCGAGAGGAACATCCCGCACACGACCACCGTCTACGGCATCGACGACCTCGACCGAGCCATTGCCGACGGCGAGGCGCGCGGTTTCGTCAAGGTGCTGACCCGCCCTGGCACTGACCGCATCCTCGGCGTCACTATCGTCGGCACGCACGCCGGCGACCTGATCGCCGAGTTCGTCCTCGCGATGAAGCACGGGCTCGGACTGAACAAGATCCTCGGCACCATTCACATCTATCCGACCTGGGCCGAGGCGAACAAGTACGCGGCCGGCGTGTGGAAGCGCGCCACCGTGACGCGCGGGCAGTGGGCGATGCTGAGCGCCTTGCAGGCCTGGCGGCGGGGAGCCTCCGGGTTCGGCGCGGTCTGGCGTCAAGTGCCCGGCCTGCTGCGCGACAAGCGTCCCGCCTATACGGCCGACGCGCACTGACTGTGCGGACAGACGAATGCAGCAGATAAGGATGAGTCACGATGCTGCGGCGCCGCGAACAGCGAACGCGCCGTTGCGCGCGGCTCTTGCACTGGGAACCACCGGTGCGCTCGGCGAGGAACTACTGGCGGCGCTGGTCGCATCGCCCGATTACCGCGTGGTGCACGTCGCCATGAAGCAGATGATCGCGTCGTCCACACCGAAGTACCGGCCGTGGCAGGTCGGCGCGTCGCTGATCGCCGCCGATGATGCCTACCTCTGTGTCACCGGACCGGAGACGCTCGTTCCGCGCGGATCGACGCTGGTTGTCTTTGACGCCGCCCATGTTCTCGAAGGCGCGCGCCTTGCGCAGCAGGCCGGCGTGCGGCGGCTGGTGCTGGTAGCGCCGCTATCGGCGCTGCTGCAGATGAACGCAACGTCTCATGCGCTGTCTAGCGAACTTGAACTCGCCCTGCTCGACATGCGGTTCGAGACCTTGGTGATCGTGCGGCCCACGCGCGACGATGCCGCCGATGAGGGCGGCGCATGGCTCGGTCGCACGGTGCGCGCCTTCGGCAAGATGGCGCTCGATATCATGCTGCCGACGCACGTGCAGGCACTGCGGCCGCAAACGGCAGCACTGGCAATCCTGACCGCCGTGCAGCGCTGCCCACCGGGTGTCCACGTGATCAGCGCGCGCGAACTGCTCGATATCGTGGCGGAATCGATGCCGGCGCTGCTGCCGAAGCGGACGAGGCTGCGCTAGCGCGGTCAAAACGATGTCGCTTGCGATCATCATTCCGGCGCTGAACGAGGCTGCCGTAATCGAGGCCGCGTTGCAGGAGCTGCAGCCCCTGCGTCGTCGCGGCACGCGCATCGTGATGGCCGACGGCGGCAGCAGCGATGACACCGCGCTGCGCGCCGGCGAGTTGGTGGACGCGCTCGTGGTCGCTGCACGCGGGCGCGCGCGCCAGATGAACGCCGGCGCGCAAGCGGCCCCCGGCGCCGACGTGCTGCTGTTCCTGCATGCCGATACGCGCCTGCCTGCCGACGCCGATCGTCTCGTCACCGAAGCCGTGGCAAGTGGAGCGCGCTGGGGTCGGTTCGATGTTCGCATCGCCGGCCGGGCCTGGTTGCTCGGACTCGTGGCGCACGCGATGAACCTGCGCTCGCGCCTAACCGGCATCTGCACCGGCGATCAGGCGATCTTCTGCCGACGTGAACTGTTCGAGTCGCTCGGCGGCTACGCTGAGCTGCCGCTGATGGAAGACGTCGACTTCTCGACCCGCGCACGCCGGCTGGCCGCGCCCGCAGCGCTGCGAGCCCCGGCCATCACGTCGGGACGACGCTGGGAGGAGCACGGCGTCGTGCGCACGGTTGTGCAGATGTGGTCGTTGCGCTGGCGCTTTCAGCGCGGCGCGGATCCGGCGGCGCTGGCCCGCGAATATCGCGACGTCCGCTAATGACTCACCTGCATGTGGCCGTGCTGGCCCGCGCGGCCGTCGCCGGCCAGGCCAAGACCCGACTGATTCCCGCGCTCGGAGCCGAGCGGGCAGCGGCGTTGCAAGCGCATTTGACCGAACGCGCGTTGCGGCGCGCGACGGCCAGCGGAGCCGAGGTCGTGCTGTGGGTCGCCGGCGATGTCGACGCTGGGACTCGTGCGCTTGCGTGTGCGCTCGCAGTCGATGTGCGCCAGCAGCCCGCGGGCGATCTCGGTGCGCGGATGCTCGCCGCGCTGGAACACGCATCCGGCCGCACCGCTCTGGTGATCGGGACCGACTGTCCGGCCCAAAGCGTTAGCGATCTCGAACAGGCGGGTATGCTCCTTGCAAACCATGACGTCGTACTGCAACCGGCGCACGACGGGGGCTACGTGCTGATCGGGATGAAGCGACCAGTGCGTCAACTCTTCAACGACATCACCTGGGGTTCGGCAAGCGTGTTCGAGGAAACATGGCGGCGCGCGGCGGCGCTCGGCCTGCGCTGCGCCCAGCTGCCCGCCCTGTCCGATCTCGACCGACCCGATGACCTTGCGCGTGCGGTGGCGCAGGGGTGGATCGACGCGCAATGGACGTGAGGTTGGCAGTCGGACCCGCTCTCTTGGGCTCGACCGGCCCGGCATCGGTAGCGCCGGATTACGAATGAAGCGCCTGCTGCTGGCCGGCGGCGGCCAGGCGCACCTCTTTGTGTTACGCAAACTCGCCCGGCGGTCGATGCGAGACATCGAAGTCACGCTGGTGACGCCGCACGCGGACCTGTTCTACAGCGCGATGCTGCCCGGTTGGATCGCCGGCCACTACACGCGCGACCAGATCGTTATTCCACTGACACCGCTGCTGCAGGCTGCCCACGCCAGCCTGCTCGAGGATCGCGTGTGCGCCCTCGATCCGCTGCGCGGAGTGGCCCACACGGAACGCGGGCAGCAGATCGAATTCGATCTGCTGTCGCTCGCAGCCGGATCGACGATCGCCTCGGGCGGGATCGAAGGCGCGCAGCAATACACGCTATCGATACGACCGCTGCATGCGTTCGTCGATACGTGGAGCGCATGGGCGCCGCAACTGGCGGAAGCCGACCGGCCGAAGATCGTGGTGATCGGCGCCGGCGCAGGCGGCATCGAGGTCGCCCTTGCCATCGCCTACGCGATGCGGGCCGCAGGCAACGGCACGCAGGTCAAGCTGGTCACCGGTGGCGCGCTGCTACCCGGCCACAGCGAACGCGCGCGCACCCTGGCACAACGTGCACTGATACGGTTGCAGGTGCGCGTGTTCGACTCTACAGCCACGCGCATCGATAGTGATCACGTGCAGTTGCAGGAGGGCACACCGCTAGCGTACGACCTTACCGTGCTAGCCAGCGGGGCGGCACCTCCTCACTGGCTGCGCGAGTCTGGCCTGGCGCTCGACGATGCAGGGTTCGTTGCAGTGGACCGGCATCTGCGGTCGACATCGCACGAGCGGGTCTTCGCTGCCGGCGACATCGCGACCCTGGTGGAGCGGCCGCACGCGCGTTCGGGGGTCTTCGCCGTCCACTCCGGACCCGCACTCGCCGACAACCTGATCCGGCAGCTCGAGGGGCGGGCGCTCGTCTCCTACACTCCGCAACGGACCGCGCTGTATCTGCTCACCACCGGACCGCAACATGCGATCGCCAGCTGGAACGGCATCGCCGCCGAGGGCGAATGGGCGTGGCGGTGGAAGGACTGGATCGACCGAGGTTTCGTCAAGAGATTTCGCAACCCGTGAGGCGATCTTATGCGCACGCTGGCCTTGCTTGCATTCCTGTTCATCATCGTTCCTCTGCTACTACTGGCAGCCGGGCAGTTCGGCATGCTGACGGGGCGCGCGCCTTCCGACCTCGGAATGAAGGGAAGCAAGCTCAAGCCGCCGTCGAAGACCCCGAACAGCGTCAGCAGCCAAGCGGCGGATTGGCCCGAAGGCGAATACGCGAGCGACTACGCGCGCATCGCGCCGCTGGCCGTGCGCGGCGACGGCGCTGCGGCGATGGCGCGGCTGCGTGCGGTGCTGGCGGAGTGGCCGCGAGCGCGACTGGTGGAAGACCGCCCAGACTATCTGCGGGTCGAGTTCAGCACCAGGTGGCTGCGCTTCACGGATGACGTCGAATTCTGGCTCGAACCGGCGGCCGGCGTGATCCACGTGCGGTCGGCATCGCGTCTCGGACGCAAGGATTTCGGCGTCAATCGTGCGCGTATCGAAGCGATCCGGGCACGCCTCAATACCGCAGGCGCGTGAGGTCGACAGCCACAGGCTAGTCCGGTTAGCCGTCAAGCCAAGGCGTTGCGCGACCGTTAAACCGGGCATGACCTCGCTCGAGGAGTGCCCATGGCGCGCTTTGCCTCGTCCCTTGCCGCCATCCTGACGATCTGCGCGGTGACGCCGGTGTGGGCGGATCCTCCGCCGCATGCCAAGGCGCACGGCTGGCGCAAGAAGAATGACCCGGCCTACGTCGGCTACACCGGCAAAGCGTGGCCGCAGGACTACGGCGTGATCGATGGCCGCTGCAACACCGATGTCATCCTGGGCGTCGCCGGCGCGGCGGTCGGCGGTGCAGTGGCATCGCAGATCGGCAACGGCAGTGGGCGTGCCGTGGCCATTTTTGCGGGCGTCGCGCTCGGAGCGATCGTCGGCGCCAGTGTCGGCCGCCAGCTCGATCGCGCCGACGAAGCCTGCATCGGACACGCGCTCGAACTCGCCCCGCAGGGACAGGCCGTGCGCTGGACAAGCGAGGGCGGTGCAGGCTACATGCTGGTACCGGTGAAAGACGTCGGCCCGGACTGTCGCAAGTTCAAGCTCGAGACGAACCAGGGCAGCAAGAAGTCATGGGGCACCAAGGTCGCGTGCCGCAGCGGCGACGGCATCTGGACGCTGCGGAGCTGACGAGCTGCTGCGTGCGACTGCGGCTATCGCACCTTAGGGTGGGGCTGCCTTCGGCTTTGGATACTGCACCGCCCCCGCCATCCGTTGTTCGAACGGATCGCGCCGCGACAGATGCCTCACGTGGTGCGCATGCACAAGCGGGTAGTGCCGCAGCTCCGCCAGCCGATCGTGCGCCTCCCAGCAGTTCGCCTCGCTGCAGACCCATTTGGTTACGTCCAGCCGCCGCATGTCGAACGCACCCGAATAACTTCGCAGCGTGCGCCGCCCGCGTTTGTCGCTGTACTCATGGAAATATGAGAGCGCAAGCTCACGCAAGCTCCGATAAATGGGATCCCGATAGCGCAGCGCCACGCCGTTCGTCTTAGAGATCGCGCCCCATGCACCCTTGCGGCGGAACAAAGCGATCACATGCGGGTAGTCGCTCGGTTCGCAATCGAGATGCATCACGTACGGCGGCTCGCCATTGATCCAGAGTGCGCAGGCGGCGACGAACGCACCTTCAATGCAATGCGCGCGCCGGTGACGCAGCACTTCGCGCACAGAGTACGTCGTCTCGCCGTCCGGTTCGTGGTTGATCGGGATCGCGTTAAGGAAAGCCTGGATTCGCTGCGGTGAATCAAGCCGCGCGAGACGGGCGAACTCGCGTATCCCCAGGTCCAGGTCCTGGCGGCGGGCGAACCGTCGGCGTAGCGGGAGACTCATTGCGCAACGATCGTATCAGCCGCCGAATGGCCGTGTGAATGGATCGCTACGGATGTTCTCGCTCGAAACGAGCCAGTCAGCGAGCGATTGCCCCCAGGGCGCGAGCCGAGCGCTGAAGGCGGGGGAAAAGTGTCTCCTGGGCCCAACGGGCAGCCGCTGGTCCGGGCTGTTGCGTACCGACCCCTCCCAGATCCGTCGCCAGATGGACGAACTGTTCCAGAAGGATATGCAGGCGATCGGCCCTAAGGTGGAGTTCAGCGCCGCACACCGGCAGGAAGACGCCAAGGCCTCAAGGGCCGGCAAACTGGTGATGTGGCAACTCGGCACCTGCGTCCTGGCATCCGACGGCACCGATTCCCTGATCCGTTTTTACGGGCCGGCGGCCGGCGGGAACAACCAGTCGCGCTTCAAGCTGCCAGCTATGGGCGCGCTCTACGAGAAGAGCGTCCGCTCTTGCGACAACGTTGCGCGGCCTCCTGGCCGACAAGTGCCGCCTCAGAAGCAAAAGTCAACGCTGGAGTCCTGCTTCTTCACGAACGCAATGATCTCCCGACGCTCTTTGGCATCCTTGACGCTGATGATCGACATGACGGTTCCTGGAACTAACGTGGTAGGCGCGCTCAAGAACTCGTCGAGTTTCTCTTCAGACCAGACGATCCCCGAGTTCTTCAGGGCTTCGGAGTAATAGCCGAAGTCAGTCAGTGAGGCGGCTTTGCGCCCCAGGATGTTCTTCAACCTGGGGCCACTCCGGTTGCAGTTGATCGAGTGACAACCGATGCAGTTGGATCGAAAGAGCTTCTCGCCACGGGTCATACCATTGGCTGGGTTTGAAACGGCAGCAATCATCAGCGCGACGAGGGTAAGCGCAGCGAACTGGATCATCGGCCCGAATTGCCTGCATCAGAGTGACCAAAGGCTGCGCTCGAGATGTTCCGGGTTCAAGTCGCGGCGCAGCAGACGTGCAACGTAGTGCGTCCGCCTAGCGGTTAAGCGCAAATATGGAACACATGGCTCTTGGCTGTGAGCGGCCGTACGCGACACGTGGTCTAGAAGCGGGCGGCGCTCAGTCGGTGACCACGCACTCGGGATAGGACTCGCCACGCACGGTGAGGGTTGCTCGCTGCCCCTTGAACCAGACGAATGTCCTGTGGTCGTTCACGGCCTCGTAGCGTGCGCCGGAGGTCGTGACGGTTTCGTACAACTCGAAGCGCTCCTCGCCAACGGTCAGCTGCAGTATTTCCCGTTGCCCGATCCGGGCGACGCCGACGCTTGCGCGTCGGTTGCCACACAACAACGGTGAGCTGAACGCCGCGGGTTCGTAGCGCTTCAGCGCCAATGTGCCAATCTCGACGGTGCCGGGGCGCGCACGCACTTCGACGGCGTCGCTGATCCATTGGGTGCGTCCGTTGAAGGCGATGGCACCGCGCAGGAAGTAGGCCGTGCCGTCCTCGATCGCCGAGCGGTGCGCCTTCAGCTCGAAAGGCACCGGAAGCTGTCGACCAGCGAGCGACAGACGAACTTCGGCAATCACCCGGCCATCCTGCGTTCGAGCAAGTTCGACCAGACCTACGCCTTCGGCTGGCAGCGCGATGCGTTCGCGAGAGACGAGTTCCCCGCGAATCGTCAGCAGGTCGCCCACAGCACCGCCGGATGCACATCCAGTCATGAAGAACACGACGACATGCGCGACCGCCAGACAGGCAACCGAATGCAGCAACTGATGATTGAAGAGCTTCATCGAGCCAGCGGGTCTCCGGCCATGCTGACTAGCTGGTCTCCGAAAGCTCAACCTTCAGGCGCCATCCAGTTCCGGGCGATCCGCTGTCCAAAGCCGCCCTTACGGCCTCGAGAATCGTCGTCGCGACCTCGTCTTCGAGGTAGAAGCCGTCCCGCAGAGTGACTTCATACGTGCGCGACCAAATGCTTGCAGCCTGGTCCGACCCCAGCAGCTCAGCACTCACATGTACGCGTCGTCCCCCCTTGGCGTCAGTCGACGAGAACGATCTGGCCGCTCTCGTCGTCGAGCCCAGCGGCAAGCGGTGTCGGACGCGCACGTTCGGATTGCGCGAGAGTTGCGCGACGAGGTCCGCAGTCGTGATGCCCTCGGGGACAGCAAGCACGCGTTCGCCCCTGAGATAGCGATGCAGGTCCTCGGCCAAGGCGGCGACACTCGCGTAGCGGTCCGCAGCCTTGAGCGCAAGCGCCTTCAGCGCGATGGCATCGAGTTCGCCGCGCAGCCGGCCCACCAGCCGGCCATCCGTGGTGGCCCGGGCCGGACCAGCACCCAGCACGACCGCCTCGCTGGGGCTCACGATCCAAAGCTGGTCTATCGCCGCGGCCAGTTGTGCAGGCGGGCCAACGAAACTGAGCCTGTATGGCCGGTCACCCGCCAGCATCTCGTAGAGCAAGGCGCCCAGCGAGTAGACGTCCGACCGCGAGTCCACGGCTTCGCCGCGCAAGAGTTCGGGGCTGGCGTAGTCCGGTGTCAGCGCGCGGGTGTACAAGTGCAGTGGCGACCCTTCGGCTTCCTCGTCCTCAAGGAGCTTGGCAATGCCGAAATCCAGCAGCCTCACCTGACCGGACGCTGTAACGAACACGTTCGAAGGTTTCAGGTCGCGGTGAATCACCTGGCGATCATGGGCGTACTGGACAGCCTCGATGACCTGCAGCAGGAGCTTGAGTCGATCACGCAGTCCGACGCGGTGCGCGTCGCACCACGCGGTCAACGGTTGGCCCTGCACGTACTCCAACGCCAGGTAGGGCAGCCCGTCGGGGGCGAGCCCGGCGTCGTACAGGCGTGCGATGTTGGGGTGTTCGAGGCTCGCGAGGATGTCTCGCTCACGCTCATAGTGTCGTTCAAGGTTTTTTCGCAGCCTGGTGAGCTTCGGCAGCTTCAGCGCCACCTCCCGCTTGTACGCGCCGTCGGCGCGGCGCGCGAGCCAGACCTCGGCCATGCCGCCGCTGCCAAGCTCCCGTACCAGCTCATAAGGTCCGACGCGATCCCCAGCCTTCAGCGTCCGCGTGAAGCGTTCGTGCCGCGCCTCGCTAAATCGCGGCAGCCGATCGAGCAGCAGCGCGGACGGCGTTTTGGCTCGATCCAGCATCTGTCGCAGTGCTGGCAACAGCGCAGCGTGTTCAGCGGGAAGGGCTTCGAGCCACGCCTCGCGAGCGTGTACGTCCAGGCCAAGTGCTTCATCCAGCAGCCGGCTGATCGCAGCGAGCTCGTTTGCCGAAAACGCCATTGCTCCGCCTCGATGCTTGTTGGGGGTCGAACCGTCAAAGGACATTCTGCTGTTCAGTCGATGTCACCTCAACGCGACCTCCAGCAGCAACCTCGCCTTCTCCCAATCGCGGGCGACGGTGCGTACGTTGATGTCGAGCGCCTCCGCGATCTCGTTCTCCGTGTAACCACCGAAGTAGCGCATCTCGACCACCTGCGCCGCGCGCGGATCGGCCTCGGTCAATGCGAGCAGCGCCTCGTGCACCTGCAGGACCCCCTGGTCGTCCGCCGGGATGTTGTCCGCCATTTGCGTCGATAGCGTCACCTGCAGCACGTCGCCGCCGCGACGCTCAGCCAGTCGCTCGCGCGCGCTGTCGACGATGACCGAGCGCATGACGCTCGAGGCGTAGGCAAAGAAGGCGCGCCGGTCATCAGCGCGCAGATCACCGCTGTTGACGAACCGCAGGTACGCCTCGTGTACCAGCGCCGTCGTGTCGAGCTGTCCGCCGCGGCCACCGCTTCTCAGGCGAGACCGCGCCAGGCCCTTCAGGCTGTCGTAGGCGAGTTCAAAGAGAGAGTCGCGCGCATTCTGTTCGCCCTCCCGCGCCCGCTGCAGCAGCATCGTGATGGTCGCCATGCGTTCCTCTCGGCGATCGCGCAGGACGGTGATTGAACCGCGATTCCCCACTATGCGCAATCGTCCGCAACCGTGCTGCGTTGCAATTGTCTTCATCGGTCCTATTGGCAAGCGCATACGGCCGCTCTTTCGCCCGAGATCGACCGGCCTTCACCCTGGTAGACGTAAACGGCGGGCGATTTCTGACATTGGCCGTCCAACGTCCTTCTTTGAGATTTCGCACCGCTGGTTTGTCAGGTTTTGTCGCACCAGTCCGTCCAGAGGAGTGCAGGCACGTGAGTTCAACGCCCGCACTGCCCTCAGGAGAACTGCCATGAAACACCTAGTTAAACGCGGACTGGCACTCGCACTGGCGAGCACCGTTTCCCTCGGCCTGCTCAGCAGCGTCGCGTCGCTGGCCGACAGCGATCGCGCAACGTTCGCGCAAGCCAGGCAAGCGCAGGCGACTCTAATTGCGGCCCGCCAGGACGCACCGCGGCGATGACACGCGTTCGCACCCTGGCGTTCGACGCGGTGCGATGCGCGCCGGCGGCGCATCGTGTCGCCCGCGTTGCGGCACGTTCGCGTGAATATTCACGCGCTTGTCGGTTCCGGCTGGCGGGACACGTCTATCCACGTAAGAGGCAGCGCACCGCCTCGAGGTTGCGGGGATTTCCCTGCTGACGTGGGCCGCTCGCGCCAGGCGCGACACGCACGATGGCAGTCGCGGCAGATTGCCAATGTTGAGAGGAGTCTGAAATGAAACGACAGCTTCAGTGTTACGTGTTGAGCGCCGCTGCCTCTGCGCTGCTTGTCTTCATGGCGGGCTGCGAAACCCTGAACAATGCAGCGATGGACGCCACTGCGGAGGTTGCAGAAGCTTCCGTCTCGCGCGCTCAGGTCGTGGCGGAACTCCGGGAAGCGCAGCGCCTCGGCCTGATTACGGTTGGCGAACGAGACACTCCTCAGCCGACCGCAGAACAGGCACGGCTCATCGCGCAAGCCGGTGAAAGGGCAGCCGCCAGCCAAACGGTCGCCAGCAAGTAGTCGCGTTCCAGCTGCAGCACGAAGAACGGCCGACGCGGGGTCCCGCGCCGGCCGTTTTTCAATAGTTTCCGCAGCCGCAGTTCGTCCGAGTGTCGTAGCTCGCGCTCCAAGCCTCACTCAGCGCCTCAACACTAGCCCGCCGACTACTTCGCCGGCCCTGGCGCGTCGAGAACCAACTGACCGTCCTTGACGGGAATCGTCGCTCCCGGCTTGGACGACGTACGGACGAGACCTTCCTTGCCGGCAAGGCGATACGTGACGTCGTAGCCAATCAGCTTTTTCGACGTCTCGTTGACCGTCTTGCAGCGCTTCTCCGTCGTTGTCACGACATCCTTCTCCTGCATGTTCTTCTGCACCTGGTTGCCGGCGTAGGCGCCGCCCGCGGCCCCGGCGACCGTAGCAACCGTCTTGCCCTTGCCTCCGCCGATCTGGTTGCCTAACAGCCCGCCCGCCACGCCGCCGATCACAGTGCCTGTAATGCGGTTCGAGTCTTTCACCGGCGCCTGTTTCTGAACCTGCACGTCCTGGCACTCCTCGCGTGGCGTGGTGATCGTCTGGGTGACTTCCTTGACCGCAACCACATCGGCGAATGTGGGCCGAGTCAACGCCTGGTAGCCGGTGACGCCACCTGCGGTGAGCACCACCATGGCGATCCCGCCGATCACGACACCCTTGATCATGGAACTATCCATCGACATTCCTTTCCTGATTCCAACGGCAGAAGACCACTTCCTGGTTCGAGATGCCCACTCCGGTATCTATCGGCATTATTTCTCATTGGTTTGAGCCTTCGAGGCCGGATTTGATCCATTCCGGCCTACCGCGTAGCCGCATCGTCCGGCTCCAGCGGCGATGCCGGAGAAGGCGAAGCGTGCTACTCACGGTTGATGTGACGATGGTCCCCGACGCGTCGGCGACGCACCGGGTGTTGAGCCCCGCGCGGACTCCTACTTCAGCAGGCTCCGCAGCATCCAGGCGGTCTTTTCGTGCACTTGGAGCCGCTGCGTCAGCAGGTCCGCCGTCGATTCATCTGCCGCCTTGTCCACGATCGGAAACACCGCGCGCGCAGTGCGCGCGACCGCCTCGTGTCCGCTGACCAGCAGTCGCACCATGTCCATCGCGGCCGGCACGCCGGGCGTCTCGTCGATCGTGGTCAGCCGGGCGAAATCGCTGTTGGTGCCGGGCGCCGGGTAACCGAGCGAGCGGATCCGTTCGGCGATCGCATCGAGCGCGTTCCACAGTTCGGTGTACTGCTCCATGAACATCAGGTGCAGCGTGTTGAACATCGGCCCTTCAACGTTCCAGTGGAAGTTGTGCGTCTTCAGGTAGAGCGAGTAGGTGTCGGCAAGCACGCGCGCCAGCCCGTCGGCGATCTTCGCGCGGTCCTTGTCCTTGATGCCGATGTCGATCACCGGCGCTCCGCCGGCCGCCGCGATGGAATGGTTCCTAGGCATTTTTAGCTCCGATTCAAGATTGATTCGGGAATGCTAGTGGCTTGGGGCAGGCGTGACCAATCGGAAATCCCAACGATCGCGATAGTCGGGGCCTGTTCGCGCCAAATCCGGGAGATGCGTTGGGCCGCAATGCGGATGGATGCGCGAAGGGTGGCGCTGCGAAGGGTGTTTCCCTTCGCGAGCCGCTCGACAAAGCAGACGCCGCATTTCGCCCCAACCCTGCGGGAAGGCGAATGGCGGGCGCATTGCGTCGTTGCCGCTTCGCTGATTGGCATCAGCCAACGGCGCTCGCGGCGCCTCGCACTGCATCCCGCCATTCGCCTTCGCGCTCCCGGCTTTGGCGTGAACAGGCCCCATCACCATGTCTCCACGCCGGCATCGGGTAACCGCGTCACGCCGTGCAGCGGGCACTTCAGCACCGCCTGTCGCACCGCTTCGATCGCCGGCGTGCGGGTGAACGACTTGCGCCACGCCAGCACAACGCGCCGGTCGGGCGCCGGCGGCTTGAAAGGAATGTATTCCAGCAGCGAATCGCGTCCCGGCTTCTCGGGCACCGAGGTGATCGGCAACACCGTGACCCCGAGTCCCGAACCGACCATGTGCCGTATGGTGTCAAGCGACGAACCTTCAAAGGTCTTCTGTATGCCTTCGGCCGACGACGAATAGCGCGACAGCTCGGGACACACCTCGAGCACCTGGTCGCGAAAACAGTGTCCGGTGCCGAGCAGCAGCATCGTCTCTTTCTTCAGATCCTCGCTCGGTATGTTCTTGCGCCGCGCCCAAGCGTGATGCCTCGGAATCGCGACGATGAACGGCTCGTCGTAGACCGGTTGCAGCAGCAGGCCGGCCTGCGGCAGCGGCAGCGCCATGATCGCGACGTCGATCTCGCCATTTTTCAGCAACTCCGTCAGCTTGACCGTGAAGTTCTCGGTCAGCAGCAGCGGCATCTCGGGCGCGTCCTTTAGCAGTTGCCGCACGAGCCCCGGCAGTAGATAGGGACCGATGGTGTAGATCACGCCGAGCCGCAGCGGGCCGACCAGCGGATCGCGGCCCTGACGAGCGATCTCGCGGATGCGCTCCGCTTCGTCCAGCACTCGCTGCGCCTGAATGACGATGCGCTCTCCGAAGGGAGTCACCGTCACTTCGCTGGTCCGCCGCTCGAATAGCGGCGTGCCCAGTTCCTCTTCCAGTTTCTTGATCGCCACCGACAGCGTCGGCTGGCTGACGAAGCACGCCTCTGCGGCCCGGCCGAAGTGCCGCTCGCGCGCGACCGCGACGATGTATTTAAGCTCGGTGAGCGTCATGCCGTCAGGAACTCGTGCCGTCCCTCGTACCAGCGCCGGACCTGTTCGCGCGCCGCCGCCGGATCGGCCTGCAGCAGCGTGGACGCCGTGTCGCGTGCCTGTTCCACCAGGTCTGTATCCAGCGCGAGGTCAGCGAAGCGCAGCAGTGGCACGCCGGACTGCCGGGCGCCGAGGAACTCACCCGGACCGCGCATCATAAGGTCGCGCCGCGCGACCTCGAACCCGTCATGCGTTTCGTAGACGATCTTGAGCCGCTCGCGTGCGCTCTCCGACAACGGCTCCTCATAGAGCAGGATGCAATAGCTCTGCGTCGATCCGCGTCCGACCCGACCGCGCAACTGGTGCAGCTGCGCGAGCCCGAAGCGCTCCGCATGCTCGATGACCATCAGCGTCGCGTTCGCGACGTCGACCCCGACTTCGATGACGGTGGTCGTGACCAGCACGTCGATCCGGTGCTCGACGAACTGCTGCATCGTGGACGTTTTCTCGGCTGCCGGCAGCTGTCCGTGCAGCAGCCCGATGCGCAGGCCGGGCAGCAGTTGCACGATGCGCTGATGCGTTTCGGTGGCCGCGGCTGCTTCCACGGCCTCGCTTGCTTCGACCAATGGGCAAACCCAGTACGCCTGCCGGCCGGCCGCGACATCGGCGCGGATGCGCACGATCACCTCGTCGCGGCGCCGATTCGAGATGATCTTCGTCACCACCGGCGTGCGACCAGGCGGCAATTCATCGATCACCGAGACATCGAGGTCCGCGAGATAGCTCATCGCCAGCGTGCGCGGGATCGGCGTCGCCGACAGCATCAGCATGTGGGGCATCTGCTCGGCTCCGCCATCGCGCAGTGCCAGTCTCTGCGCCACTCCGAACCGGTGCTGTTCGTCGACAATCGCCAGGCCGAGTCGCTCGAAGCTGATGGACTCCTGGATCAGCGCTTGCGTGCCGATCACCAGCCTGGCTCCACCCCCTGCGATCGCCTGCTGGGCCCGGCGGCGTGCGGCCACGCCCTGTCGGCCAGCGAGCCAGGCCGTCTCGATCCCGAGCGGGCCGAGCCAGAGCGCGATGCGTCCGAAGTGCTGCTCGGCCAGCAGTTCGGTCGGCGCCATCAAAGCCGCCTGCCAGCCGGATTCGATCGCGCGCGCGGCAGCCAACGCGGCCACGACCGTCTTGCCGCTGCCGACATCGCCCTGCACCAACCGTTGCATCGGCGACTCGCGGGCGAGATCCGCCTCGATCTCAAGCCACACGCGTTGCTGCGCCGCCGTCAGTGCGAAAGGCAGCGATGCCAGCAGTCGTGCGGTGAGGCCGTCCGATCGCAGCATCGGCGCGCGTCGGCCTGCGCGCGCTGCGCGAGCTAGCCGCAGCGCGATCTGCTGCGCCAGCAGCTCGTCGAACTTCAGCCGCCGCCAGGCGGGATCGGTGCGGTCCGTCAGGGCCAGCGCGTCGGCGTCGCGCGGCGGGTGATGCAGGCGATCGAGCGCCGGTTGCAGCGACAACAGCCGATGCCGTTCGAGCTCCTGCGCGGGAAGCAGGTCGCGCAACTCGACCGCGCGCAGCGCTTGCGCAATCCGTCGCCGCAACCACGCCTGAGGCACGCCGGCGACGGTTGGATAAATCGGCGTCAGCGCGGTAGGTAGAACGTCGCCCTCGCGAATGCTGCGCACGCGCGGGTGCACCATTTCCTGCCCGGCCAGTCCGCCGCGCACGGCGCCGAAGGCGCGCACGCGCTGGCCGACGGCGAGTTGCTTGAGCTGCGACGGGTAGAAGTGCAGGAAGCGCAGCATCAGCGTGCCCGTCTCATCCCGCACGGTCACATGCAGCTGCCGCCGGCCCCGATACACCGCTTCGCAGGCGGTCACGGTGGCTTCGACCTGCGCCTCGCCATCGTGCGGCAGCGAGGCGATCGGCACCACCGTGGTTTCGTCTTCGTACCGCAGCGGCAGGTGGAACACGAAGTCCCAGTCGGACTTCAGGCCGATCGCCTCAAGCCGGTCGACCATGCTGCGTCCAGCGCTGCGACCGGTGTCGTCCCGCACAAGGGCCGCTCGAGCCACTCGACTTTCCGCTAAAGGACCAGCACGGCCTCGACTTCGAACTGCGCGCCCTTGGGCAAGCTGGCGACGCCGACTGTCGAGCGGGCCGGATACGGCTTGGCAACCACCTCGCCCATGATGCGGTTGACCGTCGCGAACTGCGCCAGGTCGGTCAGGAACAGAGTGAGTTTGACTGCCTGCGCCAGCGATCCACCGGCCGCACGAGCGACCGCATCGAGGTTGGCGAAGGCTTGCCGAACCTGGGGTTCGAACTCCGCGCTGACCAGCTCGCCGGTCTTCGGATCAAGCCCGACCTGTCCCGAGGTAAATACGACGAGGCCGGTCTTGACCGCCTGCGAGTACGGTCCGATCGCGGCAGGCGCCGCGCTGGTGGAAACAATGTCCCTGTTCATGGCGCCCCTTCGGCGTACGTCGACGAAGGGGGCAGTCTAGCGGCGGCACCCGGCTCAGCGGTCTATCCGGTTCCCATCAAGGAGAGGAACGGCTTCGGATCCTTGCTATCGAGCACCGCCCAGGTTCTCCGCGCACCCCATGCTGCAGCGGCGTTCTCCCAGCCCGCGCGTCCCAGTGCGCAACGAACCAGGTGCCGCAGATATTCTGCTTCAGCCACCCAGATCACGGGCTCATCGGTCTGCAGCATCTTCCGCTGCGGTTGATGGGTAGCATCGCGGTAGAGCGCTTCCGACAGGTTGACTCCGACCGCATTGCCGAGGCCGTGCTGGTCCCAATGCCGCGGGTTGACCTCGATCAGATAGAGCCGGCCGTCGCGTTCGTCGCGCTTGAACTCGATCTCCGAGATGCCGTGGAATCCCAGCGCCCGCAAGAGCCTGCGGGAGGGCTCGACGAGCTCGGGCAGGCGAATAGCTTCCACGACGATCCCGGTCCCGGCCAGCGCCGGGTACTGAAGGCGCTTTCGCGCGGTGAAGTACGCCACTACCTCGTGATCTGAAGCGCAATACGAGCCGAAGATCTGCAACTGGCGCTCGCCACCGGGAATCCACTCCTGCACATGAACGACCGGATCGAGCGCCGAGAAGCCGCCATAGAAGACAACCAGTTCATCGAACGAGGAGACGCACCTCGCCTTCTGACGACCAACAGCTTCCCACACTCCCGGACGACGCCACTGGCTCGCGTAGACCGGCTTACAGATACAGGGAAACCGTAGGGTCTGCACGAGATCGATCTGGTCGACCTTGCGAACGGTCACACCGCGCGGAACGTCGATTGCAGCCTCACGCGCAATAGCAGAAAGGGTCTCCTTGTTCATCACCGACTCGATTGCGGCCGCGGTCGGCGCCAGGAGGATGAACGCAGCGCTCAGTCGGGTCCGATAACGACTGATGAAGTTGACATCGTGATCGCGCGTCGGAAGCAGGATCGGACGCTCGCCGAGTTCGTCGGCCAGAGCTTCGAGAAATTGGGCCAGTCCGCTCGGGTCATCCAGCGAATCCGGGCCCAAACGAAATTCGAGCCAGCGTGACTGATTGCCGGGGAAATTCCGCTTTGCGCTGATACCGATGACCCGTACGCCGAGCGGCCCGAGGCAGCGCGCGATGGCAAGGCCAGAGTGGTGAATGTTGAGCACGACGACCGGCGATGCAGTCGTCATGCGCTGACTCTCTCCTGTTGCCTCCGCTTTCACTCTTTTGGAAGGCGCTGGCGGATGAATTGCTCGAATTGCTGCGCCGGCAGTGCCCGGCTCAGGTGGAAGCCCTGCGCCTCGTTGCAGCCGCAGCGCCGGACGAAGTCGAGCTGCTGGGCGGTTTCGACGCCCTCGGCGACCAGGTGCAGACCGAGTCCGGCGGCCAGTCCGGCGAGAGCGGCGACGATGCGCGCATCGGCGTCATCCTCGGGCGCAGCCCGTACGAAGCGGCCGTCGATCTTCAGCGAGTTCAGCGGAAAGCGCCGCAGGTTCGACAGGCTCGAGTATCCGGTGCCGAAGTTATCGAGTGCGATGCGAACACCCATCGTCTGCAGTCCGACCAGTACGTGCTCGGCCTTGTCGAGGTCACGCATCAGGCTGGCCTCGGTGATCTCGACCTCGAGACGCTCGGCGTCGAGCCCGGAATCCATCAGCGCCTGGCTCACCATCGGCAGCAGTGAGCGGCCACGGAACTCGCGCGGCGACAGGTTGACGCTGACCAGCAGTTCGCCGAGTCCGGCGGCCGTCCACGCCTGTGCCGCTTCGCATGCGGCGCGCAGCACGATCTCACCGATCGGCTGCATCAGTCCGCTGTCCTCCGCCACCGCGATGAAGCTCGACGGCTCCAGCATCCCTTCCTCGGGATGGCGCCACCGGAGCAGCGCTTCGGCACCGACCACCTTGCCCGTCGACAGGTTCACGCGTGGCTGAAAGTGCACTTCGAATTCGCGCTGGTCGATCGCCCGCCGCAACGCTGCTTCCAGCTGCAGCCGGCGCAGCAGATCCGCGTTCATGCGCGGCTCGAACAACTGCACATGCGCGCGTCCGCGCGACTTCGCATACGACAGCGCGGCGTCGGCATTGCGCAGCAGCATCTCCGGTCCGGCGCCGTCGCTCGGGAAAACACGCGACGCCGATGCTGACGGTGGCCGTGATCTGCTCGGCATCGACTTCGTACGTTTCGGCCAGCAACTCGCTCAGCTTGGCCGCGACGCGTTCGGCATCGTCGGTATGGCGCAGCCGACCCAGCACGACCGCGAACTCGTCCGAACCGACGCGCGCTACCAGGTCCGAGGTCCGCACCGTTTCGATCAGCCGGCCGGCCACCTGCTGCAGCAGCGAATCGCCGACCCGGTGGCCGAGGGCGTCGTTGAGTTTCGTAAAGTCGTCGATGTCGATGACGAGCACGGCCAGGCGATCGCCGGACATCTGGTGATTGCGCACCGCCTCGTCCAACCGCGACTCGAGCAGCCGGCGGTTCGGCAACATCGTCGTCGAGTCGTACAACGACATGCGGCGCGCGCGCTCTTCAACCTCGCTGCGCTCGTACATCTCGGCCACCAGCCGTTCGTTCGACCAGGCCAGTTCGTCGTGCGCCGCGCGCACGCGCTGTTCGAGTTCTTCGCGCACGCGCGACAGCGCGGTTTCGGTTGCCTTGCGCGAAGTGATGTCCTCGACAATCCAGATCGTTTCGCCGCCGGGACCTCCCGGCGTGATGCTCTTCACCAGGAGGCGGCACCAGAAGGTCGAGCCATCGGCACGCCGCGTGCGCCACTCCATCGCCGGCGAACCGCCGGCGTTTAGCGCATCGCCGATGCGGTTGGCGAAGCCCTGGAATTCGTTCTCGGAAGAAAAGAACACCGCGGCTGACTGGCCAAGCAGGCGCTCCGGCAGCCATCCGAACAGTCGTGCAGCGCTGGCGTTGCACTGCATGACCTCGCCGTCACAGATTGCCAGGATGCCGATCGTGTCGTTGGCCAGCAGCGCGCGGTACTCCTGAAGCCGGCGCTGCACGTCGCGGCTGTTGAGTGAAGTGACAAGGTCCTCGGCGGTCTGGCCCATGAATTTCCAATCGCGGAAGGTAGCTCCCGCGGCGCGCCGCAGGCAATGACGAGTGTCGGCGCGCCCCCCTGCCGGTGATGGCCGGATTACGGCCCCGCCCGCCCCACTATTCGTGGACCCGGGCCCTCTCTCGACCATCGCCCGCTCGCCGCGGGTTAGACCGAATGGCTTGCGCAGTCCTCGTCCGGCGTTCAAGATGCCGCCGTGCAGAACGATGCGCAGTTCGCGCTAGCCACTTCCCCCACGAATCCCTGATGGCAACCACTCGTCGAAAATCCTCACCACGTGCCGCGCCGCGACCGCGGCGCGCGGCAGCAGAACCGGCGCCTGCCGGCGAGCCTGTGATGTCGCTGGCGCGGCAGGTGCGGTCCTGGGCCGGCACCGCGCTCGGACTGGCCGGCAGCGCGGCGGACATGTCGCTCGCGCTCGCCGCGTCGCGGGCCGAACCGAAGCGACGCGCAACAATCGAAAAGGCCGGCGCCCTGCTCAAGAAGACGCGCGAGACCGCGGGCATGACAGCGCAGGAAGTCGGACAGGCAATCAACCTGCGCGACGCCACGCTGCTCGAGCAGGCCGAAAGCGGCCGCATCGTGCTGCCGTTCGAGATCATCCTGCGGCTGGCGGCCGTGCTCGGGCGCCGCGACCCGGTGGCCTTCGCGATGAACCTGACGCGGTCGTACAACCCCGAGCTGTGGAAAACGCTCGAGGATCTCGGTATCGGCCGGCTGGTAGCGCACGCCGGACGGGAACGTGAGTTCGTCAACATCTATCGTGCGCGCGATGAGGCGCGTCGACTCTCCGACGAGCAGTTCGCACGCATGCTGGCCTTCGTCGCGGCGGCACTGGACCTCGCGCTGGCACTGGTGAGCGCGCGCCGCAAGTAACCGGTCCGTGGAGCCGGACCTGATCGATCGACCCGAGGAGAAAGCCATGGCAACGAAGTCCCGCAAGTCCGCAGGCAAGACCGCCGCCAAGTCACGCGGCCGCAAGACAGCCAGGCGCACCGCCGCTCGCAAGACCGAAGCACCGCGTGCGATGAAGGGCGCCGAACGCCTGTTCTCGATGTCGATGGGCGGCCTAGGCAACACGCTCGAACGACTGAATCTGTCGGGCGTGGCGGGGACGATCGCCGAGGGACGGCGCAAGGATCTGGCGGCGCTGGTCGCCGCCAACAAGAAATCCTACGAGGGGCTGCAAGCGGTCGTCGCTCGCCAGACCGCGATGCTGAAGAACGCCGTCACCGAATGGCAGTCGATCGCGCAGGGCGTGGGCGGCGGGGGCCAGGGCCTCGGGCGTATGGACGAGGTGGCGAAGAATGCGTTCACGATGGCGCTCGAGAACATCCGCGAGCTCGGCGAACTCGCCGCCCGCTCGCAGGCAGAGGCCTTCGAAATCGTGCGCAAGCGCATCATGGAGAACGTCAACGAGGTGAGCGCGCTGATGCAGCGCGGGCGCTGAGCGGGTTCGTCGATTCGAGCGAAGGCTGAGGGGCGGCTGGCCGCCGCCCTCAGTCTCGGCTTCACACTGCGCGAGTTCATGCGCAGGCGGTAGGCCCTCATTGCGATCTGGGGTCGTACTCTAACGACCCAAAAGTTAGAGATCGCGGAAAGTGGACCTGAGAGTCCGCCGAAAGGCGGACATCGTTCAATCGGCCGAGGTCTATCCGAAGCGGACATGACCAAGCGATTGGCGACTAGCTCCTGAGCGCCTGCGCCACGCGGTGCACGAACCCTGCCGAATGTGCTCCGTCGAGCCAGCGTGCAACTACTACCGCGTCGTTGTCCGGATCGATCCACACCATGTGGCCGCCCGCGCCGAACATGAACCAGCTCGAGCGCGAAGCATCGGCGAACAGGCGCCCGTCGCGATTGAGCCATGTCAGCCAGCCGTAGAACGGTGCCACCGCGCAGGGTGCCTGCATGCGCTCCACACACTCGCGCGGAACGACCTGCCGGCCCTGGTGCACGCCGCCGTCGAGCAGCAACTGACCGATGCGCGCCTGGTCGCGCGCGCTGATTTTTACGCCGCCACCCCAGTGCGTGCCGCCGGGAACCGACTGTACGCGCTGGCCGTCGATCGCAACCCAGGCATCGTCGTAGCCTTCCCAGTGGAAATCGCGGCCGCCGCCGATCGGCTGCAACACGCTTTCGAAGAACACCTCCGGCAGCGGCCGCCTAAAGAGGTGAAGCAGCGCCAGTGAGAGCTGGTTGATGCGCACGTCGTTGTATTCCCAGTAGCTGCCCGGCTCGCGCAGCGGGCGAAGCTCTCCTTTCTCGCCCTCGCGTGGCTTGGGGTCGTGCGATACGCGCCGGTAGTGCTCCACCTGGTCGGGCATGCCGAAACACTCGCCCTGCCATTCGCTGGTCTGTGTGAGGAGGTGCTCCCACGTGATCGCGCGGTTGTGCGCTGAATCGAAGCCGATGCCGGCCAGTCGGTCGGTCACGCGCTCGCCCGGTTCGAGCAGCCCGCGCGAATGCGCGATGCCCGCGAGCAGCGCGAGGTAGGTCTTCGCGACGCTGAAAGTCTGGTCCGCGCGATCGGGCTCACCCCAGGCGGCGACTTCCTCACCGCGCACACGGATGACGCCGGAGACGCCACCGCGCGGGTGCACCGGCCCGCGCAGTCTGTTGAACGGCGGCGGGTCATCGTGGTGGATGCCCCAATGCGCAAGGTCAGTTGTCGGATCGCGCGGCCATGGAATCTCGTGCGACCGCGCAAAGGTGACTGCTTCGTTGAACCGCTCCATGAAAATCATGATAGCCAGCGCAACCCATTGAAACGAAGCGACGAGGTCCGCTTGTGGCCGCCTCGGGCATCCGAGCTTCCGGCGAAGGACCCCTGGTAGGTATCGGCGGCCGCCCTCCCACTTCGCCCGGTTCTCAAACGCCAGAAACACTGGACTCAGTGTAGTTAATGCTGCGCTAGTGAGATGGGTACTAGTCGCACCCAAGTTGGGAAGGTTCGATCTACAAGAGCAGTTCGCGCAGACGACGGGAGCAGATTTCCTCGAGACCTCGCTGGCGAAATGGTTTGCTGTCGCAAGATGAGGACTACATTGCGGCTGCAGTAACGGTGCCTGCAGCGCCTCGTTTAATCCCAGTCATCCCGTAGTAGCGGAGCGCTGATAGAACAGAGCTAGCAGCGAGACTGCGTTGACTCAATTGCTTTTGCCGAAGCTCATATAGGGATGGCGCATTAGTCCGTTCCCCCTGAGATTTCAAGCACGATGGAGCTCCAGGGACAAAGCCTCAGGCGCGTCGTCTTGACGCTGCCCCGGATGCTCTTGCGCCTCTTGGACGGGGCCATCAAGGCGTTCCTCACTGCGCTGGGCGTCGTCGTCGTGTTGAGCGTTGCGGGCTATCTCGGCTTCGAATCCATCGTTGAGGCGCTTGATTCGCGGTTTCCGGAACAGATCGACCGTTATCTGGGCCTCGACAGGAACACGATCTCCCGATTGCGCGACCCGGCCTACTTCGCCGCACAAACAGCGATTGTTTCTGAGGACGAACGAACGGTCGCATGCATATCCTCAGCCGAACACCGCATCCTCATTAACGATCTCGCCGAGATACCGCCATTCTTCACCAAAGCGATCCTCGCATCCGAAGACAAGAACTTCTTCGCGCATGAGGGAATCGACAAGGGTGCGATCGTGCGCGCGCTGGCAAAGCGGATCCTTCAGGAAAGTCGCTCAGGCGCATCGACGCTGGGGATGCAAATCGCCAAACATCTGCGCGGTGGCACCGGGCGCCATACGACCGAAATCGAGAAGATCGGCGACATAGTCATGGCGCTTCGGATCGCGCGTGAGTTCCCCAGGCACGAGTTGCTCCTCAAGTACGTCAACATGCCGTACTTCGGTCGGGGACGGTACGGGATCGAAGCGGCTAGTCGTGCGTACTTCGGCAGGCCCGCAAAAGATCTTGGCCTGCACCAGGCAGCGTTCATCGTAGCTCTCATCAATAGGCCGGCACTTCCTGATCGCTCATTTGCGATAGATCCGCTGCTTAGAACGCGCGAAGAAATCCGCGACGCGAATTGGACAGAAGCCGCACGCGGAACCATGCGCGTACTCGAATTGATGTTCGATCACGCCATGATCACCGATGCAGAATACGCACGCGCGGCGAAGCGCGTTGCACAGACCCTCCGCAAGGAAGTTGTTCCACCCGGTACCAGCTGTGGCATGCACGACTACTTCCTCGAGCGGGTGCGAATCCTTTACAAGGATCGTTTCCCGATCACTAAAGGCGGACTCACGATCTCGATCACTCGTGACGACGGACTTCAAGACGTCCTCGCCAACGCCGTTGAACTTACGCTTCGCACGTATCTGGCTCGCCACCCGAACGACCGCGACCAGCTGCGCGCTGGAGCTTTCGCGGTCGACTTCACAGGAGACGTCCTGGCTGAAGTCGGGAACGTGAACTTCAATCAACGAAAATACGACGTGATCGCGACCGGCTGGCGTCAACCGGGGTCGACTTTCAAGGTCTTCACTTATGGCGGCTTGGTCGAGCGACTCACCAACGAGGTACTCGCCACCAAGCCGCGGCGGGAGACGGTCGAAGAGATCGCAGCAAGTGTGCTCGGGCGCTGCACGGTGCCCGATGAGCCCATCTATGTGTCTCTTGGTCGCGGGCGGGGCGTTAAGAAGATCGAGAACTTTCATTCCCGGTCGGAACCGGAATACCGAGGAGATATCACCTGCCGAGTCGCCTTGGGCGAGTCACGCAACGCGGCGGCGGTACGCGCTGGAGCGCGTGCTGGAATAAAGAATGTGATCGATCTCACGTATCGCCTGGGGATGCCTCGGGACGCGAAGCACGTCCTTCAGCCGTACCCGACAACCGCTATCGGCGCATCCGACGTCAATCCGCTATCGATGGCGTCAACCGCCGCTTTCGTGAACGGCGGATTTCGAGTAACGCCGCGGTTTGCAAACGATGTCTGCCGCGATGGAAAGTCGCTTCTTTACAGGGATGCTGAAGATCAGCCGCGTGCGTGTGACACCAAGGGCGAGAGTCGTCCTGTGCAGGAGCGCGTTATTCATCCTGCGGTGTCCGCAGCGATGATTGAACTCCTGAAGAGCCCGCTTGACATGGGAACTGGCACGGCGGCCGCGCTCCGGCGCGGAACCGTTCCCGGAATGGATCCGTTGGGTAACGAGATCTGGAAGTTGACACCCGAAGAAAGGAAGAAACGAACCCTCGCATTTCCTGTTGAAAAGGCCGGCGAGATCGCGGGCAAGACCGGTACTGCAACCAATGCCGACGGGAAGACCTCGGACGTGTGGCTGATCTTGTGGGTTCCTGGCACGCCGGAGCGTCCGGAAAGAGGCGTGGTGCTTGGATTCTGGATGGGAAAGGATTCAAAAGTTCACCCGTTGGGCGAGCGCGGCTCGACCGGTGGCCCGGGCTTTGCTGAATCCGGCGCCCGCAATTGGGTGCATTCAGCGTCAACCGTGCTTGCGTTCTTGCAGAAGGAGCGCGGGCTGCTGAGGCCAGGAAACAGGTTTCAGCCGATCATTCGAGACGATGTACTTACGGAGTTCGAAGAGAGGAAGCAATGTTTGCAGCCAGCGCGGAAAACACTCCCCGACCCGAAACCCCGCGTGATCATTGATACAGCAGATCCAACGGACGGTGAAGTTCCCCACACGGAACTGGATATCCCCGGCTAGGTCGCGAAGTCTGGGTTACGCCCCGCAGTATTTGGCCGATTCGCTCCTCGCATTGAGACGATAGCGAGCGTGGACCCGCGTCAATTGAAGCGGCTACGACACGGACAATAGGCGCTTCAGGTCAGCGGGTCCTGCTGGGACTTAGGGCTGCGTAAGTCCGTGCCGGGTGACTTCGCGCTCGTGTACGCGGCAAGATCCCACCGGCCGCTCGGCTCGTCGTGGCGGACGATGTAGATGTCGCCGTCTTCGGCCTCGACCTTAAACCACCGCTGCGCCGGCGAGTACCACCTGTCCACTACCGCGACGTACGGCGACGCGCCGTTCGCCGAACCGGAGGGCCAGGGGTTCCTGCTCGCCGCGATAGCCGGCGTAGCACTCGACGTGGAAAGACATGCGTTCACGATACGCCGCGGCTCCAGCAAGCGAGGTCCGCCACGAGGACCGTTCAGATTTTTAAGTATCTGAACTCACGAAATGAAAAGGGCTGCGTTGGCAGCCCTCGAAAATCTGGTGGAGAAGAGGAGGATCGAACTCCCGACCTCTGCATTGCGAACGCAGCGCTCTCCCAGCTGAGCTACTTCCCCGATTCCTGATGCTGGCGTTTCAGCCGGCAGGAGCGAGATTATAGGTCGCACCGGCGGAGCGTTCAACGCCTCGCGCCCGATTCGCCGTCGCTACACTCGCGGCCGAAGATGGGAGCGGAGATGAAAAGAGAAACCGCGGACTTGGACCGCGAATACAACGTGCGGGCTGCGGTGCCCGAACACCCGCAGGTCTTCGCGCGCTGGGCCGAACGTGGAGCGCTGACACGCCGACTGCGAGCGTGCCTCATCGATCTGCTCTATGGCGAGACGCCGGCCGAACGTCTCGACTACTTTCCGACTCAGCGTGAGGCCGCGCCGCTTTTGGTATTTATCCATGGCGGCTACTGGCGCTCGCTCGACAAGTCAGATTTCTCGTGGCTCGCGCCGCCGTTCATTCAGCACGGCGTCGCACTGGCATTGCTCAACTACGGACTCGCACCGGCCACGGCGATCGAGGACATCGTTCGCCAGCAGCTGAGAGCGCTCGCGTGGCTCTATCGCAATGGTGACAGGCTGGGCTTCGACCCGGAGCGCATCGTGGTCGCCGGACATTCGGCCGGCGCACACCTGACCGCGATGATGATGGCAGCGCTGTGGCCGGTGTATGACCGCGAGCTGCCGCCGCTGCTGGTCAAGGGCGGACTCGGCATCAGCGGAATCTACGATCTCGCGCCGCTGGTGCACGCGCCCTTCGTCAATGTCGACTTGCGCCTCGACGAGCGCCGGGCTGATGCGCTTTCGCCGGTTCATCTACCGCCGGCAACGTCGGCGCCGCTGATCACTGCCGTTGGCGGGCTGGAATCGTCCGAGTTCCGTAGACAGACCACGCTGATCGGCCGCGCGTGGAAGAACATATTCCTGCGCGAAGTACCGATGCCGCGTGTCAATCACTTGTCGGCAGTCGAAGAACTCGCGAGCCCGGCGTCGCTGCTGTTCGACGCAGCGCTCGAACTGATCCGCTTGAGCAAGCGCCCGCGCTAGGGAGCCTCCACATAACCGCTGATGCCCGCGTCTGTGCGCAATGCCGATGATCGCTAGGCGCGCGCCGAAGGTGCTTGGCGGGTGCTCAAGCACGAGGCGCGCAACGACGCGAGCGCGGCCAGTGCGGCCGGTCGGCCGCACTCGCCGCATACGGCTCTTGGTGCGCGCAGCGGCTTTGCCGCTGCTCAGCGCACAAACCCTCCGGGGCGTGGTCCTGGCGGGAATCCGCGTGACGCACCTTCTTGCCTTGCCGCAGCAAGTCTAGACGGCGCTTCACAGCGGCTCGTCCCGCCAAGACCGCGCCGCGGGCATCATGGGTTGTGCGGAGGCTCCCCGAGCGTCAGGCGATGCCGAGCGCGCGTGCGCGGGCGAGCGCCAGCGCGTGCACATGGCGAGTCGTCGGCACTGCGATGCCGGCCATCTCGGCCAGTTCGATCACCGCTTCGACGACGGCCGCCAGTTCGAGCGGGCGCCGCTGTTCGAGATCCTGCAGCATAGAAATCTTGGCTGCGCCGAGCTGGCGCGCCAGGTCGATGCGCTGGTCCGGTGTCATCGGGATCGGGTAGCCGTAATGTTTCGACACCTGCATGCCCTCCAGCATCATCGCGCGGATGACCTGCAGCACGTTCTCGTCGGCAACGATCTGGTTCATCAGGTAGCCGGTCAGCGCAGCAACCGGGTTGAACGACAGATTGCCGAGGAGCTTGATCCAGACGTCGAGCCGGATGTCCTTCGAACGCTCGGTCGCGAACCCCGCCGCATCGAGCGCATCGCCGATGTGCGCCAGCCGCGCCGACATCGACCGGTCGGGCTCGCCGAGGATCAGCCGCCGCCCGCCGGTGTGATGCACTTCACCGGGGGCCCGCACCTCGGCCGCAATGTGAACGACGCAGCCGAGAATGTGCCGTGGGTCGAGCGCGGCGAACATGTTGCCCGCCGGATCGAGCGATCGCAGCGCGGTGTCGCTCAGTGCGCCACCCTCCGCGTGGAAGTACCACCACGGCAGGCCATTGATCGCCGGAACCACGACCGTGTCCGCACCCACGAGCGGCGCCATGCGCGGCAGCATCGCCGCGATCGCATGCGCCTTCAGCGCGATCACGACGAGGTCCTGCTGCAGAAAGTCCGCGGGGTTCTCGCTGGCCGCCAGGCGATATATATCGCCCGCGGAACCGACGTGGTCGACAAGCTTCAGACCATCGCGCCGGATTGCATCGAGGTGCGCACCGCGCGCGACAAGCACGACCTCGTGACCCGATGCCGCGAGCTTGGCTCCGATGACCGCGCCAATCGAGCCGGCGCCGACGATGGCGACCCGCATGGTGAGCCGGCTACGCGCGGAACGCCTCCTCGATACGCCGCTTGTCCCAACCCGGCACCAGCATCTCGACGAACGAGTAGACGAAGCCGCGCAGGTAGGTGCCCTCCTTGACCGCCAGCCGCGTGACGTTGCGGCCGAACAGGTGCCCGCACGGCAGCGCCACCAGGCCGTCGCGACGGGCATCGACCGCGACACCGGCGACGATCCCGACGCCCATGCCGATCAGTACGTAGGTCTTGATCACATCGGCGTCGACCGCCTCGAGCACGATCGACGGCTCGATAGCGGCCTGCGCAAAGGCGTCGTCGATCTTGCCGCGGCCGGCGAACTGGTGCTCGTAGGTGACGATCGGATGACGGGCGAGGTCCTTAAGCGTCAGCTTGCCTGGCGTGGTGACGAACTTCACCAGCGCGTGATCCGGCTTGACGATCGCCACGTGCTGCCAGTCGTAGACGGGAATCGTCAGCAGTCCCGGCGCATCAGCCAGCGACTCGGTGGCGACCCCGAGATCCGCTTGCCCATGCACCAGCATCGAGACGATCTGCGGCGGGTTGGCCTGCAGCAGCTTCAGTCGCACCTGCGGGAACTTCTGCGCGAACTGCTGGATCACCTGCGGCAGGACGTAGCGCGCCTGCGTGTGCGTGGTCGCGACGCGCAGCGTCCCTTCCGGGCTGCCGGCGTAGTCGCGCGCCAGCTTCTTCAGGTTGTCGACCTCGAGCATGATGCGTTCGGCGGCGTCGAGCACCACTTGGCCGGGCGCGGTCAGTCCCTTCACGCGCTTGCCGTGGCGGGCGAAGATCGGGACCCCGAGTTCACCCTCGAGGTCGATGATCGCCTTGGAGATTCCAGGCTGCGACGTGTGCAGTGCGCGCGCCGCGTCGGTCAGGCTGAACTTGTGACGAGCCGCTTCGCGCAGGAAGCGAAACTGCTGCAGGTTCATTCGCAACCCCGTAATATGGACTGGCGATTTTATATCGGGCGCTCATATGCTCACGGGCATCGCACGTCTACCTCGAATGCCCCTACCGGATCAGGCCGGATGAGCGCCGCACGCCGCCTATAATTTCGGTCTCTCTCGGCCCGAGGCAACGATGAAACTGGACAAGGCGCACGTGCTGCTCGACGAGCAGCCGATCTCGATCGATGTACTGCTCGAGAAATACGCCAAGGGCGACGAGCAGTCGGTCGACGAAGTGCGCCGCCGCGTCGCGCGCGGGCTGGCACAGGTCGAGCGCGCGGAGATCCGCGAGATCTGGGAGAAGCGCTTTTACGACGCGATGGTCGACGGCTTCATTCCCGGCGGCCGCGTCAACTCGGCCGCGGGCACCGGAATCGCGGCCACGCTGATCAACTGCTTCGTGCAGCCGGTGGGCGATGCCATCAGCGGTACGCGCGACGGCGTGCCCTCGATCTATCACGCGCTGAACCAGGCCGCGGAAACGATGCGGCGCGGTGGCGGTGTCGGTTACGACTTCTCGCCGATCCGCCCGAAGGGCGCGCTAGTGCACGGCACGCATTCGCGTGCCAGCGGGCCGATCTCTTACATGCGCGTGTTCGACAAGAGTTGCGAGACGCTCGAATCGGCCGGCGCACGTCGTGGCGCGCAGATGGGAATGATGCGCTGCGATCACCCGGATATCGAGGACTTCATCCACGCCAAGCGCGATGCCTCACTCGCCAACTTCAACATGTCGGTCGCGGTGACCGATGACTTCATGCGCGCCGTGGAAAGCGACGGCGCGATCGAGCTGTGGCATGCGGCCGAACCGTTCGACAAGTCGACCGGCAGCCAGCGCCCCGACGGCACGTGGACCTATCGCAGTGCGCGGGCGCGCGACCTGTTTGACCAGATCATGAAGTCGACCTACAGCCACGCCGAGCCCGGCGTGGTGTTCATCGACCGCATCAATGACGACAACAACCTGTCTTACTGCGAAACGATCGCGGCGACCAACCCGTGCGGCGAACAGCCGCTGCCGGCCTACGGCTGCTGCTGCCTCGGTTCGATCAACCTGACGCGATTCGTCGACGATCCGTTCAGCGAGTCGGCGGCCTTCGACTGGGAAAAGTTCCGCCAGGTAACGCAGGTGTCGATCCGCGCGCTCGATAACGTGCTGGACGCGACCCTGTGGCCGCTCGCTGAACAGGAGCAGGAAGCGGCCAACAAACGGCGCGTCGGCCTCGGCTTCACCGGCCTGGGCAACACGCTGACGATGCTCGGCCTGCGCTACGACGGCGAAGCCGGGCGCGCACTCGCTGCCGACGTCGCGCGTGTAATGCGCGATGGCGCCTACGGCGCTTCGATGGAAATCGCCGCGGAGAAAGGCACGTTTCCGCTGTTCGACGCCGAGCAGTTCCTGGCCGAGCCGCACTGCGCGTCGCGGCTGCCCGAGCCGTTGAAGGCCGGAATCCGCAAGCACGGGCTGCGCAACTCGCACCTGCTGTCGATCGCCCCGACCGGAACGATCTCGCTCGCGTTCGCCGGCAATGCGTCCGGCGGCATTGAGCCGACCTTTTCGTGGACGTACATTCGCAAGAAGCGCATGCCCGACGGCAGCAAGCAGGAGTATGTCGTCGAAGACTATGCCTATCGCTTGTACAAGCGCATGGACGGCGACGAGACCCGATTGCCGGACAGCTTCGTCACCGCACTTGGAATGAGCGCGAGCGACCACATGCAGATGATCGCAGCCGTGCAGCCGTACGTGGACGCCGCGATCAGCAAGACTGTCAACGTTCCGGAGAACTACCCGTTCGAGGATTTCAAGAGCCTTTATCTCGCGGCGTGGAACGCCGGCTTGAAGGGCATCACGACCTATCGCCCGAACAATGTGATCGGGTCGGTGCTCGAGGTTGTCAAGGAAGGGGGACAGTCGCATAGCGCGTCGCCGCAGGACCTGAAGGACGATCCGGATCGGCGCGTCCGCCTCGCCTCGGCGCCGCAGCCCGCGCTGGCCAGCCTCAAGTGGCCGGGCCGGCCGGACCTTGCCGAAGGCAACCTGGCGTGGACCTACATGGTCGAGATTCCAGAGCGCCGCGAATCGTTCGCCATTTTCATCGGCCAGGTCGGCAATCCCGCGGTTCCGTTCGAGGTGTGGGTCAACGGAGCCGAGCAGCCGCGCGGGCTGGGGGCGATCGCGAAGGCGCTGTCGATGGACATGCGCAGCGAAGATCGCGCCTGGCTCAAGATGAAGCTCGATGCGCTGGCGAAGGCGCGCGACGAGCAAGGCTTCGCGATTCCGATGCCGCCGACCGGTGACAGGCAGTGGCAAAGTGGAGTCGTGTCGGCATTTGCGCACATCGTGCACTGGCGCTGCGAGCAACTCGGCGTCTTTAAGGAACTCGACCAGCACGCCACGCCGGTGCTCAATGCGTTGTTCTCGAAGAAGGAACCGAAGGCCGGCCCACTCGGCACGATGAGCTGGACCGTCGATGTCGCCAACGCCAATACCGGCGACGACTTCGTGCTCGGTGTCAAGGAGCTGCACCTGCCCGACGGCAGCCGCCGCCCGTATTCGATCTGGCTCGCTGGCGAGTATCCGAAGGTGCTCGATGGCCTGTGCAAGCTGATCTCGCTCGACATGCGCGTGGTCGATGCCAACTGGATCGGGCTGAAGCTGAAGAAGCTGCTGAACTTCGGCGAACAGAACGGCGAATTCTGGGCCGCGGTGCCCGGCGAGGAACGGTCAGCCCTCTATCCGAGCACGGTCGCCTACATCGCCACGTTGCTGCTAAACCGCTACAAGGTGCTCGGCATCCTCGACGACGATGGCCGCGCGATTCAGTCCGCCGGCATTCTCGCCCTGCCCGACGCGGTCAAGGTGATCGAACACGAGACCGCCCCGGTCAAGGGCAAGGTCTGTGGCAGCTGCGGCGCCGCAGCCGTCATCAAGCGTGACGGCTGTGAGTTCTGCACCGCGTGCGGAGCGACCGGGAACTGCAGCTAGGGCTTAGCGTGAACGGGCCCTAGCCTTGCCGCTTGAAATATTGCACCTGACGCTCGTGCTGCTTGGCGGCATCCAGCGTGGAAAACGTGCCAAGGTTTCTTCGTTTCCCAGTCGCGGTGTCTTTCTTCCTTGAATACAACCGGTACTGCCCGTTCTTGAGCTTCCGAATCATTTCGCTACCTCGTATTTAGCGTCGCTATTCCACCCGGTTGAGACCGGACCACGGCGCAAGTGCCTGTCGAGTGTTGGAGGCCGCAACCGTACCGGCGTGCGGCAAACGGTGTTCCGGCCCGTTGGGCTTGCCTTTCCATGTTGTTGCCCCAACCTCGCCACTCGAGGAGGAACCAGCCCGCACGGCGGCCCGGGGCTCATTGACTCAGTTTTGCGATGAACTTTGACGTTCCCGATCCGCGCTACACCGGCTCCGTGCACTCGCACGCACTGCTGGGGCTGGCGGTGCGGCTGTCGATTGGCTTCGTGGCTTTTCTGTGGCTCATTCACCTGATGAACTGGGCGGCGGATCTCGATCCATGGCCATTCGGCGTGCGGCCGCGGGAGTGGGGCGGCGTTTTGGGCATCGTCACTGCGCCGCTTGTCCACAGCGACTTCGCGCACCTGTTCGCCAATTCGTTGCCGCTGGCGACGGTCGGCGCGGCCATGCTCTTCCTGTATCCACGGTCGTCGGTGCGTGTACTGCCGGCGGTGTATCTGGGACCTGGCGTGTTGGTGTGGGTATTCGGCCGCGGCTCGGTGCACCTCGGAGCCAGCGGGATCGTTTACGGGCTGGTCAGCTACGTGTTTGTGGCCGGGCTGTTGCGCCGCGACCGCCGCGCTATCGCCGCTTCGCTGCTGGTCGCGTTCATGTACGGCTCGCTCGCGTGGGGTGTGCTGCCGATCGAGCCGGGTGTGTCGTGGGAAACGCATCTGTCGGCGGCGGTGATCGGCGTATCGCTCGCACTCGCGCTGCGCAAGCTCGACATCCCACCGCGCAAGCGCTACACATGGGAAAGTCAAGCCGCGGAAGATGGCGACGAGGAACTGTTTGTTACTGATAACGAGGACGGCGTTGCCCCCGTGAGTTCAGATGAGTCACGCTTGCGTCCTGATACGTCGTTGCATTGACTGAGTCAGCATGAACGATCTGTCAGCTCTTCCGATCACCCGCAAGTGGCCGCCGCTTCATCCGGAGCGTCTGCAGCTCTATTCGCTGCCGACGCCCAACGGAGTCAAGGTCTCGATCATGCTCGAGGAAACCGGCCTTCCCTACGAAGCGCACCGTGTCGAGTTCGAGTCAGGGGATCAGCGATCGCCCGAGTTCCTGTCGCTCAACCCGAACAACAAGATCCCCGCCATCATCGATCCCGACGGGCCCGGTGGCCGGCCGCTGGCGTTGTTCGAATCGGGCGCGATCCTGATCTACCTGGCGGAAAAGACCGGGCAGTTGCTGCCTACCGATGCGGCGCGCCGCTACGAGACGATCCAGTGGCTGATGTTCCAGATGGGCGGCATCGGTCCGATGTTCGGCCAGGTCGGTTTCTTCCACAAGTTCGCTGGCCGCGACTACGAGGACAAGCGGCCACGCGACCGCTATGCCGCCGAATCAAAACGGTTGCTCGGCGTGCTGGACCAGCGACTGGCCGGACGCGCGTGGATCATGGGCGATGAGTACACGATCGCCGACATCGCCACGTTTCCGTGGGTCAACAACCTGATCGGCTTCTACGACGCCGGTGAGCTGGTCGGCATCAAGGACTTTGCGCACGTGACGCGCACCCTGCGAAGCTTCCTGGAGCGTCCGGCGGTGGCTCGCGGCGTGAAGATTCCACAGAAGTAGACGGCCCCTTTGCCTGCGGAGGTCAGACGAGATGACCGAGAGTCGCCCCACCATTGCCGACAAGCGACGTACCTTCCGGCAGTTGCACGAATCGGGTTGCTTCGTCATTCCGAATCCGTGGGACATCGGCAGCGCGCGTTATCTGCAGATCCTCGGCTTCAAGGCACTCGCCACCACGAGCTCGGGCTTCGCCTGGTCGCGCGCGTGTCGCGACGGCGCGGTAGCGGTCGACGTCGTGCTGCAGCACCTGGCCGACATCGTGGCGGCGACCGATGTACCGATCAACGCCGACTTCGAAGGCGGTTTTGCCCGTGATGCGGCCGGCGTCGCTCAGAACGTTCGACTTGCGGTCGACACCGGCGTGGCCGGACTCTCGATCGAGGATTCGACCGGCGATGCGGCCGCACCGCTCTACGAGCTCACCGTCGCGATTGAGAGAATCCGCGCGGCGCGGGGCGCGATCGACCAGGCGGGCGGCGACACGCTGCTGGTGGGGCGCGCGGAGTGCTTCCTGGTCGGCCGGCCCGATCTTGGCGAGACGATCGGCAGACTGCAGGCTTATGCGAACGCCGGTGCCGACTGCCTGTACGCACCGGGGATCCGCACGCGCGAGCAGATCGAAGCCGTCGTTGCGGCGGTTGCACCCAAGCCGGTCAACCTGCTGATAGGCTGGCCCAGCGACATGACGATGCAGCAGATCGCTGCACTTGGCGTGCGCCGCGTCAGCGTCGGCGGCGCGCTCGCACGCGCTGCCTGGGGCGGATTCATGCGCGCCGCCCGCCTGCTCTCGGAACAAGGGCGGTTCGACGGTTTCGTCAACGCCGCATCGGGCGACGAACTCAATTCGCTGTTCAAGTGATCGAACGCTAGCGGCGTTCGATCCAGTACAGCGCGCCGAACGCCAGCGACAGAACGACCAGGCTGGGTAAAGCCGCCACCGCGACCGGCGGCCAGGTATTGAGCAGGCCGATGTGCGCGAACAGCTTGTTCATGCCGTAAAAAGCGACGCCGAGCATCACGCCGGTGAAGATCTTGAAGCTGACGCCGCCGGCGCGCACGTGCAGGTAGGCGAACGGCAGCGCGAGCGCCATCATCACCAGCACGGCCCAAGGGTAGATGAGCTTGCTCCAGAAGGCGATCTCATAGCGATCGGTCTGCTGGCGATTCTCGGCCAAGTGGCGGATGTACTGCGCCAGATCCCACCCGGCCATCCGTTCGGGCTGCACCAGCAGCACGCCGAAAATGTCGGGTTTCAGTTCCGAATGCCACATCAGCTTCGGAGTCCCGACCACCTCGGTCCGTGCATCGGTCGGCAGCGCAGCACCCGGTGCGATCTGCGGCACGCGCGTCTCGACCGCATCGGTCAACTCCCACCCGGCGCCGGGAACGTAGGTGCCCACGTCGGCGGTCAAAATGGACCGCAGCCGATAGTCCCGGTCGAACTCGAGGATGCGCCAGCCACGCGTGCCGACGTCGGGCGACACCTGCCGCACGTTGATGAAGCGATAGGCGCCGATACCGCCATCGGGCGCCTTGACGACATCGCGCATCCACACGCCGGTACGGAAATCGCGCACGCTGATCTGGCTGCCGCGTGCCTTAAGCCGAGTCTGCTGCGCGAGCCGTTCGGCCGGCGGCGAGAGGAACTCCCCGAGCAGGTACGTGACAGCGACCATCAGCAGCCCGATCCCGCCGAGGCTCAGCATCAGCCGTCGGGTGCTCATGCCGGAGACCCGCATGATGGTGAACTCGGAATTGGCGGCGAGCTTGGACAACGCGTAAATGGTGCCGATCAGCGCCGCTATTGGCATCAGCTCGTACATGCGCGACGGCAGCGTGAACGCGACATACGACAGCGCGTGCCGCAGCTGGAATCCCCGCCGGCCGATCTCGTCGAGTTGCGCCACCAGGTCGAAGAAGGTGAACAGCGACAGCAGGGCAAACAGCACGAATCCTGTCGCTGTCGCGATCTCGACCCACAGGTAGCGGCGCAGCGTCTTCACTTTCGGCGCGTTTCCATCCAGTGCCGCAGCGTCAGTCGCCGCGGCCACCAGCGCTGCAGATACACACGGCGCGCAAAGAGCACCGCGACGCAGGCGAGGACGACGGCATGCACGATCCACACGCCGACGACAAAGCCGACGCGGTCCTGCTGCACCCAGGCCTGCACCGTATTCAGTACGTTGAGGTAGATCGCAAACGCGAGCACCGCAATGATCAGGTTGAACGAACGCCCTACTCGCGGGTTCGTGTACGCGAGCGGCATCGCGAGCAGCGTCACCACCAGCGCGGCGATCGGAATACCGATGCGCCACACGATCTCGGCCTTGGCGAACGACGTGGGTTCGGCAATCAGGTCGCGCATTGACTTGGTGCGAGCGCTGCGCTCGGCGAGCGGCCGGTCCGGACGGCTTTCGATGCGGATCGCATAGCGGTCGAACTCCATCGTCCGATACTCCGCTGACCCAGGCCGGCCCTCGTAGCGACGGCCCTGTTCGAGTACAAGGAAACGATCACCGTTCGGTGCCACGTCGATCTCGCCCTTGGCAGCGACGATCACGCCCTCGCGCCCCTGGCTGCGCATGCTGACAAACACGTTACTGACCTGCCGGCCCTCGAAGTCGACCGACTCCACGAAGAACACGCGGTCGGCGGCACCGCCCGATTCGATGAACCGGCCCGGAGCCACGCGGCTCACGTCGTCGCGCCGCGAGAACTGGTCGCGCAAGCCTTCAATCTGCGAGGTAGCCCATGGTGTGACGAACATCGACAGCAGCGCCACCGAAACGACGATCGGCCAGGCGAAGCGCAGCACCGGACGCAGCCATGAGAGCAGGCTCTGGCCCGACGCAAACCACACGACCATTTCGGAATCGCGGTACGCGCGCGACAGCGTCATCAGAACCGAGATGAACAGCGTCAGCGTCAGCACGACCGAGAGCCAGGTCAGCGCGGTGAGCGCGAGCAGCTGGAACACCGCCTCGTTGTCGACGCGACCGCCCGCCGCCTGCCCGAGGATGCGCACCAGCCCGACCGAGAACAGGATCGAGAACAGCACGGTGAACACCGCGCTCGCGGTGCTGGTGAGCTCGGCGACGATCGAGCGCCGGAAGATCATGGGCAGCGGTCGCTCGCGAGGGCCAGCACGTTGCCGCTATATACTGCCCGGCTCGCGAACGGGGTCGCCCCGCGGGAGGGGAAACGTGCGGACTTGCGCACTGACTCGACCTGCGCCGGACGCTGCCCCGCCGGCCGACCCAACCCTGCCATCGCGAGACTTTTCAGAGGGAAACCGCAATGGAATTTAGCACAGCGACCGCGCAAGCGCCTGCGGTCAGGGCCGACGCGATTGCAGTCGGAGTGTTCGCCGATGGCGAACTGACGCCGGCTGCACGCGCGCTGGACAAGGCTTCGCACGGCGCGCTCAAGGCAGCCGTCAAGAGCGGCGACATGACGGGCAAGCGCGGGACGCACATCGCGTTGCGCAACCTCGAGGGCGTCGCGACTCCGCGGGTGCTGCTGATCGGCCTCGGCACCCGGGATGATTTCAACGACCGCGCGTATACGGAGGCCGTGCGCGCGGCGGTCAGGGCGTTCAACGGCATCAGCGAAATCGCAGTGGCCGCCTCCGAGTGGCAAGTGAAGGGGCGCGACCCCGAATGGCATGCGCGGCAGTTCGTGATGGCTGCTCGCGAGGCAGTTTTCCGCAGCGACGAACTCAAGAGCAAGAAGGACGACGCCAATGGTCCGACCAAGGCCGTGCTCGTGCTCGCCGCGCGCAACGCCAGCGCCGAACGCGGTGTCAGGCAGGGCACGGCAATCGCGAACGGCATGGAGCTGACCAAACGGCTCGGCAACCTGCCACCCAATATCTGCAATCCGTCGTTCCTGGCCGACGAGGCGCGCAAGCTCGCCAAGGCATGGAAGCTCGAGGTCGAGGTGCTCGACACCAAGCAACTCGAGGCGCTCAAAATGGGCTCGTTCCTCGGCGTCGCGCGTGGTTCGGCGCAGCCGCCGCGCCTGATTGTGCTCAAACACCGTGGCGGCGCGGCGAAGGCTGCGCCGATCGTGCTGGTCGGCAAAGGCATCACGTTCGACTCGGGCGGCATTTCGCTCAAGCCGGGCGCGGCGATGGACGAGATGAAGTTCGACATGTGCGGCGCGGCGAGCGTGCTCGGGACGATGCGCACGGTGGCCGAGCTCAAGCTGAAGCTCAACGTCGTCGGCGTGGTTGCCGCGTGCGAGAACATGCCATCGGGAACGGCCTCGCGGCCGGGTGACATCGTCACGTCGATGTCGGGGCAAACGATCGAGATCCTGAACACCGACGCTGAGGGACGACTGATCCTGTGCGATGCGCTGACCTATGCCGAGCGGTTCAAGCCCGCGGCAGTGGTCGACATCGCTACGCTGACTGGCGCGTGCGTGATCGCACTCGGCAATGTCAATAGTGGCCTGTTCGCCAACAACGACAGGCTCGGCGACGATCTGCTCGCCGCCGGGCGCGCCGCCAGCGACGCTGCGTGGCGCATGCCTCTCGGAGAGGAGTACCAGGAGCAGCTGAAGTCGAACTTCGCCGACATGGCCAACATCGGCACGCCGAGCAACGCCGGCGCGATCACCGCGGCGTGCTTTCTGGCGCGCTACACGAAGGCGTACCCGTGGGCGCACCTCGACATCGCGGGAACCGCGTGGAAGACCGGCGCGGCCAAAGGTGCGACCGGCCGCCCGGTGCCGCTGTTGTCGCAGTTTCTGATCCAGCGTGCGGGGTAAGCTCGAAGTCCGTCGTCGCATGAGCCCGCCGGGCAGCCCAAGGGGCGAATTCCGAGCGCGCGGCGCGAGGAAATCCCAATGAGCCGGATCGACTTTCACTTCAACGCCGAGCATCGGTTGCATTACGCCTGTCGCGTGACGCGCAAGGCGCGCGCGGCCGGAAAGTCGATGGTGGTCTATGCGCGCGACGCCGATCGTCTCGCCCAGTTCGATACAGCGCTGTGGACCTTTTCCGCGCTCGACTTTCTGCCGCACGTCTATGTTGACTCCCCGCTCGCGCCACAGACGCCGGTGCTGCTGACGCTGGAAGCTTCGCGCGCCCCCGCAATGGACGTCTTCCTGACGCTCGACGACGAGCCTCCGCCGGAATTCGAAGCACTGTTCGCGCGCTATCCGCGCGTCATCGAAGTGGTCTCGCGCGAAGAGACGGATCGCGCGCGCGCACGGGAACGTTATCGCCTGTACAAAGCACACGGTCACGAGGTGACCTCGCACGACGTCGTTGGCCATGAGTGAAAAAAGCAATCCGCTCGATCGCCTGACGCGCCCCGGCGGACGACCGCTGTCCGACGACGAGTCGATACCGGTGCTGACCGAGCGACTGTCGCTGCCCTCGCTCGACCTCGATATCTCGCTGCCCAAGCCACCGCCTCCCGTGGCGGCACCGCCGTCACCTCCCCCTGTGGCAACACCGCCGCCGCCTGCTGCTGTACCGGCGCCGCTTCCTCCGGTTGCCGCCCCAGTGCTGGCTCCGGTGGCTGTGCCCGCCCCCGCGCCCACCGCTGCTCCGCCACCGCCGACGCATGTACGCCCACCTGCTCCGCCCCCTCCGCCGCTGACGCGTCCTGCGGCCACGGCTCCGCAGGTGCCGGCCTACGCATCGACTCCGACTGGGTTGCCGCAAGTTCCTGAAGTCGATTGGGCGCAGATCGAGCAGTCGATGCGTGAGGCGCTCTATCGCGAGCTGCAGCCGGCGCTCGCCGATGAAGCCGGCCGTCTGCTGAAGGAGCGCCTGCAGCCCGCACTCGAGCGAGTCGTGCTCGCAGCGTCCGCCGAGTTGCGGCAGTCGTTCGAACACCGGCTGCGCGACTTGATCTCGCGTGCAGTTGCCGCGGAAATCGCTCGGCACCGCAAACCCGGTGAAGTCGGCGGCGCTTGCGCCCGCCCCCGTAAAATCCTTGCTTTGCACATCGCAACGCCGGAGTGCCGCTCCGTAATGAACGACATCGCAACACTGGCGAACGCGCCGCTTGCCAAGAGCTTCGAACCGGCTGCCATCGAGGCGCGCTGGTCGCAGGTATGGGAGGCACGCGGCTGTTTCGCTGCCTCGCTGGACTCCGACAAGCCGGCGTTCTCGATCCAGCTGCCACCGCCCAACGTGACCGGCATCCTGCACATGGGCCACGCGTTCAACCAGACGATCATGGACGCGCTGACGCGCTACCACCGGATGCTTGGCTACGACACGCTATGGCTGCCTGGCACCGACCACGCGGGCATCGCGACGCAGATCGTGGTCGAGCGACAGCTGGAGGCCAATGGCATCGACCGCCGCACGATGGGTCGTGAGGCGTTCACGAAACAGGTCTGGGATTGGGTCGAATACTCCGGCGGAACCATCACCCAGCAGATGCGACGGCTCGGTGCGTCGGTCGACTGGAGCCGCGAGTATTTCACGCTCGATGAAAACCTGAGTGCCGCAGTCACCGAAGTGTTCGTACGGCTGTACGAGCAGGGCCTTTTGTACCGGGGCAAGCGGCTTGCCAACTGGGACCCGGTGCTCAAGACCGCAGTGTCGGATCTCGAGGTGGTCAACGACGAAGAAGAAGGCAAGCTTTATCACCTGCGCTATCCACTGGCAGATGGCAGCGGCCACCTGGTGGTCGCCACTACGCGGCCCGAAACGATGCTCGGCGACACCGCGGTGATGGTGCATCCGGAGGATGCGCGCTATGCGCACCTGGTCGGCCGCCGCGTCCGCCTGCCGCTTGCCGAGCGGGAGATTCCGATCATCGCCGACGAGTATGTCGACCGCGAGTTCGGCACCGGCGTCGTCAAGGTCACGCCCGCACACGACTTCAACGACTACGCGGTCGGACAGCGGCACGGCCTGCCGCTCGTCAACATCTTCACGCTCGATGCGACCATCAACGACGCTGCTCCGGCAAAGTACCGCGGACTGGACCGCTTCAAAGCGCGCGAAGCGGTCGTCGCAGATCTGCAGGCCGCCGGTCTGATCGAGAAGATCGACAAGCACCTGATGAAGGTGCCGCGCGGCGACCGAACCGGCGTGGCGCTCGAGCCGCTGCTCACCGATCAGTGGTTCATGGCGATGAGCAAGCCGGCACCGGAGGGGACGCTGCATCCCGGAACCTCGATGGCCCAGGCTGCACTGGACGTCGTCGAGCGCGGCGAGATCCGCATCGTTCCCGAACAATGGCGCACCGTGTACTGCCAGTGGCTGCAGAACATCCAGGACTGGTGCGTCTCGCGGCAGCTGTGGTGGGGCCACCAGATCCCGGCGTGGTATGACGGCGACGGCAACGTCTATGTGGCGCGCACCGAAGCCGACGCGCGGGCGCAGGCCGGCGACCGGCCGTTGACCCGAGATCCGGACGTGCTCGACACGTGGTTTTCCTCGGCGCTCGTGCCGTTTTCGACGCTCGGCTGGCCCGATCCCGCCGCGATGCGCGCCGCCGGCTTCGATCGCTTCCTTCCCTCGACCGTGCTGACCACCGCCTACGAGATCCTGTTCTTCTGGGTCGCACGCATGGTCATGATGACGCTGCACTTCACCGGGCGCGTGCCGTTCGGCGACGTCTACGTGCACGGCCTCGTGCGCGACGTCGAAGGCAAGAAGATGAGCAAGTCCGAGGGCAACGTGCTCGATCCGGTCGACCTGATCCAGGGCGCACCGCTCGACGAACTGCTGAAGAAGGCCACCACCGGACTGCGCCGGCCGCAGGACGCACCGAAGATCGAAAAGCGCGTGCGCGCGCAGTTTCCGGACGGCATGCCGGCGTACGGCGCCGACGCGCTGCGCTTCACGATGGCGTCCTACGCGACGCTTGGCCGCAACATCAACTTCGACACCAAGCGCTGCGAGGGCTATCGCAACTTCTGCAACAAGCTATGGAACGCGACGCGCTTCGTGCTGATGAATACCGAGGGCCGCGACTGCGGCCTCGACGAGCAACTGCCGGTCGAGCTCTCCGCGATCGATCGCTGGATCATCGGCGAACTGCAGGGGACCGAAGCCGCTGTCGCCGAGGGCTACGCACAGTACCGGCTCGACAATGTCGCCAACGCGATCTACAGCTTCGTGTGGAACGAGTACTGCGACTGGTACCTGGAACTGGCCAAGGTGCAACTCGCCGCCGGCAGCGAGGCGCAGCAGCGCGGCACGCGGCGCACGCTGGTGCGTGTGCTCGAGGCCGCGCTTCGGCTCGCCCACCCGGTCATCCCGTTCATCACCGAGGAGCTGTGGCAGCCGGTTTCGGTGCTGGCCGGCAAGCGCGTGGCAGGCACGGAGTCGTCGGTGATGCTGCAGCCGTACCCGCGCGCGCAGCCGGAAAAGATCGACGCCGCTTCCGATCGCGAGGTCGGACAGCTGAAGCGGATCGTCGATGCCTTGCGCAACCTGCGCAGCGAGATGAATCTGTCGCCAGCGCAGAAGGTTCCATTGCTTGCGGCGGGAACGCCGCCGCCCTGCAGGCGTTTGCGCCGCACCTGCGTGCACTTGCGCGGCTGTCCGAGGTGCAGGTGGTGGACGACGTCAACCGCGAGGCGAGCCGCTCTGCCGCACCCGTCAAGGTGGTCGACGACTTTCGTCTGATGCTGAAGATCGAGGTCGACGTGGCGGCCGAACGCGAACGGCTCGGCAAGGAGATCGCGCGGCTGGAAGGCGAGATTCGCAAGGCCGAGAGCAAGCTCGGCAACGCGACGTTCGTCGAGCGGGCACCGGCCGCCGTGGTTGCGCAGGAACGGGAGCGACTAAGCTCGTTCGGCACTACGCTCGCCAGCGTGCGCGAGCAATACGAGCGTCTACCGGCAGCAAGCTAAAACCGACTCGCTGCGATCAGACGAGGTCGCAGTCAGCGCCGCCCGAGTATCGATTACTTGGCTGGCGGAGGTGCCGGCGCCGCAGGTTTCGTCGCCTCGGGCGACGGAGGCAGCGTGTACTCGGACGGTGGCGACGGTGTGGGCGCTGCCGGCGCCGGCGCGACACTGGCGGGCGGCGCTGCGGCTGGCGCCTTTCCCGGCACCGGCACCACGACGCCGGGGCCCAGCGGGATTTCGTCGACAACTGCCACTGCCGTGACGAAATGGCGCGTTTCGCCGAAGCAAGTGGTCGGCAGACCGACCTTCTCGTCGTAGTGCAGCGTCACGCGTTTGCCCATCACGCGATTGATCTGCTGAGACACTGCGTCGTCCCACACGGTAAAAAGAAACTTCTCGGGATTGGCCCCTGGCATCGTGACCATGGCCATTTCTCCCTCCCAGGTCTTGCACAGCCAGCCCTTCTTGCTGAACTTCTGCACCCAGCCCGCCCGTTCGCCGCTCGAGTAGTTCCAGTTGAACACGAACATGAAGTAGACGATGGCCAGCAGCACTGGAACGATCACCAGCCAGAAGGCGAGCTTCAGTCGGGACGGACCGCGCCGCACGGGGGTGGATGGAGCAGTGTCAAGACGGGGTGCTGGCGTGGGTGAGCTCATCGGCGCCTCAGGTAGTGAATGAATTCCTTGTCGACGGTCTGCTGCGCGAGGAGCTCGTTGCCGGTCTGCTTCGCGAAGGCCTGAAAGTCGCGCACCGAGCCGGGATCCGTTGCCAGGATCTTCAGCACCTGGCCGCTGGTCATGTCCGACAGCGCTTTTTTGGCGCGCAGGATCGGCAGCGGGCAATTCAGGCCGCGCGTGTCGATCTCCTTGTCGACGGTCGGGGTCGTCTCCATGACGGGCTCGGTGGGCACTCAGGGGAAAGGAAGAAAGTCTACCGGCAGTCCGCGACTGTGCATCCAGTCGGCCATCGCCAGCCCGGTGCCCAGCCGCCACGGCCGCAGTCGCGCAGGCTCGATCAGGCGGTAATCGACCAGTTCCTCGCCGAGACGCACCGTCCCCTCGGCCTCGACGTGATAGGCGACGATGACCTCGTTCTTGCGCCTGAATTCGTAGACGCCGATCAGTGTGGCGGCCTTTGTGTGTAGCCCGGTCTCCTCGGCCACTTCGCGCGCCACGGCTTCGAGCGGTGTTTCGTCGCGCTCGAGGAAACCGGTGACGAGCGCATACATCTTCTCCGGCCAGGCGCGATTGCGCGCGAGCAAGATGCGGCCCTCGAGCTCGATCAGCGCCGCCACCACCGGCGCCGGGTTGTCCCAGTGCACCCAGCCGCAGGCCGGACAGGCGCTGCGCTCACGGTCGGCGTGATGCTGGCGCGTGAGGCTGGTCGCGCACAGCGGGCAGTAACGAAACTCGGCTGTGCTCACGCCGCGATCGGTTCGTGATTCAGCGCGGGATTTGCGGCGGGCGCGGATGCAGCCGTGCCATCGCGGTCACATCCATATAGGCGCCGTCGCGCAGCGCCCAGGCGCGATGCACGCCCTCGACCTCGAAGCCGAACTTGCGGTACAGGGCGAGCGCGGCCGCGTTATCGGTGAACACCGTCAGTTCGATCCGCAGCGCACCGAGCCACTGATCGGCGAGATCGATCACCGTTTCCATCAGCCGCGTGCCGACTCCGCGTCGTTGCCAGTCGTCGCGAATGCTGATGCCCAGCCCCCAGGCATGCTGGCGCCGGACGTTCTTGCTGCCGTGCAGGCCCGCATGGCCGATGACCTCGTCGCCGGCCAGAGCGACAAAGATGTAGTTCGACGTCGCATCGCGTCCGAGCCGCTCGGTCCAGTCCGCGATCGACGGATACGGGTTCTGCAGCGTGCCGGCCGCGGCGCTGCGAGATACATAGGTCCGCGCGATCCCGGCGGCGTCTGCAGGTTCGGCGCGTCGGATCGTGACGTCGGTCACAGCCGCTGCTCGGCCCACGCCTTCACGCTCGCGAGTGCCGCGCCGAGCCGCGCCGGCTCGGTGCCACCGGCCATCGCCATGTCGGCGCGTCCCCCGCCCTTGCCGCCGACCTGCTGCGCGACGAAGTTGACGAGGTCGCCGGCCTTGACCTTCGACGTGGTGTCCGCGGTCACACCGGCGGCGAGCTGCACCTTGCCGTCGTCGACTGCGCCGAGCACGATCACCGCGCTCTTCAGTTTCGACTTCAGCTGGTCCAGGGTCTCGCGTAGCGATTTTGCATCGCCGCCTTCGAGTGTGGCGGCGAGCACCTTGATGCCGCGCACGTCGACCGCCTGACCGGCGAGGTCATCACCCTGGCTGGCGGCGAGCTTGCTCTTGAGTCGCGCGAGCTCTCGTTCCATCGCCTTCACGTTCTCCTGCACCTGCGCGATCTTCTGCGTCAGTTCGGTTGCCGGTGCCTTCAGCAGCGACGCCGCCTCGTGCAGGTTGCGATCCATCGCCTGCACGAGCTCGAGCGCGCCGCGACCAGCGACCGCCTCGATACGACGTACGCCGGCCGCGACTCCGCCCTCGGCGACGATCTTGAAGAAGCCGATGTCGCCGGTACGGGCCACGTGCGTACCCCCGCACAGCTCGGTCGAATGTTCACCCATCGCGAGCACACGCACCTCCTCGCCGTACTTGTCGCCGAAGAACGCCAGCGCGCCGGCACGAATCGCGTCGTCGTACTTCATCACGTTCGCGGTCACCGGCGCATTGGCGCGGATCGCCGCGTTGACCTGATCTTCGATGAGCCGTATCTCTGCCGGCGTTACCGCCTTGTCGTGCGAGAAGTCGAAACGCGTGCGCTCGGGGTCGACCAGCGAACCCTTCTGCTGTACGTGCTTGCCCAGCACCGCGCGCAGCGCCGCATGCATCAGGTGCGTGGCCGAGTGATTGTTGCGCGTTCGTTCGCGCGCCGTCGCGTCGACCGCCGCCTGCACCACGTCGCCGACCGCGAGCGTGCCGGACTCGACGGTTCCGTGATGGCCGAAGACATCGGACTGGATCTTCTGCGTGTCGACGACGTTGAAGCGGACCACGTGGCGATCGCTGATCGACTGCAGCACGCCGCGATCGCCGACCTGCCCGCCGGACTCGGCATAGAACGGCGTGGTGTTAAGCACCACGATGCCGCTCTGCCCGCGCTCGAGGCGGGGAACCGATGCCCCGTCGTGGTAAAGCGCGACGACCTTGGCATCCTCGACCAGCGACGAATACCCGGTGAAGCGCGTCTTGTCGCCGACGTACTCGACGCCGGCCGCCATCCGGAATTTGCCGGCTGCGCGCGCCTGCTCGCGCTGGCGTTCCATCGCGTCGTTGAACCCGGCATGGTCGATCGACACACCGCGTTCGCGGCAGATGTCGCCTGTCAGGTCGACCGGGAAGCCATAGGTGTCATAGAGCAGGAAGACGGTTTCGCCGTCAAGCATGCGCGCATCACCCGATTTCATCTGGCCGAGTGCGGCGTCCAGGATCTTCATGCCGTTTTCCAGCGTCTCGCCGAAGCGCTCTTCTTCCTGTTTCAGCACGGCTTCTATGCGCGGCTGCTGCTCGACCAGCTCGGGATAGGCCGCGCCCATCTCAGCCACCAGATCTGGCACCACGCGATAGAAAAACGGCTTTGTCTGTCCCAACTGGTAGCCGTGCCGCAGTGCGCGGCGGATGATCCGGCGCAGCACGTAGCCACGGCCTTCGTTGCCGGGGATCACACCATCGGCGATCAGGAACGCGCAGGCGCGGATATGGTCGGCGATCACCTTCAGCGAGTTGCTCGACAGGTCCTTCGTGCCGGTTTCGCGCGCCGCCGCCTGGATCAGTCGCTGGAACAGATCGATCTCGTAGTTCGAGTGCACGTGCTGCAGCACCGCCGCCAGCCGCTCCAGCCCCAGGCCGGTGTCGACGCACGGCTTGGGCAACGGCGTCAGCACGCCCTTGTCGTCGCGGTCGAACTGCATGAATACGAGGTTCCAGATCTCGATGTAGCGGTCGCCGTCGGCATCGGAGGTTCCGGGAGGGCCGCCGGCCACCTCCGGGCCATGGTCGTAGAAGATTTCGGAACATGGGCCGCACGGGCCGGTGTCGGCCATCTGCCAGAAGTTGTCGGATACGTACTTCGGTTGCCCCGGCTTGTCGCCGATGCGGATGCAGCGCTCGGCGGGAACACCGATGTCCTTGGTCCAGATGTCGTAGGCCTCGTCGTCGTCGATGTAAACGGTGGTCCACAGCTTGTCCTTCGGCAGCCCATAGACGTCGGTCAGCAGTTCCCATGAATACCGGATCGCGTCGCGCTTGAAGTAGTCGCCGAAGCTGAAGTTGCCCAGCATCTCGAAGAACGTGTGATGCCGCGCCGTGTAGCCGACGTTTTCCAGATCGTTGTGCTTGCCTCCGGCACGCAGCGACTTCTGCGCAGTGGTCGCGCGCTTGTACGGGCGCTTCTCGCGTCCGGTGAACACGTCCTTGAACTGCACCATCCCGCTGTTGACGAACAGCAGGGTCGGGTCATTGGACGGAACCAGGCTGGAGGCCCGGACGATCGTGTGGCCCTTCGATTCGAAGTAGCCGAGGAATTTTTCGCGGATGACAGCGCTTTTCATCAATGCAGGGGGCGTGACGACGCCACGCCTGGCTCACTGGGTAGGGGTCCGGCCCGGATGATACTGGTGGGCTGCGACGGAACCTCACGCCGCAACGGCGCGTCAGCGGTGGCAGATCGACGCGAGCGCTTCGATCGTCGGGTGCCCTGCGCCGGCGACGCGCGCGGCATGCGCCAGCCCCGAGACCCCGAACACCACGATCAGGGCTCCGGCGGCCGGCTTCAGCCAGGCACGCACACCGACGGCGGCCGAGCGTTCGGCGCGGCCGAGTCGGGTCACGGCGATATCGACAGCCACCATGTTAGGCAGTGTTCCGATCCCGAACGCCAGCATGACCGCGGCGCCCTGCAACGCGCCGCCGGCGACCAGCGCCAGCGGCAACGCCGCATACACCATGCCACAAGGTATCCAGCCCCACGCCAGGCCCGCGCCCAGTGCCTGCAGCGGCGATCGTGGCGGGTAGACGCGGCGCGCAAGCGGGGCGATAAGCCGCCACAGCCCCAGCCCCATGGGCTCGAGCCGCTTGAGCCAGGCCGCGCGGCCGAACAATGACGCCCCGATTGCAAGCAGCATCAGCGAACCCGCCACCAGCAGCGCGACCTGCAGCGGCAGCACGTCGGCCGCATACAGCGCGCCGCCGAGCGCTCCGACCAGCGCCCCGGCCGCGGCGTAGCTCACGATGCGCCCCGCGTGATAGCCCGCGGCCAGTCGCGCGGCCGACACCTTCGCCGGACGATGCATCTGCAATGCGCCGACGAACCCACCGCACATGCCCGCGCAATGCATTCCGCCGAGCAGCGCGAGCGTGAACGCGGCAAGCGCCTGGGTGGTCAGCAGATCGAGCATGTCCGTAATTGTGCGCCATCGAAACGCTCGATCCCCTCGCTCGGCGAGGGGGGGCCGGGGGAGTGTGCTGCCCTTGAAATGCGGCGGAGCGCGCCGGCCGCTCCGAAGCGCAGCCGACCAGCTGATCCGTTCCGCTCCGAGTGCACGTGCGACCGCGCAGCGGTCGCGTACAAGCGGAGCGCTCACACGATCTTGCTGTAGCGGCGGGCGCGCTGGTCGGCGCGCAGATAGCTGTCGAATGTCATCGCCACAGCGCGGACCAGCAGTTTGCCCTTGGGCGTGACCGTCAACCACTCGGGCGTGTTCTCGACCAGACCTTCGTCCTCGAACATCTTCATGTCCGCGAGCTCGGTCTTGAAATAGTCATCGAACTTGATCATGTGCACCGTTTCGATCGACTCCTTCGCCACCTCGAAATGGCACATCAGCGCCATGATCACCGAGCGCCGCAGGATATCGTCGCGGTCGAGTGCGATGCCTCGCGTCGCCGGCAGCATGCCGTGGTCGAGACGGTCGTAGTACTCCTCGACCGTGCGCACGTTCTGCGAATAGGTCGGGCCGACCTTGCTGATCGCCGACACACCGAGTCCGACCAAGTCGCAGTCAGGGCGCGTCGAATAGCCCTGAAAGTTGCGGTGCAGCCGGCCCTGCCGCTGCGCGCGCGCCAGGTCGTCGCCGGTCTTGGCGAAGTGATCCATGCCGATGTAGTGATAGCCGGCATCGCTGAGGCGCCGGATAGCGTCCATCATGATGTTGAGCTTCTCTTCCGGCGACGGCAGGTCGGCCGACTCGATACGACGCTGCGGCTTGAAGCGGTCCGGTAGGTGCGCGTAGTGATATAGCGCGATGCGTTCGGGGCTCAGCACCATCACTTTGTCGAGCGTACGGGCGAAGGTCTCGCGCGTCTGCTTCGGCAGCCCGTAGATCAGGTCGAGGTTGACCGAGCGGAAGTCCGCGCTGCGCGCCGCCTCAATCGTCGCCTGCGTCATCTCAAAGCTCTGCAGACGGTTCACTGCGCGCTGCACTTCCGGTTCGAAATCCTGCACGCCGACCGAAATGCGGTTGAATCCGAGCTTGCCGAGCGCCATCACCTTGTCGGGCGGAGTCGAGCGCGGATCGACCTCGATCGAAACCTCGCCGCGCGGCGCCAGCGGAAAGCGCGCAGCCAGCACGTCCATCAACCGTGCCAGTTCTTCGTTCGACAGGAAGGTCGGCGTACCGCCACCGAAGTGCAGTTGCTCGATCTCGCGCGAGCCGGTCAGGTGGGCGCCGACCAGGTCGGCCTCGCGCTCCAGGTAGCCTATGTATTCCCCAGCCTTGCTCTGGTCCTTGGTGATGACCTTGTTGCACGCACAGTAGTAGCAGATCGAGGTGCAAAACGGCAGATGGACATACAGCGACAGCGCTGCCGCCGCGACTGCTGACTCGCGCGCCGCCAGCGCTTCGGCGTAAGCATTGGCGTCGAACGCCTCGACGAAGCGATCGGCCGTCGGGTACGACGTGTAGCGCGGACCGGGGACATCAAAACGGCGCAAAGTCGCCGGGTCGGGTAGCGATACCTCGCCGCGAGCGGTCGTCAACATGCCGAACTTCCTCGCCGGCCCAGGCCGGCTATCGGGGTATTATTTCGGGCGACTTGTGTCCAGCTTTGACCGGGGTCAACGGCCGGCTTCCGGATCGCCGGAAGACACAAAAACAGGCCTGCGGCGTGGGCCAGAAGAGCGCTTTACCGATCCCGTGCGGCGTGCGGTGCTGCCGGGAATGTCTCGCGAAGAGGTCTGTACGGATGAACGCGCCAGCGATCAACATCGCCAACCTGAGGGTCGCCTGTTCGAACTGCAACCTCAGGGAACTGTGCCTGCCTGTCGGGCTCTCTCTGAAGGAAATCGAACGGCTCGAGGAACTGGTCGCAACCCGCAAGCGGGTCAAGCGCGGCGATTCGCTGTTTCGTGCGGGTGACAAGTTCGAATCGCTCTATGCGGTGCGAGTCGGTTTCCTCAAGAGCACGGTGATGTCGCAGGACGGCCGCGAGCAGGTGACCGGCTTTCACATGGCCGGCGAACTGGTCGGGCTGGATGGGATCAGCACCGATTCCCATACCTGCGACACAGTCGCACTGGAAGACAGCGATGTGTGCGTGATTCCGTACGACCGGCTTGAAGACGTCGCCACGGCGATGCCGGTGCTGCGCAACCATTTTCACAAGGTGATGAGCCGCGAGATCGTGCGCGAGCACGGCGTGATGCTACTGCTCGGCAGCATGCATGCCGAAGAACGACTCGCAACATTCTTGCTCAACCTCTCGCAGCGTTTCGAGGCGCGCGGTTATTCGCGCACCGAATTCGTGCTGCGCATGACCCGCGCCGAGATCGGCAGCTTTCTCGGCCTCAAGCTGGAAACGGTCAGTCGCGCGCTGTCGCGCTTCGCGCAGGACGGGCTGATCGACGTGAACCAGAAGCACGTACGCATCGTCAACCAGGAAGGATTGCGGCAGATTCTTTCGAGCCAGGACAACTGAGTTCCAGGCCTGACGGCACGGCAGCCGCGTTCCAGCGGAACGATCTTCCGAAGCCAACGCGTTCAGCGTTTCACTTCGAACGGGGATCGCTCGAGGAACACCGTCAGCGCGCTCGACACGCTGCCCAGCAGCCAGAACGCGAAAAAGCCCAGCGTGTAGATCGTCATGCGATCGAGCTCGACCGGTTTACCGAACAGCTGCAAGTCGGTGGGATCGATCAGCGAGAAGAACGCGAGCTCTGCCACGCACGCCACGAGGAACGCCGGCCAGAGCACCCACCCCAGCTGCTGCGCAAGACTGTCGTCCATGTTGTCCTCGTTCGTCAGACTTCCTGAGAACCTATCTCAAAGTCCCCGGTGGTCGCGGCGGGGTCGCATGGGGTGCATGGCTAGACGCGGCGAGGGGACCATTGCTTACTGCAAGGACCCGAGCCGCAACAACGCCATGCGCCCCATGCGACCCCGCCCCGCAGGGTTGCCACGCTGAGCACGCGCCGCGCGCGTGCGCATCTTGCGATGGTTCCGACGACGCAGCGGCTTGTGCCGCTGCGGTGGCGGGCGTCTGCGGCGTTGGCCGGCTCGGCCGTAGGCCCGGCTACTGTCCTTCGCCAGCCGCCTTGCATCCGCCCGCTTCTCGTGGCAACGCGATCCATCGGGGACTCTGAGACAGGTTCTAATCAGCGCGCCTGCAGCGTGAAGCGCCCGCCGCGGCTCGCCGTCAACGAGTCGTCGATGCGCCAGTCTCTTGCCTCGAGCGCCACCTGCCAGGTGACCGGGCCCGCATTAACCGATGCGGGCGCGGTCAGTGTTCCCTGGTAGACGGCGCGGCGCTCATCGGGGTCGATCGCGGAGCGTTTCAGCAATGCGCTGCGATCGGCGTCGGGCCGACCGGGATGAATCAGCCGCAGTTGCAGTTCCTCGGTGGTCGGAATCGCATCGCGCGCCTCGATCTCGACGCGCACTGGATCGCCGGCTCCGAAACCGGCCAGATCGACCCGCGCAACCAGTCCCAGTTCGCGTGCGACCTGGGCGCGCATCACCTGCTGGTTGATCGCCAGGCCCTGCCGGTAATAGTCGGCCACCACCGGTCCGTCGAAACCGCGCGCTGCAAGGTAGGCGGTGATGAGTCCGCCGACCACGGCCGTGGCCGGCAAAGCGATCAGGAACCACGGCCAGGCTTGGCGATACCACGGCGTCAAATCCGTGCCCTCGGCCGCGTCGTCCGTTCGGGCGCTCATGGCCGCATCCCGAGGAATACCGCCTTTTCCGCCACCTCGACGGTCGGCTGATCTGTCGACTTCACGGTGATCGTGATGCGGTTCGAACCCGGCGGCACGTCCTCCGGGCGGGCACGCAAGCGCAACAGAACTGGTCGCGTCGATGCGCCGGGAAGATCGAAGGTGGGTTCGGAGGCGATCTGCAGGTCGGGCAATCCACTCGCAGAGATGACGAAGGCACGCGAGCGTTCGCCGGTGTTCATGACGTTGAGGCGGAACGTGTTCTCCACGCGCCCGTCTTCGGCCTCGCGCGCGAGTGCACCGCGATCGCGAATCACGTCGACCTTCAGCGGCACCCGCAGGCTGACCGCAACCACCAGGGCAAGTGTGGCGGCCGCGAGGATTCCCGTGTAGATCATCACGCGCGGCCGCAGCAGGTGATCCCAGATGCCACGCGCCGCGTAATGCTCGTCCAGTGCCCGCTCGGTCGAGTAACGGATCAGTCCCTTCGGCAGCCCCACCTTCTCCATCACGTAATCGCAGGCGTCGATACACGCGGCGCAGCCGATGCATTCGTACTGCAGCCCGTCGCGGATGTCGATTCCGGTCGGGCACACCTGCACGCACAGCTTGCACGCGACGCAGTCGCCGAGGTTCTGCTCGGCACGCGTCGATTCCTTGCTTCCGGCACCGCGTGGTTCGCCGCGCTCACGGTCATATGTGACGATCAAGGTGTCCCGGTCGAACATCGCGCTCTGGAACCGCGCGTACGGGCACATGTAGATGCAAACCTGCTCGCGCAGCCAACCCGCGTTGCCATAGGTCGCAAATCCATAGAACAGGATCCAGAACAGTGACCATCCGCCCGCGGTGAACGTCGCCACGTCGATCGCCAGTGCGCGGATCGGGGTGAAGTAGCCGACGAAGGTGAAGCCGGTCCACAGCGCCAGCGCGATCCACGCGGCGTGCTTGGCAGTCTTCAGCGCAAACTTGCGCGCCGACATCGGCTCCTTGTCGAGCTTCATGCGTTTGGCCCGATCGCCTTCGATGTGGCGCTCGATCCACATGAAGATCTCGGTGTAGACCGTCTGCGGGCAGGTGTAGCCGCACCATAATCGCCCGCCGACCGCGGTGAACAGGAACAGCGCGAGTGCGGCGATGATCAGGATGGCAGTCAGGTAGATGATGTCCTGCGGCCACATCACCATGCCGAAGATGTAGAACTTGCGCGCCGCCAGGTCGAACAGCAGCGCCTGCCGGCCGTTCCACTGCAGCCACGGCAGGCCGTAGAAGACAATCTGCGTGGCCCACACCGCAGCCCAGCGCCACCTCTGGAACACACCCAGCGAATCGCCGACGCGCTGGCGCGGGTAGATCTCCTCGCGCTTGGCGTAAAACTGGACCTCGACCTCGCGCACGGCTGCGCTCTCGACGCCGCGCGCCGCGGTCATCGCCGCTGTTGCCCGCTTGACTTCGACCGCGTTCGCCATGAGGTTACCGGTCCAGAAAAGACAACGCGGCACCCCTTGGCGGGAGTGCCGCGCTGGTCATGATCCTCTATTTGGCCGGCGTCGGTGCCGGAGCGGCAGCCGGAGCGCCGCTGGGGTTCGACAACGACCACACGTAGGCCGCGACCAGGTGGATTTCCGGACCAGTGAGCGTGTCCTTCCACGCCGGCATCGCGCTCTGGCCCGGTATCAGGCTGTTGGCGCCGCGCCCGTTGACGATCGTCTGCGAAATGGTCGGCACCGTTCCGCCGAACAACCAGATCTTGTCACTCAGGTTCGGCGCCCCGAGCGCTTGGTTGCCCTTGCCATCGGCGCCGTGGCAGGCGGCGCACAGGGTGTCGAACTTGACCTTGCCGCGCGCAGCGCGCGCCGAATCGTGCGCCGAGTCGGAGAGAGACAGTACGTAGTTCGCCACGTCGGTGACATCATCGGCATTTCCGACGGCCGCGCCCATAGGCGGCATCAACCCGTTGCGCCCATTGGCGATCGAAGCCTGGATCGCGTCCGGCGCGCCGCCGTACAGCCAATCCTTGTCGGTCAGGTTGGGAAAACCGCGCGAGCCGCGCGCGTCCGAACCATGGCACTGCGCGCAGTTGTTTAGGAAGATGCGCTCGCCCATCTGGCGTGCCTTCGCATCAGCCGCCACCTGTTCGATCGGCTGCTTGGCGAATGCGGCGAAAATCGGACCGAAGCGCGCATCGGCCTGCTTGACCTCGCCCTCGTACTGGCCCGTCGACGTCCATTTCAGAACACCCTTCCACTGCGTGCCCAGCCCCGGATACAGGATCAGGTAGATGATCGAGAACAGCACCGTCAGGTAGAACAGCCAGACCCACCAGCGCGGCATCGGGTTGTGATACTCCTGCAGGTCACCGTCCCACACGTGCCCGGTCGTCTCGATCTCGCCCTTGGCGTTCAGCTTGGCCTTGATGGTGTGGCGGCCTTGCAGCCACAGTAATACCGCGCAGCCGACCACCGACACGATTGCGATGATCGCGATGTAGTAGTCCCAGAACGCGCTGTAGAACTGGCTCGCGCCGATATCGCTCATTTCTTCTTCCCCTGTTCCCCGCTGCGTTTCGCTTCCTCTTCGTCGGCGAACGGCAGCTCCGATGCTTCCTTGAAGCCCTTCTTCGCGCTCTTGCTGTAAGCCCACACCACGATAGCGATGAAGCCCACGAAGCCGAGCACCGTCAACAGGACACGCGTGTCGTTCAGATCCATCGCGGCTCAGCGCAGGCCCCGCAGTTCCACACCCAGCCCCTGCAGGTAGGCGATCACGGCGTCAAGCTCGGTCTTACCTTTGACCGCGGCCGGCGCCTGGGCGATCTGCTCGTCGGTATACGGCACGCCGACCGAGCGCAGCGCCTTCATGCGCGACTGGATATCCGCCGCGTCGACCGTCGATTTCTCGAACCACGCATACGACGGCATGTTCGATTCGGGGACGACGTCGCGCGGATTGTTGAAATGGATTCGATGCCACTGGTCCGAATAGCGTCCGCCGACCCGCGCCAGGTCCGGACCCGTGCGCTTGCTGCCCCACTGGAACGGGTGGTCGTAGACGAATTCGCCGGCAACCGAGTAGTGGCCATACCGCAGCGTCTCGGCGCGGAACGGCCGGATCATCTGCGAGTGGCAGTTGTAGCAACCCTCGCGGATATAGATGTCGCGCCCGGCAAGCCGCAGCGGCTCGTACGGCTTGATCCCTTGCACCGGCTGCGTGGTCTGGCGCTGGAAGTACAGCGGGACGATCTCGACCAGGCCGCCGACAGCGATCACCAGGATGACGAGGACGATCAGCAGCGGAACGCTCTGCTCGATCCTGTCGTGTGTGAGTTTCATGGTGTTCCTCTCGTGTCCCGGTCAGGCGTGCGCCACCGCGGCGGGAATCGGTGCCTCGACGGCCTTGCCGGCCACGATCGTCTTGTAGGTGTTCCACCCCATCAAGAACATGCCGGCCAGGTACAGCAGGCCACCGACCACGCGGATGACGTAGAACGGGTACGTCGCCTTGACGCTCTCGATGAAGGTGTAAGTGAGCGTGCCGTCGTCGTTGACCGCGCGCCACATCAGCCCCTGCATTACGCCGGCGATCCACATCGCCGCGATGTAGACGACGATGCCGATCGTCGCCACCCAGAAGTGCGCCGTAACGAGCCGCATGCTTGCCATCTCGGTGCGGCCGTACAGCCGCGGCAGCAGGTAGTAGATCGCGCCGAACGTGATCAGCCCGACCCAGCCGAGCGCGCCCGAGTGCACGTGGCCGATCCCCCAGTCCGTGTAGTGCGACAGCGCGTTCACGGTCTTGATCGACATCATCGGGCCTTCGAAGGTCGACATGCCGTAGAACGACAGCGACACGATCAGGAACTTCAGGATCGGATCGTCGCGCAGTTTGTGCCACGCACCGGACAGGGTCATGATGCCGTTGATCATGCCGCCCCAAGACGGCGCGAGCAGGATCAGCGAGAAAATCATGCCGAGCGACTGAGTCCAGTCGGGCAGCGCGGTGTAGTGCAGGTGATGCGGGCCTGCCCACATGTACGTGAAAATGAGCGCCCAGAAGTGCACGACCGACAGCCGGTACGAGAAAAGCGGCCGGCCCGCCGCCTTCGGCACGAAGTAGTACATGATCCCGAGGAAGCCGGCGGTCAGGAAGAAGCCGACCGCGTTGTGCCCGTACCACCACTGCACCATCGCATCGGTCGCGCCCGGATAAACCGAGTAAGACTTCCCGAGGTTCACCGGCACTTCGGCGCTGTTGACGATGTGCAGCACTGCGGTCGTGATGATGAACGCGCCGAAGAACCAGTTGGCGACGTAGATATGCTTGACCTTGCGCTTGACGATGGTGCCGAAGAACACCACCGCGTACGCCACCCAGACCGCCGCGATCAGAATGTCGATCGGCCACTCGAGCTCGGCGTATTCCTTGCCGGTGGTCATGCCCAGCGGCAGTGTCACCGCCGCGGCGACGATGACGATCTGCCAACCCCAGAACGTGAACGGCACCAGCGGGCCGCCCCATAGCCGGGCCTGCGACGTCCGTTGCACCACGTAATAACTGGTGGCGAACAGCGCGCAGCCGCCGAAGGCGAAGATCACCGCATTGGTATGTAGCGGACGCAGGCGACCGAAGCTCAGCCACGGCACCCCGAAATTCAGTTCGGGCCACGCCATCTGCGCCGCGACGATGACGCCGACCAGCATGCCGACGATGCCCCACACCACGGTCGCCACGGAAAATTGCCGCACGACCTTGTAGTTATAGGTATCCGCAGAAAGGACTGAGCTCATGTGTTCCCCGTGCTGTGAACCGGTCTCGCGAGTTGGCGCACGCGCGATCCGGCGTTGATCAGGTCTTCTTTTTTTTCAACTTCTCGGTCGTTGCACCGACCGCGCTCCGAGACCCGGGTGGCATGCTAAACCCTACTGCAGCGCCAATGACACAAGTCAAGCGGGAAACCGGAAGCGGTCCGCAGTTGCGGATTGTCGGTCGCCCGACAATCGAAGTCCATGCGTGGGTAATGTTTACCGCGTGTGTGCGCGGCTCGTGCGCTCAGGACTGTGCCGGCGGTGCGGGGCGATCGTCCGGGCCGGGGTCGTCGTCCGGCAGTTCGCGCAGCGCGCGGTCACCCGCCCTATCGACGTGCTCGAACTGGCCCGAGGTGACAGCCCACACCAGCAGCGCGGTCACTGCCAGCACCAGCAGCACCGACAGCGGGATCAGCAGATACAGCGAATCCATCAGCGCGGGCGTGCGCCGCCGGTCACGACATGCTTGGCACGCAGCGCGTTGCCGATCACCGCCAGTGAACTCATGGCCATGCCGGCTGCGGCAATCGCCGGCGTGACGAAGCCGAACGCGGCGAGTGGGATGATCACCACGTTGTAGATGAAAGCCCACGCGAGGTTCTGGCGCACGATGCGCCGGGCACGGTGGGCAGTGGCCAGCGCGAACTGCACATCGACGAGGCGCGAGTTCAGCACGATGAAGTCGGCGCGCGTCTGCGCCAGCATCGAACCCCCGGCCAGCGCGATCGACACGTCGGCCTGCGCGATCACCGGCGCGTCGTTGAGTCCGTCGCCCAGCATCGCGACATGATGCCCGGCGCTCTGCTGGCCCGCCACCCAGCCGCGCTTGCTGTCGGGAGTCTGATGCGCAAGCGCGCGCTGGATACCGAGCGAGCGCGCCACGGCCTGCACCGGCTCGCGGCGGTCACCCGACAACAGCACAACCTCGATGCCGCGATCGACTGCGGCATCAACCAGGTCGGGCGCGTCCTCGCGCAACCGCTCGCCGAACGCGAACACCGCCAGCGCGCCCGACTCGTCGGCCAGCACGACATAGCTCGAGGCGGCCAGCCCTTCCTGATTGACGATTCCCGCCACACCACCGCGTTGCGACGACAGCTTCTCGGGCAACGCGAAGTCGATCTTGCCGAGCCGGTAGCGCTGCTGCTCGATGGTGGCCTCGATGCCGGCCGACGCCTCGACGCGGCCGTCGGCGATCGCTGGAAGCGCGACCGGCAGCGACTGGGCGGCCTGCAGCAGCGCGCGCGCGTAAGGATGGGTCGACATCGTTTCCATCGCCGCAGCGATGGCCAGCAGTCGCTCGGGATCGGCTTCACGCAGCAGCAGCTGCTTGATCAGCGCCGGATTGCCGGTCGTCAGCGTGCCGGTCTTGTCGCATGCCAGGACATCGACCTCTGCCAGCGTTTCGAGCGCCGCGGTGCGCGCCAGCAGCACGCGGCGCTGTGCGAGCGCGGATTGCGCGGCCGAGAAGGCCGCCGGCGCCGCCAGCGACAGCGCACACGGACAGGTCGCCACCAGCACCGCAATCGCGTTGGGCAGGGCTTGCGCGGAATCGACGATCCACCAACCGACAACTGTCGCGAGCGTGATGCCGAGCACCGCCCACAGGAAGTAGCCGGCGACTCGATTGGCGAACTCGACCACGCGCGGACGTTCGCGACCGGCCTCGTCGACCAGCCGCTGCAGCGCGGCCAGCGAAGTCGCCTCGCCGCGCCGCGTGACTTCCACCACCATCGGCTGATCGAGGTTCACCGAGCCGGCCAGCACCGGCGCGCCCGCGGACTTCTCGACCGGCGTCGATTCGCCGGTCAGCCAGGCCTGCGAGCAGCTCGAACGACCGTGCACGACCACGCCGTCGGCCGGCACGGTCTCGCCGGGCGGAACCAGCACGCGGTCGCCGACGCGCAGCCGGTCGGCCTGCAGGGATTCGGTGGCAAGCGACGACGGGAAGGCAACCAGCCGCTGTGCACTCAGCACCGACTGCCGGCGCGCCGTTTCGATATGTTCGCGAGCGGCGGCCAGTCCGCGCGCGAGCAACCAGCGCGTGGCCAATACCAGTGCGACGAACATCGTGACTGAATCGAAATACACCTGGCCCCGCGCCATCAGCGTGGCGAGCGCGCTCGCGATGAATGCGGCGCCGATACCGATCACTACTGGCACATCCATGCCGATGCTGCCGACGCGCAGCTGGCTCCAGGCGGCGCGATAAAGCGGCTGCGCGCTGAACAGCATCACCGGCAGCGTCAGGATCAGGCTCGCGATGCGCAGCAGTTGCTCGATGTCAGGCGAGACATCGCCCGGCGCCGCGAAATAAAGTGGCACCGACAGCATCATCACCTGCATCATCATCAGGCCGGCGATCAGCACGCGCAGCAGTTCGATGCGCGCGCCACGCCGCTCGTCCCGCACTGCGGAGCCGGTCTCGTAGCCGGCACGCCGGATCTCGCGCAGCAGGTCGTCGCGGGTGATGAGCTTGTCATCGAACGCCACGAACGCGCGCCGCGCCGCGAAATCGACGTGCGCCTGCGAAACCCCCGAGAGCCGACGCAGCCGGTGTTCGATCAAGAGCCCGCAGGCGCCGCACACCATGCCTCGCACTTCGATGCGCGTCTGCGCCACCGCGGCCAGCGGCCCGGTGGCGACCGCGGCGTCGGCCCCCGGCGTGAGCGAGGCATTCAGCGCCTCGCGATCGCGCGCGCCAGCTTGCGCCAGGAACAGTTGCTCGGCAATGAACGCGCAGCCGTTGCAGCAGAACGGCCGCAGGGTGGCGCCAACCTGGCGCTGCACGATCTTCAGCCCGGCCAGCGAGTCGCCGCAGTGGTCGCAGGCGCCCTCGGCGGCGGGGATAAGTGACGCCGCGTCCGTTCCGGCCAGGGACGATACCTTGGCCTTTCGTATCAGCTCAGATGGCATGCAGGAAAAAGAAAATGCGGCGACCGCAAAACGCATCGGGAACCGCGCCAGCGTACCCGATGCGCCCCTCCCTTGCGGCGCCGCGTGAGAACGAACCGCCGAAAGGCACACTACGCAGGCCGGCGAGGCAGCCGTTGACTCATATCAACGGTGTGCGCCCGCAATCGCGGACTCGACCGAAAGTCCGCTTTGGCCCCGCGATCGCGGTACGCAACCGAAGCGCGGCCCGCTGCTCGGCAATCGTGCGATAAAAAAGGGGCGTGCCATACGGCACGCCCCGTTTCTCGGGCGAGCTGACTCAGGACGGGCCCTGCGGGCTATCCGGCCAGGTCAAATGTGCGTCGGTCATCCGTCCGTCGTGCACGGTGACGCTCCGGCGTTGGATCTGACCGCGATGGTTGGCGATGATCGTGTAGGTCCCGGATGGCAATTCAGCGTAAACGATCGGACCCCCTGCCGGCAGCCTCAGCACCTCGCGGCCGCGCGAGTCGTGGATTGTCGTTTCGACGCCGGCGATCAGTTCTCCACTGCGTGCGCCGGAGAACATCAGCCGCAAGTCGAAGCCCGACGCGGTACTGCGCATTTGATCCCGCTCCTCGAGGCTGACGCCGCCGCTCAGAAAACGAACGCCGTTCTGCTGCTCGATCGTCGGTGGCGCCGGCAGGTTCAGCGATGGACCCGGACCGACCGGTAGGGCACCCGGCGGTGGCAATACGCTCGGCGGAATTGGCTCCGGCGGCGGTATCGGCATACTCGACGGAGCTGGCGGCACACTCGGCGGCGGAGGCAGCACGCCCGACGGCGGCCCGGGTAGCGGCGGCGGTAGCACGGCCTGCGCCGAAACAGTTGCCGCCGCGAACGCTAGGCCCCCCGCAAGGCCAGCCGCAACGACGCGTGACAAAGTTGCTGTCATAAAACCTCCTTGTTGCGATGCGAACAATGAGCGCAAAGCTGCCAGCACAGTGCGCCATTTGAAAAAGGGCAAGGCCCATTCCCTTGACGCGGTTAGGTGCAATCGCCTCGCCAAGCCTGATGCCCGCAAGCACAATCCGGTCTTCCTTATTCGCGGAGCAGCGAATGAGCTCACGCAGGGTGCTGCTGGCAAGTGCGGTGTCGCTCACGGCCGCACTCACTGGGTGCGGTGGCGGCTCGGATGCGCCCGCGCCCGCGCCAGCCCCGCCCGCGCCTGCGCCCGTACCCGCGCCGCCACCGGTGGTGCTACCGCCGCTCATCCCCGACACTGAAGTGCTCGTGTCCACCGCGACACCGTTTGCCGTGGGCTGCTCGGGCACCACCAGTGGCACCGAATACCGCAACGCTGAAGTCGAGCCGCACGTCGCCATCAACCCGCTCGATCCCAACAATCTGGTGATCAACTGGCAGCAGGATCGCTGGTCGGCCGGCGGCGCCAGCGGCGTCGTCTCGGCGGCCACGCTCGACGGAGGCGTGACCTGGACGCGGACAATGCTGTCGTTCTCGCGCTGCGGCGGTGGCAACGCCAGCAATGGCGGCAACTATGGACGCGCGACCGATCCATGGCTGACGTTTTCTCCGAACGGCAGCGTCTATCAGATGGCGCTCGCGTTCGAGGGCGGCTCGCTGCAGCCCGGATCGACCAGCGCGATGCTGGTCGCGCGTTCGACGGATGGCGGTCGAACCTGGGGCGCAACCACATCGCTGATCATCAGCGGCGGCACGTTTTTCAACGACAAGAACACCATCACTGCCGATCCGACCGACGCGCGTTACGTGTACGCGGTGTGGGATCGACTGGCGCTGGCCGGTGGCGGCCCCAGCATGCTGGCGCGCACGACCGACTCCGGTACGACGTGGGAAGCAGCGACGGTGATCTACGACCCCGGGCCACAGTCGCAGACGATCGGCAACCAGGTCGTGGTGCTGCCCAACGGGACACTGATCAACGTCTTCACGCGCATCGATCCCGGCGCGAACAACACGATGGTCGTGTCGATCCACGCGATCCGCTCGACCGACCAGGGCGCGAGTTGGTCGACCCCTGTCAAGGTGGCCGATCTGCTGGCGGTCGGTGCGCGCGATCCGGCGACCAACGTGCCGATCCGCGACGGCAGCATCATTGCCGAGATCGCCGTCGCCCCCAACGGGCAGGTACTGATCGTGTGGCAGGACGCCCGCTTCAGCGGCGGAGCGGTCGACGGCATCGCGCTGTCGCGCTCGACCGACGGCGGACTGACGTGGAGCGTGCCGGCGCAAATCAACAGCGCGCCGACCGTGCCCGCCTTCACACCGTCGATCCGCGTGCGCCCCGACGGCACGATCGGCGTCAGCTACTACGACTTGCGCAGCAACACGACCGCAACCGCCACGTTGCCGACCGATCTGATGTTGGCACGGTCACTCGACGGCGTGAGCTGGAACGAGGTGAGGCTGACGCCCACCTTTGACCTCATCACGGCGCCGCAGGCCGGCGGCTATTTCCTCGGTGACTACCAGGGGCTGGTCGTCGCCGGCAACGTATTCATCCCGGTCTATGTGCGCACCACCGGGAGCACGACCAATCGCACCGACGTCTACGCCGTGTTCACGCGCTCGATCACCGCGGCACTGCTGCGCGCGCAGACCGTCGCCTCCGGTGCACCACTGCCACCGCTGGCGCCGGACACGCTGCAACGCGCCAGCGACAACGCGGCCCGCGTGATGGAGCTGCGAATCCCGGGTTGGGCCCGCTGGCGGGCCGCGACCGCGAACCCGCGCTGAGACCGCATTTTTCCGACGAGGATGAGTACCGTGAGCAAGGCGTGCGAGGAGTGGCATCGGATCGTGCGCGAGCGCGACGTCGATGCACTGGATCAGCTGCTGGCAGACGACGTGGTATTCCATTCGCCGGTCGTGCACACGCCGCAGCGCGGACGGCCGTTGACGACGATGTACCTTGCGGCAGCCGTGATGGTGCTCGGCAACGAAACGTTCCGCTATGTGCGGGAGATCATCGGCGAGCGCGAAGCGGCGCTCGAATTCGTCGTCGTGGTCGATGCGATCGAGATCAACGGCATCGACTTTATCCGCTGGAACGACGCCGACCGCATCGTCGACTTCAAAGTCTGGCTGCGGCCGCTGAAGGCCATCAACCTGGTGCACGCGAAAATGGGCGCGCTGCTGCAGCCGGCGCGCTGAACATCCGCAAAAGGCGCGCTGCCACCGCGGGCATGGCTGCGCTGCGGCCGGCCGGCTCTACACTTCGGCTACCTCCGCTACGGCCCGACCATGGACACCCTCGACTCTCGCCGCACAACGGTGCGCGCCCGCATCGCCAGCCTGCGCCAGGCGATGGCGCGCAACGGGCTCGCAGCCGTCGTCATCCCATCCAGCGATCCGCACCTTTCGGAGTACCTGCCCGAACGCTGGAAGGGTCGCGAGTGGGCGAGCGGTTTCACCGGCTCGGTCGGCACGCTGATCGTCACGCGCGAACAGGCCGGTGTGTGGGTGGACAGCCGCTACTGGACGCAGGCCGAGGTGCAGCTGGCTGGCACCGGTATCGACCTGATGAAGGTTCCGGGCGCGGTCAGCCTGGCCCATGTCGACTGGCTTGCCGAGACACTCACGCGCGGCGACACCGTTGCGGTCGACGGCGCAGTGCTGGCGCTCGCCACCGGTCGCGCGCTCGAGTCAGCGCTGAGCGCGAAGGGAATTCGGCTGCGCACCGATCTCGACCTGCTTGCGGAGGTGTGGACCGATCGGGCGTCGCTGCCGATCCCGCCGATCTACGAGCACGTCGCGCCCCATGCGACCATGCCTCGCGGCGACAAGTTCGCACTGGTGCGCGAGGAAATGCGCAAGGCAGGTGCCACGCATCACTTCATTTCGACGCTCGACGATCTCGCGTGGCTAACCAACCTGCGCGGCGCCGACGTCAGCTACAACCCGGTGTTCGTCGGTCACCTGTCTGATCGATGCGCGCGGTGCCAGGCTTTTCGTCGCCGACGGCAAGATCGAAAACAAGCTGAAGTCACGGCTGGCGGCCGACGGCATCGAACTCGCGCCGTACACGCAGGCCGCGGCCGCGCTGGCTGCGCTGCCGCCGGCCGCGACGTTGCTGATCGACCCGCGCCGCGTCGCTCTCGGCATGCGTCAGGCGGTGCCGGCCGGGGTCGAGGTGATCGAGGCGATCAATCCGACCACGATGGCCAAGTCGCGCAAGACGGCGGCCGAGGTCGCCCACATCCGCGCGACGATGGAACAGGATGGTGCCGCGCTCGCGGAATTCTTCGCGTGGTTCGAATCCGCGCTAGGCAAGGAGCCGATCACCGAACTGACGATCGACGAGAAACTCACCAGCGCGCGCGCGCGGCGGCCGGGCTTCGTCTGTCCGAGCTTCAACACGATTGCCGCGTTCAACGCCAATGGCGCGCAGCCACACTACCGCGCCACCGAGGAGTCGCACGCAGTCATCGGCGGCGCAGGCACGACCGGCAGCGGCATGCTGCTGATCGACTCCGGCGGCCAGTACTTCGGTGGGACCACCGACATCACGCGCGTCGTGCCGATCGGCGAGACAACCGCCGCACAGCGCCGCGACTACACGCTGGTGCTCAAAGGCATGATCGCGCTGTCGGTGGCCCGCTTCCCGCGCGGCACGAAGAGCCCGCTGCTCGACACGATTGCGCGCGCGCCGATCTGGGCGGCGGGCGCAGACTTCGGCCACGGCACCGGCCACGGCGTCGGCTATTTCCTGAACGTGCATGAAGGCCCGCACGGCATCACTCCGCATCTCGCTCCCGAACCGCAGACCGCGATGGAGCCGGGCATGATCACGTCGAACGAGCCGGGTATTTACCGGCCAGGCCACTGGGGCGTGCGGATCGAGAACCTGGTGCTCAACGTGCCGGCCGACCTGAGCGAGTTCGGCGATTTCCTGCGCTTCGAGACGCTGACACTGTGCCCGATCGATAGTCGGCTGATCGACCGCACACTGATGAGGCCCGACGAGATCGGCTGGCTCAACGCGTACCACGCCGAAGTCTTGCGCCGCATCCGCCCGCACGTGAAGGGCGCCGCCGTGCACTGGCTGGAAGAGCGCACAGCACCGATCTAGTCAGGGCTCCCACCCTGCCTCCCAGCACCTTGCAACCGGCGGAACCCGAACGACGGCTCTGCCGGTTGCAAGACGACCCATGTTCGTCAGGCCATCGCGCCTACATCGGCGAGCATTTCGCGATGTTCGCGGCCTGCGACCTTCGGTTTTGCCGGTGCAGCCGCCGCGGCCGTTTGCAGCGGCGCACTGTCGCGCGGCTCCGCGATGAATTGAACCGAGGCGTCCAGCACATGCAGGTCGCGCAGCAGCCGGCGGTGCCCAAGTCCGTCCGTCACCAGCATCCGAGCGTGCGGTGCATTCGCGTAGATGTGCCCGTTGGCGATCGGAACTTCGTTGTCGGCCATGTCGTGCACGATCAGCAGCGGCGTGTGGATGCGACGCGCGAACTCCCGATCGGCGACCAGGTCCTCGAGCGGCACGCCGGCCGCCACTCCCGCTTCGCGCTGCACGGCGTCGAGCAGTGTGTCGGGGGCTCCGAGTGCGCGTGCAACCCAGCGCAGGTACGGACGCGGATCGGTCGGCGGTGCGATCAGCACCGCGGCCGGAACGGCCGCAGCATCGCGCGAGAGCACGCCGGCAATCGCCGCCGCACCCAGCGAATGAGCGATCACACCGGCCGGCTGCCGCAATCGGTTCAGCATCGCCTTAACGCTGCGAATCATCACCGGCAGTGAAGCCTGTTGCCCGGGGCTTTCGCCGTGCGCGACGTGATCGAAAGCCAGCACCGCGTAACCCGAAGCACGCAGCGGCTCGACGAACCGCTCGAGCTGCTGAGCCCAACCATTCCACCCATGGACCAGCAGCACGGTAGGCGCATACCTGGTGTTGCCCCAGTGATAGGCAACTACCGGCCCGTCTTCGAGCTGCAGCGTTTCGCTGCGCGGCGGCTCGGCGATGAAGCGGCGGCGCTCGGACGCGGCGCGCTCGGTGGTGAAGAAGCGGCGCGCGACGTGGCGTGCGGTGCGCTCAGGCGTCACCATCGATCCGACGCGAACGCCGGCGCGCCCGGCCGAGAACAATAGCGACCGACCGGTCGCTTTTAGGGTATGCGCAAGCATGGGAGGACCTCCTGCGGACTTCAGTGGGACGTGGGGGGGAAGAGTTGGTCGAACGCGCGCTCGGCGTCGCGGATCGCGTCGCGCTGGCCAAGCAGACGGGTCAGGCTGTCGGCCGCGGATACGAGGCCAATCATCGTCATCACGAGCTGTCGCGGCGTCAGAGAGCTCGATATCTGTTTCTGTTCGATCGCCTTGCTCACCTGGCGCTCGAGATAGGCGATCCAGTCGTTCCATCCAGCCACGAGCGCATCGCGCACTTCGCCCGGCTGGTCGTCGAACTCGAGCCGCGCGGCATTCAGAGGGCAGCCGCCGTCGAGTCCCGAGTTGTTGATCCAGCCGAGCTGGTTTCGGAAGATCGCTCGCAGGCGAGGAATGCCGGCTGGAGCCGACAGCGCCGGGAGCAGCACGCGCTCGCGGAATAGCTCCGTAGTGCGATGAATAACCGCCAGTTGCAGCGCCTCCTTGGTCGGGAAATGCCGCAGCAGCCCGCTCTTGGACCAGCCGGCGCGCTCGGCCACCGGCGCCAGCGTGAGCCCCGCCACACCGATCCGGCTGGCTTCTCTCATCGCCGCGTCGATCAACGCGAGCCTGGCTTCTTCACCTCGTTGCATGGATCGGACATTAGCGACCGATCGGTCGCTTGTCAAGAGGCTTTGCGAAATTCCAAACGCAGGCTCGACCGCCAAAGGGAAAGCCCAGCCGAAGCCGGGCTTTGTCGTTGAGCCTGCGCGGGGCGCCGCGGGACCGGCGCGGCGCACTGCGCGCGCAGCGCCTCAGTTGGTCCGGGTGGCGGTGACGGTCACGCGTTCGAGTGACGCCACGTTTTGGGATGCATCCTCGTGCGGCTGCATGCCGGCGACGGTGCTACCGAGAACGATCGCGCTGGTGATGACGGCGACGACGAAGGCGGTGAGCTTGGCGGCGACTGAGACGGCATCGGTGGCGTACATGGCGAGGTCCTTTCGTGCGGCGGTGTTTGTGTGTCTATAGCGGCACTGTAGGCAGGCGCCTGCACCGTTTCGAGCGGATTGCGACAGTCCGCAGGATTCGCGGAATGAACTGCAACGGCGCTTTCGTCGCGTTCATGCGCCGTTTCACGCTTCAGTCCGACTCACACGCAGTTCATCCCGCCAGAACGCAGCCCGTCGCACGCCGCTGCCGCCCAATCCTCCGGCGCGCAGAATTCCTCGCACCGACGACGGAGACCCGACTCGGACGGGCAGATCGCAGGACCGATGTCCGGTTTCGCGTCGATTCGGCGTCCTATCCATCAAGAGCAATCGAACCCGGTTCGAGGCTCCCAAGCAGCAGGCGCCCCCGCTTGCTGAAGTGTTGAACCGTCAACGTGGAAGGAACCTGCCATGACCGCCAGAATTGCCCGCCTCTCATCCGCCCTCTTCGTCGCGGCCGCGTTCACGGCCAGCGCGCATGCCGAGTACCGCTGCGATTCCCCGCAGACCTGGGTCGACCGCGATGCCTGTAAGGCCGCCGAACAGAGCCCCACCGCGCTGCGACGCTTTGTCGAGAACATGAACACGATCCGCTATCAACATCGCGTTCTCGGACTACGTCGATGCCAAGACCGCGGAGAGCTGGGAGCGTCGTCAAGTGGCCGATCAGAAGAGCGGCGCCACGGACTCGAAGGTGGCCAGTAGCGAGCGTCACTGAGCGCGATTCCCCTTGCCCGCCGCGGGGCTGCCTGGCCGGACTCCTCCAGGCGGTCACGGCAGCCGCGTTGCGGGCAGCCTCACTTCGGCACGCGCGCGGCGCTTGCGCCGAGTCGCTACGGCTCGCCGACGGTCGTCTCGCGGAGAGGCTGCCGGCTTGGCGCGACGCCCGAAGAAGAGCGCCATCATTCGCTCTTCGCCCAGCACGCGGCTCAGTTCGCGGATCACGCAGTAGTTGAGTATCAGAGCGATCAGAACGTGTCGCTCATCCGTCCAGCCCACCCTGTTGCACTTACCCCAATCTAGGTTGGGTAACTTTGCTGACGTGACCGACGCGCGCACGAACGAACGCAGCATCGGCCAGTACAGTTCCGGACGGTCGAGCCACGGAAAGTGGCCCGCACCTTCGATTACCTCGAGGCGCCCAAGTCCAACAGGCAACGCGGCGAGGATTTCATCCGACGCGTCCAGCGGCGTGATCGGATCGAGCGCGCCGACACAGACCAGTGTCGGACACGTAATGCGTCCCAGCTGCGCGACTATGTCGAGCCGGCGCATGCACTCCATTCCGCTCGATCCAACCTGCGGATTGCGAATGCGGCGCGCGAGTTGCTCCGCGCTCGGCACACGTGGCCCGAACGCCGCGAACACCCGCGCCCACTCCGCTTCGCTCACCGCATCACCCGAGTAATCGCGTCGCGCGAGCGCGGCGACCTCGTCGCCCGCGCACCGGCAGAAGCCGGCAACGAGCCGGTCGAGGTCGAAACGCGCCATCGTCGATTGCAGGATCAGTCCGGCCGCTCGGCCCGGATGGCGCGCCTCGTACAGCATCGCGATGATCCCGCCCATCGAATGCCCGAATACCAGCGGCCGCACGATGCCCAGCGCGTCGCAGAATGCCCGCAAGTCGTCGGCACACGCCTCAAAACTCCAGGCTGCCGGGTCGTGTCGGGCCGAACGGCCGTGGTCGCGCAGATCCAGATAGACGACCTGCACTTCGTCGGCCAGCTGCGCAAAGTGGGGCTTGAAATACGAGTGGTCATAGCTGCCGGGCCCACCGTGGACGAGGATGACCGTCGGCCGCTCGCTCATGCGCTCAGCATCGGGCACCAGCGCCGTACCGTCCACGTCGAACCAGAGCCGCGTGCCGTTGACGTCGACGTGCATGCCGTGACTCTACCGGTCATGACCTCAGCGCGATCACAAATCTTGCTATCTAACTCCGATCCGACGTCCTAAGCCAGTGAATGCTCCTTCCGTTGCTTCCAGAATCGTCCGTTACTTCCTGTCCACATTCGACCTAAGGTCAAGTCCGTCAGACGCCTGGCAGTCCTGGGAACAGCGTGTGGCGTATGCACGGCTTGGCTGCAGGCAGGTCGCCTGCTGACGCGATCAACCACCAACCTTGAAGGAATCTTTCGATGAACGTCACGATCACTCGCCTCTCCGCCGTGCTGCTGTTCGCCGGCGCCTTCAGCAGCGGCGCGAATGCCGAATACCGCTGCTCTCCTCCGCCGACATCGATCGACCGGCGAGCCTGCGAGGCCGCCGCGCAAGGCCCGGACGCCTTGCGGCGTTTCGTGAATCGCTGGACCAGCAAGATGTCGAACCTGTACTTCGAGGACTACGTCGACCTCAAGACGACCCAAGCCTGGGATTCGAAGAGCCGTGACTTCACCAAGCAGCCAACAGAAGACGGCGTACAGGTGGCCAGCAGCGAGAAGCGTTAGGCGCAGCGCTCGTCTGTTGTTACATCACGGCGACCGCCGGACCGGTGCGGCCGGTCGCCGTGATGCAATGCATTCTTGTCCGGACTCGCGCACCCTAGCCTTCAGCTGCTGGGCGTGGTCTTGCTCGCGAATGACTGCACCGCGATCTTGCCGTCGCGAACATGGAACGTGTCCGTGCCAAGTTCATACAGGTTGTCTGCGGTCTCCGCGTCCCAGACGATATAGGCGTAGTCGCCTTCGACGTACTGCCGGCGCATGCTGAAGCGAGCGCCGGGCTTGCCGAACTCTGACAGCATCGCGGTGAACAGAGCCCTGATGGCCTCCGGCCCTCTGAGCGGACCGTCCGGCGTAAACAGGACGGCATCCGGCGCGTAGTCGGACAGGATGCCGTTGAGGTCGCCCTGACCGAAGCAATGCAGGTGATGCTCGAGAACGTCTTGAGTTGAAGTCATCTTTGATCTCTCCAGTTGTGTTGGCAGTCGGTGGTGCGTCAGCGCTTGGTGATCACTACTTCCAGGTACTCGCCCGGCACAACGAGCGAGTGCCGGCCACCGACGTTCAGCCGTTCGAGCAGCGCGACGAGGTCCGCTTCGAAGGACTGACGCGGCGCGCCGTCCAGCGCCGCGAACGCCTTATGCGTTGGGCCGTAGTAATCGCGGAACACCTGCACCCAATGCGCAGCGGAGCGATAGCGGAAGTTGAAGTGCTTGCGCTCGGTGCGGATATCCGTGGCCTGCGTGCCGAAGAGTTCGACGATGTGCGGTTCCGTGCCCCACAGAGCCGGGGATTTCAGCCCGGCGGGCGGCGGCAAATAGGCGCCGACGATTTTGAAGAGCTGGCCGATGAAGCCTTCCGGCGTCCAGTTGGCGAGGCCAATGCGGCCGCCGGAGCGGACGACACGCAGCATCTCGCCCGCGGGCCGCGTGTGTTCGGGCGTGAACATGGCTCCGAATGTCGACAGCACGACGTCGAAAGTGCCGTCGTCGAACGGGAGGTCCTCCGCGTCGGCGTGGCGGAACTGCACGTCCAGCCCTTCGGCCGCCGCACGCGCAGCGCCCTTTTCGAGCAGCTCAGGCACGTAGTCGGTCGAAGTCACGGCGGCAAAACGGCGTGCGGCGGCGAGGGTCGCGTTGCCGTTGCCGGCAGCGACGTCGAGCACGCGTTCGCCGGCGCGCACGTCGGCGGCCTCGGCCAGCGACTCGCCGACGATCTGCAACGTGGTGCCGATGACAGCGAAGTCGCCGCTGGCCCACGTGGCCTGCTGTTTCTGCTTGATGCCTGTGAAGTCTGGCGCGGGGGCTCTTCGGGAAGTTGCTGCCGGTTGGTCGTGAAGATTGTTCATGGCGTTCTCCGTAAAGGTTGCTGCGGGTTGAAGTGCGGGCTCGGGTGATGGATTCTTCGCCGCGACGCGCCTTGACGCTTCACCCTGCATCCTTCAGATTTGCTCGCGCGTCCGGATCGGCTACGACGCACATCGATCACTTGCTCGCGCGTCCGCGCAGCTTGATCGGAACTCCGTCAGAGGGTCACCATGGGTCCGGACACATTGTCGGATGTATTGCGGACGGTGCGGCTGAAGGGCGCTGTCTTCTTCTATGTAAGCGGTGGTAGCGAGTGGGCAGCCGAGTCGCCTGCTTCGAAGGACATTGCCGCCGCGGTGATGCCGGGCGCCGAGCACGTGATGCGATATCACGTGGTCACGAGCGGAAATTGTTGGGCTGGCGTCGTCGGTCAGCCGCCGGTTCGGCTGAGTGCAGGCGATGTCGTGCTGTTTCCGCACGGCGATGCGCACGTGATGTCGAGCGCCCCGGGCATGCGCGCGGAGCCGAACGTCGCGTGGTACTACGAAGCGAAGCTCGACCAGCTGCCGATACGCATCGCCTACGAAGGCACCAATGCGCCCACGCTGTCACCGCCCGTACTAAGCGGACTCACGACGCTCGTGTGCGGCTTCATCAGCTGCGACCTGAGACCGTTCAATCCGTTGGTGGCGGCGCTGCCCCGCATGCTGCGACTTCCCGGTGCCGATAACAGCGGCTGGAGCGCACAGTTCCTCCAGCAGGCAGTCGCCGAATCTCACGCAAGCCGTCTCGGTAGCGAGGCGATGCTTGCGCGCATGAGTGAAATGTTGTTCGTCGACGCGGTGCGGCGCTACGTCGAGACTTTGTCGCCCGACGGCGTCGGCTGGATCGCCGGGCTGCGGGACCGCTTTGTCGGCCGGGCGCTGGCGCTCCTGCACGAGCGGCCGGCGGAGCCCTGGACCATCGACGAGCTGGGTCGGGAGGTGGGTCTTTCGCGCTCGGCACTGCACGAGCGATTCGTGCAGTTCGTCGGCCAGCCGCCGATGCAGTACCTTGCTCACTGGCGCATGCAGCTCGCCTCCGGTCTGTTGCGCAGCTCGAACGCAACCGTGGCGGCGATTGCGCTTGACGTCGGCTATGACTCGGAGGCGGCATTTTCGCGCGCCTTCAAGCGGCTGGTTGGCGTGCCCCCTGCGGCATGGCGGCGAGCCGTCATCGACAAGCCGAAACGCGACATCACCGTCGACTCAAAGCAGTAGCCGGCGATCGCGCCCACGCGTGCGCCAATCGAATATTCGCCATCCGCTTCGACGCGGCAGTAGCATCGCCGCCCATGTCGTCCAGCGCGTTCCGTCGCGTGTTTGCCGCCGAGGTGGTGTCCACCTTCGGTTCGCTGATGAGCCGGCTGGCGATTCCATGGCTCGCGGTGCTGGTGCTGCAAGCCGGTCCGACCGCGATGGCGCTGCTGGCGATCGCCGATGTCGCCGCCGGTGCATCGGCGGCGCTGCTGCTCGGTGCGCTGGTCGACCGCTGGCCGAAGCGCCGCACGATGATCGCCGCCGATCTCGCGCGCGCGGCGATGCTATTCACCGTGCCGGCTATGGCGTTGCTTGGGTCTGCTCACGATCGGCTGGCTGGTGGTCGTTGTCGCCGTCAACGGCGCGCTGACCGTGGCGTTCGAACTCGCGCAGTCGGCATGGATCGCGCGCAGCACCGAGCACGAGGAACTGACGCAGCGCAATTCGGCGCTCGCCGCTGGCGGCGCGGTCACCGAGGCCGCGTCGTTCGGCCTCACCGGGTGGCTCTTCCAGTGGCTCGGCACGATCGTCGTGATGGTGGCGGATGCGCTCACTTACATCGCCTCGGCGCTGCTGCTGACGAAGATCAGCGAGCCGCCGCCGCTAAGGGAGGAATCCCCGCCCGCGGAGACGCTTAGCGGACGGGCGCGCGCATTCGCCGCCGAAGTGCACGCCGGGCTGCGCGCGACGCTGGTCGATCCAGTATTGCGGGGGCTCGCGGCGGTCGCGACGCTGGTTGCGCTCGCCACCAGCTTCGCTAGCACGACCTACATGATCTACGTGTCGCGTGACGTTGCGTTTTCGACCGGCACGCTCGGGCTGCTGTTTGGGCTCGGCGGCATCGGGTCGCTGGTCGGATCGTGGCTGACCGCGCGCATGGCGACGCGCATCGATGCCCGCATTTGGCTGATCGGGAGCCTGGCGCTATGGGCACTTGGCAGCATGGCTGCGCCGATGGCGACTACCGCCGGGTTGATCGGCATTGTGTTGATCGCTGCCCAGCAACTGGTGGGCGATGCCGGCGGCATGGCGTACATCATCGCCAGCCGCACCCTACGCCAGACCTACGCGGCGCCCGACTTCCTGGCGCGCGTCGATGCCAGCGTCCGCACGCTGGGCTATAGCGCAACGCTCGTCGGCGCGCTCGTCAGCGGCGTATTGGCCGAGCGCTACGGCGCAAGAGCACTGCTCTTCGCCTCGTCGGCCGGCATCGGTATCGCCGCGCTGGCTGCGGGAATTCTGCTGCGCGCGCCGCAGCCGGTGTCTGTCGCTCGCTAGAACTTGCGCGTGTCCCGGACACACCGAGGAGTGTCACTTTTGGGGCGTGAACTGCCACCCTTGAAGCCCCGCTGCCGCCTACCGTTCGCCCCCGTTGTCGGACCCTACTACGCGTTGATCGGCTAGAGGGTTCCTTGGTTGATGTGGACGAACGCGGAGGCGAAGGGATGGAAGCGGAACTCGATGAAGCGGCTGCGGCAACAGCCAAACCCGTCACCATTCACTGGCGTGTGGGTGATTTGCGCATTTTCGACGAGCCGGAACACGAGGAGCTCGCTGAAATCGCCCGCCACTTACGCGCTGCGGCTGTCGATGCGACGGCCGCGCTGCCCCTGAATGGGTCACTGACGCGGCAAGACATCCGCCGGCTGATGGAAGACCTGCTGGACCTCCTGTTTCCGGGCCTATTTCACCCGCACGACCCGCGCGACCTATCGCCCGACGCGACGAAGGACACCCTCGAGAAGATCCGCAGGGAACTCTCGACGTGCATCGGGGCCGCTGCTGGTATCGATGTGGGGCCGCCGCTGCGGTCAAGGCAGAGCACAAGGCATATCGTTTGGGAGTTCTTGCGCGACCTGCCGCGCATCCGGGAGGCGCTGGTCGAGGATGCGCGCGCAGCCTATGCAGCGGACCCCGCCGCTCAGTGCATCCACGAGGTACTGCTTGCCTATCCCGGGTTCATCGCAGTCGCGGCGTATCGCCTGGCGCATCGGTTGCACGTGCTCGGTGTTCCGCTAATTCCGCGCATGATGAGCGAGTGGGCCCACACACAGACGGGCATTGACATCCACCCAGGCGCCAGCTTGGGGAGCAGCATCTTCATCGATCACGGCACCGGAGTCGTCATCGGCGAAACCGCGGTCATCGGCAACAACGTCAAGCTGTATCACGGCGTGACACTGGGCGCGGCGTCGACCCGGCATAGACAGAGCACGCAACGTCATCCGACGATACAAAGCAACGCCACTCTCTATGCGCACGCAACGGTACTGGGAGGGACGACGGTTATCGGCGAGAACAGCGTTGTCGGCGCATCGGTGCTTATCGCCGACAGCCTGCCGGCAAATTCCTCAGTAACCACTGGTCGACTCAACGTCGTGAAGACCCGTGAAATGAAACCGCGCACGACCGTCAATCAGACGGCGAATCGCGTTACCCATCTCTCAGCCCAGAGGAGTCTTTGAATGTACGCACACCATCATTCCAATGTCGCAGACGGTTCCATCCCCGGGGAGGACCTACGCCGATGACCCGGATCGTGATCCGAGTTCGCTGCGCCCGGCCGAAAGGAGTTACGCCTTGGTTGCGGTGATCAGGTGAGCCTGCGTCGCAAAGTGCGCTCGCCCGTCCGTTCCCACGTACTTGCGGATTTCATGTTCAGCCTCTTTCAGAATGTCCGCGATCTGCTCCTCGGTGAGGACAACGCCCATGACGGGAAGCCATCCCCTGAGGTCGGCTTCGACCATCACCCGGATGCTGGGGAAGCGGGCCTTGTCTTCAACCGTCTTTACTTCAACGGAGCCCGCGCCTGCATCCCGGAAGAGCTTGGCCAGGTCTTCGCGATCGCCGAGAGCGAACGGCGCACGAAGCGCGTTCGCTGCGCGGGTGCCGGCTCGCCGTTCAAGAAGCGCAACCTCGGCAGCGTACGCAGGCATGCTGGCAAGCTCGCCCCAGACAGCGACGCCAAGTCGACCCTTGGGGGCCAGTACCCGCAACATTTCTCGCAATGCGAGAGCGTGATCCTCGAAAAACATCAGGCCGAACTGGCTCACGACGACATCGAACGAGCCGTCCGCGAATGGGATCGACTCCGCGACACCCTGGCGCCAGTCGACGCCTGGGTCAAGCTCTCTGGCCACCGTCAGCATGCCCGGATTGGGATCCAGTCCGGCCACGTACCCAGCCGCGCCCGCGATGGGCCGCACTGCACGCGTCAGCACTCCCGTGCCGCAGGCGACGTCCAGAACCCGTTGACCAGGCTGAATGCGGACCGCTTCGGTGACTTTGGGCGGCCACGGCTCGAAGAGGGCAGCAACGAATAGCGCTTCGTACGCCCTTGCCGCTTCGATTTGATCCTGCAGGGTGGGATCACTCATGCGCGCCTCCTCGCGAGGAGAAACAGCGATGACGCAGAGCCGAAAGCACGCGGCGCCGTGACACGTGGTTTGACCAGGGGAATTGCCGGCCATCGTGGCTGAACGTAGTGGCGTCCGCAATCGCGGAAGACTGCGGTTCGGTCGCCGAGTCAGTTCCTGGCTGTCATGACCATCAATGGCGCGTCGCTTTCACCCGCGCAGCCTTACAGCCGCGATCCGCATATTGATGTGACGGATCGATCCGGGCGTTGGCGTAAGCGATCGGGCCGGTGCTGCGTCTAACGGGGGCGTGCGGCAAAACCCGATACCGGACCCGCTGCACCAACCTTCCACCCACAGACAAGGAGCTTCAAATGAACGTCCGTCCGCTGATCGCCGCCCTCGCCTTCGTTTCCGTCGCCGCGCCGTTCGCCGCGCACGCCGATGCGCCGTCGGGTGACATCAACACCGTGTTCGCCATCGACCAGGCCATCAAGGTCGAGCGAGCGCAGTTCGACCGCAGCCAGGCCCGCCTTTACGTCGAAGGCGAACTGCCGGCGACGGCCCCCGCCGATAGCGTCACGCGCGAGCAGGTTCTGCGTGAACTGGCGACGATGCCGCAGGAGAAGGTCGGCGCCTGAGTCTTATCGGAGCAATGCGTGGAACGCCGGGCCTCGGCGTTCCACGCTCTGCATCTTCGTCAGGCCGAAACCGCGGCCGCCCGGCACGGCTTTCGTTCGCATCGACTTCGAACGCAAAGCGATCGACGCTGCATCCGGCCTCAGGGCAAGGGATGGATGTTCTGGTTCATGTGGAAGAAGTTGCCCGGGTCGTACTTCGACTTGAGCTGCTGCAGCCGCTTGTAGTTGGTCCCGTACGCCGCGGCGACCGGATCACCCGCCTCGTCGTCGGCCAGGTAATTCACATAGCGACCCGCCGCCATGAAGGGCTGCATCGCGGCATACGTTTCGCGCGCCCACGCGATGCACTGATCGGTCATGGCAGGGTCCATCCATTCGCACAGAACGAGGAAGTTGTAGCCATCGGCGCGGTGCGGAAAGGCGGTGTCACCGACCTTGACCCGCGTGGCGGCACCATGGAAGTGTTCGAGGAGTATCTGCCCCATCGGGGTGGGGCAACGGGCGAAGCACTCGATCATCTTGTCGATGGCCGCATCGCTCAATTGGGTCAGGAAGCTCGACTTCCAGTAGTTGAGCGCCCCCTTCGGATAGGCGGCGTCGAGCATCCCGTTGAGCTGGGAGTAAGGCATCGGACCGATGGCATCCATCGCCGGCGGACCGAATTGCTTGAGCGGCTGCACGGCCGCCTCGCCGGCGGCGAGCGGGCCACAGTGACCCGTCACCATCGCGGCCAGCTTCGCACCTGAGCCGTCGGGCGCGTGAATGAGGCCGCCGAACACAGTGAGCTCGTCTGGGAGCGATTTCGTGAAATCGCGGTAGTACCTCAGCACGTCGCGCGCGCGCTCGAACGGGTGCGCAACCAGGCCACCGGTGATCATGGGTCCCACCGGATGCAGCTGAAACTCGAACGAAGTCGCGACGCCGAAGTTGCCGCCTCCTCCGCGAAGGGCCCAGAACAGGTCGGGCTCCTCATCCTTGCTTGCCCGCAGCACCCGGCCGTCCGCGGTGACGAGTTCGACGGCGCGAAGATTGTCGAGCGCGAGTCCGTGTTTGCCCATCAACCAGCCCAGTCCACCGCCCAGCGTGAGCCCAGCCACACCTGTGCTGGAGACCACGCCGCCGGTGACCGCCAGCCCGTGCAGTTGCGTCTCGCGGTTGAGTTCGGCCCAGGTGACGCCGCCCTGCACACGTGCCGTGCGCGCCTTCGCGTCGACCGCGATTCCTTTCATCGGCGACAAGTCGATCATCAGGCCGCCATCGACCGTCGCGCGGCCCGCCACGTTGTGCCCGCCACCACGCACGGCGACTTCCAGACCAAGCTTGCGTGCGAGGTTGACGGCGTCGACGACGTCGGCCACGCCGCGGCAGCAGGCAATCAATGCCGGACGCTTGTCGACCAGACCGTTGTGGACTTTCCTTGCCTCCTCGTAGCCGGCATCCGCCGGCCGCAGTAGTTGCCCAGAAAACGTGCCGCCGAGTTCGGTGACGGCATCGGCAACAGATGAAACTGTCGTCATGGCGTTTTCCTCTTGCATGAAGGTCTGTTAGCGGTAGAAGAAGTATGAAGCCGAGTAAGGAACCCGAGCCTCCTTCTTGATCGTTGACTCATTGCAACCTCCGGTCGGGGCCACACCTCCGACCGTGGCGACGCGCTGGACGAACTTGGCGCCGGCGAAGGTGCCGACGTCCGGAGTTCGACTTTGCGGCAAGCAGCAGCCAAGGAATCGCGGAGGGTGATGGGGCCGGCTCTCGCGCCTTGACCTCACCGACCGTCGTGCTGCCATCGAGCGCCTCCCAGGTAGGCCCGGCGTAATGCTTGCCAAGCGGCTGTCCGGATCGCGCCGTGAGCGTTGCCTCGGGAGCCTTGAAGGCCCACTCGTAAGTTGAATCGGGTTTGCGCGAGCACTCGTAGATCTGCACTCCAGACGCAAGCGTTTCAAGGTAGAGCGTCGAACCGGCCGGTGCCTGGAGCGAAGGAGAGACGGTGGGCGCAGCGGGGTAGGGTGAGCTCGCACAGGCGACGAGCAGGGCGGCAAACGACGTGAGTGAGACGATGTGCAAGGGCGTGTCCATGAAAGGTGCTCTCCGTTGGTTAAGAACACCGAGACTTACGCGGCTGGCTGCGAAACGGATGCGAGCTCGTTTGTTACGGTTGAAATTTGACAGAAGCGGCTGTTCCGGACTGCCCATCGTCGTATCAATCGCGCCGGCCCCGGCGTTCCGCGCGATCGACCCTCAGGCAGAAGCCGCGGCTGGCCGGCCGGCCGCCCGGCGCACGATCGCGCTGATCAGCGCCACCGCCCATCCCTGCATGCGAGGCGATAGCGCGAGCGGCTTCAGCAGCATCTTGGTCGACATCGCGACCGGCATGCATGGCGTGATGCGTTCGCGCATTGCGCGCTGGAATGCCTTGTAGTCCGCGGGCGTGCAACTGCGGTCCGGGTAGCGACCGTTCCAGGCGTGCCGGAACGCGATGTCACCGTCGTCGTCGAACGCCTCGAGCACGCGCCGCAGCACCGCGCGCGCCACCTTCCAGCGCGGAGGCCGGCCGTGCGCCGCGCAGTAGTGCCGGTAGGCGTCGTGAAAGTACGAGTAGTGGCGCACTTCGTCGCTCTTCAGGTGCGCGGTGATCTCGCGCAGCACCGGCTCGTCACTGTAGTCGTGGATCGTCTGATACAGCGTCGCGGTACCGGTCTCGACCACGCAGCGAGCCGCCATCTCCAGCGCACGCGACGGCTCCAGCTCCTCTTGCGTGCACGCCGCGGCGTATTCCGGGTAAAAGCCGCCGAACGCGCGCTGCCAGCTGAACTCCGGCCACACCGCCTCGACGTAGGCGCGCAACGCAGCGCCGTGCTGCAGTTCCTCCGGCTGCCATTGCGAGCGCAGCCAGGTCGCGAGCTCGGCGTCGCCGGCGTAGTACTCGATCAGGTTCGATGCGTAGTGCTGGGTGGCCGCCTCGACCAGCGCCGAGGTCGCGAGCACGAAGAACAGCGTCTCGTCGTTGCACACCCGCGCCCGGTCGATGCGCGAAAGGTCGATCTCCGCCAGCCGCCACGGCAGTTCGGGGGCGGGCGCAACCGCCGCAAGCGCGGCATCGAGGGCAGTCACCTGTGTCGGAAGCGTTAAGCCTTGATGACAAAAGTGTAGCGGCTGCCGCCGTTTGGCCTTCCCAGCGTCCCGCGCGGATCGCGCGCCGACGACGGCGGTGGACAAGGTCATGTAATTGCAACCGGGCTCCAACCGACCGATGCTGATGTCACGATCTCCAGAGCATCAGGTCATGCCAAAGGCACGCGCCAACTCCCGCCGGCAGGCAGCCGCCAAAGCCGTGCGCGCCGCGCCGCGGCCGGGACGCCATGGCCTGCCCGGCCAGGTCGTGCTGGTACTGCAGGGTGGCGGCGCCCTCGGCGCCTACCAGGTGGGCGTCTACGAGGCGCTGCACGATGCGGGCATCGAGCCCGATTGGGTGATCGGCACGTCGATCGGGGCGATCAATGCCGCTGTGATCGCGGGCAATCGGCCGGTCGATCGCATGGACCGGCTCAACGCCTTCTGGCGCCATGTCGAGCTGCCTGCGTTCGCCGCCGATCCTCTCGATTGGCTCGGATTCGGCAACCTGCTGTCCAACATGACGACACTGATGCGCGGCATCCCCGCGTTCTTCGAGCCCAACGTCGCCGCTTTGCGCGGCACGCACGCATACGTCGGCGCCGAGGCCGCCGGCTACTACAGCATTGAGCCTCTGCGCCATACCCTGAGCACGCTGGTCAACTTCGCGTCGCTCAGCGACAGTGCGATGCGGCTGACGGTCGGTGCGGTCAACGCCTGCACCGGCGCAATGCGCTACTTCGACAGCCGCAAGGAACTCCTCTGCGTCGAGCATGTGATGGCCTCGGGCGCATTGCCGCCGGCTTTTCCGGCGGTGCGGATCGAGGGACAGCCGTATTGGGACGGCGGCATCTACTCCAACACGCCGATCGAGGCGGTATTGGACGACAAGCCGCGCCGCGATTCGCTGATCTTCGCGGTCAATGTCTGGCACCAGACCGGGCCCGAGCCCGAGTCGATCTGGCAAGTGATCGCGCGGCAGAAGGACATCCAGTACGCCAGCCGCGCCGATAGTCACATCGCCCGGCAGAAACAGCTGCATCGGTTGCGCCACGTGATCCAGCAGCTCACCAACGAGCTACCGCCGGACCGGCAATCCAACCCACATGTGCAGGAACTCGCCTCGTGGGGGTGCAAAACAACGATGCATGTCGCGCACCTGCTGGCGCCACGGCTCGAAGGCGAGGACTATACGAAGGACATCGACTTCACGCCGGCGGGAGTGCGGACGCGCCGCGAGGCCGGGTATGCCGCAACGATGCGCATGGTCGAGCGCGCACCGTGGAAGGCGCCGACCGACCCGATCGAAGGCGTGATCGAGCACGTCTGAACGCGATATCGATCCCCGAACGAAAGGAGAATTCCGATGAGACACACCCAGTTGGCAGCGAAAACATGACGGAACGCTTCGATGCGATCGTCGTCGGCGCCGGCCAGGCCGGACCGGCGCTTGCCGCGCGCCTCGACCGGGAGGGGCTCAAGACCGCGCTCATCGAGCGGCGCCGGCTCGGCGGCACCTGCGTGAACGACGGCTGCATTCCGACGAAGACTTTGGTTGCATCTGCGCGCGCGGTGCACGTCGCGCGCCGCGGCGCCGAGTACGGCTTCAGCGCGGGCGAGGTCCGCGTCGACATGCCTGCGGTGAAGGCGCGCAAAGACGGCGTGGTGGGCCACTCGCGTCAGAGCCTCGCCAGCTGGGTCGGCGGCATGAAAAACGTCAGCCTGATCGAAGGCCACGCGCGTTTCACCGCGCCGCGCACCCTCGCCGTGGGCGGCCGGCAGCTCCAGGCCGAGCGCATTTTCCTCAACGTCGGCGGCCGCGCGCTCGTGCCCGACATGCCGGGCGTGAAGGACGTGCCTTTCCTCACCAACACCACGATGATGGACGTGGACTTCGTGCCCGAGCATCTCCTCATCATCGGCGGCAGCTATATCGGCCTCGAGTTCGCGCAGATGTACCGGCGCTTCGGCGCTCAGGTCACCGTGGTCGAGAAGATGGCGAAGCTCCTGCCGCGCGAGGACAACGATGTCGCCGTCGGGATCCGCGAGATCCTCGAACGTGAGGCTGTGGTGATCCGCACGGACGCGGAGTGCATGGCGCTCGCCAGAGAGGACGGCCAGATTCTGGTCCGACTGGAATGCAAGGGCGGGGAACCCGTGGCGCAGGGCAGTCACCTGCTGCTTGCGGTCGGGCGCGCGCCGAACACGCACGACTTGGGCCTGAAGGAAGCCGGCATCGAGACCGATGCGCGCGGCTTCGTCAAGGTGGACGATGCCTGCCACACCAGCGCCGAGGGCGTCTGGGCGATGGGCGACGCCAACGGCCGCGGCGCCTTCACCCACACCTCGTGGAACGACTACGAAATCGTCGCCGCGAACCTGTTCGACAACGATCCGCGCAAGATCTCCGACCGCATCCCGTGCTACGCGCTCTTCATCGACCCGCCACTCGGCCGCGTCGGCATGAATGAGGAGGAAGCGCGAAGGAGCGGCCGCCGCATCCTCGCCGGCAAGATGCCGATGACCCGTATCGGCCGCGCGCGCGAGGCGGGCGAGATGCAGGGATTCATGAAGGTGCTGGTCGATGCCGACTCGAAGGAGCTGCTCGGCGCGGCGATCCTGGGACTCAACGGCGACGAGATCGTGCACAGCCTGCTCGACGTCATGTACGCGGGCAAGCCCTACACCACCATCCAGCGCGCGGTGCATATCCATCCGACGGTGACCGAGCTTGTGCCGACGCTGCTCGGACAGCTCAAGCCCCTGGAACCGTGAGGTAACCGATGCGCAAGATCCTCCTGCTCGCCGCCTCGCACGCCCTCTTCGGCCTTGCCGGGTTCGCGCTCGGCGTCTACCTGTTGCCGATCCTCACCGCGCCCGGGGCGCCGAGCGCCGCCGAAGTCGCCGCGGCCGCTCAGGCAACCGCGTTCGAGGGCGAGTTCCGGCGCGACCTCAAGGACAGCGACTCGCTGCACTGGGGCGAGGGCAGCGTGACGGTCGGCAGCAAGGCGATCGCCCTCATGGGCAAGCTCGCTCCCGGCCCCGACTACAAGCTCTACCTCTCGCCCGAGTTCGTCGAGACCGAGGCCGACTTCCTGCGCCTGAAGCCAAAGATGGCGCGCGTGGGCGACGTCAAAACCTTCGACAACTTCATCGTCCCCGTCCCCGCGGGCGTCGACCCGGCCAGGTACAGCGCCGTGATCGTGTGGTGCGAAACCTTCAGCCAATTCATCACCGCGGCGCGGTACAGGTAGCGCTGGAGACTGCCGTGACCGTTCGATCGGAGGAGAAGTGAAGATCGCTGTGATGGGAACGGGCGGGGTGGGTGGTTATTTCGGCGCGAAGCTCGCCCAGAGCAACGAGGTGAAGTTCGTCGCCCGTGGAGCCCACCTCGCGGCCATCGAGGCCAACGGCCTGAAGGTCAGAAGCCCACTGGGCGACATCCATCTGACGGACGTGCAGGCCACCGCCGACCCCAGCGCGGTGGGCGTCGTCGACGTGGCGCTCTTCGGCGTGAAGCTCTGGGATACGGAGTCCGCCGCCGCCGCGATGCTTCCGCTAATCGGCAAGGACACCGCAGTGATTTCTCTGCAGAACGGCGTAATCAAGGACGACATCCTGACGGAAGCGCTCGGAAAGCACGCAGTGCTCGGTGGCGTCTGCTACATCGCGGCGACGATCGCGGAGCCGGGCGTCATCGAACACACGGGCACGATGCAGAGGATCGTCTTCGGCGAGTATGACGGTCAAACGTCCGAGCGCGCGCAGCGCTTCCTTCAGGCGTGCCAGCGCGCGGGGATCGACGCGGAAATCAGTGGCGACATCCGCAAGACGATCTGGGAGAAGTTCGTCCTGCTGGTCGGGATGTCGGCCGCGACTTCCACGACGCGCTGCCCGCTCGGAAAGGTGCGCTCCAACCCGCATTCGCGCAATCTACTGGCCAGGCTGATGCAGGAAGTCGTCGACGTCGCAATCGCGCAAGGAGTGCACCTCGCCCCCGACTTCGCCGCAGACAGGCTGCGCTTCTGCGATCAGCTACCCGAGAGCATGACCACCTCGATGCACAACGACCTGGAGCGCGGCAATCGTCTCGAGGTCGAGTGGCTGAGCGGCGACGTCAGCCGCCGCGGCGAAAAGCTGGGTGTGCCGACGCCATTCAATACTGCGGTCTACGACATCCTCGCGATTCACGCGCAAGGCCGCTAGTCCGGACCGGCGCGGGGCCGGCTTCGCGAGTAGCTGCTCGACGAAGGCGTGAATCTTCGGCAGCTTTATCACGGCCGAAGCGGCCGCGCGGACCGTGCTTGGTCCATAGCGAGGCAACGCGGACGACACCTAAAGTCTTCTCCATCGAATCCTTCGATTCGAACGGGTCGCGAGGCCCGCTCACCTGATCAACTGGAGTACAAAATGAACGTCCGCAAACTTGCAGTAGTGGTTGCCTTTACAGCATTCGGTGTGCCCTTCGCGGCCAACGCCGATGCACCTTCCGGCGACTTCGAAGAGCTGTTTCCGCAGTCGATGAATGCCGACCAGCCTCAGTTCCCGCGCAGCGAGTACGAGGCGTATGTCGAGCACTGGCTGGACGAGGCGCTGGCCGCGAACGAGAAGTTCCCGAAGACCCGCGAGCAGGTCCTCCAGGAACTTGCGGCGTCGCCGCTGGAAGTGGTCGGCGCCTGAGTGCCGGCTTGAAACTGCAGCACGGGGCGCCTCGGTGAGGCGCCCCTCCTCTCCTATCGGTTAGCCGTACCCCATTGATCTCGGTATTGCCATCGCCACAGAACCGGCGCACCCTCGGCGCCCTGCTGTATCTGCGACGCTGCGCTCGTCCAAGCGTTGCACGACCGCGAATTCAACTCTGGGAGGAGATCGTCATGTGGAAATCGTCTCGCAGGATGCTCGGAAGCGAGGGGCTATTTGGCGCGCTGGCCGCCATCCTGCTCGTGACGGCATGCCTTCAGCCTGTAGCCGCCAACGAAGTTCTCAAGTGGAACGAAACCGCGGCGAAGGCGGCAGCCGCAAACGGACAGAACCCTATCCAGACTACGCGGACCATCGCGATGGTCCAGGGTGCGGTGCATGACGCGCTGAACGCAGTCACGCCGCGCTACGCGCCCTACTACTTCGAAGGCCTCGGGCAAGCGGGCGCTTCGCCCGATGCCGCGGTTGCAGCCGCCTCCTACACGGTGCTGGCCGGCGTCATCCCCAGCTTCGGCGCGCCGCCTCAGAAAGCGGAAGCCCTTGCGCAGGTCGAGGCGGCCTACAAGGCGGCGCTGAGTGCGGTGGCGGACGAAACCGCCCGGACGCGCGGCGTCGCAGTCGGCACCGCAGCGGGCGAAGCGATGCTGGCGCTGCGAAAGGACGACGGTGCGACAAAGAGTGCGCCGTACACCCCGTCGACCGCTCCCGGCCGGTGGCGCCCGCATCCCAACCCCGACCCGCCCAACCCGCCGATCAAGGATCCGAAACTAGCGCCGGGCCTTGCCGCTTCGACCCTTCCTGGCTGGGGTAACGTCACGCCTTTCACCTTGCTCTCGTCGTCCCAGTTCTGGCTGCCCGGACCGCCGGCGTTGAACAGCGCGGCCTACGCGCGCGACTTCAACGAAGTGAAGAACATCGGCGGGCAAGTCAGCACGGTGCGAACTCCGGAGCAGGTCGAAATTGCGCGCTTCTGGTTCGAGGGACCGTCGGCCTGGTATCGGATCACTCGGGCCGCGGCCGAAGCACGCAGTCTTGATCCGTGGGACAGCGCTCGCCTTTTGGGCCTCGTTTCGTTTGCGATGGCCGATGGCTTCATCTCCGGCTTCAAGATCCGCTACGTGTACGACCTCTGGCGTCCGGTCACCGCGATCCGCGAGGCGGACACCGACGGCAACGACGCAACGGTCGCGGACGCGTCCTGGAACAGCCTGCAGAACACGCCCGCGGTCTCCGACTACCCCTCCACGCAAAGCATCTTCAGCGGCGCGGCGGCAGTCGTGCTCGCGAGCGTGCTGGGCACCGACCAGATACCTGTTTCTCTCACGAGCGGTCCTCCCTTCGCCAACATCAAGCGATCCTTCACGAGCTTCTCGCAGGCGGCGCGTGAAAGCGCCGACTCCCGGGTCTATGCGGGCATCCACTTCCGTACTGCGTGCGAAGACGGTCTCGCGCTGGGACGCAAGATCGGCGCGCGAGCGGCATCGATGTACCTTGAGCCGCTGCCGAAGGTGCAAGCCGCAGCGCGTTGAGCGCAAAAAACGCACATCGTTCTCGTGGCAGTGCAGCAGCCGTGGATACAATCCACGGCTGCATGGAACCCGACAAGCCTAAGAAGCCGCCCGCGAAGCCGCATCCCGCCAAGACGGCCACGCCGACCAACTTCATCCGCAACCAGATCGCGGCCGACCTCGCACGCGGTACCTACGAGCCGCGCCAGTGGGCCGGCAAGCCCGGCGTCTACGACTTGCACGCCAAAGCCCCGACCGATCCGGCCAAGATCCGCACACGCTTTCCGCCGGAGCCCAACGGGTATCTGCACATCGGCCACGCCAAAAGCATCTGCCTGAACTTTGGGCTGGCACGCGACTTCGGCGGGCGCTGCCACATGCGCTTCGACGACACCAACCCGGTCAAGGAAGACCAGGAGTTCGTCGACGGCATCCTCGACACCGTGCGCTGGATCGGCTTCGACTGGCAGCATGGCGGCGAGAGCAACCTGTACCACGCGAGCGATTATTTCGAGGACATGTATCGCTTTGCCGAGTACCTGATCGAGACGGGCTATGCGTACGTCGACGAGCAGAGCGCCGACGAGACGCGCGAGACGCGCGGCACGCTGACCCAGGCCGGCACGAATTCGCCATTTCGCGACCGGCCGAAACAGGAATCGCTGCGCCTGTTCCGCGAGATGCGCGCCGGCCGGCACGCCGAAGGCAGCATGATCCTGCGCGCCAAGATCGACATGGCGTCGCCCAACATCAACATGCGCGACCCGGCGATCTATCGCATCCGCTTTGCCGAGCACCACATGACCGGCGACGCGTGGAAGGTCTACCCGATGTACGCCTATGCGCATCCGATCGAGGACGCGCTGGAGAACATCACCCACTCGATCTGCACGCTCGAGTTCGAGGACCAGCGGCCGTTCTACGACTGGGTGCTGGAGCGCATCGCGCCGCAACTGCGGCGTCCGCAGTACGAAGCTGCGCGTGCCGCGCTGGAAGATATCCGTGACGCCGGCATCGAAGCCAAGCGCGAGTTCGCACTCCACTGCCGCAACGTCGTCGAGGAAAAGCGCGACAAGCTCGGCGCCAGCCGCTACGAGCGGCGCGCCGAAGCGATGTTCGCGAGTTGGAGCAAGAACCCGGATCTCGCCGCGCAGGACGCCGATGAATTCTTCAAGCTGCTGCTCGAACACACAGAGTGCTTCACGCCGCTGCTGCAATCGGCGCTGGACGAGCACAAGGCCAACCCGTTTCTGCTGCCGCACCAGTACGAGTTCAACCGGCTCAACCTCACCTATGTGGTGATGAGCAAGCGCAAGCTGATCCAGCTCGTCGAGGAGAAGCACGTCGACGGGTGGGACGACCCGCGCATGCCCACTATCGTCGGGCTGCGCCGTCGCGGCTACACGCCGCAGAGCCTGCAGCTCTTTGCCGACCGCACGGGCGTCAGCAAGAGCCCGCAGTGGATCGACTACAGCCTGCTCGAACAGGCGCTGCGCGACGACCTCGAGGCGCGCGCGCCGCGCGCTACCGCGGTGCTGAAGCCCCTGAAGCTCGTGCTCGACAACTACCCGGCCGGCCAGACCGAGGACGTGCTGCTGCCGGTGCACCCGCAGCACGCGGAACTCGGCACGCGAACGATCCAGTTCGCACGTGAACTGTGGATCGAGGCCGACGACTTCATGGAAAGCGCGCCGGCCGACTACTTCCGCCTCGCGCTCGGCAAGCACGGAGCGCCGGGGCAACCGGTGCGGCTGCGCTACGCCTACGTGATCCGCGCGACGAGCGTCGAGAAGAACGCAGCGGGCGAAATCACCGCCGTGCACGCCGAATACCTGCCCGAAACCAAGAGCGGCTCGCCCGGCCAGAACAGCGTCAAGACCCGCACCGCGATCCATTGGTTGCCGGTCGCCGCCAGCATCCCTGCCGAAGTGCGCGTGTTCGATCGACTGTTCACCGACCCGCACCCCGACGCTGGCGAAGGCGACTTCCGCGCGCTGATCAACCAGAACAGCAAGCAGATCCTGCGTGCGTTCGTCGAGCCCTCACTCGCGAATGCCAAGCCCGACGATAAGTTCCAGTTCGAGAGAAACGGGTACTTCGTGGCGGATCTGAAGGATCACACGCGGGAGAGGCCGGTGTTCAATCTAGCCGTTTCGCTAAGGGACTCGTGGGCAGCAACGAAATAGTCCGTTCCTTCGGCCATTCGGACGGCGGTTGTACTATCAGGCGGCCTACGGCACGTCCGCCACTGTTCTTGTCGGGGTTTTTGACATGCCCCAAACTGGTCATGAGATAACCGCTTGAATAAACAGAACAAAAAAGTTTGGTACGAAGAATGCTTTACAAGCTTATAGATGGCTTTTTGCCATGACGACGGAGAGGACGAGTGATGAGCCCAAATTGCAAGAAATACTTTGCAGCCGTCGCGATGGGCGGTCTGATGGCGGTGGTGGCTCCGGCTGCCCATGCGCATTGTTGCTTTCGGGAACCATCAACGGGTCGAATTTCTGTGCCTCCGATCAAAACCTCGGCTGCGGTTTCGGAGTTGTGATCCCGGATGGCAATCCCGGTCAACCAACTGGGGGTGGCCGAGATCATCATCATGGCGTTCAGGCGTTTAACTCGCAGCACATCGCGACGTACGGGCCGACGACCAACATACTGAACAGTTCATCCTTGCAGGTCATCAATACCAATAACGTCGCGGTGGATATTCTGGTTACTGTGAGCGCGACGGACTTCCTGCCTGCATCGCTTACCGCGTTTGTGTCAGGTAGCGGCACGTTTCAGGACGTCGCCGGTTCGACGGTCGAGCTGCTGTGGTGGAACGACCCGACCAATCAGCAAGGTGCTGAAGACCCAAACGACACGCCCGGAAACCTGCTCGACTCCTTCGGTATCGTCGCCCCAATTGCGCCGTTCTCCTTTGCCCATAACGGCGGGCCGTTCAACGTCGCAGATCTACTGCCTTACTCCATGACGCTGCAGTTTCACGTAACGTTGCCGGCCGGCGCAGAGTTGGTCAGCCGCGGCCAGACGGTAAACAAGGACGTGCTGGCAGTCCCGGAGCCGGCGTCTCCGCTGCTTTTCGGAATGGGCTTGCTCTTGCTTGCGTGGCAGTTTCGCAAGAATCGGTCAAACAGCGTCGCCTAGCTTGCCGTTGTCATGAGTCGGCAGATCCAGGCTTCTCGCTAAAAGCTAACTGAGCCACTGCCCGGGCCGGTCGCGGAAAGCTCGCGGAGCCCGGCCCGCTCGCCCGCGACTCAAGCACTCAACGTCGACAATGGGTCGAAAGCGGGTCCTCTGTCCGAGGGGACCTCGTCATCTACAGTAGAAACCGGGCGTGATGCGCGAGGTGGTCGGCGACGAAGGTCGCGATGAAAAAATAGCCGTGGTCGTAGCCCGCGTGGCGACGGAGCGTCAACGGCTGGCCTGAATGCGCACACGCGCTCTCCAGCGCCTCAATGTGAAGCTGCTCGGCAAGGAATTTGTCCGCCATGCCCTGGTCCGCTAGGCAATCGGGCATGCGAGCGCCGCGCGCGATCAGTTCGGAAGCGTCGTGCTCCCGCCACAGCGCGTGGTCCTCTCCGAGATAGCCCGTGAAGGCCTTGATGCCCCAGGGAGCCCGCATCGGTGCCGCAATCGGCGCGAATGCTGAGACGCTGCGATAGCGGCTCGGATGCCGCAACGCGAGCGTCAATGCACCGTGGCCACCCATCGAGTGACCGAACACGCCCAGCCGATCGCCCTGCACCGGAAAGTGCTCCTCAATGACGGTCGGAAGTTCCTCGGTCACATAGGTTTCCATCTTCCAGTGACGGTTCCATGGCGGTCGGACCGCATCGAGGTAAAAGCCGGCAGCCGTGCCAAAGTCCCACGATGAGTCCGCTGCTTCGATTCCGGTGTTACGCGGACTCGTGTCGGGCATAACGATGATCAGACCGTGTTCGGCCGCATATCGCTGCGCGCCCGCCTTGATGGCAAAGGTCTCTTCGTTGCAGGTCAACCCGGCTAGATAAAAGAGCGCTGGCACCGCGGCGCCATTTGCCTGCGGTGGCCGGTAGACGCCGAACTGCATCGGCAGTCCGATCGCCGTCGAATCGTGGCGATAGAACCCCTGCACGCCTCCCCAGCACGCGTGCTCGCTCAGGACCGTGAGTTTCGACACTAGTGGCCTATAACCGTCGATTCGGGAGTGAAAGGCGCGCCTGCCCGAGCCCGCATTGAGCAACTGAGCGCGGCGCGAGCCGCGTCGAATAGCCGCCGCATATTCATCGCTGTTGTGGGCATCATGTTATCTAACCCCGTTCGCCGAAGCGTTCACGCAACGCACGCTCGCCAGCCGCGGAAAACGCGACCACCCGCGAGTCCTTCGCACGGCGCGCCCAGCCGAGGGCAGGCAACGATCAAGAACGGCCGCACCGACTGCACCCGCGAGATGATTGCGCCGCACGCTCCAGTCGAGACACGCGCGGCATAGCGGGCGTTGATTGCCTGCAAGCGCATCGACGTCGATCCCGAAATCCTCACAGAAGCGCCGGCCCGCCGGCGTGAGTTCGAGCGCTTCGTCCCGCGTCCGCAGCAATCGCCGCTGCGCGAGGCTATCGTAGACGAACACGCCGAGCTCTCCCGCCAGGTGGTCGTAGCAGACGCGCGCCTTGCGCAGCGCAGGCTCGCGCGGGCTCGACGCGCACGCGGACGGCGCCGACGCGATACGCGACGCCCATCAGGCTTTCGAGCAGCTGCGCGACGTCGGGCTGCGCGAGGCGAAAGTAGCGGTGCCGCCCCTGGCTCTGCACGGCCAGCAGCTGCGCGTCGAGCAGCTTGGCGAGGTGCGTGCTGACCGTCTGCTTGGTCACGCCGGCGACCTGCGCGAGCTCGGTCGCGGTCAGCGCGTGGCCCCCCATCAGAGATGTCAGGATTTCGGCGCGAGCGTGATCGCCGATCAGCGCCGCGATTCCGACGATGTTGGGCCCGTCTTTCATGGTTCGATCGTAGTCGAACCATTCCGACGCCACAAGCACGTATGCGTTCGTTCTCGGGCAGCAACGAGAGCCGGGCATGGCCATCACCTGTTTCATCCGCTACGAGATCGATCCATTCCAGCGCGAGGCATTCCGCGAATACGCACAACGCTGGGGACAGATCATCCCGCGCTGCGGCGGCGACCTCGTCGGCTACTTCCTGCCGCACGAGGGCACGAACAACGTCGCCTGGGGGCTGATCGCGTTTCCGAGCCTCGCCGCATACGAGACGTACCGCGCACGGCTTAAGGTCGACCCCGAAGGACGCGAGAACTTCGCGTTTGCGCAAGCGAAGCGCCTGATCATGCGCGAGGAGCGCACGTTCGTCGAAACGGTCGACGGCACGTTCCGGCGGCCACCCGGAGAGCCTCAATGATCGCGGTGATTTTCGAAGCGCGGCCGCATGCCGACCGCACGCTGGCCTATCTCGACGCGGCGGAGTGTTCCTTCAGTTCCAGTTGTCGATCTTGATGTCATCAGGGTTGGGAGCACCTTTCCCGGTTTCCAGCAGCGACTTCAAACTCATCAGAAAAATCGCCCACTTGGTGCTGCAGTGGTGCATGAATTCGACCGGCTCCCTCCACCCCTGGTGTTTGAAGAGCACGATGACGTAGTCGCTCTCTTGCTTGAGCTCAAAACTGATCTTGGTGCCGATCTACTCTTCCGGCCCGCCGACCACTTGCCATAGCACACGCTTGGCGGGTTGAAGCTCAAGGACCTTCATCTCGAAGCCGCCGATCTCGGAGTCGCCGGCGCGAAAGCGGAACTGGAGCACGCCGCCGATTTTGCTTTCCCCTTGCGTGTAGTTCGTCCACCAGGCGGCAACGCCTTCACGCGTGGCCAGTGCCTTGTAGACCTCATCAAGGGACGCTTTGATTCCGACTCTATGCAAGATGTCAGCCATGGTTTCTCCTTACCGGTCGATCCAAACGACTGCGCGCGTCGTCATGGCAAAGACGTGATCGTCATCGCGACCGCATCGGCCGTTCACGATCTCTCTCCTTTCGGGCGTCGCACGGCGCGGACCTTTCCGCTCGGTCCGCCGCCGCAATAAAACAGGTCTGCCCCGTCGGACTCCATCCCGCTGACGCCGATGCCGCGCGGCATTTCCAGCCGCTCGAGCACGGCGCCGTTCTCCGGGTCGATGCGGCGGATATCGCTCTCGTCGCCTTCCCAGGTGCCGTGCCACAACTCGCCGTCGACCCAGGTCACGCCGGTGACGAAGCGGTTGGACTCGATGGTGCGCAGGATGGCGCCGGTCTCGGGATCGATCTGGTGGATCTTGCGATCGCGGTACTGCCCCACCCACAGGCTGCCCTCGGCCCAGGCGAGGCCCGAATCGCTGCCGTGGCCAGGCGCCGGGATCGACGCCACAACGTCTCCGGTGGCGGGATCGATCTTGTCAATGCGCGCTTCGGCGATCTGGTAGAGATACGTGCCGTCGAAGGCGGTGCCGGCGTCGCCAACGCGGTCGAGCGTGCGCGCGAGCTCGCCACTCGCGGGATCGAAGGCGATCAGCCTGGATCCGGTGGCCGCCCAGACGCGGCGGCCGTCGTGGCTGACGCCGTGGATCTGGTCGGCGCCGGCGAAGGGACCGTACTCACGCACGATTTCGGCCGCGCGCGACGGTGCTTGCGGTCTTGTTTTGCCTGACTTGCTCGTCATTCCCTGGCTCCTTGTGGCGCACTTCGGAACGGCGCCGTGAGAGCAATCTACCCAAGCGGCAGCGCAGCAGGGAGTAACAAGTTCGTCGTGAATCCAACGAGCGCGTACCAGGTCGGCACGGCCCGGGCAGTCAGAGTCGACGCGATGTTCTAACGCTCTCGCGCGTAACGACTCGGAGACCAATCTACGCATCAGCCCGGAGGCGCGTCTTCTTCCACAAACATGCCCGGCTCGAGGCCAGTATCCTTGCCGGCGATGTACGAGCGCCACTTCGGGCTGAAGCAACGGCCCTTCTCGATCGCACCGGATCCGCGTTACCTCTTCATGAGTGAGCGGCACCGCGAGGCCCTCGCGCACCTGCTTTATGGCGTGCAGGGCGGCGGCGGCTTCGTGCTGCTGACCGGCGACGTCGGCGCCGGCAAGACCACCGTGTGCCGCTGCTTCCTCGAGCAACTGCCCGAGCGCTGCAACGTCGCCTACATCTTCAACCCGAAGCTGACGGTCGAGGAACTGCTTAAGACCGTGTGCGCGGAGCTCCGCATCCCGTACCGGCACGAGGGGCCGGGCGTGCCGACCGTCAAGGACTACGTCGACGCGCTGAACGAGTTCCTGCTGCGCACGCACGCCGTGCGGCAGAACACCGTGCTGATCATCGACGAAGCGCAGAACCTGTCGGTCCGCGTGCTGGAGCAGCTGCGCCTTCTGACCAACCTCGAGACCAATGAGCGCAAGCTGCTGCAGATCATCCTGATCGGGCAGCCGGAGTTGCGCGCGATCCTGGCACGGCCCGACATGCAGCAGCTCGCACAGCGCGTGATCGCCCGCTACCACCTCGAAGCGCTCACGGAGCAGGAGACCGCGCACTACGTCAGCCATCGCCTGGGCGTCGCGGGATTGCGCCAGGCCAATCCCTTCGATCAGCGCGCGATGCGGCGCGTCTTCCGTTATTCGCGCGGCGTGCCACGCCGCATCAACCTGCTGTGCGATCGCGCGCTGCTTGGCGCCTACGCGGACAGCAAACCCATCGTCGATCGCCGCATCATCGACAAGGCGGCCGAGGAAGCGCTGGATGCCGCCGATTTCGGCAAGGCCCGGCGCGCGCGTTACGAGCGAGCGGCCCTCGTGGGCATCGGGCTGGCGGTCGGCGCGACGCTGGTCGGAGTGGTCGGCCTCTCGTTGGAGCGCGGCGAACGCGGCGCGCCGCGTGGCGAACTGGCGGTCGCGGCTGTCCCCACTCCGATCACGGTTGTCCCCGCCCCCTCGCCTTCGCCGGTGCCGGTGGAGCCGGTGGCCGCCGCGCCGGAGCCCGCGAAGCCGGCGAGTTTCGACCTGCGCACGGGCTTTGCGTCGCTCGTCGGTGCCGACAAGGAAGCGTGGCAGGCGCTGGCACGCCTATGGAACATCGCGCCGGGCGATGGCGATCCCTGCGTGGCGGCGGAGAAGCAGCAGGTCCGCTGCTACCGCACCGGCAACGCGACGCTGGCGCTGATCCGGCAGCTGGACCGTCCGGGCGTGCTGACGCTGCGCGACGCAGCCAACCGCTCTGTTTACGTGATGATCCGGGGACTGTCGAACGACACGGCGACGCTGACTATCGGTGGTGTCACGCAGACCGTGCCGCTCCTAGTACTGGCCGACTACTGGCGCGGGGAGTTCTCGACCTTTTGGCGGCCTCCGCCGAACTACGCGGGCACTATCGTGGACAGCCGCTCAGGGCCCGCCGCGCAATGGCTCGCACAGCAGCTCGCGACTGCGCTGGGCGACACCGGTCCGGTCGGTCCGCGGCTCGACGACGCCAAGCTGCAAAGCTGGATTCATCGCTTCCAGCTCGCCCAGGGGTTGCCGTCGGACGGCAGCGCCGGACCGATCACGCTGATGCAGCTCAATCGCGCGAACGGCGTGGACGAGCCGCGCCTGCAGAAGGCGACATAGCTGTGTCACTGATCCTCGACGCCCTGCGCAAGGCAGACGCGGAACGCGAGCGCGGCTCGGTGCCGAGCCTGCACGCCCAGCCGGTGGTGTCGGCCTCGGTGGGATCACTGTCCAAGCCCAAGGTGCGTCCGAACTGGCTGTGGATCGCGATCGGTGTCGCACTCGGCCTGATGGCGGCCGCGACGTGGGTGATGATCGGGCGCAATGCGCCTGCCCCGAGCGCGGCGACAACGAGCCTGGCGCCCGCGCAGCCGAGCCTTCTCGAGGCCACTCCGGCGAGGCCAGCCGCAGTGAGCGCCTCACCGTCGCGTGCCGCCGCTTCCACCGACGCGCAGGCAGTCGCGGAGCCGGCCCCCTGGCGCCAGCCCGAAGAGCGCAAGGCCCCACGCCCTGACGCGAAGGGCGACACGCAGGTGACGACGCTCGGCAACGTGCTCGGCAACGTGCCACCGGCCGAGGCGCCCGTCTACTCACGCGAACAGCTGCCGCCGCACATTCGTGCGGCATTGCCGCCATTCGCGATCGGCGGCAATGTCTATTCGGCAGATCCGACCGCGCGCTCGCTGATCGTCAATGGCCAGCTGTACCGGGAAAGGGACCGCCTGACGCAAGAGCTCTCGCTGGAGGAGATCAAGCTGAGAGCGGCCATCTTCAGTTTCCGCGGCTATCGCTTCGAGGTCCTGTTCTAGCGACTGCCACCCGGCGGAAGTCGAAGCCAAGCGAAGCGACGAGAAGCATGCCAAGCAAGAGCGCTTCGATGAACAGCACCTCCACACGAACTGGTTGTCATCGGAATCGGCTCGCCGTGGTGATCACGGCCGAGCCTTAGTGGCTTTAACCAGTTCCAACTTTTCTTGTCTTGAATTCTGATGGCGCCCGGCCGACTGCAGTAACGGCACGGTAACGAGGGGCTCACTACATTGACCTTCATGTCGCACGCTGCGGTATCGCAAGAAGCGAGCTTTTCCTTGAGGGCCTCATGAAAAGCCATTTTCGATCTGCCGTTCGTGTTCTCGCTGGGACGACGCTCACGGCCGCAGTCGGACTGAGCTCAGCGCAGACGCCAGCGCAGCTGGAATACGAGCGCCAGCAGCGTGAATACTGGCGGCAGCAGGAGCAGCAGCGCCAGGAGCAGCAGCGGCAGCAGCAGATCATGCAGGAGAACGCGCGACGCCAGCAGGAGGAGTCAAGCCGAATCAATGCGCCTTCGGGGCAGAGTCCCGGCAGTTACGCGCCCCCCGCGACACCGGGGTCCTCCGGCGGGACACAACGGGCGCACGGCGCTGACCCAACGGGCGCACAGGCGGCGTCGGCTGCGCGGGCAATGTGGGAGAAGCGACCTGCGCTGCCGCCCGACCGCAATCCGCTTCTTGGCAAGTGGATGAGGCCGCCATCGACGCGCCCGAATCCGTCAGATCCGTTCGGCGCCGTCACTGCATTGGCGAAAGGCGGCTTGTGCGAGGCGCTCTTCGGCGGCGGTGTATTCGAGTTCCGTCCCGACCGGCTGATCGGCATGGACGAGCGTACGCGCGAGCAGGAACTCGACCGCGTCGAGTATCGCGGTGATGCAAAGCACGTCGTCGTGCTGCCGAAGACGACACTCAAGCTGATCGAGTTCGACTTCGAAGGCCCTGATCGCATCAACTGGGCGAGCCAGAAATGCGTTCTGGTGCGGGTTGGCGCCGCATCGAGCAGTGCTTCCACGCGTACACCGGCGGCTGCGGCCAGCGCCACGGGGGCTGCCGCGCCTTCCGCGCGTTCCACCTCCTCCGGTGCGGGCGGCGTGCTTGCGATTTCGGTCGGCGCGCTGTCCGCGGAAAAAAGTAGCGCTGCCGGACGCAAGTTTCTTGTATTGAAGCAGGACCCTCAGGTCGCCTTGATCCACGGCGGCTTGAAGTCGACGCCGTACGCCTCGGTCCTGCAAAACTGGGTGCGGGCCTGCCTCAATCGGACTCCGGATTGCGAAAAAGGCGCTCGCGCATTGCAGCCTTACACCGTTGGGGTCGCAACGACTGATGCCAACGGCCGCGCACAGACAGCCTTGCCGGACGGTCGCTATTGGGTACTTGGTGACGCGAAGGTCGGCGACAAACGACTCATGTGGCATGAACTCGTTGACCTCAAGGGCGATCGGTCGGTGACGCTGGATCTGCGCAACGCGCAGCCGGTCGAATAGGCGATCGGTCGATTTGCCGCCTTCACCGAATCGGTGGTGCTTCAATTCCAGTTGTCGATCTTGATGTCGTCGGGGTTGGGAGCCGCCTTTCCCGGTTTCCAGCAGCGACTTCAAACTCATCAGAAAAATCGCCCACTTGGTGCTGTAGTGGTGCATGAACTCCTAAGAGCAATCTACCCAAGCGGCAGCGCAGCGGGGAGTAACAAGTTCGTCGTGAATCCAACGAGCACGTACCAGGTCGGCACGGCCCGGGCAGTCAGAGTCAACGCGATGTTCTAACGCTCGCGCGCGTAGTGACTCGGAGGCTGACCCACGTGCCGGCTGAACGCGGTGCTGAAGGTGCTCGCCGAGCCGTAGCCGACGCGTTCAGCGATCTCCGCGATCCCAAGATCTTCGCGGCGAAGCAGATCCTTCGCGACGGCCATGCGCCAGGCGAACAGGTACTCCATCGGCGGCTGGCCCACGGCGCGCGTGAAGCGATCGAAGAACGCCGAGCGCGAAAGCGCGGCCTTCTTCGCGAGCTGGTCCACCGTCCACGAGCGCGCGGGATCGGCGTGTATCTGCCGCATCGCCTGCGCGAGCCGCGCATCGGCCAGGCCGCGCAACAGCCCTGGCGGGGCATCTTCACCCGGCGTCGCCCGCAGCGCTTCGATCAGCAGCACCTCCACCAGGCGTGTCAGCACGAGATCGCGGCCTGACCTCCGTTCGCTTGCTTCCTCGCCGACAAGCCGCACCAGTACTGAAAGCCGCTCGACGCCGCGCACGTGGACCAACGACGGCAGTAGCGACACCAGCAGCGTCGAATCCGGCGAATCGAAGACGAACCAGCCGCCGAGCAACCGCACGTCGGGGCGCCCGCCGCGCGCGCCGTGGCGGACTTCACCCGCCTGCGTGGCTGCCACTTTCGGGTCCATGTGCTCGGGCCTTACTGATTCGAAGCCCGACATGGTGAAACCCGGCGTCGCCGGCAGCAGCACGAAGTCGCCCGCCTCGAGCCTGCTGGCTTCGTGCCCGTCCACGGCGAGAAGACAGGTCCCCTCGAGCACGGCGCAGAAGCTCGGCTGGCCGAAGTCCGAGTAGCGGACACCCCAGCGGCCGGCGCCGCTGATGCGTTTCGAGAACACGGTGCGCGGCTGAAGCAGCGTGATGACTTCCGAGAGCGGGTCGGTCATTGCTGGACGATCGCAAATGAAATACGGACTCTGCATTGTAGAGAGTCCTGCGCACGGCGGCTAACGTGGCAACCATACAAACCACCAAGGAAACCCTCATGAAAACCGTACTCATCACTGGTTGCTCTTCCGGCTACGGCCTTGAGACCGCGCGCCACTTCCATGCGCAGGGCTGGAAAGTCATCGCCACCATGCGAACGCCGCGCGAAGACCTCCTGGCGCGGTCGGAGCGGCTGCTGCGTGCTGGCGCTCGACGTGACGAAGCCCGAGAGCATCACCGCCGCACTCGAGGCGAGTGGGCGCATCGACGTGCTCGTCAACAACGCGGGCATCGGGCTCTTCGGCGCCTTCGAGGCCACGCCGATGGCCACGGCGCGCGAGGTGTTCGAGACCAACACCTTCGGCGTGATGGCGATGACGCAGGCGGTTTTGCCGCAGTTCCGCGCGCGAAGGAAGGGCGCGGTGGTGAACGTGACTTCGAGCGCGACGCTGGCGCCGATGCCGTTGGTGGCTGTGTACACCGCGAGCAAGATGGCAATTGCGGGGTTCACTGCATCGCTCGCGCTCGAGCTCGAGGCGTTCAACGTGAGCGTGAAGCTGGTCGAGCCGGGCTACGGGCCGACCACGCGCTTCACGAGCAACACGGGATCGCGCATGGACGGCGTGATCCCCGAGGCGTACGCGCCCTTCGCGCAGCGAATCTTCGCTTCATTCGCGCAACCCGCGGCGGTGACGACCGAGTCGGACGTGGCTGAGGCGGTGTGGTTTGCCGCGAACGACGTGTCTGGGAAGCTTCGCTTTCCAGCGGGCGCCGACGCGGTGGCGCTGGCTTCGCTCGGACAGACGTCATGAAGCCGATCAAGGCCAGGTATATCGTCGTGCTTGCTGTTGCCCTTCTCGCGACGGTGATCAACGGTTGCGGCAACACCCGTGCGGGCGACGTCTCTGGACTTGACGCCGCGATTTCTTGCCGAGGTCCAGCGCCTGGCTCCGGTTGCAGCGACCGAGGCACCCAAACCGACGGTGGCGTTGGTGCTGGGTGGCGGAGGCTTGCGTGGCATTGCGCACATAGGCGTACTGCGCGCGTTTCGAAGAAGCTGGCATTAGGCCTGACCTCGTCGTTGGAACGTCGGCTGGCGCGGTCGTCGGTGCGGCGTATGCGAGCGGGATGACGGCACGAACAAATTGGAGTCAGCCGCACGCAGCGTCAAATTGTCATCGCTCGTGGACTGGACCCTAAGCTCCGGCGGCATCATGCGCGGCGACAATCTGGCGAACTGGATCGACACAGTCACCGCCGGCGTCCCGATCGAGAAATTTCCCATTCGGTTTGGCGCCGTGGCAACCGATCTGCAAAGCGAAAAGGCGGTTCTGCTCGACAAAGGCTCCGCGGGAAATGCTATTCAGGCGTCGGCTGCGGTCCCCGGCGTCACCGTGCCGGTGCACTACAAGAATGGCCATCTGATCGATGGCGGGGCCACCAGTCTGGTACCCGTGCGGTTCGCCCGCGCGATGGGGGCTGACTTCGTGATTGCGGTGGACATCTACTGCGAAGGCCCGCGCGCCGACGGACTGGGCGCGCCCACGGTGATCAGCCGGGTCATGCGCACGCAGACCTGTCTGGTAGCTGCGCCGGAAATGGCGGAGGCCGACGTTCTGATCGCGCCAGCTATCAGCGTGTCGCGCATGTCGGCCAACAACGAGCAGGACCGCGCGATCCAGGCGGGCTACGAGGCCGCACGCGCCGCCCTGCCCCCCATCATGGCCAAGGCTGGCTGGCTGAAGCCAGTTGGGGGCTCGCTCTCCATCTAGTGCGCCCGCGCTGGATTTCACCAGCGCTTCTCGCGTGCGCGCCCCAACGAGCGGACGCGCGCCGGCGGCCACCAGTTCAACGAGCGCGCTCGGGACCGTGCGCTGGCTGCGCGTTCGTTGGTTGCCGTCGCCTGGTTACCGACTTCTTCACCTCCGCGCCGTCGACTTTTCACGCCCGTCGACACAGATCAAACCGAATTAGCTAATGAGTTCTCAACGCGCCGCCGTTCCGAGCGACGAGGGAACTCAGATCAGCGTTTGGCATTGAACCTTTAATCAATCGCAACGAGGTGGCAACGATGAAACAGCCCGCACACACAAGGAGCGTCGCCACGACGCTCCTGGTCTTCTGTCTACTCATATTGACCGGATGTGCAACGTCGGTTCGCGTGCTCGCGCCGCCGGCTGCGGATCAGCGCCCGACCGTCGAGGTCGAAGACCCGGTCACGTTCACGGTCGAGTTTCACCCGCGTGCTGATGTGAGCACCTTTCGGGCGACGCTCGATCCGAACTTTGGCTATCCAACGAGCGGCGGCACGGACATCACCGCGAATTTTTCTCCACCACCGACGGCCGGCGGAACGTCGAGCGCAGTCGTGCCGGTGCCACCGTTCGGATCGTGCTCGCTGTTCTTCAATCCCTACTGCGTGCTCGAACATCGACTCAGGGTCGAGGCCCGGTTTACCTCGGGCCGTGCCGGCGACACGACAGGCCACGAGCATCGTTTTCTGCTCGACGAACCGACGCCTGGCCCCGGCACTCCCCCGCCTCCTCCAGCCAGCGCACCGAGTTTTTCTCTGAACGTGACGCCGGCAAGCCGCAGCGTCCAGTGGGGAAGTGGCACGACCTACCAGGTCGACCTGCAGGGACAGAACAATTTCAACGGCACCGTCGCGGTCGAACTGCTCGGCCCCGGCGGCAATCCGCTGCCCGCGGGTGTCACCGCCGCACCGCTCGCGATCAGCCTGGCACCAGCCGCACCGAACGCGACTGCCACGTTGAACCTCAGCACGTCCGCCGTCGCCACACCGCCCGGCACGCTCGCGCTGCAGGTTCGCGCCACCTCACCGAGCGCAATCACGCGGACGCGCAACGTCAACTTCACAGTCACGCGCACGCCTGGCGTATTCGAGTATCGACCCACGACGAGTGGTGCGACTTCGACGTGCGGCACCGTAGCGAGCGCCACCTACGGCGATATCGACTCAGATCCCTCCCGCATCGATCCCGGCGTGACCTTTACCGCGCCGCCGGGAGGAGCGAGCACGGGAGGCATCCGGGCCCTGTACTACCTGTTTTCGTCTCCGCCGGGATGCGTCGGCGTCGCCCTGCATCCGCTGGTGAGCGAGACCGGCGTGATGGTCGAGCCCGCGTTGTCTTGGTTCAACCTCGGCCTCAGTCAGAACCTCGGCGCGCCGGCCATTCCCGGTCGCGTTGAAAACCTGGTGGATACCAACTGGCACCAATTCTGGTTCAGTGCGGATCAGAGTCTGATGCTGCTCGTGACGCGGCTGCCGCTTGCGACGCCCACGTCGGCACAGGAGTACCGGTTGTTCCTGCAGGACGCCGCGACCGGCCAGCGGATCGCCAGTACGGACATCACCCCGCGGATCGTTGGCACCACAGCCGATCCGATCGCCGACATCTGCCGCGCGGAGTTGAACGCGGCGGGCGACACCGTGACGATCAGCTACCGCAACCCGCAGGGGCAGCCGCCGACCTGCCCCTTTGCTGCGAATCGAACGGGCTGCCAATCCGGAACGCCCCAGAACTGCGTGATCAGTACGACGCCGTTGAATTTGTGAGTCACCGCGATGCCGTTCGTGAGGCGATCGGCACAAGCCCTACTACCCAAGCGGCAACGCGGCAGGAAGCAACAAGCTCGTCGTAAATCCCGTTAGCGGCGGTGCCAGCCAACGTTGCGCACGTGCGCGCCCGATCGAGCGCACGTGCCCGCCGGCCTCCAGCTCGACGAGTGCGCGCTGCACCGTGCGCTGACTGGCCCCGAGGCCGAGCGCGAGGGACGAGGTCGACCAGGCCGCGCCATCGGCGAGCAGCGCCAGCAGCGACGCCTGATCGCCATCGATGGGTGGCACCAGCACAACGACGGCGCGCTCGCCGCGCGGCGTGAGCGCGAAGCCGCGCGCGCTCGCCTCGACGCGCGCGAGCGGCGCGGCGAGCGCACGCAAACGGCCGATCTCGACGCGCAGGCGCGCGCGGAGCGACTCGTTGGGGTGGCGGGTGCGGAACGCGCGCGCGATCAGAGCGTTCCGATCAACGTCGCCGGGCCACGCCTCGGCGAGCGCGCGCGCCAACTCGAACAGCACCGGCCGGCGCGCCAGCGGGCGCCAGGCGGCGCCGGCGCGCAGACCGCGACGGCACGCATCAACCACCAGCGCGCTCGAGGCGAGCAGCGCTTCGATCTCGTCGAGGCGCAGCGGCTGCTCATGGCCGGCGTGGATGCTCCGCGCGGCCGGACGATCGAGCGCGGCGCGTGCCTCGGCGACTTCGGCCAGGAGCGCGGGCACGCGCGCGCGTTCGGCCGCCTCGTGGGCGCGCGCGAGCGCCGCCCGCGCCGGTGCGGTGCGCAGCGAGCGCAGCGCCACCTCGGCCGCGGCCAACTCGGCCACGGCCAGCAGCGACGGTGGCAGGAAGCGCGCGTCGAGCCGGGCCAGGGCGGATGCGGCTTCTTCGATGCGGCCGAGCAGAAGTAGCCGGCGCACCGCGATCAGCCGTGCGTGCAGCGCGTTAGCGAGATCGCCGCGCGCATGGAGAGTGGCCGACGCAGCCGCAAGTGTGCGCGGCGAGGCGCCCAGGTCGCGCATGGCGAGAGCCACCTCGGCCTCTGCGACGACACAGCGGGCGCGCGCCAGCTCTTCGTGGGCGCCGAAGCCGCGCGCGGCGCGCCGGAGCAGCTCCGCGGGCGCGCGGGTACTCGCCGAGCTGGGCCATGGCGATGCCGCGCAGGGCGAGCGCCGGAGGGTCGTCGCGCAGGGCGACGCGCTTGAGAGCGCCGAGCGCGTCGCCGGCGACGAGCGCGCGCGCGGCGGCGGCGATCAGAGAGTCCATCGGGACAGGCTACAGCGCCGAAAGGCAGAGCTGCGCCTCGGCTGTATTACGCCCCGTGCGAACTCGCGTGTGACGACAGTCTCGGCCGGTAACCGCCCTTCGCTAGCAACATCAGTCAGGCGACTCCGGCGCCTTCATCACTGAAGGGATACTGAAGTACGACGCCGCTCCACAAAAAGCAGGTCACGCAATCGCCGACCTTCCGCGGAAAGCACGCTGCTTGTCGTCGACCGGCTTTACAGCGCCGCGCCGAAGGAAAACCCCCTTGCGTTAAGTTGTTGTTTCGCAACGATTAACAGAGCAGGCACGATTGCTGCTTGAATGTAAATTGTACTTATTGTCCAACCGAACCGAATGGGGCCACGATGAATCTGCGAACAGCACTGACAACAGTAATAACAGGATGCGGGTTGGCCCTTGCCAGCGGGACAGCAATGGCAGTCCCGTGCTCGGCCATTACAACCATTGGCCAGTGGGAAGCTGCCGGCTTTTGCGACCAGGCTGACAAAGTGTGGACGATTGGGGCCAACACTTTGGACGCTACCGTCCAAGTGTTGTTCAGTAGCCCGATCGTCAGTACGCATGTCATGCAGATCATCGGCTTCGACAACTCGGACCTCGCGGGTAACTGGTCGATCGACTACTCGATTTCGGTGATCGACCCGGACTTCGTGATCAGCGCCATGTTCGCCGGCGCCGATAACCCGGGCGGCGGATCGACGCTGACAAAGGACGTTACGGGCGACGAAGTTTTCAGCCTGAGTGTCCTCAACGGCGTGGAGGGTGCGGCGTCAATGCGGGTCGGTCTGTCGGCCACCACCCTCAACATCAGTGAGGACTTCAGCGTCCTCGCGGGTTCCGACCTGCTCAGCGTTTCCAATACCTACAGGCAGACGCAAGTCGTTCCGGAGCCCGGTCCCTTGGCGCTGATGGGGCTCGCGCTCGCCGGGTTGGCCGTAGTTCGTCGGCGCCGCGATTAGGCAAACCTGTTTCCGAAAAGGCCGGCCTCGCGCCGGCTTTTTTCTTTTGGCTCGAATCGGCCGATTCTGTTGAAAAACTCGGAATCTGGTCTGACTCGAAATTCCATCTGACGCCAGTGCAATCAAGGATGTCGCTTGGTAGATGCGCTCACGTTCACCAGGAGGACCGTGGTTGAATTTTTCGTGGGGCATCGCGGTCCCCCGTGTTCTTTGACTCTCGTCGCCTTCACGAGCCTCGGATTTTTTCATCGAGGCAGAAAAAGGAGTTTTTCAACAGAATCGGCCGATTGCGGTCGATCGACGTGACGGTCAGAATCACTTGAAACCGGACACATCTAAGTGGCTCCGGGCCTTCTGATCGGAGCAAGCGGTGCCGGTTCTCGTGCCAATGCGCGACGACGAATACGAGCCTTTTCTCGCTACGTCCGTTCCTGCCTATGCAGCCGACAAGGTCGCCTCGGGGCAGTGGGCCAAGGAGGAAGCGCTCGAACTCTCGCGCAAGGCGCTGCTGGAATTACTTCCACAGGGACGCCAGACACCCGACAACTACTTGTTCAACATACTCGATGATCAAGGGCGAACGGTGGGAACGCTTGTGGATAGCAGCGAAGGAGCAGGCAGGCAAGCGAGTCGCCTACATCTACGACATACAAATTCGACCGGAATGCCAGCGGCACGGGCACGCGACCCGAGCGCTTGCGGCGGTCGAAGACGAGGCGCGCAAACTCGGGCTGTGCGGAATCGGGCTACACGTCTTCGGCCATAACACTGGAGCCCGAGCACTGTATGAGGCGCGCGGCTACCGGCCGACGAACATCAACATGTTCAAGGAGTTGTAATTCAGAAACGGCCGACCAGCAGCCGCAATGCAGATTGAATCGAGTTGGGACAACAAACGGCGCGCTCTGGGCAAGGGGTGAATGATGTTCTGGATTATTGCGCTCGCGGTTCCTGTGTTAGGTGCCGCCATCCACCTGATCGCCCGCGCTGAGCCGGCGTCGACCGAAGCAATCGGGACAATTGGATTGCTATGGTTCGCCGCCGCATTCTACGGAGTGGTGACCTTTGTCGCAGGGCTTCAGCATCTGATTACGCCCGACCGGATCGCGAAGTACATCGGCTGGCCGACCGGGAGTGGTTTCCAACGCGAACTCGGTTGGGCTACGGTGGGCATTGGCGCAGCCGGCATCCTTTCGCCATGGCTCGGGCCAGGCTATGCACTGGGTCCCTGCGTTGCGGGGGTGATCTTCTCCATTGGCGCCGCGGTTGGACATGCGCAGGAGATCCGCAAGACGGGAAACCTCAACTCTGGAAACGCAGGCCCGGTTTTCTACGTTGATATTCTTGCGCCCCTGTTGACTGTCGTCGCGATCTGGCTCGCGACACCCTGGCGATAGCGTTAGGCCGCGGCGCCTAGACGCTGTTGATCGAGAATTAGCGGAGGTTGCGATTGAAACCATTTACCGCCGTGGCAATCGTCATTCTCTCCCTGGTTGCGTTTCTTCAATTGCTTCGCGTCGCATTCGGGTGGGAAGTCACTGTGAACGGCATCTCCATTCCGATCTGGGCAAGTGTTGTCGCATGTGTAGTTGCGGCTACGCTTGCGTTCATGCTTTGGCGTGAAACGCGCGCATAGGGCCGTGTGCCCCGGTGCGACTTTTGGTTCGGTTTCACCGCGGCCCGCGCAACGCGGACGCTAGGCGGCCCACGTTGCGAACACCCCACTCCGAGGCATAGAACCGTGTCCACACCAATCGATGCTGTAAACCAACTTGCTCAAGCGATCAATCGAGGCGACATTGAGGCAGCGCTCGCGCTCTACGAGCCGAATGCAGTGCTGGTCGCTCAACCCGGCCACCTTGCCCGTGGTTCGACTGAGTTACGTCTGGCGCTTGGTCGGTTCATCGAGCTCAAGCCGACGCTCCGATCAGAGACCCAGAACGTCGTTGAAGTTGACGACATTGCGCTGTACATCGGTCGCTGGACATTGCGCGGTACCGATCCGTCCGGCCAAATCGTCACGATGGGAGGCGAATCCTCTGACATTCTGCGACGGCAGCGGGATGGCCGCTGGCTGATCGCGGTCGACAATCCGTGGGGCGCGCAGATTCTGGGGCAAAGTTGAAGGGGCCGCCCAGCTCGTTCGACGAGCACGTATAAGAGCGGGGCTGCACGCTAAGCATCCTCGTTCGGACCGACGACGCCGGCGTTGGCGCGTAACTTGCCATTGGGAATCCGACATTCCTCCTGGCCGAGCCCATGCCGACACTCACGTTCCCTGTTTTTGCGTTTTTGGCACTTGCTGCCAGCACCAGTGCCTGCAGTGCGCCGACCGCCCCGCCGGTCGGCCGCTCCGACGCCACGCCCTCAGCGTCCACCGCGCCGCGCCCGCGCTCGCCCGATGTCATCTACGTGCCGACGCCGAGGGAAGTCGTCGATGCGATGCTGATGGTGGCTAACGCCGGTCCGGGGGACGTCCTGTATGACCTCGGTTCCGGCGATGGGCGCATCCCGATCGCCGCGGTGCAGCGATACAACGTGAACCGCGCCGTCGGCATCGAAATCGACAAAGAACGCATCGACGAAGCGCGCGCGAACGCACGCATCGCCGAGGTGGACAGCCGCGTGCAGTTCCGCAACGAGGATTTGTTCAGGGCGGACTTTTCCGACGCCACCATCGTGACGCTCTACCTGCTGCCGACGTTGAACCGCAAGCTGCTGCCGCGGCTGCTGCGCGAGCTGCGACCCGGCACGCGCATCGTTTCTCATGACTTCAAGATGGGTGACTGGCAGCCGGAACAGACGCTGCGAGTAAAGGGCCGCTCAGTCCACTTCTGGACCGTTCCCGAACCGGGCACGCTGGCCCATCGTGCCGCCTGGGCAGCGGCGACTTCAACGCGGCCAAACTGAGCGAGCCTTGAGCACGAAAGGAAACCGGCGGCGCGCCCGCGGCCGCACGACTCTAGCCGTCATCGGCGAACGCGCCTTTGGGCGCGGTGTTCAGCTCTTTCGCGAAGTTTTGGCAAAGAACTGAGTCGGGTAGTGCTGAACCGTCTCGCTGCTGCACTTCGGGCAGCGCAGGGGAGTAGTTCCGGGCTGGAAACGCGCGGTAGCGTGCTCGGCGACGTGTTCGACATGCTCGAAAACATCGCCACACTTCTCGCATCGGTATTGGTAGGTCGGCATGGGTACCTCCGGTATTGCGGGAACCATTTTAGGCAGTCTGTCCCGCGGGTAGTCGACGGCGCTGGCGCGCAAGCGACTGTCACCGCTACTCAGCCACACCCGCCGTTGCCGCCTCTTGGAGGAGACTCGCTGGGGCGAGCAAAGCTCAGCTCATGGCCGTCCGGGTCGCTGATATGAAAGTACCGCTCGCCCCACGGCGCATCTTTGGGCGTGGTAGTTGGCGTCAGTCCCTGCTCGATCGCGCGCTGGTAGAACGCGTCGACGTCGGACACATGAAAGATCACGCGGCCCCACCATGACCAGCGGCGGTCGGGCGGCTGGGCGATCAAGTTGAGATATCCGGAGCCCGCGTGGAGGCTAGTGAACGCGGCCTGCTCCCCGCCATAGCGCACGGAGAACTCGAGCGCGGAGTAGAAGCGCACCGAGCGACGCATGTCGTGCACCGCCAGGGTCACGGCGTTGATCGACTCGACTTGCATGACTGGCATGGCCACGAGAGCCTACCAGCGCGCGGTGCGTGCAGCTGAGCTGTCTCGCCGCTAGCGGTCTTCTGCCTACAGAGCTTCCGCGATCGTTGCGGCCAACTGGCTCGTGGTCGCCTGGCCGCCCATGTCGGGCGTGGTGAAACGGCCCTGGCCCGTGACCGTTTCGACAGCGTCCATGATGTTGCGCGCCGCCGTTGTTTCGCCAAGATGCTCGAGCATCATCGAGCCCGCCCAGATCGTGGCGATCGGATTGGCAACGCCGCGCCCTGCGATGTCGGGCGCTGAGCCATGCACCGGCTCGAACATCGACGGTACGCCGCCGGCGGGATTTACGTTCGCCGATGCGGCGAAGCCGAGGCCGCCCTGGATCGCCGCGCCAACGTCGGTCAGGATGTCGCCGAACAGGTTCGAGGCAACCACCACGTCCAGCGACTCGGGCTGGGTGATGAAGCGCGCTGCCATCGCATCGACGTGATAACGAGTCACGGCAACGTCGGGATACTCGCGCGCCAGCTGATCGGTCACTTCGTCCCAGAACACCATCGTGTGTTTCTGCGCGTTCGACTTCGTGACGGAAGCGAGTTTCCTCGAGCGCTTGCGCGCCTGCTCGAAGCCGTACCGCAGCACGCGCTCCACCCCCTTGCGCGTGAAGATCGACGTCTCGACTGCGACTTCGTCCGCTGTGCCGATGTGCGTGCGGCCGCCGGCGCCGCAATACTCGCCCTCGGTGTTCTCGCGGATACACAGGATGTCGAACTTCTCGGCGCGCAACGGACCGCGCACACCCGGGAGCAGCCGATGCGGGCGCGCGTTGATGAACAGGTCGAACTGCTTGCGGATCGGCAGCAGCAGTTCGTGCAGAGAAACTGAGTCCGGCACCTTGGCCGGCCAACCGACCGCGCCAAGGTAGATCGCATCGAACTGACGCAGCGTATCGATGCCATCGGCCGGCATCATGCGCCCGGTCTCGAGGTAGTAGGCGCACGACCACGGAAACGTTTCGCCTTGCAGCGCAAATCCGTGTTTGCGCGCGGCAGCCTGCAGCACGTGCCAGCCGGCGTCGATGACTTCGGGGCCGATGCCGTCGGCAGGGATCAAGGCGATTCTGTAGGTGTTCATCGCTAGTAAGCCGACGCGGCGGCAGCGGCCATCGCGCCGTCGACACTCAGGCCGAAGTCGCCCGCCAGCCGGCGGGCGGCCTGAGTGAGCAGTGTGACGTCGATGCCCACCGCGACAAACGTCGCGCCGAGCTCCAGGAAGTGCCGCGCGAGCGCGAGGTCGGACGTCAGCGTGCCGGCCGCCTTGCCACTCGCGACAATCGTGCGCATCGCGCCATCGATCGCCGCACGTACGTCGGAATGCGCCGGGTTGCCACGATGCCCCATCGACGCGGCCAGATCGGCCGGGCCGACGAACACACCGTCGACGCCGTCGACGGCGCAGATGGCATCGAGGTTGCGCAGCGCAGTCGCCGACTCCGCCTGTACCAGCAGGCAGACTTCATCATCCGCGCTGCCGAGGTAGTCGCGCCGCAGGCCCCAGCGCGACGCGCGCGCGACCGCCGCGCCGACGCCGCGCGTACCACCCGGTGGATAGCGAGTCGCCGAAACCAGCGCCTGCGCCTGCTCCGCGGTGTCGACCATCGGCACCAGCAGGTTCTGCACTCCGATATCGAGCAACTGCTTGATCAAGGCAGTCTCGCCGGCCACTGCTCGGACGACCGGCGCGACCGGATAGGCTGCCACCGCCTGCAGCTGCGCCAGAATGCTGCGCACGTCGTTCGGCGCATGCTCGCCGTCGATCAGCATCCATTGAAAGCCGCTGCTGGCACAGACTTCCGCACTGTAGGCATTGGCAAGCGAGAGCCAGAGACCGATCAATGGCTCCTTGCGTGCAAGGGCTTCCTTGAATGGGTTGCCTGTCATCACTCCGCCCCGCGCGCCAGGTTGCCCTGGCACAGATATTTGATGTGTGTGTAGTCGTCGAGTCCGTGGCGCGACCCTTCGCGCCCGTAGCCGGATTCCTTGACTCCGCCAAACGGTGCCGCTTCAGCGGCGATCGCGCCTTCGTTGATGCCGATCACGCCGGCTTCCAGCGCCTCGGCGACCCGCCATACGCGCGCGATGTCGTTGCTGTAGAAGTAGGCGGCGAGGCCATACGGCGTGTCGTTGGCCAGCCCAATGACTTCCTCCTCACTGCTGAAGCGGAACACGGCAACGACCGGACCGAAGGTCTCTTCCTGCGCAAGCCGCATGTCCGGCGTCGCGCCCGCCAGCACCGCAGGGGCAACGTAGTTGGGGCCGTCGTCCTGGCGCACCCGCCGGCCCCCGATGACGACCCGCGCGCCCTTCTCGACCGCGTCGGCTAGGTGCGCCTCGATCTTCGCCACCGCGCGCGAGTTGATCATCGGACCGATCTGGGCGTCTGCCTCCGTGGCCGGGCCGACTTTCAGTGCCGCGACACGCGCGGACAGCTTTTCGACGAACTTGTCGTGTACGGCATCGTGCACGTAGACACGATTCGGGCACACGCAGGTCTGTCCGCCATTGCGGAACTTCGAGGCCATCAGGCCGCCGACCGCGCCATCGAGGTCGGCGTCGTCGAACACGATGAACGGTGCGTTGCCGCCGAGTTCGAGCGAAAGCTTCTTCAGCGTCGGCGCCGATTCGCGTGCGAGGTGCTTGCCGACCGGGGTCGAGCCGGTGAACGTAATCTTGCGCACGCGTGCGTCCGCCAGCCAGACATCGACCACCTGCGAAGCGTTTTCGCGCGACGCGGTGACGATGTTCAATGTCCCGGCGGGCAACCCCGCTTCCTCAGCGAGACGCACGAGGGCCAGCGAGGTCAGCGGCGTGTCCTCGGCCGGCTTGCACACGACCGTGCAGCCGACCGCGAGCGCGGGTGCGATCTTGCGCGCGATCATCGCGGCCGGAAAATTCCACGGGGTGATCGCCGCGACCACGCCGATCGGCTCCTTGACCGCGATCATCTTGCGTCCGCGCACCGGCTCCGGAATCACGTCGCCGTAGGTGCGGGTCGCTTCCTCGGCGAACCACTCGACGTAGCTCGCGGCGTACAGCACCTCGCCACGGCCTTCGGCAAACGGCTTGCCCTGTTCGCGTGAGATCAGGCGACCGAGGTCATCCTGGTGCTGCACGATCAACGCGTGCCAGCGTTTGAGCAGCTGGGCACGCTCGCGCGCCGGGGTGGCGCGCCATCCGGGGAACGCCGCATGCGCGGCTTCCAGCGCGTCGCGCGCATCGGCCGCACGGCTGTCGGCGACCTTTGTGATGCGGCTCTCATCGGCCGGATTGACGACATCAAAACGATCGCCGGCCGCGGCATCTGTCCAGCGGCCGCCGATGAAGTTCTGCGTCCGCAGCAGGTCGCCACACGCCAGATCCAGGCTCAAGGAGTTCGTCATCGTGGCCTCAGGTGACGATGCCGAGTTGCCACGGCACGAATTCGTTGTCGCCGAGCCCCAGCTCCTCGCTCTTGGTCCTGCGACCCGAGGCGACCCGCAGGATCTCCTCGAAGATCTGCTGACCAGTCTCCTCAACCGAAGACTCGCCGTCGACGATGACGCCGCAGTTGATGTCCATGTCGCCTTCGAGCCGGCGGAACATCGGCGTGTTGCTGGCGAGCTTGATCGATGGCACTGGCTTGGCGCCGAACATCGAGCCGCGTCCGGTGGTGAAGCAGATCATGTTGGCACCGCTGGCGATTTGGCCGGTCGCCGAGCAGGGGTCGAATCCCGGTGAGTCCATGAAGACGAAACCGTGCTCGGTGATTGGCTCGGCGTACTCGTAGACCGCGCGCAGCGGGGTCGTGCCGCCTTTCATCGCCGAGCCGAGCGACTTCTCGAATATGTTGGCGATGCCGCCGGCCTGGTTGCCCGCGACGACGACCCCGTTCATCTGGCCGCTCTGGCCGCGCGAATACTCTTTCCACCACTCGATGCGCTCGAGCAGTTTCCTGCCGACCTGCTCGGATATCGCGCGCCGTGTCAGCATGTTCTCGACGCCGTAGATTTCCGGTGTTTCGGAGAGCACCGCGGTGCCGCCGTGGCGCACGAGTATGTCCATCGCGGCGCCGAGCGCCGGATTGGCGCTGATGCTCGAGAACCCATCGGAACCGCCGCATTGCAGCCCGATTGTCAGGTGGCGCGCGCTGACCGGCTCGCGCGTGACCTCGTTCGCCTGCGGCAGGATGGCGTTGATCGCCTCGACGCCCGCCGCGATCGTCTCGCGCGTGCCACCAACCTCCTGCATATTCATCGTGACGAGCTTCGGCCCGCGCTCCAGGTGCTGGCTTGCAAGCAGGTCGCCGATCTGGTTGCGCTCGCAGCCGAGCCCGACGATCAGCACCGCATACAGGTTCGGATGGCGCGCATAGCCGGCGAGCGTGCGGCGAAAGACATCGAAGTTCAGGCTCGGTGTCGACATGCCGCAGCCGGTGTTGTGCGTGAACGCGACCACGCCGTCGACGTTCGGATACCGCGCCAGGCGCTCCGGCGTGAACCACTCGGCGATCTTGCGCGACACCGTGGCCGAGCAGTTCACCGACGAAAGAATGCCGATGTAATTGCGCGTTCCGATGCGCCCATCGGGGCGGACGATTCCCATGAAGCGTGCCTGCTGGTCGGCTGGCAGCATCTGCACCGGGCGGATATCCGCGCAGAACTCGGGGTCGCGTTCGAACTCCTCGAAGCGCAGGTTATGCGTGTGCACGTGCTCGCCAGGCTCCAGATCGCGTGCGGCGAAGCCGATCACCGTGTCGTACTTGATCACCGGCTCGCCGTCGCCGATCGCACGGGCTGCGATCTTGTGGCCGGCCGGCACCTGCGCACGGACGCGCAGGCCGAACTCGGGCAGTTCCTGCCCCAGTCCTATCGGCTGGCGCGCGATCAGGATGTTGTCCTTCGCGTGCAGCCGGATCAGCGGGGATGAGGTGATGGTCGCCACTGCTTATCCCTTGGCAATCAGTTCCTTGAGCTTCAGACGCTCGATCAGTACCGTCTCCTTCTTGTAGACGTTGCCGACGTACTTCTCGTAGTCGGCTGCGTCGAGGTACATAACCGGCGCATCGATCTTGGCGCAAGCGGCCGCGAATTCGGGGCTCGCGACCGCGACCTTGAAGGCCTCGCGCAACTTGGCCGCGACGGCCGGCTCGAGGCCCTTGGGCGCGCCGACGCCGTTGGGAGCGTCGACCACCACGTTGTATCCGAGCTCCTTGAGTGTCGGCACGTCCTTGAACTCGACTGTGCGCTGCTCGCCCCATGTCGCGAGCAGGCGCATCTTGCCGGCGCGCACATGCGGCGCCCACGAACTCGAATCGGCGAGGACATCGACGTGGCCGCCGAGCACGGCCTGCAGCGCCTCCGCGCCGCCCTTGAACGGAATGTGATTGAACTCGATGCCGCCCGCGATCGCGAACTCTTCCATGCCGACATGCGTTGCGCCGCCTACGCCGGCGCTCGCATAGGTGATCTTTCCGGGCGCTGCCTTGGCGGCCGCGACGAGTTCCTTCAGTGACTTGTACGGAGATGTCGCCATCACAGCGATGCCGAACGTCTGGCCCGACGTGCGTGCGAGGTACGTCAGGTCCTTCAGCGGGTCGATCTGCACGGTGCCCAGCTGCGAAAAGCGCGTCACCGAGATCGGGATCTGGCCGATCGTGTAGCCGTCTGGCTTCGCCACGGTCAGCGCCTTCAGGCCGAGCATGCCGGACGCGCCGGGCTTGTTCTCAACAACGATCGTGCCGCCCAATTGTTTGGCCGCCACCTGGCACAAGGCGCGCATCGTCTGGTCCGCCGTGCCTCCAGCCGGCCAGGGACAGATGAACACGATCGGCCGCTCTGGATATCCAGCGCCGAACGCGCTTCCAGCCCGCGCCGCCAGAGCGGCGGCGCCAAGACCGCCCAGTCCGACGAGAAACTGGCGGCGGCCGATCGATTCGAGCGTCTTCATGCGATGTCTCCGTTGTTTGTCGAGGTGCAGTGCGCGAATTGTTCCCTGCTGCGCCGTTGCAATCCAATGAAGAAGAGGACAGGCTTCATAACCGGACGGTTATGAAGGGCTGGAGGACCTATGAGCAAGATCGACCGCGTGCTGCGTTCCAGCCTGAAGCTGCGGCACCTGCAGCTTCTGGTCGCGCTCGACGAGTTTCGCCACCTCGGACGGGCCGCCGAGTTCCTGTCCGTCACACAGCCGGCCGTCTCGAAGGCGCTCGCGGAAATCGAGGCGATGTTCGGGTTGACCCTGTTCGATCGTTCGACGCGCGGCACCGAACCCACCTTGTACGGACAGAGCGTCGTGCGCTTTGCACGCACTGTCCTTGCCGACTATGAGCGCACGCGCGACGAGATTGGCGCGATCGCCAGCGGCGCCTCCGGCCGCACCAGCGTCGGGGCCATGGTGGTCGCAACCCCGGTGCTGCTGACGCGCGCGATCGAACTGCTCAAGGCTCGGTCACCGCACACGACCGTGCTGATCGAGGAGGGCGATCTGACCCATCTGCTGCCGAAACTGCGCCTCGGCGAGCTTGATCTCTTCGTCGGGCGGCTCGAGCCCGGGTATGCCGCGCCGGACCTCGAGACCGAGCCACTGTACGACGAGCCGATGACGGTGGTCGCGCGGCCGGATCACCCGCTGACGCAGAAAAAGAATCCGACGTGGCGCGATCTCGCAGCCTTCCCCTGCGTGATGCCGCCGCCGTATGCGTCGCTGCGGGTCAAGCTCGACCAGGTGTTCCTGCACCACGGGCTGCAGCCGCCGGGCGACCTGATCGAGACTGCCTCGTTCCTCGCGCTGTTGACCTTCGTGCGGCAGCGCTCGGCGATCGGATTCATGGCACGCGCGGTGTCGCGCCATTTCGAGCACGAGGCGCTGGTCAAGGTGCTGTCGATCAAGGTGCCGGTCGACCTGCCGGCCGTGGGACTGATCACCTTGCGCAGGCGGCGCGCCACACCGAGCAGCGACCAGTTGATCGATTGTCTGCGCCGCGCGGCTCGAGCGGGGGCGAGGTAGTTACGCCCAGCCGGCTATAACTAACTGCAGAGCAGTGCTTCTGCTGTGATACTCCAGCCGCGACATTGGCCGCGTGCGCGGACGGTAATTGGGGCAGCGGACGACCAGCGCCGAGCAGCGTCCCGCCTTGATTTGAGGCAAGCCTGGAGTAGTGACCGGCGTGTTTTGACCTATCGCACGGCTAACAGCTTGGATGCCGTATCGCCGCGTTGTAACGCTGAACGGTACTGCATCGTCAAGCGCTCGATTTCGAATCGCTCGCGGGCTCCGTACATAGCTGTTGCACGTTGGATATTCGTAACGGCGGAGTCGTCCGCGCAGCGGCCTGCGTTTGCGCAACTGGCTAGGCGATCGAATGCAGCCTGTTGACCAACGGCCCTTAGCTCCAGGTCAGCGGCGTACGAAAACGCCTCCGCTCGTAGCTTTGAATCGGGTGAGCCGTCGTCGAGTTGCGTGTGCAGCGCATTCATCGCTGCGTTTAGCAGCACTAAATCATTTGATTTCAACGCGTCGTCGACAAGTAGGAAATCACCTGCTTGCCATCGGGCGCTGCCACGAAGACGCTGCGAAACCGCGGCCAGGCGACCGAGAGGAGACGCGTCATCTTCAGCCGACTCACGGAGTTCAATCGCTTTCTCTACTGCGCCATCGCGTCGCATGTTTTTTCGTATATTGGCGCAGCGCGCAGCCAGCTCCCGCGCCGCATCAGCCTGGCTGGGCTCGCGCTTGCTCTTCGGTCGCAGATCAGCGCACGCCATTAGCGCTTCCGATGCCGCGAGCTTGTCGACGGTGGAGCTATGCGTTGTGACGAGCGACACGGCCGCATATAGGTCTGCGCTATCAAGGATCGCCTTGCGTCTCTCAGCAAGGGGCGGTATCGGTTGCACGATGTCCGGCCCGCCCATTGCGGGCGGGTACGCGGGAGACTGTTGCGCGAAGTGACTGGCGTGCGCCGTGCGTGGCGCGGGGACCGAGGTCCCCGCGTGCCTAACGGCGGCGGCCAGCACTATCACAACGGCGACAGTGCCAGAGACTGCGATCACTAATCGGTGCATCGCGGTTCCTGATCTGAGATCTGTTGACACCGATGCGCAATTAGCGAATGCGTACGAGTCGGCAGGTCAGGCGCGGGACCAAGTCGCCGGTCATGCCGGGTGCAACGCCCGAGCCAAGGACCTCGTTGTTGTCATCGACGCCGATGAAATCGAATGTCGCTGGTGGCAATGGAATCGTGCCGCCACCCGGAAGCACAATCTCGTTCGTCGTGTAAACGATGCGACCGAAACAGTTCCGCCCGAACGTTGCCTGTCCGGCGAGATGTGTATCGGCCGACCCTTGGTCGGAGTTAAACGTTCCGTACACTTCGTAGAAACCCTTTTGGTCGCCTTCGACAGTGCCGACGAAGGTCACCTGGTCGAACTCAACGCCATTGAATGCATTCCCGTGGCATTGAAATCCGTATAGACCTTTGGCCTTTGCGGCACAGGTTCGGCCGTGCTGACCGTCATCGGCCACGGCCGGTGCGGCAAATGAGATGCATACGAGCGCGGAAGCGATTAAGGCTAATAGACGCGGCATACTAGTTCTCCCCAGTGTTGTGTCCGCGGCGCGGATCACGACGTTGTTCACGAAATCAACGCCGCGCATATTGTCAATTTGAGATTGAGGGAACGTCACTAGCCGAATGCTGAAATTTTCTGAATTCGGCAGCAAACACGTAGTGCGGTATGGCTGGTTTCGCTAATCTGGTGACCAAGGTCGGACTTGCAAACCGTGCTGTCGGTTTGCGTCTGCGTATTGCGTGCGGAGGCGATGTGCAGCGATGATCTTGGTGATCGGTGCGACCGGAGTTCTCGGTCAAAAGGTGGTGCGCCTATTACTTGCGGAAGGTCATCGTGTAAGAGCAATGACGCGCGCGCCCGAGCGCGCGGAGAATCTTGAGCACCAAGGTGCGGAGATCGTCGTCGCTGATCTGATCGACGCGGCTTCACTCGAACGCGCATGCCGAGGCGCAACTCGAGTCCTCGCAGCAGCGCATTCGTTTCTTGGAAAGGGCACGTACCGCTCGGATGCTGTCGATGACGCTGGCCATCGCGCCTTGATCGACGCGGCACGGTCAGCAGGCGTTACCCGCTTTGTTTACACCTCCGGGCTAGGGGCAGCGCCTAACCATCCGGTCGATTTTTTTCGCACTAAGTATGCGATCGAGCAGTACCTTAGAGCGAGCGGGCTGGACTACGTCATATTGAGACCGTCTGCCTTTATGGAGTGGCACGCGCATATCTTCAATGGAAAATCGATACTCGAGAAAGGTCGCACGACCCTGTTAGGTAGCGGCACGAAGCCGCGCAATTTCGTCGCCGCCAACGACGTCGCGCATTTTGCTGTGCTGGCACTTACGGCTCCGACCGTAGTCCGGCGAGTTCTGGAAATCGGCGGCCCCGGTAATTTCAGCAACAATGAGGTGGCACAGATCTACGCGCAAATTGCGGGCATCGAGCCGCGGGTGAGTCACTTACCTCGTAGTGTGGCGCGCACCTTGGCGCTACTTAGTCGACCGTTCCAACCTGGTTTAAGTCGCGTTATGCGCCTGGCGAGCTTGCCGGATGACGCATTTTCAGAAAGCTTCGATCCGACGAATCTGCTGCGAGACTATCCAATCCGGCTCACAAGCTTGCATGAGTTTGTTCGCAACGAGGTCGCGCGTGCACGGAGTCTTGAAAACTGAAGCTAACTCGCGAGCACCCACCCGACCGCTCGATCGAAAGACATTGCCACACCCTTGGCCCACTCAACCTCAAACCGGCGATCGCCCAGTGATTGACGCGCAGCATTAAGCGCGCTGTCGTTGAGCGCCGGATCGTCATGGGGCAGCGTGCGCTCCCTTGTCGCGAGCGCTGAAGCAGCAGCGAAGAGCCGAACTGCGCAGTCTGCATGCTGCCGTGCCTGTTGCAACCGCGCCAGGAAGCGCAATACCTGCGCTCCATCGCCGAAGCGCCCCTGCTCTCGCATCAGAGTGAGGCTTTCTTTCAGTTGTGCAATCGCCTCGTCGTACTTCTGCTCTGCAAAAGCAATGTCCGCCAGCGCGTACAAACCCCGAGAAATGCGATAACTGTCATTGAGATCGCGCGCGACCCTGAGCATCTCTTCAGTCATCTCGCGCGCGGCCGCGTAATCGCCTTCGCGTAACGCGATGCTTCCCAAGTAGTAAGAAGCTACGCTGCCTCCCCATTCGTCGCCCAACGCGCCGAATCGCGCGCGACATTCCAGCAGCAAGGGTCGCGCTTCGTCTTCCGTGCCCGGGTTCACGGCCAATGCGGTGCCCTTGTAGGCAATTGTGAGTGCCACTCCCCACTCATCGTTCATATCACGAAAGCACTGCAGGCTCTCTTCCAACGCAACGCATGCTCTGTCGCGCTCGGCGGTCATTGCGAACGGAATGCTGAGATGAAACAACGCGAAAGCAAGGCCTCGACGATCGTCTGTCCGGCGCCAAAGCTCCACACTTTGCTCGGCCAAGTTGATCGCTGCAGCCGTATCTCCAGCATATGCGGCCAGCCGAGCCGCGCCGGACAACGCTCTTGCCCTCGCCGCAACGTGCTCCTTCGCGTCAGGGAGTTCCACTGCACGTCTCAGCCAATCTCGCCCTTCGCTAAACTGGCCCGCGAAGTACCACATCCAAGCCAGTGATCCTGCCAGGCGCAAGGCAGCTTCCGCCTCGGCGCGCACATCGATCAGCCATGTCAGTGCGGCACGGAAGTTGTTGAGTTCGGCCCGCAATTGAGCGAGAAAGGGCTTGCGCTGCGCACTGGTCAAAAGTGGTTCGACCTTCTCCGCGACCTTTAGGTAGTACGCAGCATGGCGCTGCTGAATGTCGCCTGCTTCGCCGCGCGCTTGCAACTCTTCATCAGCGAACTCGCGTACCGTTTCGAGCATAGTGAAGCGAGCTTCACCAACTACGTCGTCGACGCGTTGCACAAGATTGTGGTCAACCAAAGCGGCCAAGAGATCCAGCACCGGATCTGTCAGGCTGTCGAGTCCTGCCACGTCCTCCGCCGCGTCCAGGCTCCAGCCACCGACAAACACGGACAGGCGTCGGAAAAGCGCTTGTTGCAGCGGCTCTAGAAGGTCATAGCTCCAGCCGATCGCACTGCGAAGAGTCTTCTGACGCTCGGGAAGATTGCTGGGCCCGCTTGTCAGCAGTTGCAGGCTATGTTCCAGGCGTACGAGCAATGCCTGCGGAGACAGCACTCGGAGTCGTGCCGCGGCCAACTCAATGGCGAGCGGCAAGCCGTCTAAGCGACGGCATATCTGCGCGGCAACGGCTGTGTCGTTCTCGGAAGCACCGACGTCTTGTCCGGCGGCCATTGCGCGTTCGACGAAAAGCCGCACCGCCGATGACTCAGCGGAGCGCTTGGATGTTGTTTGAGAATCGGGAACCGCAAGCGGCGGAACGACCACATCGTGTTCTGCCGATAACCTCAACACTGCACGACTGGTGACAATCACCTTCAGGCGAGCGCACGCATCGAGCAGTCTTGCCATCAGCGATGTCGCGGCGAGTACGTGCTCGAAATTGTCAAGCGTCAGCAGCACTTCGCGGTCACGCAAGTAGCCAACGATCATCTCCTCTGGCGAACGATTGCCCGCTTCTTGGAGGTTCAGCACAGCCGCAATTGCCGAAGCGACATACTTTTGGTCTCGCACCGGCGCCAGCATCACGATGTAGCTGCCATCCGCGAAGTCGTGCGCAAGTTCCGCGGTCACGTGAAGTGCGACCCTGGTCTTGCCGGAACCTCCTGGGCCAGTCAGCGTGATTAAACGGACGTCATTGCGACGTGCGAGCGCGCAGATTGACCCTGTCAGCGCTTCACGGCCAATGAGCAAGGTTGATGGGGCAGGAAGCCGATGTACCGCCTCAGAACCAGGCGCACCTTTCGCGCACACATCTTGCGGTTCTTCCGAGGCATCGGGAACGAGCGCAAAGCGGTAGCCGCGGCCAGATACCGTGACAATCGCATCCGGTCCGAGGAGTTTGCGCAAGGTCATTACGTGGACCTGTAAGTTGTTCTCTTCGACGACCAGTCCAGGCCATACAAGGTCCATCAACTCCTGTTTAGGTACAAGGCGGTCTCGGCGCTCGATCAATGCTTCGAGCAAATCGAACGCGCGACTGCCTATCTTCGCGAGCTGGCCTTTCGCGTAAACGACGCGCCCGTGTAGATCAATACGGACTTGGCCGCGTCGAAAGGTCAAATTTGTCTGTGCCGCAGTCGTTGCCATGGGATCGCCGCGAATCTCGCCTTATTTTTCGAAGCGCCGGGTACTCATAATCCCTCGCCTCCGCAACTCTTGTGCAAAATTGTGGCGGAGACCGTGAAGCCGCTAACGTCCGATCGCGCACAGATGGGATGCCGCCCCAACCCTGCCCCATTAAAGGAGGCCCGCCAACGCGTAAGTTTGGCTTGAAGATCCAGTCGTGTCGGACTGTGATGAAGGGGATTAATTGTTTCGCGGCGGCTTTTGACCGGCGTCGCTGCGGCCGAGGACCAGATGGTTGTCGTCAGGCGCGAGGACGCAAAGTTTGTTCCCCTCGATCCCGCACGCCGGAACGAAGCCGACGATGCCCGGTTTTTGGGTGAAAGCGATGCCCGCTTTCAGAATCCGCTTGCGGCCGCTAAAAATCGATAGCCGACCTTCGGGGCTTTTTTGAACTGCCCCTTTGGTGCATGCATGAGCTCTGCGATCGAGCTCTGCACTTGGCAAATGTTTTGCGCAACTGCGACTGAGAAGCAAAAAGTGGGTTGTGATTAGGTTCGCGTCGTCCCATTGATTTCGCCCGTTTGTTGCGAAAGCGACAACTGTGACGATGTGCGCGACTGATCAGTAGGGGTGGGCCTCCAGGCCAATGTGTAGCGCGCCTCATGGCCCCGGGACCGCGCAACGAATGCATTTTCCGCCCTCGATAATTGACAAAAACGAACGGAGGATTGGATGGCAGGCCGCGCTGCCTTGGGTCCAGAACAAGACGCGTCGTTATGGGCCGCCACGGCGATGCCGGCGCCAGAGTGTCCGGCGCTGGCGGATCCCGTTGACGCCGAAGTCTGTGTCATTGGCGCCGGCTACACCGGCCTCTCTTGCGCGTTGACCCTGGCCGAAAACGGCACAGATGTGGCCGTGCTCGAGGCACGTGGCATCGGACACGGAGGTTCGGGGCGCAACGGTGGCCAGGTGATTCCCGGGTTAAAGCAGGATCCGGACGAGTTGCTGGCCGCGCTGGACCGCGCCGATGCGGAACGGATGATCGAGCTGGCGGGCAGCACGGCAGAACGCACGTTCGCGTTGATCGAGCGCCATCGGATCGACTGCGATGCACGCCCGGGCGGCTGGCTGCAGCCGGCGCACTCGGCGGCAGCGCTGAAGGCGATCACTAGCCGCGCCAACGCGTGGGCGAAGTGCGGCGCGAAGGTCGAGCTGCTCGACAAGGCGCAGACGGCCGCGGCGCTCGGCACGCCGTTCTATTGCGGCGCGTGGATCGATCGCCGCGCCGGCACCGTGCAGCCGTTGTCCTACGTGCGCGGCCTGGCGCGAGTCGCGATCGCAAAGGGCGCACGCGTCTTCGTCGATTCTCCGGCGCAGACGCTGCGCCGCAAGGGCGACCGCTGGCTGGTCGCCACCCCGCAGGGGCGCGTACGCGCCCGCACGGTCGTTCTAGCTACCGATGCGTACTCCAACGGCCTGTGGCCCGACTTGCAGCGCAACCACGTGGGACTGAACAGCGTGCAGATCGCCACCGACGTGATGCCGCCCGACCTGCGCAAGACCATCATCCCGTGCGCGCTGCCGGTGTCAGAAACGCGCAAGCTCGTGTACTACTACCGTGTCAACACCGACGGCCGGTTCGTAATGGGCGGCCGCGGCAATGTCGAAGGCAACGTACCGGAGCACGTGTTCGATTCGTTGCGCGTGGTTTCGGAGCGACTCTTCCCGCGGTTGAAGGGAACGCGCTGGCCGTTCCGCTGGTGGGGCCAGGTCGGGCTGACGCTCGACTGGCTGCCGCACCTCGCCGAGCCGGCGCCGGGACTATGGAGCGGCAGCGGCTATTCCGGCCGCGGCGTGGCGATGGCGACCGTAATGGGCCAGGTGCTGGCCAACCGCGTGCTCGGCGGGACCCTGGCCCGCAGCGATCCCGCGCTCGAATTTCCAGTCAAGCCGTTGCGGCGTGTACCGTTCTGGTCGCTGCGCAAGCCTGGCGTGGGTGCCGCGATCATGTGGTTCCGACTTAGGGAAGCCCTGGGCCTACCGGCCTGATTTTCAGTGAAGCGACAAATCCAAGAGGAGACGTACCGTGAACCAACGACTGATCAACTTGCTGCGGCCGCTCGGGCTCGCAGCGCTGGCGACGCTCGCGTTGACCACCACTGCGCTGGCGCAGCAGACCTACAAGGTTGGCTCGACGCCGACCGGCGTGCCGTTCACCTTCATGGACACCAAGACGCAGCAGATCCAGGGCGCGATGGTCGACCTGATCACCGCGATCGGCGAGAGCCAGGGCTTCAAGGTCACGGTCGAGGCCACGCCGTTTTCGGCGCTGATCCCATCGCTCACCAGCAACAAGATCGACATCATCTCGGCGGCGATGCTGATCACGCCGGCGCGCCAGGAAGTGATCGATTTCAGCGACCCGGTGTTTCCGTATCCCGAAGGCCTGATGGTCAAGGCCGACGACAACAAGACCTACAAGTCGCTGGCCGACCTGAAGGGCGAGGTGGTCGGCGTGCAGGTCGGCACCGTCTACGTCGACTTCCTGAAGAAAAACGGCGAGTTCGCCGAGATCAAGACCTACGACTCGATCGCCGACATCATCCGCGACGTCGGCCTGGGCCGGATCAAGGGCGGCTTTGGCGATGCGCCGATCATTCGCTACCAGCTTTCGCAGCGCAAGGACGCCGGCGTCAAATTCGCCGAGAGCTACGAGCCGAAGATGGCCGGCTTCGTCGGACTCGGCACGCGCAAGAGCGACAAGGAGCTGCAGGCGAAGATCAACGCCGGGCTGGCCAAGGTCAAGCAAAGCGGCCAGCTCGACGAGATCCTGAAGAAGTGGAACCTGAAGTAGTCGCCGCCTGAGTTGCAGCTTCCGGGTCACGGCGGCGCGCGGTGCGCCGCCGTTTTCTTCCGACGCCGCGAGATTTGCGCCGCTGACAGGAGGATTACCGCTGCTCTCCGACGCCTTTCTTCGCGACGCGCGCGAGTTCCTGCCGATCCTGCTGCAGGGTTGCCTGACGACGATCCAGCTGACGTTCGTCGCGCTGGTGCTGTCGACGGTCATCGGCTTCCTGCTGGCGCTGATGCGCCTGTCGCCGTATGCGCTGCTGCGCGCGCCGGCGACGACGTTCATCACGATCATCCGCGGCATCCCGATCATCGTGCAGCTGTTCTACATCTACTTCGTGTTCCCGGAAATCGGCATCACAGTCAACGCGTTCCAGGCTGGCGCGATCGGGCTCGGCGTCGCCTACTCCGCCTACCAGGCGGAGAACTTCCGCGCGGGGATCGAGGCGATCGACCACGGCCAGATCGAGGCCGCGCAGTCGATCGGCATGCGCTACTGGCTGGTGCTGCGGCGGGTGATCATGCCGCAGGCGATTCGCATCACGCTGCCGCCCTACGGCAACACGATGATCATGATGCTGAAGGACTCGTCGATCGCCTCGACGATCACCGTGGCCGAGCTGACGCGGCAGGGCCAGCTGATCGCGGCTTCCACCTTCAAGAACATGACGGTGTTCACGCTGGTGGCGCTGCTGTATCTGACGATGAGCCTGCCGCTGACTTACCTGGCGTACCGGCTCGAAAAGAAGTTCGGCCGCAAATGATCACGGTGCGCAACCTGTCCAAATCCTTTGGCACCAACCGCGTGCTCGACGACGTCAGCCTCGACATCGCCAAGGGCGAAGTCGTCTGCATCATCGGCGCGTCCGGTTCCGGCAAGTCGACGCTCCTTCGCTGCATGAACGGTCTCGAGTCGTACGACTCCGGCGAGTTGGCGATCGAGGACCGTGTGATCCGCAAGGACGATCACCGCATTCACGAGCTGCGCACGCAGGTCGGCATGGTGTTCCAGCGCTTCAACCTGTTCCCGCACCGCACGGCGCTGCAGAACGTGATGGAAGGGCCGGTGTACGTGAAGCAGGTTCCGACCGATCAGGCGCGTAGCGAAGCCACCGCGCTGCTGCAGAAGGTGGGCCTTGGCGACAAGCTCGACGCGTACCCGGCGCAGCTATCCGGCGGCCAGCAGCAGCGAGTGGCGATCGCCCGCTCGCTGGCGATGAAACCGAAGGTCGATCCTGTTCGACGAGCCGACCAGCGCGCTCGACCCGGAGCTGGTCGGCGACGTACTCGCGGTGATGCAGCAACTCGCCGAAGAAGGGATGACGATGGCGGTCGTCACCCACGAGATGGGATTTGCCAACGAGGTCGCCGATCGCGTGCTCTTTCTCGACAAGGGCCGCATTCTCGAGCAGGGCGCGCCGGCGGAGATCCTGAAGAATCCGAAGAACGAACGGACGCGCGATTTCCTGCGGCGGGTGATCCACGCGATGTAGAACGCGCCGCGTACAGTGAGCTCCTCGCCGGCTCAATCTCGGGACCATCAGCATGGCGCGCGCGATCCAGCCTCCGGATCTCGGGTTCTTTTCCACGTTGGCTGCGACGGGCAGCCTGAGTGCCGCGGCGAGGGAGATGGGCGTCACCACCCCTGCCGTGAGCAAGCACCTGGCCCAGATCGAGGCGCGTCTCGGTGTTCCCCTCGTGCAGCGGACCACTCGACGCATGAGCCTGACTCCCGAGGGCGAACTTTATCTGGTGCACGCCCGCCGCATCCTCGGCGAAATCGACGAGATGGAAGAGGTGCTCGGGACCACCAAGGAGACGCCCAAGGGTCTGCTGCGCGTGAACGCCACACTGGGATTCGGCCGCAACCACGTAGCGCCGTTGATCTCGCGGTTCGTGCGCAAGTATCCGCAGGTGGACGTCCAGTTGCAGCTGTCGGTTGATCCGCCGCCGCTGGCTGAAGACTCGTTCGATGTCTGCATTCGCTTCGGTACGCCTCCGGATGCTCGGGTAATCGCGCGCCGTGTCGCGACAAATCGGCGGCGGCTTTGCGCTTCGCCCGCTTATCTTGCGAAGCACGGAACGCCGAAAGTGCCGCGCGACCTGATGCGACACAACTGCATCGGCCTGCGCCAGGGCCAGGAGGCCTACGGCGTGTGGCGGCTGTCGAGCAGTCGCGACCGTATGAATTCCGAGGCAGTGAAGATCCGCGGCAATCTCACGACCAACGATGGCGAGGTCGCGGTCAACTGGGCGCTGGACGGCCATGGAATCCTGATGCGCGCCGAGTGGGATATCGAGCGTTATCTGCGCAGCGGCCGACTGGTTCAGGTACTGCCGCACTACTACACGCCCGATGCCGACATCAACGCCGTGTACCCGCAGCGTCACCAGGCTTCGGCGCGCGTTCGGGTCTTTGTCGACTTCCTCGCGCAGGCCTTCGCGCACGCAGGGACGCGGCCGGGCGAGAGCAGCCGGAAATAGGGCCGGCGCCGGCCACTTTCGGCTGCTCGGCGATCGATTGTTGAATTCAGGTTAACGATGGATTCACTCTGACCCCGGTCGGGGCTGTCGGTGAGCACCTACAGTGGCGCCGGTCAGAACCACCGAGGAGACACAGTGAAGACCTATCGCATTGCAACCGTCCCCGGCGACGGCATCGGCAAGGAAGTCGTTCCCGCAGGACAGCGTGTACTCGAAGCGCTCGCGACATCGAGCAGTTCATTCCGCTTCGAGTTCGAGGACTTCGACTGGGGCGGCGACTACTACCGCAAGCACGGGGTGATGATGCCGGAGGACGGTCTAGACGCACTGCGCGACAAGGACGCCATCCTGTTCGGGTCCGCCGGCGATCCGGATATCCCAGACCACATCACGCTTTGGGGACTGCGGCTGAAGATCTGCCAGGGCTTCGATCAGTACGCCAACGTGCGCCCGACGCGCATTCTGCCCGGCATCGATGCCCCGCTGAAGCGGTGCAAGCCCGAGGATCTGAACTGGGTCATCGTGCGCGAAAACTCGGAAGGTGAGTATTCGGGTGTCGGTGGCCGCGTTCACCAGGGGCATCCGATCGAAGCGGCGACCGACGTGTCGATCATGACGCGCGCCGGAGTCGAACGAATCCTGCGCTTCGCATTCAAGCTGGCGCAGTCGCGTCCGCGCAAGCAACTCACTGTGGTCACGAAGAGCAACGCTCAGCGTCACGCAATGGTGATGTGGGACCAGATCGCCAACGAAGTGGCTGACGGGTTCCCCGACGTCAAGTGGGACAAGGAGCTGGTCGACGCGATGACGGCGCGCATGGTCAACAAGCCGGCGACGCTGGACACGATCGTCGCGACCAATCTGCACGCGGACATCCTGAGCGACCTCGCGGCGGCGCTGGCCGGCAGCCTCGGCATCGCACCCACCGGCAACATCGATCCCGAGCATCGGTTTCCGTCGATGTTCGAGCCGATCCACGGCTCGGCCTTCGACATTATGGGCAAAGGCCTGGCCAACCCGATCGGCACGTTCTGGTCGGTCGTGATGCTGCTCGAACATCTGGGTGAATCGGCTGCAGCCAAGCGCGTGATGCAGGCGATCGAGACAGTAACGGCCGATACCAACAAGCACACGCGTGACCTCGGCGGTACGGCGACGACCGCGGACGTGACCCGTGCCGTCTGCGAACTCGTCGACGTCCGCTGAGTCGCTGCGACATACACGAGTGAGGCACTGCGCGCAGCGCCACTCGACCTTCAATCGAACACAGGAGACACCTCTTATGGTTACAGGTACATCATTCAACAGCATCCGCATCGCTCAACTTGCGATGGCCCTCCTCGCAGGATTGGCCGGTAGCGCGATGGCGCAATCGTGGCCGAGCAAGCCGATCACCGTGGTCGTTCCATTTCCGCCGGGCGGCACGACCGACGTCCTGGCGCGGGCCGTGGGCGTGGAACTTGCAAAGGCGCTGGGACAACCGGTCATCGTCGAAAACAAGCCGGGCGCTGGCGCGACGCTGGGGGCGACCCAGGTCGCCAAGTCGAAGCCCGACGGTTACACGCTGCTGATGGGCGCGGTACATCACACGATCGCGACAAGCGTCTACAAGAAGCTCCCCTACGACTTCGCCAAGGACTTCGTGCCGATCACGACTGTCGCTCTGGTGCCCAACGTGCTCGTGATCAATCCAAGCGTGCCGGCAAAGAACGTGCAGGAATTGATTGCACTGGACAAGGCGAATCCGGGCAAGTTGGCGTACGGGTCCAACGGCGCGGGCACGCTGCAGCACCTGATCGGCGCGCAATTCTCGAGGCAGACGGGCGCACAACTGTTGCACGTGCCGTACAAGGGTAGCGGTCCGCTGATCAACGACCTGCTCGGCGGCCAGGTATCGATGTCCTTCGACACCATTACGCCCGTGCTCCCTCACATCAAGGCTGGCAAGCTCAAGGCCCTAGCGGTGACAACGAACAAGCGATCGGCCGCACTGCCCAACGTGCCGACGCTCGACGAGTCCGGCGTTAAGGGCTTCAACATGGGCACGTGGTTCGGGCTGCTGGCGCCCGCGACGACGCCGAAGGAGATCGTAGCGAAGCTCAACGCCGACGTTGTCAAGATCATCAACACGCCGGAGTTTCGCAAGCGTCTCGAAGAGATCGGCGCCGAACCCGTCGGTAACACGGGCGCACAAATGGCGCAGCAGATCAAGGAAGACACCGCGAAGTACGCCAAGCTCGTCCAGGACGAGAAGGTCACGATCGAGTAGACCGGCACGACGTGCGCCATGGAACCGTCCGACCCACGCCGGCTCCTGCGTCGAATATTCGACGCAACGGTGGCGGCCGCCCAACCTTCGCTCTGCGTGCCGCACTACCTGCCCGTTGTGCCGAAGGGTCGCCTGGTAGTGATCGGCGCGGGCAAAGCCTCGGCTGCAATGGCCCGCGCGGTCGAAGATCATTGGTCAGGTCCGCTGTCCGGACTGGTGGTGACTCGCTACGGTTATGCGGTTCCGTGCGAGCGGATCGAGATCGTGGAAGCCGCGCATCCGGTGCCGGATCGGGCGGGCGAGGCGGTCGCGCGACGCATGCTGGAGTTCGTGCGCGGCCTCACCGCAGATGATCTGGTCCTGTGTCTCATCTCTGGCGGGGGATCGTCGTTGTTGCCGCTGCCGCTGCCCGGGCTGACGCTTGGAGACAAGCAGGAGCTCAATCGCCGCTTGCTGGCGAGCGGTGCAAGCATCGGCGAGATGAATTGCGTGCGCCGCCACCTCTCGGCGATCAAGGGCGGACGACTCGCTGCGGGGTGCCATCCAGCGCGTGTGGTCAACCTGCTGCTCTCCGATGTTCCCGGTGACGATCCGATCGACATCGCCTCCGGACCGACGGTCCCCGATCCGACGACGTGTGCCGACGCCATCGAGATCCTGCGCCGCTACGACATCGAGGTTCCTCCCGCGGTTTGGTCGGTACTCGAAGGGCACAAAGGGGAGTCGCTGAAACCCGGCGATGCACGTCTGCCAGAGATCGAGACCCACTTCATTGCGACGCCCCAGATGGCACTGGAGGCCGCCGCGCGCGTGGCACGTGACGCCGGAGTGCCAGCCCATATCCTGGGCGACGCCATCGAAGGCGAAGCTCGCGACGTTGCGACGACGATGGCCGGTATCGCACTCCAGGTGGCGCGCCGCGGCCAGCCGTTCACACCGCCATGCGTGCTGCTGTCCGGCGGCGAGACGACCGTGACACTGCGCGGACGCGGCCGCGGCGGTCGCAACGTCGAGTTTCTGCTGTCGCTTGCCCTCGCACTCAAGGGCGCGAACGACATCTATGCGCTCGCGGGGGATACCGATGGCGTCGACGGCCAGGAGGAAATCGCCGGTGCGCTGCTGACACCCGACACATTGGCGCGCGCCTGGAAAAGCGGCTTAGGTCCACGCGAGCGGCTAGACGACAACGATGCCCATTCCTTCTTTGAAGCAATCGGCGACTCCGTGGTCACGGGGCCGACGCTGACGAACGTCAACGACTTTCGCGCGATCCTGATCACCGGCGCTCTCCATGACACCGCGCCGAAGTAATTGAAACCTAAGAGAGATCCAATGCGCCCTAAAAAACACGCGAAGATCGTGGCAACGCTGGGACCGGCGAGCGACGATCGGCAGACTATCGAAGCGCTGTTCGACGCCGGTGCCGATGTGTTCCGGCTGAACTTCAGCCACGGCAAGCATGAGGACCATCGGCGTCGTCTCGACATCATCCGTGACATCGAGCGCGAAAAGGATCGCCCGATCGGTGTGCTTCTCGACCTCCAAGGCCCGAAGCTGCGCATCGGCACGTTCGCAAACGGGCCGGTTCAACTCGCAGAGGGTCAGCCGTTTCGCCTGGATCTGGACGCGAAGACCGCCGGTGACACGCACCGCGCCCTGCTGCCGCATCCCGAGATCTTTGCCGCCCTCAAGACCGGAGCCGACCTGCTCCTCGACGACGGGCGCGTGCGACTGCGCGTCGAGCGCTGCGGCGCCGACTTCGCCGAGACGCGCGTCATCGCGGGCGGAGCGCTGTCCGACCGCAAGGGCGTGAACGTTCCCAATGTTGTCCTTCCGCTGTCAGCTCTGACGGAGAAGGACCGCGCCGATCTCGAATTTGGCCTCAAGCTCGGCGTCGACTGGGTGGCGCTGTCCTTCGTGCAGCGGGCACAGGACATCGCAGAAGTGCGAGCGCTCGTCGACGGACGGGCCGGGATAGTCGCCAAGCTCGAGAAGCCCGCGGCGATCGAGTCGCTCGACGCCATCATCGCGGAAACGGACGCCGTGATGGTGGCCCGCGGCGACCTCGGAGTCGAACTGCCGGCCGAGCAGGTGCCAGCCATTCAGAAACGGATCGTCGCCGCGTGCCGCCGGACAGGAAAGCCGGTCATCGTCGCCACGCAGATGCTGGAGTCGATGGTGACCGCGCCGGTACCGACGCGGGCCGAAGCTTCCGACGTTGCCACCGCCATCTACGAGGGCGCCGACGCCGTGATGCTCTCCGCCGAATCGGCCAGCGGCCGCCATCCTGTTCAGGCGGTGCGCATGATGAGCCGCATCATCGCCTGTACGGAGAGTGACCCGCACTACCGCGACACGATCGAAGCGTCGCGCTCGGACCCGCCGTCATCGGCGGCCGATGCGATCGGCTTTGCAATGCGTCACGTCACCACGCTGCTACACGCAGCGGCGACCGTCGCGTACACCAGTTCCGGCTACTCCGCGTTGCGAATGGCGCGCGAAAGACCACGCGCGCCGATCATTGGCATGACGCCACGGCGCGCCACCGCGCGGCGTCTCGCGCTCGCGTGGGGCGTACACGCGGTGCTCTGTCACGACATCGACGACGTCTCGGAGATGAGCGATCTCGCCTGCCGTACAGCCTTGAAGGAAGGCTTCGGCGAAGCGGGCCAGACCATCGTCATTTCCGCCGGCATGCCCTTCGGTACATCGGGCAATACGAACCTGCTGCGCATTGCGCAGATCCAGTAGGGGAAGCGAACCATGGCAATGATTCGACACGTTCGCGGCTTCGAGATCCTCGATTCGCGCGGCAACCGTACGCGCGATCCGCGGACCGCCGCGATGGCCGTCCGCGCGTCAGCGACTGCTGTTGCCTGCCGCGCTGCCGGACGACGGCGCGAGCGCCTGCCGACTGGGCTTCGGCACGACCTGCCCCGGCGTGTCCGTGGGCCCTTCGCCGGGCGGGATGAAGGGAAGCCTGTGCGCGATGCCCTTGTGGCAATCGATGCAGGTCTTCTCCTTGTTGGCCAGGTAGGTCGAATGCATGTTCTGCGCGCGCACGCTCTGGCGCGTGAAGTCCATGTAATCGTAGTTGTGGCAGTTGCGGCACTCGAGCGAGTCATTCGCCTTGAAGCGAGCCCATTCGTGCTGCGCGAGCTCGAGCCGCTTCGCCTGGAATTTCTCGGGCGTGCTGATGGTGCCGAAAATTTTTCCCCAGACCTCCTTCGAGGCCGCCATCTTGCGCGCCATCTTCACCGTCCACTCATGCGGAACGTGGCAGTTGGAGCACATCGCGCGCACACCGGAGCGATTCGTGTAGTGAATGGTGCTCTTCAGTTCGGCGAACACGTTGTCGCGCATTTCGTGGCATCCGGTACAGAACGTCTCCGTATTGGTGAACTCCATCGCCGTGTTGAACCCGCCCCAGAAGATGATGCCGCCAATGAAGCCGCCGATCGTCAGGAAGCCGAGGCTGAAGTGCTTGCTGGGCTGGCGGATGACCGTCCAGTAGCGTCGAAGGAGTTTGATCATCGAGTTGCTACTTCTGTTTGGCCTGGGGCGCCCCACCTGCCCTGGGAACTACTGCGTCGGCCTTTTCAAAGGAATTGCCCACGAGCGGTTTGACCGGATCCTGCGCGACATGGCACTGCATGCAGAAGTAGCGCCGCGTCGAGACGTGCGGGAGAGTCTTTCCACTGCGGTCTATGTAATGCGTCGCGCTGATCGGCACGGCCTGCGAAAACTCCGTCTTTGCGAGGGCATGGCAATCCAGGCACTTGTTGAAGTTCTTGTCGATCTGATAGCCGTCGACCCGATGCGGAATGATCGGCGGCTGATCTTCGAAATTGCGCTGATGCCGAACGTCGTCGTTGACGGCATTTTTCAGCAGCGGCGGCCTGGTCGCTTCGGGAATCGGCACTGGCCCACGCATTGCGTCGAGCAGCGACGCCGGCGGCTCGGCCGACGCGACGCTGGCGCACAGGCCGAGTCCGAGGAGAGCGAGGCGCAGGCTCATGCGGCGTCTGATGCGTCTCACACCTTGACGATCTTCACGGCGCATTTCTTGAAGTCCGTCTGGAACGATATCGGATCCGTCGCATCAAGCGTGACCTTGTTGATCAACTGGCTGGCGTCGAACCATGGCACAAACACCAGTCCCGGCGGCGGCTTGTTGCGCCCGCGCGTTTCCACGCGAGTCTTCATGCTGCCACGCCGCGAGACGATTTCGACCTCGACCCCGCGCCGTACGCCGAGCGCTGCCGCGTCCTGCGGGTGCATATAGCAGACAGCGTTCGGAACGGCCGCATGCAACTCGGGCACGCGACGGGTCATCGACCCCGAGTGCCAGTGCTCCAGCACCCGGCCGGTCGACAGCCAGAACGGATATTCGTTGTCCGGAACCTCGGGTGGCGGCTCGTAGGGCAATGCGTAGATCAACGCCTTGCCGTCCGGAAAACCGTAGAACTGGAAGCCCGTGCCCTTCTTCACGTAGGGGTCGGAACCCTCGCGGTAACGCCACAGTGTTTCCTTGCCGTTCACGACTGGCCAGCGCAGGCCGCGGACCTGGTGATACGTGTCGAACGGCGCGAGGTCGTGACCGTGACCGCGGCCGAATTTCGCATACTCCTCGAACAGGCCCTTCTGCACATAGAAGCCGAACGCCTTGCCTTCCGTGTTCTCGTAGCCTGCTTCCATCTCGCTCAATGGGAACTGATCGACCTGGCCATTGCGGAACAACACCTCGTAGAGCGTCTTGCCGCGGTATGCGGGCTGCTTCGCAAGCAGCTCGGCGGGCCACACCTCGTCGACCTTGAACCGCTTCGAGAACTCCATCAGCTGCCACAGATCCGAGCGCGCATCGCTGGGTGGCGTCACGAGCTGGTGCCAGAAGTGCGTGCGGCGTTCGGCATTGCCATACGCGCCTTCCTTTTCGACCCACATGGCCGCCGGGAGAATCAGATCGGCGGCGAGCGCCGTGACGGTCGGATAGACGTCCGACACCACGATGAAGTTGTCCGGATTGCGATAACCGGGATAGCCCTCCTGCATCAGGTTGGCCGCCGCCTGCATGTTGTTGTTGACCATCACCCAGTAGGCGTTGAGCTTGCCGTCCTTGAGCATCCGGTTCTGCAACACAGCGTGGTAGCCGGGGATGCCGGGAATCGTGCCTTCGGGCAACTTCCAGATGTGCTCGGCCTCCGCGCGATGCTTGGGATTGGTCACGACCATGTCGGCCGGCAGGCGATGCGCGAACGTTCCCACTTCGCGCGCGGTGCCGCACGCCGAGGGCTGCCCGGTCAACGAGAACGGGCTGTTGCCCGGCGTCGAGATTTTTCCGGTGAGCAGGTGGATGTTGTAGACGAGTTGATTGCACCAAACGCCGCGCGTGTGCTGGTTGAACCCCATCGTCCAGAACGACATCACCTTGACCTTCGGGTCGGCGTATAGCTCCGCCAGCGCTTCCAGCCGACTCTTCGGGACGCCACTGAGCTTCGCGGTCGACTCGAGGTCATAAGCGGCGACGAATTTCGCGTACTCATCGAAGGTCATCGGCTTGGAGCCACCAGCGTCGCCGGCGTTCTTCGCACGCTTCTGCAGCGGATGTTCCGGCCGCAGCCCGTAGCCGATGTCGGCATTGCCCAACCGGAAAGACGTGTGCTTGTCGACGAAATCGCGATTGACGCGATTGGTCTTGATGATGTGATTGGCGATGTAGTTGAGGATCGCCAAATCCGTTTGCGGCGTAAACGTGAGCTCGATATCCGCCAGCTCGTACGACCGATTCTCGAAGGGCGACAGCACGGCGACCTTGACGTTGGGCGCAGAGAGCCGGCGGTCGGTCACCCTCGTCCACAGGATGGGGTGCATCTCCGCCATGTTCGCGCCCCACAGCACGAACGCATCGGCCGCCTCGATGTCGTCATAGCATCCCATCGGCTCGTCCGCGCCGAACGTGCGCATGAAGCCCACGGCCGCCGAAGCCATGCAATGCCGCGCGTTGGGATCCAGATTGTTGGAGCGGAAGCCGGCCTTCATCAGCTTCAGCGCCGCGTAGCCCTCCCAGACCGTCCATTGGCCGGAGCCGAACATGCCCACCGCTGTCGGCCCCTTCTCCCTGAGCACGCGCTTGAACTGATCGGCCATCACGTCGAAGGCCTTGTCCCAGGAAACGCTCTGAAACTCGCCGTCCTTGGCGTACTGGCCGTTCTTCATGCGCAGCAGCGGCGTCGTCAGCCGGTCATCGCCGTACATGATCTTGGACAGAAAATAGCCCTTGACGCAGTTGAGGCCCTTATTCACTTCGGCGTCGACGTCGCCGCGCGTGGCCACGACGCGGTTGTCCTGAACGCCCACCGTTACCCCGCAGCCCGTGCCGCAGAACCGGCACGGCGCCTTGGACCACTTGACCTTGCCGGCGTTGTTGTCGCGACCGACTTGCTGGCTCCAGCCGGGCAACGGAATGCCGGCGACCGCCGCGGCGCTGGCGGCGGCCGTGCGGCGAATGAACTCCCGCCTACGCATCGCCATCGGCAACCTCCTCGTTCATGGCGTCCAGCGAATCGGCGGTCTGATAGACCAACGCGGCCGAGAGCACGCCGTCGATGTGCTGGATGCCGGTGATCGTGTTCAGCATTTCGCTCGCCGTGCCCGCCTCGAGCGTGACGACCAACTTGCCGCTGCCGGAAGTCGCGTGGACGATTGCGCTGGGAATCGAGGCGATCGCCTCCGACACCTGCTTCACACGCTTCGGAGCGGAATGCACCACCAGGCTGGTGATGTGCAACTCGTTCAGCACGTCATTCCCTCCGGGATGGGGAATCGATCGAGGCGTCAGCTGCCGGGAGGGCCGGCAACGACCTGATACATCCAGACGAGGAATCCGTAGCCGGAAACGATTGCGACTGCGATCACCGGCGCCATGACCAAGGCAAGGAACACAAAACTGCGCAGTTCCTCGGCTTTGGTGGTGGGCGCATGCCCGTCTTCCACAAGCCACCTCCCTTCGCTTTCGTTGCGCAAGCGGCTCTCGCGCAACAGGCAGGAACAACGACAGTGACTTTTCTTGTAGCAAATGCCCCAGGGGCTGTCAAACCTCAGCGGCCCTTTGCGAGAAGGTCGCGCGTGTGCCGGCCAATCATCCGCGATGTAGGCCGACAGCGCGAATACCTACGCGGCTGAGATGGCGGCCGCTGAACTGCCCGGCGCTGCAGGGAGCGCCTTCAGCGCCGCATCGACCATCGCGTCGGCAAGCGCTGCCTTTGCGTGCAGCACGTGCTCGACGCCTTCATTTGCAAGCAACTGCGCCTCCTCTGCGTTCTCTGCACGCACGATCACGGGAATCGACGGGTTGAGCGAGCGTGCCGTGGCAAGCATCGGGCGTACGTCCGTGGTGTCCGGTATGGTGATGACCAGCAGCCCGGCCTGTGCGATATGGGCCTGCACCAGCACGGTGGGATCGCTCGCATCGCCCGACACTGCAGCCCTGCCTTCCGCGCGCAGTGCGTGCACGCGCTCCCGATTCTGCTCAACGACGACGAGAGGAATGTCCTTCGCGTACAGCGCAGCGGCGACGCCGCGACCGACCGTGCCATAGCCGACAAGCACGACATGCTTGGCGAGGTATCTAGTCTCCGTGGACTGCGGCAGCGCTGCCAGCGGGTCGTCTCGCATCTCCAGACGCCGGGCCACTGCCGATCGCGACAGGATCCAGTTCCGCGCCGGCTCCACCAGCGAGAAGAGGAGTGGATTGAGCGCAATCGAAAAGAGCGCGCCCGCCACCACCAGGCTTTGTGCTTCGGGCGGCAGTACACCGAGCCCCGTGCCCAGCGCCGCGAGAATGAACGAGAACTCGCCGATCTGTGCGAGGCTGGTCGAGACGGTCAGCGCCGTGTTCAACGGGTATCGCATTGCGATGACCAGAGCGCCGGCGGCGAGCGACTTGCCCACCATGATGATGGCTACCACGGCAACGACCTGCAACGGCCGTTCGACCAGGACGGTGGGATCGAACAGCATGCCGACTGAGACGAAGAACAACACCGCGAACGCGTCTCGAAACGGCAGAGACTCCTGAGCGGCGCGATGGCTGAACTCCGACTCGCGCAGGACCAGTCCGGCGAAGAACGCACCGAGCGCAACGGAAACGCCGAACAAGGCCGATGCGCCATACGCGATGCTGACAGCGACCGCCACGATGCACAGGGTAAACAGCTCACGTGAGCCCGTTCTCGAGATCTGCCACAGCAACCAGGGCAGCACCCGACGGCCTGCCAGCAGCATTAATGCGACGAATGCGACAACCGCCAGAAGCGTCTGCAGCAAGGTGAACCAAAGTCCCGCACCGGAGCCTGACGATGACCGTTCGAGGTGGATCAGCGCGGGCAGCAGGACCAGCACGACGACCATCGCGAGGTCCTCGACAATGAGCCAGCCGACCGCGATACGGCCGTTATGCGTCTCGAGCAGACCGCGCGACTCGAGCGCGCGCAGCAGGACCACGGTGCTCGCCACGGACAGCGAGATGCCGAATACAAGTGCCCCAGCCACACCCCAGCCCCAGCCGAGGGCCACCGCGGCGCCCAAGGCCGTGGCGACCAGCATCTGAACGACGGCGCCCGGCACCGCGACTTTGCGCACCGCCATCAGGTCGCCAATCGAGAAGTGCAGACCGACACCGAACATCAGCAGCATCACCCCCACTTCAGCCAATTGGCCCGCGAGACTCACATCGGCTACGAATCCCGGCGTGTACGGACCAATGAGAACCCCGCCAATGAGATAACCGACAAGTGCGGGCAACCGAAGCCGAGAGGCGACGAAGCCCAGCGCGAGCGCCATGCCCAGCGCTGCTGCCAAGGTGACGATCAAAGGCATGTCTGCGTGCATGCGAAGTTGTCAAACAGCCCAGGAGCGCCTCAAGCACGCCCCCGTGTCAATCGGGATGCCTGCGGATGCGTCAGACTGGCTCGCCTGAGACATGATTCGAGTAGAACGTGATGAGATGTCCGGCGGGCTCACGAACGCGAAATAGTTCGTGCGGCATGTTGGCAGCCGTCTCGATCGGCGTGGGCTCGAGTCCCAACGACGTGAACTCCTTGTGCGTCGCATGCAGATCTTCGACCATCAGATCGAAGGATGCCGCGCCAGCGGTGATCTTTTCCTTCGCGATGACGACCAGGTGCGTGCCGCCCCGCAACTCGAACACCGCCACGCGCGGTCCCGGAAAGATCGTCCGCATGCCGATCGTGCGCATGAACTGCGCGGTCTTCTCCAGCCGATCGCTCTCGAGGACGACGTGCCCTACCCACACCGAGGGGCGCGGATCTTTCTCGCTCATTGCGCGATTCTCCTGCAATTCCCGGGGCGGGACCTGAATCTTGGCGCCGCGGCCGGTCGGCTGCTCACCTATCATCGCTCGATGCCTGCCAACCACGATCTGAGTCTTTTCCAGAGAATCCTTCTCGCCACCGACGGCACTGTCACCGACTTGATTGCGCTGTATGCCGGCGAACCGATTCGGGTGAAGAAGCTGGTGCAGACGATCAGCGAAGACAGTGCACCGGCGGAGTTGCAGTGCAGTGGGCCAACCCGGATGTTGAGCCGAAGGATCCTGCTGACCGGCGCCACGAAGACTTACCTGTACGCCGAGTCGCAATTCGTGCTGGAACGCCTTTCAAAATCGATCCAGGACCAGATGCTCAATACGGACCGGCCGATCGGCTTGCTGTGGAAGGAAGAGCGGTTGGAAACCTTTCGCGAGATCGTTGGACAATCCGTCGAGCCATGCGCGCCAATCGCACAGTATTTTGACCTCCCGACATCGGCGCCATTCGTTTCGCGGACCTATCTGATTCGCCACGCTGGCAAGCCGCTGGGCATGATCACCGAGAAGTGGCCGCTCAGCCACTTTCGCGACCCGGTCGCCTGATCAAGTCCGGCACGTGCAGGCCGAACGCACGTAGCGGTGCGACCAATATCGCGCGCCTCGTCGACCCGGGCCGGGGCGGCAAGCGCTCTGCCCGGGTGAACGAATGCAACTTCAGATCAGCTCTTTTCCTTCTTGCGCGTGAGGAAGAACCACAGAAGGGCCAGGGCGATCGCTATCACTATGTACCAGACCCAAGGCGTTCCCTCCGTAGCTTGCGGCTGCGGGGGCGAGGCCGTTGTTGTAGGCGCTGGGCTCGGTCGGCGGTGTCGTATCCGACGGGGCGGCGGCAGCGGCTTGCGTTGGTGCGGCGGCGGGCCGTCGGCGCGGCGGCCTCGCTTCAGGGGCTGCCTGGGCGAGCGTGGCCTGCACTTCGGTTTCCGTCAGGACCACGGGCGGCGCTTTGGAGATGAACGTCGCATTGATCTGGTCACCTTGCCGCAGGTCGCGGATGCGGATGTTGCGTCCGTCTTTCAGGATCTGCACGCCCCGGTCGTCGAGTTCGCTCTGCGTGAAGCGCCGGACGCCTTCGGAAGTCCGCACGTTCACCGTATAGGGAGTCGCGCTGGCTACCGTCCCCTCCTTGATTTCGGTCACCGTGACCGGAGTGATCGTCGTCGTCTTGGTTGTGACGGTCGCCGTGCCCTTCATTCCGGGCTTCAGCTCCTTCACGGACAACTTACGGCCGTCGACCGTGAAGCGGAAGTCGTCCGGTACCGAGTACTCGTGCGTGCCGCTCTCGTTGCGGACGACCAGGTTGTTGCCATCGATGGCGATGATCTCGAACTTGCGCACGTCAATGGTCGTCTTCGTCTGCGCCTGAGGCGCCCCAGCGAACAGGAGTCCCAGGACGATTGTCAACAGGACCGCAGGCCACCACCTCTCCGTTGTTCTCATTCGAATCTCCTCCTCATGTTGAACAGCGTCACTGCAATATCCCGATGCTTCGGGAAGGCTTCCTTCCAGTCCTGCTTGCAAACGGCGGCGAACGCGTCCTGCCTGCAAGGCTATAGCATCAAAGCAGTTCTCCCCGCACCGTCGAAATGACATGCCCGCCGACCCTCACCTCGGGAGTGCCGCCCACCATTCGAGCGCGCAGCCTCACCAGGGAGGGCCGACGGATCTCGTAGCCTTGCTCGATCCGCAGGTCGAGACGGGATTCCGAAAACAGACGATGCTGCAGCAGATACGCGCCGAGGAATGCCGCTCCATTGCCCGTTGCCGGGTCTTCGCGCACTCCATGGGCCTCGAAAAAGAACCTTGCACAGAGGTCGTTGCGGGAATGATGGGTCTGGCGGCAGAAGAGATAGATGAGCGGCGGATACCCCGCGCTCGCCAGCGGAGCGAACGCCTGGAGGTCGAGGCGACTGCGCCGTAGCGCGTCGAGACTGCGCAGCGGGACGATGATTGCGGCGGTGCTGCCGGCTGCGAACTGTTGAACCGGAGCCTGAGTGTCGATGTCGTCGGGCGAGACTCCGACCGTCGTCGCGATTCTCTCCGGTGCGCACGTGGCCCCCGACACAACCGGCGGCGCGAGAAACCAGGCCACCTCGGCTCCACCTGCGGGCGTTTCGAACGTGACGGGCACCTGCCCTACGGCCAGATTCAGGCGTACCGGCAGGGACTCCTCCGGCGCAACGTGATGACGCACGACCCACGCGGTACCCAGGATTGGGTGTCCGGCAAAGGCAATCTCCCGCGCCGGGGTGAAGATCCGCACGCGGTATCCATCGTCGCCCTCGCGCGCTGTGTCGACGAATGTCGTTTCCGAGTAATTCGTTTCCGCGGCGATCTGCTGCATCGTCCGGGCGGACATGCCGTCTGCGCCAACCACGACGGCGAGTTGATTCCCCGCGTAGGGCCGCTCCGCGAAGACATCAACGATGTGGAAGCCTCGCGTCGCGCTCATTCGACGACCCCGGATGATGCGCTTCGCTTTGGAGGTGCGCCAGGCAATCAGGTACCGCGGCGCACTCTTGCAGATTAAATTGGTCGGGGTGCGCTATTTCTTTCTTGGGTCGTCTGCCGGGTTGACGTAGTTGATGCCCCACGGTCCCATCCCGCTTAGCTGAACCACGGTTTCGTCCTTGGTCCACACATAGTGTTGGGTCCCGGGCGGCATGATCACGACACTTCCCGGTCCCATCGCGGTTGTCTTTTGCATGTCCAGCTTGTCCCCCATGCCGAAGTTGAGGGTTCCGGAAAGCACGGTGACGCGCTCAACTGCCGGATGCGTGTGCGCTGGAATCTGGTAGTTCGCCGGGAACCTCAGGCGAAAGGTGAACGGCACTGCCTCGTTGAGTGGCCCTTCGATGACGGCGAGCTTCGCTCCCGCCGGCAGCGATGGGACGTCGGTCCACTTGAGCTGATCCGGGGTGAGCATCATGTGGCTCGATTGAGCGGAGGCAACGGGCACCCCCAGACACCAAAGGGCGATAGCTGCGGTTAGTACGGACAACGTGCTTTTCATGCTGACCTCCTAAGAGCGCTCCTGCGGGAGCCGGCGAAACATGGTGGCGCGGGCATCGGCTCCAACATGTCCGGCGAATTCAAGCCAAGCGATTGGTGCTGGCGGATGACGCTACGCCTTCTTCACCTCCTGAACAACCGGTTCAAGACCAACTCCGGCATGCTCGCCGAGCCAGATGTGCATGTCGCCCTGATGTAACCTGAACATCTCGGGACATGGACTGAGGAAACCGAGAAATGAATCTCAGGATGGACCGACATGTCCCAAGACGCGAGAGGGTGACGCGTGTTTGCCGCGTCGTCGGTGTGTGCGCGGTGATTGTTACATCGGTCGCGTTCGCGCAATCCGCGCCTCGAGGCGCGAATACGCTTCGGGTGCAGGGGAATGTAGAACGCGAACTGACGCTAGGAATCAGCGATCTCCAGGGACTCGCAGTGCAACGAGTCGAAGATGTTCGTCAGATCAACATAGCTGGAGCGATCGGTAAGTTTGGAGAACAAAAGCGGAGCTACACAGGAGTGTTGCTGCGCGATGTTCTCACGTCAGCCAAACCAGTCGAGAAACAACGGCATGACTTGCGGCGAAGCATCGTCGTTGCGACTGCCACCGATGGCTACCAGGCTGTGTTTTCTTGGGCGGAGTTATTTCTTTCGCCCATCGGCGACGGCGTCCTCGTTATCTTCGAGCGCGATGGTGCGCCGCTGCCAGAAAGTGAGGGTCCACTGGCTCTGGTTTCGCTCCGTGACACGCGGCCTGGTCCACGCCATGTGAGATGGCTTCAGAAAGTCGACGTTCGTCGTGTCGGTGACTAGTTTCCTGCAAGGTGCCCCAACGACGGCCGCGGCCAGTGGTGAATGCGACCCCAATTCAACTGAATCCCGAAACTCGACATGAAAATCCGCGATCTCCTGCAGTCGGTTGAGATTGATTTCGGGGTCACTCCGTAGAACTTTCACCGGAGGTCCTACCAGGGGCGAAGCCGTGACGTACCGGTATCGCCTGCGCCGGCCGCGCGAACTTCTTCACGCTACCTTAGATTGCCCGTGTGGCCCAGCGAGTTCCGGCCCGGTTGCGGCCACACGGTGAGCCCGTGCAACTCCCTTGCGGGAGGTACAGGCATCGATAGAGGCCTACCCCTCGTCTCGGAACCGGCCTATCTTCCTGCTTGTATTTCTGCCGCCTGTCGGCGCGATTCGACAACAGGAGGAACAAATGGCTGCCGCTCTATCGATTCACCCGGACGTTGATCAAGGTCTCAAGCCCGCCGCACCGAATTTCGCGGGCGGTACTTTGCAATGTCACTGCTCGGACAAGAAAGTGACGGTCGCCATCGGCAGCCAGGTCGCGCATAACCACGTGTGCGGCTGCACCAAGTGCTGGAAGCCGAGAGGCGCAGTTTTTTCGCAGGTCGCCGTCGTGCCGCGCGACAAGGTGAGCGTGACGGCCAATCAAGACAAGCTGACGGTGGTCGATGAGAGTGCCACGATCAGGCGCCACGCCTGCAAGGACTGCGGCGTGCATATGTACGGGCGCATTGAACAAGAACCACCCGTTTTTCGGTCTGGACTTCATTCACACCGAGCTGTCGGGCGATCGCGGCTGGGCTCCGCCAGAATTTGCCGCTTTCGTTTCGTCGATCATCGAGTCGGGGTTCGATCCCGCCCAGATGGGTGCAGTTCGGTCGCGGCTCAAGCAGCTAGGTCTGGAGCCTTATGACTGCCTGTCTCCGACTCTGATGGACGTAATCGCGACGCACACCGCGAAAGCCTCGGGGAAGCTGGGTCGCATGGCGACTGCTTGAGAACCGTGCTCGCTACCCCAGGGGCCCCAGCGTCACGCGCACGCTGTGAACGCCAGCATCATCCATGAGCGGAACGGCCAGTCCGGAGAGTTCGTTTCCGTCGAGTTCGACCCGCAAGACGCCGCGTGCGACGCCCTGCGGGTTGTCGATCACGAAGTCGTACGTGGAACGCTTCGCACGATAGCGAATCTTGAAGCTGCGCCACTGCTCGGGAATGCAGGGATCAATCAGGATCTCACGGCCGCGCAGCTTGAACCCGAGGATGAATTCGATCCCGGCGCGATACATCCATCCCGCGGCGCCGGTGTACCAGCTCCAGCCGCCGCGTCCGGTGTGCGGCGGTTCGCTGTAGACGTCGGCGGCTATGACGAAGGGTTCGGCCTTGTAGCGGTGTATGCCGGCGCGAGTCGAGCCGTGGTTGATCGGATTCAACATCTCGAAAAGCTCCACAGCGCGCTCGCCGTCGCCCTGCAGCGCGTGGGCAATCACGCACCAGACGGCGGCGTGCGTGTACTGCGCGCCATTTTCGCGCACGCCCGGCAGATAGCCCTTGATGTATCCGGGCTCGTGTGTCGATCGGTCAAATGGCGGCGCGAACAGCAGCACCATGTTGTCGCCGGGCTTGACCAGGTGTTCGCCAACGGATTCCATCGCTCGGCGCGCACGGGCGGAATCGCCCGCGCCGGATATCAGCGCCCAGCTTTGCGCCAGTGAATCGATGCGGCATTCGGTGTTGCCTGCCGCGCCGAGCGGAGTGCCGTCGTCAAAGTAGGCACGGCGATACCACGCACCATCCCAGGCCTCGCGTTCCACGGCCGTCTGAAGGCTGTCCGCGTGCACCGACCACCTGCGTGCGCGCTCGAGGTCGCCGCGCTGCACGGCGAGCGGAGCGAACTCGCTCAAAGTTGCACACAGGAACCAGGCCAGCCAGATGCTCTCGCCTCGGCCTCCGGCACCGACTTGGTTCATGCCGTCGTTCCAGTCGCCGCCGCCCATCAACGGCAGGCCATGCTGTCCGACCGCCATGCTGACATCGAGTGCGCGCGCGCAGTGCTCGTACACCGTGACCTTGTCATCCGAGAGGGTCGGCTCGAAGTACATCGATTCGCGCTCAGGCGGCAGCCGGGCGCCCTCGACGAACGGAACCCGCTCGTCCAGCACGCTCGTATCGCCGGTGGTGGTCAGATAATGGCTGACGCAGTAAGGCAGCCAGACGCGATCGTCGGAAAAGTGCGTTCGGACGCCTCGCCCGAGAGGCGGATGCCACCAGTGCTGCACGTCGCCTTCGCGGAACTGATGCGATGACGCGTTGACGATCTGCCAACGGGTCAGATCGGGGCGCGTGATCGTCAGCGCCATAACATCCTGCAGCTGGTCGCGGAATCCATAGGCGCCACCCGCTTGGTAGAACGCGCTCCGCGCATGGATGCGGCAGGCGATCGTCTGGTAGAGCAGCCAGTGATTCAGGATGACGTTCATCTGCGGGTCCGGCGTCTCGACCTGCACGCAGTCGAGGATCTCACGCCACTGCTGCTTGACACGCTCGAGCTCGGCGCTGGCCTCGGGAATTGTCCTGTGGCGCCGGATCAATTCGCGCGCGGCATCGGTGCTGGGTGCCTGGCCCAGCACGAAGACCAGATCGATCTGTTCTTCCGGCTCGAGCTTTACTTCCCGCTGCAGCGCCGCGCATGGATCGAATGCGGCTCCACAGCGTCCCGAGAGTTGGACATCGGTCGCGAGCGCGACCGGGGAAGCGAGATGACCGTTGCGTCCGACGAACTCCTGCCGATCGCAGGTCAGGCTGTCGGCGGGGGTATCCCAGGCAACAAAGGCGATCCGGCTGCCGAACTCGCGATTCCACGGATTGCGCGCAAATACTCCGCCCGTTTCGGAGTCAACCTCGGTGACGACGAACGGTGCATTCACCATGCGCGAAAACCCAAGCACCCACTCGACGTAGGCAGTGATCGATATGCGGCGCGTTTGGCTCGAGCGATTGATGAGCCGGAGCCGCGAGATCTTGACCGGATCTTCGGAGGCGACGAACTGGACCAGGTCGCTCTCGATCCCGTTCGACCGATGCTGGAAGCGGACGTAGCCGTGGCCAAAGCAGGAAATGTAGCTGGCTTCCTCGACGCGTATCGGCAGCGCGGTCGGTGTCCAAAGGATGCCCGAGTCGCGGTCAAGCAAGTAGAACGCTTCACCGACCGGATCGGACACCGGGTCGTTTGACCAGGGCGTCAACTGGTTCTCTCGACTGTTGCCCGCCCACGTGTAGCCCGCACCGGACTCGGATGCCTGGAAGCCGAAGCCGTCGTTGGCAACGATATTGATCCATGGCAGCGGCGTGCGTTGGCCACGATTCAGGACGACGGCATACTCGCGCCCGCTGTCGGTGAATCCGCCCAGGCCATTCGGAAACTGCAGCGGAGGCGGGAGAAGAACGGTTGAAGTGCGCGGCGCCACGCGTACCGGCGGGCGGACATGCGGCACAGAATCACGAGGCCGCATTGCCAGATGCGCCGACAGGTTGCCTTGCCGGCAGGCAATGACGACGCGCGCGGCCGTCAGCAGCAGCGCCTGTTCGTTCTCGCTTAGTAGGTCGGCGCGGAGGACGTAAATCGCGCCACGTCCGTCTCGCATCCTCGCCGCCCATGCGCGCATTACTTTCGCGCACGCGCATCTCGAGGTCCTCCTGCAGGCCCTCCGCGTAGGAGGTCGCCTGTTCGTTCAGGATGACGAGGTCTATGCCCAGTCGCTTTACATGCAGGTATTCATGTGCGGTCAGCAATTGACGGATGACACCGATGTTCGCGCTGTCTTCGATGCGAGCAAGCAGAATCGGGCGGTCACCCGAAATCCCGAACTTCCAGAGCTCGGAAACGGCGAGCCGGTTACCCTGAAGAAGATCACGCGAAGCTCGAAGCATCGCGTTCGAGTACAGGACTCGGCTGGCCAGTTGCTGGAAGATCTGGGCCTCGCTCCCGGTGATGCCCAGGTAGTGCAGCTTGACCTGCGCATGGGTCCACGCCAGCGTCGATGCGCGGTCGAATGCGCCAGGATCGTGGTACTTGTCGGCCAGGTTGAGGATGGTTTCCCGGCTGTTGGCGGTCATGGTGGCGAACGATGCGTGAACCGTTGCCCCGGGGGCGATGGCGACATGTATTCGCAGACTGGCGACCGGATCAAGCACCGCTCCGACCGTGTTCGACAGGCGCCGTCCTTCCATCAGGGCCAGCGGTGCCTGAACAGTGCGTCCGCGTCCGAGGAACTTGGCGCGGTCGGTCTCGAATTCAATGCCCGAGCCGCTCTCATTCTTGCTGTCATATGCCACCACGTGAGCGGCCCACAGGGACTCATCGCTCGCCGATCGCGGTCGGCGCGTCGCGAAAAGTCCGTTGACTTGGGCCACATATTCCGTTTGCACGAAAAGGTTGGAGAAGGCGGGATGGGCCTCGTCGGACGCGGGCGTTGCAAGGACGATCTCCGCGTACGAAGTGATTTCTATTTCCCGTGGCCGCGATCCGGTGTTCTTCAGCGTCACGCGCCGAATCTCGACGTCGTCGTCGGCCGCAACCATGATCTCCATTGAAGATTCGATGCCGGCGTCGGCGCGCAGGATGCGCACGCGGTCCTCGGTGAACTCGGCCTCGTAATGAACCGGCTCGACGCACACTGGCTGATACCCGGCTGACCACAGGTACCCGCTCGCCCGATCGCGCAGGTAAAGATACGTGCCCCAGCAGTCGCGGGTCGCGTCCTCCCGCCAGCGCGTCACCGCAAGGTCGCGCCAGCGGCTGTACCCGGATCCTGCCGCCGTGACCATCACGCTGTAGCGGCCGTTTGAAAGCAACTGTGTCGACGGCGGCACGGCATGCGGTGAATTGACGCGGCGATCGAGCGGGCCCGCCGTTGAGCTTGCGATCGCCGGCGTGGCCCGATCGGAGCGCGGCGGCGCAAGCGTGACATCACGTTGCGCAGTTTCCTGCAACAGCAACTCGGTCGCCTGCACCATCGGTATGCGGTGGAAGCGGTGCCGTATCTCGCCACCGAGGGTCGCGTTGGCCAGGGCGACCAGCGTCATTCCCTGGTGGTGCGCCATGTACGCGCGCACGATCGCGACATCTTTCGACTTCGGCAGCCGGCCCACGGTGAAATCGAGCGCTTCATAGAATCCGTAGCGGCCCAAGCCACCGGCTTCGGCCAGGCGCTCGAAGTTCAACACGGCTGACTTGGCGTCGTACATGGCCGCGAGCGCGGTCGCGTAGGGGGCGACGACGGTGTCCTTTCCCAGGCCCCGCTTCAAACCGAGTCCTGGGACGCCGAAGTTCGAGTACTGGTACGTGAGGTGGATATCGCGTACGTTGTAGGCCGACTCGGAAATGCCCCACGGTATGTTGCGCTCACGACCGAAATTGATGTGCCGGACAATGACACGACGCAAGGTCGTTTCGAGCAGGCTGCCGTGCGGCGTATCCATCAGCAGAGACGGCATCAGGTATTCGAACATCGATCCTGACCATGACACCAGCGCCGCCCCACCGTCGACCGGAACGAGCGCGCGGCCGAGTCGGAACCAATGTGCGGCGGGAACCTCGCGCTTCGCAATCGTGACGAAACTCGTGAGCCTTGCTTCGGACGCAAGCAGGTCGTAACAACCAAGGTCGAGCCGGGCTTCCTCGACCAGGTAGCCGATCGAGAAGAGATCACGCGTCTCGTCGTACAGAAAGCGGAAATCCATTTCGTCGAACAGCTGGCGGGCCCGGCGCGAGAGCGTTCGCAAGCGATCGGCGAGTTCCTCGACTGCGTCCCGTGAACGCTCGACCCCGACGGAGTCCATTTCCGCGTGGTGACTCGGTCGACAGATGGCGCGGCGCTGTCCGTAACGCCGCCGCGCGGCTCGCCGCGCTCGAGCGCGTGCAGCCAGGGCACAAGCTCGAGCCGCTCGCGGCGCTGCCCGCGAATGTTCGAGTGCAGTGCTTCGGCCCAGAGCATCGTCTCCCGCAATTCGCCGGTGCTGGTCTCGCTGTCCAGCGTCTTGACAATGTCCAGCAGATCGGAGGCGGTGTCCTCGAGCGATTCCAATCGTTGAGCGCGATCAGCGAGCGACTGCGGGCTGGATTCGAGCAGGACCCCCAACCGCCGCAATGCCTCGTGCAGCTGGTCGAAGCCGACCCCGGCGGCGCCACGACTTTCGTCAGCCAGCGCGAGCGAGCGTCGCAGCAACTCCACTTCATCGGCGATCCCCGCCAACGCACGTTCCTGGGTCAGCGGCCGATCGAGCGCTTCATTGCATGCTTGCGCGACCAGCAGCAGCATTGCGGCCAGGTTGCCGCTGTCGACCGTCGACACGTACCTAGGTTCGAGCCCGCGCAGGTTGAGCGTGTCGATCCAATTCAGAAAATGGCCATGATGACGCGGCAGAGTGTCCATGCCGTCCAGGGTTGCCTCCAGACGACTTGCCATCTCGTGCAGACCGATCCAGCCAAAATCGCGCGCGGCGACGACGGAGAGCAGATACAGTCCGAAGTTGGTCGGTGAGCTGCGATGAGCAATGATCGGTTCCGGTTCCTCCTGGAAGTTGTCGGGCGGCAGGAAGTGATTTTCCTTGTTCACAAAGGTGGTGAAGTAAAGCCACGTACGGCGGGCGATCAGGCGTAGCGCAACGACGTCGGCGAACTCGACGGTTCCAGCCGCTTCGCGCTTGTACGGTGTGCTGATCCTCCAAGCGACCAGGGGCGCCAGTAGCCACAGGGCAAGAAATGGCAGTGCTATCCAGATCCGGCCGGGATCAGTGGCGGACACAGCGCCGCCCACCGCGATGACGATCACCGTGGCGGGCAGCATGCCTTCGACGAAGCTGAAGCCGGACAGGCGCGCCGCTGCCTGCACCTGTGCACTGGTGTTCCACTCGAGCAGATTGCGGTGTCTCACCAGACGCGCCAGAGTGCGCAGGATCGCATCGCCGGTAAGCCAGGCGTGGTGTGCGAGCAAAGCCAGGTTCACGGCGGCCCGCAGGATCGCCGACACGAAATCCGCCCTCAGGCTCCGCAGCCAGTAGCTGCGATCGAGGTTGGGCTGCGGCACCAGGCGTTCGATCAGTGGCAGCAATTGCGGGAGCAACAGCGCGCCGACTGCCAGCCCGATCCACGGTCCGGGCGCAATCGCCGGAATCAGCCAGCTGACCACCAGCATCAGGAACATTGCCGGCGCCGACAGGGAGCGGCGCAGGTTCTCGATCATTTTCCACCGCGCCAGCGCCGAAGTGATGCGCCAGTACCGACCGCAGATCCAGGGCAGCAGCTGCCAGTCACCGCGCACCCAGCGGTGCGAACGCATGTCCGCGACACCGGTGTGTGACGGAAACTCTTCGAACAGTTCGACATCGCTGACAAATCCGCAGCGCGCGAAGGTGCCTTCCAGAAGATCATGACTGAGGATTGCGTTCTCGGGTGTCTGCCCGGCAAGTGAAGCCTCAAACGCATCCACGTCGTACAGGCCCTTGCCGGTAAAGGTGCCTTCGCCGAACAGGTCCTGATTGATGTCCGACACCTGAAACGTGTACGGGTCGACGCCGGCATTCCCTGAAAATAGCTGCTGGAAGCGAGTCCCGCCGACGCGTGTCGGCAGAGCCGCGGTGATGCGCGGTTGCAGGATCCCGTAGCCCTTCACGACTCGGCCGCTCGCGTCGAACTGCGGCTGGTTCAGCGGGTGTACAAGGGTGCCGACCAGTTCGGCCGCGGCTCCGATCGGCAGGATCGTGTCGGCATCGAGCGTCAGGACAAAGCGCACCCCGGCGGGCGGCTCGACAAAATACGCATCGGCGAGGAATGACGTGTTGCGCGCGCCGCGCAGCAGACGATTGAGTTCATGCAGCTTGCCGCGCTTGCGCTCCCACCCCATCCACCGGGACTGCGCGGGATTCCACAAACGACGGCGATGAAACAGGTAGAAGCGCGGGTGGCCCGCCGAAGTTTCATCCACCCTGGAGCGATAGCGGCTGTTCAGCTTTTCTATGGCCGCGACTGCGTAGTCGTACTGCGCGCGATCGTTTGGCAAATGCTCACTGTCGGCGTCCGCCCAGTCGGTGAGCAGCGCGAAGTAGAGCTCACCCGGGCGGCTGGACAGATACCGTATTTCGAGCTGATGAACTTGTTCATCGATGGATTCGTCGCTGCCGAGGAGGGTCGGCACGACCACGAAGGTTCGCATCGACGCGGCTATACCCTCGGAAAGTTCCAGTCGCGGCAGATGGCGAGGTGCAACGGCTATGCCAACTAGACGATTCACGACCGTGACAGCGATATCCGAGGCAGGGAACATCGCCAGTGCTGCAAGCAGCGCCACAAAGCTGGATTCGCCGCCTGAATTCGTGCTCGCGGTCAGCACGATGGCGAGCAGGCCGAAAGTCACAAGCAAGATCGCCCCGAGATATAGCGGCAGCGCAATTGCGATCGCGGCACGGAAAAGCCGCCGCGCAATCGGAACTCTGTATCCAATCTCGCGCTCGAAATCTGCCCGCCCGTCATCGATCAGGTAGTACCCGGCGTCGCGCAGACGCGCGTTTGCCACGTCGGCCTCTGCGGCGCGGCTGACTGCCACCTGCGCAACCTCGATTTCTGTCAGCGGAGCCCTTCGCGCGAGTTCTTCGACCGCGTGGCGATAGCGGTCCCGGGTGATGAAGTCCATGCTGGAGTAGAGCGGCGCCGCGCATAGCGCGTGGTGGACCTGGCTCACTGCCTCGACGAATTGCTGCCATTCGAACGAAGAGATCTGCCGCAGGCTGGTGATCAGGTTGCGCACCGAAAGATCAGCCGCTGTTTGCCGGTCGACCTCGAGCCGAACGACTTCTTCAGGGTGAGTGCCCTCCTTGGCTAACCGTTCGGTCAGCGCCAACAGCGCGGGCGCAGCCACCGCATCGGCGTAACGCAAGCGCTGATAGAGCTGGGCGGCTGAGGCGCGCGGCAGCGGAAAGTCCACGGCAAACGGCCAACTCGGCTCGTTCGACAGGCCGCTGGCGCCGAGCCCGAGCAGTTCATCGGCAAAGCGATCAGCCGTTTCGCGGCCGTCGATCGATTCGACGATGCGGGCCGCCAGACGCCGCAGGTTCTCGATCATCACGATGCGCAGCATGATCGGCAGCGCCCATATCTCGGCCAGCGTCAACGGCTGGACGCGCTGGTATGCAACGACGAAGCGATGCAGAAGGCCGGAGTCGAAATGGCTGTCGGTATGCGCGGTGAACGCCCACGCGATGCCGTAGATGCGGGGCAGCCCGATCAATGGACCGCTGTCGAGCGCGGGCAACTCACGAAAAAAACTGGACGTCAGCAGAGAGCGGATGTCGCGGATCTGCTCTTCAACGATGTGAAAGTTGTTGAGCAGCCATTCGGCAGCCGGCGTGATCGAGCTCTGCTTGTCGACGGCGACGGCAATTGCCTCGTAGGCACCGACCAGCACCCGCTCATTGTCGGCGCTGCGCCGGGCGAAGCTGAACCAAGGCAGGCGCAGATCCCCGGTCGTCTGTGCTTCTGCAAGACTCTCGGCGTGCTGTTCGAGCCGTTCCGGGCTGAACACTTCGGCCCACAGTGGCTCATCGCGTGACCCCCAACGCTGAGGCCTCGACAGCACATAGAACCAGTTCGACAGATAACGGTAGAAGTTCAGCGCTTGCCCTGAGAAGATTGGTCGAATGCTGCTGATGCCGCGTCCCTTGGCTGTCGGGTGTTACGGGCATCCCGTTCGGTGGATCGGAGTCGGCCGGGGTGCGCCTAGGCAATTGCTCATCAAACTCGCGCGCGACGGAACCGCCGTCGTCGGTGGATCATTTCTTGCGCAGCGCGGCTCTTCTGTCTACAACATGCTCGTGCTCGCATTTCCTGGCGGCCGCTCCCCTGAGGACCTTGGCCTGGGGTGCGTTTGCGTTGACGGACGGCTGCGAAACTGGGCGATACGCCGGCCGGCGAGAATTTGTTCACGTCACCTTAGATTGCCTGTGTGACCCAACGAGTACCGGCCCGGTTGCGGCCACACGGTGAGGCCGTGCGGCTCTTTTCCCACCGGAATGATCTTCACGTCGCCGTTGCTCGTGTCGAATACGTACACGACATTGTCGTAGCGGCCCGATAGCCACAGCAACTTGCCGTCGGCACTGACGTTGCCCATATCCGGACTGCCGCCGCCCGGAATCAGCCAGTTCGCCTCGACCTTCCGGGTCGCGAAGTCGAGCACCGACACGCCGCCCTTGCCCTTCGGCGGGCCGTGGATCTTGTTCGAGCCGCGGTTTGTGACGTACAGCTTCTTCCCGTCGCGGCTGGGATAGAGACCGTGCGTGCCTTTGCCGGTTACGATGAAGCCGACCTGGCGGAACGTTTCGCCGTCGACCACGTGCACGCCGTCGGCCATCATGTCGGCGACGAAGAAGAGCTTGCCATCGGGCGAGGCCCGGATGTCCTGCGGCATGCCTTTCCAGGTCGTGCAAATCTCCTGGTCCGTGCCGTCAGGTCCTTTGACGACTTTGATCGGGCGGCCGGGCTGGATCACCTGCGTGTAGCCCAGCACCTTGCGATTCACGAGGTCGACCTTGGCCACGGTGCCGGCGAATTCGCAGGTAAAGATCGCGAACTTGCCATCGATCGAAAACTCGGCGTGGTTGACGCCCGCGCACAGCGGAACGTCTAGCGAGTACTGCAGCTTCATCGTCACCGGGTCGCGAAAGTCGAGCCGCTTCAGAGCCTCGGCAACGACGATCGCGGACTTGCCATCGGGCGAGAAGTACATGTTGTACGGATCGTCGACGGCGATTGGCTTGCCGGGCTTGCCGGTCTTGGGGTCAACGGGCGTCAGGCTGCCCTTGGTCGTGTTCTCGGCGTTGTTCGCCACCCACAGCGTGCGCAGGTCCCACGACGGCACGACGTGCTGCGGGTTGAGACCCACGTTGAATTTATCGACGACCTTGAAGGTCGCCGGGTCGATCACGTAGACATCGTTCGACTGGACGTGCGGCACGTATACGCGCGGCAGGTCGTTCGCGAGCGCGGGACTCACCTTCGTGGCCGTCGTCTCGCTGTAGAGATTGGCCGGATCGGAGACCGGCGGCATGCCGGGCACCGTCGATATGGCCGGCGCAACAGGAGC
>CAVZJO010000014.1:0-166630 GCA_963775635.1 uncultured beta proteobacterium | reverse complement strand
CGCTTCCCTTGCAGCCGGCTGTCTGCCGCGGCGTGCTGGCTTCATGCGCCACTGCCGCTGTAGGGCTGCTGGCGGAACCACTTGGTCGCAATCCATTTTTCGCCTGCGCCGACCGGACTGCCTCCATGCAGCGACCTCGCATCGAGCGCGCCCGTCTCAGAGCAATAGGCGAAGTAGACGGCGTTGCCGCGCCTGGGGAGAACGTCGATTCCCACCTCGGGAAACACGGATCGACCCGCCGGCCTCGACATCGTTCAGGTACATGATCAGCGTTGCGATCCGCTGCCCGCCTTGCTTCAACACCTGTTCGTTGCCCGGCTGCTTAGGGTCGAAATAATCATGATGAGGCCGGTATTCGCCACCTGGCTCGTCATGCAGGATCTGTATCGGCTCGCCGTTTTTCGATCGGGAACTGGACGAGCTCGGCGATGCGCTGCTCGAGCCGGCTGATGAGTTCGTTCTCGCCCCGGTTGAAGTACGTGCCGTAGCTAGTCCGGTGCGGATGGACGTCGTAGTTTCCGGTCTCGTTGTTGACGACACTCGACCGCTCGAGCTTGCCGCGCGACAGTTCGACCATCTGCTCGCATTCCTCGGCCGACAGCAGGTTGCCGAACAGCACCACGCGCGGCGCGGTCAATGCGAACAGCATCTGGATCTCGCGGTCCGATGTCGAGATCGTGTTGGGCATGCTGATCAATTGCTGGGTCAGCGTCTGGGTTTCGTCGGTCGCAGTGACGGGGGTGCCGACCTGGTTCGCCTGGGCGGTACCTGCGCCGTTTCAGGCCCGATGGCACGCCAGACCGCCGCAGCGTCACTAGCGCGCAGCCGGAACCCTCGTCAGGCCCTTCGGGAGCCCGGCGCCCGTCGCGACTGCTGCCGCGACGAACCATGTCGCGGAACCACGTTTGCAGGTCGGGAGCAAGGCTTTCGAATTTCATCTGTCGGCGCGAGCAGCTGAGCCGAGTGGAGTTTAGCGGGCCGCCGGCGCTCGGTGCTTCGCAGTATTCTTGATCATCGGACTGCCGGAGATCGCAAATGCTGCAGAAAGTCGGACTGCCGTCGTTCGCCGACGGGTCACTGCTGAAGACTCAGGCGTACATCGACGGCGCATGGCGCGCGGCGTCAACCGGCGGGCAGTTTGCAGTGAGCAATCCGGCCGACGGCCTGACGATCGCGCAGGTCGCGAACTGCGATGCCACGGACGCCGGCATTGCCATCTGAAGCCGCGCAGCGTGCCTGGCCCGGCATGGCGCCGCTTGCTCGCCAAAGAGCGGGCGGCGATTCTCCGACGTTGGTTTGAACTCGTCATGGCGAACCAGGAGGACCTGGCGAAGCTGATGACTGCCGAGCAGGGCAAGCCGCTCGCGGAAAGCCGCGGTGAGATCGCCTACGGCGCGTCTTTTGTCGAATGGTTCGCCGAAGAGGCCAAGCGCGTCTACGGCGACACGATTCCTACGGTGGCCGCCGACAAGCGCCTGCTGGTTCTTAAGGAGCCGGTCGGCGTTTCGGCTGCGATCACGCCGTGGAATTTCCCGAACGCGATGATCACGCGCAAGGTCGCGCCGGCACTCGCGGCCGGCTGCACGGTGGTCGTGAAGCCCGCCGAACAGACGCCCTTGTCGGCGCTGGCGCTGGCCGAACTGGCACAGCGCGCCGGTTTCCCTTCCGGCGTTTTCAACGTGATTCCGGCCGACGAACACCGCTCGATCGCCGTCGGCAAGGCGCTGTGCGAATCGCCGGTCGTCCGCAAGCTGTCGTTCACCGGATCGACTGCGGTCGGGCGCATCCTGATGCAGCAGAGCGCGCCGACGCTGAAGAAGCTGTCGCTCGAACTCGGCGGCAACGCACCGTTCATCGTGTTCGACGATGCCGACCTCGATGCGGCGGTCGACGGCGCGCTCACATCGAAGTACCGCAATTCTGGGCAGACCTGCGTGTGCACCAATCGCTTCTATGCGCAGGCGACCATCTATGACGCCTTCGTCGAGCGGCTAGCCCAGCGCTCCGCGGCGCTGAAGGTAGGTTCCGGTTTCGATGCGGGCGTGCAGCAGGGACCGCTGATCGACAGCAATGCGTGGCCAAGGTGGAAGCGCACATTGCGGACGCGCGGTCCAAGGGGGCGCGCGTGTTGACCGGCGGACATCCGCATGAGCTCGGCGGCACGTTCTTTCAGCCGACCGTGCTGGCCGACGTCACACGCGAGATGCTCGTCGCGCGTGAGGAGACCTTCGGGCCGGTCGCTCCGGTGTTCCGGTTCGAGTCCGAGGAAGAAGCCGTCGCGGCTGCCAATTCGACCGAGTTCGGACTCGCCTCGTATTTCTACTCGCGCGATATCGCTCGCGTGTTGCGCGTCGCCGAGGCGCTTGAAAGCGGCATGGTCGGCGTCAACACCGGGTTGATGTCGAACGAAGTCGCGCCTTTTGGCGGCGTCAAGCAGTCGGGTATCGGGCGCGAAGGATCGAAGTACGGCATCGACGAGTACCTGGTGCTGAAGTACGTCTGCATCGGCGGCCTTTGATGAGCGTCCGCGACTATGTCGGCAAGGAAGTGACGATCAGCTACGACGTGGGGCGCTGCATCCATGCCGGCGAGTGCACGCGCGGGGCGCCGCAAGTGTTCGACCGCGATGCCCGTCCGTGGATCCGGCCGGACGGCGCCTCGTCGAGCACATTATCAACGTCGTCGCGCGCTGCCCCACCGGCGCGCTGACGGTGCGCGCGAATGACGGTCGAACGCTCGAATCACCGCCCGACCGCAACCTGGCGGCTGTCCAGCCGAAGGGACCGATCTATCTGCGCGCACGGGTGCGTATTCCGAGCGGCGAGCATGCGACGCTCGTCGAGTACACGCGCATTGCACTGTGCCGTTGCGGCGCGTCCGCCAACAAGCCTTTCTGCGACGGCAGTCATACGCGGGTGGGCTTTGCCGACCCCGGCGCGTGTTCCAACGTGCCGGCCTCGATCGAGGCGGAGCCTTCCGGTTCAGTCACCGTCTATCCACAACCTAATGGGCCACTGCGCATCGAAGGGGCGATCGAGTTCCGTGCCGCCGACGGCTCGACGTTTGTGACCGAGAAGGTGTGGCTGTGCCGCTGCGGGAATTCGGCAAACAAGCCCTTTTGCGACGGCACGCACAAGCGGATCGGCTTTCGCGACAGCTGACGGCTGCGCTCTAGTGCCAGCCGGAGTCGCGCTGCGCTGCGCTTCGCGATCGCGCCGCAGGTTCTCCTCGAGTTCTTCCCTGCCACTCTTGGAGATCGTCATCGTCTTCGCCTCGTCGCGAAAATGCGGCAGCAGCGCCGCGGCGGGTCGCGCACTGCCGTCAGTCGTGTGCGACCAGCGACCGAACGTACCGGGTGCGGATGGGCGTGGATCAGGAGTATCACCCACCGCATTATGCGGTCGGCAGGCCGATTCGCGCCGGAGTCGCAGCGCGTTCCCTCTGTCAGGACTTTTCGGTCATCAGCATTTCGCGCGCACGCGCGAGATCGGCCCGCTGAGCATCGGTCACGCGCGGATAGGCGAGGTTCATGTTGTCCATGGTTTCGACGATCGCGGCGGCGACCATGAGGCGCGTGAACCATTTGTTGTCGGCAGGCACCACGAACCATGGCGACTGAGGCGTCGCCGTCGCGCGGATTGCCTGTTCGTAGGCATCCATGTAGTCGTTCCAGTACGCGCGCTCCTTGACGTCGCCGAGCGAGAACTTCCAGTGTTTCTCCGGCTCGTCGAGTCGCGCGATGAACCGCTTCTTCTGCTCCTTGCGTGAACATTTCCAGGAAGAACTTGAGCACCGTGGTGCCGTTGCGCGTCAGATAGTCCTCGAAGCAGGCGATGTCGCGCAGCCGCTGGCGGAAGATGCCTTTGGTAACCAGCGACTTCGGCAGCTTCTGCACAGCCAGGATCGACTCGTGCACGCGGACGACCAGCACTTCCTCGTAGTACGAGCGGTTGAAGATGCCGATGCGCCCGCGCTCGGGCAAGGCGCACCAGTGGCGCCACATCCAGTCGTGATCGATTCGGTACCCGAGGGCTGCTTGAACGAGGTCACTCGCAGCCCTGCGGATTGACGCCGCTCATCACATGCTTGATCGTGCTGTCCTTGCCGGCCGCATCCATCGCCGGGAAAATCAGCAGCAGCGAACGGCGGTCCTGCGCGTACAGTTTTTCCTGCTCCTCGGCCAGCCACGCCACGCCTCGGCCAGGCGCTGTCGCGCCTCGGGCTTTGCTCGTCCGTCAGTCCGCGTGTGTCGCGGATCGCCGTCCTTCGTGGAACTTCGCTGCATTGAAGACCGGACGGTTCGAACCATTTGCCGATGTTCTTCAGCGCCTTCTTGTCGATCGCCATGCGCGCCACCTCGCCTGTGCGGTCGATGATAACCGCGCGCTGTGTCGTGCCGAACTCCGTCAGATCACGATCTGCGCGCCGCCTCGATCACGCGATGTGGGGGGATGGGGAAGAAGTCCGAGTGCGGCTGCGCGTCGCGCAGCATCCAGCTGAACAACCGCTCGCGCCAGTCGGCCATGCCGCCGCGCCTTCCGGTCAGTATCGTTTCGCTAGGAAGAACGGGTCGAACTGGGATCCAAGTCGAAGTCGTAGTACCGCGTACTTGCGTGCGATATCGGCGATGTCGTAGGAATCCTTGAACCGAGGAAGACCTTGACGTAGCAGTACCCGCCGCCATAGTCCTTGATCTACACCACTCCTCCGGCGGGATGCGAGGGACGGGCTGCGGCACGCAGTGAGAAAGATCACTCGCTCGTGCATCACCCGGTTGTGCTTCAGGTTGTGCAGCAGCGCGTGCGGTACTCGTCGACCGCGCCGACATGAAAACCGCGGTCCCTCGACCCGCTGCGGCGGATAGGTGACTGAGGCTCCTGAGGAACGGCTCGAGGGCCAGCCCGGCGCGCTCGCGCTCGTTTCTGATCAGCACGCGCCCGCGCTTCCACGTACAGAACACGAAGAACAGCAGCCCCCCGAAGCCAGCGGGACCCAGCCGCCGTGCACGACCTTGACCGAATTGGCCGAGCAGGAAGACAGGTCGAGCACCAGCAGCGGCAGCCATGATCAGTGCCAGCCGCTTCGGCGACCAGTCCCAGCGGAGGCGCGCACGACCAAGGCGCCCATCGTCGTGACGACCATCGTCCCTGCCACCGCAATGCCGTAGGCGGCGGCGAGCTTGGACGAACTGCCGAAACCGATCACCAGCGCACGACCAGGCGAGCAGCAGCCAGTTGACGAGGCCACGTAGATCTGCCCGGCTGAAGTCTCCGAGGTGAACAGCACCGGCATGCGCGGCAGATAGCCAAGCTTGATCGCCTGGCGGTCATGGAGAAAGCGCCGGAGATCACCGCCTGCGACGCGATCACGGTTGCGGCCGCCGCCAAGAACACGAGCGGCAGCCGTAGCCACGCGGGCGCCAGCAGGAAGAACGGATTGCTGCACCGCGTTCGGTGATGCAGCACCAGGCACCCTGACCGAAATAGTTCAACAGCAGGCACGGCATCACCAGCCAGAACCAGGCGAGCGCGCATCGGCCGCTGGCCGAAGTGACCCATGTCGGCATACAGCGCCTCGCCGCCGGTCACCACGAGGAACACCGAGGCCAGCACCGTCAGCGTCAGAGCGGGGTGCTGTGCGACGAAACCCACTGCGTACACCGGATCGATCGCGGTCACACTTCCGGGTTGCGGGCGATCTGCAGCACGCCCAGCACGCCCAGCGTGACGAACCACAGGACCATGATCGGTCCGAACACGCCGCCGACCCGGGCGGTTCCGGACCGCTGCACCGCGAATAGCCCGATCAGCACCGCGATGGTCAACGGCAGCACCATCGACTTGAATCGAGGCGAGACGACCTCGAGGCCCTCGACCGCCGACAGCACCGAGATCGCCGGCGTGATCACGCTGTCGCCGTAGAACATCGCCGCGCCGAACAGCCCGAAGGACAATCGACACCGGTCAGACGGCCGCGCCACCGGCAGCTGTCTCAGCACCAGCGCCATCAGCGCCAGTATCCCGCCTTCTCCGTCGTTGTTCGCGCGCAGTACGATCAGGACGTACTTGATCGATACGACCAGCGTCATCACCCAAAAGATCATCGACAGGACGCTGAAGACACTGGCAGGATCGACACCCGCGCCGTGCTCGCCGCCGACGCTTTCCTTGAACGCGTACAGAGGGCTGGTGCCGATGTCGCCGTAGACCACGCCGAGCGCGCCGATCAGCGCCGGTGTGGGTCCTGCGGTTCGCGTGGTCGGTCTGCATGCCCTGCCTGATGGCGCGGCGCACGATGCGCGGCGATCACTTACGCGAACTTGCGCCGCGCATCGTAGCCGGGTCAACCCGGCCTCGGAGGGAGATGGCTGGAGCGGGTGAAGGGAATCGAACCCTCGTATGCAGCTTGGGAAGCTGCCGTTCTGCCATTGAACTACACCCGCAGTGCGTAGAATTCTATCCGCCCGATTGATTCGACGTCGACCAATGCAAGTCAGTGTGAATGGCGAGCCGCGCAGGCTGCCCGATGACGCCACGGTGGCCGAACTGCTGGCGGCCCTCGGCCGTGGAGGCAGGCGCGTGGCCGTCGAGCGCAATGGCGAGATCGTGCCGCGCAGCCGGCATGCGGATACGCGGCTTGCAGACGGCGACCGCATCGAGGTTGTGGTGGCCGTCGGGGGAGGCTGAGTGGAAAGAAAGCATACATTCGAGGGGACGTTGCGCTGGAGCGGCGGCTGCCGGGAGGACGAGCACGGCAAGCTGAAGTTGGCGCGTGCCTACGTCATCCGTTTCGGCGACAAGCCGGTGATCGAAGGCTCGTCGCCTGCGGCCTTCAAGGGTGACGAGACCCGCCACAATCCGGAAACGCTGATGGTCGCCTCGCTGATGTCGTGCCACCACCTGACTTACCTGGCGGTTTGCGAACGCGCCAACATCCGCGTGCTCGAATACAGCGACAACGCCACCGGAACTTTGGCGTTCAAAGACGGCAAGATGCGCATGGTCGAGGTGGTGTTGTGGCCGCAGGTGCGCATCGCGGATGAGATTAAGCTCGAGCAAGCGCGCGATCTGCATGCCAAGGCGCATGCCCACTGCTTCATGTCGAATTCGGTGAACTTCGAGGTGAAGGTGCAACCGACGGTGAGTGCATGAGTGCGGACGACGTACTGCGCGTTGGGCGGCGAGAGTTCCACTCGCGGCTGCTGATCGGCACCGGCAAGTACCGGGACCTCGACCAGACGCGCGCTGCCGTCGAGGCGAGCGGTGCCGAGATCGTCACCGTTGCGATACGCCGCACCAACATCGGCCAGACACCGGGCGAACCGAATCTGCTCGATGTGATTCCACCCTCCAAGTACACGCTGCTGCCCAATAGCGCCGGGTGCTACTCGGCCGACGATGCGGTCCGCACGCTGCGACTGGCGCGCGAACTGCTCGACGGGCACGCACTGACCAAGCTCGAGGTCCTGGGCGACCCGCAGTCGCTCTACCCGAACATGCCGGAGACGCTGAAGGCGGCCGAGACGCTGGTCAAGGACGGCTTCGAAGTGATGGTCTACTGCAGCGACGACCCGATCCAGGCACTCGCGCTTGAAGCGATCGGCTGTGTGGCGGTGATGCCGCTCGCCTCGCTGATCGGCTCCGGCATGGGCGTGCTGAATCCGTGGAATATCCAGTTGATTCTCGAACGCGCCAGCGTGCCGGTCATTGTCGACGCTGGCGTCGGCACAGCGAGCGACGCCGCGATCGCGATGGAACTCGGTTGCGCCGGCGTGCTGATGAACACGGCGGTCGCCCAGGCGCGCGACCCGGTGCTGATGGCCGGCGCGATGAAAAAAGCGGTCGAGGCCGGACGAGATGCCTATCGCGCGGGGCGAATGCCCCGCCGGCTCTACAGTGCCTCGCCGTCGTCGCCGACCAGCGGAGTCATCGCGCCCGCGGCGTCCCGCTGACTGCCGCGGACGCGATGTGAGGCCGCCTCTTCACTCGCCCGTAGTGCATGTCGATCCCCACTCGACTGCTGCGTCCGCCGCACACTGCACCTGAAACCGCCGACGACGACACGGCGGCCGAGCTGCACCATCGCCACGTTCGCAGCTACGTGCTGCGGCGCGGCCACACCACGCAGGCGCAGAAGCGTGCGTACGATGAGGTGTTTCCACGCATCGCAATCGCCTATGCACGCGCTGCGCTCGACCTCGCGGCGGCGTTCGGCCGAACCGCGCCCACCGTGCTCGAAATCGGTTTCGGCATGGGCGAGACGACGGCGGAGATCGCCGAGTCGCATCCCGAAGTGAACTTCCTCGGCATCGAGGTGTTCGCGTCCGGCATCGGCGCGCTCGCGCAACAGATCGATACACTCGGCCTGACTCAATGTCCGCATCGTGCAGCACGACGCCGTCGAAGTGGTGCGCGACATGCTCACGCCGGCCTCGCTGGCCGGCGTCCACGTCTACTTTCCCGATCCGTGGCCGAAGGCGCGGCATCACAAGCGCCGGCTGATCGCCCAGCCGTTCGTCGCGCTTCTGGCGAGTCGCATCGCGTCCGGCGGCTACCTGCATTGCGCCACCGACTGGCAGCACTACGCAGAGCAGATGCTGGAGGTGCTTGTCAGCGAACCGCAGCTCGTGAACATGCACGAGGCGTACGCGCCAGCGCCGCGCAATCCAGTCACCGAGCGGCCGACGACCAAATTCCACGCGCGCGGGAAGCGCCTCGGCCACGGCGTGTGGGACCTGGTATTCCAGCGTCGCTGAGTCAGAGCTCCTCGCGCGTGAACTAGTCCCCGACTTCGTCGGGAAGTGACGAATCGCCGGTCTGTGGCAGCTGTGGCCGGTCACGTTCCTTCGCCACCATGCAGAGGAATCCGAGCGCGCTGCCGGTCGCCGCATGAAACTGATGCCACACCAGCGGGTCGATCGTCACCAGATCGCGCTCGGCCACCGCATGTGTCGCCTCTCCGATCCGCACGGTGCCGTGTCCGCGGAGGATCAGCACCGCATGCGTGTGCCGATGGCGTTCGAGCGTCGAATGCCCGCCGGGCGCCACCTCGAAGTAACGCAGCTCCGTCGCCTGATCGGGCTGTGCAAACAGCACCTGGCGCGTCACATCCTTGAAAGGCGCCGTGCTCTCGTCCTTGTACTGCAGGCGATCGACCGACTCCCACCGGTAGTCGCCGCGCTCATCCGGCGCGAAGCGGCGAATGGAGCTCACGCCGTCACTCCGCTGCTCGCTGCCGCCACCGCCTCGACGAACGAGCGGCTGCGCGCGGCCAGCGCATCGCGGGCCATCAGCAGCGACCCGCCGATCAGCAGCATGGTGTCGTGCCCGTAGCTCGCAACCAGCTCCGCGACACGCTCGACCGGCATGCCGCCCGCCGGTACCGGCAACGCCGCGGAGACGCCGGGTCGCGCAACGCGCAGGTTCGAGGCGATCGCGGCGCAGACGCTGCGCGAGTAGCTGAAGCGACCGCCGTAGTTGGGGAAGATCACCGCATCGGCCCCGAATGCGCGGAACAGCGTGCCCAGCAGCGCAGCGGGAGCGAACTGATTGCCGGCCATCGCGGGGTGAGCCAAGAATGCGGTCGACGGAAACTCCCGTCGCAGCCGGTTGAAGTTCGACACGCCGGCGATCATCGGTGCGATCAAAACCGAATCGACACCCTGCGACCGCGCGAAACGCAATTGCTCGCGCATCTCGTCGAGGCTGCCCGACAATGCCGGCGCATACAGCGTGCGGGTCTGACGACCGCGATTGGCGCGATCGACTTCGCGCTGGCACGCCACGACTCGGTCGACGAACGGAGCGCTGCCGCGTGCGCCCCAACCGTGGTCGTCCTTGATGACGTCGATGCCCGCGTCAGCGAAGACGCGCGTCATGCGCGTGAGGTCGTCGAGCGACGATCCGACCGGCTTGAGTGCAGTACAACTCAGCGCGCGACCCTGAACGCCACTGAGGCTGCGCACCCCGTCGATGCCCAGTTGCGGCCCGCCAAAATGCACGGCCAGCGTTTCCGGCAGCTCGACGGCCACGACCTGCACGTCGTCGAGCAGCGAACTGTTGCCGAACAGCATGTTCATCAGCTGGCCGGCGTCGTCTCCCAGCGTCTCGGCACTCAGCACCAGATGGGCGAGCGTCGTCCCGTCGGCCTGCGCCTCGAGGCGCTCGACCCGCGCCACCACTTCCCGCAGCACACGCGGGTCCGCAATCGCCTCGGCGGGCATCTCGACGCTTTGCTCGAGTGCGAGCGTCTCGGCGCGCCTTGCAGCAGCGGGTCCACCCACGGACAACCGATAAACCGCACGGACCGCATCGGTGTTCATTTCGGCATTCTACAAACGACCTCATCAACGCCGCTGGCGAGTCCGGTCCCGACAAAAGTAAGATGTCGTGAACGCTCCGCTCGACACGCGCAAGACGGGCGCAGCGGTGTCGATACCGATCATTTGACTCTTACGGAGGACTGATGAAACTCGGCAACAAGCTCGCGGCGGAATTCGTCGGCACGTTCTGGCTGGTGCTCGGTGGCTGCGGCAGCGCGGTGCTGGCGGCGGCGTTCCCGCAGGTCGGCATCGGTCTGCTGGGCGTCTCGCTGGCATTTGGCCTGACGGTACTGACGATGGCCTACGCGGTCGGCCACGTGTCCGGCGGGCATTTCAATCCGGCGGTGTCGCTCGGCCTGCTGGTCGGCGGGCGCTTCAGCGCGAAGGAGTTCGTGCCGTACGTCGTCGCGCAGGTCGCCGGCGCGATCGTCGCGGCGGCAGTGCTGTACTTCATCGCGAGCGGTAAACCGGGCTTCGATCTAGCGGCGAGCGGGTTGGCCGCAAACGGCTATGGCGACCATTCGCCCGGCAAGTACTCGCTGGGCGCCGGCTTCGTCACCGAAGTCGTCATGACCTTCATGTTCCTGATCGTGATCCTCGGCGTTACCGATGCGCGTGCGCCGAAAGGATTCGCGCCGCTGGCCATCGGCCTGGCACTGACGCTGATCCACCTGATCAGCATTCCGGTGACCAACACGTCGGTCAATCCGGCGCGCAGCACGGGTCCGGCACTGATCGTCGGTGGTTGGGCGCTGCAGCAGCTGTGGCTGTTCTGGGTGGCGCCGCTGATCGGGGCTGCGCTGGCTGGGCTGACCTACCGCGTGATCGCCAATGAGCCGCGGGCTACGCCTTAGCCGGGAACGAAAGCACCGATCGATGCGCACGGGGTGGGCGAGCGCAGCCGCCCGGCCAAGCGGCTGCGCTCGCCTCCCGCTTCCTGCCTGGCGACTCGCGCCGCCAGCGGTCGGGAAAACCCGACCTGCGCAGACTGTCCAATAAAGTGGTGCGAACGTCCAGCCCCCTTGTTGCGTGACCGTCACAGGCGGAGTTGCAATCCCGCCAAGTTGGAGAACTGCCGATGTCTCAACCCATCTACGCGCTCAACCTCTTCAACGTCACCAACAAGGACGAATACCTGGCCTACTCGAAGAGATCGGCCAAGGAAGTGGCGGCTCACGGCGGTCGTGTCGTAGCTCTGGGAAAGTTTCGAGAGGCAGCCACCGGCGGCATCGACCCGCGCTCGGTCCTGATCCTCGTTGAGTGGGCATCAAAGGAAGCATTTGACAACTACTGCAATGATCCCCAGCTCGCCGACCTGCATCCCCACCGCGTCAACGGAACGAGCAATTACATTTGGCACCTGTTCGACAAGCTGGAAGACCTCAGACCGTTGTTCAAGTGAAGGCGGACAGGGGCAGAAGGCTCAACTCGGAGGTCACCAGCGTTTCCACCCGCGGTGTTCGGGCGGTAGGCGAGGCCGAACAAGCGCCTGACTCTGGCCAGCCGTCGGCGATTCGGTCTATCCTGACCCCCGCATCGAACCACGGGAGACGCGAGATGACCGACCTGTCAGCGTCGGCGGGGAACACATCCTCCGTGAATGCAGAAGAGCAGGCAATCCGGGAGCGCGTGCGCGAACTCACCGCCCAGGTGCTGGCCGGCGGTCCGCTGAACACCGAAGGCGTCAAGGAAGTCGTGCGGACCATGAGCGGGGGCGCCGTGTTCAAGCCGCCGCTGGACGATGCGCGGGCGCGCGAGGCGTTCGCGGCTGCGATCAACGGACTCGACCAAGCGCTGCAGAGTTCGGCACAGGCAGCGCACGAGACCTTGCAAGCGCTCGCAGCGCGTGGCAAGGACTTTTCCGACAACGATCTGAAGAACGCCTTCGCGGCCTTGCAGAAGCTACAAGAAGATTACGTCGCGACGGCCAACCATATCGCCGACGCCACCACCGGCAACATCCGCCGCGAGCTCGTCGACCTGACCCTGCACGCGCAGCGTGTCGGCGCCGACGCCAGCGTGCGCATCGCGCAAATGATGAGCGAGTTTGCTAGCCGCATGACCGGCGCGTACCGCGGACAGGCCGCCCCGGGGATCAATGCAGTACGCGAATACGGAGCGAACATGACGATGCTCACGAGCGGACTGCTGGCCGGGTTCGCCGACGCGCTGCGCCAGCAGTCCGAGTCGAAGAAGAAAAGATAGGTCCACCGGTGGTCGAGCGGGCGCTCCGTGCAGTGCACAACCTGCCGCGCCTGCAGGAGATCAGCCGGGTGTTCATTCGGCACGGACTCGGCGACCTCGTGCGGCGCGCCGGAGTCGCGTCGATCCTCGAGCGCGCCGGCGCCGTGCTTCATTGGGGCGAGGTGTCACGCAGCGCGCGGCTCGAGCCACAGCAACGGCTGCGCCTGGCGTTCGAGGAACTCGGTCCCACCTTCGTCAAGCTCGGCCAGATGCTGTCGTTGCGCGAGGATCTGCTGCCGCCGGCGTGGACTGAAGAACTCGCGCAGTTGCGCAGCAACGCCGCCCCGGTGCCGTTCGACGAGATCCTGCCCGTTATCGAGCATGCTCTCGGCGACTCGCCCTCCGCAGTGTTTGTCGACCTGCAGCGCGAACCTTCGGGTTCCGCATCGATCGCGCAGGTGCATCGAGCCTGCCTGCGCGATGGCCGCGCGGTCGTGCTAAAGGTCCGCCGTCCGGGAATCGAAACCAAGGTCGAAACCGATGTACGCCTGCTTTCGTATCTCGCGCAGTTTGTCGAAAGTGAGATGCCCGAGGCGCGCCGTTACCGGCCGACGCGCGTGGTCGAGGAGTTTCGCCGCTCGTTGATGCGCGAGCTCGACCTGGCCGCCGAGGCGCGCAACATCGAGCGCTTTGCGCGCAACTTCCGGGACGACCCCCACATCCTGATCCCGCACGTGTTCACCCAGTGGACGAGCAGTTTGATGAACGTCCAGGAACACATCGACGGCATCTGCGGCGAAGACGTGGCGGCGATCGAACGCGCCGGCCTCGATCCGAAGCAACTCGCTCAGCGTGGAGTCGATGCGGTGCTCAAGATGATGCTGGAGGACGGCTTCTTTCACGCCGATCCGCACCCGGGCAACGTGATCTATCTGCCCGGCAACCGGATCGCAATGATCGACTTCGGCATGACGGGACGGCTGTCGTCGACGCGACGCCACCAGATCATCGATCTGCTGTCCGGAGTCGCCCGCCGTGACAACGAGCCAATGCTGGAAGTGCTGCTCGACTGGGCGGGCGAGGACGCGGTCGACGAGGAACGGCTCGCTGCCGATGTCGATGAGCTCGTCGTCGGCTTCGCCGACTTGCCGTTGAAGGACCTCCGCATTGGCGCGCTGATCGAGCGCATCACGGCGATCGTGCGCGAACACGGCATCGTGCTGCCCACCGACCTCACGCTGCTGTTCAAGGCTTTGATCAGCCTCGAGGCGCTGGGCCGCAAGTACGACCCGGAGTTCCGCCTCACGGACCGACTCGAGCCGTTTCTCGAACGCGCGCTCGCGGCGCGTTACGCGCCGACCGAGGTCGGACGCCGCGGCAGCGCAAGCTTGAGTCAGTTCCTTGGCCTGATCGGCTCGGTGCCGCGCGATATCGGGCGATTGCTGAAGGACGCGCGTCGTGGCCGCATGCGTGTCGATCTGGACCTGAAGCGGCTCGACAGTTTCGGGCGCAGGCTGGACAGCACGATCGACCGCAGCACGATCGGCATCATGACCGCGTCGGTTGTCATCGGATCGTCGATCGTGATGACCGTCTCCTCCGGCCCGCAGCTCTTCGGCGTGCCGATATTCACGGTGCTCGGACTCATCGGCTACCTGCTCGCTTTCGTCAACAGCGTTTGGATCATCATCTCGATCTGGCGCTCGGGACGGGACTGAGATTGCAGGTACTTTGAGAACCTACAATCGCGGGGCGCGGCATGCGGTTCACCCGTTGGAGCTAAATTCTGTGACCTCTCAGAGTTCGAGGGCCATCGTACTGTTCGCGCACGGAGCGAGGGACACCCGCTGGTCGGACACGCTGACCCAGCTCAGGCATCGGGTCACCTCGCGCGCGCCGGATGCCTTCGTGGCGATCGCGTTCCTCGAACTGCAGCCTCCAACGCTGGCGACAGCTCTGGCCGACGCGGTCGCGCACGATCGGAAGAGGATCGACATCGTGCCGGTGTTCTGGGCGAGCGGCGGCCACGTCGTGAACGATCTGCCCCGCATGATCGAGGACTTCGGACGCGCACATCCGGATGTCGAACTGCGCGTGCTGCCGGTGCTGTCGGAGTTGCCGGGCTTGCTGGACTTTGTCGCCGATGCGGTGGTGCGTGGACAGTCCTAGGCGGCCACCGCTTCGGCAAACTTCCGTCCCTCGACGATCAACTGCCCGTCGTCGAACTGCGCGCCAGACAGGGCATCCCCGATCAGCAGCAGGACCGCTGCATCGGAGCGCGATGCGGACCACGCACTCGCGCTGCCGAGCGTGCCCCACCAGCGCCGCTCGGTCGGAAGCGATGCATCCTCGACAGCCACCAGCGGCGTCGAAGCCGGTCGGCCGGCCTGCATCAGACGCTGGGCTACTTCGGCCATCAACTGGCCGGCCATGTAGACGACCAGCGTGTCGCTGCCGGTGGCGTCCGCGACAGGGATCAGCGTTTCGCTGCGCCCGTGTGGCGCCGTGCGCGGCGTGAAGAAGCGGACCCCTCGCGCCACGCCTCGCAACGTCAGCGATACCTGCAGGCTCGCCGCAGCGGCGCATGCAGCCGTTACCCCGGGAACCACCTCGAAGTTGATGTTGCCGTCGCGCAGCGCCCGCATCTCCTCGTCGAGCCGGCCGTAGATCGACGGATCACCGCCCTTGAGCCGCACCACACATCGATAATGGCGCGCACTCGTGACCAGCAGCCGATCGATAAAGCGCTGCGATGTGGCTGGCTTCCCCGCACGCTTGCCGACGTCGATCAGGCGGGCCTTCGACGCAATCGCCAGCACCCGTGGATCAATCAGTGCATCGTGCAGCACGACGTCAGCCTGCTGCAGCAGGCGCACTGCGCGAACCGTCAGCAGCTCGGGGTCGCCCGGACCGGCGCCCACCAGGTAAACGCACCCCGCGGCCGTATCCGCACCGCTGCTGGTCGACCGTGGCGACGACATGGCTATGCGACCTCGCGCAGCATTCCCGCTGCAACCGTATGGTTCGTGGTGGCATCGATCAGCACGATCGCGCCGGTGGCCCGCTGACGCTCATAGGCGTCGAACGGGAGCGGATGCTGTACTTCGAGCACGACCTGTCCGATGTCGTTGGTGCCGAGTGCTGGGTGACCCGCGTCGGCCTGGGCCGGCGCGTGCCATGCGATGGTGTCCAGGTCGAGCAACGCATCGACGCTACGCACCCGTGCCAGCACGAAACGCGTGCCGTGGCGCAGCCAAAGCCTGCGTTGCGGAGCGAGCGGCTCGCCGTCGAGCCACGCGAGGTCGGCGCGCACCTGCCGCGCCTGTCGAGGCTGTGTGCCGGGATCGTCGTCGACCAACCAGTCACCGCGCGAGACGTCGACCTCGCGGTCGAGACGCACCGCAATCGACTGACCGCTGATCGCCTGCTGCAGCTCGCCGTCATAGGTCTCGATCGCGGCCACAGACGCCGTGGCGCCCGATGGCAACACCCGAATGCGTTGTCCCGCTTCGATCGTCCCGGCGCCGACTCGGCCAAGATAGGCGCGCGCGCCCGCTCCGGCGCGGACCGACCCCTTCTGGACCGACTGCACAGCGAACCGCAAGGGAGCCGCTCCGTCGCCATCGTTGGGTTCCGCCTTGGTCGCATCCAGATCGGCGTCTTCCAGCCATTCAAGAAGCACCGGGCCGCGGTACCACGGCGAATGCGCCGAACGTCGCACGATGTTGTCTCCGTGCAGCGCCGACATCGGAATCGCGGTGAACCCGTCGAGGCCCAGACGGTCCGCGAGCTCGGCGAACGACGCAACGATGCCCTCGAAGCGGGCGCGGTCAAAGCCGAGCTGGTCCATCTTGTTTATTGCGACCGCCACGTGGCGCAGGCCGAGCAGGTGCACCAGCGCCGCGTGGCGCCGCGTCTGCGCCAGCAGCAGCGCGCGGCCGTCGGTGCCCGTCGTCACCCGGGTCGCGTCGATCAGGATCACAGCGGCATCGGCCGTGCTCGCGCCCGTGACCATGTTGCGCGTGTACTGCTCGTGGCCGGGCGTGTCAGCGATGATGAACTTGCGGCGCGCAGTGGCGAAGTAGCGATAAGCCACGTCGATCGTGATGCCCTGCTCCCGCTCGGCCTCGAGCCCGTCGGTCAGCAGCGACAGATCCACTTCGGCATCGCTGGTGTTCACCATTGACGGCCGGTGCCTGCCGGCGCGCGCGATCGCAGCCAGCTGGTCGCTCAGCACGCTGCGCGTGTCATAAAGCAGCCGACCGATCAGCGTGCTCTTGCCGTCGTCCACGCTGCCCGCCGTGATAAAGCGCAGCACGCCGCGGTCAGCGAGTTCGGTTTCTTCAGCGATTCGTGTTTCGAGCCTGGCGTTCATTGTGTTGGTCCGTTTCCAGCGGACGCGACCCCTAGAAATATCCTTCACGCTTGCGACGCTCCATCGACGCGTCGCTGGTCTGGTCGTCCATCCGCGTCGCACCGCGTTCGGTGATTGCCGCGCGCGCCGTTTCGCCGATGATCTCGTCGATCGTGGCCGCGTTACTCGCCACCGGGCAGGTGCAGCTGATGTCACCGACCGTGCGAAACCGCACCGACCGCTGCTCGACCGCTTCGCCTGCCCGCGGCGGGGTCAGCGGAGTGACAGGAACGAGCAGACCGCGACGCTGCACCACCTCGCGCCGATGCGCGTAGTACAGCGACGGCAGCGGCAGCCGCTCACGCGCGATGTACTGCCAGACGTCGAGCTCGGTCCAGTTAGAAATCGGAAACACGCGCAGGTGCTCGCCGGGATGCACGCGCGCGTTATAAAGGTCCCACAGTTCCGGTCGCTGGTTCTTTGGGTCCCACTGGCCAAAGCTGTCGCGGAAACTGAACACGCGCTCCTTCGCGCGCGCCTTTTCTTCGTCACGGCGCGCGCCGCCGATCAAGGCATCAAAGCCGAACTCCTCGATCGCCTCCAGCAGCGTGATCGACTGCGCAGCGTTGCGCGACTCGCCCACCTCGCGCAGGCGCACCGTGCCGCGCGCGATACTGCCTTCGACCGACCGCACGATCAGCGTCTCACCGAGCGTGGCCGCGCGCTCGTCGCGGAACGCGATCACCTCCGGGAAGTTGTGCCCGGTATCGATGTGCAACAGCGGAAACGGCAGCTGCGCCGGCCTGAAGGCCTTCTCGGCGAGCCGCAGGACCACGCAACTATCCTTGCCCCCAGAAAACAGCAGCGCCGGCCTGCTGCACTGTGCGGCGACCTCGCGCAGGATGTAGATCGCCTCGGACTCGAGCCACTGCAGGTGGTCGAGGCGACGACGCGCCAGCGGGCCATCCGGCACAACTGGAGAGAGAACTTCAGTATCGAGCACGGCGGACATCAATTCCCTCTTGCAGCAGGTGGCAGCGGCGGCGTCACGACGTGCAGACCGCATTCCTTCTTCGCGCCGTCGGTCTCCCACCACCAGCGCCCCGCGCGGACAGGCTCTCCGGCCTTGATCGCCCGCGTGCACGGCTCGCACCCGATCGACGGGTAGCCGCGCCGGTGCAGCGGATTGAACGGCACTTCGTGCTGGCCGATGTACTCCCATACCGCCTCATCAGGCCACAACGCCAGCGGATTGAACTTGCTGATGCCGCGAACGTTGTCGGCTTCCTCGACCGTCAGAGTCGCACGCTCGGGTCCGTGGGCGCGCCTCTGGCCTGTGACCCAGGCGTCTCGGCCATTCAGGGCACGCTCGAGCGGCTCGACCTTACGAATCTCGCAGCAGCGGTGCCGCAATTCGACGCTCTGGTAGAACGCGTTGAGTCCGAACCGGCTCACATAGTCCGTGACGGCCTGCTCCTGCGGTCGATAGACGAGGATCTCGATACCAAAACGCGCGCGTGCGCGCTCGAGCAGGTCGAGCGTCTCGGCATGAAGTCGGCCGGTGTCGATGACGAACACGTCAATCGGAGCGCCGGCCGTTGCGATCGCATGCGTCAGCACCATGTCCTCAGCCGACAGGCTCGACGCCAGCGCGGCTCGACGAAAGTGGCCGCCGATGCGATCGATCGTCCAGTGCAGCTCGAACTCGAGCCCGGAATCGACGGCAACGGATGCGGTGACTGCGTTCACGCCGCCACCGCCGCGCGTCGGCGGAAGGCCGGAAGCCAACCGTCCGCCGCGTTCTGATAGACGTTCGAGTAGCTCTTCAGCGCGGCGCGCGCGACTTCGATAGGCTGATCGCCGCGCAACGCGAGGGAACTGAAGCCGACACGCCGGAGCATGAACACCTGGTCGACCAGCACCTCGCCGATCGCCCGCAAATCGCCTCGGTACTGCAGTCGCGTTCGCACGAGCGTCGCGGTCGAGTAACCGCGACCGTCGGTCAGCTTCGGAAAGTCGATCGCGATCAGCGGCAGCAGATCGATCCGCTCTTTCAGCGGCCGCCAGTCGTCGCCGGCCGCAAGCCACACGCCCAGCCGAAGCGAAGGTGGTTCGTTCAGGTAGGCCGCGAGCGGCAACAGGGTCGGAACCGCGCGGTCGTAACCCTCGTACTCCCGCAGAACGTGCCACGGGTCGTCGAGCAAAGAGCCGTCCGTGTTCAACACACGGGATGTGGGCAATGCACTCATCGAGTCGGATCCGATGACACTTAGGTGATGACTTCCTGGCGACGCGCCTGCGGGGCGACAGGCCGCTCGGAAGCATCCGGATGGCGCTCGTGCGCATGCACGGCACCGCGATAGACGTTGTCCTTGAACGGTGCGAGCCCGACGCGCGTCACCGTGTCGACGAAGCGTTCGCCGTCTTCGCGCAACTCGACGTAGGTTTCAATCAACCTGGCGACGACTTCAGGGACCTCGCCGGCGCGGAACGACGGCCCGATGATGCGGCCGACCGCTGAGCGGCCGCCCGAGGGCGCCGAACCATCTGCACCGCCGATCGACACCTGGTACCACTCCTCGCCGTCCTTGTCGACGCCGAGCACGCCGATATGGCCGACATGATGATGGCCGCACGAGTTCATGCAGCCGGAAATGTTGAGGTTGATCTCGCCGATGTCTAACAGGTAATCGAGGTCGTCGAAGCGACGCTGGATGTCCTCTGCAATCGGGATCGATTTGGCGTTGGCGAGCGAACAGAAGTCTCCGCCGGGGCAGGCGATGATGTCGGTCAGCAGGCCGATGTTCGGCGTGGCAAGGCCCGCGGCCTTCGCCTCGAGCCAGAGCGCGTGCAGCCGGTCCGCGCGCACGTCGGGCAGGATCAGGTTCTGCTCGTGCGAGACGCGCAGCTCGCCGAAGCCATAGCGCTCGGCCCAGCCGGCGACATGCTCCATCTGATCGGCAGTGATGTCGCCCGGCGCGATCCCGGTCGGTTTCAACGACAGCACGACAGCGCGATAGCCCGCTTGCCGATGCGATCGCACGCAGCGTTCGACCCAGCGCCGAAACGCCGGCTCGTGCTGCTGCGTCAGGTCGACCTCCGGCGCAGCCTCGTATCGCGGCGGCGCGAAGTACGCCGTGACCCGGTCGAGTTCCTGTTGCGTGATCGTCGACACGCCTCCGGCGTCATGGGCGAAATCGTCTTCGACCTGTCGCGCGAACTCCTCTACCCCGAGCGCCTTCACGAGGATCTTGATGCGCGCCTTGAAGATGTTGTCGCGCCGGCCGTGCAGGTTGTAGACACGCAGGATCGACTGCACGTAGGTCAGCATGTGCTGCCACGGCAGGAACTCGCGGATCACGCTGCCGACCATTGGCGTACGGCCCATGCCTCCACCTACCGACACGCGAAAACCCAGCTCACCGTCGGCCGCACGTAGCAGGTACAGGCCAATGTCGTGGAATGCGGTGGCAGCGCGGTCCTCGCGCGCGCCGCTGATCGCAATCTTGAACTTGCGCGGCAGGTAGTTGAACTCCGGATGCACGGTCGACCATTGGCGCAGGATCTCTGCCAGGGCACGCGGATCGACAATTTCGTCAGGAGCGATGCCGGCGAACTCGTCCGACGTGATGTTACGGACGCAGTTTCCGCTGGTCTGGATCGCATGCATCTCGACCTCGGCCAGTTCGGCGAGGATGTCCGGCGTCTGCTCCAACCTGATCCAGTTGAACTGGATGTTCTGACGAGTGGTGAAATGACCGTAGCCGCGGTCATAGTGCCGTGCAATGTGTGCGAGCGTGCGTAACTGGCTCGATGACAGCAGGCCGTAGGGAATCGCGATGCGCAGCATCGGCGCGTGGCGCTGCAGATACAGCCCGTTGCGCAGCCGCAGCGGACGAAATTCGTCTTCCGACAGCTCGCCGGAGAGAAAGCGGCGCACCTGGTCGCGGTACTCCTGCACCCGTTCGAGGACGAGCGTGCGGTCAATGGCATCGTAGCGATACATGGTCGATGGACTCTAGTGGCCCGCAGCCCGCGTCCTTCGAACTTATCGACGTGTACTTATCGTTGCGGTGCATAAGCGCAGTCTCTCCCCAATCTCTTTCTTATGACGAATCCTGCATAGCTTTGCGTAACAAGTTGGTTGGCTGCGGGACTTTGCCCGCCAGACTTCGCGCTTCGACTCCGAGTCCTATCGCTGTCGAGGTCTGATGAACGTCCTGCGCCATATCCGCCGCTCTGCCCTCGCTGCGATCACGTTTACTGTGGCGGCGATCGCATTGGGTGTGCCGGTCCGCGCTCAGGCACCCTCGGTCACCCTGCTCAACGTGTCATACGACCCGACGCGCGAGCTTTATCAGGACTTGAACAAGGCCTTCGCTGCGCAATCGCGGCAAAAGAGCGGCCAGGCGGTCAGCATCAGGCAATCGCACGGAGGTTCCGGACGGCAGGCGCGCTCGGTGATCGACGGCCTGGACGCCGACGTCGTCACGCTCGCACTGGCCTACGACATCGACGAGATCGCCGCCAGGGGCAAGCTGCTGCCGGCCGACTGGCAGAAGCGCCTGCCGCACAACAGCTCACCGTACACATCCACCATCGTGTTCCTCGTGCGCAAGGGCAATCCCAAAGGCATCAGGGACTGGAACGATCTCGCGAAGCGTGGCGTCAGCGTCGTCACACCGAACCCCAAGACCTCGGGCGGCGCGCGCTGGAACTATCTGGCGGCATGGGGATACGCGCTGCGTCAGCCGGGCGGCAATGAGGCGAAGGCGCGTGATTTCGTGGCGGCCGTCTATCGCAACGTTCCGGTGCTGGACTCCGGCGCGCGCGGTTCGACCACGACCTTCGTCGAGCGTGGCATCGGCGATGTCCTCATCTCGTGGGAGAACGAGGCGTTGCTGGCGCTGAAGGAACTGGGTCCGCAGAAGTTCGAGATCGTGTATCCGTCGGTCAGCATCCTGGCCGAGCCGCCGGTCACCATCGTGGATCGCAACGTGGACAGGAAGGGCACGCGTGCCGTTGCGCAGGCCTACTTGGAGTTCCTCTACACCCCAGCGGCACAGGACATCATCGCGCGCCACTACTACCGCCCGACCGACAAGAGTGCGGCCGCGAAGCATGCGCATCTGTTTCCTGCGCTGAAGCTCTTCACGATCGACGAAGTGTTCGGCGGCTGGAGTAAGGCGCAGCCGCTGCACTTCGGAGACGGCGGAGTGTTCGATCAGATCTACCAGCCGGGCGCGCGCTCATAGGAAGGTGATGCACATCGATTCGCGGGAGCGCAGACTGTCATGAGTGCCGTGCTTGCATGGGCAGGCCCGCGCCGCAGCGTGCTGCCGGGATTCGGTCCCGCGATGGGCTACACGCTGTTCTATTTGAGCCTGATCGTGCTAATTCCGCTGGCGGCGCTCGCGATCAAGTCATCGACGCTGAGCTGGCCCGCCTTCTGGTCCGCAGTCACCGAGCCGCGGGTGCTGGCCTCGTACCGGCTGACGTTCGGCGCGTCGCTGATCGCGGCGCTGGTCAACCTGGTCGCGGGTGTCGTCGTCGCCTGGGTACTGGTCCGCTACGACTTTCCCGGCAAGCGCGTCGTCGACGCGCTGATTGATCTGCCGTTCGCGCTGCCGACGGCCGTCGCCGGCATTGCGCTGACTGCGCTCTACGCGCCCAACGGCTGGCTGGGTGAACCGCTGGCGGCGCTGGGCGTCAAGGTTGCGTTCACACCGCTGGGGGTGCTGATCGCGCTGATCTTCATCGGCCTGCCGTTCGTGGTGCGCACGGTGCAGCCGGTGCTCGAAGACCTGGATCGCGAACTCGAGGAGGCCGCCGCCTCGCTCGGCGCCTCGCGCTGGCAGGCCTTCTTCAAGGTCGTGCTGCCGCTTTTGCTGCCGGCTATCTTGACCGGCTTCGTGCTCTCGCTGGCGCGCGGGATCGGCGAATATGGCTCGGTGATTTTCATCGCCGGCAACATGCCGTTCGTCTCGGAGATCACGCCGCTGCTGATCATCACCAAGCTGGAGCAGTACGACTATGCCGGCGCGACGGCGATCGCCTCGGTGATGCTGGTGCTGTCGTTCGTGCTGATCCTTTCGGTCAACGTGCTGCAGAAGTGGCAGCAGCGGCGGGCGTGATGGCGACGAAGCTCTTCGCACCTGCCAAGGCCACCACCGAACCGGTATGGGTGCGGTTGCTGCTGACGGGCTTCGCGCTGGGCTTCCTGGCGCTCTTCATTCTGTTGCCGCTGGTTGCGGTGTTCTTCGAAGCGTTGCGCAAGGGATTTGAAACCTACTTCGCCGCGATCGTCGAGCCCGACGCGCTGGCCGCGATCCGGCTGACGCTGCTGGCAGCGGGCATCGCGGTGCCGTTGAACCTGGTGTTCGGCGTGGCCGCCGCATGGGCGATCACCAAGTTCGAGTTCCGCGGCAAACAGTTGCTGATCACGCTGATCGACCTGCCCTTCTCGGTGTCGCCGGTGGTCGCCGGCCTGATCTACGTCCTCGTGTTCGGTGCGCAGGGCTGGTTCGGACCGTGGCTGCAGGCGCACGACATCAAGATCATCTTCGCGCTGCCGGGCATCGTTTTGGCGACGGTGTTCGTCACCTTCCCGTTCGTGGCGCGCGAATTGATCCCGCTGATGCAGTCGCAGGGCACCGAGGAAGAGGAGGCGGCGCTGACGCTGGGCGCGTCGGGCTGGCGCACGTTCGTGACGGTGACGCTGCCCAACATCAAGTGGGGGCTGCTGTACGGCGTGATCCTGTGCAACGCGCGGGCGATGGGCGAATTTGGCGCGGTCAGCGTTGTTTCCGGGCACATCCGCGGCCTGACCAACACCGTTCCGCTGCATGTCGAGATTCTCTACAACGAATACCAGTTCGCAGCAGCCTTCGCGGTGGCCTCGATCCTGGCTTGCCTCGCGATCGTGACGCTGGCCGTCAAGAGCTTGATCGAATGGCGCGACGAGCGAGCGCGCGAGGCGGCGCAACGCACCGCCACCAAAGACAGCGACCACCTGCCCGGTTTCCTGCCGGCCGCAGCCCAGGTCGCGACCTGACTCCTTCCCGGAATCGCCATGTCCATCGAAATCCGCAATCTCTCGAAGCGCTTCGGCGCCTTTACGGCGCTGAACGACGTGTCGCTCGACATCGACCACGGCGAACTGGTCGCGCTGCTCGGTCCGTCTGGCTGCGGCAAGACCACGCTGCTGCGGATCATTGCCGGGCTGGAGACGCCCGACAACGGCAGCGTCGCCGTCCACGGCGAAGACGCCACAAAGCTCGCGGTGCAGCGCCGGCGCGTCGGCTTCGTGTTCCAGCACTACGCACTGTTCCGCCACATGACGGTGTTCGACAACGTGGCGTTCGGGCTGCGAGTCAAGCCGCGCCGCGAACGGCCGGGCGACGAGGAGATCCGGGCACGCGTGCATAAACTGCTCAACCTGGTGCAGCTCGACTGGCTGGGCGACCGCTACCCCAACCAGCTGTCGGGCGGGCAGCGCCAGCGCATCGCGCTGGCGCGCGCGCTCGCGGTCGAACCCCGCGTGCTGCTGCTCGACGAGCCGTTCGGCGCGCTCGACGCCAAGGTGCGCAAGGAACTGCGGCGCTGGCTGCGTCGACTGCACGACGAACTGCACGTCACCAGCGTCTTCGTGACGCACGACCAGGAAGAAGCACTGGAGGTCGCCGATCGCGTCGTCGTGATGAACCGCGGCCGAATCGAGCAAGTCGGTCCTCCCGACGAGGTGTACACGCATCCGGCCAACTCGTTCGTGTACGGCTTTCTCGGGACCGTGAACTGCTTCCACGGCCGCGCGGAAGCCGGCATCTTCACCGGCGAGGGCCTGCGGGTCGACGTCCCCGACCAGCCCGGGACGCGCGCGGCCGAAGGCGCCGCGATTGCCTTTGCGCGGCCTCATGAACTGGAGGTCGAGCGCTATGCCCCGGGTGCAGACGGCGTGGTGGTCGACCTGGTGCGCAAGTACCTGCGCGGCGCCAATGTGCTGCTCGAACTCGAGCGCACCGACCGCGAAGCCGCGGTGCCGATCGAGGTGGAAGTGCCCCGCAGCCAGGCCGAGCAGCTGGAACTGCGGCTGGGAGAAAGGCTGGTCGTGCGACCGCGCAAACTGCGCGTCTACTCCGAACCGGGCCTGGTGCCGCAAACGTCCTGACCCGATGTCCGCTCGTCGCGCGCCTTGTCGGCATACACAGCGCGCTCGGCGGCCCACTCGCGCAGCGCATCGATCTTCTCGGCCATCACGACCGACAATGGTCGAGTGCGCTCGATTTCCGCGAGGATGTCGGCCGACGTGAGGGCGGCATCGTGCGCCCGCGCTTCGAACGAAGCCGACACGATCGCCTGTTCGATCTCGGCGCCCGAGTAGCCCTGCGACAGGCGCACAAGGCCGTCGACGTCGAAGCTGGCCGCGTCGTGGCCTCGTTTGCCCAGATGGATGCGCAGGATCTGCGCACGCGCCTCCGGACTCGGGAAATCCACGAAGAAGATCTCGTCGAAACGTCCCTTGCGCACCAGCTCGGGCGGCAACTGCGAGATGTCGTTGGACGTGGCGACGATGAACACTGGCTCCTTCCGTTCGGCCATCCAGGTCAGCAGCGTGCCGAGTACTCGTCGCGACACACCGCCGTCGCCGTCGCCGCTGTCGGTCGAAATCCCCTTCTCGATCTCGTCGATCCAGAGCACGCAGGGCGACATGCTTTCGGCCGCCGCGAAGGCATGGCGTAGGTTTCGCTCGGTCTCGCCGTAGTACTTGTTGTAAAGCGCTCCGAAGTCCATTCGCATCAGCGGCACACCCCATTCGCCGGCCACTGCCCGCGCCGCCAGGCTCTTGCCACCACCCTGCACGCCGAGCAGCACGATGCCCTTGGGGCGGTCGATGTCGTCGCCCGCGTCTAAGAAGGGGCTGCGCCGCAGCGCGATCCAGTGCTTGAGCTGCGCCAGGCCGCCGACATCGTCGAACCGGACCTTGCTTTCCTCGTAGGCCAGCGAGCCTGCGCCGCCAAGCGCCTCGTACTTCGTCGCCAGCACGCGCCGCACATCGTCCGCGCTGATTGCGCCGTCGTCACGCAGTGCCTGCCGCACCAGCCGACGCACATCGTCCTGCTCCATGCCGAGCAGATGCATGATCAGCATCTCCAGCGCCTGTCGCTCGCCACGCGGCTTCTGGCCGGACTGCGATTCGTAGCGGCGCGCCTCCTCGACCACCAGCGCGCGGATCTCGTCGCGGTTCGGCAGGTGCGGGTGGAAGTGCGCGGCCAGCCTCAGCAGTTCCGACGGCATTTCTTCCAGGCGCGGACTCACGAACACCAGCGTGCGGGCGCTCCGGGCGTGCGACAGTGCAATCTCGCGGATCAACCGCAATGCCACCGGGTCCTTGAAGCCCGGGTGGGCGTCGCATAGCGCATAGATGCCGTTCTGCTGGGTCTTGTCGATGTGCTTGAGCGCGTCGAGCAGGTCGTTCGTCTGGTAGATCGCCTCCTCGCGCCCGTGGCGGCGGATACCGTTCGTGATGCTCCAGCTCATCAAGACCTGGTTTTCGAGATTGGCGGCCTTCTGCAGCAGATCGAGGATGCGCGGCTCCTCGTGCGACTGGACGAGGATGATCGGGAAGCGCGAGCGCAGCAGCGCGGTGAGCTCCTGGCATTCGTCATTGCGGTTGACTGCTCCCATCAGCGAGTCCAGTCGACCCAGCCCGCCCACGCTGTCAGCAGGATCACGCCGCCGAACGCGATGCGGTACCAGCCGAAGGGGACGAAGTCGTGGGTGGAGATGTAGCGGATCAGCCAGCGGATGCACAGCCAAGCGGAGACAAACGCGAACGCGAGGCCGACCATGAAGATCGGCGCGTCGGCGGGGACGAAGGCATCGCGCTGTTTCCAGACCGAGTAGACGCCAGCACCGATCAACGTCGGGATGGCCAGAAAAAAACTGAACTCGGTGGCCGCCCGGCGCGACAGGCCGAGGATCATGCCGCCGATAATCGTGGCGCCCGAGCGGCTGGTGCCCGGTATCAGCGCCAGACACTGGACCAGCCCGACCTTCAACGCATCGAGTGACGTCATGTCGTCCACGGTTTCCACGCGCGCGTGACGGCGACCCAGCAGGTCACGCGCGCCATAGAGCCGTTTGTGGCGAGCCTCGGCCCACAGGATCACGCCGCCGCCGATCACGAACGCCGCCGCCACCGGCACGGCGTGGAATAGATGCTCCTTGATGAACTTGCCCAGCAACAGGCCGAACACGATCGCCGGCATGAACGCAATGACGACATTCAACGCAAAGCGGCGGGCCTGCGCGTCGGACGCCAGTCCAGCGATCGTCGTGGCAAAGCGCACCCGATACTCCCAGACGACAGCCATCATCGCGCCGGTCTGAATGGCGATCTCGAAGGTCGCCACGGTGTTGCCGCGAAAGGCGAGTAGTGAACTGCCGACGATCAGGTGGCCCGTCGACGAGATCGGCAGAAATTCGGTCAGGCCTTCGATGATTCCGAGCAAGGCGGCCTTTGCCAGCAACAGCAGATCCAATATGCGCTCCCTGTTCACCCTGTTCGTAGGTTGCCCCCATCGGCAGCTCGGTGCGCAGGGCGCGCCATGTTACCCGCGACATGGCGGCAGACGGAGCTTCAGGCGGCCGAATCCTCGGTTGCGTCTTCCACCGTCATTTTCTGGCGCACCGTCACGTCAAGTGCATCGGCGAGGCGGCGCGCGAGCATGCACGCGTTAGCCGCGTCGCCTCCGCGGGCCGTGTGAGCCAGGGCGCTGACCAGTCCGGCTTCGGAGAGCGGCGCCCTCGGCAGCCAGACCTCCTTCAATCGATGGGCCTGTGCCCACAGCGCGCCGAGGTTGCCCTTGTCCGCGTTGTGGCGCAGCCGGGCCGCAGCGCGCGCGAACTCAGCAACCATTCGCGGATCGATATCCGCCCCGTCGTCGGTCGAGGGCGCGGCCACACCGGCCAGCGCACCGAGATCGATCGCCACGCGCGACAGATCGACCGCGTAGTGCATGCGTGCCTTGAAGAGCGCTCCGCGACCCTGGGCAGTTTCGACCTGCGTCTCGACACCGGCCACCTCGACTGCGCGCTGCCGCGGATCGCGTGAGCTGCGCGGCTTCGCGGTCGGCGACTTCCTGGACGCCGGGAGCGGGCGCCCGACAAGCGCGGCTTGCTCCTCCGACATGCCGGTCGCGTTGACGCTGACTGTCAGCTCGATGGTGCGCTCGTCGGTGGACAGCGCCGAAATGTGGACTATCACCTCGCCGCTGGTGGCGTTGCGTATCACGCCGTCGATCAAGTCGGAGGCGACCGCGCGCAGGCGCGATGCATCGCCGATGAGCCCCATGCCCTGCACTTCGGTGTCTTCGTAGCGGAATCCCAGCCCCTTGCGCTCGGCCTTCACGACCAGCCGGCGGATGACGTCGCCGCATGCATCTTCGACTGTGAACGGTGTGCCACCGGTCGGGGCCGACGGTTGCACATCTGCGGCTTGCCCCGCCGCCTCGGACGCCGGCCGCACGACCCGGTGCGACGCCAGTTCCGAGCGCAGTCTTGCCTGCAGTCGATCGGCCTGCTCGCGCACGCGCTTCAGATCGGCACGCGCCTGGCGGTGCGCCGAGATGTCGCGAGCGGTTGCGATCAGTCCGCGCGCGTCACCGACGTGGAACTCCGCGATCGCCATTTCGACCGGGAACTGACGCTGGCCGCAATGCACGATCATCTCCTGGCGTCGGCCGACCGCCTTGCCCGCTGCGACGTCCTGCATGAACGCAGCATGGTCGAGCACGCGATGCGACAACGGAAACAGCAGGTCAGCGAGATGCTGGCCAACCGCTGCGCTGGCATCGAGCTTGAACTGGCGCTCGGCCGCCGGGTTGATCTGCCTGACGACGCCCATGTCGTCGAGGACGAACATCGAGTCGAGCGTGGCGGCGAACATCGCCTGCCACGCGGTCGCCTGCTCGTCGAACTCCTTGCGCTGCAGCGTCATGCGGCGCGCGGAATACATCACTTCGTCGGACAGGCGGTCGAGCTCCTGCTTGACCGAACCGCGCTGCGTTTCAGCCGGCACGCGGCCGTCGATGCTGGCGGCCAGGGTGGTGAGGCGGCGCAGGGCAACGCTGACACCGCGAGCGCGCATTTCGTACGCGAACAGGCCGATAGCCAGCCCGAGCGTGAATCCGCTGAAAGCCGACAGCCACAGCCGTTCGCGAGTGTCGGGCTGCACGCCCATCCAGCGGATCAGCGCATGTGCCGGCTCGGGCCACATCAGGACGAGCGCCAGCGCGCTCAGTGCGAAGATGGCGCAGTTCGGACGGCAGAACCGGTTGGCTCGAAGCATGACTCCGCGAGCCCTCCCGGAAAACGGCCGGGGGCTCGCTGACCATGCTGCCGCAGCAGCGTCTGGTCAGCGGCTGGATAAGCGCTCCGCAAACGCGGCTATTCGTAGCGCAACGCCTCGATCGGCAGCAGCCGTGACGCCTTGCGGGCCGGATAGAAACCGAAGAACACGCCGACCGCTGCGGAGAACCCGACGGCCAGGATCACGGCCTGCGGCGTGATGTCGGTGCGCCAGTTGGCGAACTCGCCGACCGCGAACGATGCGACCACCCCGAGGATGATTCCCAGCGCTCCCCCGATCATAGACAGCGTGACAGCCTCGACAAGGAACTGCTTCAGGATGTCGCGGCCACGCGCTCCGACTGCCATGCGCAACCCGATCTCGCGAGTGCGCTCGGTCACGCTGACCAGCATGATGTTCATGATGCCGATGCCGCCGACCAGCAGCGATACCGAAGCCACGGCGCCCAGCAACAGCGTCAGGACGCGGCTGGCCGCTTCCTGCGCCTGCAGGATCTCGGTCAGGTTGCGGATCGTGAACGGATCCTCGGCGCCGGGCTGCACCTTCAGGCGCTGCCGAAGCAGATCCTTGATGCGCTCCTCGATCGCCTTCATGTCAGCTCCATCGGCAGTCTTCACCGAGATAGTGCCAACGCGCCGCTGCTTGCCCTGAGTCTGTCCGAGCACCCGGTTGCGCGCAGTCGAAATCGGCATCAGCACGATGTCGTCCTGGTCCTGGCCGAGCGAGTTTTGTCCCTTGCGCTCGAGCACACCAATGACCGTCAGCGGCACCTTGCGCACACGGATCATCTGATCGACCGGATCGGCATCGCCGAACAGCTGCTGCGCAGTGGTCAGCCCGATCAGCGCCACTTTGCCCGAGCTCGTGATCTCGCTGGGCTCGAACATCCGCCCCGAGGCCAGCGGCCAGTCGCGCGCGATCAGGTAATCGTTGGTGGTGCCGAAATACTGCGTCGACCAGTTGAGGTTGCCGACGACGACCTGGCCCGTACCGCGTATTGACGGTGCGGCCACCACCACTCCTTCGACCTCCAGTGCGATCGCCAGGGCGTCTTCCTCGGTCAGCGACTGCGCGGCTCCGGTACCGAGTCGCACGCCGCTCGCGGTGGTCGACCCCGGGAGGATGAGCATCAGGTTCGAGCCGAGGTTCTTCAACTGATCGCGCACCCGTTCCTGTGCGCCGCCGCCGATCGCCAGCATCGCGATCACCGCAGCCACCCCGATGATCATGCCGAGCATCGTCAGCGAAGAGCGCAGCTTGTTGACCCGCAGCGCCTTGAGCGCCACGCGCAGCACCATCATCGCGTTCACGTCGCCCCCTTCGCCCTGCGGGCTGTCCCCCACGGGGGAGCGCGCGCCTTCGGAGCGGCCGTGCGGCGTTCATCGCTTTGGCCTCGTGGTCACGCCGCCGCGGCCGCGCCGCGGTCGAGCCTGTCGAGATCGGCCGACGCCGAGCGCGGCGACTGCCGATCGTCGCTGACGACCTTGCCATCGCGGAAATGCACGACGCGGCCCGCGTAGGCGGCCACGTCGTTCTCGTGGGTCACCAGGACGATCGTCATGCCGGCCGCATTCAGCTGCTGCAGCAGCGCCATGATCTCCACGCTCGTGCGCGAATCGAGCGCACCGGTCGGTTCGTCGGCCAGAATCAGCGACGGGTTGTTGACGAGCGCGCGAGCGATCGCGACCCTCTGCTGCTGGCCACCCGAGAGCTGCGAGGGCTGATGGTCCGCTCGCTCAACCAGTCCGACCTGCGCCAGTTTCTGCAATGCGCGCGCATGGCGGTCCTTGACCGACACGTTCGCGTACATCAGCGGCAGTTCGACGTTTTCAAGCGCGCTGGTACGGGCGAGCAGGTTGAACTGCTGGAACACGAAACCGATGCGCAGGTTGCGCACCGCGGCGAGCTCGTCCGAATCCATGCCGGCGACGTCCTCGCCGGCCAGCCAGTAGCGCCCCGAAGTCGGACGGTCGAGACAGCCGATCATGTTCATGAAGGTCGACTTGCCCGATCCCGACGGCCCCATGACGGCGACGAATTCGCCGGCATTGATGGTCAGAGTGACTCCCGCGAGCGCATGCACCACGTTGTCCCCGAGGACGTAGTCCTTGGCGAGGTGTTCGACGCGGACCAGCGGCGCGGCCATCTCAGAAGAACATCCGCGGCGGCGAGCCCTTCTGCGCCGGCGTGCCGGTTGCCGCGCCATTTTGCTGGCCGACGATGACCTCCATGCCCTCGCTGACGCCCTCGCCGCTGATCTCCGTCATCGAGCCGTCGGACAGTCCGACGCGCACCTCGATCGCACGTGGCTTGCCGCCGGCCAGCACCCACAGTCGGCCGCGCGTCGTCGAGCCGCTGCCTGCGCGACCGCTGAACTCGGCGGCAATTTCGGCGTAGAGCGCCTTTTGTTCCGGCTTGAGGATGTCCTCGATCTTGGCGCGCAGTTCGGCGCGGATCGCGTTGCCTGCCTTGGCACGCGCGTCCTCGGGCATCTCGCGCAACGCCATGAACTTGCCGCGCATCTCAGCGAAGATCGGCTCCAGCCGTTGCTGCTGCTCCGCGTCCAGCTTGAGGTCGGTCACCAGCCGTTCGCGAAACTGAGCGAGCGGGCTCGCGCCTGCCGCAGACGCCTTGCCTGCGCTGCCCTTGTCGCCACCGTCGTCCGACGACTTGACCGTCTCGGCACCCGCCGGCCGGAAGCGCAGCGCGCCATTGGGTGCCTTCAAAACCGATTCGCGCGTCTCGGTGACGATGCGGACATTGGCAGTCATGCCGGGCAGCAGTTCGCCGCGATCGTTGTTCGCCGAGACGATGGCGATGTAGGTCACGACGTTCTGCGCGCTCTGCGGTGCCTTGCGCACGCTGCGCACTTCGCCGATAAAAGTGCGGCCGGGAAACGCGTCGACGGTGAAACTCGCACGCTGGCCGACGCGAATGCGACCGACGTCGGCCTCGTCGATCGAGGTATCGACCTGCATGTCGCGCAGGTCCTTCGCGATGATGAAAAGTTCCGGCGCCTGCAGGCTGGCTGCGACCGTCTGGCCGACGTCGACGCTGCGCTTGATCACCACGCCATCGACCGGAGCGCGGATTTCGGTGCGCCCGAGGTCGACGCGCGCCGTCGCCAGCTGCGCTTCGCGCTGCTGCACCACCGCCTGCGCCGTCTTGACCTCGGCGTCCGCCAGGTCGTAGGTCGACTGTACGCGGTCGAGTTCGGCCGACGAGACGAAGTTGCGGCTCACCAGTTCCTTCGTGCGCGCGAGATCGCGCTGCGTGTTGGCGAGCGAGACCCGCGCGCGGTTGAGCGAGGAGCGCGCGGCTTCGAGGTCCGCTTCGGCCTGGCGGACGCGATACTGAAATGTCTCGGGGTCGATGCGCGCGATCAGGTCGTTCTTCTTCACCGGCGAATTGAAGTCGACCATCAGTTGCTGGATCTGGCCCGAGACCTGCGTGCCGACCTGCACCGACGTGACCGGATTCAGCGTCCCCGTCGACGAGACGGTCGCGGTCAGCGGGCCGCGCTCGACCGTGCCGAACCGGTACTTGGGCGCCTCGTCCGCGCTGCGCGCAGACCACCACCACGCCGCGCCGAGAACAGCGAACAGCGCGGCCAGGCCCAACCACAATCGAGGACTTTTCAGCACAAAGCGAGCTCGCAGTGAGATACGGCAAAGATTCTACGCAGCACATCGCCTGCCTACTGCCGTTGTAACCAAGGGAAACAGGGCGGAAACCTGACCGCAATGTCGGAGGATCGACTCCGCGACAGCACGGGATCGCGGTGACTTAGTCGCGCTGGCGGGCTTCGAGCGCGCTGACGCGGGATTTCAGTTCGGCCAGCTCGGCGCGCAGCTGCTCGAACTCGTCATTCCACGGCGCGGCCGCTCCGTCGGCGCCTCGGACGGGCTTCGGCGCGCTATCTTCGGCGGGCAGCGGAGACAGCAACTGAGCCCAGCGCGGCTCGCGCGCTCCTGGAGCACGCGGGAGTAGGACCACCAGAGGCCCACCGGCCTCGTCCGTCCGCGTGGCCATCTGCTGCAGAAACCCCTCGACCGAGCTGACATCGGCAAAGCGATGCAGGCGCTCGGTCGCAGCCCGCAACTCGGCCGCCGTCTGCGGACCGCGCAGCCAGAGCGCGGCCAGCAGCGCGACCGCTTCGGACGACACGCGCAGCACGCGCGCCACGTTCTGTGAATAGCGCATGACGCGCGACCCGCTGGATTCGATGACCAGCGTCAGTGGCTGCAGGCGGTCAATCGCCGCCTGCACCTCGACCTCGCTGGCGTTCAGCAGCGGATCACGGTTGTTCTTCTGGTTGCAGCCGGCGGTCAGCGCGTTCAGAGACAGCGGATAGATGTCGGGGACCGTCCGTCTCCTTCTCGACCAGCACGCCCAGCACGCGGCATTCGAGCAATGAAAGCAGGGGCATGCTCATCCGCGGGCCTCGATGCGAGGACGGTCCAATGGCGAGCCCAGATTCATTCGCTGCAGCCAGCGGCCGAGCCAGGTGCGCGGCGGTTCCACGCCGGTACGCACGTAGTCGATCGCGACATCGTCTTCGAGCATGCGCAACTGAATTGCCTCGGCGCCGGGGGCGCCGGCGAACAGTACCCGATCGCCGATCCACAGTTCGGAGGATTCATCCGGCAGCAGCTGCTCGGACTCACCGCGTAGCAGCAACAGCGGTGTCGCCCCGATCCGGGCGTCGCAGTCGTCCGGATCGGACAGCAGGTGGCGGATCGCCAGCGCCGGCTCGATTTTCTCGATGAGCGCATGGCGGATGCCGAGCAACGCAGTGTCGCAGCCGATCGCCCAGACGTGGGGCACCGTTTCGCCGACGACGCCGCGGATCCGGTCGCACAGCGCGAGCGCCCATGCGTTCGGTTGCTCGCGCGCGCGCAGCAGGAAGCGGTTGAGCATCGGCGTCGTCAGCACCTGCAGGCACTCGTGCGTCATCAACTGCGCCTGCACGAATCGCATCTGCGCACGTGCCGCCTCGATCAGGCTGCGGTTCGCGACGTTGTTCTGCCGGATCACGACAAAGAGATTCGGCTGGAGTCGCCTCGCCGTAGTGACGATCGCCAGATTGTTCGCGTCGTTGTCGGTTCCAGCGACGAGCCCGCAGGCGCGCTCGATACCGGCCTTGGCCAGTGCTTCGGCCGCCAGTCCGGTGCCGACGATGCAGGCCTCGTCGCCCTTGGCGGGATCCAGGTCGATGCTCTTCCAGGTCAGGCCCGCCTTCTCGAGTTCCGCGCGCACCGCGTACCCGAATCGCCCGTAGCCTGCAATCACCCAATGGCCGCGCGGCACTTCGATGCGCGGCGGCGGATCGGCACCCGGCACGCCGGTGAGCCAGTCCTCGATCCGCAGCATGTCTGGCTTTGAAATCGCCATGCCCAGATTGAACGCGAAGGTCTCGAAAGAATTGATCGAAGTGACGCCGAAGGCGTCAAGCGTCTGCTGCGCCATGTGCGACCTGACGTGCGCCAGCACGGGCAGCTCGGGCGCGAGTACGCGCGTCTCGATCGCGATCGTCTGCGCTGTTTCGTCGTTTACGGTCAGCACGATCAATCCGCGGCAATTCGCCCGGCCGATGCCTGCGCTCTCGAGCAGCGCGGGCGACCGCGCGTCTCCCACCAGGCCGATCGACGGCTGCCGGCAATCCTGCAGCAGCAGCGGTCGCAACCGATCCGGATTCGATTCGATCACCACGGTCGCGTAGCCGAGCCGGTCGAGCGCTGTCGCGAGCCGCTGGCCGCTTTGGCCGTAGCCGCAGATCACGAAAAAACGATCGACGAGCCGGCGCACGCCCGCCTCGAAACGGCTGAGCGCGAGCGCCTCGCGAAAGGCCGGGTTCCGGACCAGCGCGAAGATCGCGCCGATCGTGTAGGCCCAGGCGACGACGGACAGGTACATGCAGAACGTCAACCAGAGCCGCTGCGCGTACGAGAACGGGTACGGGATCTCGCCGAACCCGATCGTCGTCGCCGTGTAGCTCATCACGTAGAACGCATCGAACAGGCTCATCCGCCACGGGTTCCCCTCGGGGTCCGCGCCGGGCATCAGCGTCAGGCCGAACACCGAGATCGCATACGCGGCGATCAGCACGATGAGCGGCGCCCGCATCCGCCGCAGGATCAAAAGCGTGATATCGCTCATCGCAGCAGAGCCAGTCGCCACTCAGCGCACGCGCCGCAGCGTCTCGCCGATCAACAGGGCGACCGAGATGAAGTTCGCGAACAGTGCACCGCCCGCCAGCGAAACGACGGTGGCCATCACCTCGCCCTCGGACGGCAGCCCGGCGACGCGTGTCATCCAGAACCAGACCACCGAGGCTGCAAGCAACTGCAGCACCGCGACGATGCTGGTCGCCAGGTGCACGGCGCCGATATGCGTGCGGTCACCGAATTTCAGCGACATCGCGATCAGGTTGACGACCACGGTCGCGGCGAGTTCGCCCGCGTGATGCTGCGAAGGATCGGTGATGTCGCCGATAAAAAAGCCGAAGTTCAGCGTGCACGCGAGGATCACGAACGCGCCAAAGATCACTTTCTCGAGGTTCATGCCGCGCTCCGCGATGTTGGACCCGGGGACGATGCGCGCCTATCGTAGCCGCCGCAGGTCGAAATGGTCGATCCGGCGAGGTGGCGCGAGCGGGTACGCAGCACCCACCAACCTCGCGACAGCTTGAGAACGATGGGTTAGCACTGGGAGGTCGCATGGATCCGCGCGCGTTGCAGCGGACGACAGGCATCGCCTTTCCGCCGGGACCTGATGGCCTGCCCAGTTCGCGGCTGGCCGGGACGCGCGTGATGAGTTCCGCTCTGGCCACGCTCGACCGCTCCCACGCGACCGAGGCCTTGCACGAGCCGCGCTGGCGTCACGCCTACCCGTTGTACTTTCGCCGCCTAGTCGAGGGCGGGATGCGCTCACCGCAGGCCGCGTTGGCCAGCGCACGCGCCGGGCTCGCCGCGGCCTGGGACAGCCTGCACTTCGTCACACAGGATGGCACATGCTCGTTGCGCGACGCCCTTGCGCGGCCGCATGCAACGCTCCAGACGGCGATGCTCCGTGGCAACGGCGATGCGTGGCCGGCGCCCTGGCATGTCCCTTTCCGCGGCGAGCGGCTCGAAGGCTCGGCGCTCGAGGCGCGCATCGACGAGTGGAGCGCACGCGGCATCATCGAACCGACTGCGGCGAGCGCGCTGCATCGCTGCCTGCGGCACCCGGAGTGGTTCGACCTTTCCGACCGCACGTTGGTACTGCTGGGCGCCGGCAGCGAAGCCGGTCCGCTGCGATGGCTGGCGCGCTGGCGCGCGCGCATCGTGGCCGTCGACATCGGCCGCGAGACGGTGTGGCAGCGGATCGCCGGGATCGTCGCCGAGGGCAATGCGACGCTGATGGCGCCGGTGCGCCGAGCCGTGCGCTCGCAGGACGGAGACTGGCTGGCCGATGCCGGCGCCGATCTCCTGAGCGAAGCCCCGGCGGTCGCGGCCTGGCTGCGCGGGCTCGGGTGTCCACTGGACATCGCGGCGCTCGGCTATCTCGACGGCGAGCGCCATGTGCGACTGGCTTTGGCGATGGACATGATCCAGTCGGTCGTTTGCGATGCCGACCCGCGGACCTCGCTGGCATGGATGGCGACGCCGACCGACGTGTTCGCGGTGCCGGAGTCGACCGCGCGGCGCGCGATCGCGGCGTACGACGAGCGCTCCGCTGGACAGCGCGCGTTCGCAATGCCTCTGCGCCTGGCGTCTGGCGACCGGCTGTTCCATCCGAACGTCGAGCGGATCGAGCATCCCGCGCAGGGTCCGGCGTACGGATTGGTGGACAGCATCGTCGTTGAGCAGGGCCCAAATTACGCGCTCGCGAAGCGCCTGCAACAGTGGCGCGCGCTGCTAGCGCGCGACGCGGGGCACCGAAGCTCGATCAACGTGGCGCCTTCGACGACGACCGCGTCGGTCATCAAGAACCCGGCGCTGGCGGCCGGATTCGCCGGCGCCGACGCGTTCGGCCTGGAGGTCTTCGAGCCGGGCACGACCAACGCGATCATGGCCGCGCTGTGGATCCATGACCTGCGCAGCGACGAGGCAGCCGCCAATCCGACGCGCCACCTCGATCACCCGTTCGAACTCTTCATGGACAACGCGTGCCACGGCGGCCTGTGGACCGCCGCCTACCGCGCGCGATCCGCGCTGCCGCTGGCTGCTGCGCTCGGCTGGATCCGCGGCAAGCTCGGCATCGCGACCGGGGGCGATTGACCAAAACCGCACGCCGGCACCGCTCGACATGGTCGTCTTCAGCGCCACCGGCTTCACCGGCCGGCTGGTGGCCTAGTACCTGAATGCGAGTTACGGCAAGGGCCGGGCGGTGGCCTGGGCAATCGGTGACGGCAGTAACGTGCCGGCCTAAGCTTTGCGGTCGACGACTGAAGGGACCATCGACTCGGCGTCAGACAGCGCCGAGGCCGCGGCGAACTCCATCACCCCTGCTCCGCCGCCTTCCTACCTCGTCACCGTAACAACGATCGTCTGCTCCGACGCATTGCCGCGCGTGTCGACAGCACGCACACGGATCGAATGCGCACCGGCTCCGGTCCTGCGTAGGTTCCAGTTCGCCGAATACGGCGCACCCGTGTCGCGACTGAGCAGCGTGCCGTCGACGTAGAACTCGACGGCCTGAACGCCCGACGCATCGCTCGCCGTCGCGCTGATGGTGGTCTTGTTCCCGCTCAGTGTCGCGCTGGCTGTGGGATTCACGATGGCGATGGTGGGCGGCGTGGTATCCGGTGTTGCGCTATAGACGACGGCACTGGCGTGGGCCGCGACGGCGGCACCGGTCGCCGAATCGGCTGCGCTAGCTGTCAGCGTGTATGTCGCGTCCGCCACCGCGGTCGAGGAGGCCACCGACCAGTTCGTGCCCACGCTCGATCCGGCCGGGATCGCAAGGCTGGCGGCGCCGAGGCTCCCCGAGAATCCGGCGGGCAACGACTGCGACAAAGCGAACGTTGACGTGCCGCATGCCGTGCTGTTCCGGTTGGTCACGGTGACCGAGTAGGGCAGCGACGTGCCCGCGCTGCCGGTCTTTGACGCCGGCGCAATGCTGACCGTCGGTGCGTTGCGCACGCACGCGCTCGGTCCCAAGGTGACGCTGAGCGTCGCCGTGCCGCTGTTGACGGCCTGGTTGACGATCGTGATCCCGTTGACACTGTCCGTGAAGGTCTGGCCCACGGCGAGCGTCTGCAGCAGGTAGGTCTTGCTGGGCAGCGTGCCGGTCGAGCGATGCACGCTGACAGTGTCGATGAAACCGGTGGCAAGGCTCGCGTCGAGGCCGATCGCCTCGCGCAAACTGATGTAGTAATACTCCCTCGTGTCTGGCTTCGAGAGGCGCAGCACCTGCGGCGATCCGGTGGTCGTCGGCGCCGAGATCGTCGAGAGCGCATATGAACCGCCGGTGCCGACGTCAAGAACGGTGCCGGCTGGCGTCCAACCCGCCATCACCCGATTGGCCGCATTGTGGTTGACCACGCGCGCGCCGCCCATCGGGTCCGAGCCGTCGCCGTATTCGGCGCTCGGCGTGGCGGCATGATGAAAGCTGAGGTTGTGGCCGAGTTCGTGGCTGAACACGCCGGTGGCCCCGCAGGACTGGACCCACGACTGGCGTCCCGGCATGTAGGCGAGCCCGCTCCAGCCGCAGGTTGAGTTCCGCGGTGTCACGTAGTTGATGCGCGCATATTTCGACGGATCAATGCCGGCCGCCCTCGCCGCCGCCTCAGCCGCCGAAGCCCAGCCCTGGTAGTTACAGCTGCCGCTCACCGAGTAGTTGATCGTGTAGGGGCCGACAGCCTGGCCAGAGAAGCTCACCAGCCCGCCCGACGACGCGCGGTAATTGTTGTTGACTGTGGCACCGGTAGCCCCGAAAAGCCGGCTAGCGACGTCGCTCGCATTGCAGGTCACCGCAGCGTCGGTAAAGTTCACCAGGATCGACAACGTGTTCTGGTTGCCCTGGACGACCGTGGCTGCGGCCATGGTGCCCCCGCTCGCCGTGGTCGTGCCGCCGGCCGCCTCGAGCTGCACCTGACGTTTGTCGAGCACGAGCAGTTGCCGTTCGATCTGCATCGCCGCGACGCGGGCACGCTGGCCGACCATCGCCAGCAGCTCGCGCTCGTTCGCATCAGCGATGCTCAGGTCCAGGCGCTGCCCAGCCGCATCGACGAGCTCTAGGTGGCGGCTCGATCGACCTCCGGGAAAATCGTCCTCGATGCGGGCGCTGACGACGCCGCTGATCGCAACTTCCCGCTCGACCTGAGCCTGGACCTGCGCCGGCAGCCGGTCACGCAGACCGTTTGGCAGGACACGCAGCGCGGCCAGCCCCGGACTGCGCTGGAGCAGCGCCAGCATGCGCGCTTGCCTCTGCGCCGCCAGATCGGTCAAACGTGCGAGCGCTGCTTCGCGCTGCGCCGGAGGCGCGGCCTCGTACTGGCGCAGCGCGCCCATCAGCTGGTTGGTGCTGGCCACGGTCTCCTGGTCGAGCGTCAGGTCTTCACCAATGTGGCTAGACCAGGCCGGAGCCGAGAGACCAAACAGAAGCATGGCCTGCAGAACGGCGCAAAGGCAGCGGCGCAATCCGCGGCGGTCAGCACCGTGGGATGAGGTGATCGCGATCAGAGTTAGTGACATGGGAAGCGGCATTGGCGGCGGTGGAAGGGGGAAACGGGTGTGTTCTCGCCCATATTCGGGAGAGCGGCCATCACGGCCTGACCCCCTCGATGGCCTAACCCTGCGGTACGGATGACCCGGAATCCGCGTCACGTACTCCGGTGGCGCACCGGTCCGAAGGCGAACAACAGGGAGGGACGCTGCCGCAGCGCTCGGCCATGCCACTACCGAGTTCCCAGCAACGTCCGCGCAGGATCGGCGCAGCTCAGACCGGCGGAATGCTTACGGCGCCATTCGCGAAACACTTGCCGTCGACGCAGGATGGCGTGTCTCGTCAGAGCGTCGGGCAGGTGCTCCTTGACGCTGTGATACCGCGCTGCTCGCAGACTTCGATCTACGGCAAAGCGCGACGCACGGATCGCTTTTGATATCGCGCGCGGCGCGGACCGGCCGTAAGGGCAGCCTCCCGCGCGGTTACGACGACGGTTCTACGCCCTGCGGTAGATCTCGCCACCTGCCTTGACGAACTCGACCGCCTTTTCCTGCATGCCCTGGGTCAGCGCGGCCTGGTCGGTGACGCCGTGCGACCGCGCGTAGTCGCGCACGTCCTGCGTGATCTTCATGCTGCAGAAGTGTGGGCCGCACATAGAGCAGAAGTGCGCCGTCTTCATGCTGTCCTTGGGCAGCGTCTCGTCGTGGAAGTCCTTCGCGGTGTCCGGATCGAGCCCGAGGTTGAACTGATCTTCCCAGCGGAACTCGAAGCGCGCCTTGGACAGCGCGTTGTCGCGCAGCTGCGCTCCCGGATGGCCCTTGGCGAGATCGGCGGCATGGGCCGCGATCTTGTACGCCATGATCCCGTCCTTGACGTCCTTCTTGTTCGGCAGCCCGAGGTGCTCCTTCGGTGTGACGTAGCACAGCATCGCGGTGCCATACCAGCCGATCATCGCGGCGCCGATCGCGCTGGTGATGTGGTCGTAGCCCGGTGCAATGTCGGTCGTCAGCGGGCCCAGCGTATAGAACGGTGCCTCGTGGCAGAGCCGCAGCTGCTCGTCCATGTTGTGCTTGATCAGGTGCATCGGCACGTGCCCCGGGCCCTCGATCATCACCTGCACGTCGTGCTTCCAGGCGATCGTCGTCAGCTCGCCCAGCGTCGCGAGCTCGGCCATCTGCGCTTCGTCGTTGGCGTCGTGGATCGAGCCCGGACGCAGGCCGTCGCCAAGCGAGAAGGCGACGTCGTACGCCTTCATGATCTCGCACATCTCCTCGAAATGCGTGTACAGGAATGACTCGCGGTGATGCGACAGGCACCACTTGGCCATGATCGAGCCGCCACGGGAAACGATGCCCGTCATCCGACGCGCCGTCATCGGAATGAAGGGCAGCCGCACGCCGGCGTGGATCGTGAAGTAGTCGACGCCCTGCTCGGCTTGCTCGATCAGCGTGTCGCGGAAGATCTCCCAGGTCAGTTCCTCGGCTTTGCCGTCGACCTTCTCGAGCGCCTGATAGATCGGCACCGTGCCGATGGGTACTGGAGAGTTGCGCAGGATCCATTCGCGAGTTTCGTGGATGTGCTTCCCGGTCGACAGATCCATCACCGTGTCGCCGCCCCAGCGGATCGCCCACGTCATCTTCTCGACTTCCTCACCGATCGAGCTCGTGACCGCCGAATTGCCGATGTTGGCATTGATCTTCACCAGGAAATTGCGGCCGATGATCATCGGCTCGGTTTCCGGGTGGTTGATATTCGCGGGAATGATCGCGCGGCCACGCGCGACTTCGTCGCGCACGAACTCGGGCGTGATCAACTTCGGCAGGTTGGCTCCGAAGCCTTGTCCCGGATGCTGGCGCTTCAGCATCTCCGAGACCTGATCCGCCTGCGCATTTTCTCGAATGGCGATGAACTCCATTTCCGGCGTCACGATGCCGCGCCGCGCGTAGTGCATCTGCGTGACGTTGGCGCCGATCCGCGCGCGCAGAGGACGGCGCTTCAGATTGAAGCGGAGTTCGGCGAGCTTGGGATCGGTCAGCCGCTCGACACCGTAGTTCGAACTCGGCCCCGGCAATTCCGCGACGTCGCCGCGCTCCGCGATCCAGCCGGCCCGCAGCGGCGCCAGCCCGGACCGAATGTCGATTGTCGCGGCCGGGTCGGTATAAGGGCCCGAGGTGTCGTAGACCGTCAGCGGCGGATTGCTTTCCGGGCCGGATGAGGTCGAGGTCTCGCTCTGCGTGATCTCGCGCATCGGCACCCGCAGGTCGGCCCGCGAGCCTGTGCGATACACCTTGCGGGACTTCGGCAGTGGCTGGACAGCCGCCTGATCGACCTGCGCGGTTTCAGCGATGAACTTTGGGTTGGCGCTCATGCATGGACTCCTGGCTGTTCGCGGAGACGATGGCGCCACATTGGCTGGCGCGTTTCCCTCCGCCGGTCTGAACCGGTTCAGGTTCGAGGGGACTCTCTCAATCGCGGCACCCGCAGCGATACCCCCAACGCGCTGACGACGATACACCAACCCGGTGTTTTGCCGGCTTCAGTGCCGCTGCCCGAGTCCGAGATAGCTTTCGACCACCCGCGGATCATGGGCGAGGTCCTGGGCCGGGCCATCGAGCACGACTTCGCCCGTTTCCAGCACGTACGCATGGTCGGCGATCTGCAGCGCGGCGCGCGCGTTCTGCTCGACCAGCAGGATCGAAACCCCGCGCCGCTTCAACTCGATGATGATGTGGAAGATCTCGCGCACGATGCGCGGCGCGAGTCCGAGCGACGGTTCGTCGAGCATCAGCAGGGTCGGCCGCGCCATCAGCGCGCGCCCGATCGCGAGCATCTGCCGTTCGCCGCCAGACAGCGTGCCCGCCAATTGCCGCCGCCGCTCGAGCAGACGGGGAAACAGTGCGAACACCTCGCCCATCGTCGTCGCGTGGTCGCGCCTGCCGCTGCGATAGCGCTGAAAGGCGCCGAGCACCAAGTTGTCTTCGACGGTCATATCGCCGAACAGCTCGCGCTTCTCCGGCACCAGGGTCATGCCCCGTGCCACGCGCTGCTCAATCGCGGCATCCAGTTCGGAGTGATCGCCGAAGCGCACTACGCCGCGCGCCGCACCGTTGGCGGGCAGTGATCCCATGATCGCTGCCAGCAAGGTCGTCTTGCCTGCCCCATTCGGACCGATGACGGTGACGATGCGGCCCGAGTCGACGTCCAAATTGGTTTGCGTCAGCGCGGCCACCTGACCGTAGGTGACCGACAGGTCCCGGACTTCGAGCAGGCGTCCCGGCGGGACGCTCATGCTGCTGCCCTGACGTCGTCGTCGTCGATCCCACCCAGGTAAGCCTCGAGCACGCGCGCGTCGCGTTGCACTTCATCGGGCCGCCCTTCGGCGATCTTCTGGCCGAAGTCCATCACCGTGACGCGATCGACCAGCCCCATCACGAAGTCCATGTCGTGTTCGACCAGCAGCACCGACAGCCCTTCGGCACGCAGCTTGCGCAGCAGATCGGACAGCGCGCGCTTCTCGAGGTAGCGCAGGCCGGCGGCCGGTTCGTCGAGCAGCAGCAGGCAAGGATCGGCAGCCAGTGCGCGTGCGATCTCGAGGATGCGCTGCTTGCCCAGCGGCAGCGAGCCTGCGGCGTCGAACATGTGGTCGGCGAGCCCGACGCGCTCTATCTGGCGCGCGGCCTCGGCCAGCAGGCGTGCTTCGTTGCGCCGGTCCAGCCGCCAGGCACCACCGACCACGCCCACCAGCAGGCCCGGATACTCCCGACGATGTGCGCCAATGGCGACGTTGTCGACCACGCTCATCTGCGGCAGCAGTCGCACATGCTGGAACGTCCTCGACAGTCCCATGCGGGCGATCTCGCGCGACGGCCGACCGGCCACGTCGGTCCCCTTGAACAGGAAACTGCCCGCGGTGGCGTCGAGCACGCCGGAGATCAGGTTGAACATCGTGCTCTTGCCTGCGCCGTTCGGCCCGATCAGCGCGACGATCTCGCCGGCGTGCACCTGCAGGTCCATCGCGTTGACCGCCACCAGTCCGCCGAAGCGTTTCGTGGCGCCGCGCACCTGCAGCAGCACGTCACCGGCCGCAGGCAGCGGACGTCTGGCGAGCGGCGGAACCTCCGGAGAGATCACGCGACGCGCTTGCCGCACCGGGAAGCGTCGCGCGAGTGCCGGCCACAGACCGTCGGGCGCCCGCTGCAGGATCACGACCATCAGGATGCCAAACACGATGACTTCGAAGTTGCCGGCCTGTCCGACGACCTGCGTCAACACGTCCTGCAGCCACGACTTGGAAATCGTGATCACCGCGGCGCCCAGCAGCGCGCCCCACACGTAGCCCGCGCCGCCGATGACGGCCATGAACAGGTACTCGATACCGACCGGCAGCGAAAACGGCGTCGGGTTCACGAAGCGCTGCATATGCGCATACAACCAGCCCGACGCGCACGCCATCAACGCCGCCAACAGGAAGGCAACCATGCGCGACGCCGACGTAGCGACGCCCATCGACTCGGCCATCACCATGCCGCCCTTGAGTGCACGGATCGCACGGCCTTCGCGCGAATCGAGCAGATTGCGCGTCGTGAAAATCCCGGCCAGAAGGAACGCCCAGATCAGGTAGTAGATCGACCGGCCCGTATCGAACGACACGCCGAGGATTGAAATCGGCGGAATGCCGGTGAGTCCGGTGTAGCCGCCGAGCGTTTCGGAGGTGCCGAACAGATAGCCGAAGCTGATGCCCCAGGCAATCGTGCCGAGCGGCAGGAAGTGGCCGGACAGCTTCAGTGTCAGCGAGCCGAGCGCCCAGGCGACGATCAGCGTCAGCAGCAGCCCTGCGAGCAGCGGCAGCCAGGTCGTCGTCCCGAGCCATGCAAGGCCGGGAACAAGCCCTGTACTGGTCGTGAGTACTGCGGTCGTGTACGCGCCCAGACCGACGAAGGCCGCCTGTCCGAACGAGGTCAGGCCGCCGACGCCGGTCAGCAGCACCAGTCCGAGCGCAACCAGCGCATACAGGCCAATGTAGTTGGCGAGCGTGATCGAGAATTCCGGCAGCACCAGCGGCGCGACGACCAGCAAGACGATGAAGATCGCCAGCAGCCATGACGGGCGCAGCGTGCGCGTCATTCCTCCTCCTCGACGTGATGCGCGCGCAGCGAGCGCCACAGCAGCACCGGGATAATCAGCGTGAAGACGATCACCTCCTTGTAGGCACTCGCCCAGAACGAGGAATACGACTCCAGCAGCCCGACCAGCAGCGCACCGGCTGCCGCGATCGGGTAGCTGACGAGCCCGCCGACGATGGCACCGACGAAGCCTTTGAGACCGATCAGGAAGCCGGTGTCGTAGTAGATCGTCGTGATCGGCGCGATCAGGATGCCCGACAGCGCGCCGATCAATGCGCATAGAAAAAAGCACAGGCGGCCGGCGAACTCGGTCGGGATGCCCATCAGCCGCGCGCCGAGCCGGTTGACCGCAGTCGCGCGCAGCGCCTTACCGTAGATCGTCCGTTCGAACAAGAGGTACAGCAGCACGATCAGCGCGACGGAGCAGGCGACCACCCACAGCGACTGGACACTTGCGCTCAGCACTCCCAGCTCGATCGTTCCCTCAGAAAACGACGGCGTGCGCGAACCTTCGGCGCCAAACACCAGCAAGCCCAGTCCGACCATCACGACGTGGACCGCCACCGAGACGATCAGCAGGATCAGCACCGAAGCCTCTGCCAGCGGCTGATAGGCGAGCCGATAAACCATCGGCCCGAGCGGCACGACGATGGCAAGCGCCAGCAGGATCTGCAGTGGCATCGGCCAGCCGGTGGTCGGCACCGACTGCACGATGCCCCACAATGCGAGCGGGTAGGCGACGTTCCACAGCACCACCCATCGATACGATCGCCACTTGCCGCTCTGTACAGCGGCGACGGCTTCGACCAGCGCCACCAGCGCGCCGGCCGCCAGCAGCAGCCAGACCGTGCCGGGCATGCGGCCGGCCTGCACCGCCACCAGCGTCAGCGCACCGTAGGCGACGAACTCCCCCTGCGGGATGAAGATCACGCGCGTGACGGCGAATGCCAGCACCAGCGCGAGCGCCAGCAGCGCATAGATCGCACCGTTGGTGATGCCGTCCTGCGTCAGCAGCAGAGCGATGTCCGGTGTCATTGCGGCAGCAGTGTACGCAGCGGGGGAGACAAAGAAAGTGGGAGCCTCGCGGCTCGGGCGTCGGTCGCCGTGCGACAAGAAGGCCGCCGCGCCGACGCGTCCTCAATGACCCAGGAACTTGAGCGCGTTGCGTAGCGGAGTGCCGGAGATCTGAATCATCCCATCGAGCGGATGGTTCATCTCCTCGATCAGGAAGATCGACGCAGAGACCGACAGCGCGCCGACCAACAGGGCGACGCTGACCGTGGCATTGCGCGGTGCCAGCATGCCGAATCCGACGAACATCGCGGCGAGCCAGGCAATCAACACGACCATCATCGGGGTCGGCAGCGCGGTGTCACTTTCCTCGATCGTCAGAACCCAGCCGGAATTGGCCATTTGATCGATAAGCTGCAACGCGCGCTCCATATGGGCTCGCTTGGCGTCACTGGCCGGCAACAGCGCTCGCACCCGCGTTTCGATTTGCTCGACCTGAAGCGGGCGCCGTTCCAACGGACCCGGGTGCGCGTCCATGCCGGCCGTCGGAAACAACTGATCCATTCGCGCCTTGTAGGCGTTCAAGAGAGCAGCGCGAACCTCCTTCGTCTCGGGCCCGTATTCGGCGAGTGCGCGATCGAGCAAGACCGTTTTGGCAGCAATCTGACGGAAGTCGTCATTGGCCCGGTCATACGAGGACTTGGCCGACGCGATCAGCAGGCCAAGGACCAGTGCGGCCAAGGTCGCCATCAACCCGGTCATCACCTTGAGCGTGTCGCGTGAACTCTCCGACAGGTGGCTTTCCGGCACAACCCTGCTGATGCGCATTCCCAGGAGCGCCCCGCCGAACGAGCAAACAAGACAAATCAGCGAAAGCGCCAGGGGACTCAATTCAAGGACCTCGTTGCCGCGGCAGGGCCGCAGCGAATTATCGCGGGTTTGCCGCGATCGATTGCTGTTTCTAACCCGGCGCAGTGCCTTTCACCGCCCACGCGAGCGCTGCGTAGGAGCGCGGACCATCCGGCTCTCCGTCGACATATGCACGCTTCACCGCTTCCCGCAGCCGAGTGCGCTCGGCCTCGTTAAGCGTGGCCACGTACTCCGCCTGCGGCCCGTCGGTCCCGACGTAGGGAGCCCAGTAGTCTTCGAAGCATGCGAACTCCATCCGAATACTCAATGATGTCTCGACGACGTCGATGAATCCGGCGGTGCGCCATGCGTTCGCCAGTTCACCCGGACGGGTCATCGGACGGGTATAGCTGCGGGCCCGGCGTTCGTCCGCCTTCGGATCGAGCACGGCGGCCGTGTCGAAGAACAATCGCGTCGCGACGAAACCCCCGCGGGCATCCCACACGGCCGCACGCGACCACCGCGCCCGGACGCGCGACCCGCCGCATTTCCGCAACGGCCTGATCCGCGCGGGGCACGAAGTGCAGCATCAGCAGTGACAACACGCGGTCGTAGCTCCTGTCGGGATACGGCAGCGCACAGGCGTCGCCGACATCGAATCGCACACGCGGATCACGGTTCTGACTCCTGGCGTGTTCGACGTAGACGTCTGCGAGATCGACGCCCTGCACCTGCTTGAGATTGCATCGTTCGACCAATTCGAAGGTCAGCCGTCCGGTACCGCAGCCGACGTCCAGCACGGACTCGCCATCGGCCGCACCTACGAAGTCGAGAAAGGGCACGGCGAGTTGCCGGCTCCAGCGGCCCATCAGCATTTCGTAGCCGTTGGCGTCCGCCGCCTTGAAGGTGGAGGCAAGGGTCACTACCGTCTCCTGTCGTCGGTTACGCGCGCTTACGCTGCGCGTTACTTACCGCGGCTCTCCACGTGAAATCGATGGAGGATCCGGTGCGCGATCGGCGCGAGAATGACACCGGCCACGAGGAGCACCGCCAAGCCGCAATACAGTGCATAAAGCCCCGCAAAGAGCTTGCCGCCCAATGTGACCGGTCGATCCACGGGCCCCATTCCGCCGAGGAGCATGGCGGCGTTAAGAAAGGCGTCTATCCACGTTAGGCCCTCGAGCAGGTGGTACCCGAGCACGCCGATCAGCAAGGAAACGCTGACCAAGGCGACTGCAATGGCTCCGCTGTGCGCCAGTCGCAGCAGGAACTGCCTGGAAGCAATGAGAGGCTGGGAGCGATGCTCCAGCTTCGGGATCAGCGTCTTCACCAGTCGCTCGTTGCCGTCAGAGTTTCGCATCGACGGACATGGTGCCACTCGGCGCTCCACTGCGCCACTGTGCACGGCGCCTTCGAAGGCTTCCAAAAAAACGTCGCGTTCTCCAATGACGGCACGGCGACGGGTCAGTCCGCTCGGGGACGCCGCCGCGGTGCGGGGCGGCAGCGGAGGCGGTGCCGGGCGCGTGTCTGAGCCCGTGGCACGCGCAGCGTGATCGGGCGAGTTTCGCGCACGGCCCGCTGACGCTACGCAGCGCAAGGGCAGCCGCAGGCCGGTCCCGTGCGGTCGCCTTTCTTTGGTGACTTTCTTTGGCGAAGCAAAGAAAGTCACTCGCCGCCGGGCGACTCCCGGCTCGGTCGCAGAACGACGAAGAACGGCCGCCGCGCAGCGTCGAAGATCTATTTCTGCAGCACCCAGGCCCCGTTGACGATCATCACCATCACAGCCGCGCGCTGGTCGAGTCCGAGGTGGTCCTTCGCGCTCATGTTGAAGATGCCGTGCGCGCCGGCGGCATTCCTGACGCCTTCCAGTGAGTCGCGCAACGCGGCGCGGAACTCCTTGGTCCCGGGCTGGGCCTTCTTTAACGCCTCGGGAATCGCAGCCTGCAGCAGGATGACGCTGTCCCAGCCGTGCGCGCCGAAGGTGGAAACGCTGCCCTTGCCGTGAACTTTCTCGTACGCGTCGATGTAAGCAAGCGCTGACTTTTTCACCGGATGATCGTTCGGCAACTGGGCCGCCACCAGTACCGGGCCGGCAGGCAGCAGCGTGCCCTCGCAGTCCTTGCCGCAGACACGCAGAAAATCGTTGTTGGCGACGCCATGAGTTTGATAGACCTTGCCGGCGTAGCCGCGCTCCTTCAGCGTTTTCTGCGGCAGCGCTGCCGGCGTGCCGGAACCCGCAATCAGGATGGCCTCGGGCTTCGCCGCGATCAGCTTCAGCACCTGGCCGGTGACGGAGGTATCGGTACGCTGATAGCGCTCGTTGGCGACGATCTTCAGTCCGCGCGTTTCGGCGATCTTGCTGAATTCGTTCCACCAGCCCTCGCCGTAGGCATCCGCGAAGCCGATGAAGCCCACCGTCTTGATGCCGCGGTTGACCATGTCGCCAACGATCACGAGCGCCATTTGCTGGTCGTTCTGTGGCGTCTTGAACACCCAGCGGCGCTTGGCATCGACCGGGTCGACGATGCGGCTCGACGCGGCCATCGCCACCATCGGAGTCTCGGTTTCGGCCGCCACATCGATCATCGCCAGCGAATTCGGCGAGGTGGTTGAGCCGATGATGACATCGACCTTGTCCTCGCTGATCAGCTTGCGCGCGTTCCTCACTGCGGTCGTGGTGTCCGACGCGTCGTCGAGAACGATGTACTGCACCTTGCGACCGCCGATGGTCTGCGGCACCAGCGCAAAAGTGTTGCGCTCGGGAATTCCGAGCGAGGCCGCGGGTCCGGTGGCCGACAGCGAGACGCCGACCTTGATGTCCTGCGCGAGCGCCGCGCCTGCCCCCAGGACAGCCGCGAGCACGGCAACGAGTTTCAGTGTGAACTTCATGAGTCTCCTTCGCTTTCTTCGTGGACACGGCAGCCGGCGAGGCGGGCTGCCGTGGTGGACGCTGTACCGCAAGGGCGCATCAAAACAAAATCAAGGTCTTTCAACAAGCAGGGCGATCCCCTGCCCGACTCCGATGCACATGGTGGCCACCGCATAGCGACCACCGACCGCGGCCAGTTGTCGCGCCGCGGTCAGCGCGATGCGCGCACCGGAGGCACCGAGCGGATGACCGATCGCGATCGCGCCGCCGTTGGGATTCACGTGCGCCGCATCGTCCGGCAGGCCGAGTTGGCGGGTCACCGCCAGCGCCTGGGCGGCGAATGCCTCGTTGAGTTCGAGGACGTTTATATCGCGCACATCGAGCTTGGATCGCGCCAGCACCTTCTTCGTGGCTGGCGCCGGTCCGATTCCCATGATGCGCGGCGCTACACCCGCCGTCGCTGCGCTGACGATGCGCGCCAACGGCTTCAGCCCGTAGCGCGCCATTGCGGCTTCGCTCGCGATCAGCAGCGCCACTGCGCCATCGTTGATGCCCGACGCGTTGCCTGCGGTGACGGTGCCGTCCGGCCGGACGACACCCTTGAGCTGACCCAGCGCTTCGAGCGTCGTTGCGCGCGGATGCTCGTCGTCGGCGACCACCGTGTCGCCCTTGCGACCGCGGACGGTCACCGGAACGATCTCGCCGTCGAAGAAGCCGCGCGACTTCGCCGCCGCATAGCGTTGCTGCGAACGAAGCGCGAAGGCGTCCTGGTCGGTGCGCGCGATGCCGAACTCGGCAGCGACATTTTCGGCGGTCTCGGGCATCGAATCGATGCCGAAGCGCTGCCTGAACTCCGGATTGACGAAACGCCAGCCGAGCGTGGTGTCGTACACGGCGTTACTGCGCGAGAACGCGCTATCCGCCTTGGGCATAACGAACGGTGCGCGCGTCATGCCTTCGACACCGCCGGCGATCATCAGATCGGCTTCTCCGGCGCGGATCGCACGCGCACATAAGGCGACGGCGTCGAGGCTCGAACCGCACAGGCGGTTTACCGTCGCAGCGGGCACCGCGTCGGGCAATCCCGCGAGCAACACCGCCATGCGCGCCACGTTGCGGTTGTCCTCGCCCGCCTGATTGGCACATCCCAGGTAGACATCGTCCAGCGCCGCCCAGTCGACGCCGGGTTGGCGGGTGACGAGCGCCTTAAGCGCCGCCGCCGCCAGATCGTCAGTCCGCACCGTCGCAAGCGCACCGCCATAGCGCCCGATCGGCGTGCGCACGCCGTCGCACAGGTAGGCTTCGTTCATCGTGTCACGCCATCGCCTTTGTCGTTTCGTTGACGCGGCCGCGGGCGCGCGTACTGGCCACGCGGCCGCGCGTTTCGCGGACGCGCGCCAAGCCACCGATGAACAGATCCGTCACGACCGGCGCCAGATCATCGTGGTCGAGCGGCCCGCTGTCCCTGAGCCACGTGAAAGTCCAGTTCATCATGCCGAACAGGATCATCGTCAACGGCTTGCGTAACGAGCCGCCCACGCCGGGCGGCGCGAGCTGCCCGACCACCTCAGCAAAGCCGTCGACCACCATTCGCTGCCGTGCCACGACGCGCGAGCGATGCGGCCGCGTCAGGTACTTGACGTCCTGCACCAGCACCCGGTGCCGCGCCCCTGACTGGGCGTACTCGCTCATGAAACGAGCGATCAGCTTCCGCATCGCCGCGGCGGGCGGCAACGCCTCACCGCGCACCTCGCTGACGATGCCCTGAAGGCGGTCGACATAGCTCTCTGCGATGTCGTACAGCAAGTGCTCCTTGTCGACGTAATAGTGGTAGAGCAGCGCCTTGGAGATCCCGCACGCGCGCGCGATGTCGGCGATCGACGCCGAGGCATAGCCTTTGTCCGCGAAAAGGCGCGCCGCGGCATCGCGTATCGCCACGCGCTGCGCTTCGAATCCCGCCGCCTTGGTGCGTGCCATCCAGACTACCTTTCGTCGTAGGAGACGAGCACCCGCTCGCTCAGCGGGTACGACTGACACGTCAGCACGTAGCCGGCGGCGACTTCGTGCGGCTCGAGCGCGAAGTTCCTGGCCATCTTCACCTGGCCTTCGAGCAGTTTCGCGCGGCACGTGCTGCACATGCCTCCCTTGCACGAATACGGCAGATCGAGGCCGGCCGCGCGACCGGCCTCCAGGATCGAGTGCTGGCCACGATGAAAATCGACCTCGCGCCGGACGCCATCGATGATCAGTGTCAGCCGTGCTTCGGCGGCCTCCGCATCGTCGATCGGCGGCGCAGTCGCGGCACCGGGTACACCAAAGCGTTCGATGTGCACGTGAGCTGGGTCCACGCCGGCATCGAGCAGCGCCTGCTCGACGTCGTCGATCATCGAGGCAGGGCCGCAAACGAAGGCCTCGTCGATGGTTTCGACCGGGATCAGCGTCGCGAGGAACTCGCGCACCTTGCCGGCGTCGATGCGGCCGTTGAACAACTCCACGTCCTGCTCCTCGCGCGAAAAGACGTTATAGAGGCGGAAGCGCGTCAGGTAGCGATCCTTCAGGTCCTCTAGCGCCTCGTGGAACATGACACTCGCCTGCCGGCGGTTGCCATAGACCAGCGTGAAGCGCGAACGCGGCTCGCGAGCGAGCGTCGTGCGGATCAACGAAAGCACCGGCGTGATGCCGCTGCCGGCGGCAAACGCGACGTAGTTCTTTTCGCGCTCGGGCGCGAGCGTTGTGAAGAAACGCCCCTCCGGCGTCATCACGTCGATCGTGTCGCCCGGCTTCAACGACTCGTTGACCCAGACCGAGAAGCGGCCGCCCGGCACCTTTTTGACGGCGACGCGAAGCTCATCGTCGTCGCACCCCGAGCAGATCGAATACGAACGGCGCATGTCCTCGCCGTCGAGCTTGGTCCGCAGCGCGATGTGCTGACCCTGCATGAAGCGGTAATCCGGCGCGACTTCGCCCGGGACTTCGAACGTGAGGCTGACGCAATCCGGTGTTTCGCGCCGGACCTCGGCAACGCGTAGGGTATGAAAACGGGGACTCATCTCAAAGGGGCTTGAAGAACTCGAACGGTTCAAGGCATGCGCGGCAGCGATAAAGCGCCTTGCAGGCGGTCGCACCGAACTGGGACAGGCGCTCGGTATCGTCGCTGCCGCAAAGAGGACAGGCCACGCGGGGAACGAAGTGCAGCCGCATGGCAGTGTCCGCGACGATCCGGCCAGGAGGCGCGATGCCGTAGGCGCGCAGCTTCTCCTGCGCGTCCGGCTCGATCCAGTCGGTGGTCCAGGGCGGTGCGAGCTGCGTGGTGACGTGCACACGTGCCGCTCCGGCGGCCACCAGCGCCTCGCGGATCGAACGTTTCGATCGCCTCGGTCGCCGGACAACCCGAGTAAGTGGGCGTCACCACCACATCGACGACGTCGTCGGCCGCGCGAACATCGCGCACGATGCCAAGCTCGATCACCGAGATGACGGGGATCTCCGGATCGGGTACACGCCGGAGGATGTCCCATGCCTGCGCGGTCGACAGCATCTACCAGGTTCCTCCCGGAACCGTGCGCTGCAGGTATTGCATTTCGGTCAGCAAGTGACCCAGGTGTTCGGTGTGCCGGCCCAACTTGCCGGTCGAAACGAACGGCGTACGCGCCGGCACCGCAAGTGTCGCCACCTCGAGCACCGGTGACACCGTTGTGATCCAGGCGCTTTCCAGCGAAGACCCGGCCGGACCGACATCGGTCGCTGCCATGGCGTCGTCCTCGGCAGTCGCGCTGAAGAACTCCGCCGTATACGGCCAGAGTTCGTCGAGCGCGCGCTGCATGCGGGTGTGCGACTCCGCAGTGCCGTCGCCCAGCCGCACCGTCCATTCGGACGCATGCTGCAGGTGGTAGCGCGTTTCCTTCAGGCTCTTGGCGGCGATCGCAGCGAGTTCGGCGTCGGTCGACGTGACGAGCTTCTGCCACAGTTCGCGCTGCCAGGCAGCCACCAGGAAATTGCGCAGCATCGTCCGCGCGAAGTCACCGTTCGGCAGCTCGACGATCGTCAGGTTGCGGTATTGCGGCTCGCCGCGCAGGAACGCGAGCTGGTCTTCGTCGCGGCCGCTGCCCTCCAACTTACCAACATGAGTCAACAGCAGGCGCGCCTGGCCGATCAGGTCCAGCGCGACGTTGGTGAGTGCGATGTCCTCCTCGATGATCGGGCCGTGGCCGCACCACTCCGACAGCCGCTGACCGAGGATCAGCGAGGTATCGGCGACGCGCAGGACATACTCGAGGTGTGCAGCGCTGGCCGCGGTGGTTGCGTTCATCGCGGCCTCACATGTGGTTCACTTCGTCCGGCAACTTGTAGAAGGTCGGATGCCGGTAAATCTTGTCTTCCGCCGGATCGAACATCTCCGGCTTGGCATCCGGGTCGCTGGCAACGATGTGATCGGCGCGCACCACCCAGATGCTCACGCCCTCCATCCGCCGCGTGTAGACGTCGCGTGCGTTCTGCAGCGCCAGCTTCGCGTCGGGTGCATGCACACTGCCGCAGTGCTTGTGGTCGAGGCCGTTCCTGCTGCGAATAAAAACCTCCCAGAGAGGCCATTGGCGGCTGGGTTCGGTCATTTCGGTTCCTCACTAATCCATCAGTCGGCAAGCGCCGAAGCTTCGATCGGGCCAATGGCCGCGGGCAGTATCTAGATGCAAGGGGGCTGTGCCCCCTTGGAACCCCCTTGAAAATTCGAGGCGCATCGTCATGCGGCGAGACGGTCGCGGCGGCGCTGTTTGTCGGCATGCGCGAGCGCGGCTTCGCGCACCCAGGCGCCGTCTTCCCAGGCCTGCACGCGGTCGGCGAGGCGCTCACGGTTGCACTGGCCGTGGCCGTTGACGACGTTCCAGAACTCGGTCCAGTCGATCGGACCAAAGTCCCAGTGCCCCCGAGCTTCGTTGTATTTCAGTTCCGGATCGGGGAGCGTGATTCCGAGCACCTTTGCCTGGGGCACGCACGCGTCGACGAACTTCTGGCGCAGGTCGTCATTGCTGATGCGTTTGATGCCCCACTTTGTCGACTCGCCCGAGTGCATCGAGTCTTTGTCGTGTGGACCGAACATCATCAGGCTCGGCCACCACCAGCGATTGACCGCGTCCTGCACCATCGCGCGCTGCTCGGCAGTGCCCTTCATCATCGTCAGCAGCAGGTCATAACCCTGCCGCTGGTGAAACGACTCTTCCTTGCAGATGCGGATCATTGCGCGCGCATACGGGCCATACGAGCAGCGGCACAGCGGGATCTGGTTCATGATCGCCGCGCCGTCGACCAGCCAGCCGATCACGCCGATGTCGGCCCAGTTGAGCGTCGGATAGTTGAAGATCGACGAGTATTTCGCCTTGCCCGAGTGCAGCGCGTCGACCAGATCGTCGCGCGCGACTCCGAGAGTCTCGGCCGCGGCGTACAGGTACATGCCGTGGCCCCCCTCGTCCTGCACCTTGGCGAGCAAAATGGCCTTGCGCTTCAGCGTCGGCGCGCGCGTGATCCAGTTGCCCTCGGGCAGCATGCCGACGATCTCGCTGTGCGCGTGCTGGCTGATCTGCCGGACCAGGGTTTTTCGATACCCCTCAGGCATCCAGTCCTTAGCTTCAATGAATTCCCCGCGCGCGACCTTCGCGTCGAACTCGGCTTCGTACTCAGAGTCCCGCTGCTGTTCAACGAGCGAGCGCGGCCCGCGCGGCTTCAGTGCCTCGTCCCGCTCGGGGGACGGAATGTCCATCGCCTGGGTGTACATGTGCTCTCCTATTTCGGCCGGCGGTCGATGATGCGTTTCGCCTTGCCGATCGATCGTTCGAGCCCCATCGGCGGCGCGAGCGCCACCGCGGCCGAGATGCCGATGTAGGCCTTGATGTTGTGTTCCAGCTTGCGGGACGCGGCTTGGCGCGACTTCTGGCTGCCGTTGGCGAGTATCGAGCCCATCTCCACGTGCACGGTGAGTTCGTCGAGGTTGCCGGGCCGCGTCACTTCGAGCGTGTAGTACGGCTCCAGCTCGGTTTGCTTCAGGATCAGTTCCTCGACCTGCGTCGGAAAGAGATTCACACCGCGGATGATCAGCATGTCGTCCGAGCGCCCGGTGATCTTCTCGATGCGCCGCATGCTGCGCGCGGTGGGTGGCAGCAGCCGCGTCAGATCACGGGTTCGATATCTCACCATCGGTAACGCTTCCTTGGTCAACGATGTAAAAACCAGCTCGCCCTTCTCGCCCTCGGGCAGCACCTCGCCGGTCTCCGGATCAACGATCTCGGGGTAGAAGTGGTCTTCCCAGACCGTCAGTCCATCCTTGGTCTCGATGCACTCCTGCGCCACCCCCGGCCCGATGATCTCGGACAACCCGTAGATGTCGATCGCATCGAGCGAGGTCTTGGCCTCGATCGCCGTGCGCATCGCCGGCGTCCACGGCTCGGCACCGAAGATGCCGATCGAGAGCGATGTCTTCTTCGGATCCATCCCCTGCTTTTCCATCTCCTCGGCGATCGCCAGCATGTACGACGGCGTCACCATGATGATGTCGGGCCTGAAGTCCGCGATGATCTGGACCTGTCGTTCGGTCATGCCGCCCGAGATTGGGATCACCGTGCAGCCGAGCTTCTCCGCCCCGTAGTGGGCGCCGAGCCCGCCGGTGAAAAGCCCATAGCCGTACGACACGTGCACGATGTCACCGGCCCTTCCGCCGGCGGCGCGGATCGAACGCGCCATCACGGTCGCCCAGGTATCGATGTCCTTCGCGGTGTAACCGACCACCGTCGGCTTGCCGGTCGTCCCGCTCGACGCATGCAGGCGCACCACCTTTTCGCGCGGCACTGCGAACAGGCCGAACGGATAGTTATCGCGCAAGTCTTTCTTGGTCGTGAACGGAAACTTCGAGAGGTCCGCCAGGGTCTTCAAGTCCGAAGGCTTTACTCCGGCGGAGTCGAAACTTCTTGCGATAGTGGACAACGTTGTCGTACGCGTGGGCGAGCGACCAGCGCAACCGCTCCAGCTGTAGCGCCTGCAGTTCGGCGCGCGAGGCACGCTCGATCGGCTCGAGGTCGGCAGGCGATGGCTTTTTGACCGGCATCGTTGTCCCTAGAGCTGAACCACCTGCTTGCCCTTGATCGTGTGCGAGCGCCCCCGCATTACGACGACCGTCTTGCCGTGCTGGTCCGTGACCTTGATGTCGTACACGCCCGTTCGGCCGGTGCGCGCGACTTCATGGCACTCTGCCACCAGCCGATCGCCTTCGTGGGCCGGGGCAAGGAAATCAACGACGATCCCCGACGCGACCGTAACTTCGTTGTAGCTGTTGCAGGCGAACGCGAACGCCGAGTCCGCCAGCGTGGTGATGAAGCCGCCGTGGCAGATCTTGAAGCCGTTCAGCATGTCGGGACGGACGGTCATCGCGATGCGCGCGTAGCCAGGACCGACCGACTCGATCTGCATGCCGAGGCCGCGCGAGGCGGCGTCGTCCATGAACATGCCGAGTCGCACGGCTTCGGCAACCGCATGCGGGTCGTGCGTGCGCCGCTTGTCATCCATGGAAACCGGCTCCCGTGTAACCCTTGCGCGTGATCAGCGCCGAGGTGCGATAGCGCTCCTCGCCGTAGTGCTCGCGCAGATTGGCGAGCGCGCGCGCGAACACCGCGAGCCCGACCTGTTCTGACCACTCCATTGGTCCGCGCGGATAGTTGACTCCGTAGCGCATCGCCACATCGATCGCCTCGGCGCTGCAGACGCCGTGCGCGACGGCATCCGCCGCCTCGTTGACCAGCATCGCAATCAGGCGCAGCACGACGAGGCCGGCGACATCGTCGAGCGGAGAACAGGCGTAGCCGGCCTTGCCCAGCGTCGCGCAAACGGTGCGGAAGGCGGCCATCCCGCATTGGTCGGCGCGCGCCACCCCGAGCCGCGGCGTCGTGGCGTAATCGAGCGCCAGGTCGAACAGCACCAGGTGCTCGTGCTGGTCCTCCATCGCGCGGCGCGTGGCCGGGCGGCCATCGGTCAGCATCAGTCGGGCGGTTCCGATCTCGAGCCAGCCAGACGATGCGGTTTGCGCCTCGCGCGGCCCCTGCACGCGGATCACGTCGACACCTGCCTTTTCCAGCCGCGTGATGATCGGAGTCGCGAGTCCGAGCGAGCCGACCGCCACCGCACGCTGTACCGGCTCGGCTCCCAGCTCGACGCGTGCTTCGGGCTGACTCACGCCCTCGCGATAGTCGTAGATGCCGCGCCCGGTCTTGCGACCGAGTCGACCGGCGCGCACCAGTTCCTGCTGTGCCAGTGAAGGTGCATAGCGCCGATCGCCGAACGTGGCATCGAACACCGACCGGCTGACCGCCAGGTTCACGTCGTGACCGATCAAGTCCATCAGCTCGAACGGTCCCATCGGAAAGCCGCCGCAGTCGCGCACGATTGCGTCGATGGTGGCCGGATCGGCCGCGCCTTCGGTGTACGAACGCCAGGCTTCGCCGTAGAACGGCCGCGCGATCCGGTTGACGATGAATCCGGGAGTCGACTTCGCGTAAGCCGCCTGCTTGCCCCACGCCTGCGCGGTAGCGAACACGGTCTCGGCCACCGCCGTCGAGGTCTCCAGCCCGCTGATCACCTCGACCAGCTTCATGCGCGCGGCCGGGTTGAAGAAATGCATGCCGACGACCCGCTCCGGGTGCTGTAGCCCTGCGGCCATGGCGGTGATAGACAGCGACGAGGTGTTGGTGGCGAGCACGCAATCGGCGGACACGCGAGCCTCGAGACCGCCGAACAGGCTGCGCTTCGCGTCGAGATCCTCGACGATCGCCTCGATCACCAGACCGCAGCCGTCGAAACTCTCGATCGACGTCGGTTGAACGCGTGCGAACGCCGCATCGGCGGCCTCGCTGCTGATTCGTCCGCGCGACGCCAGCGCGCGCAAGTCCTTGCCGATCGAGGCACGCGCGCGCTCGACCGCGCCCGGCTGCGAGTCGGCCAGCAGCACACGGTGGCCAGCCTGCGCGGCGACCTGCGCGATTCCCGCGCCCATCGCGCCAGCGCCTACGACGCCAACGACGGATTCGCTTGCCAGCGGTCGACTCACGCTCAGGTGCCAGTGAAGCGCGGGGCGCGCTTTTCGATGAAGGCGGTGACGCCCTCGCGGTAGTCGGCCGAGCGACCCAGCTCGCGCTGGAAGTCGCGCTCGAGATCGAGCGCCTGGGCGAAGGTGAGACCCATGCCGGCGTCGATGGCCTCGCGCGTGCGCACGTAGCCGCGGGTCGGTCCGTCGGCCAGCTGGCGCGCCAGCGTCGCGACGGTGGCTGCCAGTTCACCGTCGTCGACGCAGCGCCAGATCAGGCCCCACTCGACGGCCTGCTCCGCCGACACCTTGTCGCCAAGCAGCGCCAGGCCCATCGCGCGCGCCGGTCCGACCAGCCGCGGCAACCACCACGTACCGCCGCAGTCGGGCACCAGACCCAGCTTGGAGAAGGATTGGATGAAGCTGGCCGACTTCGCCGCGATAACGAGATCACAGGCAAACGGGATGTTGGCACCAGCGCCGGCAGCCACTCCATTGACCGCACACACAGTCGGCATCCGCAGCGTACGCAGGCGCAGCAGCAGCGGTTTGTAGTGGTTCTCGATCGAAGCACCGAGGTCAAGCGCGTCGCTGCCTGGGGCGACGGCGCGATCGGAGAGATCCTGGCCGGCGCAGAAGCCGCGACCAGCGCCGGTCAGCACCAAGCAGCGCACCGAGCGGTCGGCCTCGACCGCTTCAAGTGCCGCGCGCACTTCACCGTGCATCGCGACCGTGAAGCTGTTCAACCGGTCGGGCCGGTTCAGCGTCAGAGTGGCTACGCCGTCCGCCGTTTGCAGGCGGATGGATTCGAACGACAATGCCATCGGAAGGTGTCTCCACGGCCGGAGCTAGGAAGCGCCGATCGAGCGGGCTCGATTCGACTCCATTCGTTGACCGACCGTTCAATCAATAGTAGCTTTGACCCTTCCCCATTGACAAGTCACCCGGGCGACGCGTGTCATCGGCCGCCTGGTTCGGGCGCCTGACTTGCCTGCCGCGCAGTTCATCCATGTTCCCGGCTTCGCAGGAGATTCAATGACCCACCCATTGTTCGACAAGCATCGCGCCCTGCGGGAGCAGGCGCTGGACGCCATCCGCACGCGCGGATACTGGACACCGTTTCCGGAGCAACCCAGCCCCAAGAATTACGGTGAAACGGCCAGTGAGGAAGGCAAGGCGGCCGCTCTCGCTCACGCCGGCAAGCGGTTCGAACTGAACCAGCCGGGCGAGCGCGGCGAACTCGCGACAGAGCGCTCGCCGTATGGCGTTCCGCTGGCGGTTCGCTATCCGAGCTGCGATCCGCAGGCGCTGATCGACGCCGCGCTGGCGGCGATGCCGGCGTGGCAGAAGTTGGGCGTCGAAGGCCGCACGGGCGTGCTGCTCGAAGCGCTGACGCGCATCAATCGTTCCAGCTTCGAGATCGCCCACGCGGTGATGCTCACCACCGGCCAGGGCTGGATGATGGCGTTCCAGGCAGGCGGACCGCATGCGCAGGACCGGGCACTCGAGGCGCTCGCCTATGCCTATCGCGAGATGAGCTTCGTTCCGGCCAGCGCGCGCTGGGAGAAACCGCAGGGCAAGAATCCGCCGCTGCTGATGGAGAAGCGCTTCGAGATCATCGGCCGCGGCGTGGCTTTGGTGATCGGCTGCGGCACATTCCCGACATGGAATACCTACCCCGGGCTGTTCGCCGCGCTGGCCACCGGCAATCCGGTGATCGTCAAGCCGCATCCGAATGCCATCCTGCCGGCAGCCATCACCGTGCGCATCATCCGCGAAGTGCTGCGCGAGAATGGCGTCGAGCCGAATCTCCTGACGCTGGCCGTCATCGACGATCCGGCCGTCACCCAGGCCCTGGCGCAGAACCCCGCGGTGAAGTCGATCGACTTCACCGGTAGCACGAGCTTCGGCCACTGGTTGATCGACCACGCGCGCCAGGCCCAGGTGTACGCGGAACTGGCCGGCGTCAACAACGTCGTCATCGAATCGACCGACCAGTACAAGGCCATGCTGCGCAACCTGGCCTTTACGCTGAGCCTGTACTCGGGGCAGATGTGCACGACGACGCAGGACATCTTCGTGCCCGCCGGCGGGATCGAGACCGATGAAGGCCACAAGAGCTTCGACGAGGTCGCGCGTGACCTTGGCACAGCCGTCGACAAATTCCTCGCCGATCCGGCCACCGCCACCGCCGTGCTCGGTGCGATCCAGTCGCCGGATACATTGGCCCGCATCGACGAGGCGCCCAAGCTGGCGGAGGTCGTGCTGGCGTCGCGCCGCATCGACAACCCTGAGTTTCCGGCGGCGCAGGTGCGTGCGCCGGTCCTGCTGAAGTGCGACGCAGACAAGGAAGCCGCCTACATGCAAGAGCGCTTCGGGCCGATCAGTTTCGTCGTCAAGGTGCCGGATGCGACGTCCGCCGTGGCATTGTCCGAGCGTGTCGTCAGGCAGCATGGGGCACTGACCGTGGGCCTCTACACGACGCGGCAGGACGTCATCGACGCGATGTCGGAGGCGACGCAGCGCGCGGGCGTGGCACTGTCGGTCAACCTCACCAGCGGCGTGTTCGTCAACCAGTCGGCGGCATTCTCGGATTACCACGCGACCGGCGCCAACCCGGCGGCCAATGCGAGCTACACGGACAGCGCGTTCGTCGCCAATCGTTTTCGCGTCGTCCAGCGGCGCTGGCACACGAGTTAGGCGCCTCTCGTGTACGCGAGCCTTCGGCTCGCACGTGCACTCGAGGCGATTGATCAGGCGGTCGGGCTTCGGTCGGCCGCGCGCCCGACCGCATTACAGCTACAAGCTGGAGGCACCTTGCCCTGTTACGAAATCGACGGAGTCATCCCGGTCATCGACCCGACCGCATTCGTGCATCCGAGCGCGACGCTGATCGGCGATGTCATCGTCGGACCCGGCTGCTACGTTGCGCCCGGAGCAAGTCTGCGCGGCGACTTCGGTCGCATCATCCTCGAGCGCGGCAGCAATCTGCAGGACTGCTGCGTGATGCACGGCTTTCCCGGCACCGATACGAAGGTCGAGGAAGACGGCCACATCGGGCACGGCGCGATCCTGCACGGCTGCCTCGTTCGCAGGAACGCCATGGTCGGCATGAACGCGGTGGTGATGGACGAGGCGGTGATCGGCGAATCGTCGATCGTCGCCGCCTGCGCTTTCGTCAAGGCCGGCATGGTGATCCCGCCGCGCTCGCTGGCGGTCGGAACACCTGCGAAGGTGCTGCGACCGCTGACCGACGCGGAAATCGAATGGAAGGTCAGCGGAACGCGCAGCTACCAGGACCTGACGCTGCGCAGCCTGCGCACGCTGAAGGAGGTGGCTCCGCTCGCCGCCGTCGAGGCCGATCGCAAACGGATCGAGGTCGTCGCCGAAAGCCTCGTTCCGCTGGCGGCGACGAAACGCGTCTGAGCCGCCGGCCCGAGCGGGTTCGCACGCGCGGTGGCGATCTGATACAACCTCGCCGCCGGGAACGCAGTTCCGCCGCGTGCCGGATGACCTGAGATCGACACCTTGCCAGAAAGCCGCACCAGCAACATCGAGAGTTTCATTGCCCGCTGGCGCGGCGTTGCTGTTCTGCCGGGCAGCACCGAGCTGGCGACGGCGCAGTCTTTTGTCACCGAACTGTGCATGGCGCTCGGCGTCGCGTCCCCGCATCACGCCGAGGACTACCAGTTCGAGCGCCCGATCACGTTCGCGCACGGCGATGGCACGACCTCGCCCGGCCGCATCGATTGCTACAAACGCGGCGCATTCGTGCTCGAAGCCAAGAAGCTCAGGCCCGGCAGCGCTTCGGCGTTCGACGCGGCGCTGCTGGCGGCACGATCGCAGGCCGAGGGCTATGCGCGCGCCTTGCCCGCTGACGAAGGCCGGCCGCCGTTCGTGATCGTCGTCGATGTCGGCCGCGTGATCGAGCTGTACGCCGAGTTCACGCGCAGCGGAGCGACCTATGTGCCTTATCCGGACCCACGCTCGCATCGCATCGCGCTCGCGGACCTTGCGAAGCCGGACGTTCGCGCTCGCCTCGCCGCCGTCTGGACCGATCCGCTGTCGCTCGACCCAACGCGCCAGTCCGCGCGCGTCACGCGCGAAATCGCCGCGAAGCTGGCCGACATCGCGCGCGCCCTCGAAACCGCCGGCAACGCCCCACAGACAGTCGCCGGCTTTCTCAGCCGGTGCCTGTTCACGATGTTTGCCGAGGACGTAGGGCTGTTACCGAAGCGCAGCTTCGCCGAACTGCTCGCGCGCTACCGCGACAAGCCCGACGTGCTCGCACGCCAGCTCGAGATCCTGTGGGCCAACATGGACCGTGGCGAGTTCTCGCCGCTGCTCGGCACCGATCTGCTGCAGTTCAACGGCAAGCTCTTCAAGGATCGCCGTGCGTTGCCGCTCGACGGCCCGCAGGTCGACCTGTTGATCGCGGCCGCGCGTGCTGACTGGAAGCAGGTGGAGCGCGATCTTCGGCACCCTGCTGGAACGCGCACTGGGCCCCGAGGAACGTGCCGCACTAGGTGCTCACTACACGCCGCGTGCCTACGTCGAGCGACTCGTGCTGCCGACGATCGTGGAGCCGCTGCGCGAGGACTGGAACCACGCGCAGACCGCAGCGTTGGTTCTGATGAACGAAGCCCGGAGTAGCGCCGGAGCGCGAACAAGGGCCGAAAAGGAGAATCAAGCTCGCGAAGTCGTGCGCAGTTTCCTGCACCGGCTATGCGACGTGCGCGTGCTCGATCCCGCCTGCGGCAGCGGCAACTTCCTGTACGTCGCACTGGAGCAGATGAAGAGGCTCGAAGGCGAGGTGCTCAACTTTCTCGACGAACTCGGCGACACCCGCGGCAGGCTGGACTTGGCAGGCGTCAGCGTCGATCCGCACCAGTTGCTCGGAATCGAGATCAATCCGCGCGCCGCCGCGATCGCCGAGATGGTGCTGTGGATCGGCTACCTGCAGTGGCACTACCGCACCCGCGGTAACGTCATCCCGCCGCTGCCGGTGCTGAAAGATTTCCACAACATCGAATGCCGCGACGCCATGCTGGCCTACGACCGCGTCGAGTACGAAGTGGACCAGCACGGCCGCCCGGTCACGCGCTGGGACGGCCGGACGATGAAGCAGCACCCGGTGACGGGGCTCGACGTACCAGACGAGAGCGCGCGGATGCCAGTGGAGAAGTACGTGAACCCGCGAGCGGCGCAGTGGCCCCGGGCGGACTTCGTGGTGGGCAATCCGCCATTCATCGGCAACAAGCGGATGCGCATTGCGCTCGGCGACGGCTACGTCGAGGCGCTCCGCAAGTCGTGGCCGAAGGTGCCGGAGACTGCTGACCTCGTCATGTACTGGTGGGAACACGCGGCCGACCTGACGCGCGCGGGCAAGCTGCGCCGCTTCGGCCTGATTACGACCAACAGCCTGCGGCAGACCTTTAACCGCAAGGTGGTCGAGCGGCACCTCGCGGACAAGACACCGCTGTCGCTGGTGTTTGCCGTTCCCGATCACCCGTGGGTGGATAGCGCGGACGGCGCGGCAGTGCGTATCGCGATGACGGTCGGCGCGGTGACCGACGACCCCGCCACGCTGCTCGCGGTCGAGCGCGAGACACCGGGCGAGGCGGGCGAGAACCAAGTCGTATTCGCTGCACCGCGACGTGGTGAAATTCATGCGGACCTCACAGTCGGCGCAAAGGTCGGCGGCGCGCAGGGATTGCAGGCCAATGCGGGCCTGTGCTTTCAGGGCATGAATCTCGTCGGCAAGGGGTTCCGGCTTACGCCGCAGGACGTACAGGCGCTCGGCTACCGCCTCGAAGCGTTGCCCGAAGTCATCAAGCCGCATCGCAATGCGCGCGACATGATGCAGGGAGGCGAGGATTGCTACGTTATCGACCTGTTCGGCCTTGCGGCCGAGGAGGCGCGTGCGCAGCATCCTGCGCTGTATCAGTGGCTCCTCGATCGCGTCAAGCCTGAGCGAGATCACAACAACCGAGCTGGCTATCGCGACCGGTGGTGGTTGCTCGGGGAGGCGCGCGGCAAACTGCGCGGCGCCTGGGCAGTACTTCCGCGCGTGATCCTTACGACGGAAACCTCGCGGCATCGTGTGTTTACACAGCAAGCGCTGCCTTTCGCGCCTGATCACACGCTGTATGTGCTCTGCTCGACGTCAGCAGAGGTGCTTGGTGTCTTGTCGAGCCGCTTGCATGCCCTTTGGGCGTTGCGTGCTGGCAGCCGGTTAGGCGTCGGAAATGATCCACGCTGGACGAGTACAACGTGCTTCCTTCCGTTCGCGTTTCCCGCGTGCTCTCCCGAGCAGCGCGCGCGCATCGCCAAGCTGGCCGAGGACCTCGACGCTCACCGCAACCGCGTTTGCGCCCAGCACCGCGAGCTCACGCTTACCGGCATCTACAACGTGCTCGAGAAGCTGCGCAGCAGCCAGCCGCCGACTGACAAGGAGAAGACAATCCACGAGCACGGCCTGGTGTCGGTGCTGCGCCAACTGCACGACGATCTCGACCGCGCAGTGTTCGACGCCTACGGCTGGAACGATCTCGCGACCGAACTTGTCTGCAAGCCCGGCGCCACGATGCCGGTGCTGGACAAGCCCGCCGCGCAGGCGCAGGCCGAGGAGGAACTGCTCGCGCGGCTGGTGAAGCTCAACGCCGAGCGCACGGCCGAAGAGGCGCGCAGCCTCGTGCGCTGGCTGCGGCCCGAGTTCCAGCACAAGGCGGCGGGCGCAGCGGCCGCGCAAACCGAATTCGAGGGCGAAGCTGTCGCGGTATCTGCGCCTGTGGCCGTGAAGCGGCCGTGGCCCAAGGAGGCGACGGCCCAGGCGAAGGCGCTGGCCGATCTGCTGGCCGACTCGCCGGCTTCAATGGCCCTCGACCAGATCACCGCCCGCGGTCGCTGGCGCGAACGGCTCGAGCCCATGCTGGACATGCTGGTCGTCCTCGGCAAGGCGCAACGGGACACCTCAGGGCCGCAACCCGGATTCCGCCGGGTTGGTTGAGCCCACGATTAATGATCGGTTTTGACCGATCAAACGATTGACTTTTGATCGGTTATAGCCGACCATTCAACTGAATTTTGATCGGCCATAGCCGAGCAATGAAATCAACCGACCTCAGACTACGCCAACTCGATGACGCGCTGCGGCCGCTCTCGGAGAGTGCCCTGCCGACCCCACCACGGGGTGGCTGGCTGAAGACGATCCGCGAAGCGCTCGGCATCACGACTCGACAGCTCGCGACGCGGGTCGGACTCGCGCAGTCGACCTTGATCGAGTCCGAGCAAGGCGAAGCCGCCGAAACGATCTCGCTGGCCCAGTTGCGACGCCTGGCGGACGCGCTGGGCTGCGAACTGCGCTACGCGCTGATCCCGCGCACGCCGCTCGCAGTCCAGGTCGACGCCCAGGCAGACCGCAAGGCGCGCGAGCGCGTGGCTGCCGTCGCACACACGATGGAGCTCGAAGCGCAACGCGCGGGCAGCGAATTCGAGAAGGAGCAGATCGCCGCGGTGAAGGACGAACTGCTGCGCGGCCGGCGCTCGCGGCTGTGGGACTAGGCGACGCCCACGCGCCGGGCGCGACGCCCCTCGATCCGAACGAGGTCGCCGAACTGCTGCCGTCGCACATCACGACGCAGGAACAACTCAACGAGTGGGAACAGGCGAACATTGCTAGAGCCCTGGCGTGGCTCGCAGCGGCGCGGAAACGCGATGTCCTGGAAGAAGGTTTCGTGCGTGAATTGCACCGCCGGATGTTCGACGGCACGTGGCGCTGGGCCGGCACGTTCCGCAACACCGAACGCAACATCGGCGTGGCGCCCGAGCATATCGCGCCGAAGCTGCGCGACCTGCTCGACGATACGCGCTACTGGCTTCAGTACGGCACGTATCCGATCGATGAGGCCGCGGTTCGCTTCCACCATCGCTTGGTCTGGATCCACTGCTTCGCGAACGGCAACGGGCGACACGCCCGATTGCTGACGGACCTCGTGCTGCGGGCGAACGGTGCATTGCCTTTCAGCTGGGGACGCACGGACCTCGTTCATGCGGGAGCGGCGCGCGACCGCTATCTGGCGGCGCTCCGGATCGCCGATGCCGGCGATTGCACTGACCTGCTGAGTTTCGCCCGCAGTTAGCCGTCGAGCCCCTCGCGCGCCGCCTCGATCGCGGCTTTCAGCGTATCGAGATCGCCGACCTGGTTGGCGAGCAGCAGGATGAGCCGCGCGTTGAGCGCTGCGCTCTGCTCATCGGTAAGTCCCGCGTGCGCATCGATCAGCGCTTGGTAGAACTCGTCGGGGCGCGCGATATGCGGATCGGTGTTCAGCGGCATGTTTGAACCTATCTCAGGTTCACTGCATCCGGTGGCCCTGCGCGCGATCGAGCGCTTCGCGCACTTCGACCGCGCGAACATCGCGCCAGCGCGCAGCCACATGCTGATCGGGGCGCAGCAGGTAGGCAGTGCCTGGCGACGCATCGTATCGCTCGCGTACGAGATCCTGGATGTCTTCGATCACCCGCATGCCGGTGTCCGCCGGGCCGTCCTGCCGCGCAACGATGCTGATGCGCACTTCGGCACCGAGCGTGAGTTGCAGGTCCTGCAGCAGCGTGGGCGCGAACGGGGCGAACACCAGCAGATCGAACCGGCCGCCGAGCAGGTCGATCAGCCAGGCGGAACGACCATCGACGCGCACCGGTGCATCGGCCGCGGGCGCCCCCGGCGCCATCGCACCATCGAAAACATCGCGGTCCAGCGTCGATAGCGCGCTGCCGCGATGCAGCGTCGGCCGCGACAGTCGTCCACTGTTGACCAGCGAGCGGGCAAACGGATAGCGCTGCGACAGGGACAGCACCGCGTCGCGGAACAACCGGCTCACCGGGCTCTTGGGCGTGATGAAGTCGGTCGAGCGGGTCGAGTTCAGCAGATTTTCGTCGGCCGCCTCGACCCGTTCGCCGTCGTAGCTGATCAACAACGATGACGGCGACTGACCACGCAACACGCGCGCCAGTTTCCAACACAGATTGTCGGTGTCCTGGAATCCGCTATTGGCTCCGCGCGCGCCAAATGGCGACACCTGATGCGCGGCGTCACCGACGAAGATCACCCGCTCGTGCACGAAGCGGTCCAACCGTCGACACTGAAACGTATAGACGCTGACCCACTCGAGCTCGAAGGGCCGCTCGTCGCCTAGCATCGCGCGGATGCGCGGCAGGACGCGCTCGGGCTTCTTCTCCTCCTCCGGATCCGCATCCCATCCGAGCTGGAAATCGATGCGCCACACGTCGTCGGCTTGTCGATGCAGCAGCGCAGACTGCCCCGGATGAAATGGCGGGTCGAACCAGAACCAGCGCTCGGGCGGAAACTCGGCCTTCATGTGCACATCGGCGATCAGAAAGCGGTCGCGGAATACCTGACCCTTCCATTCGAGTCCCAGCAGGTCGCGCATCGGGCTGCGTGCGCCATCGGCGGCGATCACGTAGTCGGCCTCGATGACGTAGCGCCCGTCCGGCGTATCGACCGCGAGCCGCACTCCCTTCGCGTCCTGTTCGACACCCAGCGCCGTGTTCCTCCATCGCACCGCCTGGCCGAGTGCGGCCAGCCGGTCTACCAGCGTTTCTTCAAGGTAGTACTGCTGCAGGTTGACGAAGGCGGGACGCTTGTGACCGGCTTCCGGCAGCAAGTCGAACCGATAGGCCAGCTTGTCGTGGAAGTAGACCTTCCCGACGTTCCAGCTGACTCCGCGCGTGCAGATCGACTCGCCGCATCCCAGCCGATCGAGTATCTCCAAAGCCCGCTTCGCGTAGCAGATCGCGCGCGACCCGACGCTCACGGTGTTGTTGTCGTCGATGATCAGTACGTCGATGCCCTGCTGCGTCAGGTCGATCGCCGCCGCCAGCCCGATCGGGCCCAGCACCAACGACCGCCACCTGCGCGCGCGCCACTCCGCCCGCCGCGATCTCCGGCGGCGTCACGTACGGATATTCAGGAGCCTTGTAAGTAGACGGCATGGAACAGCGATGACAGCCGCCTTCACTGTCAGTTGTACCAAGGACGCGCGCCCGGCCGCCCGAAGCGCGTCGCTCCTGACTATTCGCTGCGAGTGCACGTGCGACCGCGAGCCGTCGCGTACATAAGCAGCGCTCCCGTCATCCCTCCAGAGCCTCCCACATCTCCTTGTCGCGCTGTGCGGTCCAGATGCGCGGATCCACATGCCCGGTGGCTTCATCGTAGGCACGGCTGACATCGAACGGCAGACAATGATCAAAGATCACCCAGTGGCCGAACTGCGGCTTCAGGCTGTCATAGGTGCTTCGATAAACGGACCTGAGATCGCGGCCCGCGGTCGCGCCCTTTTTGACCGACTCGAACATCGCGCTGACGAAAGACCGCGTGCCGTCGAGCCCTGAGCGCACCGCTTCCGGCGTCTGCAGCGCAGCGCCGCGACCCGGCACCAGCTTCTGCGGATCGAGCGCCGCGATGGCGTCGAGCGTCGTAGGCCAGTCGGTCAGGTAGGCATCGCCGGTATACGGCGTCGCGTCGTACTCGACCAGATCGCCGGAGAACAGGATCTTCTGCTGCGGCAACCAGACCACCGTGTCGCCTTTGGTGTGGCCGCGCCCCAGTTGCATGATCTCGACCTGCAGCTTGCCGAGCCAGAGCGTCAGCCGTTTCTCGAAGACGATCGTCGGCCAGGTGAGGCCGGGCACCGATTCGACGGCCTGGAACAGGCGCGGGAAGCGCTCGATCTCGCTTTTCATGTCCTGCTCGCCGCGCTCGACGATCAGGTCGTAGGTGTCGCGGCTGGCGATGATGTGCTGCGGCTTATACCCTGAAGCACCAAGCACGCGCACCGCGTGATAGTGCGTCAGCGTGACGTACCGGATCGGCTTGTCGGTGACGCCGCGGATGTAGCGGATCACGTCCTGCGCCATCACCGGCGTCGCCTGCGCGTCGATCACCATCACGCAATCGTCGCCGATCACGACGCCGGTGTTCGGATCACCCTCGGCGGTGTAGGCGTAGGCGTTTTCGGACAACTGGTCGAAGCTGACCTTCTTCACTTCGAGGTCGGCCTGCGAGGCAAACTTCTTTTCCACGACGACCCTCTGCAATCAACACCGGCGATGGCGCCGGACGGCAAGCATGGTGCACGTCGTTTCCGGTTGCAAGTCAGCGGTGGCTGCCGAGAGGCTCCGGGCGATCAGTGCGCGCCGCGCTCGGTCCGCCATTCCTGGTAGCGGACGCCGAGCACAGCGCCGACGACGATGCCGGCGAGCGCGATGAACGAGCCGGCGGCCAGCGTCGAGATCCCCGACAGCCCCTGACCGATGGTGCAACCGAGGGCAGTCACGCCGCCGAATCCCATCAGCGCTCCGCCGACCAAGTGGTTGGCGGTGTCCTCCGTGTCGCGAAAGCCTTCCCAACGAAAGCGGCCGGCGGCGAGCGCGCTGGCGGCCGAACCGAGCACCAGGCCGGCGACCGCCGCGATCCCGATCGTCAGCACCTTGCTGGTGTCACTCGTGAACATCAGGTAGTCGAGCGTCCAGGCGATCGGTGCGACGAACGACAGCGACTCCATTTGCCGCGAGTTGGTGCGCAGAAAAGTTTCCTCCAGCGTCTGCGGGTGCTCTGCCAGATGACCGATGTGGCCGGAGACATACCAGACAGCGACGATAATCGCGCCGATGCCTGCGCCGGCCAGCAGGTTGTCGAACGTGCGGAACGCGCGATCGCGCAGCGCCAACACTGCCAGTACCGCAGGCAGACCAAGCCCGAGCGCCAGCCGCCACATGGTGCGCCCGTCATCCGAAGCAGCCAGCAACGATGGCAGATCTTGTCGAGTGGGCAACGTCGCGCCGATCCGTTCGATCGCGCCGACTCGCGGAAGGGCAAGCGCTCCGCGCAGCGTGATGTATGCCACCAGGCCCAGCACGATCACGACCACCAGGGATTTGAGGCTGCCGGCCCCGGCGCGTACCAGCGACTTTGATCCGCATCCTCCGGCCAGCACCATGCCGAAGCCGAACAGCGTGCCGCCCAGCACATAAGCCAGCGGCGTGAAGCGGTCCGAGGTGTAGAAGCTCGCACGAACGTCGATCAGCCCCGACGCATCCAGCAGCGAAGTGCCGGCGATCGCGATGGCCATCGCCAGCAGCCACTGCCGCATCCGGGTCCAGTCGCGGAAGTTGACGATGTCCGCGACACTGCCCATTGTGCAGAAGTTGGTCCGCTGCACGATGGCACCGAACATCGCGGCGAGCACGAAGGTCGCCAGCAGTAGCGTGCGCGAGAGCGCAGCGAGGTCGGTGTCAGGCATCAATGGCCTCGCAAGTGCGAGACCACCAGTCTAGAACCAACGCTGCGCAGGCCGCTCGACCACCTGCGCACAGACTGCTAGCGCGTGCCCGGCAGCCGTTCTTTCGCCAGCACCGCAGCCTCGCTGTCCGGATACTCCTTGATCACACGGGTCAGCGTCTGGTTGGCAGCGCGCTTGTCGGCGAGCTGCAGCTGGCTGTCGGCGATCGACAGCAGCGCTTCGGGCGCGCGCGGCGAGTCCTTGTAGCGGTTGACGATCACCTGGTTCGCAGCGATCGACGCCTTGTAATCCTTCAGCCCGAAATACGCGCTACCGACGAAATACTGCGCCGCCGGCGCGTACGCACTGGACGGATAGCGTGCGAGGAACTGCTGAAAGCTGGCGATCGAACTGCGGAAATCGCCGCTGCGAAACTGCGCCAGCGCGGCGTCGTACGCGGATTGCTCGTCCCGATCTACCGTGGCCGCCCGACCGTCGATCGTCACCGACGACGGTTCGAACTTCTTCAGTCGCGCCTCAAGATCGGTGTAAAGGTCGCGATTCCGTTTCTGCAGCGTAGACACCTCGTTGGCGAGGGCTTCTACCTGGCCCCGCAGCTTGGCGATCTCCTGCCGCATCAGCTCGTTCTGGTTGGCCATGTCGAGCTGGCTGCGCTGCGCCGTATCCAGTCGGGCGGTAAGTTCCGCGTCCTTTAGCTGCAGGGCTTTCTCCATGGCAGCGATACGCTCCCGCAGTTCGAGGATCGCCTTGCGCGCATCACTGTCGGAAAACAGTTGTGCGTGAGACATCGAGGATGCCAGCGCAAGGATGAGAGCAGCCAGAAAGTGCCTCGACCACATGTGATCCCCCAGATGCAACGAAGCGACCACCGCGGTCGCTTCCCTTGCAGTTACTTCCGCGAGTGCACGTGCGACGGTAGCCGTCGCGCGTGCACGAGCAGCGCTACCTATTGCTTGTAAACGATATCCGCCCGGCGATTCTGCGCCCACGCATCTTCGGTGCTGCCGAGGGCGCGCGGCTTCTCCTTGCCGAAGCTCACGGTCTCGATCTGCGCGTCCTTCGCGCCGAGCAGCGCCAGGCGCTGTTTGACCGCCTCGGCGCGCTTCTGGCCGAGCGCGAGGTTGTACTCGCGCCCGCCGCGCTCGTCCGTATTGCCCTCGACCGTGATGCGGCGACCGCCATTGTTGGCGAGGTATTTCCCGTGCGCTTCGACCACAGGCTGGTATTCGCTCTTGACGACGTAGCTGTCGAAGTCGAAGTAAACGCTCTTCTTCGACAGCGGATTCTTGGGGTCGGTGAACGGATCGATCGCTTGCGATGAGTCCGCAGTCACCGGAACGACGGCCCGAGTGTCCGCCCCCGCCGGCGGCGCACCTGCGCCGGAATCGACGATCGGGGCCGGCTTCTGTTCATCGAGGTTGACCGATGAACACCCGACCACGAGCCAGGCGAGCGCAAAGGCGACGAATGCGTTGCGTGCGATGGGGTTGGATCTGAACATGATGACTCCTTGCAGCCACTCAGCTACTACTTGATGAACGGACCCCAGGTCGGCTCGCGGATGTCGCCGGCCGGACCGGTGAGCCGGGCGCGCACCCGGCCGTCGACCGACGCCGTTGCCAGGATGCCGCGGCCGTTGACCTCGGTCGCGTACAGCAGCAGGCGACCGTTGGGGGCGAAACTCGGTGATTCGTCGAGCGTGGTATCGGTGACCGCGATCTCCTGCCCGCTAGCGAGATCGAGGACCATGACCTGAAAGCGCCCCGAGCGACGCGCCACGTACGCGAGCAATCTGCCGTCGGGCGACAGCCGCGGGCTGATGCTGTAGTCGCCGCCGAACGTGACGCGCTGAACTGCGCCGCCACCGGCGGGCATCTTGTAGATCTGCGGTCCACCGCCGCGATCGGAGGTGAAGAAAAGAGATTGACCATCGGGAGTGAACATCGGCTCGGTATCGATGCCGCTCGACTGGGTAATGCGTCGAACACCGGATCCATCCGCGTTCATCAGGAAGATCTGTGAATTGCCTTCGCGCGTCAACGTCACCGCGAGCGAGCGGCCGTCGGGCGACCAGGCCGGGGCGCTGTTCGAGCCGCGGAAGTTCGCCACCGCCTTGCGTTCTCCGGTCGCGACCGTATGGACATAGACGACGGGTTTGCCGGTTTCGAAGCTCACATAGGCAAGCCGCGTGCCGTCCGGAGACCACGCCGGGGAAATGATCGGCTCGCGGGACCGCAGCGCGGCCTGCGAGTTGGCGCCGTCGGAATCCGCGATGTGCAGTTCCCAGGCATTGCGAGCGGTCTGTACGACATACGCGATTCGGGTGGCGAACACGCCGCGCTCGCCGGTCAGCTTCTCGTAGATACGGTCGGCGATCCGGTGAGCCGTCAGCCGCAGTTCCGCGGCGGTCGAGACATACGACAAGCCATCGAGCTGCGCCTGCTTGACCGTATCGAGCAGGCGGAACCGAATGTCGTAGCGGCCGTCGGCGAGTCGCCGCACACTGCCAATCGCGAGTGCATCGGCACCGCGCCCCTTCCACTCCGCGAGGTTCACGTTGGCGTTATCGGCAAGCGGCTGCGAGCCTGCATCGACGACGCGAAACAGCCCGCTGCGCGCGAGGTCGGCGCGCACGATCGCGTCGACGTCCTGTGGTGGCTCCCCTTCCTTCGCAAACGGCGCGATCGCGATCGGGAATTGTTGCGCGCCCACGCCGGTGATCTCGACCCGCAACTGCGCGCGGGCCGCGAATGGGAGCAGGGCCAGCGCGCCGCAGACGGCACGGCGGGCAGTGCGGTGATCGGTGTTTCTGATTCTTTTCATTCGGCAAGCCGGCGGCGAGTATAGACAGTGCGTCGATGCCCCCGTTCACGGAAACGCGCGAGAACGAACGAACGGGTTGCGCAGCGCACGTTATCGCGTCTCCACGGGGTCGAACGTCAGGCGCAGCGATCGGGGCATCGCACCTTCGCGTGGCCTCGGAAACGGATCGCAACGTCGTATCGCACGCTCGACCGCCTGGTCGTAAGCCGCCAGTCCGCTCGGGCTCAGCAGACGCGGGGCGCCGACCTGTTCGCCGCTGGGCAAAAGCTGCACTTCGAACTCCGCGACGTGCTGCTTCGTGCGCAAACCGTCGGGCACGCTGTACACGATATGCGGACGGATGCACGACACGACCTGCGACTCGTATCCGCGCGCGAGGCCGGCACCTCCCGCAGTCGGACTGCCTCCGGTCGACTCCGCAGGAGCGCCGGCCGCGGCGAGTGCGCGCTGCATCGCGGCCTCCCGAATCTTCGCTGCGGCGGCCTGCTCGGCCTTCAGCGCCTTCTGCTCGGCGTCGCGCTTCTGCTGCTCGATCCGCGGATCGGGTTCAACCTTCTTGGGTGGTTCGATCTTCTTCTCGGGCTCGATCTTCTTCTCGGGCTCGGCCTTCTTCACCGGCTCGGGCGCCTTCTGCTCGACGATGTCCGCCTTGCGGGGCTCAGGCGGCGGCTCGACCGGCACCGGTCTAACGACAGGCGGCGGGGGTGGAGCGGGCGCGGGTTCGACTTTCGGCGCCGGCATCGCGCCCCACAGTTCGGCCACGACCGTGCCCGCCGGCTCGGTCTTCCAGCGAACGGCGAACGCGATCGCAATGAAGAGCACGGCGTGCGCCAGCAGCGAAAGCCCAAATGCCGGCGCCGAACGCTCGGGCGTGTGCCAGCGCCGCTGCGGCCGACGAGGCTTGGACTGTTTCACTTCACCTGCACCGACAGGCCGACGCGTTCCACACCGGCCTTCTGCAGTTCGCCCATGACCTTGACGACCGTCTCGTATTTCACTGCGCCATCGGCCTCGATTACGACCGGTGTGGCAGGTCTTCCGGCCTGACGCTCCCGCACTGCGGCCACTACCTGCGACACATCCACAGGGCGATCACGGCCGCCGGCGTCCAGTACCGAAATCCTTCCGTTGGAACGCACGACCACCCGCACGGGCATGTCGGTCTGCTGCCCGGCCTTCGCCACGGTCGGCAGACTGACCACGCTGGGGTTCACGAAAGGTGCGGCCACCATCAGGATAACGACCAGCACCAGCATCACGTCGACATACGGAACGACGTTGATATCCGCCATCAACCGGCGGCGGGGTCCGGTGCGTCGGGCGACCAGTGCCATCGGACGTCAACTCCGCTGCCGATGCAGGATGTTCAGGAACTCTTCCATGAAGCTCTCGAAGCGGTTGGCGAGCCGGTCAATGTCGTGGGCAAAGCGGTTATAGGCGACCACGGCCGGGATCGCCGCAAACAGCCCGATCGCGGTGGCGACCAGCGCCTCGGCGATGCCGGGCGCGACGCTTGCGAGATTGGCCTGCTGCAGATTCGACAGACCCGTGAACGCGTGCATGATTCCCCACACGGTACCGAAAAGGCCGATATACGGGCTCACCGAGCCGACTGAAGCGAGGAAGTTGAGCCGCGATTCCAGCCCGTCCATCTCGCGCTGGTACGACGCTCGCATCGCCCGGCGCGCGCCGTCGAGTGTCGCCTGCACGTCTCCGCGGCCGCGCAGCTTGAGGAACTCGTTCATGCCCGCCTCGAAGATCCGTTCGAGCGCTCCGCTCTTGCGCCGCGGGTTCGACGCCTGCTGGTACAGCTGGCTCAGTTCCGCACCGCCCCAGAATTGACCCTCGAACGACTCGGTCTCGCGCTTGGCGCGCTTGATCACGAAGCCCTTCTGAAAGATCGCGGTCCACGATGCGATCGACAGCACGGCCAGCAGCAGCATCACGAACTGGACGACCACCGTGGCCTTGGTGATCAGCGACAGGATGGACAGGTCGGCGGTGGGCGTCATTGCAAGCGGTGCGATCCTGGCAGGGTACGGAATGCATCGACCAGCGCGGCCGGCATCGGTGCGGGAACGAAGCGACTCGAGTCGATGCACGCCGCCTTGACACGGGCGGTCGCCAGCACCGTGTCGGCACGCCGGGCTGCCTGGTCGAACACGATGGACACCTGCCCGGCCCTCGCGACGCGCAGGTCGATCTGCAAGAGGTCGTCGAGCCGTGCGGGCTGGAGGTATTCGCAGTCGATCTGGACGACGACGAACTGCAGGCCAAATTCTTCCGACAGACGGCGCTGTTCGAATCCTGCAGCGCGCAACCATTCCGTGCGGGCGCGCTCGAAGAACTTCAGGTAGTTCGCGTAGTAGACGATGCCGCCGGTGTCCGTGTCCTCGTAATAGACGCGGACGGTCCAGGTGAACGGCTCGCCGTTTGAGACGTGGGGAATGATCGACATGCGCTGCGCCGCAGTATAAGGGCGGCCGATGCGCGTCCGGGCGCCATTACAATCCGCCGCCTTGCCGCCCCACGAGGGTCGCGCAGACAATGGGCCGCTATCGAGCGGAGAAAACGATGAGATTGCGCTGCAGGTGGACCGTGCTGGTAAGCATCGCGTCAGCGATGCTGCTGCCCGCCTGCGACCACATCACCAACAGCCCTCATGCGGCGGGCGCCGAGAAGACGAACACATTTTTCAGCGCGTTCCAGGAACGTTCGCCGAAGTACTTCGATTCGACCGCCTCGTACTCGCTCGATGAGACGCCCTACACCTACGCGATTTACGAGCCGCTTTACCGCTTCCATTACCTGAAGCGGCCCTATGAGGTGGCGCCGCGGGCTGCGGAGGCCATCGCGACCCCACGCTATTACGACAAGGCCGGGCGCGAACTGCCAGCCGACGCTCCGGGCGCCGAAATTGCGGAATCGGTCTACGACATCAAGCTCAAGAAGGGCATCCTGTACTCGCCGCATCCGGCGTTCGCCAAGGACGAGAGCGGCAACTACCGCTATCACGCGCTGACGGCCGCCGACCTCGGCGACCGACGCACGCCGTTCGACTTCGAGCATCGTGCAACGCGCGAACTCACGGCTCACGACTACGTGTACGGGATCCGCCGCCTGGCGACCACGCGTATCAAGTCGCCGTCGTTCTCGCCGATGGCCGAGCACATCAAGGGTCTCAAGGAGTACGGTGAGCTGATCGCCAAAGAGGACGAGAAGCTGCGCAACGGCAAGCCGCTGACGGACCGCAACCTGCCGCTCCTCGACTTCAGGCAATTTCCCCTCGCCGGCGCCGAGGCGGTCGACGATCACACGCTACGCATACGCCTACTCGGCAAGTACCCGCAGTTCAAGTACTGGCTGACGATGACCTTCTTCGCTCCGGTGCCGTGGGAGGTCGACAAGTTCTATTCGCAGCCCGGCATGGCCGAACGCAACCTCAGCACCAATTACTGGCCTGTTGGTACCGGGCCCTACATGCTGACCGAGTACCAGGAGAACCGCCGCCACGTGCTCTCCCGCAATCCGAACTTCCGTGGCGAGGCGTACCCGTGCGAGGGCGAGGACGCTGACAAGGCAGGCGGTCTGTTGGCCGACTGCGGTAAACCGATGCCCTTCATCGACAAAGTGGTGTTCACGATCGAGAAGGAGAAGATCCCGCACAAGACCAAGTTCATGCAGGGCTACTACGACAACCCCGAGGTCTCGCGCTTCGACTGGTTGCTCGACCTGGATTACGACGTCAAGAACTCCGAGCAGGTAGCGAAGCTCTTCCGCGACCGGGGCATCCAGATGCCACGAACACTCGAGATCTCGAACTGGTATCTCGGATTCAACTGGTGGGACCCGGTGGTCGGCAAGGGCAAGACGCCGGAGGAGCAGCAGCGCAACCGCAAACTGCGCCAGGCGCTGTCGATCGCGATCGACTGGGAGGAATACGTCCGCGTGTTCGAAAGCAAGGCGGCCGGCGAGCCCGCGATGAGCGCGGTGCCGCCGGGCGTCTTTGCCTATCGGCCGGAACTCGTCAACCGAACGGTCTACGACATCGTCGACGGTAAGCCGAAGCGCAAGTCGATCGAGGAGGCGAAGCGGCTGCTTGCCGAGGCTGGCTATCCCGACGGACGCGACGCCAAGACCGGCCAGCCGCTGGTGCTCAACTACGACTACCAGCGCGCGCTGACACCCGAGCTCAAGGCCGAGGTCGAGTGGATGGTCAAGCAGTTCGCCAAGATCGGCGTGCAGCTCGAGCTGCGCGCGACCGACTACAACCGTTTCCAGGACAAGGCCGACAAGGGCAGCCTGCAGATCTTCTGGTGGGGCTGGTTCGCCGACTATCCGGACGCGGAAAATTTCCTGTTCCTGCTGTACGGGCCGAATTCGCAGGCGCTCACGCAGGGCAATGGCAACAACACGGCCAATTACCAGGACCCCGAGTTCGACAAACTGTTCGAGGAACTGCGCTATCTGGACGACGTTCCTCGCAAACAGCAGGTGGTCGACCAGATGGTCAAGATCCTTCAGCGCGATGCGCCCTGGGCCTTCGGCTACAACCCGTACGCCGGATCGGTGCACCATGCCTGGGTCGGCAATGTCAAGCCCGCACCGCTGGCGAACGATCGGCTGATGTACTTCAAGGTCGACCCGCAACTGCGGGCCGCGAAGATCGCCGAGTGGAACCGGCCGATCTGGTGGCCGGTGGCCGTGATCGTTCTGGCACTGGTCGCCGCCGTCGTGCCGGCGTTCCGCAGCTGGCGGCGCCGCGAACGCGAGACGGCCGCGCGCACGGCCGCCGTGGCGCAGGGCGCGGAGTGACCCGCACGGCCCGCGGACCTTCGTGCTGAACTACATCGTTCGCCGCATCGGCTATGCGGTGCTGATCCTGGTTGGCGTCAACCTGCTGACGTTCACGCTGTTCTTCGCGGTCAACTCGCCCGACAACATCGCGCGGCTCAACATCGGCGCCAAGCGCGTCTCGCAGGACGCGATCGAGAAGTGGAAGGCCGAGCGCGGCTACGACAAGCCGCTGTGGTTCAACGCCAAGGCGAGCGGTCTCGACCGCTTCAGGCAGACGATCTTCTACGACCGTTCGCTGAAGCTGTTCACCCTCAACTTCGGCACCAGCGACAGCGGACGCGACATCCGACACGAGATCGCGACGCGCATACCGGCCAGCCTGGCGCTGGCCGCGCCGATGCTGCTGCTGACCGTCTTCACCGGGATCACCTTCTCGCTGCTGCTGGTGTTCTTCCGCGCCAGCTACCTGGACTTCTGGGGTACGGTCGTGTGTGTGGTGATGATGTCGATCTCCAGCCTGTTCTACATCATCATGGCGCAGTGGTTCTTCGGCAAGACGCTCAAGCTTGTGCCGCTGTCGGGTTTCGTGCCTGGACTCGACCTGCTGAAGTTCCTAGCGCTGCCGATGATCGTCGGCATCGTGTTCCAGCTCGGCTCCGAGGCAAGGCTGTTTCGCGCCATGCTGCTCGAGGAAACCGGCAAGGACTACGTGCGCACCGCCCGCTCCAAGGGGCTGGCCGAATCGACCGTGCTGTTCGGCCACGTGCTGCGCAATGCCTGGCTGCCCGTACTGACGCATGTCGGCGCGCTGCTGCCCTACGCGTTCCTCGGCTCCATCGTGTTCGAGTCGTTCTTCGGAATTCCCGGCCTCGGAACGTACGTCGTCGAGGCGATCGCCGGCCAGGACTTCGCCATCGTGCACACGATGGTATTCCTGGGTTCGGCTCTCTACATCCTGGCGTACCTGGCGACCGACATCGCGTACACGTTCGTCGATCCGCGCGTGCGGCTCGCCTGATCGCTGGACTACTCCATGCCCAAAGTCGTCTTTCTGTGGACCGATCTGGTGCTGTGGCTGCTGGTCGCGGCGGTCGCGCTCTATGTCGTGCACGTTCGTCGCAATGCCAACCTGCGCTCGACCTGGCGGCATGTGATGCGCGACGCTCCGGCGATGTCGGCTGCGGTGGTCCTGATCGTGTTCAGCACGATCGCCCTCCTCGATTCGATCCACTTCCGACCGCGGCTCGATGCCGCAGCGGGCAGCGCGGCCGATGTGCAGGCGGCCTACGGCACGCGCACGCTGTCGCTGCTGGACGTGATGCTGCGGCACGCTACCGAGGCACGCGAAAAAACCTACTCGGTTCCGCTGGCGTACTGGTCGTTCCAGCGTGAAAACACGATCATCGACGGCAAGGAAGTGCGCACGCAGCCGCGGCTCGCGTACGGCGGATCCCATCTTGCCGATCCCGCGACGCAGTGGAAGCCCGACCTGCTCAAGCGATCGGTGCTCGGCGTGGCTGGCGGTCTGGCGGTCGCCGTCCTGCTCAGCGCGTTGATCGCGCTGGTGCGTAGCCGCTCGATCGCACGCTGGCGCGACGCACTCGGCGAAATGCTGCGCGGCGAAACCGAACTGCCATGGCGCGCCGTCCTGATCACTGCGGCATTGATCGCAATGTTCGCCGGCTGGCTGGTGGCGATCTGGCCGGCATACCACCCGTTTGGCACCGACCGCACCGGCAACGACGTGCTGTACCAGGCGCTCAAGAGCATTCGTACTGCCGTGGTGATCGGATCGCTGTCGACGATCGCCACATTGCCGCTCGCTGTCGCACTCGGTGTGCTGGCGGGCTACTTCAAAGGCTGGGTCGATGACTTCATCCAATACTTCTACACCGTGCTGTCGGCGATCCCGCCGATCCTGCTGGTGGCGGCATTCGTGCTGCTGATCAACGTCTATATCGATCAGAACGCCGACAACTTCGCCACCGGCGTGGAACGTGCCGAGTTCAGGCTGTTCCTCTTATGCCTGATTCTGGGGATCACCGGCTGGGCCACGCTGTGCCGGCTGCTGCGGGCCGAGACGCTGAAGATTTCCGAACTGGAGTATGTGCAGGCGGCGCACGCGTTCGGCGTCAGCCACTGGCGCGTGATGGCACGCCATATCCTTCCCAACGTCATGCACCTGGTGCTGATCGTCGCGGTGCTGGACTTTTCCGCGCTGGTGCTCTACGAGGCGGTGCTGTCGTACGTGGGAGTAGGAGTCGACCCGAATTCGTCGAGCTTCGGGTCGATGATCAACCTGGCACGCAGCGAGATGTCGCGCGACCCGGCGGTCTGGTGGAATCTCGCAACCGCCTTCACCTTCATGCTGACGCTGGTGCTGGCAGCCAATCTGTTCGCCGATGCTGTCCGCGAGGCGTTCGATCCGCGCGCCCGCGCCTTCCGTCCGCGCCGCTACCGGCTGAAGGAAGCGACGTGAGCGCGCCCGGCCGCCCCGAAGGCGCGAATTCCCCCTTGGGGGGACGGCGCGCAGCGCCAAGGGGGCAACGTGAGTCGGCCACGCTGGAGGTCTCTGCGCTCGACACGGTGCTCGATACCGACAGCGGGCTGGTGCATGCGGTCGATGCGGTGTCGCTGACGCTCGCGCGCGGCGAGACCTTCGCACTGGTCGGTGAGTCGGGCTGCGGCAAGTCGATGACTGCCCTGTCGATCCTGCGGCTGCTGCCTGACAACGGTCGCGTGCAGGGCGGAAAAATGGCGCTCGACGGCATCGACATCGCGCAGCTTCCGGAAGCGCGCATGCGCGACGTCCGCGGGCGCCGCGTCAGCATCATCTTCCAGGAGCCGTCGACCAGCCTCAACCCGGTGCTGCGGGTCGGCGAACAGATCGTCGAAGTGATCGAACGTCACACGCCATTACGCGGCGCGCGGGCACGCGACAAGGCGCTCGAGTGGTTGCGGCGCGTCGGCATGCCGGAGGCGGAACGACGCGTCGACTGCTATCCGTTCCAGCTGTCGGGCGGACAGAAGCAGCGCGTGATGATCGCGATCGCGCTGGCGGGGGAGCCCGACGTCGTGATCGCCGACGAACCGACCACGGCGCTCGACGTCACGATCCAGAAGCAGATCCTCGACCTGCTGGTGCAGTTGCAGCGTACGCAGGGCATGGCGATGCTGTTGATCACGCACGACCTGGGCATCGTGGCCGAGGTCGCGCACCGTATCGCGCTGATGTACGCCGGTCAAATCATCGAGGTGGCCGAAACCAGCGAGTTCTTCGCCCGGCCGTTGCATCCGTACGCGCGGATGCTGCTCGACGCGTTGCCCGACCGTGCCAAGCGCACCGCGCGGCTGGCCGCGATTCCCGGAACCGTACCCGCGCTCGACCAGCGCTTCGACCGTTGCCGCTTCTCCGACCGCTGCCCGCACGTGCACGACGAATGCCTTGCGCGTCCGCCGTCGCTGCGCCGGCCGCGCCCGAACCATGACGTGCGCTGCGTGCTGTACCGGGACGGCGTCGACACGGCGCCGGTGGTGACCGCGGCGCGCAGCGTCGCCAGCGAGCATCTGCCAACGCGACCAGCAGGAACCGGCACGCCGCTGTTGAGCGTGCGCGACTATCGGGTCGGATTCCCGATCCGGCGCGGTCTGCTGCGTCGTACCGTCGGTTACGTCAAAGCCGTGGATGGCATCTCGTTCGACCTCGCGGCAGGACGCACGCTGGCGCTGGTCGGCGAATCGGGCTGCGGCAAGACCACGACCGGCAAGGCGCTGGTGCAGCTGCTGCGCGGCATCGCCCAGATCGAGGGCGACGCCCGTCTCGAAGGTGTCCCGCTCGACCGGTTGGAGGATGACGCGCTGCGTGCCGCGCGCCGTTCGATGCAGATCATCTTTCAGGACCCGTTTTCCTCGCTGAATCCTCGCATGCGCGTACAGGAGCTCCTGGAAGAAGGCATTCTGTCGCTGCGCCCCGAGATTTCCGCCGATGAGCGCGCCGCGCGGATCCGCAGGCTGATCGAGCGCGTCGGTCTGCGGCCGGACGCGCTGTCGCGCTACCCGCACGAATTTTCGGGCGGTCAGCGTCAGCGCCTCGCCATCGCGCGGGCGCTCGCCGTCGAACCCCGCCTGATCGTCTGCGACGAGCCGACCTCGGCGCTCGACGTCTCGGTGCAGGCGCAGATCCTGAACCTGCTGAGAGACCTGCAGGCGGAATTCGGGATCGCCTACCTGTTCATCACCCACAACTTCGGCGTCGTCGAGTACCTGGCCGACGATGTCGCCGTCATGAAGGACGGTCGGATCGTCGAGCAGGGCGAGGCTTCAGCGCTGCTCGCCGCTCCGCGCGAGGACTACACCAAGGCTTTGCTGGCGGCCGTGCCGCGACTCGCCCACGCCGCCTGAAACGGCTCCTCCGCGAGCCGGGTTTCCCCGCATCCGCTCCGTTCAGGACCAATCCCGGTTGTTGGGAGAATGCGACGCGCAGCGGCGCCTTCGTCGCGAAGTCGGCGCGAAATCGATTGCAGTTCGATGACATTGATTACTCTCGCGCGCACGGCAGGTGAACGGAGCGCCAGTCGGGAAGTCGCCGCGCCGCATCAAAACCAGGAGGGAGACATGTTGTACAGAACGAAGCTGAGCCTCGCGGTCAGCGCCGCGTTCGGCGCGGGGCTGGCCGGTATGGCGCCGGGGGTGGCGGCACAAACCGAGCCGCAAAAATTCGAGCGCGTCGAAGTCACCGGTTCGCTGCTGCGCCGGATAGAAGCCGAGAACGCGCTGCCGGTGACGACGATTTCGGTTGATGAACTTATCAAGGCGGGCGCAACCAATGCGGAGCAGGCCATGAGCCTAGTCACGCAAGGGGGCGCGAGCCTGGTCAGCTCGGGTTCGGTCAGCCAGGGTAATGGTGCGGCCTCTTACGCATCGTTGCGCAGCCTCGGCGCGCAGCGCACATTGGTTCTGCTGAACGGCAAGCGGGTCGTCAGCAATCCCTTCTCGTCGGTGGCGGTCGACCTGAACACGCTGCCGATGGCCGCACTCGACCGCATCGAGGTACTCAGCGACGGCGCATCGTCGACCTATGGCACGGACGCGATCGCCGGCGTGGTCAATTTCATTACCCGCAAGGACTACCAAGGGATAACAGTCGGCGGCGATGTGCAACTGCCGGAAGAGGGCGGCGGCGAGGTCTATCTCGCCAACCTGCTAGCCGGCATCGGCAACCTGGCCAGCCAGGGCTGGAACGTCTTTGGAGGCTTCAACTACCGCAAGCAGGAATCGATGCTCGGTACCGAGCGTGATTTCATGCGGACGTCGTACATCCCTTCGCACGGTTTCAACGGCCTGAGCCCGACGACCTTTCCGGCCAACTACACGCAGTCGTCGACGGGAGTGAACACCAATCCGTATTACCCGGCGTGCCAGCCGCCGCGGTCGATCTCCACTCCGGAACCACCACCGGTCGGGCTCAATGGCACGATCTGCGGTGCCGACACGCAGGGCTATACCACCGTCGTGCCAAACCAGGAACAGTGGTCGGTCTTCATGCGCGGATCGCTCGCGCTGGGCAAGAGCGCACACGGCGCATCTCGAGTATTTCTTTTCGTCGAACGAAATCGACCGGACCATCGCGCCGTCTCCGGAAGTCGGCCTGCAGATGCCAATTAATAGCCCGTACTACCCTGGCAACGGCATCACCCCGGCCACCGCCCCGGCGCTGAATACGGCGCTGCCGATCAATGTCAATTGGCGGACGACAGCGCTGGGAGGGCGACACCAGGACGGCACCAATGACACACAGCGGGTCGTCGCCGGCGTGGACGGCGTCGTCGCCGAGTGGGATTACTCGGTGAACGCGCTCTGGTCGAACTCGAAGATCGACACCAACTTCATCAGCGGTTATGGCGGCGCCACTGCACTGCAAAACGGCATGCGGGGTATCAACGGTGCGCCTTTCCTGAATCCGTTCGGCCCCCAAACGCCAGAGGGCCAGGCCTTCCTGGAGGCTTCGCAGATTAACGGCGTGATGCAGACCGGCGAGGGGACGCTGACGGACTTCACGGCGGTGGGCAGCCGCCAGTTCGGCAACCTTGCGGGCGGCCCGATGTCGATCGGACTCCTGGCCGAGTACCGCACGGAGGAGATGACGTTCACCACCGACGTCCCCAAGGCGCGTCAGACGACGACCTCGGGACTGGCGGGTTCGGCGCCGCTGCGCGAGGGCGACCGTGACATCTGGGCGGTGGCGCTCGAAATGGCGTTCCCGGTGCTGAAGAACCTGGAGTTCGGCGTGTCGGTCCGCTACGACGACTACAGCGATTTCGGCAGCACGACCAACCCGAAGGTCTCTTTCAAGTACACGCCGGTGCAAAGCGTGCTCCTGCGCGGTTCCTACAACACGGGCTTCGCCGCGCCGACGCTGACGCAACTTTATGCGCCGGAACAGACGACGTTCACCGGCACGCGCTACAACGATCCGGTGCTGTGCCCGAATGGTGTGGTCAACGCCGCAGCCGGTGGCATCGCCTCGCGTGACTGCAACATCCAGTTCCAGCAGTTGCAGGGCGGCAATGAAGACCTGCAGCCGGAGGAATCAACCGCCTGGTCGGTCGGTTTCGTGCTGCAGCCGACGGCGGAATTCTCGTTCGGCGCCGACTACTGGTACTACGAGGTCACGGACAACATCAGCGTCATCGGAGACCCGGCGATCTTCGGCGATCCGACCAAGTACGCCAACTTGTTTGTCCGCTGCAGCGCGGCCAACCCTGTCTTCATACCGACGATCCCGGGCTGCCTACACTCCGGGCGGCGACCCGCTGGCCTATGTCATCAACACCAACCAGAACCTGGGCGACACCAAGACCAGCGGCATCGACTGGAGCGTCAACTGGAACCCGAGCGCCACGGAGTACGGCCGCTTCTCGGTCAATTGGCGTGGCACCTATGTCCTGAAGTACGAGTTCCAGAAGGAGCCGGGCGGTGTGTGGTTCAACCCGATTGGCAACTACAACGCCCAGTTCCACGACGACGGCACCAGTCCGGGCCCCGTGTTCCGGGTCAAGCAGATCTTTAACGTTGGCTGGCAGCTGAGCGCGTGGACCGCCAATATCATCTATCGCTATCAGTCCGGCTACTTCGACGCCAACTCCGTCGCCGGCATCCCGGCGCCCTACAACCGAAACACGGTCGGCGCCTATGGCACGTTCGACCTGGCGGTCGGCTGGCAAGGGGTCAAGGGATTGACGATTCTGGCCGGCGTGTTGAACGTGCTGGATACCGAACCTTCGTACACAAACCAGGCCTCCCGCTTCCAGGCGCGCGCGTACGACGACCGGTTTGTCAACCCGCTCGGCCGTACGTGGACCCTGGGGGCGAAGTACGCGTTCGAATAAGCGATCGCTCTCCGCAGCACGGCGGGATCCGCGAGGATCCCGCCTTTTTTTCGCTCCAGTTGCACGCAACGAAGAGTTTGAGTTTGAGCGCCTTGGTATCGCCGGCACGGCTACTCGAAGTGCTATTCATTTCGTTTGACGACACTCGCTACTCTCGCGTGGCATCGACGTTGGCGAATCTTGCTCGAAAAGACTTCGGCTGCTCGCATTGGGGCGCCGACCCTGCTCCGCTGAAACGTTGGTTCAACGCGAGCGCAAGCAATTGCGCCCGGCGACTTTCTTCTGCAATGCAACAAACACTGCCTTGTTGGATCGATGCGACAGCGATGAGCCGGCCCGTCGCTCTAGAGCCTCGTTTTTGATTTCGGTTTGGTGACATTCGCTACGCTCGCGTGGTACCGAAACGGGGCGAAGTCGGGACGTACCCACAAGGGAAATCCCGGGGGGCCCGCTCTTATTCGGGATCCAACTGGAGGAGTCCTATATGTTGAAAAGAACGCGACTAAGTCTCGCGGTCAGCGCCGCATTCGGCGTCGGCGTCGCAGGCTTTGCGCCTCTCGCGCTTGCGCAGCAGGTCATGGAACGCGTCGAAGTGACGGGTTCGCTGATCAAGCGCAGCCAGGCCGAGAGCGCGCTGCCCGTCACGACCATCAGCGTCGACGAACTGAGGAAGGCCGGTGTGACGACCGCCGAGCAGGCGATGACGTTCATCGCCGAGAACCAGAGTGCGCTGGGCTCGTCCCAATCTATCGGCGAGAGCAACGGCGGGGCGGCGAACGTCGACCTGCGCGGCTTAGGCGCCGAGCGCACCCTGGTGCTGCTGAATGGCCAGCGCATCGTCACCAATCCATACACGGCAGACGCGGTCGACCTGAACACGATCCCGACCGTCGCCATCGAGCGCATCGAAGTGCTGCGCGACGGCGCGTCGGCCATCTACGGTACCGACGCGATCGCCGGCGTGGTCAACATCATCACGCGCAAGGAATACCAGGGCATCAGCGTCTCAGGACAGGGCACCTGGCCGAAGGAAAACGGCGGCGAGCAGTACAGCGCCAACATCCTCGGTGGCTACGGCTCGCTGGCCAAGCAGGGCTGGAACATCTTTGGCGGCTTCACCTACACGCAGACCGAAGAGCTGAAGTCGACCGACCGCTGGTACACCGGTACCGGCCTGAACCCCGACAAGGGACAGTTCAAGACCAGCGGCACCACGTTTCCCGGCAACTACAACCAGGGAACGGTCAACACCAACCCCACCTTCCCGGCCTGCCAGCCGCCGCGGTCGAACAACATACCGCTGGTCTCCGATGTGCAATGCCGGTACGACTACACGCAGCAGATCCAGTTGATCCCGGAGCAGGAGCAGTGGTCGTTCTTCACGCGCGGCACCGTCGCGCTCGGCGCGAACAACCAGGTGTTCGTCGAGTACTTCCGCGCCTACAACAAGGTCAGCACGGCGGTCGCTCCGACCCCGTTGACCGGCCTGGATATGACGCCGAACAATCCCTTCTACCCGGGCAACGGCGTCAACCCGATCACCGACCCCGCGCTCGATACGACTATGCCGATCTCGGTGGGTTGGCGGATGGAGCCTGCCAACCAGCGTAAGCAGGATATCGAAAACACGACCGATCGAGCGATGCTGGGCCTGGTGGGCCAGGGCTGGGGCTGGAGCTACAACGCGACCGCGTTCTACTCGGGCGCAGTGGTCGACCAGACCTTCACCGACGGCTATGTCAGCAACGATATGATCCTAGCCGGTCTCACCGGCTCCGCTGGTGCGCCGTTCCTCAATCCGTTCGGCCAGAACTCGGCGGCGGGCGTCCAGTACATCAACTCGAGCAAGATCATCGGCGAGGTCCAGTCGATCGACGGTTTGATCTATGGTATCAACGCCAATGGCTCGCGCGAGATCTTCAGCACTGCCGCTGGGCCGTGGACGCTGGCGATCGGAGCCGAGTTCCGGTACGAAGAAGCCAACTACACCAACAACTTCGTGCTGATCCGCCAGGCGGCCAGCTCGGGCCTGGAACTGGCCGAGGACGCTTACGGGGATCGCAACGTGTACGCGCTCCTCGCTGAGCTCGCCATTCCGGTGCTGAAGAACATGGAGTTCAACGTCGCGCTGCGCTACGACGATTACAGCGACGTCGGCTCGAACGTGTCGCCGAAGGTGGCGTTCCGCTGGCAGGCGCTCGACAACCTGTTGCTGCGGGCGTCGTACAACCAGGGATTCCGCGCGCCGACGCTGTACAACGTCTACGCGCCGAACTCGATCACGAACACGGCCAACCCCTGGGACGATCCGGTTCTGTGTCCGGGGGGCGTTCCGCTGCCGCAGGCCAACCCGGCACGCGATTGCGCACAGCAGTTCAACAGCCAACAGGGCGGCAACTTGAACCTGCAGCCGGAAACCTCGGAGTCCTGGTCGGCGGGTCTGGTGTTCGACTTCACGCGCAACATCTCGGCGAGCGTCGACTACTGGAACACGCGGATCGAGGACAGTATCGACGTCCTTTCCGAGAACGCGATCTTCACTGACACGGCCAAGTATTCAAACCGCTTCGTTCGCTGCAACACGCTGTCGCCCGCCCAGCAACAAGCACTCAGCTCTCAGTGCTTTGGCGCGTTCGTCAACGACCCGAGCTTTTCGCCGCTCGCCTACATCCTTCAGCCGGATGAGAACCTGGGCAACATCAAGGCATCGGGCCTGGATTTCAGCTTCCAGGCGCGTTCGGGTGGCACCGAGTACGGCAACTTCTCGCTGTCGATGCAGGGCAGCTACATGCTGACGTATGAACAGCAGCTGGAAAAGGGTGGCGAGTACTTCGCCAACGTTGGCTTCTACTCTCAGGAGCTGGCCTTCCCGACGTTCCGCTGGCAGCACGTGATCATGGCCAACTGGACCTATGGCCCGTGGGGCGTGAACCTGTTCAACCGGCTGAAGAGCTCCTACTTCGACGAGAACCTGACCGAGGCGGGCCCGCCCTACGACAACAACACGGTCGGTGCGTACTCGGTGTGGGACCTGACCGGAAGCTGGACGGGGTTCAAGGGGCTGACGATCACCGCCGGCATCCAGAATATGTTCGACGAGCGGGCGCCGTTCTCCAACCAGGGCTCCGAGTTCCAGGTCGGCTACGACCCGCGCTTTGCGTCGCCGCTTGGACGCGCGTACTTCCTGCGACTCGCCTACGAGTTCAAAGACCTGTAAAGCGCTATCGCTCGAAGGCCCGCTTCGGCGGGCCTTTTTTGGCTCGTACAACGCAAAAGCCCGGCCATGCCGGGCTTTTGTTTTTTGGGGAGTCCTGCTGCCCTGGGCGCGGGCGGCGCCACGGGACCGGCGCGGCGCAGCCGCTGCGCCGGGCTCAGTTGGTCCGCGTGGCGGTGACGGTGACGCGCTCCATGGCCACCACCGGTGCGCTCGCTTCCTCTTGGGACTGCAGGCCGGCGACCGTGCCGCCGAGCACGACAGCGGAAGTCAGAAGAGCGGCGGCGAAAGCGGCGAGGCGGGCGCTGAAGGAAGTCGCGTAGTGGGTTTTCATGGTGTGGTCCTTGGCGATGTGGCGTGGTCGATGGACGCACTGTAGGCAGCCGCTGGGTCGACCGCGAGCGACTTGCGACGGTCCGCAGGAATCGCGGCGTGAACTGCAATGGCGCTTTGGTCGTGCTGCGCGGCCGTTTGGCCGTTCATCGCGCCTGCGCGCAGTTCATCGCCTCCAGCGACCGTTCGCGCCCGATTCGGCCTGTGCGGACCGCGCTGCCTCAAATTCCGTCTGCGGAACCACAGCGGCACAAAAAAAAGCGCGCCCGCGGGCGCGCTTCGTTCGGTACCGCACTACGAAGTCATCCGACGCGCGCCCACAGGCGCGCCAGATCAGCCGCGCCGTCGGTCCCCTTGACCGTCCGGAATGTCTCGACCGCCTTCGCCTTGTTGCCGGCTCGCAGGTACGCGATGCCCAGATGCAGGCGCACGTCGTCGGGATGCTTCAGCCCGCCCTTGGCAATGCCCTTCTGCATCAGCGCGATGCCCTTGTCGTACTGGCCCAGGCCGGTATAGGCGAGTCCGATGCGGACCATCGCATTGGCATCCGCAGTCGCCTCGCCTTCGGCGGTCGCCAGGTCCCGGCTCGCGTCATTGGCCTTCTGAGTCGCCAGCGCGAGAAGTCGCTTCTGGCGTTCGGCCTCGGCCCCCTTGCCCAGCAAGCCGGCGGCAAATCCCTCGTCAAGGATCTTCTTCGCTTCGGCCGCCTGGCCCTGTTGCAGGGCGAATTGCGCCATTTCGCTGTAGTCGTTGGCCGAGTCGAGCGTCTTGGTGGCGAGCCGCAAGCGCAAGACGTCGAGAGTCAGGCGGTTCGAGAAGCCGGGCTTCGACTCGATCCTGCGCAGCAGATCGGCCCAGTACTCGCGCTTCGGGTAATAGGCAACCAGACGCTCGAGCGCAGCGACATAGGCACTGCGGTCGTTGCCTTTCGACGCGACATTGGCCAGCAACTGCAGCCGGTCTTCCGGAGGAGCTCGCCCGGCCTTCTCGGCCGCCTGCACGTCTTCGAGCGCCTCGCGCGATGCTGCCTGCAGATCTCCCGCGTGGTAGTAGGACTGGATCATCAGGCTTCGCATCGCGGCGTCACCCGGATTAGCCTTGAGCGCGCGGTCGGCCCACTTGGCGGCGTTGCCGTACTCACGATTGCGGTAATAAAGGCTCGCGAGGTTCGCGGCGTGGCGCGCCTGTTCGGCCTCGGACAGCTTCCCTGAAGCCAGCAGCGCCTGCGAGGCTTTGATCGCCTGTTCCGTATCGCCGGCCTGTCCGGCAATCGCCGCTCGCATCTGCTCGATCAGATGGTTTTCGTGCGGCGTGCGATTCGGCACCGCCTCGGCCTCGCGCACCCGGGCGAGCGCCTCCTTGTACTTGCCCTGCTTGTAAAGGTCGCGCGCGGCCTGCAGCGGCTTGCCGACTTCGGCGCGGACCGCCTCCTGCGCCTGCGCGACCGAGCCGCCATAGCCGGCCGGCGCCACTTGCAACGCGAATCCGGCCGCAACGGCCGCCGCGTTCAATGACCGGCGCAGCATTCCGCCACTCTTGCGCTGTCGCATCACAGAGTCTCCCGCAGTGCACCCGACTTCGGATTGAACGCTACAACCTTGCTCGCCGGCGACAACGGAACGCAAATTCCGCACCCATGAACCGGCGATACGGACCGCGAACCGACCCAAGCCGGCTCCGGCCGCTATCTGACGAACTGCTCGTTACCTACCAGACCCAGCTTGACGACGCCAAGGCGCTGCGCCGCGGCCATCACGGCGGCGACATCCTTGTACTCAGCGAGCTTGTTCGGCCGCAGGTGGACCTCGGGCTGCACCGGCTGCGCTGCGGCTGCGATCAGTTTCGCTTCGAGCGCCGGCTTGTCCGGAATGATGTCGCCGTCCCAGAAAATCGTGCCGTCGAAGTCGACGTCGACCGTGATGACCTGCGGTTTCTCGGTCGGTGGCGGCGGCGTGCCGACCGGCATGTTGAGATTGACCGAGTGCAGCTGGATCGGGATCGTGATGATCAGCATCACCAGCAGCACCAGCATGACGTCGATCAGCGGCGTCGTGTTGATGTCGACCATCACGTCCGGGTCCTGCGAACCGCCGCCCGGACCGACATTCATCGCCATGGGAAATCTCCTCGAAGCGGACGGCGATCAGCCGCCCCGCGCCGGTGGCTCGGTAACGAAGCCGATCTTCTGGATGCCGGCTCGCTGACAGGCAAACACCACGCGGCCGACGAACTCGTACCGGCCCGCCAGGTCGCCACGAATGTGTACCTCAGGCTGTGGCTGCTGCACCGCGACTTTCTTCAAGCGGTTGACCAGATCCTCGTTGTCTTTCACTGGCTGCAGGCCCCAGTAGACGTCACCGTCCTTGTTGACCGCGATTTCGATGTTCTCCGGCTTGGTCTGCCGTGGAACGTTGGTCTCCAGCGGCAGCTGCAGCGCGATCGACTGCGTGATGACCGGAATCGTCACCAGGAAGATGATCAGCAGCACCAGCATCACGTCGACCAGCGGCGTGGTGTTGATCGCAGAAATGGCTTCGTCTTCCCCGCCTTCAGCAGGCCCGACATTCATTGCCATGGCTGTTCTCCGTCGGTCGGCGCTCAGCGCGCCGCCGCTGCGGCCCTGAGTTCGATCTTGCGGCCTAGCAGGACGGCGTGCAGGTCGGCGCCGAACGTGCGCACCTGATCCATCGCCACCTTGTTGCGGCGGACCAGCCAGTTGTAGCCCATCACCGCCGGCACCGCGACGGCGAGGCCGATCGCGGTCATGATCAGCGCCTCGCCGACCGGACCCGCAACCTTGTCGATCGACGCCTGGCCGGCGATGCCGATGGCGGTCAGCGCGTGGTAAATGCCCCAGACGGTGCCGAACAATCCGACGAACGGAGCCGTCGATCCCACTGTCGCCAGGAACGCCAGCCCGTCCTGCATGCGGCTCTGCACCGTGTCGACCGCGCGCTGCACCGACATCGTCACCCACGTGTTCAGATCGATGTTCTCGGTCAGTGCACCCTCATGGTGCTCGTTGGCGTCGATCCCGCTTTCGGCGATATAGCGGAAGGCGCTTGCCGACTTCAGCTTCTTCGCGCCGTCGCGCAGCGAGGACGACTTCCAGAACGCCGCCGACATTTCGCGGCTTTCGCGCATCAGCTTGAACTGCTCCCACAGCTTGACGAAGATGATGTACCAGCTGCCCATCGACATGATCACCAGGATGATCAGCGTGCCCCTGGACACGAAGTCGCCCTGCCGCCACAGCGCTTCCAGCCCGTACGGGTTCTCGACGGTTTCTTTGGTGACCGTGGGGACCACCGGCGCCGGCGGTGCGACCGGAGCCGGAGGAGCGGCCACAGGCGCGGGAGCATCGGCCGCCGGAGCGGCTGGAGCGGCTTTCTGCGCGTCCTGCTGCGCCATCACTGCAGTAGGTACGGCATTTCCTGCAACAGCCAGCAGGACTGCCAGGGCGGCAGCGTGGCGGCGGATCGACGAAATCATTGCTAGATCTCCTGGTGGAAGATGGGGCAAAGGGACAAACGGAAAGTTTGCACGGCGCGGTAGCGCCAGGATCCGGTCAGCCCTGCTCCCGCCGGTTAACGAAGCTTAAAACTGATCGGGGCCATCACTCGGACGTCCTGTCCCTGGCCCTGGCAGGACAGCTGCGAAACAGCAGCCAACGACGCCCGGTTGAACACGCGATTTGTCGACGACTTGATGACGGTGTCCTTGACCTGTCCCGAGGCGGTGACCGTGAACTCGATCACTACTTCGCCTTCGATGCTGTCTTTCAGCGCCTCGCGCGGATACCCCATCGCCTGCATCACCTCGACGTAGTTCGGACACGCCACGCGCGCGCTGCGCACCGCGGGCGCGGGCGCGGGAGTCTCGGCCGGTTTCGCTATGACCGGCGCCTGCGGCGCCGGCGGTGCTTCCTGCGTCACTGCCGAGATCGCAGGTGCAGGCGTCGGCGGCGGCGCGATGTTGATTTCCGGCGGCGGAATGAACGGCGGCGGCGGCGCCGCCATCTTCGGCGGAGGCGGCACGACGTCGGGCGGCGGAGGCGGCTTCTTGATGACCTCTTCGATCACCTTGACTTCGATCGGCCCTTTGACGACTTCGACGACCTTGCGCGCCAACCCGGTGACCAGCGCATAGATGACCAAGACGTGCAGCAGGACGACCGCCGATGTCCCGATCAGGTGACGGCTCGGATTGCGCTGCTGCTCTGCGTAGTTCATGGCGCTGCCTCGTGCATTGCGGTGCCTCGTCCTCTCGTACGTAACGTGGCTTCCATTGGACGCCGCCCTCGTCGGACCGTGCGCCCATTCCGCTCGCCCTTTCTGCGCTTGTGGCGCGAGGGCCCGGGCGAAAAGCCGGCGATTCTAATATCGTCGCCCCGGCTTTCGCAAAGCCCGCGATTCTAGTGCAACAGACGCGCCCGCAGAGCGGGTGCCCGGCCTCGGCCGGACCGATGGAGGGCCAACTAGAGCAAATCGCCTACGCTGCCGGCTGGCCGGGGCTCGGCTCGGCCGAAGTGCCGATAGGCCTCGATCGCGGCGACCCGACCGCGCGGAGTCCGCTGCAGCATGCCCTGCTGGATCAGATAGGGCTCGATGACATCCTCCAGCGTGTCGCGTTCCTCGCCAACCGCTGCTGCGAGGCTCTCGATGCCGACCGGGCCGCCGGAAAAGCGCTCGATCACCGCCAGCAGCAGTTTTCGGTCCATCAGGTCGAGTCCGAGGCGATCGACCTCGAGCATCGCGAGCCCGGCATCCGCGGTCGCCTGGTCGATGTCTCCCGTTCCGCGCACTTCGGCGTAGTCGCGAACGCGGCGCAGCAGCCGGTTCGCGACCCGCGGTGTTCCGCGCGACCGGCGCGCAATTTCGCGCGCGCCGTCGCCCGTGATCGAGGCCCGCAGCAGTCGCGCCGAACGGCTGACGATCGAGGTCAGGTCCTCGGCCGAATAGAACTCGAGCCGCGCCACGATGCCGAACCGGTCGCGCAGCGGATTGGTCAGCATGCCGGCCCGAGTCGTAGCTCCGACCAACGTGAACGGCGGCAGGTCGAGCTTGATCGAGCGCGCCGATGGCCCCTCGCCGATCATGATGTCGATCTGGAAATCTTCGAGCGCCGGATACAGGATCTCTTCGACGACCGGCGACAGCCGGTGGATCTCGTCGATGAAGAGCACGTCGTGCTTCTCGAGATTGGTCAGCAGGGCCGCCAGGTCACCCGGTCGTTCGAGCACCGGACCCGACGTTTGTCTGAGGTTGACACCCATTTCGCGCGCGACGATGTGCGCCAGCGTGGTCTTCCCGAGTCCCGGCGGTCCGAACAACAGCAGGTGATCGAGCGCCTCGCCGCGGTTGCGCGCGGCCTGGATGAAGATATCGAGCTGCTCGCGGATTTTGGGCTGCCCGACATACTCGGCCAGAGTCGCGGGACGCAATGCCCGCTCGATCGCCTCCTCGTTGGGTGACGTCGGGTTCGCGGCGACGATGCGTTCGGCGTTGATCACGGTGTTCCGCTATGGCCGATCCAGGTCATAGATCAGCCCTTGGCCAGTGATTTTAGGGCGTGCCTGATGCCGTCGGAGACTCCGGCCCCGGCCGGCACCTGTCGAACGGCAGCGGCGGCTTCGCGTTCGTTGTAGCCGAGCGCCAGCAGCGCATGGATCACATCGGAGGCGGAGTCGGCCGTAGCCGGTGAACCCGCCGTGCCGAGATCGGCTCCCAGCTTGCCTTTCAGTTCGAGCAGCAGCCTTTCGGCCGTCTTCTTTCCGATGCCGGGGATGCGCGTGAGCCGGCCGCTTTCCTGCACCGTGATTGCCTGCGCCAATTCGGTCACCGAGAGGCCCGAGAGCACCGCGAGCGCCGTGCGCGCCCCCACGCCCGAGATGCGGATCAGTTCGCGGAACGCACCACGCTCGGCGGAAGTGGCGAAACCATACAATTGCTGGGCGTCTTCGCGCACCACGAGATGCGTCAGCAAGATGACGCGCTCGGACACGGCCGGCAACTGGTAAAACGTGCTCATCGGAACGTCGACTTCGTAACCGACCCCGCCGACATCGACCATCACGCTGGGCGGAGTCTTGTCGACCAGCACTCCGGCCAAGCGGCCGATCACTTCGCGCCTCCGGCGAGCCGGACGGTCCACGCTCGACGGCCGACAGCGGCCGAGCCTCTCGCCGGACTGGCGTGCGAAGCGGACGGACCTGCCAGCGCTGCACGCAGTTGTCGAGAGTGCGCGTGACAGATCGCGCACGCCAGCGCGTCGGCCGCATCGGTCGACGGCGGCGCGTCCAGTGCCAGCAGACGCTGCACCATCGCCTGCACCTGTCGCTTGTCTGCCTGTCCGAACCCCACCACCGCCTGCTTGATCTGCAATGCCGCGTACTCGTGCACCGCAAGGCCGGCGTTGACCGCGGCGCATATGGCCGCGCCACGTGCCTGACCGAGCAGCAAAGTGGACTTCGCGTTGACGTTGACGAACACCTTCTCGATCGTCGCCACCTGCGGACGCGTCTCGCGGATCACTTCGGCGAGCAGCGTCAGGATCGCTCCCAGTCGTTGGTGCAGTTCGCCAGGCGGCACGCGAATGACTCCGGCCGTCAGAGGCGTCAGCCGGTTTCCCGCAATCTCGACGACGCCGTAACCGGTGCGGTTCAGTCCGGGGTCGATGCCGAGTATGCGAAGCGGAGCAGATGACACGAGAATGATTGTGCCATGCAGGCTGCGCAAGCTTTCGCCGCTAGGCGTCGACGGCAACGAGTCTTCGACCGAGCCGGGGGTCGCCCGGCAGCGAGTGACTTTCTTTGCTTCGCCAAAGAAAGTCACCAAAGAAAGGCGACCGCACGAGGCCGGCCTGCGGCTGCCCTTGCGCTGCAGGGCGTCAGCGGGCCGGGCGCGAAACTCGCCCGATCACGCTGCGCGTGCCACGGGCTCAAACACGCGCCCGGCACCTCTCCGCTGCCGCCCCGCACCGCCGCGGCGTCCCCGAGCGGACTCACTCCGTCGCCGTGCCATCGCTTCGGCAACGCGATCGCGACGTCGTGGATGCCTTCGAAGGCGCCGCGCAGCGCAGCGGGCGCGGGAGCTTGTGAGGGCCTGCCTGTCTGAGCGCCTGCAGGGCGCGAGTTTGCAGGCCCGCCCGCGACCGCGAGCAGCACAGGGCACCCCGTGGGGCGCCTTCGTAGGCGCGGCTTTCTTTGGCGACTTTCTTTGCCAAGACAGCCAAGACAAAGAAAGTGGGAGCCCCGCGGCTTGAGCGTCGGTCGCGGTGCGACGAATACGCCGCCCGCGCAGCGGCACCGCGCAAGCCACGCTTAGTGCCTAAAGTGCCTCACCCCAGTGAACACCATTGCGATGCCGCGCTCGTCCGCGGCGGCGATCACTTCCTCGTCGCGCATGCTGCCGCCGGGCTGGATCACGCAGGTGGCACCGGCGTCGACGACGACGTCGAGGCCATCGCGGAACGGGAAGAACGCATCCGACGCAGCAGCAGAACCGGCGAGCGACAGGCCGGCTTCCTGCGCCTTGATCGACGCAATTCGGGCCGAGTCGACGCGCGACATCTGTCCGGCGCCGATTCCTAGGGTCATGCCGTCATGGGCGAACACGATCGTGTTCGATTTGACGAACTTCGCCACCCGCCAGCTGAACATCAGGTCGGCGAGCTGCGCCGCTGTCGGTGCGCGCTGCGTCACCACCCTGAGTTCGGCAGCGCGCAGATCGTGCAGGTCGGGGCTCTGCACCAGCAGCCCGCCGCCGACGCGCTTGAAATCGAAGTCGTTCCTCGCCGCTCCCGGCTGGACGCTTAGCAGGCGAACGTTCTGCTTGGCAGCGAAGACGCTGCGGGCATCCGCATCGAAGTCCGGCGCGATCACCACCTCGACAAACTGCCGGGCAATCGCGCGCGCGGCCTCGCCGTCGACCGGCCGGTTGAACGCGATGATCCCGCCGAACGCGGAGGTCGGGTCGGTCTTGAACGCCTTCGCATAGGCCTGAGCGGCACCGCCACCAGTCGCGACGCCGCACGGGTTGGCGTGCTTGACGATGACGCACGCGGTCTCGTCGAAGCTGCGGACGCATTCCCATGCGGCGTCGGCATCGGCAATGTTGTTGTACGACAGCTCCTTGCCCTGCAGCTGCGCGTAACCGGCGAGCAGTCCATCGCCGACATGAGTGTCGCGGTAGAACGCCGCCTGCTGGTGCGGATTCTCGCCGTAGCGCATCTGCTGGACCTTGAGCCATTGCCGTGTCAGGACCGCTGGAAACGCACCAGGCCGCCGTGCGTCGTCGAGCGACGTCAGGTAGTTGGCGATCATGCCGTCGTAGCGCGCGGTATGCGCGAAGACCTTCGTTGCCAGCGCGAAGCGGGTCGGTGCGCCGATCGCACCGGCCGCATCGAGCTCCGCCAGCACGAGCTCATAGTCGTCCGGATCGACGATGGCAGTCACGCTTTCGTGGTTCTTCGCAGCGGCACGCAGCATGGCCGGCCCGCCGATGTCGATGTTCTCGATCGCCTCGTCGAAGCCGCAGCCAGGTCGCGCCACGGTCTGTTCGAACGGATACAGGTTGACGGCGAGGATGTCGATCGGGTCGATCGCATGCTGCGCCAGGGCCGCCATGTGTGCCGCGTCGGACCGCCGCGCGAGCAGACCCGCATGGATGCGCGGATTGAGCGTCTTGACGCGCCCGTCGAGCATCTCCGGAAAGCCCGTGTACTCGGCCACCTCGGTCACCGCGATATCCGCCTCGGCGAGCATTCTCGCCGTGCCGCCGGTCGAAAGGATGCGGTAGCCCAAACGAACCAGTGATCGAGCAAAGTCGACGACTCCGCGCTTGTCAGAGACGCTGATCAGCGCCTGCTTGCCCATCGTCGCGCTCCCCTACCCCGCCCGCCTATGCGAGCTTGTGATGCTGAAGTTTTTTTCTGAGCGTATTGCGGTTGATGCCGAGCAGCTCCGCGGCAGCGGACTGGTTGCCGCCGGCGTGTGACATCGCGAACTGCAGCAGCGGACGCTCGACGGCGCTGGACACCATTTCGAACAGCGCATGCGGACGCGCGCCGTCCAGATCGTCGAAATACTGGTGCAACGTGCGCAGGACGCATTGCTCGAGGGTTTCACCGCTGCGCGCACGGCTGGCCCGCTCGGCCGGAGTGCCACCCCTCGCCTGCGTCTTAGCCACCATGGCGCTCAATGCAGCACCGGCGCGTAGGCGAGCCGCTCGTGCTGCTCGCCATGGCACCGGAGAAATCGATCGACAGCGCGCCGCTGCGAGTCACAGTCGTCCAGCGCATTCATCTCGTCGCAGAACGATCGGCCGCCAGCGAGCTCGCGCGTGTACCAGATGATGTGTTTGCGCGCGGTGCGCACGCCAAGCTCCATGCCGTAGAAGGAATAGTGCTCGTCCAGATGGCCGAGCAGCAGCGTACGGGCCTCGTCGACACCAGGTGGCGGCAGCTCCTCGCCCGTCGCAAGGTAGTGCACGATTTCACGGAAGATCCACGGCCGTCCCTGGGCCGCTCGGCCGATCATCACGCCATCGGCCCGCGTCATCGCCAGAACTTGACGCGCCTTCTGCGGTGTATCGATGTCGCCATTGGCGATCACCGGGATCTTCACCGCCTGCTTGACCGCTCGGATGGTCTCGTACTCCGCCTGACCTCCGAATCCGCAGGCGCGCGTGCGACCGTGCAGTGTCAAGGCAGCGACGCCCGCCGCCTCGGCGAGCCGCGCGACCTCCACTGCATTGCGCCGGCTGACGTCCCATCCGGTGCGGTACTTGAGGGTGACCGGCACATCGACCGCGCGCACGACCGCATCCAGAATGCGGGCCACCAGGTCCGGATCACGCAGCAACGCCGAGCCGCATGCGACGTTGCAGACTTTCTTCGCCGGGCATCCCATGTTGATATCGATGATCTGGGCGCCGCGGTCGACGTTGTAGCGCGCGGCCTCGACCAGCATCGCGGGATCCGACCCGGCGAGCTGTACTGCGACCGGAGCGCATTCACCGGCGTGATTCAGGCGGCGCATCGTCTTCTCGCTGGCCCACAGCCGAGGATTCGATGCGGCCATTTCCGACACTGCGTGGCCCGCGCCCAGCGCCTTGCACAGCTGGCGGTAAGGTCGATCGGTGACGCCCGCCATCGGCGCGACGAACACATTATTCGGCAGCGAATAGGGACCGATGAGCATCGGGAAGAAGGCGAAGGTGGAGCGGGCGGAGGAGCGGCAGGGCGCGAATTGTAGCGAAGGACGCACTTCCGTCAGGGCGGCCCTCAGCCGCGTACACCGAACATCAGCAGGCGCGCGAACTCGCGCCTCAGTTCGGGCACCATGCTCAGCGCCGTCAGTGCGATCGAACGGCCGAACGCGACAGGTGCCGCGCGCGTCGCGAACAGCGGCGGAATGCTGCGTGTCAGTGCGATGATCGCGGCACGGTCGAGCCGACGCGCCCTTGCGTAGTCCGCGACCGCGCCCAGCGGATCGCGGTCCGCCGCGTGCGCCTGCGCAAGGCGATCAGCAAGCTCGGCGCAGTCGCGCATGCCGAGGTTGAGTCCCTGGCCGGCCACCGGATGCACCGTCTGCGCCGCGTTGCCGACGTGCACGATCCGATGGTCGGCCAGTTGTGATCGCGCCTGCTGGCGCAGCGGATAGCTCGCGCGTGGGCCCACCCGCACGATCCGGGCGTTGCGCGCACCGAAAGCCGTTTGCAGCTCGTGCGCGAATCCCTCGTCGGCGAGCGCCAAGCGGCGCTGCGCCTCATCCGCAGACATGCACCACACCATGCCCATCGTTCGACTGCCGTTCGCGCCGGTCGACTCGGGAAGCGGCAGCAGCGCCAGCGGCCCATCGCGCGTGAAGCGCTCGAATGCCGTGGCCGCCGCTGGGCCGCTGACCGAGACATCCGCGACCAGGCCGACATCGGCGTGCTCGGTTCTGGCGCTGCCCTCGGCACTGGCGACCGCGCCTTCGGCGTTGACGACCAGGGCTGCTTGCCGCACGACGCCCGATTCGAGGTGGACCGCAGCCAGCGCCGGTTGCTGGACAAGCCGCTGCACGCGGCAGGGGCGCTCGACCGTGATCGCCGGCGCACGGTCGCAGGCCTCTGCCAAACGCGTCAGCAAGTCGCCGTAGCGCACCGTCGCACCGAGCGGAACGGCGTTGCTGTCCTCCTCGCGCAGCACCACGCGCCCGAACTGCCCGGCGGACGAGACAGACACCGTGCGGATCGGCGCTACCAGCGACGACGGCAACTCGATCAGCGCGTGCAGCAGGTCGAGCGTGCCGCGCGACAAGGCGAGCAAGCGCCGATCGAGACGGGCGCTCGCAACCGTGCGCGCGTCCAGCACGGTGCATGGAACCGCGCGGCGAGCCAGCATCAATGCGAAGGCAAGACCGACCGGTCCGCCTCCCGCCACCACGATCGGATACCTCGAGTGCATCTAGTGTCCGCATCAGCGCTTCGAGGTCGTCGGGTTGCTTCGGCGCGCCGCGCGTCAACACGTCGCGGCCATCCGCGGTGACCAGCACGTCGTCCTCGATGCGCACGCCGATGTGGTGGAAGGCCTCCGGCACATTCGGTGCGGGCCGCAGGTACAGGCCCGGTTCGACCGTCAACACCATGCCGGGCTGCAGCCGGCGCCATGGCCGCTCGCTGCCATCGGGCGCAGCACCGGGCTCGCGATAGTCGCCGACATCGTGCACGTCGAGCCCGAGCCAGTGTCCGGTGCGATGCATGTAGAACTGTCGATACGCCCCGCTTTCCAGCAGGCCATCGAGCGAACCCGCGAGCAGTCCGAGGTCGATCAATCCCTGCGTCAGCACGCGCACCGCCGCGTCGTGCGGTGCGATGAACGGTCGACCCGGAGCGACCTCGCCAAGCGCTGCCGCCTGCGCCGCCAGCACTAATTCGTATATGGCCCGTTGCTCCGCACTAAAGCGCCCATTCACCGGAAACGTGCGTGTCAGGTCGGACGCGTACCCGTCGACCTCGCAACCGGCATCGACCAGGCAGAGCTGTCCATCTTCGAGCCGCGCGCTGCCGGCCTGGTGATGCAGCACACAGGCATTCGCTCCGCCTGCCACGACCGACGTATAGGCAGGCGCCTGTGCGCCCTGCCTGCGGAATTCGTGCAACAGCTCAGCCTCGAGTTCGTATTCGCGCAGACCGCTTCGACATGTCTTTATCAGCCGCACATGCGCGTCGGCGGAGATCTGCGCGGCGCGCCGCATCGTCGCGACCTCGGCAGAGTCCTTCAGCAGGCGCATTTCATCGACGATCGCCAGCAGGTCGACCAGCGTCGCAGGCGCACGGATACCGCTCCGGCTTTTCGCGCGCACCGCATCGAGCCAGCGATGAACGCGGGCATCCAGAGCGGCGTCGGCACCGAGCGCGCAGTAAATCGCCGGCGCATCTTCCAGCAGCGATGGCATCACGAGATCGAGCGTGTCGATTGCATGCGCCGCGTCGAAGCCGAACTCGCGCATCGCCTGCTCCGGGCCATGGCGGAAGCCGTCCCAGATCTCCTGAGCTTCGTCGCGGGGGCGGCAGAAGAGAATCGCTTCGCGGCGCTGACCGATGGCGAGCAGCGCAAGCGCTGCGCCCGGTTCGCCGAAGCCGGTCAGATACCAGAAATGGCTGTCGAAGCGATACAGGTACTCCGAGTCGCGATTGCGGATGCGTTCGGGCGCGGTGAAGAGCACCGCGACTCCGCCGCCCTGCGCGGCCATCGTGTCGAGCACACGGGCGCGGCGAGCGCCAAATACCGGATCGGCCATGGAACGTCGGGAGAGGGCGCGCACTACCGCAAGGGCGTCGATTCTAGAACCTGCCGGTTCTAGGGCTCCCGCTCCTCGCGCCAGCGACGCAGCTCGGCATCCAGCACCGCCAGCTCCTCGGGCGTGCCGACGTTGCGCCACCGGCCGCTGAAACGCTCGCCGCCGACGCGACCGGCACGTGCCGCTTCGTATAGCCACGGGAAAAGCCGCGCGCGCTCCGGTCGCAGTCCGGCAAACAGGCGCGGGGCGAACAGCCCGATATTCGCGTAGGTGAGTCGCTCGGCGCCGTCGGGATCGACCCGGCCATCCGCGAGCGCCATGTCGCCGCGCTGGTGAAACGGCGGATTGTCGACCAGCACGAGGTGCGCGTCCGCGTCGCCGGCCGTGAGGGCCTCGGCGGAAGTTGCAGCCGCTCGTAGTCGAAATCCGTCACGATGTCGCCGCTGACCACGACGAACGGACGATCGCCGAGCCACGGCAGCGCTCGCACTATGCCGCCGAGCGTTTCAAGTGCGTCGGCGGCCGATTTGCCTTCGCGCGAGTAGACGATCGACACGCCGTGGCGTGCACCATGCCCAGCGCGGCCTCGAAGTGGTCCGGAAAGTGCGCCGTGTTGATCACGATGTCGTGGATGCCAGCCCGCGCCAGCTGGGCAATCTGCCACTCGATCAGCCGACGCCCGCCGGCCTCCAGCAGCGGCTTGGCGGTTCGATCGGTGAGCGGACGCATCCGCTCGCCACGCCCCGCCGCCAGGATCAGGGCACGCATGACGGGCTAGAAGGTGTATCCGACCCGCGGCGCGACACCCTCGAGCTCGTCGAACAGGCGCGCCAATGGCGCGAGTTCGTCGTAGCGGCGAGCCGCCTTGCGCACGTAATCGACGAAGCGTGGCGTATCCGCCAGGTAATGCGGTTTGCCGTCGCGATAATTGATGCGCGCGAATATGCCGAGGACCTTGAGGTGGCGCTGTAGTCCCATCCACTCGAAGTCGCGCCAGAACGCGCCGAAGTCGTCGCGCACCGGCAATCCCGCTGCCCGCGCCCGTGTCCAGTACCGAATCGACCAGTCGATGATGCGCTCCTCCTCCCAGCTGATGAACGCGTCGCGAAACAACGATGCCAGGTCGTAGGAGATCGGCCCTAGCACCGCGTCCTGGAAGTCGAGTATGCCGGGACGCGGGGGACGACGCCATCAGGTTGCGCGGCATGTAGTCACGATGCACGTACACGCGCGGCTGGGCCAGGTTGGCGGCGATGATGCGCGTCGAACATGGCATCGAGCACTTGTCGCTGCGCCGACGAGAGTTCCACCTGCAGATGGCGAGCGACATACCAGTCGGGAAACAACGACAATTCACGCTGCAGCAGCGCCTCGTCGTACGGCGGCAGCTCGCCTGGCCGCGTCGCGAGCTGCCAGCGCAGCAATGCGTCGATGGCGTCTTCGAACAGCTCCGCGGCATTGTTGTCGTCTAGAACGCTGAGGTAGGTGTCGACACCGAGGTCGGTCAGCAACAGGAACCCCTGCCGCTCGTCCGCCTCGAGCACTTCCGGAGCGTTGAGGCCGGCATCGCGCAGCAGATGGGCCACGTGGATGAACGGCCGCACATCCTCGCGTTCGGGCGGCGCGTCCATCACGATCAGCGATCGTTCGCCGGCCTGGACGCGAAAGTAGCGGCGGAAGCTCGCATCGTTGGATGCGGGTGCGAGTGTGGCGATATCGATTGCGTGCCGACGCGGCAAGCTCGCCAGCCATCCGCTGAGAATCAGGCGGCGCGGATCGTGCGGCTGTTCGTCGGTCGAAGTCGCCATGAGTGAATGTGATGTTGAGGCAGGCGGAGAAAGCATCTGCGCGAGGGTCGATGCCTATAATCGTCGCGCCCTTCCGGCTCGAACTTTCCTCAGAATTCTAAATGCCGCGCCCGCCGGCGAAAGCCGCGCCGATCCTTAGAATTGCCCTGCTTCCGCTCGTCGCAGCGATCGCGGCCATCATCGGGCCGCCGGCACTGGCGCAGAGTTCGTCCCCGGCGGCCGGCGACCCCGACGCCGCAACGCCACTGCCGCGGCTCAAGCTCGAGCGGATGCTGCTGGAGCCGCGGCCGGGCGGCACCGAAGCGCCGCCGACCTACGCCCGCGCACGCAGGATCGAAGGCACGATCGAGGAGAAGATCGTGCTCGAGGGCGACGCGGAAGTCCGCCGCGGCGGGACGGTGCTGCGCGGTGACCGCATAACCTACACGCAGGCGACGGATCAGGTCGACGTGACAGGCAATGCGCGTGTGTTCAAGCAGGGCGGATCATTCGCCGGCCCCGAACTGTCGTTCCGCATCGATGCGCAGACCGGCGCGATGCCGAACGCGGAGTTCAGCTATCCGGCGCGCAACGGTCGCGGCGAATCGTCGCTGATCGAATTTCTGGGCGAGCAGCGTGCGCGGCTCGAAAACGCGCGCTTCACCACCTGCGCCCCGGGCGACGAAGCGTGGTGGGTGCAGGCCGAATCGATCGAGGTCGACGGGCTGGAAGAGTCGGCCACCGCGAGCAATGCATGGCTGTACTTCCAGGGGCTGCCGATCCTGGCTTCGCCCCTGATGGGTTTTCCAATCGGCGACCGCCGCCGCTCTGGATTCCTGACGCCGAGTTTCGGGCTCAGCACGACGCTCGGGACCGACATCCGCACGCCGTTTTACTGGAACATCGCTCCCAACTACGACTACACGGTCTCGCCGCGGGTGATGTCCAAGCGCGGGGTGCTGGTCGGAAACGAGTTCCGCTTCCTCGAGCCGACCTTCAACGGCACGTTGTTGTACGACGTGATTCCGTACGACCGGCAGACCCAGGACACGCGGGACTACACCGGCATCCAATTGAACTACTCGAGGCCCTCCGGCGTGTCCGCGGGAGTGAACTACAACCGTGTCTCCGACGACAACTACTTCGTCGACTTTTCGACCACGATCCTTGGATCGTCGCAGAAGGTGCTGCCGCAGGACGGCTTCGTCGCCTACACGCAGGCGTACTGGAAGACGGGCATCCGGGTGACGAAGAACCAGACGCTGCAGGATCCGCTCGCTCCCGTCACGCCACCGTACGAACGCGTGCCGCAGGTCACGCTCGACGGCTACGTCGCGGACTGGAACGGGTTCGAGGTCGCCGCGATCGCGGACGGCACGCGCTTCACGAACCCGCAGGCGGGACTGCAGGACGGGGCGCGCTACATCATCAACCCGCGCGTCGCCTATCCGATCCTCGCGCCTGGCTGGTTCATCACGCCGCGCGCGCAGATCTCGGCGACCTACTACGACCTCGATCCGCAATTCAATCCGCAGAATCCGACCGACACGCGCGTCATGCCGATCCTCAGCGTCGACAGCGGACTCATCTTCGAGCGCGATGGCCAATGGTTCGGCCGCGACGTGCAGCACACGCTCGAGCCGCGCCTTTACTACGCTTATATCCCGTTCCGAGAGCAGAACCAATTGCCCAATTTCGACAGCGCTCTGGCGGACCTGAACTATGCGCAGTTCTTCACCGAGAACATCTATTCGGGCTACGATCGCATCGTCAATGCAAACCAACTGACGCTGGCGCTCGGCACCCGCATCCTCGATGCGGAAACCGGAGCCGAATGGCTGCGTGCAGCGGTCGGCCAGCGCTACTACTTCTCGCCGCAGAAGGTCACCTTGCCGGGCGAATCGCCGCGCGCCAGCAACGAAAGCGACCTGCTCGCCGCGATTTCGGCTCAGCTCGGCAACAACTGGGCGGCCGAAATCGCAGTCCAGTACTCCGCAGAGACCAGTGCGATCTCGCGTGCTACCGCCGGCGCCCGCTGGCAGCCGCGCCGTGCTTCGGTGATCAGCGCGTATTACCGCTATCAGGAAACCAGCTCTTCGTCGAGCAACACGAACCAGATCGACGTCTCTGCACAGTGGCCGCTGACCGACCGTTGGTACGGCGTCGGTCGCTACAACTATTCATTCGTGAACAACAAGCCAGTCGAGATCATCGGTGGCTTCGAGTACAGGGACGACTGCTGGCTGGTTCGATTCGCGGTTCAGCGCTTCCAGACGACGACGGCTTCGAGTACCACGAATTTCTACATCCAGCTGGAACTTTCGGGCCTGACCAGCGTCGGAACCAACGCCCTGTCGCAACTGCAGCGTAATATTCCCGGCTACCAGCGCATCAACCCGCTGCCCCGCCAGCCGGGTATGTTCGAGTACTACGAGTAGACCCCATGCATTGTTTGATACGCACGACTTTCGCTGCGCAGTCCCTGTTGCTCGCGCTGCTAGCGGCCACCGCCACAGCGCAGCAGCCCGCTGTGCCCCAGCAACCGCCCAGCGCCGCGCCGGGCCAGCCCGCGTCCGATGCAACGGCGCCGCGCTCTCCCGCGCCGGCACGAACCACGCAGCCGATCGACCGCATCATCGCGGTGGTCAATGACGACATCATCACCGTCAGCGAGCTTCGCTTGCGCACACGCGCCGCCGAAGTGCAGCTACAGCGCCAGCAGATCCAGCCGCCGTCCAAGGAGGTGCTCGAGCGACAGGTACTGGAGCGCATGATCGTCGACCGCGCGCAACTGCAGCTGGCGCGGGAAACCGGAGTGCGAGTCGACGATGCGACGGTCAACGCGGCGTTGGGCCGCATTGCCGAGGCGAACAACATGACGGTTCCGGCGATGCGCCAAAAGCTCGAAGCCGAAGGCATTTCGTTCGCCCAGTTCCGCGATGAGGTCCGACAGGACATCCTGCTCAACCGCTTGCGCGAACGCGAGGTCGACGGCCGAATGCAGATCTCTGAAAGCGAACTGGACAATTTCATCGCCGAGCAGGCGGGAATGACGGCCGATGCGGTCGAGGTCAATCTCGCACAGATCCTGCTGCGAGTGCCCGAAAATTCCACGACAGAGCGCCTTGACGAGGTGCGCCAGCGCGCCGACGACCTGATCGCGCAGCTGAAAGGCGGTGCGGACTTTGCCCGACTCGCCGCCAGCTATTCGAATGCATCCGAAGCGCTGCAGGGCGGCGAGCTCGGCTGGCGCAACGCCGATCGGTTGCCCACGCTGTTCCTCGATGCGATCAAGGGCGTTAAGGTCGGCGATATCGCTCCGCTGGTGCGCAGTCCGAACGGTTTTCACATCATCAAGGTGCTCGGGCGTCGCAGCGCGGTCGAGGCGAAACTCGCCGGCGGACCGGTGCAGCAGACGCGCGTGCGCCACATCCTGCTCAAAGTGTCGGACATCGCACCCGAACAGGAAGTCAAGCGGCGCCTGGAGGAATTCAAGGCGCGGATCGAGACGAATCAGGTCGAGTTCGGCACGCTGGCGCGACTGCATTCGCTCGACTCCACCGGCAGTCGCGGCGGCGATTTAGGCTGGGTGTACCCGGGGGACACGGTTCCGGATTTCGAGCGTGCGATGAACGCGCTCAAGATCGGCGAGCTCAGCGGTCCGGTGCAATCGCCGTTCGGCTGGCACCTGATCCAGGTGAACGAACGCCGTACAGAGCCGGCGTCGGCGGAACGCACGCGCGCACAGGCGCGTCAGGCGCTGCGCGACCGCAAGGCCGAGGAGGCCTACCAGGACTGGCTGCGACAGCTGCGCGATAAAACTTACGTCGAGTACCGGATCGAGGAACGCGGCTAGCCGTAGTCTGGCCGCGCTCGCGTCGTTGCGCCCCTCGTGCTTGAGCACTTGCCAGGCACCTTCGACGCGCGCTTAGCGATCATCGGCATTGCGCACAAACGCGGGCATCAGCGGCTATGCAGAAGCTCCCTAGACTGGCCATCACGACCGGCGAACCGGCCGGGATCGGCCCCGAGATCTCGCTGGCCGCGCTCGACCCCGCTCTGCCGGCCGACATCACGCTGATCGGCGACACGACGCTGCTGCGCGAACGCGGAGCACAACTGCGGTTGCCGATCCCGCCACCGGCCTCGCTGCATCATGTTCCGCTGGCCGCGCCCGCACAGCCCGGCACGCTCGACGTGCGCAACGCCCGCTATGTGCTGGCCACACTCGATACCGCAATCGACGGTTGTCTCGCCGGTCGCTTCGACGCGATGGTGACCGCTCCGGTCCAGAAAAGCGTGCTGAGTGATGCCGGCGTGCCATTCACTGGCCATACCGAATATCTCGCCGCTCGGTCTGCAACACCGCGGGTGGTGATGATGATTGCCGGTACAACGCCTCACGGGCCGCTGCGAGTGGCGCTGGCGACCACACATTTGCCACTCGCCGAGGTCAGCAGCGCGCTAACCGTCGACTCGCTGACCAGCACACTGCGCATCGTCGATGACAACCTACGACGGCATTTCGGATTGACGCGGCCGCGCATCGGCGTCGCCGGTCTGAACCCTCACGCCGGCGAGGGCGGGCATCTCGGACGCGAGGAGATGGACGTCATCGCGCCGGCCATCGAGCGAGCGCGCGCAGCCGGCATCGACGCATTGGGCCCGCAGCCGGCCGACACACTGTTCGTGCCCGATCAGCTACGCCGCTACGACGCGGTGCTGGCGATGTTCCACGACCAGGGTCTGCCGGTCCTGAAATACGCGACCTTCGGCCATGGTGTCAACATCACGCTCGGTCTGCCGTTCATTCGAACCTCGGTCGACCACGGAACGGCGCTCGACAAGGCCGGCACCGGTCAGGCTGATCCCGGCAGCCTGCGATCGGCGGTCGAACTTGCGATCGAACTCGTCGAACGGCACCAGAGCAAGCCAGTATGAACGCGCCACCGCGCGTGGCTCGCCGCCGCTTCGGCCAGAACTTCCTGCACGACCCGCGCATCATCGAGCGCATCGTAGATGCGATCGATCCGCGGCCAGGCCAGAACATCGTCGAGATCGGCCCCGGACGGGCTGCGCTGACGCGGGCACTGATCGCGCGTGCCGGTCACGTCAGCGCAATCGAGATCGACCGCGATCTGGCTGCGTGGCTGCGCACCGAGTTCACATCCGAGCAAATGACACTGATCGAGGCAGATGCGCTGAAGATCGACTGGTCGGGCCTACCCGGCCCCATGCGGCTGGTCGGCAACCTGCCATACAACATCTCCTCACCGCTGCTGTTCGCGCTTGCCGAGGTGGCCGAGCGGGTGATCGACCAGCACTTCATGCTGCAGAAGGAAGTGGTCGACCGCATGGTTGCGGCCCCGGGTAGCCGCACCTACGGACGCCTGTCGGTGATGCTGCAATGGCGCTATCGAATGGTGAAGCTATTCGATGTGCCGCGCGGCGCCTTCAATCCGCCGCCCCAGGTGACTTCCAGCATCGTTCGCATGCAGCCGCTGCCGGTCGGGCAACTCCCGCAGGTCGACCGCGACGCCTTTGCCCGCGTCGTGGCCGCGGCGTTCGGTCAACGCCGCAAAACCCTGCGCAATGCGTTGGCCGACCTGCTGCCCGCCGATGCGATCGCCGCCGCGGGCGTCGAGCCGGGCGCGCGAGCCGAAGTGCTTGCCGTCGAACAATTTGTCGACTTGACCCGCGCGTTCGCTGCGTCGGTCACTGGCGCGACTGGATGAGCTCGATCTTGTAGCCGTCCGGATCGGCGACGAATGCGATCACCGTGCTGCCACCTTGCACCGGGCCCGCCTCGCGCGTGACTTTTCCGCCGGCTGCGCGGATGCGCTCGCATGAAGCAGCGGCGTCTGGCACGGCGATCGCGATGTGCCCGAAGGCGCTGCCGAGCTCGTAACGATCGACGCCGTAGTTGTAGGTGAGTTCGAGCACCGCATGGTCGCGCTCGTCGCCGTAGCCGACGAACGCGAGCGTGTACCTCTGTTCCGGGCGATCGGTCGTTCTCAGCAACTGCATGCCGAGGATGCGCGTGTAGAAGTCAATCGACCGCTGCAGGTCGCCGACGCGCAGCATGGTGTGCAGGATACGCATTGCGCCTCCGGATCAAGGAATGGGGAAGGGGTTAACGGCAGTGCACCGTGCATCCGGCGTTCGGCTACAGCGGCAAAGTCTCGATGTCCACTCGCCGGATTGCTTCGCGCGCGGGCTCGAAGCCCGGCAGCAGATGCGCGACGGCATCCCAGAACCGCGCGCTGTGATTGAGTTCGCGCAGATGTGCCAGTTCGTGCGCGACCACGTAGTCGATCACCGGCAGCGCAAAGTGGATCAGGCGCCAGCTCAGCCGAATGCGGCCGTCGTGCGTGCACGAACCCCACTGCGAGCGGGCCGAAGACAGCGTCCAGCCGGCATAGCGCTCGCTGATGCGCCCGTCGAAGCGCTCGATGCGCTCGGCGAGTACCCGCCGCGCCTGCACCTGTAGCCAGGCCTGCACCGTGTCGCGCACCCGGACTTCGCTTGCGTCCGCGGGCAGCGCCAAATGCAGTGTCGCGTCGATCTGGCGGGTCGAGACGGAACCCGCAGCGAGCCGCAGCTGCAGCGGGCTGCCGAGATATGGCACCGATGCGCCGTCGACGAAGCGGACCGGCGGCAGCCGCCGCTTCGACCGCCATTCTTTCCACTCGCGCTGCTTGGTCACGATCCATCGGCGCTTTTCTGCGATCGCTGCCTCGACCTCGCGCAGTGGCACCCAGCGCGGCGCGCTGACCGTCAGACCCAGGTCGTCGATCTGGAATCCGATCGAGCGTCGCCGGGCGCGTCGCAGTCGATAGGCAAACACATCGGTCCCGACGCGAATCTGCCGCGCGGCCGCGTTGTCCCGCTCGCGTTGTCGATCCGTAGGCTGCGCTGCGGGAGCCTCTAGCTCCAGCAGCATTTGTTCGTGGCCGACGAGTCGCTTCATGCCGGAGCGGAACGCGCGCCGCGCGCCCGTTCAGAAACCGCCGCCGTCGCGCCGTAGGGCCCGTTGTACCGATGGGGAGCCAGCCGCCGCATTTCTGTTTCGATCCACGATTCCACGGCGGCACCTACTTCCTCAGCGCTGCGGCCGCGCGAATCGATGGCCGGGCCGATCGACACGGTGATCGTGCCCGGCCGCTTGATGAAGGCTTTGCGCGGCCACAGCTCGCCGGAGTTGACCGCGATCGGGACCGCCATCGCGCCGGTGCGCGCGGCCAGACGAGCTCCGCCGGTCTTGTAGCGTCGCGTCGAACCCGGCGGCGTGCGCGTACCTTCCGGGAATATCACGATCCACCAGCCGCGCGCCAGGCGGTCGACGCCCTGTTCGACCAGTTGTTCGAACGCATCCAGCCCCTTGCGCCGATCGATGCTGATCATTTGCGCAGACGCCAAACCCCAACCGAAAAATGGCAACCAGTTCAGTTCGCGCTTGTAAACGAAGGTGAGGTCGCGCGGCATTACCGATGGCAACCACAGCGTTTCCCATGACGACTGGTGCTTGGGCAGCAAGATGGCGGGCCCATCGGGCAGGTTGTCCCATCCTTCGACCTTCCATTCGATGCCGCAGATTACGCGCGCGCCCCAGATCGCCATCTTTGTGTAGCAGGTGCACAGAAAATAGCGCGTATGTACTGGAAAAAGCCATCCCGACATCACGACAAACGCCCACGGGATAACCACGACAATCAGGAACAGCAGGTAAAGCGCGGAGCGCAGGGCCAGCATCGTAAGTGCGTGGCGACGCTCAGTCGGCGCCGGGCCGCTCCCAAGCCGACTGATGGCCCCCTCTGGAGGCAGCGAGCGCAGCGAGCGTGGGGGCTGTCACCTTAGCCGGCCGTCAGCTTCGAGATATCGGCCACGCGGTTCATCGTGGCATGCAAGCCCTTGAGCAACCCGAGCCGGTTCGAACGCAGCCGCTCATCGTCCACGTTGACCATCACTTCGTCGAAGAACCGGTCGACCGGAAGCTTGAGCGGAGCAAGCGATCGCAGCATCGCGGTGTAGTCGCCTTGGGCATACAGCGCCTCGGCGCCCGGCCGCAGCGCGGCGTACGCCGAACCCAGCGCCTGCTCGGCCGGCTCGAGCAGCATGCTCTCGTCGAACTCCGTCGGCACGCCGTCGGCCTTCTTCAGGATGTTGCCGATCCGCTTGTTGGCCGCCGCCAGGCTGGCTGCCTCAGGTAGCTCCATGAAGGCACGCACGGCAGTCAGTCGTTTCGGTACCAGGTCGATGCGCATCGATCCGCCCTCGAGCACTGCGTCGACCTCCTGCGCGGAGTAGCCTTCCTCACGCAGCAGGCCTGCCAATCGATCAAGCACGAACGGGCGCAGCGCAGCGAGCGTCCCCGCGTGATCCTTCACTGACGCGGCGGGGAAGGCGTCCAGAGCGTCTTCCAACAGCGCACCGAGGTCGAGTGGCAGTGCGCCTTCCTTCAGCATGCGCAGCACACCGAGCGCGTGCCGCCGCAACGCGTAGGGATCACGCTCGCCGGTCGGCTTTTCGCCAGTGGCGAACAGTCCGGCCAGCGTTTCGAGCTTGTCGGCCAGCGCGACGCAGGTTCCGACCGGCGTAGACGGCAGCGCGTCACCCGCGAAGCGCGGCTGGTAATGCTCGCGGATCGCGGTGGCCACGTCGCCATCTTCGCCGTCATGGTGCGCGTAGTACTCGCCCATGATCCCCTGCAGTTCCGGAAACTCGCCGACCATCAGGGTCCGCAGATCCGCCTTGGCCAGTCGGGCCGCGCGCTCGACGCGGTTGACGTCGACGCCGAGCCTGCGCGCAATTCCCACCGCGATGCCGGTCACGCGTTCGACCCGCTCGAGTTGTGAGCCCAGCTTGTTGTGATAGACCACGCTGGCCAGTCCGGTGACCCGGCTTTCGAGCGACTGCTTGCGGTCCTGATCGTAGAAGAACCGGGCATCGGCCAGACGGGCACGGATGACGCGCGCATTGCCGGCGACGATGGCGTCTGCGGGATCGGCCTCCAGGTTGGATACCAGCAGAAAGCGATTGAGCAGCGCCCCGCCCGCGTCGGTCAACGCGAAATACTTCTGGTTCTGTTGCATCGTCAGGATCAGGCACTCCGGCGGTACCGCCAGATAGTCGGCATCGAAGCTCGACTCGTAGACAACCGGCCACTCGACCAGTGCGGTGACCTCGTCGAGTAACGCGTCGGGCGCCACCACCCGCGCGCCAATCGCCTCGGCGGCGCGGTTCAGTTGCTGCTCGATGCGCTGTCTGCGCGCGTCGAACGACGGAATCACCTTGCCCTCAAACTCCATCTGCTCGACATAGGCGTCGGCCGAATGCAGTGCGATCTCTCCCTTGCACATAAAACGGTGCCCGAGCGTTTTGGTGCCGGCAATCAGGCCGAGCGCGGCGACCGGGACCACGCCGTGGCCATGCAGCGCCACCAGCCGGTGGACCGGTCGTACGAACTGGACGGTCGTCGTTCCGTCGGCCAGCTGGTAGCTCATCACCTTGGGAATCGGCAGACCAGCCAGCGCTTCATCGAGCACCGTTTGCAGTGCGACGTGCAGCGTCTGGCCGCTCGCGATGCTGCTCAGAAAGACCGACTCGGACTTGCCGTCGCCTTGCAGCACCAGCGAATCGGGTCCGTGATTCGTGCCCAGCGGTATCGAGGCGAGATGGCCTCTTCCGAGCGCTTCGAGCTTTTTCAGGAACGTCTGCGTCCAGTTGCGCGCGGCATCGCGCGCGACCGCGAGCGGCATCAGCTTTTGTGTGAATGGCTGGTCGGCAGATCGTGCCGCTACGTCAGTGATGTGCACCGCCAGTCGACGCGGCGTGCCGAACGCAGTTACGCGGCTGTCCGTCGACAGGAACTGGCGGCTGTAGAGCCCGGCTTCGATGCCAGTGGCGAACGCGGCGGCGAGGGACTTCAGCGCCTTGGGGGGCAGCTCCTCGGTCTGCAGTTCGACCAGCAGCGACGCAACGCCGGTCATGTGGCGGCCCCCTTCGCCCTACGGGCTGTTCCCCCGCGGAGGAGCGAGCGCCTTCGGAGCGGCCGTGCGGCGCTCATGCCGCCGCTTTCTGGACGGCGTTTGCGGCCATCGGAAAACCGAGCCGTTCGCGCGACTCGTAATAGCTCTGCGCGACCGCCCGCGCCAGGTTGCGGATGCGACCGATGTAGCCGGCACGCTCGGTGACGCTGATGGCGCCGCGCGCATCGAGCAGGTTGAACGTGTGGCTGCACTTCAAGACCATCTCGTACGCCGGCAGCGCCAGTTGCAGATCCATCAGCCGCCGCGCTTCAGCCTCGAACAGGCTGAACTGCCCGAGCAGCACCGACGGTTCGGCTGCCTCGAAGTTGTACGTGCTCTGCTCGACCTCGTTCTGATGAAACACGTCGCCGTAGGTCAGGACACGCTCGACACCGCGGTCACGCCAGCGCGTGTAGACGAGGTCGAACACGCTATCGACGTTCTGCAGGTACATCGTCAGGCGCTCAAGACCGTAGGTGATCTCGCCGGTAATGGGTTTGCACTCGAGCCCGCCGACCTGCTGGAAGTAGGTGAACTGCGTGATCTCCATGCCGTTCATCCACACTTCCCAGCCAAGCCCCCAGCAGCCCAGCGTCGGGTTCTCCCAGTTGTCCTCGACGAATCGGATGTCGTTCTTCTTCGTGTCGATGCCGAGGGCATGCAGCGAGCCGACATAGAGATTCAGGATGTCGGGCGGCGACGGCTTGAGAACGACCTGGTACTGGTGATGCTGGTGCAGGCGGTTCGGATTCTGGCCGTAACGCGCGTCCTTCGGCCGTCGCGACGGTTGCACGTAGGCTGCACGCCAAGGCTCCGGACCGATGGCGCGAAGGAACGTTGCCGTATGAGAGGTGCCCGCGCCAACCTCGAGATCGATCGGCTGCAGCAGCGCGCAACCTTGCTGGCTCCAGTAACTCTGCAGTCGAAGGATGGTTTCCTGAAAGGTGATCATCGGCAACTCGCGCCGAGCGGGCAAATATCGTCGGATGAGACGATTGTACGGACAGCGAGATGACGCCTGCGGTTTCGAGCGGCTAAGCGCGACTCCGCCGGGTCAGCGCCAACGACAGCAGGATCAACAGCCCAGCGATGAACAACGCCGGCGCGTTCCCGTAGCGGATGAACGGCGTTTCTCCCTCGTGCCCCTGCACTTCGCCCTGCAGGACGCCGGCCGTCAGGATCGGCAAGACTCCGGCCACCCTGCCCTGCGCATCGATGATCGCAGTGACGCCGGTGTTCGTAGCCCGCAGCATCGGATGTTGCGTTTCCAGAGTCCTCATACGGGAGATCTGCAGATGCTGGGGAAGCGCGATCGAATCATCGAACCACGCCAGGTTCGACAGGTTCAGCATGATGGTCGGCGGAGCCGCAGTCCCCATCCAGGACGACCGGATCACCTCACCGAACAAGTCTTCGTAGCAGATGTTGACCGCAATGCGCTGTCCGACCAGTTCCATCGGCGGCTGGGTGGCGCTTCCGTGCGCCTGGTCTCCGATCGGCATCTGCATCAGGTCGACGAACCAGCGGAATCCCCAGGGAATGAACTCACCGAACGGCACTAGGTGCTGCTTGCTGTAGCGCTGCCAGTCCGGATAGCGCGGCGACCAGCCGACTGCGCTGTTGTGGAACGCCTCGCGGGGCTCCTCGATGAACACGCCGAAGATCAGCGCGCTGTCGCGCTCGCGTGCATACCCTTGGAACGCTTCGATGGCATGCTCCGGAACAAGCCCCAGCGGCACCGGGAAAACCGACTCGGGGAGTGCGACGAGGTCGGCGCGGACACCCTTCATCAGCGCCCAGTGTTCGCTGAACGCACGCCGCAGGCCTTCGACAGTGAACTTCGCATCCTGCGGGATGTTGGCCTGCACGAGCGCAACTCGGATGGGCGCGCCGGCCGGGCGGGTCCACCGCGCCTCTCCAGCGACTGCGCCGCCGGCGAGGGCGGCGATGACCGTGGCGCCGATCCACACGTATGCGCGCGCTCCACGGGCAGAATGCGGTAGCGCGAGCACGGCCAGTGCGCCGGCCAGCGTCGCCGCGACGAAGCCCACGCCATAGACACCGATCAGCGGCGCAAACCCGGCGAGCGGCCCGTCGGTGTGCGCATAGCCGCCGGCCAGCCACGGGAATCCCGTCAGCAGCGTGCCACGCAACCATTCGGACACAGTCCAGCATGCCGGCAGTGTCAGCGCCAGCCGAACGATCGGCGCTCGCACCAACCGCTGGGCGACCCCTAGCGCGGCGGCGGGGTAAAGCGCGAGGAAAGCGCAGAAGGCAGCCGTGGCTGCGGCGGCCAGTGGCGCCGGCATCAGCCCGTAGGTATGCATGCTGATGTAGACCCACGAGACGCCGAGGCCGAACCAACCTAGCCCGAAGGCGAATCCCAGCCGCGCTGCCTCCCAAGGGCCCGATGCGCGGATGGTCAACGCGAACAGCACCGCCAGCGCTACGACCTGCAGCCACGGAAGATCGAACGGCGCGAACGACAGCGCATGCAGCACGCCTGCCGCCCCCGCAGCGAACAGCCGCGCCGCGCCCGAACGATGGGCATTCATCGAGTCAGGAAGTGAATTTCAGGAATGGGCAGCGATCATGCCATCGCGGCACGGCGGCCCAAGTGCCAGGCGTCTTCAGGCCGACGGCTGCTCGCTGTCTTCGAGGAATTCGCTCATCACCGTTTCAGGCACGCGACTGACGAGAAACAGGTGTGCCCGGCGCGCGTCGGCCCGCACGACTTCGAAGCGCATCCCTTCGATCTCAAGGACGTCACCCCGCTTGGGAACACGGCTGAACTCATGGACCAGCAGGCCGCCGATGGTGTCGAAGTCTCCCTGGGGCAGGCGGGTTCCGAACGCCTCGTTGAAGTGGCGGATGCTGGTCAGCGCCTTGACGCGGTATCTGCCGTCGTCCTCGGCGATGACGGCATCGTCGCCTTCGTCGAGGTCGTATTCGTCCTCGATGTCGCCGACGATCTGTTCGAGCACATCCTCGATGGTGATCAGTCCGGCCACGCCGCCATACTCGTCGACGACCATCGCGATGTGGTTACGGTTGGCGCGGAAGTCGCGCAACAGCACGTTGAGCGGCTTGCTTTCCGGGATGAAGACCGCAGGCCGCAGGCTGCCCCGGACGTCGTAGTCCTTCTCGGTGTAGTAGCGCAGCAGGTCCTTGGCCAGCAGAATGCCGAGCACGTGATCGCGGTTTCCGTCGATCACCGGGAAGCGCGAATGCGCGGTCTCGATCACGAACGGAATCCAAGTGGTCGGCGGCTCGGAAATGTCGATCACGTCCATTTGCGAGCGCGGGATCATCAGGTCGCGCGCGCGCAGCTCGGAAACCTGCAGCACCCCCTCGATCATCGACATCGCGTCGGCATCGAGCAGGTTGCGCTCGTGCGCCTCATGCAGCGCCTGAAGCAATTCTTCGCGGTTATCGGGCTCGCGAAAGATGAACGCGGTCAGGCGTTCGAGCAGCGTCCGTTGCTTCTGACGGGAACTGGCTCTGGGCGGGGGGTCGGACATCGGTCAGGGCGTCGACGGCGTGACGCCACCGTTCATACCCACAATGTGCCCGCGAAGGGCGACCGATTCAGAATACACGAGCCGGTTCGGCGCGTCGTAACGCCTAGGCGCGAATAACGACCTCGGTCCACCGCGTATGTCAGTGGTTACTTCCGCGTGCGCCCTTGAGCGGGCTCGGTCACATAGGGGTTGCCGAACCCCAGTTGGGCGAGGATAGCGACCTCTCGCTCTTCCATTTGGATGGCCGCCTGGGCGTCCGCGTGGTCGAGCCCATGCCCGTGCAGAACGCCATGGATCACCAGATGAGCCAGGTGAGCGCGTCTTGAGCGGCGGCGTTCGCGGGCGCCGCGCCACGCGACCGACGGACAGATGACGATATCGGCGCGCACAGCCGGGCGGTGCGCATACTCGAACGTCAGCACATCGGTCGCGTAGTCCTTGCCGCGATATTCCCTGTTCAGGCGCCGGCCCTCACGCGCATCGACAAAGCGCAGCGTGATCTCCGCGTCGCATTCGAGCGCGGCGGCGACCCAGCGTCCGAGCGTGCCGCGCGCCGGTAAGCCGGCGAACCGTGCGCGCCCCTGTACCGCCAAGTCGAGCTTCCGCATCAGGCGCTGCGGCGGCGCGCAGCGCCCTCGTCGCCGCTGGACTCGGCGCGCGCTTCAGCCGCCTCATACGCTTCGACGATGCGGCCGACCAGCGGATGCCGCACGACGTCGGCCGCCGTGAAATACGTGAACGCGATGCCGCGCACCTCAGCGAGCACGTGCTGCGCTTCGATCAATCCGCTCGCAGTGCCGCGCGGCAGGTCGATCTGAGTCACGTCGCCGGTCACCACCGCCTTCGATCCGAATCCGATGCGCGTCAAAAACATCTTCATCTGTTCGCGGGTGGTGTTCTGCGCTTCGTCGAGGATGACAAACGCCTGGTTCAGCGTACGCCCCCGCATGTACGCGAGCGGCGCAATCTCGATCGTCTGCCGTTCGAGCAGGCGCTGCGTCTTGTCGAATCCGAGCAGATCGAACAGCGCGTCGTACAGCGGTCGCAGGTAGGGATCGACCTTCTGCGCCAGATCACCCGGCAGGAAACCGAGGCGCTCTCCCGCCTCGACCGCCGGCCGCGTCAGCACGATGCGCTTGACGATGTCACGCTCGAGCGCGTCGACGGCGGCGGCGACCGCCAGGTAGGTCTTGCCAGTCCCCGCCGGTCCGATCGCGACGGTCACGTCGTGCGCGAGCATCGCGCCGATGTAGTCGCGCTGGCGCGGCGTGCGCCCGTGGAGGTCGGGGCGCCGCGTATGCAACTGCAGTTGTGAGTCGGGTGCAGTCTCGGGCACAGCCCGGTCGCGGTTGCGTCCGCGCTGCTCGACGAAGTAGAGCTGGATGTCGTCCACGGAGATCGGACGCCCGCTGTCGCGCGCGCGCGCCAGGAAGTGCTCGAGCACGTCGATCGCGGCCTGCGCGCGATCTCCACCGCCTTCAACGCGGAACTGGTGTCCGCGACGGGCGATCGCCACGTCGAGCTCGGTCTCGACCTGCCGCAGGTTCGCGTCGAGCGGACCGGTGACATTCGCCAGATCGTCGTTATCGGCGTCGGCCTGGAAGGTCAGGACTTTTCTGGCGGAGGAATTGCGTCGGGCCACGGGCCGAGTCTAGACACCGCTGCGGAATAGCGGCGCCTTCAGCGCCTCGCCGAGCGTTTCGGCCGCTTCTGCGTAATGCGCCCTCGTCTCGGCGCTCAAGCCGGGGGCAGCCGCGGCTGCCACCAACCAGTCGCGCAACTGGCGCGCATCCTGGCGCATCAGGGACCGCGCGTCCGCCGGATACCCGCTCGAGCTTCCGAGGATCGATGCCGTCAACCGGCGCAGATGCTCGCGCTGCAAGTTGCGTCGCAGGACTGTGGCTTCACTGCGTTTGCGCGCCTCCGACCAGATGGCGAGCTGGAGCGCCGAGTACAACTCCGAGAGTGACAGCGCATCGGACCGGCGGGCCGCCATCTCGGCATTGACCAACACGCGGCGCGCGACCACCGGTCCCATCAGCCGGTTCAGTACATCGCGCTGCACAGCGAGCACCCGATCCGGCAGGGCTATCTCGAACATGGTTGCCTGCTGCGCGTATGGCAGATCTTCGCGCTCGAGCCGGTCGCTCGCGAGCTTGCGCAGGAACTGCGACGAGACCTTGAAGCTGTCACTCTTGAACAGTCCCTCGGTGATCACCGCCAGAGCTTCGCGCTGCTGTCGCAGCGAGACCGGCGTGATCGGCAGGCGCGGACTGCCCGCAGCGTCGTTCTGGATCTCTGCACCGCCGACATACTTGGCCGCCTGCGTCATCGCCAGTGCAGACTGGTTCAATCCTGACAGGAACCGCCTGCGCAGCACCGCATAGCTTTCTCCAGGCACTAGGTTGCGCGTTTCGAGTCGCTGCCATAGTTCCTGCGTCAGCAGCACGCGCTTGCGATAGAAAGCCAGAGGCTCCGATCCCAGGTCCCAGGCATTGGCGGTCGGATCGATCGCCGCAGCCGCATCCGCGTCGGTCGCGAACGCGAGTTGTGGCTCGTTCGCGCGTGCCGCGATCGCGGTTAGTTCCGCGGCTTCGCGCTCGGAGTCGATCGGCTTGTAGGCGTATTCGATCGCCCAGTAGTCATAGGCGCCGAGCGCAGTCGCGTAGTACTGCCCCTGTACTTCGCCCTGCAGCGCGATATTGGCCGGCGGGTAGTCCATCACCGAGCCGATCAGGCCGGTCGATGCGGTGTACTTCGCATCGGTCAGCTGCTTCGGCGAGTTGACGGTGGACGCGCGGAAGTTGTGTGCGAGTCCCAGCGTGTGGCCAATCTCGTGCATGGTCACCCACTTGATGAAGTCGGTGATGAACGCCTCGGCTTGCGGACTGTCTGGGTCGATCTCGCCGCGCGCCTCGAGCAGGGCGAGCGCATAACCCAGTTCACGCATCGCGAGGTCACGCAGTTCGCAGTGCGCCGCGCCGGTCACCCCGGCCGCATCCGCCTTTACGTCTCCGCTCGACTCGTCGTACACGCTTTTGTAGCCGAGTTCCTCGCTACGCAGGAAGCGGGCGCTGCGCACGAAGTTGGCGTCCCAGCCGAGATCGGCGTCGAGGATCTCGCCGGTGCGAGGATCGATATGCGAAGGCCCGATCGCGCCGTAGGTCGGACGCGCGGTGATCTGCCAGCGGACTGACGAGTATCCGGTCTCGAGCAGGTCGATGTCCGAGTCGTCGGGCTGCTGCTCGACCACAATCGCGTCCTTGATGCCGGCTTTTTCGAACGCCTTGTTCCATTCGAGGATGCCGTCGCGAATCGGCGCCCGGTACTTCTCGGGAATTTCGTTCGACAGCCAGTAGGTGATCGGCTTGACCGGCTCCGACAGCGCCGCTTGTGGATCCTTTTTCTCGAGCCGCCGGCGCTGCACGTAATGTCGCACCGGCGACAACCGGGTTTCGGAGCTGAAATCGAACTGTGACGTCGTCAGATGCCCGATGCGCGAGTCGGCTTTGCGCGGTGTCATCGGCTGCTCGGGCAGCTTGCTGAACGTGTAAAGGAAGCCCAGGAACAGGCTGCGCGGATCCTCCAGTACGTCCGGTGGGGGGAAGTGCGGTATTGGCGGCGCACCGGTGACCGGGGACGGCACCGGAGGCACCGGAATCCGCGACTGCGTGTAGTGCGCGGTGACGTCGAACACCGTGCGGTCGGTGTCCGCCTTGGCGGACTGGATGAATGAATTGCGCGCATCCAGCATGAACATGTTTCGGTAGTCGCGCTCGATGACGTGCGAGGCGCGCGGAATGTCGTTCAGCAACAGCGCGTTCGCGTCGACAAGTATCGACTTGCGCTCGGGGTGCGGCGCGCTGGCGATCGGCGCCGATGCCAGCAGGCTGTCCGAGTAGGCGTTCTTGACCGCCCGCTCTTCGGGCGAACCGCTGCGCGCGACGAAGCGTGAGTTGCGTGCCAGCAACTGCACGTTGCCGGCCGCCTTGCGGAACTGCCCGATGTACTCGCCGCCGGTCGCGTACCACGCGCCCTGGAGACCGCCGATCAGCCACCGTTCACCGATGCCTCGATTCAGACTGATCGAAAGGAAGAACGGCTTGTCCAGCAGATCCGCGGGTATCTCGATCCACGTCTTGTCGTCCTTCTGCCAGATTGGAAAGAGTCCCGCCGTCTGCTTGGCGTCCTTGATCACTTCGTCAAACGGGCGGAACGATCCGGCCGGTCCCGCGGCCGACGCGGACGACGTCGACGTACCGTTGTCCTGCGACCTGGCTGCGATCGGCGGTCCGGCCAGCGTTGCACATCCAGATATCAGGGCGACAGCCGCCCAGGCGGCCGCCGATCTACCGACGATCAGCATCGCACGATTCATGTGCTTCCTTCCCGCGCGCTGCCGCGGCCAACGGCTCGCGCCCCATGACACCCACGCGCATCGTAATCGCGCTCGCCCCGCACGGCGCATCGAGTGGTGCACTTTATTGCGTGCTTTTTGCAAGCGGCGGAACGATCACCGCACGCTGGACCGGGATATCGGCGCCTTCGCCCGTCTGCACATCACCCCTCAGCGAGTGAGGCAATGCCTGCGTCACCCGGACGTCGACCATCTGCCCGATCAGGCGAGGCGGCGCGCTGAAATTGACGATGCGATTGTTTTCGGTGCGACCCATCAACTCGCTGGCATCCCTGCGCGACGGACCCTCGACCAGGATCCGATGCGTCGATCCGACCATCGATTCGCTGATGCGGTTCACGTGCACTTCCAGCGCCGCCTGCAGTCGCTGCAGTCGGCCCAACTTGATCGCGTCGGTAGTGTCGTCTGCCAGATCAGCGGCGGGGGTGCCCGGGCGCCGGCTGTAGACGAACGAGAACGACGCATCGAACCCGACCTCGTCGACCAACGCCAGCGTGCGCCCGAAATCGTCGTCGCTCTCGCCGGGGAATCCGACGATGAAGTCCGAGGAGAGGGACACTTCCGGGCGCACCTGCCGCAGGCGGCGGACGATCGACTTGTACTCGAGGACCGTGTAACCGCGCTTCATCGCCGCCAACACGCGGTCGCTGCCGGATTGGACCGGCAAATGGACATGGCTGACGAGCTTGGGCACGCGCTCGTAGACGTCGATCAGCCGCTGAGTGAACTCCTTCGGGTGCGAGGTGGTGTAACGGATTCGCTCGATGCCGGGAATCTCGGCGATGTATTCGAGCAGCAACGCAAAGTCAGCCAGGCCGGGACCGTCAGACAGCGCGCCGCGGTAGGCGTTGACGTTCTGCCCCAGCAGCGTGATCTCCTTGACACCCTGGTCGGCGAGGTCGGCCGCCTCGGTCAGCACATCGTCAAGCCGCCGCGAAATCTCTTCGCCCCGCGTGTAGGGCACCACACAGAAGCTGCAGTACTTGCTGCACCCTTCCATGATGGATACGTAAGCCCGGACCCCGTCCACGGACGGAGGCGGAAGCTGATCGAATTTTTCGTTCTCGGGAAAGCTGATGTCGACCTGCGGACGGCCGGTGCGGCGGCGGGCCGCGATCAGTTGCGGTAGCCGGTGCAGCGTTTGCGGACCGAACACCACATCGACATACGGTGCGCGCTCGATAATGGCAGCGCCTTCCTGGCTCGCCACGCAGCCGCCGACGCCGATCACGAGCTCGGGCTTCTTCAGCTTCAGATGTTTGACGCGACCGAGATCCGAGAACACCTTCTCCTGCGCCTTCTCACGCACGGAACAGGTGTTGAACAGGATGACGTCGGCGTCCTCGGGGCTGTCAGTCGCTACGAGCCCGTCCGAGTTCTCGAGTACGTCGGCCATCTTGTCCGAGTCGTACTCGTTCATCTGGCATCCGAACGTCCGGATGTAAAGCTTCTTGCTCATGAGATCGCGAGCCGGTGTAGAGCCGGTGGCGAGAGGGAATAGAAACAGGAACGCGGATTCTACGGCGGCTGACTCGAGCAGTGACGCTCAGCGTTCCGCGGGCAGAACCCAGACCTGGTTTACCAAGCCGGTCGCGTCGGTCTTGTAGCGCACGCGCGAGTTGGCAGGCAGCTGATTCGGCGTGATGGTCAGATTGCTCTGGTTGTAGATACGCGCGCCGGGCGAAAGCCGCATAGTCTTGCCGTCGATAGTCACCTCCGGCAATTGTCCGGTCGTCATGGTGCCGGTCATGCTGCCGTCGGGCGCGACTTTGGTCGCGCTGCCGCACGCGAGGACGGTCGCTGCGAAGACAGCGACGGCAAGACGGAGTACGAATGTGCGCATCAGCGAGGGATTTGGTGGCGGATCAGGGACTCGAACCCCGGACACAAGGATTATGATTCCTCTGCTCTAACCAGCTGAGCTAATCCGCCGAGGGCGCGAATTATCTGCGGTTCGCGCCATCGGGGTCAAATGACCCGCCGCGCCGATCGCGCGACTCCGGCCACAGTGCGTGGAAGTGATGTACCGGACCGTGGCCACTTCCCACCTTGAGCTCATCGGCACGTGCGATCGCGTCCGACAGATACGCTTTCGCGTGACGCGCCGCCTGCGGCACTGATTCGGTCTGCGGTATCAGCGTGGCAAGTGCCGCCGACAGCGTGCAGCCGGTGCCGTGCGTGTTGCGCGTCGAAATACGCGGGGCGGTCAATTCGATCATGCGGTCACCATCATGCAGCAGGTCGATCGCTTCCGATCCCGGCAAATGGCCGCCCTTCAGATAGACCCAGCGCGCGCCGTCGTGGCGGAGCAGTGCGCGCAGCCGTTCGGCGACCCGGTACATCTCCTTCAGCGTGTCGACCGGGCGTGCGCGAAGCAGGACGCCCGCCTCCGGCAGGTTGGGCGTAAGTACGTTCGCCAGCGGCAACAGCGCCTCGATGAGCGCTCCGACTGCCGCCGGTTCGAGCAGCGCATCGCCGCTCTTGGCCACCATCACCGGGTCGAGCACGATGGGCGCAAGTCGCCAGTGAGCTAGTCGATCGGCCACCGTTTCGATGACCTGCGCGCCGCCCAGCATTCCGATCTTGGCCGCATCGACACTGACATCGCCGAGCAGAGTGTCGATCTGCAATGCGACGAATGAGGCAGCGACAGGCGAAACGCCGGAAACCTCGCTCGTGTTCTGCGCGGTCAGGGCGGCGATCACTGCGCACGCATACCCATGCAGTGCGCTGATCGCCTTGACGTCGGCCAGAACGCCGGCGCCGCCCGATGGGTCGACGCCGGCGATCGTGAGGATGTTTGGAATACGAGTTGCCATACGGAAGATCGGTTGAGCCACCGTCAGCTTGACACGCGTTTGACGAGCCCCGTATATTACTGACCAGTCAGTCATTTAGTTTGTGCCCGTACGCGAAATCGTCCGCGTGTGGGCGCCGCCGCCAAGCATGTCCTACGAATCTCCGCCTGTGTCAAAGCCCCGCTGGGAACGCCGCAAGGAGGCGCGGCCCGCTGAACTGGTCGCGGCCGCGCTCGAACTGTTCGTCGAGAAGGGCTACGCGGGCACCCGCCTTGAAGACGTGGCGGCGCAGGCCGGGGTTTCCAAAGGGACGCTCTACCTCTACTTCGAGAACAAGGAAGACCTGTTCAAGGCCGTGGTGCGCGAGAACATCGTCGCTCGCATCAGCGAAAGCGCGGATGAAGTCATGCGGTTCGACGGATCCAGCGGAGATCTCTTGAGCCACCTGGTTACGAGCTGGTGGCGTGAATACGGGGACAGCACGGCGGGCGGGCTGGGCAAGCTCGTCATGGCCGAAAGCGGCAACTTTCCGGAGATCGCCCGGTTCTTCGTCGAGGAAGTCATCGAACCCTGGCATGGCGTCTTGGCCGCCGCAGTTCGTCGCGGCATCGAGCGCGGGGAGTTTCGACGCGTCGAGCCGCAGATGTTCGTTCGCGTGGCGACGGCTCCGCTGGTGATGCTCTCGCTGTGGAAGCGATCCTTCGGACCCTGCAGTCAGACGCCGATCGATGCTGACGCCTATATCGCAACGCATGTCGACATGATGCTCGCTGCGCTCCGACCGGCATGAGTGCCGCACGGCCGCTCCGAAGGCGCTCGCTCCCCCGCGGGGGGACAGCCCACAGGGCAAAGGGGGCAGCTAATGAACGTGCGATGCGTGCGACAGAACGCATGAATCGCGGTCCGAAACGCAGCAGGACCGCAAACATGCGCTGATAGACTTTCGCGCGCCGCGGACCGGGTATCGCGAGCAGCACGGGACACGCAATGCAACCGGCAATGGATTACGACAAGGCACGCTTCAACATGGTCGAGCAACAGGTTCGGACCTGGGACGTACTCGACCAATCGGTGCTCGATCTGTTGTTCGTCGTCAAGCGCGAAGAGTTCGTTCCGCCTGAATACCGTGCGCTCGCCTTCGTCGACATGGAGATCCCGCTGAGGATCGATGGCGTCGACACCGGTGAGTCGATGTGGTCTCCCAAAATGGAGGCCCGCGTCCTGCAGGAGCTGGCGATTCGTCGGCACGAAGATGCGCTCGAGATCGGTACCGGCTCCGGCTATCTTGCCGCGCTGCTCGCCTGCAAGGCGCGACAGGTGGTTTCGATCGAGATCGATCCGCGCCTCAGCCCATTCGGTGCGGCCAATCTGGCTCGCGCGGGGGTTCACAACGTCAAGCAGGAAACCGGCGATGCCAGCCGCGGCTGGTCGTCACGCGCGCCCTATGACGTGATCGTGGCGACGGGTTCCCTGCCGGTGGTCCCCGCACAACTGCGCAACCAGCTCAAGATCGGTGGCCGACTCGCAGCGGTGATCGGAAACGAACCCGTGATGACCGCGGTGATCATCACGCGCATCTCCGACACCGGCTTCGACACGCTCAAGCTCTTCGAAACCAGGATCAAACCCCTGCGGAATGCCGAGCGCCCTTCGAGCTTCCGTTTCTGATGAAGACCGTATCGGCTCCCGAGCTGGCCGCCTGGCTGGCCGACTCCGGGCGCGAGCCGCCGTTGCTGCTCGACGTGCGCGAACCGTGGGAAACGCAGATATGCCGGATCGAGGGATCTGAACTGGTGCCGATGCAGGCACTGCCCGAAAAACTGGCGAGCCTCGATCCCGCCCGACCGATCGTCTGCATCTGTCATCTCGGCGGACGCAGCATGCAGGTGGCGATGTTCCTGACGCGGCAAGGGTTCGAAAACGCGTACAACCTCGCCGGTGGCGTCAATGCGTGGGCGCGCCAGGTCGACACGACGATGCCGACCTACTAGAACGTCTAAAGGTGGAGAGAAAAACGATGAGCCTTCCCCCGGGCCTGTTCGCGCTGCGGCCGATCGCCGCAGCGCTGGCGAGTGCTGCCGTCATCACGCTGGCCATCAGCCAGCAGGCTGCGGCACAGACACCTTCCCCGACAACCGACACGCGCACGCTAATGGAGGCGGCGCAACGCGCTCCTCGCAACGACCTGTTGCTGATCTATCGCGAAGCACTGGCCAACGATGCCGCGTACGCTGCCTCGCGCTACCAGCAGCAGGCTGCACAGGAGCTCGTGCCACAGGCCCGGTCCGCGCTGCTGCCCAATCTGGGACTGACCGGCCGCGCCGATACGAACGTCTTCAGCACGACCGAGCCCGAATTTTCCACCAACTACACCGTATACGGCGGCGGGGTGAACCTGACGGTGCCGGTCTACCGCCCGCAGAACTGGGAGGCGCTCGAGCAGGCGAAGATTGCGGTGATGCAGGCGGATCTGACGCTGCAGCAGTCGACCCAGGACCTCGGTCTGCGCGTCTCCACCGCATATTTCAACGTGCTTGCCGCGCGTGACCAGCTGATCGCACTCGAAGCCGCGAAGAAGGCGACGCTCGAACAGCTGCAGCAGGCGAAGCGCGAGTTCGAGGTCGGCACCAAGACGATCATCGATACCAACGAGGCGCAGGCACGCTACGACCAGATCGTGGCGCAGGAGCAGGTCGCGCTCGGGACGCTGCTGGTCCGGCGCAGCGAACTGCAGACCATCATCGGCCGCGATCTGGGCACGCTTGCGCCGCTGCGCGACCGGCCGAACCTGACGCCGCCTCAGCCTTCGGACATCATGCAATGGGTGCGGTCGGCCGAAGACACCAGCTATACCGTCCAGATCGCACGCGCCAGCTACGAGATCGCGTCGCGTGAAGTGAAGCGCCAGCGCGATGCCTACAAGCCGACGCTCGACGTGGTCGGCGGCTTCAGCGCCAACAAGTTCAACGGCACACAGTCAAACGAATTCATCAACCCCCGCATCAATGCCGGCACGGTGGGCCTCCAGCTGAACCTGCCGATCTACGAGGGCGGACTCCGTCAAAGTCGCGTGCGCGAGGCGCTTTCGCTGCAGGATCGCTCGAATGCCGAACTGGAATCGGCACGGCGCAATTCGGCGAACGCGGCGCGCGACGCCTTCACCGGAGTCAATTACGGCCTGGCGCAGGTGCGTGCGCTGGAATCAGCGGAGGTGTCGGCGCGGACGCAGCTCGACTCGACCCAGCTCGGCTACCAGGTCGGCGTCCGCATCCTGCTGGACGTGCTTAATGCGACCACGCAGCTGGTTCAAACGCAGCGGGACCTGAAGCGGGCGCGCTACGACTTCCTGCTGGCTGCGCTGCGCCTGAAGGCATCTTCGGCTGCGCTCACCGAGGACGACATCGCCGGCATCAACGCGCTGCTCGATCCAGCCGAGCCGATCACCGTGCCCGATGTCCTGCCAACCGAGCGCAGCCTGAATGTGCCCCCGGCCAGTCCGCCTGCGCGGACTGCGCCGACGACTGGCACTGCGCCGACGAGCCCGCCCGCCACGGGCGGTGCACCGTCGAACTCGTCGAAACCGACCCGCGCACGGCGCCGCTAGCGACATCGTTCCATATCAGACCGGTTGGCCGCGTCGATCAGCGGCGCGATGCGCGCCACCGCGCGGGCGGTCGCACCGCGGTGCTGCCGCGCGAACTGCAAGGCGGCCTGGCGCATGCGCGCCAACTCCCCGCGGTCGGCACTGATGCGCAACATTGCACTGACCGCAGAAGCTGGATCTGCGGCGCGGTGCGCCGCACCCGCCGCCAGCGCATCGTCGGTGGCCTGTGCAAAGTTGTAGGTGTGCGGTCCCACCACGACGGGCGTTCCGACCGCACACGCCTCGATCAGGTTCTGGCCTCCGAGCGGCAGCAAGCTGCCTCCGATGAAAGCGATATCGCACGACGCGTAATACATCGCCATCTCGCCCATGGTGTCGCCCAGCAGTACGGCAGCATCCGGCGCGGCGGCAGCCGCACTCCAGTCGGAAACGTTCGAGCGTCGCGCCAGCGCCCGCCCGCTGCCGACGATCAGTCGCGCAACTTCGTCGAAGCGCTGCGGATGGCGGGGCACAATGACAAGAAGTGGGCCGGGCCTCGTGGCTGGAATGGCCTGCACCAGCGCCGCCAACAACAAAGCCTCCTCACCCTCGCGGGTGCTCGCGAAGAGCAGCACGGAGCGCGCGCCCACCGCTCGACGGAGCTCCTCGCCGCGCTCCACCTGGGCCTCGTCCGGAGTGATGTCGAACTTCAGATTGCCCGTCACCTCGACCTGCTGGACACCGACGGTGCGGATTCGCGCGGCGTCGGCTTCCGTCTGCGCGAGCACCGCGTGGAAGCTGCGTGCAGCATCGCCGATCAGTCGTGGCGCGCGACGCGCCTTGGCCAGCGACTTTTCCGAGAGCCGCGCATTGACCAGAACCATCGGAAGCCCGTCGCCCTTCGCTACAGCCAGCAAGTTAGGCCACGTTTCCGTTTCCATGCCGATACCCACGATCGGTTTGAATGCGCGCAGCAGGCGCCGCACGGCGAACGGCATGTCGTACGGCAGGTAGGCCTGCATCACGCGACCCGGCCAGCTCGCGGCGATCTCGGCGCCGGTGGCGCGGCCGGTCGGAGTCATGTGGGTCAACAGGAACTGGTGCTGTGGATAGCGCGCGAGCAGCGCCTCCATCAGCGGCGCGGCAGCGCGCGTCTCGCCAACCGACACGGCGTGGACCCAGATAACCGGGTGCGTCGGCCGCGGATAGCGCGCCCAGCCGAAACGTTCGCCCCAATGCGCGCGATAGGCTGGTTGACGCAACGAGCGCCATAGCAGGTACATCGCGGCGAACGGCATCGCCAGCACGACCAGCAGCGTGTAGCCGAACCGCGCCGCGCTCACTCGGTCGCCTTCAACACGCGCCCTGCGGCGGCGATGACGTCGGTCGCTGTAGGCGGGTGGTCGACGCGGCCGAGGCTTTCGACCGGTCCACTGCCGGTGAGTCCCACCAGTTCCGGGTCGTAGTCACAGAAAATCCCGACCGCGGGGCGGCCGAGCGCGGCTGCGAGGTGCGTCAGGCCCGTGTCCAGACCCACCACGAGACTCGATCCGGCGAGCGTCGCGGCAATGGCGGCGATGGTCGAGCGGGGCACGAGTTGCGCCTTGCGCATCGATGCGACGAGTTGCCCAGCGCGCAGTTCTTCGTCGGCGGTGCCCCAGAAGAGCAGGCTCGTCAGGCCGCGATCGGCGAGCCACGCTTCGAGCGCGATCCAGTTGGGCTCGAGCCACAACTTGCTGGCACGGCTGGCGTTGACCAGCAGCACGGCGTAGGCGCTCTGCATCTGCACGGCCGGCGCCGCGGTGGATGCCAGATCGAAGCGCGGCACGGTGTCGATCGCGTAGCCGAGCGCAGCGGCACCGAGTCGACGGCAGCGAGCGACCGCGTGCAGTTCGCGCGGCACCTCCAACCGCCGATCGTAGAGCAGCGAAGCGACACGTTCGCGTGCGCTGTCGGACGACAGCCCTGCGACCGGCGCGCGCGCCCAGCGTGACAACCAGGCACTCTTCAGCAGTCCCTGCGCATCGAGCACGAGATCGTAGGATTGCGCGACCAGCGCGCGCCGGACGGCGGCGATCTCGCGCCAGGTTGCAGTCTGCAGCGGCCGCGTCCGCCACCGGCGTAGCGCGACGCGATGAACCTGGCGGATGTGACGGCTCATCGCAGGAATGGCGGCAAACGCTTCCTCGACCAGCCAGTCGATCTGCACTCCGGGGCGCTCGGTTGCGATGTCCACCGCAAGCGGAAGTGCATGGACGACATCGCCCATCGACGATGTCTTGACGATCAGAATGCGCACGGTGGCGGATTGTGCCGCAGCGGCCGGTCGTGGTCGCTCGACCGGGCCGCTACGTACTGGCTCCTTCGCCGCCGCGCGAGCTGATTCTTCGTCGCTCTGCGACCGAGCCGGACTTCGCCCGGCGGGCGAGTGACTTTCTTTGCTTCGCCAAAGAAAGTCACCAAAGAAAGGCGACCGCACGAGGCCGGCCTGCGCTGCGCTTCGGCTGCCCTTGCGCTGCGTAGCGTCAGCGGGCCAGGCGCGAAACTCGCCCGATCACGCTGCGCGTGCCACGGGCTCAGACACGCGCCCGGCACCTCTCCGCTGCCGCCCCGCACCGCGGCGGCGTCCCCGAGCGGACTTACCCCGTCGCCGTGCCATCTTCGGCAACGCGACGCAGTGGGATGCCTTCGAAGGCGCCGCGCAGCGCAGCGGGCGCGGGAGCTTGTGAGGGCCTGCCTGTCTGAGCGCCTGCAGGGCGCGAGTTTGCAGGCCCGCCCGCGACCGCGAGCAGCACAGGGCACCCCCGTAGGGGCGCCTTCGTAGGCGCGGCTTTCTTTGGTGACTTTCCTTGCCAAGACAAAGAAAGTCACCGGCCCGCGCCGTGAGCGTCGGTCGCGGCGCGACGAAGAAAAGCCGCCGCGCAGCGGCACCACCGCCGCGCCATCGCAGACCCCTCAGGCGATGCGCGCTCCGCGAATCGAGCTCAGTGTCGATACCCGTTCGGATGGGTGCTCTGCCAGCGCCAGCCGTCGGCGCAGGCTTCTGCGATCGTGCGGCGCGCCTCCCACCTGAGCAGCTTGCGCGCGAGCGATGCATCCGCCCAGCACGCTGCGACGTCGCCATCGCGCCGCGGCGCGATGACATGGGGTATCGCGCGACCGGTCGCCGCTTCGAACGTCCGCACCATCTGGAGCACGCTCGTGCCCTGACCAGTGCCCAGGTTGATCGCTTTGAAACCGGAATGACCCTGCGCGTACTCGATTCCGGCCACATGCCCGAGTGCGAGGTCGACGACGTGCAGGTAATCACGCACTCCGGTGCCGTCGGCCGTCGGCCAGTCGCCTCCCCAGATGTTGAGGCGTTCCTGCCTGCCGACGGCGACCTGCGCCATGAACGGAAACAGGTTGTTTGGGGTGTCTTGCGGGTCCTCGCCAATCGTGCCGCTCGGATGCGCACCGATCGGATTGAAGTAGCGTAGCGATATCGCGCTGCGCGAGCCGTCAGCGCCGCACCAGTCCTGCAGGATCTGCTCGACCATCGCCTTGGTGCGGCCGTAAGGATTGATCGGACGGACCGGGGCGTCCTCGGTCAGCGGCAGTTTGTCGGGTACGCCATATACGGTCGCCGACGAGCTGAACACGATGCGCGTCACCTGGCGCGCATCCATCGCCTCGAGCAGGGCCAGCGTGCCACCGACATTGCTGTCGTAGTACTGGACCGGCATCGCAACCGATTCGCCGACGGCTTTGAGTGCGGCAAAGTGCACGACCGCATCGATCGGCCGGTGGAACACGCGCGCCATCACCTCGCGATCGCGCACGTCGCCGTTGACCAGCGTCACGCGCTTGCCGGCGATCTTCTCGACGCGCTTGACCGCCTCGGGCGAGCTGTTGCTGAAGTTGTCGACGCAGATCACGTCGAATCCGGCGGCGAGCAGTTCCACCATCGTGTGTGAACCGATGTAGCCGGCGCCGCCTGTCGCCAGCACTGCCGGGATGTGCGTCATCGTTGTTCCAGCTCGCGCGCGAGCGCCTTGGCGAGCTCGACACCCGGCTGGTCGTAGGCGTTGATGCCCAGCAGCGTGGCCAGCATCGTCGTCTTGTGCTCGTACAGTGCCAGCAGGCTTCCCAGAGAACGCGGGGTCAGTGCGTCGAGCTCTATGACGTTCACGGCATTGACCGCGAGCGAATCGGCGTCCGGCGCGACAAGCGCTTCGGCCTGCGCCCGCGCGTTGGCCACCAGCGCGCGGTGGTGCTGCGGATAGGCATGGCTGGGGCGCGCGACCTCGATGAGGTCGATCGCTGTGCGCGAGGTCCCCTGCCTGAGCGCCTGGAAAAACGTGTGCTGGGCGTCGGTGCCGACGCCTCCCCAGACCGTCTGTGCCGTCGGCACCGACGAGAGACCGTCGCCTTCGGTGCGACTCTTGCCCAGGCTTTCCATTTCGAGCTGCTGCAGCCAAGGCACCATCGCCCGCAGGCGATCGTCGTAGGGAACCAGGCAGAAGCTGGACGCCTGCAGCACCGTCGAATTCCACAGTGCCAGCAAGGCGAGCGTCGCCGGAAGGTTCGTGGCGAGCGGAGCTTCGATCGAATGGTGGTCCATCGCATGGCCGCCTTCGAGCAGCTCGTCGAAGCGCTGCGGACCGATCGCCAACATCGCGGGGAGCCCGATCGCACTCCACATCGAGAAGCGGCCGCCAACCCAATCCCACAGGTGAAACTGGTTCGTGGTCGGCAGACCCAGCGTTGCCGCCGCATCCGGTTTTGCTGAGACGACGAACAGGTGGGACGCGAGTGCAGCTCCCTCGATGCGCGCCGCCGCGAACCACGCCCGCATCGACTCGGCATTGAGCAGCGTCTCACGCGTCGAGAAGCTCTTGCTCGACACCAGCACCAGGGTGGTCGCGGGATCGAGCCGCGGCAGCAGGCGCGCGACCGCATGGGCGTCGACATTGCTGAGGAAGTGCACACGCGGACCGTCCGCCAGTTCGGCCAGCGCGTCACACAGCAGACGCGGTCCGTTGTCGCTGCCGCCGATGCCGATGTTGACGACGTCGGCGATGGCGCGGCCCGTAGCGCCTTTCGATGTACCCGAGCGGACATCGGTCGCGAAGGCCCGTAGCCTGGCCAACTCGGCGTGCACCGCTTGCTCGACGGCCGCCGGCGCTCCGAGCCCGCCGCCGGGCGGACTGCGCAGCGCGGTGTGCAATGCGGCCCGACCTTCGGTTCGGTTGACCGGCTCGCCACGCATCGCGGCCCGCTCGGCACCAATCACGTCGCGTTCGATTGCGAGCGACCGAAGTGCGTCCAGGTCCGCGGCCGCAAGCCGCTGCCGCGAAAGGTCGAGCGTGATCCCGCAGGCAGTTAGCGGATCGACCAGGCTCGCGGTTTCGCGCAGCAGCCGCACCAGCCCCGGCGCCCGACGCTGCAGCAGTTCCGTCAGGCCGTTCGATGCTTTTTGCGGACCAACGGCCATGGGCCTCAGAACGGCAGGCGCGCGTCCGGCGCGACGCTCAGGATTGCCGCGCGGAACGACGACTGGATGCGCGAGAGCGCTTCCGGGGTATCGCCTTCGAACCGCAACACGACGACTGGCGTCGTGTTCGATGGGCGCGCGAGCCCGAATCCGTCCGGCCACTCGGCACGCACGCCGTCGATGGTGATCAGTTGCTCGGCACCAGGAAAGGTCGCGTCGGTCTTCAATCGCTCGACCAGTGCGAAGTTCTCGCCTTCGGCCGTGTGCAGGTGCAGCTCGGGAGTCGACACGGCCGTTGGCAGCGCGTTCAGCACGGCGGAAGGGTCGCGCGAGCGCGAAACGATCTCGAGCAGTCGCGCCCCGGCATACAGGCCGTCGTCGAAACCCGGCCAGCGATCGTTGAAGAACAGATGTCCACTCATTTCGCCAGCAAACGGCGCGCCGGTTTCCTTGAGCTTGGCCTTGATCAGCGAGTGGCCCGTCCGCCACATCGTCGGCCGGCCGCCGTGCTCGCGAATCCAAGGCGCGAGCCGACGCGTGCACTTGACGTCGAAGATGATCTCGCCGCCGGGATTCGCAGCGAGGATGTCGCGGGCAAACAGCATGATCTGCCGGTCGGCAAAGATCACCTGACCTTCCTTCGTGACGACACCTAGCCGGTCGCCGTCGCCGTCGAACGCCAGCCCGATTTCCGCATCGGTGTCGCGCAGCGCACGCATCAGGTCGGCGAGGTTCTCCAGGTGGGCAGGGTCCGGATGGTGGTTCGGGAAGGTGCCGTCGATCTCGGTGAAGAGCTCGACCACCTCGCAGCCGAGCGCGCGATACAGAGCTGCCGCGGTCGGCCCCGCGACACCATTGCCGCAGTCGATCGCGATCTTCATCGGCCGCGCGAGCCGGATGCCGGTACGAATTCGATCGAGGTAAGCGGGCAGCACGTCCGCAGTCCGAACCTCACCTGGCGACGACCCGCGCACCAGCGCGCCCTGCTCGATACGCGTGCGCAGCGACTGGATCGACTCGCCGTGCAGCGTCGTTCCCGCCAGCATCAGCTTCAGACCGTTGTACTCAGGCGGATTGTGGCTGCCGGTGATCTCGATACCGGAGCCGGTGCCAAGATGGACCGTCGAGAAGTAGAGGACCGGCGTCGGCACCATGCCGACGTCGATGACGCCGGTGCCGGTCGAGGCGATCCCGGCAACCAGCGCATCGCGCAGCGCCGGGCCGGACAACCGACCGTCGCGGCCGACGCAGACAGCAGCTACGTTCCTTTTCGACGGCTTCGGAGCCGAACGCTGCGCCGATGACACGCACCGCCTCCGGTGTCAGCGCGGTATCGACCACTCCGCGGATGTCGTAGGCCTTGAAGAGGGAAGGAGAAACCTGCACGGCCGATTCTTACGTTGCGTTCGTCGAGGATGCGCCAAGCATCCATGCCAACGTTTGGCGGAAGTCGCGATGTAGGAGAGTACCAAGCGCCGACTCCATTCGGCTCGAACTGCCGACCAGGCGATGTACTTCGCTCGCCCTGACGAACTCCGGGTTGACGCGGACTTCGAGTTCGTGGCCCGAAAGCTCGGTCAGTTGCTCGATGACCCACCGCAGCGAGCGTCCGACCCCGGAACAGAGGTTAGTCACGCCTTCCGGAACTTCGGCCGTCAACAGGCGCAGATAGGCCTGGGCGATCATCCGCACATCCGAAAAATCGCGAACAACGTCGAGGTTGCCCAGCTCGACGAAGGGCCGACGCTGCGCGAAATGCGCAACCAGCTTCGGAACCAGGAAGTGTCCCGCTTGCCCTACTCCGGTGTAATTGAACGGGCGTGTAATGACGACCGGAAGCCGGTCGGCATACGTTCTCACCATGGCCTCCATCGCCAGTTTGCTGGCCGCATAGTGATTGACCGGCTCGAGCGGTGTTACTTCACTGATCGGTTCGACCGCGGCATTGCCGTAGACATTGGCGCTGCTGGCGATGACGATGCGGCGCGGCTTGATGCCTGCGGCGAGGATCGCGTCCAGCAAATTCGTCGTTCCGACCGCATTGACTGCATACAGCGCAGCGGCATCTCCGTGCGCCACGAAGCTCACCGCAGCCAAATGGATGACGTACTGCGGCTGCACGGACCGGACCACTGATGCGACCTGATCCGGCTTTGTCAGATCGAAAGACGGATCGACCCCCTCGGCATCCACGACGGCGTGGCCGGCATCAGCCAGCGCTTTCGCCACGTAGCGACCGGTGAAGCCGGCACAACCGGTGACCAGGACGCGCCGCTCTTCAGAACGAGAAGCCACGGGTGTTACGGCGCAAGTCCGCCTCGACCATCATCCGGCAAAGTTCCTCCAGCGTCGTACGAGGCTCCCAGTCAAGGACTCTCTTCGCCTTCGCCGGATTGCCGATCAGCAGATCGACTTCGGCCGGTCGATAAAAACGGGGATTCACCCGAACCAGGGTCTTGCCAGTTCGCACATCGGTTCCGCGTTCATCCACTCCAGATCCTTGGAAGTCGAGTTCGATGCCAATCGCCTTAAATGCCATGCGAACGAAATCCCGGACGGTTTCCGTGCGGTGGGTCGCCAGCACGTAGGTGTCCGGCTCCGAAGCCTGCAGCATTCGATGCATGCCGTCCACGTACTCCTTCGCAAAGCCCCAGTCGCGCTTAGCATCCAGATTGCCCAGTTCGAGCGTATCGAGTTGGCCGAGCTTGATCTTGGCCGCGCCGTCGGTGATCTTGCGGGTCACGAACTCCCGACCGCGCAGAGGTGATTCGTGATTGAACAGAATGCCGCTTGCCCCGAAGATTCCGTAGCTCTCCCGGTAGTTGACCGTCATCCAGTGCGCGAAGAGCTTCGCCACGCCGTAAGGACTGCGCGGATAAAACGGCGTGGTCTCGTCCTGGGGAACCGCCTGAACCTTTCCGAACATCTCGGAGGTCGACGCCTGATAAAAGCGGATCCTCTGGTTCACCAGGCGGATCGCCTCGAGCAGATTCAACGCGCCGAGTCCCGTGATGTGCGCTGTTGTCGTGGGCTGATCGAAAGAGACGCCAACAAAGCTCTGGGCTGCCAGGTTGTAGACCTCGTCCGGCTTTGTGCGCGTAAGCAAGGCGATGCTGGTGCCGATATCGGTGAGGTCGTATTCAACCAGTTCCAGATTGGGGTGCCGATGGATATCAAGGTCCTCGATGCGCCAGAAGTTGACGGAACTGGTCCTGCGGTACGTACCGTAAACCTTGTATCCGTACTCAAGGAGTAGTTCGGCCAGATAAGCCCCATCCTGACCCGTGATCCCGGTAACAACTGCTGCCTTCTTTGCCGTCATAGCCGTGTTGTTCTAGTAGGTGGCCTTCCGCCTGGCCGAGTGAAGCCGTTCAGCAATTCCGCCCGCCGGGCGGCCCAGCATGACAAGGCGACCGGAGCGGTGTCCGGCGTCTATAGAATGGCAAGTGGACGCGATTGTATCGGCGTCGGCGACTTGAACGCAGGTAGACGCGAAGACCAAGGATCGGCTCAGGCATGTTAGCGGTCATTTTGTGTGGGGGTTCGGGAACGCGGCTTTGGCCCGTTTCGCGCGAAGCGATGCCCAAGCCGTTCATGCGCATCGGCGGCGGACCATCGCTGCTGCAGCGGACGGCGATGCGTGCCAGAAAGCTGGGGGCCGATGGGTGCCTCGTTGTCACCAACGCCGAGTACACGTTCAAGACCGCTGACGAGCTCGACGAACTCAAGCGACAGCGCGCCGAACGAAATCCAGCTGATGCTGGAGCCTGTTGGGCGCAACACGGCACCGGCCATCGCCGCAGCATGCTGCCTCCTCGAAGCTCAGGGTCGGGACGCAGAGCCGCTGATCATTCTTCCCGCGGATCATCTGATTCAGCATGAGGAGCGCTTCACAGAGATAGCGGCGCGTGCTGCACTGCTGGCCAGCCAGGGGCGCATCGTCCTGTTTGGCATTCATCCCACCTTGCCGGAAACCGGTTTCGGATACATCGAATGCGCTGCGGTTCCGATGGGCGACGAGGCGCAAGCCGTTCGGCGGTTCGTCGAAAAGCCATCGGTCGAACTCGCGACCGAGTTCGTCGCCGCCGGCAGCTACCTATGGAACAGCGGCATGTTCTGCTTTACGGCGAACACGATGTTGCGCGCATTGGGCAAGCACGCTCCCGCCGTCCTCGAAGCGGCGAAAGCCGCCGTTCAGAATGGAACCCATCAGCAGCAGAAGTTTCCTCGCCTCCAGCTCGATCGGACGTCTTTCCAGTTGGCTCCGGACATCTCGATTGATTACGCCGTCATGGAACACGCGTCCGACGTGGTAGTGCTGGCCGGCGACTTCGGTTGGAGCGACATCGGTTCGTGGAAGGCCGTCGCCGAGGAGTTCCAGCGAGACGCAGGTGGCAACACGAGCAGTGGCGAGGTGGTCCTAGCGGACTGCCGCAATGTCCATGCACAAACGGAAGATCGGCTCATTGCCGCCGTCGGCCTGACCGATGTCGTCATCGTCGACACAGCGGACGCCGTGCTGGTCTGCGATCGACAGGCCTCCCAGAAGGTCAAGGATGTCGTCAATGAACTGAAACGCCGGGGCCACGATACGCACAAGCTGCATCGAACCGTCGCGCGGCCCTGGGGCACTTACACCACGCTGCAGGAAGGACCGAATTTCAAGATCAAGCGAATCGAGGTCAAGCCCGGAGCTTCGCTATCGCTTCAGATGCACCATCACCGCAGCGAGCACTGGGTCGTGGTCAGAGGAACCGGCAAGGTGACGGTCGATGAAAAAGTCGTCCTGATGGCGCCCAACGAGTCCACGTACGTTCCTGTCGGCGCCAAGCATCGCCTCGAAAACCCGGGCCGCGTACCGTTGATTCTGATCGAGGTGCAGTGCGGCGACTATGTCGGCGAGGATGACATCGTGCGTTTTGATGACGTTTATGGACGCGTAGCGCAGTCCGGGATCTCCTGAAAGCAATGTCCGGGCGACGCGGATCGGACATGAATCCTCGGATTACGCTCGGCGCATCCCAGCAATGACTCCTAGTCGAGACGCCCTGTCCGCGCGCCGGGTGCTGGTTGTGGGCGATTCGATGCTCGATCAGTACTGGTTCGGCGAGGTCGAAAGGATTTCGCCCGAGGCACCGGTGCCGGTGGTCCGCATCCAGCGTCGCGAGGAGCGCCTCGGCGGCGCGGCCAACGTGGCGCGCAATGTGATGGCGGTCGGCGTCCGCACGGCCCTGCTGACGGTGCTGGGCGAAGACGAGGCTGGTCGTAGCGTCGAGCGGTTGCTGACCCACTCCGGCATCGAACCGCGCTTGCACCGCGAAGCGAACCTGTCGACGACCGTCAAACTGCGGGTGATCGGCCGCACACAACAGATGATGCGGGTCGACTTCGAAAGTTCGCCGGAAGCCGAGACGCTCGCCGCATTGCTCGACGACTATTCGTCGCAACTCGCCAGCCACGATCTCGTGGTCCTGTCGGATTACGGCAAAGGTGGACTTGCGCATATCACCGGGATGATCGAGCGGGCCCGCGCGGCCGGAAAGAAGGTACTGGTCGATCCCAAAGGCGACGACTACGGCCGCTACCGGAACGCTACCGTGCTGACGCCCAACCGCAACGAGTTACGCGAAGTCGTCGGGCGCTGGAAGGATGAAGCTGACCTGACGCGACGGGCGCAGGCCTTGCGAGCCGATCTCGGGCTGCACGCGCTGCTGCTCACGCGCAGCGAGGACGGTATGACGCTTTACACAGACGAAGGAGCGTGGTCGGTGCCGGCCGAAGCGCGCGAGGTCTACGACGTTTCCGGCGCCGGCGATACGGTGATCGCGGTGCTGGCAGCAATGCTTGCGGCGGACGTTCCCTTGCGGGAGGCGGTCAGCGTTGCCAACCGTGCCGGGGGCATCGTGGTCGGCAAGCTCGGCACGGCCACGGCGAGCTACGAAGAGCTCTTCGGCGGAGTCAGGTCATGATCGTCGTCACCGGGGCGGCGGGCTTTGTCGGCTCGAACAACGTCAAGGCCCTCAATGAGAGGGGCGTGACCGATGTGATCGCCGTCGACAACCTGACGCGTGCCGACAAGTTCCGCAACCTGGCCGACTGCGAGATTGCCGATTACATCGACAAGCGCGACTTCCTTGAGATGATTCGTGCCCGTCGCATGCCGCGGCCCGACGTCGTGTTTCACCAGGGCGCCTGCTCGGACACGATGGAAACCGATGGCCGCTACATGCTGGACAACAACTACCGCTATTCGCTCGAACTGCTGCGGTGGTGCCAGGATCAGGATGTTCCGCTGATCTATGCCTCCTCGGCCGCGGTCTATGGTGCGGGTCCCGTCTTCGCTGAATTTCGCGAACACGAGCGGCCGCTAAATATCTACGGCTACTCCAAGTTCCTGTTCGACCAGATCGTGCGACGCGAACTCGGCAGGCTGCGCGCTCCGGTGATTGGACTGCGCTACTTCAACGTCTATGGTCCGCGCGAAGCGCACAAGGGGCGAATGGCGTCGGTCGCGTTCCATCACTTCAACCAGTTCCGTGCCGACGGACGGGTCCGCCTCTTCGAGGGTAGTCACGGCTTCGCCGACGGCGAACAGCGGCGCGACTTCATCTACGTCGATGATGTCGTGCGCGCGAACCTGCACTTCTGGAACCGACCGATGTCCGGTGTCTATAACCTGGGAACCGGAAGGGCGCAGGCGTTCAACGATGTCGGTATCGCGGTCGTCAACGCCCTGCGCGCGGAGGAAGGCAAAGAACCGCTTTCCCTCGACGAGGCCGTCAAACAGGGCCTGATCGAGTACATCACGTTCCCGGAGTCGCTGCGCGGCAAGTACCAGGCGCACACGCAGGCCGATCTCAGTCAACTGCGGAGCGCCGGATATTCCGAGCCCTTTCTCGACGTTGAACGCGGCACCGCGCGCTACGTGCACTGGCTGTTGCAGCCATGACCGTTCCCGCCGGCAGCCGGCGAGCGGCGTTCCTTGATCGCGACGGCGTCATCAACGTGGATCGCGGCTATGTCTATCGCAAAGAAGATTTCGAGTTCGTCCCGGGCACGCTCGAGGGCGCGCGGCGTTTGCACGACCTTGGGTACCTGCTGGTCGTCGCCAGCAATCAATCAGGCATCGGCCGCGGGCTGTATACCGAATCGGACCTCGACGCGCTGACCGACTGGATGAAGCAGCGGTTCCTTGAATCCGGAGCGCCGCTCGCCGGCGTTTACTACTGTCCGCATCACCCGACCGAAGCGGTCGGCATCTACCGGCGCGAGTGCAGTTGCCGCAAACCGGCCCCCGGCATGTTGCTGGCCGCCGCGCATGATCTCGGCATCGACCTTGCCTCGTCGATCATGTTTGGAGACAAGACCTCGGACCTCGAAGCCGCTCGCGTCGCCGGCGTGCCGGTGCGCGTGTTACTGGGAACGGATGCGTGCGCGTTGCCGCCAGTGCCCGCGACGCGAGGGCTGGCGGGCGCCGTGTACCGGGGACTGCTCGACGCGACGGCCGATGCCGCACTGCTCGCACCGCCGGGCAGTCTGACGGCGGCGTCCGGATGAAGCTGCCGACGCCCGGTTTCGAAGGCAAACTCGTGCGGTGCGAGGATCTCGCCGCATGCGTTGCTGGACTCGCGCGACCGATCGTATTCACCAATGGCGTGTTTGACATATTGCATAGGGGCCACGTTACCTATCTCGCGCGTGCGCGCGCCTTGGGCGCCTCGCTCGTCGTTGCCGTCAACAGCGATACCTCGGTTCGCATGCTCAACAAAGGTACGGATCGTCCGCTAAATACGCAGGAGGACCGTGCCGCGCTGCTGGCCGCGCTCGAAAGCGTTGCGGTCGTGACGGTGTTTACCGATCCCGTTCCGTTGCCGGCGCTTGAAATCGTCCGACCCGAGATCTATGTCAAGGGCGGTGACTACGATATGGGCGCGGTTCCCGAAACAGCGGCTGTCGCACGCTGGGGCGGCAAGGCCATCGCGATCGCAATTGAGCACGAGCGATCCACGACCTCCTTGCTCGCGCGCATCCGCGGTCTGCGCTAGTGGAAAGGGGCGTGCGTCCTCCGAGCCGACTGTCGGTGCGCGCCTTCTGGGGACTGGCGAGTTGGGTATTGCCGCTTGGCGTTGTCTTTATCGTTTCACCAAAGTTGTTACACCTGCTGGGCGCGGAGCGCTTCGGCGTGCTAATGATCGCCCTGGTAACGCCGCTAATCGCGAGTCAACTGGAGCTCGGCATTACCTCGGCTGCTGTTCGGCGCTTCGCTGGGCGGTTTCCGGTCGAGCAGATCGATGCCGGGACCACGCTGTTCACGCTGTTCATTTCGCTGCTCGCCATCGGCTTGGCTCTCGGAACCGTCGTCTGGGTGGCTGCAGACCCACTGAGTGCGATTCTCGGTTTTGCCGAGACACTCGGCCCCGTGCAAGGATCGGAACTCATACGGACGTGTGCCGTGTGGATCGCGGTAAGCCTCGCTTCACTGCTTCCCGGTATCGTGGCTCGGGCCGCGCAAGCCCTTTTCCTGATCTCGATTGTGCAAACGCTGGCCACTATGGTTCTGTGGGTCGGCGCCTGGGCGCTGTTGCGAGAGGGCGCGCCACTAATCAGCATCGTTGAGCTTGGTGTGGGTTTGACGATCTTTGCAGCAGGAGCGACGCTGGTCGCGGTACGGCGGCAGATAAACTGGAGCACGCCTACGCGCTTTGCGCCTCACCTGCTACTCGAGGATGCCCGCTTCTCCGCCGGGATGTTTGCGGCCCAGGCTGCGGGAACGCTAGTGAATCAGGGTGACCGCATGCTCGTTGCCGCCCTCGGCTCGCCCGCAATTGCGGGCCTGTACGCGCTGTGCGTCAACATCGCAAACAAAACGGTAGCCGCGGTTGTGGCCATAACTTCTTTCGTGTTTCCGCATGTCGCCGGCCTGCAGGCTGCCGGGCAGCATGATGCAACGATCGGACTCGTGCATGCTCTCGATCGCGCCATAGCTGCTTTGCTCGTTCCCGTGCTGGTGCCGGGCCTGCTGTTGGCAGGGACCTTTCTCCGGCTGTGGCTCGGTGACTTTGCTACACCCGAACTGACAGTGGCGTTTCGCATCCTGCTCATCGCATTTGCCGTGCTCGCCTTCGCGGTACCGATCAGCAATGTCTTTGTCGCCAGCGGCAGAACTGGCCTGTCGGTCCGCTATGCGTGGCTTACGGTCGGCGTCGTGTTCGGCGTGATGATCTTCTCAGTGCCACGTTTCGGGCTGATCGGCGCGGCCGTCGCGCTGCTCCTTGGCTACTCGACGTCGTTACTGTTCTCCGCCCGCGTCCGGAGGACTTTGGGAATCCCACCGGCCCCTCACCGGGGTCGATTCTGGTTCGGGCTCGCGCTAGGCTGCGCAGCGCAAACGGCGATTGTTGCAGCACTGGGACCGCGCGTAACGGGCTGGTTCGGACTGCTCGCCCTCGGCGCGGGAGCATGGGCAAGCTTCTACCTGGTCCGAGGCATCGTCGCCATGATGACGCCTGAGGAGACGGAATTCCTGCAGCGCCTCTCGGAAGCGAGGCGGCCATGGTTGAAGCGATGGTCGGAACGCAAGACACACCGTTGAACAATGGCCGTCTTTGAGCGCCTGAAGAACACCGCGCGCAGGGTGCTGACTTCCGCCTCGAATTCGGCAGCGTACTCGCTTGACGCGATGCTGCAGCTCGAGTTGTCGAAGGAACTCGCGCGACTGCAGGCTGAAGTGCGCGCGACCATGCCGGATAACCCCGCCGCATGCGGCTTCAAGGTCTATTCGCAGGCGGACGAGGACGGCATTCTCGAGGAGATTGCCCGCCGCATTGGCATCGCTGGTGGCCGCTTCATTGAGATCGGCTGCGGTGACGGTCGCGAGAACAACTCGCACTACCTGTTGCTGCAGGGCTGGCGCGGTATCTGGGTCGACGGCGATGCGGACAACATCGCCGCCATCCGAACCGCACTGCCGCTCGACGGACGGCTGCGCCTGGTCGGGCAGACGGTGACGCTCGACAACGTCACAGCCATCCCCGCGGCGGCGGGAACGCCAGACTTCGGCTCTTTGGACCTGTTCTCGGTGGATGTCGACGGCAACGATCTTGCAATCGCCGAAGCGGCCATCGGTGCGTGGTCACCGAAGATTGTCATCGGCGAATACAACGCCAAGTTCCCGTATCCGCTGCAGCAGGAGGTGCGCTACGACCCGCAGCATCGATGGGCGCATGATGACTACCATGGCGCATCGCTCGCCGCATGGGTCGGGCGTTTAGGACACGACTACCGACTGGTCGCCTGCAACCTCGCCGGCACCAACGCGTTCTTCGTACGCGCTGACTTTGCCGGCCGGTTCACGGCCTATGCACCCTCGCAGTTGTATCAGCCGGCCCGGTTCCATCTGACCGCACTGCGCAGCGGCCATGCGCCGAGTTTGTCGTTTCTCAGGAATTCGCTTCGAGCCGATTCAGGGGCGTAACGCACACGTTGGACGAGCGCACATCGCGGCACGTGTCGGCAGCGGAGTTGCCATGCCTGTAAATAGCGTGCCCATTCCAAGCGGCGCCCGAGTCAGCGCGCCTCTACGCCGGCGGCTGTGCGGAAATGCAACTCCTTCACGCGCACGCCCAGGCGCCGGGGGTCATACGTCACGCCCAGATTGAGCGGCACGTAGCAATGCGACGGCTTCAGCTCCAGGAAACGTGCGCCATCGACCGAATCAGGCATCAATAGCTGGAAGCTTTGTGAATCCGAAACGCGCTCCGTGAAGGAATATCGCCGTGTTTCCAGTATCGATCCGCTTCCGCTGAGGATCGACAGATCCAGGTCCAGCGGGCGTCGATCCAGATCCGGACGATCGGGAAGTACGGCCAGTTTCACACTCGCAGCCGCCGCTGGCACGGGGACGCGCAGGGTCCCATTGGTCCACCCGTCCTCCGCCAGCGGATGGACTTCGCGACAGCGCTGCCCGTAGGTGAATGGAAAGCGGCCGAAGCTGAATGCGACTTCGATCAGCGCCGCCAGGCTGAGTGCCACCAGCGCGGCTGCGGCATAACGCGTGGTCGTGGCCGTGGGTGGTCGCCACCGCGGCGCCCCAGCAGTTTGCGCCTCCCAGAAATAGCTGCCGGCGAACACGGCACACAGCAACAGGAGTTCGCGCACAAGCAGCGCGTTCGTGTAGAAGTTGCCAATCGCGATGCCGGCCAGCGCATAGAACGAGACCCAGTGGAAGTTCTGCCGGCCCAGCCTGGCAAACGGAATTGCAATGAACAACACCAAGCCCAGACCAACCGGGCCGAGTTCGACCAGTATGCGCAGGAACTCGTTGTGCACACCTTCGCCGTGCATGCGCACCAAGAACTCGCTACCCGAAAATTCGGGCAGCGCACTCAGCCGGTAGAACGCCCCCTGTCCGAGTCCAAAGAACGGGAATTCGAGATACATCCGGTAGGCTGCCGCCCAGATCTCCGGGCGATGAGAAAGCGCCACGTTGACCGACTTCGCTGTCGCGACATCCGCCTGCTGACTTAACGTGGCGTAGCTAATGCCGCGGTAGCCATAATCGAGGGTCCAGTGGACCGCGGCGACCACCGCGATCGCGGCAACCAACGGAATTGCACGACGCCAGCCGCGTGACCTCAGCACGGCCCAAAATGCCCAAGCGATCAGTAGTGAGAACAAAAAGAACAGTGTCGAGCGCGATCCGCTCAGATAGAGCCCTACTGCCGCAGCCAGCGTCGCCAGGCCGACCGTTGTCTTCAACCGAGGAGTGATGGAACGGTTCACCAGGAATCCGTAACCGAGCAACAGCCCCGACGCCATGAAGGCGCCGAACGAATGCAGGTCGGGCCAGAACGCGTTCGCGTTGATCGACCATTGACCGTTCACCCATCCCATGCCAGTCGCCTTCTGCCACAACGCGAACACTACATTCGCAGTTGCGCCAGCTAGCACGACACCCACCAACCTTTTCAGCAGCCGCTCACCGCCTTGACTCAAAAGTGCCCAGGTTCCGAACAGCATCGCCAGGGCGACGCTGTAGAAGAATGGATCCTGCAAAGGGTAGTAATCGTCGTGCCAACTGATCCCGCGGGTCAGCCAGACGTTGTAGGCTAGGCCGCGCACGGAAAACTCCGAGGCACTTTGCCAGAGGTTGCGGCTGACGGCGATCACTGCAGAGAGCGTCAGCCACGCGTGGAAGACCAACATTGGCCCGCCTGGAAAGCGATCGAGGACCTCGTCGACAGCCCTGAGGCCGCCTCTCAGTACCCACGCGGCGAGGAATCCAAGGCAACAGTCCACCCCGGGGTAAGCCCAGGCATGCAGCACAGTTCCCGCGAGCACATTCGACTGCTGGTGAAGGCTCGGAGTAACAGTCAACAGGAAAATCGCGCGCGAGAAATCCGACATTTGTCCGCCAGAGTGAGACGGCAAACGGAATCAGGAACAACCAGAGGGAAATATTCGACAACAGTTGCCCGCGGTCGCGAATGAACGACGCGAGCGAGATCGTCAACGTGAATACGACGAGCAACCTGAAGTAGGCAGTCCTGATCCGGGACCACTCGCTCCAAGGGCGACGACTTGCCAAAGGGGACAACCGCCTCTGCAACCATCAGTCATTGGGCCTTAAGCAGGCCCTCCACGCGACGGAACGCCTCGACCGGGCGTGTGACATGACCAATCAAGTTCGATTGAAGTTCTGCGACTCCTGCGCGTCATCGCCACGAGTGGACTGCGGGTTGGCGGCGCGCAGGAGCGCCAGCGCTCCGAGCAATACCAACCCCGCCACGACCCCCAGCCCGGCTAATCGCCACGGGCTACGACTCGCAACCTCGCCAACACGAATGCCGTTCCGAACCCCGAATTGGCTGCGCATCACGTCGAAATTATCGAGAGCGCCATTGACGCGGAAGGCCGCCTCCTGGTTCCACTCTTGCGCAGACTCCGCGTGGGAAAAGGTCTTACTCGAGAGCGCCTTCAGTTCAGCGAGAAGCTTCGTGACATCGATCTCCTGGTCCAGCAGCGCTTCGGCACTCGAATAAAACTGCGCGAGGATGGCCTTCTGCTTGAGATCGCGCTGCGAGCGACGGATCATCTCGCGCCGCTGAGAAATTGCACTTTCGGCACCGACCAACTGTGCCAGAGGTGACAAATAGCGCTCGCCGCCTTCGGACGGGTTCACACTGACAACCTGGCGGGAATCCATGCGCGCGGCATCAGGATAGCGCGCCAGCACGGCCTTCATGTCTTGAGCTCGACGACCAAAGAGCTCGATATCGAGCTCAGCGCGTAGGATGTCGGCGCGTACGCTTTTCTCTTGCGACTGCGAGTCGACCTTGCCGGAAAGCATCCAGGCGCGCATTCGCTCGCGCACGACCGCATTGATGTAGTAGCCTGCCAAAATGCTGACCATGTCGAGCGCGACCGACTCGGTGCGTGCATCGGCAGTCAACTCCAGTCCAAGCATGGTCGTCGCCGAAGCATCTTTGATATCGCCGAACTCCTTCTGGTCCCGGCGGTTGAATGGGAGCACAGGGGTGGCCACCTTGCTCCAGAAGCTTGGAGCCTCGGCTTGGTGAAGTAAGCGCGCGGCGCCCGGCCGAGCGCTCAATCCCACCGCTTCCAGATAGGCGCCGAGCTGTGCCGCGGAGTCGTATGAAGCAGCGACCCGCTTGTAGGCTGCCAGTTCGATCACGTTCGCTTTGGGGTCCACTATCTTTTGCTCTGGGAACCTAGGCTCGCCCAGTCTCTCAGTGGCCTTCTGCGCTTCAGGAAACTGCAGGAGCGCCGTCGCCTCGAACTTAGGAAAAGACAAACCGACAGCCACGCCAGCAATCGCCAGCAAGGCCGGCACCAACAGCGCCCAGCCAATTCCAATACCCAGGTACTTGCGAAGCAAGATGTCGATCCCATTCACACGATCAGCAGCCGGCTTTCGACTTCATTTGAGAAGTACAAATCAATGCCGAGTTGGCCAGCTCAAGCTCGCCCAACCACGGTGATCCAGTCGACGATCTCATCGGCTGGATGGTACCCGCTGACGAGTTGCTTCAATCCCTCGCGCACGGCATGTACGTCGTTGCCATGCGCCGCCCGCTCGAGCTGTGCTAGCCAAGGACGCAACTCAGCCCACGTCCGAAATCCTTCTCGCGCCTTCATGATGCGTGGGTGCGCCGTGGGTGAGGGGTCGTCGCCGATCAGGAGTTCTTCGAAGAGTTTCTCGCCCGGCCGCAAGCCCGTGATCCTGATTTCGATATCACCGCCGGGGTTCGCCTCGTCATGCACCGAATGCCCTGACAGTTCGACCATACGGCGCGCCAGTTCGATAATCCGGACCGGCTGACCCATATCAAGAACGAAAACTTCTCCGCCTTGCCCCATCGCGCCGGCCTGGAGTACAAGCTGCGCCGCCTCGGGAATCGTCATGAAATAGCGCGTGACGTCTCGGTGTGTCAGCGTAATCGGGCCCCCTGCCAAGATCTGCTCGCGGAACAGAGGAACCACACTGCCGCTGGATCCAAGCACGTTGCCGAAGCGGACCATGGCAAACCGAGTGCGATTGCGCACCACACCGGCGATGTTCGATGCACCGTCAAATCTCACCATGCTTTCTGCGGCGAGAGCCTGTAGCAGCATTTCCGCAACCCGTTTGCTCGCCCCCATGACGTTCGTCGGTCTTACGGCCTTGTCAGTAGATACGAGAACGAAGCTCGTGACGCCACTCTCGATTGCGGCGCGGGCGACGTTGAGAGTCCCGAGAACATTGTTGCTAATGCCCTCACACGGGTTGTGTTCCACCATCGGAACATGCTTGTACGCCGCAGCGTGGTAGACGGTATCCGGCCCATACGCGCGAAATATGTCCGAGATCCGGCCAAAGTCGCGCACGTTGCCAAGGAGCGCCACAATGTCCGGCTTCGTCGGCATACTTCCCGATCGATCCGGCGACGAGGATGCCGATGCTTCGAGCTCATGCTGTATTGAATAGAGACCGAATTCGTTGTGCTCTATAAGGACCAGTCTCGCTGGATGCTCGGCAATGATCTGCCGGCAGAGTTCCGATCCGATACTCCCCCCTGCTCCGGTCACAAGCACTACTTTCCCAGCCAGATCTCGCGCCAAGAGCGCGGGGTTGGGCGGTACAGGCTCGCGACCTAGCAAGTCCTCAAGATCCAACTCGCGGAAGTCAGAAATAGAGACTTTGCCAGATGCGAGGTCTGCCATCCCCGGCAAGGTGCGGATATGAACCGGCAGAGAGCGCAGCCCCTCAATGATCTGGTGACGCCGATGACTCGGGAGCGAAGGCAATGCCAATAGAATATCGGACACGCCAAGCCGCTCCACAGCGTCCGCAACATCGTTTGGAGCAAACACCGGTACTCCATTGATGTGTCTGCCTACCTTTGAAGGGTCGTTGTCAACGAAAGCGAGCAACTCGAACTCGCTGCCATTGGCAACGGCTGCAGCCGTCTGGGCGCCGGCCGAGCCCGCGCCATAGATAAGCAGCCGATGGCGCAGCTCGCGCCGAGAACCACGGTTGAGCCAAAAGCGGGCCCATGCACGAGAATTGCTGACCAGGCCGAGGAAGAGGATGGGCTGGAGAACGCCAACGGAGCGTGGCACGCCCATCGGAAACGTAAGCAGGACGAGTCCAAGCAATAACGCCCCATAAACGCCAGAGGCTTTGAGCAGCGTCTGCATCGTCGCGAGGCCCGTATAACGAAAGATTGCGCGATACAGGCCGAAGCGAATGAAGATTGGAACGAAAAGCAGCGGCGACGCAAGATAGATCCACAGCTGTTGAAGCGAGGGCCAGTGCCAGACTTCAAGCCGGAGCGAAAACGCCAGCCAAAGGGCCAGCCAAGCGGCCAGGACATCGCCCGTGATCACAACGAGCTGCTTCGAACGTCTCGGAAGCACAAGCAGCCTGGCAGTTAAGTCAGCTACAAATTTGGATTCAGACATGAGTCATAGCTATTACATTGGGGAAGACAGTGGGGGCTGTCGCCGTCGTACGGCCGTGAGCACCGGCGCTCAAACGAAGCACTGACGGCGGACATGATAGCCGTCAACGCACGCGCCCCGAAGGCAGGCCTGCCTCCGCCCTACAATCTCACGACCATGGCATATACCCGCTTGGCTGCGTGATCCAGAGCGCAGTCAGAGAGCACACGTCGTCATCGTTTCGCCCGGCGGCGCTGCGCCGCTGGCGATCTCTTGGTTGCATGTCCAATTGATATTCCAGTTCCTCCCCCGTTATCTGGTTCGGTTGTATTGCACGCTGCGCCACATCTCCTTGAAGCAGGGGATGCACTTGTTTCGCGCCAGGCTCGTGCGACGCGCAGTGCCACGGGAACCGTCGACCCTGCGCCAGCACGCGTGGCGGCGCCCGTGGTCGTCGCCACGCTGGCGTCCAGCAGCATGGCACACCGATGGTACGGTCACGTTTCTGGGCCACACCCGCCAATTGCCGACCGCCGGAATCTGGAACGATCGGGGTGAGAGCCGGCTCTGGTACTACAACCTGCATTACCTCGATGATCTTGACGCCCTGCCTGCATCTGCCCGCTTCGACGCACTCTGCGCGCTGCTCGATGACTGGGTTTCGAACAACCCTCCTGGGCGTGGCACGGGATGGGAGCCGTACCCTCTTTCATTGAGGATCGTGAACATCATCAAGTTCCTAACCGCAGCCTCGGGACGCAGTCCGCGCTGGGATCGGAGTCTTGCACTTCAGGCTCAATCACTTTGCCAGCAGGTCGAGACGCATGTTCGAGCCAACCACCTTTTCGAGAACGGCAAAGCCCTGGTGTTCGCAGGAACTTACTTCGAGGGGCCGTCCGCAGAGACCTGGTTGCGAACCGGACTCGAGATACTCGACACCGAATGCGAAGAACAATTTCTTTCGGACGGAGGTCACTTCGAGCTCTCCCCGATGTATCACGGGATCATGCTCTGGAGTCTTTGCGACCTGCTGAACCTAGCCGAGACGAGCGGACTGCCTGATCTTCTTCGTCGAGCTTCGACTTGGCAACAACTGCTACGGAGAGGATTAGGCTGGTACGCGACCATGACCCATCCGGACGGCGGAATCGCCTTTTTCAACGACGCCGCGATGGGAATTGCGCCAGATCTGCGTTCCGTCATGACCTATGCGTTGAACGTAGGTGTTCCGCCCGAGGACTGGCAACCTTCCACCCCACCGCCGTCGCTGGTGAGGCTATCGAGTAGCGGCTACTTGAAGATCGATCTCGGTCACCGGTGCGCTGCGATCATCGACGTCGCGAAAGTTGGTCCCGCTTATCAGCCAGGGCATGCGCACGCTGATACTCTCAGCTTTGAACTTTGCCTGCACGGCCGCCGAGTCTTGGTGAATCCCGGCACGTCCACCTACGAGCGGGGTCCGCAGCGCGGCACGGAGCGCGGCACTGCCGCCCATAACACGGTGATTGTCGACCGCCGAAACTCCTCTGACACATGGGCCGGATTTCGGGTAGGTCGCAGGGCATCACCTGAGTTACTCGACGTGGATGCTGATTCTGATCGGATCGTGATCCGAGCGCAGCACGACGGATACCGACATTTGCTTGGAGGCGCCGTTCACAGGCGCAGTTGGACGTGGACCGTCTCGGACGTTCAAATTAGGGACGATGTAGTCGGTCGATTCCAGCACGCGGCAGCTCACTACCATATTCATCCCGATGTCATCGTACGGCCCGACAGGAACGATGCTCAACGGCTTCAATTGAACCTGCCCGACGGGAAGCGCGCGTCAGTTCGAGTTCAGCGCGGCAGCCTCTCGTTTTGCGCCTCCACTTGGCACCCGGAATTTGGCAGAAGCGTCAACAACCATGCATCCGTGTTGACTTCTCGAGCGCCCGCTCGAAGTGGCGATCTGCTGGACAGATCGACATTGAAGATCCTGTTTCTCTCCTTCTATTTCGAGCCCGACCTGTGCGCGGGCTCCTTCCGAGCGACGCCTCTCGCGCGCGCCCTTCTCGAGGCCGATCCCACGCTTCAACTCGATGTCCTGACCACACAGCCCAATCGCTATGGCAGCTACGCGTGCGGCAGACTCCGTGCAACAAGCTAACGGCCGTCTGAAGGTCCAGGCGCTTTGAGCTGCCCGCCCATCGCAGCGGCATGCGGGATCAGTCGCGCAGGCATTTATCGCATATGCCCATCAGGTCTTTCAACATCTTCGGGGACGACGGTACGACGGCGTTCTCGCGACGTCGTCGCGGCTGCTGACAGCTTCGCTTGGCTCGGTATTCGCACGATGGAAGGGCATTACCTCTCTACCTGGACATCCGCGATATCTTTGTCGACACCATCGGCGACGTACTTCCTGCGCGCATCGGCGCGCCTGGCTGTTGGGCCCTTTAGCGCGCTTGAGCGCTGGACGATGCAGACGCGCCCAGTCGGATCAACCTTGTTTCTGAAGGGTTTCGCGAGTACTTCTCGACGCCGCTACCCGCAGGGTGCCGCTTACATTCTTCACGAACGGAATCGACGATGAATTCATCGACGTCGGTCCGGTGCCATCGCAAGCAAGAGGACGACGACCGTCACGGAAATGCTCTATGCCGGCAACATCGGCGAGGGTCAAGGTCTGCACCTGATCGTGCCGGCGCTCGCAGAACGATTGCTCGGCTTTTCGCTTCCGGATTATCGGCGACGGTGGACGCGTCGATCGCTCTACGCGCAGAAATCGCGCGGCGAGGCCTAGCTAACGTCATCCTGCAGCAGCCCGTAAAACGAAGCGATTTGGTGGCCGCCAGCCTCAAGGCCGACGTTCTGTTCCTTCACCTAAACGACTACCCGGCCTTCCGCAAGGTGCTGCCCTCCAAGATCTTCGAATACGGCGCTCTCGGAAAGCCCGTTTGGGCGGGTGTTGCCGGTTATGCTGCGGACTTCGTGCAACAGCGAGATCGTCAATTCGGCCGTTTTTCGACCCGTGCGATGCTGACGACGCATTGCGGGCACTTTCCAATCTGCGCCTGAGCTCGACGCCGCGCCCGAGTTTCATCGAGCGTTACTCGCGTCGAGACGATACCCGTCGCCTCGCCGCCGATCCTCGCCAGCGTTCGGCTAGCAAATGGGCATCTGCGGAATGGCGGCTCCGAAGCGTCCCATGAAAGTTTTGGTCACGGGGCCTCGGGCTTTGTCGGGCGGGGCTTGATCGCGCCGGTTTGCCGTCGAGGGCATGAAGTCTTCGCGGCGACTCGGTCGGCCGCTCACCACCCTGCCGGCACCAGGTGCGCTCTCGTTCACATGAACGATCTTGGAGGGTCGACTCCGCCTCCGCTGGCCGATCCTTGCTGCTGCGGAAGTCGTTGTGCATCTGCTGCGCGCGTGCATGTGATGCACGATACCGGCGACGCACCCGCTCGGGCAGTTCCGCGCGGCCAATGTCTAAGGCTCCCTCGCGCTCGCGCGCCAGACGCGCGCTGCGGGCGCTCGACGTTTCATTTATCTCAGCTCGATCAAAGTTCTCGGCGAAAAAAGTATTCTCGGGACAACCCCTCGATGCCGACTCGGCCGCCAGTTCCCGCGGACGATTATGGCCAGTCGAAGCTCGAGGCCGAACGCGCACTTAGCGGCGTTCTGCGCCGACACCGGAATGGAGCTGGTAATTATTCGGCCGCCGCTTGTTTACGGGCCCGGGCGTCAAGGCTAACTTCGGGCGGCTGATGCGAGCCGTGGCGCAGCGTCAACCATTGCCCTTTGGCCTGATCAACCAGAATCGGCGCAGCCTGGTCGCGATCGACAACTTGGTAGATCTAGTTGTGACTTGTGTCAACCACCCTGCGGCGCCTGGGCGCACGTTCCTCGTTAGCGACGGCGAAGACCTTCGACCGCCGAACTCGTCCGACGACTCTCGCACGCACTGGGCGTGAGGCCGCGCCTGCTACCTGTGCCCGCTTGGGCTCTTCACGCCATCACCGCTGCGATCGGTCGAGGCGACGCCGCCCGGCGCCTGTGTGAATCGCTTCAGGTTGACATCGGCGCCCTGTGTCGCGACCTTGGCTGGGCGCCCCCGATCACGGTTGACGAAGGCTTAGCGCGCGCCGCCGAGTCCTTTCTTTCGAGGCACGAGAGCATGACGCCGTTTTACCTGGCGCTGCCACGTTTCTCGTTTCGACGGTACTTGCGTGGGCGTTGCGCGCTATGCGCTGAAGCAGGCGTGCTCGACGTTCCGAACAGTCGCAGTTCGCATCACGTGCCCACCGCCGCGTGGCGGAGGACTCGCAATCGTGGTGGCCTTCATGCTGGGCGTCGCGACGATCGCAGTTCAAGGTCAGCTGCCTGCCACCACCGCAATCGCACTGTTGCTATCGCGGCGCAATCACGGCCGTGATTGGCTTTTGGGACGATCACTTGCCACTTTCGGCGACGAGCGCGGCTGGCCGCGCACTTCCTCGCTGCGGTTGCTGCCCTCGCCGCGCTCGGAGGTATGCCGGCGCTGCCGGTCCTCGGCTTTGTAGTCCTCTCTGGCTGGGCGGCCCAGGTATTCGGTGCATGATGATCGTTTGGTTCCTGAACCTGTACAACTTCATGGACGGCATCGACGGCATCGCGGCCATCGAAGCCGTCACCGTTTGCGTCGGCGGCGCCAGTGTCGCGCTGATCCTCGGCCATAAATCAGGCGCGCTGCTCTATCTTCTGCTCGCAGCCGCCAGCGCTGGATTTCTTGTCTGGAACTTCCCGCCAGCGAAGATCTTCATGGGAGATGCAGGCAGCGGCTTTCTCGGCGTGGTGTTCGGCGTACTCACGTGCTCGCCGCCTCACAAAGTCGCCGACGCTTGTTTTGGTGCTTGGCTGATCCTGCTCGGCGCATTCATCGTCGACGCCACCGTCACCTTGCTCCGCCGGCTCGATCGCGGCGAACGCGTCTATCAAGCACATCGCAGTCATGCGTATCAGCACGCCGCGCGCGCCTTGACGCCCATCGAGCCAGTGACACTGGCCATCGGCACGATCAACCTGCTGTGGCTTCTGCCCTTGCGTCATGGCCGCGGCCGATTGGCTGCGCGGCGAAGCTGCGCATTGACAATCGCGTGCTTGCCGCTTGTCGCCCTCGCCCTGCGTTGGCGCGCTGGATTGCCGAGAAGTCGGGCGCGCCTAGCGATCCCGATCCGCGAGATCGATCACCAGGCGCGACACTTCGAAGATCTCGTCCACCGGAATGGGGCTGGCCCGCCGCGGCGCACGGCTTCCACGAACGCAGCTGCGCAGGCCGCCTGGCCCTTGTCCTGCCGCCACAGCCGCATGCCAGTAAACCCCTTCCATCCGAAGCCACGTAAACGCACATAGTTGTCGAGCACCAGCACGCCGTCGTTGCAGAAGATCTCGAGACGCTCCTTGGGGAACCGCTTGCCGCCATTGGCCAGGTAATGCACCGTGCCGATCGAGCCGTCAGCGAAGCGCAGCGTGATGCAGCCTTGTCGTCGGTCTTCGCCAACGCTGGATGCCGACCCATGCCGACGATCTGGCTTTCATTACCGGTGGCCCGCGAGATGGCGCAGCAGATCGATGAAATGGCAGGCCTCGCCGATCAGGCGGCCGCCGCCCGTTCACGCTGCTGGGTCCAGTGTTCAGGCGGGATCGCGCCGGCATTGACCGTGTAGATCATGGCGCACGGCGCATTCGATCGGCGCCAGCAACTGCCGCAGCTTCACCACCAGTGGCGAAAATCGACGGTTGAAGCCGACAGTCAGCAAAGGATTGCGGCCCGCCGCGATCGCCTCTCTAGCGCAGACTCGACCTGCGCCACTCCCTCCAGTGTTATCGCCAGCGGCTTTTCGACGAACACATGCTTGCCTGCAGTGATCGACTGCGCGGTAAAACGGGCATGTGTGTCGTGGCGTGACGCGATCACGACAGCGTTGGCGCGGGACTGATCGAGCACGTCGCGCGCGAAATCGGTCGAAGCTATCGCGAACCCGCCCTTAGTCCCGTGGTGAAAACCGCTAACACCTGCGCTCGTGACGATCGTGTCCAACGCTGCTCCTGCTGCCTTAAACGCTGGAATCAGCACGCGCGAGCCGTAGTTGCCAGCCCCCACCATCGCAATGACTGCTCCGCAGGGACCGTCGAGGGGGCCCGGGGACGCAGCGCGCCAGCAACGGTCGCGACGTCGCGCGTAGCCGCGCAGGATCGGACGCACCTTCGTAGGCAAGTACGATCCCGAGCGCGTTGCGCTCGTTGACAAGCACCTCATAGGCCCTGCCGCGTCGTCGACACGGAATCGATGGCTGATCAGCGGCCGCACGTCGAGCGCGCCCGACGCCATCATCTCCAGCACGGCCTCGAAGTTGCGCTGCTCGGTCCAGCGCACGAAGCCGAGCGGATAGTCCTGGCCCTGCTCCTCGTACCTGGGATCGTAGCGGCCCGGGCCGTAGGAGCAGGAAACCTGGAACGTCAGCTCCTTCTCGTAGAAGTCGCGCGCGGTTCAGCTCGAGCCCCGTGACGCCGACGAGCACGATGCGGCCGCGCTTGCGGCTCATCTTCGCCGCCTGCTCGATCGGCAGGCTCGACTTGCGTCGATGCGGTGACGATCACCGCATCGACGCCGCGCCCGCGGGAAAACGCCAGCCCGCGCGCGACCGGGTCCTCGCCGCGGCCGAAGGTCGCACGATCTCAGCGCCGAACTGCTGCGCCAGCGCGCAGCCTCGTCGGATCGAGGTCGATGCCGAGCACGCGACAGCCATTGGCGCGCAGCAGCTGCACCGTCATCAGGCCGATCAGCCCGAGCCCGGTGACGACCACGGCTCTCGCCGAGCGTCGGCGCCGCCAGCCGGATGCCCTGCAGCCCGATCGACGCCGAGCACCGTGAAGGCCGCCGCGTCGTCGTCGACTTCGTCGGGCACCCGCGCACAGAGGTTCTGCGGCACGCGCACCATCTCGGCATGCGGGCCGTTGGACGCCACGCGGTCGCCGAGCGCGAACCCTCCACGCCCTGCGCCGACCTCGACCACCGTGCCGACATTGCAGTAGCCGAGCGGCAGCGGCTGATCGAGCTTGCTGCGGACCGCTTCGAGCGTCGGCGAACAGGCCGTCGGTGCGGACCTTGTCGAGCACCTTCTTCACCTTCTCCGGCTGCTGGCGCGCCTTGTCGATCAGCGAGGCGCGGCCGAAATCGACCAGCATCCGCTCGGTGCCGGCCGAGACCAGCGTGCGCGACGGTCGCGATCAGCAGCGTGCCGGGCGCGACCAGTGGCGCCGGTACATCGGCCAACGCAGTAGAGCCGTCTCTCAGATTCTGCAGGACTTGTTTCACTCGTCCGTTACTTCGTGGCCTTGATCAGCATGAACAGCCCGTGGCGCGGCAGCAGCCTGCGGATCAGCCAGCGCGGCCACAGTGCCCTGGCGATCGTCAATGACGAACCGCGATGACGCTGCCCTGCGGCGGAGACCAACAAGTCACCGTGCGTAAGCACCGTCCCGATCTCAACCGTAGAAAAAAGCGCGAATAGGTCGCGAGCCTCTTCAACCGAGTATGCCTTAGTGCCTGGGCTTTCGAAGTAATTGGCATAGATGTCCGCCAACGTGCGGCCGGGCGTCCGGCCAAGAGCCCGTACCGCATCCACAGCATGTATCCCACGATGCTGTACTTGTGATAAATCATGATGCGTGCGTTCCTCCACGGCGCAGTACCCGCCAGACTTCCTCGATCGCTTTCGGGTATTCGGGCGAATGGTGCAACACACCCCACGAATAGACCTTGTCAAAGCTGGCATCCCCGAAAGGGAGATTCTCGGCGTCCGCTGTCCGCAGCTCCGATCCAAGTTCAAGGCCGCCAGCCGTTGACGCGTGTGCGCTACCGCGCGCTCAGTGAGATCGACACCGGTCAGCCGCGCCCCGGCCTCGGCATATCGCTGATGGTCAGCACCAAGACCAACGCCGATCTCCAGAACGTCGAGCCCGCGTGCGGCTTCAAAGTCGGCAAACGTCTCGATATAGGGCTCGAGTTCGTAGCGTTTCCTTGGCCTGTGCGGCATAGTCCTTGGATTGCAGGTACATCGCCTCTCCGCAAGAGGCAGCATCCCAGAAATCGTGGACGGATTGTTTGTCCGCTTTCATGCGGACCTCGGCGTTAACTGAACGACATCGTCAACGAATCGGCGGCACCAGACCTCGATCGAGCACAGCGCCAGGATCGGGTAAGCAGCGTCGACGCGGCCGGCGGCATCGGCCGCGCGCAACGCTGCTACCGCCTCCGGGTCGAACAGACCGCGCCGTTGCAGGCTGGTCGGCGACAGTACGTCATCGACTAGCGGCTTGAGTTCATGCCGCAGCCAGCGTCGTAGCGGAACGCCGAAGCCGGTCTTCGGCCGGTAGATCACATCGTGCGGCAGGACGCCCTCCATGGCGCGCTTGAAAATCCACTTACCCTCTCGGCCGCGCTGCTTGAATGCCGGCGGCAGGCCGGCGGCGAAGGCCACGAGATCCGGATCGAGAAACGGCACGCGCACCTCGACGCCGACTGGCCATTCCCATCTTGTCCGTGTAGTTTAGGTTGTGGTCGCACAGAAAATGCTTGGCCTCCAGAAACAGCATGCGGTTGAGCGGCTCGCGCTCGGCGGCGATTGACGCCAGGCTTGCCCGCAGCGGCTGCGCCGGATGGAAGTCTGCGACCTCGGCCGCGGCAGCAGCGCGACAGGAGGCGCAGCGCCTTCGGCGGGCTGCAGCCAGTTGAAATAGCTGATCAGTCGCTCGTCGCCATCGAGCCCGGCGTCGCCCAGTGCCTTGCGGACACGGCGTGCCAGCGAACCGCCCGCCGGGAGGCTCCGCGCGCCCGAGGCAATCGCGCGTCGCGCTGGTGCCGGCAGCCAAGCCCACCAGCGCTCCTGCATCAGCGCGTAGTGGCGGCGGTAGCCGCTGAAGATGTCATCGCCTCCGGCACCAGACAGCAACACCTTGATCCCGTGCGCGCGCGCCAGTTCGCAGATCAGCAGCGCGTTCAGCGGCGCCAGATCGGCCTGCGGCTCGTCGAGATGCCAGATCATCTTTTGAAGCGGTCGACGATCTCCGGGCCGACGCGGATCGTGTGCAGGTCCACGCCCAAGTTGCGCGGCCACCTTGCGCGCATACGGAAGGTCGTCGACGAAGCCCTCCTCCGCAGCCGAGTGTGAGGTCTCGATCGTGAAGCAGGCCAGCCGCCCATTGCGTGCCTGGCCGCGCGCAAACGCCACTACCGCGCTCGAATCCAGGCCGCCGGAAAGGAACGCGCCGACCTCCACGTCGGCCACCATTTGGCGTGTGACCGCCGTCTGCAGCGACGCACGCAGTTGCCGCGCGCGCCTCGTCGGCACGAGCCTTGGAAGCGCGGCGCCGGATAGGGAAGCTCGTAGAAACACCATTTGCGGGTAATGCGTCCCGCCTCGATCCGCAGCGCGTGACCAGGCTCCAGTTTGCGCACGGACTTGAGCATCGTCTGCGGTCGTGGGCGCCCACAGAGTAAGTCAAGTGCGACCAGACTGCTGCTACGTCCAGTGTACGGTCAAGGCCCGGATATGCCAGCAGTGACTTCAACTCGCTCGCGAACATCACGCCTGTGGCCGTCTGCGCGACGTACAGGGCTTGACGCCGGCGCCGTCGCGGGCCAACAGCAGCGAGCGGTCGCGCGGATCCCACAGCGCGATCGCGAAGATCCCGTTCAGGTCCTCCAACATTGCGGCGCCGCGCGCAAGGTAGCGCTGCAGGATGACCTCGGTGTCGGAGAGACCGCGAGAAGCGTACGCCGGCTTCGCTTCAGCTCCGCGCGCAGCTCGCGGTAGTTGTAAATCTCGCCGTTGAACACCAGCGTCACGCCGGAGGCCTCGTCGGTCATCGGCTGCGCGCCTGTGGGCGACAAATCGATAATCGCCAGCCGCCGATGGGCCAAGCCAATTCCCTCGGCCGGCAACAAAACTGTCCATCGCCGTCTGGCCCTCGGTGCGCGATCGCCGCGTTCATTCGCGCCAGCAACTCCGGCGCAAACGACCCCGAGAAGCCTGCGATGCCGCACATCGCCTAGCTCACCGCCGGGCGAGAATCGCCTGCACTCGGCGTCAGTGCCGGACCCTCGAGCGCACCGACAGAACGCAGCACTTCGCGCAGCGTTTCGCGCCGCGCTTCGTATGAAAAGCGCCTAGCGTTGGCCAGACCGCGTTCACGCATTTCTGCGCGCAGCGCCGGATCGTCTGCCAGCGCCGCAAGCCGCGCCGCCAGTTCCTCCTCGGTGTCTGCCGTAGAGCACGGCGTCGCCGTTGATTTCGCGGATGCAAGGCTCGCGGTTGGTTACCACCGGACAGCCGCAGGCGGCAGCCTCGAGAATTGCCAGGCCGAAACCCTCGCAGCGCGACGGCTGAAGGTAAGCAGTCGCTGTCTGCAGCAGTTCCAGCTTGCGCTCGAACGACACGCGGCCAGGCAGTTCGACCGAATCAGTCAGACCGAGCGCGGCGATGCGCGCGCGAACCGCGGCCAGCCCGGCGCCGTGCACTCCAGCGATTACGTAGATGGTAGTCGGAGTGCGATCGATGGAAGCGCGCGAAGGCGTCGATCGACTCCAGCACCATTTTGCGCTGAACGTTTTCCGGTGTCAGGTGGGAGATCGACAGCACCAGCTTCCGCACCGGACGGTGCCGGGCCGGTGCGTCTGCAGGTCAACCGCGCAGTAGGCAACCGATGGGGCCGTGGCTCGCGCGCCACCCAACCGCGCGAAGTCGGTGTGCGAGATAAAAAGCGTGCGCGTGGCAAGCCTCATCGCCGCCTTCATCAACAGCCGTTTGTGCCAAGGCGAGTCATCGATGCTCCCGCCGCCTTCACCGGTGTGCACGGCGCCGACCAGAATTGACGGCCGCCACAGAAGCCGCGCCCATAGCACGGCGAAGAAGCCGAAGCCGAACCACCACGCGTAGAAGAGATCGCGCCTCGTGCTTGCGGCAGGTCGCGCACGCGTGTGACGACCGCCACTTCGAAACCGAGTTCGCGCAGCACGCGCAAATCGTCACGATAAAAACCAATCAAACCAAGATTGCCGGGCTCACTGGTCCGCACGAAGAAGACCACCTTCCTGATTCGTTTCATAGGCTGAGGCTAAAGTTGCGCGGTTCTATGAATTCGCGATATAGGATTAATGGCGAGCAGGACCGCGGCTACAGGAATGACGCGCACCCAGCCAACTAGATGTGTGATTAGTTCTAGCTCAAAAGCGGAAACGTGGGCGAATGCAAGAATCCCAACAATAAACGCGACGGGAGAGCGAGAGGAAAGGGCCCGCTGCACTAGTGTGACGGCAACCCCGAAGTAAATCGCTGCGATCAAATATCCGAATACCCAGAAATTTGCGTAGGCATCACTCAGCGCGCAGGAGTAGTAGTCCCGAAGGTCGAGATCTGTGTGTCGCTCGATGAGATACGCCTTGGCGGTTGTCATCGCGTCCCGCTTCAAATACTCGTACTTCGCCGGGTCGCTTAACGCCCCATAGAGCATGAACACCGGGTAATACCAAGCTCGCCCCCACTCAAAGCCTTCGGTCTCGAGAGAATCATTCATACGTTGCACCAAGTCAGCGCAATCAAGCCGATGTATCCACTCACGCGCAAAGAGCGCGGACGCAGTCTGAAGGGCCGGATCGTCACTTAGCGATATTGGATCCAGGGCCGCAAACGTCAACTCGCCGTCAGTTGCGACAACGTTGCGCAGGTTGGAGATCACCGTCAACGCATAGAGCACCGCAATGCAGGCTAGCAGCCCACGAATTATTGCCGTTGCCTTCAACTCAACTTTGACTATCTGAAAAAGGACCGCCGCAAGAAGTAGCAAACCCAAAACAAACTGCAATCTGCTGTTGAGGAGCGTATGAGCCGCGAACGAAGCGATGGCTAAAGCAAACAAACACCATCCGGCGATGCGCTGCGAGTTTCTGACCGCACGCAAACACACTAAAAGGAGCAACGCGGGCATTGCAATCACAACTGTGTCGTGCAATCTGATGATTAGTAGCTGAGGAAACGACAGAGCAGCGAAGGCTTCAGCGATAACCTCCGTCCCGATTCTTCGTGTGATCAGATCGACCGAGAATATGGTGTGCCAATACGCGAGCTCGAATCCAATCGAGAACAAAGCCAACAAAGCCAACCGACAATCGTCGACCTCCACTTTCGAAATTGGGAGTGGCTTTTGGCGCACCATTAGCGCGAGAATCGTTGCGAGCGGTACGCAGAAAAAGATGAAGAACTGGATCATGATCCAGACGTAGTCGTCCCATGTTCCGTCCATCACGGTTACGGCTACAGGTGCAACAAAGAGATAGATCGCAGCCTGCGCAAACACCACTAGTGCCGTCAAATTGCCGAAAGACAGCCGAAGGGACATCAAGTCAGACCTCAAAAAGGTCACCATTTAGCCAGCCAATGCCGCTCGAGTCCAAACGCGATCCCGACCCTCAGCGCCCCCCCCGCCAGCAGCGCCCACCCCAAGGCTGGTAGGCCCAGGCGCGGCAGCAGTAGCAGTAGCGCCGCGAGCGCCGTTACGGCTTCCGCCGTCGCCGAAATCAAGTTCAGGTGCGGCCGCTGTTGGTACAGCGCGACGTGCTGCGTGCCCAGCGCGCCAAGTCGCAAGCCCGCTCCGGCGAAGACCAGTGCAGTTGTCCAGACTAACGGCCGCTGACAACGGCGCATGCGAACCCAGCCAGTGAGTCCTAGCACAACCGGCAAGGTCAACACTCCAACACGGCGCGCGATGTCCAGCAGTAAGCAGCCAGCCCATCGGGCCTCTCGAGGGTCGGGCCCAATGCAAGGCTGCGCGGGAAGTACGCGGCAGCTGCGAGGCCGGCCAACGCGTTCGATCTTCCGACGATTACATTCGAAGCCCCGACATTCTCGGGCGAATACCGACCCATCAGCGTGACCGGCAATATCGTTGCGCCGGCACTGAGCAATCCCAGAAGAAATGCCGAGAGGTTCGGCAACAGCACACGGCGGGCGCTGCCGCCCCATGCAGGAGCCCGCCACGCGGTGCCTCATCTCGCGACGGGCGAACACCTACGGACCGCGACTTGGGACCCGATGACCGTGGCCAACGCAATCGCGATCGTGACCCCCGCCGTGGCGCCCAACCAGTCCAGGACGGGACCGAGCCAATGCGACAGCCCTCGGACGGCGGTAACGAAGAATACTTGCCGGAACCCCCCAGCGCCTGCGCGACACCCATCCATAGCGCCAACGGAACCTGCGAGAGCGCGTAGACCGCGAACATGCCGAGCCAAATCCTCAGGTCGTCTCGATGGCTCGCTGCGAGCGCCGGAAATATTTCGTCAGCGGCGGCCAGCATCGCGACCGCCAGCAAGACGCCGACGCAGACGAGCACGCGAACAAGTTGTAGATGGTCGCGAACCAGCTGCGCCGTCACTGCGCCGGACGAGATGATTCAGCCGCGCGCCCCTGCACCGTCTAGCCGCGACAACCGCTGGCGGCAGAAGCGGAAAGCTGGCCATCATCAGCAGGGTGAGGTACATCGACAGATTCATCGCCGCGGTGGCTAAATCGAATGCCTCTTTGCCGTAGCGCCAGCGCAGGCGAGCAGCAGCAGGATCGGGAACCCGCCCAGGCCACCTCGTCAGCACGGATGCCACGGCATCGAGGCCGAGCTGCAACTCCAGCCGTCTTCATCTCGTTAAGCACTGCGCCAGGCGAACTGCGGCACGCAGACGCGGTTCCATCGCCGGGATGCCCGGTGCGCAGCAGATCGTTCGCCCTCGGGCGCCGCGATATGTAAGTCTACCGAGCCCGCTCGGGCAAATCTGAGAGCGGCGGACCCACCTTGTCCAGGTTCTGTCGGGACTCAAGCTCAATCGGGACGCCCGATGGCCAGCAAGCTGGGCGCGATGCCGTACCGCCCTCCGGAAACGTCATTAGCCATCACAAAGCGACTCGAGGAGCGATGACCGACCCACCCAGCCCACGGCCCTCACCGACTCGACGCGGAACCCGGTTTGTTCCAGCAACAGGCGGATCGAGCGCGGAGAGAAATTGAAGAGGTGCGTATGCGGCAGGATCTGCTTCGAATACGTTGCAGCCCGGCCCCGCAGAACGACTTGAAAAGTCCGGGGTTACGACGCAGTGCTGAAATCACCTGAACTTCCACCAGAAGTAGTGCGTCGAGGGCACTGAAAGGGCAAAACCCCGTCCGGGGCCGTAAGGTTCCGCAACAACTTCAGGCATGCGCGCGGGTCGGCCATGTGCTCCAGCGTCTCGAAGGCGGTCACGAAGGCAAACCGCTCGCCCCGCAAAGCTCTCCGCGGTCAGGGGTTCGGACTGATCCGGCTTCTTCCGCCCCACTTCACGAGTGCCTGATGGGCGTAGTCGGCCGAGAGTTCGACTCCATGTGGCGTGACGCCGTCGGCCTGGGCGATCGAACCGAACTCGCCCGTCTGGCAACCCAAGTCTAACAGCTCGTCCCCGACCCTCGGCGCGCGGATCCTCGTGAGTTCACGCCAGTGCGCGCGAAACTCGGGCACCCGGCTCGACCCGATCAGTTCGCCAACAGAACCGGCTTGTTCCTGGAACGACTTCTGCCACGCTGTGGTCTCGCTTCGGTACAGCGATGCGAGATACTCGTCCGTTGCGTCACAATCCACATAGAGTGTTCCGCACGATCGGCAGGCGCCAATTCGTAAGCCGTCGCAGGAAGCACAGGCATCCCGAACCGTTTCTCGATTGGAGCCTCAACGATGACAATGGGGTTCTCCGCCGTACCACAGACGTAGCACTTTCTGTTTGTTTTTCGCATTTCTTGCTCTTTGATCCACACTCCGAGGCGTGACGCCGTGCAGCACCGAGGTCGGACATGTGTTTCGCCCGAAGGGGATGGAATGTGGGTGTCCGAAGGGAAAGCTTGGATCGTCACCTTCTGAGTGGAAATGCTAATGATACTGACCGCTCACGTGTCCGCCCTTCACGCTATCCAGGGGCTGGCTGGCGCGTGACTTTTCCGTAGAAGCGCGGCTTTCCGACCTGCGGCCGCCGCGGTTGGCAAGGGGCAGATCCGGCAGCGGTTGCCGATTGGCGCCGACAGTGGCTTGAAGCAAGCGGCAATCGCGATCTCCTCAATGACTTCAGGAGGGGTGATGTGCGGGTCCATTCGCACAAAGACCGTCCTTCGGCTCCAATGCGGGAGCGACGGACCTGCGAACAATTGCCCCAACCATCAGCGACGCTTGATTGGCAGCAGTTGTAAGTCCGTCGCGACCACACAATCTCTTCCCTATTCGTCGCTCGGGTGACGCTCCCGACATTCGCGTTCCAATCGTCTTACCCGATCCGAATTGCATCATTCGGTACCATCGCAGGTCGCGTCTCAAGCCACACGCGCACAAGAAGGAATTCCGTTGAAGATGGTCGTACCTGGTCGCCGGAGCGCGGCCGAACTTCATGAAGATTGCCCCGATCGTCCGCGCCGCTGAAGGCCGACGGGCGACTTCAGCACAAGCTAATCCACACCGGGCAGCACTACGACCGGGATATGAACGACGTCTTCTTCGATGAATTGGGCATTCCGGCTCCAGACGTGTTCATGGGCCTTGGAGGCGGGAGTCACGCGGAACAGACGGCGAAGATCCTCGTCGAATTCGAGAAATTGTGCATCAGCGAGCCGCCGGATGCCGTGGTTGTTGTCGGTGATGTCACGTCGACCGTCGCCTGTTCGTTGGCAGCCAAGAAGCTATTGATTCCAGTAGCTCACGTGGAGGCGGGTCTTCGAAGCGGCGACATGGAATGCCGGAGGAGATCAATCGCATCGTGACCGACGCCATTTCGGACTGGCTCTTCGTGACGGAGCCAAGCGGAGTGGAGAACCTGCGCCGCGAAGGTAAGCCCGAAACCGCCATCCATTTCGTCGGGAATGTGATGATCGACAACCTCCTCTACCAGCGCGCCCAACTCGAGACGATAGACGCGGGCAAGTTCAGTCTCTCGAGGTACAAGCTCACACGCCGGAAATATGGTGTCGTGACGCTCCATCGACCCTCAAACGTCGACGACGCCGAAACGCTCTCGGGGCTAGCGATCGCGTTGCGAGAGATCTCAAGTTATGTTCCGCTAGTGTTTCCGTTGCACCCGCGAACGCGCGCGAACCTCGAGAAGTTCGGGATATCGCTTGGTCCGAATGTCGAGTGACTGGACCACTCCCGTACATGGATTCCTGAACCTCTGGAAGGACGCGGCGATCGTTCTGACGGACAGCGGAGGCCGGCAAGAGGAGACGACCGCACTCGGCGTACCGTGGTGACGCTTCGAGAGAACACGGAGCGACCGATCACGATCAGCGAAGGGACCAATGTCCTCGCCGGTACCAACCCGGATACGATCATCGGAATCGCAACAGACGTTCATGGCGGCAAAGGCTTCGACCACGCGAGGCGCAGAACGGTGGGACGGGAAGGCCGCCGAACGGATCGTGGACGTGATCGTGACGCAGTTGAAGCAACGATAACGACTCCCAGTCTCGGAACTGAGTGACCTTTGCGATGCCCGCGACGTGGAATCAATGCTCCAAACAACACAACAAATTCGACTCGCATTTA